>NZ_VFNO01000006.1:0-339899 GCF_006715575.1 Brevibacillus sp. AG162
CTCTCCAATAAAGTTTGTTACTGGTTCAAAGCTGGCAAATCATTTAATGATAGACTCATTAACGCTTTCGCTGTTCAGTTTTCAAAGAGCATTTTCACCAGCACTTCAAAAGCGCTAGATTCACAATATACCACGTATGATTATTCAAATCAACAGGTAATATTTGGAGTGGTTCGTTTTGTTCCTTTATTTCGCCTGTTTTTGAAAGGCGGACTCTTAATATAACATGAACGGTTCGCTTGATCAAATGAAATAATTGGGAATAGGTTTTAGGAGAACATCGTTAAAGAATGCCCCTTGGCTCAAGATTCACTATGCCAAAAAGTATATAAAAGTTCGGAAGCGAAATCGATCTTCGAAAGTATACGGCTCCTGCTAGAGGGACAAAACATGGGATAAGCTATATGACCAGAGAACGGCCGTAGAGCAGCAAGTGAATGCGTCCTGAAGGAACAGGAGAGTGAAAGTTCACTTTGTCATCAAGGAGATTTTCACGCTATAAAAAAAGAGGAGGAAAGTCAACTCTTCCTCTCTTCGGACTGCTCTATTCTCTCACGAATCAGCTCTACTAGAGCGTCGATATAGTCAGCGGAATCATTCAGAAACTCAGTAGAGACAAATTCCAGCCCGCAAGCCTCTGCTTTCATTCGGCAATGGATTCTGCAATCGAAAATCGCCTCCACATTTTCGGTCAAAGACAGCAAGTCACAGACGACGACTGCCTTGCCGCCTGACTCGGCTACTTTTTCGATCATCGCAAGCACATCCGGTCCTAACCATTTCTGCGGGGCCGGGCCCGCGCTTCGGTAAGCGAGCAGCCACTTCTTGCAATCGGCTCGCATGGCGACCTCTTCAGCCAATTCCGTAAAAGCTTGGATGAACTCGTTGTTCACTTCTGGCACCCCCGGTTGGCTGTGGGCCGTAAACAACACAGTCGCTTCGGAACGGTTGTCCATGGAGAGCCATTGCAGTGCCGTTCGTAGGCGAAGACTGATCGCTTCTGCAATACCCGGATAGCGGTGCCAATGATTGATTTCCAAAACCGGAATGTTTGCACCGCTGGCTTCGAGCGCCTTTCGAACACTCTGATAATAGGCTGCTGTTCCCGTTCTCGAATACAAGGGAGATGTCGGAAACGCGTACAACTCGGTAACGCCATCTGCGACCATTTGTTGAATCGTCTCGTGCACAAAAGGAGACGTATGCTTCGTAGCTTGATAGACCTTGATTCGCTCGCCTCTCAATGGATTCAACCGCCGCTCCAAGGCCAGGGCTTGCCGAGCTGTTATCGAGCCGAGCGGATCTGCAACGCCAATAGATTGAAAACGTGTCTTAGCCGCTTTCAATGTATCTGCTGAAGGAATTTTGCCGTGAAACAGATGAGTATAAAAAGGCAGTATATCATCGATTGATTGCAGTGAGGCATAAGACAACATGAGCAGGGCTTTCATCTGATTTTCGCAACTCCTTTTGGCTATTCTACACGAAGACCTTCCTATTGAACAAAAAAGACGACCCCTGATCGTTCAGAAGTCGTCCGTGTTATTTCCGTGTATCTCTTATTTTTTTACAGAAGGCATAACACCCTCTGGAATCGGACATACATACGTTTGACCGCCCAGACGCTGTTTCAACTCGGCTTTTGCCTGTTCGATCAGCTCTGGTTTTTTCAGCATGTCAATAGCTGTAGAAGCCATGACTTTCCCCGCATGCAGCATCCCTTTATGTGCCATGGACGTTGCCCCGAGAGACACCCATTGCCAGGAGTGCAGCGTGGAGCCGTTAATATAGCACGCAGTTGTGCATTGCGCAGTTGGCGTAATCCAGCTGACATCCCCTACATCCGTTGAGCCGTTCAGCGGGATTTTTGATCCATCGTATGGGTTGAGCCACGTCACCATGTCTGGTGCAGGTGTGTCCGCCGACAGTTTTTCCGATGTAGCGAGTTCCTGCTTGGACAGCGTCGCACGCATTTCTTTTGCCAATTGCAGTTCCGCTTCATCATGTACAGGGACGCCCAGCTCCTGAAAGTTTTTGTACATAACCTCTTCGAGCAGCTTGTTTTGCACGAGGTTCGAGCACGCTTTGTCGAATACGATCTCTACTTCTGTTTCGGTCATAAGTGCAGCACCTTGCGCAATTTTGCATACGCGCTCGTAAATTTCCTGTACTTGATCAACCTTTGGCGCACGTACGAGATAGAGCACCTCTGCTTTTGGCTGAACCACATTTGGCGACAAGCCGCCGGAGTTCGTGATGGCATAGTGCACACGTGCTTCCGGGATGATGTGCTCACGCAAGTAGTTCACGCCGACGTTCATCAATTCCACAGCATCCAGTGCGCTTCGACCGAGATGTGGACTTGCTGCCGCATGGGCACTCTTTCCTTTGAACTTGAAGTAAATTTGATAGTTCGCGAGCGAATCGATGGACATGATGCTGTTGTAGCCCATTGGGTGCCAGCAAAGTGCAAAATCTACGTCGTCAAACAATCCTGCTCGCGCCATGAACGCTTTCCCGGAGCCGCCTTCCTCCCCTGGGCAGCCGTAGTAACGAACAGTCCCCGTCATGTTGTTCTCTTCCATGTACTCTTTCACGGCAACGGCTGCCGCAAGAGAAGCGGTACCAAGCAAGTTGTGTCCACAGCCATGGCCGTTTGCTCCCGCTACGAGAGGCTCTTCTGTAGTTTGGCCTTTTTTCTGACTCATGCCCGACAGAGCATCGAACTCTCCCAAAATCGCCACGACAGGATTGCCGCTGCCAAAGCTTCCGATGAAGGCCGTTTTGATTCCACCTACTCCGCGTTCTACCTGAAAGCCTTCTCCTTCGAGTGTTTGAGCCAACAGCTCAGCAGATTGGTACTCTTCAAAGCGCGTCTCCGCGAAATCCCAAATCTGATCGCTCACCTTGATAAAGGCATCTCGTTTATTCTCAATCATTTCTGCAATTCGCTTGGTATGCATTCGCAAACATCCTCTCTGCCCTCGTTGTCCACGTGCTTTTTCGCTCAGTTAGGAACGTTTTTTACGTCAGCAATCGTCTTGCAATTCGGTTCAAAAGCGCTACGCTGCGTGGCAAAATCTCTTCTTGTATATCGAATTTTGGATGGTGGTGAGGCGCCGGGATATCCGTACCGATTGCCATGTACGTTCCTTTTCCGCCACGATCCTGAACGCGTTTAATCATAAAGCTGGCATCTTCACTGCCCATCGAATTGTAATCGCCGTGCTTAAAGGAATGGAAGCCTTCTACCTGCTTGGCTTCTTCCAGTGCCAGCTCTGCCATCTCCACATCATAGTTGATCGGGATTGCTCCCCCGACGACTTCGATCGTGTAGTCGAGCTCATGCATAGCAGCACTGTGCGCGATGATGTTGCGCACGCGGTTTTCTACTTCTGCATTTACTTCTTCGGTAATGGAGCGCGTCTCCACAACCATCTTGGCATAGGCTGGAATGATGTTCGCTGCTGTTCCGCCTTCTAGCACACCCACATTGACTCTCGTATCACCAGTGCTGAAGCGCGGAATCGCATGAATGTTCAACAGAGCGGTAGCCGCTCCGAGCAATGCATTTTTCCCCTGCTCTGGCGATGCACCAGCATGAGAAGAAACACCGTAGAAATGCGCCATCATTTTCGTGGTAGCCAAAAATCCGTAAGAACCGCCGTGTACCTCACCTAGCGGCACATTGACACCCAAATGGTTGCAGAAAATATAGTCAACATCGTCCAAATGACCTTTTTCCACGATCGCATACGCACCGCGAACACCTTCTTCGGCTGGTTGGAAGATCAGTTTGAGCGTACCGGAAAAATCTCCTGCTGCAAGCGCTTCTGCCAATCCCAAGCCAATCGTGGTATGACCGTCGTGAGCGCAAGCATGCATGTTGCCTTCATAATGGGAGCGGAAGCCATTCGCTTGTGGAAAATGGTCTTGCTCCGTACTTTCCAATACAGGCAGTGCGTCCATGTCAAAACGGAAAGCAACCGTTGGTCCAGGTGCCTTCCCTTTCTTCACACCGATCACTGCTGTATAGCCACCGCGCATTTTTTCAACGATCGCCGGGTTTGCACCGTCACGCAAAGCTCTTTCATACGCTGCCTCGAGAACCGCCTCGGAAGGCAAGCCCCGACGGGAATCTCCATCGATTGCTTCTTGTCCGTATATGACCTCATAGCCGAGGGACGTCAAAATCTCTACTACCTTGGAAGCGGTACGGAACTCCGTAAAACCCACCTCTGGATGTCTATGAAACTCTCTTCGCAACGAAACCAGATCCAACATCGTTCAATTCCTCCTGTTAACTCTGGAGCATGTGTTTTTCCATGCCCAGGTCCGATAGGCAAGCTCTAGAAATATGAGAAGACTGGCAAATGTAAACCCTTACAAATATGCGAATATTAAAAGACATTTTCGCTTAATTGAATTATATAGTTGGCTCGCTGTTTTTTCAATAGAAGTTGTTAGACTTCTTGAAAAATAACGAACATTTTCCTGCTGTTGTTGCTGTTGTCGTGGGAGGAAACAGGAGAAAACGCTCAGATTCTAGGGCCACCCGCTGCGGGATTGACTGCAAAAAGCGAAACCGCGTCCAAAGTAGTCCATTCAGGATGTGTTTCAGAGGTGGACGCTTAAGGGCGTGTTTCGCTTTTTGCATTGCGTCTCGGTCGGTGTCCCTAAGATCTTCGCTTATTTCTCCTGTTTCCTCTACGAGCTTTCCGTGTTTTAACGGGCTTTTAAAAAAATTGAAGAAACGTAATCAGTTACGACAGAGAAGAATATTTCCAGACGTAGCGACTTGTGGAGTCCTACCGAGCGGAGAAGGGATTCGCGGGCAAAAGAAACGCAACCGTGCCCATACGACGTAGCGGCTACCACTTTTGCGTTTCCCCGCGAATCCCTTCGGAGCGGACAGTCTTAACCCTCAGCAGGACGGAGCCTGGAGCCTAGACTGGAAATATTCTTCTCTCCACCGCAGCCACATAATATGAAAGAACACCCGAAGCCTCTCGAGTGTCCTCATTTCTTTAACTGATAAAGCTTCTTCGGTCGTCCACGCACTGCCTGCTGCTCTTCCCCGCTAAACTCGGCTAAATCCACTTCGCACAGGCTGCCCATGATGCGCTGTGCATTCCGTACCGTCATCGACAAGTGCGAAGCGATATCCGTCGTCGAAAACGACTTCCAGCCCATACGCTGAACCAGCGCACGCAGCTTGTGATACGATTTGACACTTACATTGGCACGGTTCAGCTTTTCCAACAACTCGCGATCACTGGAGCGGAACGAATAAGCGAGCTCCTCTGTTTCTCCCACCGATTCCATCATGACTCCATTATCCTGTACGACGACAATGCCAGCCCCCGGTCGTTCTTTTGCGTGCTGGATTGCTTTTCGCGCATTGTTTTCCGCAGAAAAAGCTGTATCCCCAAAGCCCACACCTACTGCAACCGGAACCTCTGCCTCCAAAGAGAGTTGTTCTACTGTATGTCGTAGCATTTCTATCTCTCTTTGAATCGCACCGCGCGAACTGAAAATCTGGTAGCGTCCGTTGCCATTTGCCAGCAGAGAACCGTCCAGCCGATCGCAGAGCGCCAGCAGAATTTGTCTGACTTTCAGCTCCAGGTGCTGCAAGTAAAAGCGCGTGCTCGCCCGCTCGGGAATCTTGTCAAACTGCTCCAGCTCTATGATCTCTACCCCGATTTGTGTGTCCTTGAAATAGGAGGTTTTCACCTTTTCGATGACGATTTTCATCGCCTGACGAATCTCCATTTTCGTCATCAGGACACGATAGACAGGAATGCCTTCCTCGCGCAGCGCATGTTCAACCACAGAAAACGTGGTGAACGCTCCTTGTGTCTTGCCTTCACGCCACAGCGATACATGAAACTGTGTCATTGCATCGAGGTCAAAATTCTCGTCGTACATACTGACGTAAATCCCCTCTTCGGGTATGTCCAGCTCCGACATCGCCTCGCGCAAATGCGTTCCTTCCGAATCAATCATATCAATGGATACACGGTTCACGGCCGTATTTTGATCAATCGACATCTGAATAAAGCAGCGGTACAGATTCGAACCGTTCGGTGGGCAATACACGATATTGGCATCCGGGCTGAGTACGTTTTTCGCAATCGTAAACGGTATCGGGCCAGAGAAAAACCATCCATTTAAATCTGCATGATGCTCCAGCACGATCTTGCTCACTTCCCGCACGTCTTCGTAACGAAACGGTACAAATTCGATTTCATGCTCAAACTCATTTGCGACCGCCAGTATCCGTTCCACCGAAGGAAGCGGTCCTACAACACCGATTCTATACATAAGGGAGTTTTCTCCTACCTGTTTATGATAGACACCTTTTCCTCATTCATATCATGTACGGTTCTCTTTGTCCATCGAATGCCAAATGTGTTGCTGAACGAAAAAAAGAACTGATGGCTATATACACCTTAACCATCAGTTCGAACTTTATTTGAATATGACTAATAGCGATTCAAGTTTTTAATGTACTTGCCAGCAGCCACTTGGCTCTCGTAAACCCATCCTGGAGGAACAGGTGAATATTTGCTTACCAATAATACCGTTCCATAAGGAGCTCCAACGACATTCATGATCGTTTTGCTATCATAGTTTTCTCTCGACATAACCCATCCAGTTGGAATGGGGGAGAACTTGGTCACATTGAACTCCGTACGATAAGTTGCTCCTATTACATATTTGATCACCCGACCAGCTACTTCATCTCTTAAAACTACCCATCCCGCTGGAACGGGAGAATATTTGCTAACTCGTAACTCCTCACCATAGGGAGCACCTGCTGTATTTTTAATAAGCTTGGAACCTAGATCTTCACGAATGACGACCCACCCCGGTGGGACAGCAGCAGATTTTCGAATCCATTCCTCATCTGAACTCCATCTGGCAGAAACTAATGAATGTTCTTTCTGCTCACCAACACTAGATGGTATGTTTGCTGCTTGAATCGGAGACGTTAACACTGCAGAAAATACGGCTACACTTAATGCTGAAAAAACCATTTTCTTGAACATAGTGATTCCCACCTCTCCTATCATTAACATCTACCAAAATATACCATGTATTTCAAAATGAGTAAATTTTTAAGAAAAATCAATTTATTTCACACCACTATACCTATCTATCAATGATCTAAGTAAATATTTTTTATCGAGAAACTAAAAAAATTCCTTTGCTATCGAAAACCCAAGCAAATATTCTGAATATACGTTTTCTATCATTGTAAAGGGGGGTATTTATGAAAAAGGGACTGGCAATTGCAACCTGTCTTACCTTGCTTTTCGGGGTACTAGCGGGGTGCTCGAACTCTTCCGCACCTGCTGAACCCACTGGCTCCACTACACCTACAGAAGCGACAAAAACAGAGCCGATGGTGTTAAAATGGAGCATCAACAGCGAGCCGCCTTCGATGGACCCTGGGATCGCCGTCGACGCAGATTCGTTTGACATGATTTACGCTGCCTTTGAAGGATTGACCAGCTATGACCTGAATGGACAACTCGTCAATGCTACGGCTGAGAGCTTCACCAACTCGCCAGATTACATGAACTACACCTTCAAAATTCGCAAAGACGCCAAATGGAGCAACGGAGACCCTGTCACTGCCCACGATTTCGTCTATGCGATCAAACGCAATCTCGATCCGAAAACAGCGTCCGAGTACGCCTATCAGCTTTATTACATTAAAGGAGGAGAGGAGTACAATACGGGGAAAGGCAAAGCAGAGGATGTAGGCGTCAAGGCTGTAGACGACTACACCGTCGAATTCAACTTGAAGTCACCGACTCCGTTTTTCCGTGAGCTGACCTTCTTCCCAACTCTCTTCCCGTTGCATCAAAAAACGCTGGAAGCAAATCCGAAATGGGCGGATGAAGCAAAAACAATCGTGGGAAATGGTCCATTCATCATGGATACGTGGGAGCATAAAAGCAAGATCGTCTTTACGAAAAACCCGAACTACTGGGACAAAAACAACGTCAAGCTCGACCGGATTGAAATCGCTATGATCGAGGACAACAATACAGCATTCTCGATGTTTGAGAATGGCGACATCGACTGGGGCGGCTATCCTGCGTCAACACTTCCTACAGATGCAATCCCTACTCTCAAAGATGCGGGGAAGCTGATGGTCGCGGATAATCCGGGCACACAATCCGTCGTTTTTAATACAACCAAACCGCCGTTCAACAATAAAAAAATCCGTCAGGCCTTCGCTTATGCGATCAACCGTCAGGAAATCATCGATAACATATTGCAGACCGGCGTTCCAGCCGCTTACGGTTGGGTCCCGACTTCCATGGGATTAAAACCAGACGGCTACTTTAAAGAAGACCAGGCGAAAGCAAAAGCATTGCTGGAAGAAGGTATGAAGGAGCTCGGACTCTCGACCTTCCCGACCGTTACCTACACCTTTGACACGAATGATACCAATAAAAAGCTGGCAGAAGCCCTGCAAGATCAGTGGAAAAAAGCACTCGGCGTCAACGTGAAGCTGTACACGGCGGAGCTGAAGGTGTACCGCGACATGAGATCGCAAGCGAACTTTGACATGATCCGTTTCCAATGGGGTGCTGACTTCAACGACCCGATCAACTTCCTGGAGATGTTCCGCGACAAAACGGGCGGAAACAATCACCCGGATTGGGAAAATGCCAAGTTCAAAGAGCTGATCGACAAGAGCTACAATGAGCCTGACCTGGACACGCGCAAAAAAATCCTCCTAGAGGCAGAAACCATTCTCATGGAGGAAATGCCACTGGCTCCGATCAACTTCCGCGGAAGCCCTTATGTGAAAAACGACAAGGTGAAGGATTTCATTATCTTCCCGCTGGGAGGCGCGTACTTCAAGTACACCTCGGTTAATCCGTAGAGGATCAATGAAGAAAAAGCTTATGTTTGTGCGAACATAGTGGTAAGGAAGAGAAAAACGGGCTTCCTCCGTTGGTGGCACGCCAGCAAGGAAGCGGAGATGTCCGTCTCCACTCCAAAAAGCGGTACGTCGACCAAAAGCCACCCGATGGGCGGAAGTTTCTCAGTGAAGAGGTTGGTCGACAGGCGTGTACCGCTTTTTTCCGTTTCGACTAGGAGGCGTGCCAAGGCCTCCGGTCGCTCCGTTTTTCTCTTCCTCTCCGTAGCGTTTTATATTCACGAGTTTTATTAAAACACGTAAACAAACAAAACAGGCTGTACCTGTCTTGATAGACGGTACAGCCTGTTTCATTACATTTACACAGTCAGTGTTTTTTGTTCATTTCCGTGGTAGGCATTGGTATCGAGCTCTTTTGTCACTCTGCTCGTCAATAGCCCTGATGTCATGCTTCCGCTTACGTTGAGTGCTGTACGTCCCATGTCAATCAACGGCTCAACGGAGATGAGGAGACCAACAATGGCAATCGGCAAATTCATCGTGGACAAGACGAGCAGTGCTGCAAATGTCGCCCCGCCCCCTACGCCTGCAACCCCGAAGGAGCTGAGTGCCACTACTGCGATCAGCGTCAAGATGAACGATGGTGTCAGCGGATCAATTCCTGCGACTGGTGCTACCATGATGGCGAGCATGGCCGGATACGTACCTGCGCAGCCGTTTTGTCCGATGGAGAGTCCAAAGGAGCCTGCGAAGTTGGCAATTCCCTCAGGAACCCCCATGCTTTGCTGCGTTTTTACATTCAGCGGCAACGCGCCCGCGCTCGTACGCGAAGTGAAGGCGAATGTCAGGACAGGGAATGCTTTTTTCACATAGGTGATTGGATTCAAACCTGCAAACGTCAACAGCAACAGATGGATGATAAACATGATGATCATCGCCACATACGAAGCGACAACGAACTTGCCCAGCTGCCAGATGGCATTGTAGTCACTGGTAGCTGCGACTCTGATCATGATTGCCAGTACACCATATGGCGTCAGGCGCAAGATCAATGTCACGACACGCATAATAATCGTATGGAATGTATCCACAATCTTCGCAAACAATTCAGCTTGCTCCGGATTTTTGCGTTTTACCCCTAAATACGCAACTCCGATAATCGCGGAGAAAATCACAACGGCAATGGTAGACGTCGCCCGATCTCCAGTCAGATCGAGGAAAGGATTCGCAGGAAGCAGTTCCAGGATTTTAGCTGGCATGCTCAAGTTCTCGATATCGCCCAAGCGCTGCTCCACCTGTTCGATCCGAGCGGATTCCGCATCCCCCTGCTGGAATTGTGCCCCGTCGAGATTAAATGCCAAGGTAGTCGAAATCCCGATTGCTGCCGCGACAGCAGTCGTTCCTACCAAAAGTCCGATAATCAGCGTACTGATTTTCCCGATGTTATTGGTTAATTTCATTTTGGTGAAAGCCGATAAAATAGAGATGAATACTAGTGGCATTACGATCATTTGAAGCAGCTTCACGTAGCCTTTTCCTACGATGTTGTACCACTCGATGGTGGATTTGAGTACGTCTGATTTGACTCCGTATACGTATTGCAAAATGAGTCCAAATAAAATCCCGAGTCCGAGACCAACAAATACCCGTTTGGAAAAAGAAATATGCTTTTTTTGCATGGCATACAATCCAGCAATGAATAAGAGCAACAAAACAATGTTTACGATGATCAATAACGTCGACATATATTCCCCTCCCTTTCGTTTTATGTACCTCTCATTATTGTATTCGGTATAGATATAGTTATATTACCAACAATCCCTACTGGTCAAGTATGAATTGTTTTTGTATTATTCCAAACTGTCTTACAGAGGTACATATTGTCCAGCTGTAGTGGTGGGGAGGAAACAGGAGAAAACGCTCAGATTCTAGGACCACCCCCTGCGGGATTGACTGCACGACTCCATGCAAAAAGCGAAACCGCGTCCAAAGTAGTCCATTCAAGAAGTTTTTCAGAGGTGGACGCTTAAGAGCGTGTTTCGCTTTTTGCATGGAGTCTCGGTCGGTGTCCCTAAGATCTTCGCTGTTTTCTCCTGTTTCCTCTGCGAGCTTTTCGTGTTCACCCGTTTATTAAAATCTTTAAAAGATTGAAGAACGTAATCAGTTACGACTAGAGAAGAATATTTCCAGACGTAGCGAATTGTGGAGTCCTACCGAGCGGTGAAGGGATTAGCGGGAAATAGAAACGCAACGTGCCCATACGACGTAGCGGCTACCACTTTTGCGTTTCCCCGCTAAGCCCTTCGCAGCGGGCAGTCTATTCCCACAGTGGGACGGAGCACTGAAGCCTAGTCTGGAAATATTCTTCTCTTCCCCGCAGCCACATATAAAAAAAACCAGGAACCGCCCTTCTGGACGACTCCTGATGTTCTTAGTAGTACGAAATCGCTTTGCTTATTTTAATTGCTTCACCACCAAATTCCACAGCCAGGTGAGGACGACCGCACCAATGGCTCCGGCAATGACGTTGAAGCCGGCCCACATCCACAGCCAATCACCCAGTACCAAATCGCCCAGCCAGCTACCCAAAAGAGCAGCAATGAGCGAAGCCCACCAGCCTGATCCTGCCGCTTTTCCTGTACAGATCATACTCATTGCCCACCAAACGACCACACCGACGACAGCCCATACGACCCAGAACATTCGTACACACTCCCTCTCTTATGATGGTGACGCTTACATAAGGGCCACAATAATGACTGATTATCTGTTACCATCATATTGAACAAAAGAGAAAATGTGCATAGGCATTTAATTGGTATACAGTTCCGCTCGGCGGTTGGCTACGCTTGGCAATTTGCCCCGTACTCGTTCAATCCGACTTACATCCAGTTCTGTGATCAATAACGTTTCTTCTTCCCCTGCACTTGCAATCACGACACCCATCGGATCGACGAACATGCTGCGTCCGGCAAAAATATTTCCGACCTGATCTGCCGCACATACGAACATTGTGTTTTCAATGGCACGCGCACGAACCAGCGTCTCCCAGTGATCCTCTTTCATCGCTCCCGCTACCCAGCCTGCTGGCACAAACAAAATATCTGCACCCTGGAGCGCAAATTGTCTCGCGATTTCCGGGAAACGCACCTCGTAGCATACCATCAGCCCGATTTTGCCGAATTCCGTTTCCACCACTTGATAGGGATTATCCCCAGGCGCGATGAAGTCCGATTCTGTGTAGGAAAAGGCATCGTACAAATGTGTCTTGCGGTACGCATGCAGCAGCTGTCCTTCACGGCCTAGAAAAACGGTCGTATTGTAGGCACGATTTTCATCACCCTCGATGGATTCAAACACACCACAAACCACATACACTCCATGCTCCCGAGCAAGCTCTGCCAAGCCGGAAACGAATGGACCATCCAGCTTTTCCGCTACCTCCGCTGGGGTTACTCCCGACTTTGGCGTGGCAGGTGCGCTGTACATTTCAGGCAAGATTACAAAATCTGCCCCTGCTGCCTTTGCTTTTGCGATGTAATCGGCTGCTTTTTGCAAATTTTGCGTCTTATCCATCGTCGCTGTCAGTTGTGCAATGGCTACTTTCATAATTTCCCCGTCCTTCCCATTCATACAAAGCTCTCGTTTTCTTACTTGCTAGTATAACTGATTTTGACCGAGTTCCAAGTAAATATGCTTTACCAGCTGGACGTCTTGTATATAATGGACTTGTCCTCTTGCGTATAAATTTTCACCCTATTGAAAGTAGGTGAGTCCATGTCCATCCGTATCAAGCTGCTGCTCTCTTACACAGGGATGCTAGTCATCAGCTTGCTGACGTTTTTCGTAGCCGCCAGCCTATTTACGATTGCGGCGACAGGCGATATCAACAGCTTTCGCGATTTTTATAAAGTGCATTATCAGCTCAATCCGCTGACAGAACAAGAAGAGAATATTTTCCTTGAATTGAAATATCTCGCCAAGAATGAGCCGGATCAGTTGCAAAACCAGGAGCTGCTTGCCGATTACGATTTCAAGCTCAAAACGGTACGAGCCGGCCTGTATGTCCGCAGGGAGAGCAATCAAGTCTTTGCCTCCCCGACCATCAATCAGCCCGAGCTGGAAAACAGCTTGCCACCCTATGATTTGAACAACAACCAGATTCGCAACACGTTCAACATCGGCGAAAGATTTTATGCGTATGCCAAGTTTGACTTCAAGTTTTCGGATGACGCAAAAGGCAGTGTCTTTGTGATCCGCGAACGCAGTCCATTTGGTGAGGTTATCCGCAAACTGCTGCCGATTCTCGTGTTCCTCCTCCTCGGCGTCATTGTCATCGCAAACGTCTTGTTGTACCGCTGGATTACCCGCAGTGTCGTCAAGCCGCTCGATCTTCTGCGCAATTCGGCTGAGAACATCAAGGAAGGCAATCTGGACTTTGAGCTCCATCTGCACACGAAAGACGAGATTGGACAACTGAACGAAGCGTTCGAGAACATGCGCAAACGATTGCAGGAATCAGTGCGGCTGCGCCTTGCGGACGAAGAAAGCCGCAAAGAATTGATTTCCAACATCTCGCATGATTTGCGTACACCGATTACCAATATCAAGGGCTACATCGAAGGAATCCGCGATGGCGTAGCTGATACCCCGGAGAAAATGGAAAAGTACGTGAACATCATTTACTCCAAGGCAGTAGACCTCGACATGCTCGTCGATGAGCTGTTTCTCTACTCCAAGCTCGATCTGAAGCAAGTGCCCTTTACGTTTGAACATGTAGATATCGTGCAGTTTTTGGATGATTGCATCGACGAGCTGCACTACGATCTGGAAAAGAAGGGCATCACGATTCAGTGGAATCAACGCACAGCAGAAGGCACCCTGGTCATCGCCGATCTGGAAAAAATCAAGCGCACCGTCTTAAACATCATTGGCAACTCGCAAAAATACATGGATAAACCTGAAAAAATCATCTTCGTCTCTGTTCAAGCGGATGCTGATTGGGCGACCATTGAAATAAAAGACAACGGCATCGGTATCCCGCAAGAAGCCATTCCTCACCTGTTCGAACGCTTTTATCGGGTGGAGCAATCCCGTAATTCTTCCACGGGCGGTAGCGGTCTCGGACTCTCCATCGCGCGCCAGATTATTGAGGGTCACGGCGGCACCATCTGGGTAGAGAGCAAGCAAGGTGTAGGTACCAGCCTATTCTTTACGTTAAAACGTACCCACAAACAATAGGAGGTGCACATTCCCATGTCTTCACGCATCCTCATCATTGAAGATGAGACGACGATCGCTCAGCTGGAGCGGGATTATTTTGAACTGAACGGCTTTCAGGTCGATTTATGCCACTCTGGCAGCGAAGGCTTGCCGCTTGCCATCAATGGCGACTACAGTTTGATCATCGTTGATTTGCAGCTTCCGGGCATGGACGGCTTCGAATTGTGCAGCCAGATTAGACAAGTCAAGGAAGTGCCAATCCTGATCGTCTCCGCGAAAAAAGAAGAGATCGATAAAATCCGCGCCTTTAATCTCGGTGCCGATGACTATATTACAAAGCCGTTCAGCCCAAGCGAATTAGTAGCCAGAGCCAAAGCCCATCTGACAAGATACGAGCGTTTGACAGCCCGACAACCTCAACCATCGAACGCAGAGATTCACATTCGCGGTCTCGTCATCGACAAAGTTTCAAGAAGAGTGTATGTACGAAATCAGGAAGTCATTTTCACGACTAGAGAATTCAATCTGCTTGAATTTCTAGCGACTCACCCGAATCGGGTTTTTAACAAAAATGAGCTGTTCGAACGAATCTGGGGCATGGATTCCAGCGGAGATATCGCGACCGTTACGGTGCACATTCGCAAGCTGCGTGAAAAGATCGAAGTCGATCCATCCAATCCACAGTATATCGAGACGGTCTGGGGTGCCGGTTACCGATTTACTGTCTAAGCGTGAATACCATGACCATCACAAAACCTTCAGCAAAAACGAGGACGGATTTTCCGCTCCACGTTAATGTTGGAGGCTTTTTAATATTTTTTTAAGAACTTTTTTAGATTCTATTAATCTCTTGTTTCTTGGCAGTTTAGGTCTCTCGACTATCCTACAGGTAATCAAGCAATAGCCACTCAACTGATCTGAAGGAGGACCAACTGATGGGAAAGTTTTCCAATAAAATCGCGATCATGATGCTCGCAACTGTTATGGGTACAGCATCCCTGCCTTACGCTGCATTGAACGTGCAAGCAGCTTCCACTCCCCTGAGTGCTCAAGAAATTCAACAAGCCGTTACTGAACTCTCCAAGCTGAAAGTCATGCAAGGCAGCAACATTCACAATCAAGTTACGCGTGCCGAGCTGGCAAAAATGGTCGCACACACCTTTGGCTTGCAAGGCGGCAAAACAGATAAATCCGTAACGTTTACGGATGTGAAAGCAAATGACTGGTTCTATAAATACGCGGTTGATCTGGTATCCCTCGACATCATGCAAGCAAAAGATGGCCAATTTGATCCACGTGGAACCGTGACAGATGCTGAATTCACACAAATCATCGCAAAAGCGCTCAAGCGTGATGTGAAGTCGGTTAATTACTGGGCGGAACGCTTCTTCTCCGCAGACAGCTCCGTTACTCGCGGTGAAGCTGCTTATTTGTTGAATGTGGCTCGGCAGGCAATCCCTTCTGATAAAGCAACCATCACGAGCGTACAAGCCTTGAACGAAATTACATTGATTGTGACGTTCGACGCTCCGTTGACCGCAGAAAACGAAGCATTTGCAAAAGCAAAAGAAGACTTCGTCTTTAGCGATGGGCTGACACTGACCAACATGCCACGCCTGAAAACAGGCTCTACCAATACCTACATCGTGCCGACATCAGTTCAAAAGCCAGGAACCACCTACACCCTGACATACAAAGGGAAACAGGCGGGCACATTCACAGGCAACGCAACCAAGATCGACATGACAGAAGTGCGACAAGTAACAAACGACACGTTTGAAGTCGAGTCCCTGCGAGCAAATGGTGTCATCGATTACGGATATATCATCTCTGCCTACAGCGGAGGGCGCGGTGCAAATGCATTGGTGCTGGATCAAAACAACAGTGCAGACGGCAAAACGTATCAAATCATTCCTTCCATGCAAGCAAGACAAGTGACCATTACACCGGAAGGCGGACAACCGATCGTAGCGAAATACGTGCCTTTCACACAATCAACAGACGGCAAGCAAGAAATTAAATTCCGTCTCCCAGAAGGCCAAGTCCTGACTCCGGGCGTTACGTACACCATTACGTCCGACTGGGCGAATATCGCGAATTCAAGCTTCGTCGCAAAAGAAATCGCTCCGCTCGAAATCAGCGAAGCTAAAGCAGCTAGTGAAACTTCTATCACGGTTACCCTGACAGAGGACCCGGGAGACGAGCTGTTCTCCGGACGCAGCGTAGAACTCACAAGTGCAGACGGAGAAAAACTGCTGGCGACGTACAAATACTCCAGCCGCAAAGGTACTACAGGCGTGTTTGACATCCAGCAAGATGGTAAACTGAAAGCAGGTACCACATACACGGTAACACCTGTCGGCGATTGGGCTGGCAAATCTTCTGCCGAGCTGACAGTCGAGTAGTCTTTGTGTGATGCAGGTATCCAAATCAAAAGAAAGGTGTGGGCTCGCTGTGCTGTATGCAGGTCTTTTGACCGCCGTCATTATTCTGTCAGGGTGTGAGATGAATTGGAATACCCTCTTAACGAGTGGCGAGCAGCAAGCAACCCAGGCGGTGAAAGTTGAAATGGATAAGCTGAATCAAGCCTTATTGACAGCAACCAGTCAAGGAGACAAAGCAGCGATTGAGAGACTGCTTGCAGAAGGCGCCGATATTGACGCTACCGATAGTAGAGGCCGTACCTCTGCGATGATCGCGGTCCACTCTGCTCAACTCGACATCTTCAACTTGTTGGTTGAACGCGGAGCCAACATCAACATCCGAGACAACAACTTAGACAATCCCCTACTCTTCGCAAGCGCAGCAGGCCAGCTCGCATTCGTAAAAGCCTCGATAGCAGCAGGTGCCGATACTACCATTACGAACCGTTTTGGCGGAACGGCCTTGATTCCTGCGGCTGATCGTGGTCATGTCGAGATCGTCAAGGAACTGCTCACCACCTCTGATGTCAACATCGATCACGTCAACAGATTGGGCTGGACCGCTCTGTTAGAAGCAGTGATTTTGGGCGATGGCGGCAAGAAGCATCAGGAAATCGTGAAGCTCCTAATCGAGCACAAAGCCAATGTCAATCTCGCGGATCACGATGGTGTGACGCCTCTTGGACATGCGAAGAGGCATGGCTACAAGGAAATGATTGAAATGCTCACGCAGGCTGGCGGAAAATAAGACCCTAATGGAAAACGCAAAGGATAGGATCGTCAGAAATCATCTGACCCCTATCCTTTTTCTTATTTTCTAGCCCAAAAGCCCCTGAAAAACTCAAAACTTTTTCTATATTCAGGCGTCAATTACTAGTGGACTATTCCATTATGCCTACACCATTTTGATAGGAGCCTGTTTTACATGACCGTCAGCTCGTATACATCGATTCTGGAAACGGACAAACGAATCAGAAAAGCTTCTCCTGACCTTGAACCCAAGGTGGAGATGTACAAGCTCTTTCTTGCTTCTACAGACGCCATTGAAATCCACATGAGTAACCTGACGCATCCTTTGACTACCATTAGAATCTATGACATCCATCGGACAAAACTCGCAGAAGCTGAGTATAGTCCGAACGCCCCCATCATCCTTCCGTTTTTTCCGGAGGAAGATGGTCTTTACTACGTGCAGCTGACGATTGGGCCTGATCCAGACCCGCAGCACACCTATCAACTGCACGTGGATAAGTACAAACGCCTATCGGGGATCATCAATCAATCGGAGGAATTTACCGCAGAAAATGGTCCGTACATGATCGGACCAGAAGATGTCATCATAGCTGCCGGGACCTCCATCAGCTTTGAAGCAGGTACATCCATCAACGTACGCTGCCAAAACAAGATCGTCGTCCAAAACGATGCCTCTATTTCATTTCGCGGGGATTCAGACAAACCGGTCGTCGTCATCGGCGCCATTGACGATACAACCGCGCACCGTTGGAATCAGCTCGTGTTGTCTCCCTTGGCTGAGGCAACCTTCCAGCACATTATTGTGCAATACGACAACGACGAAGACGGGGTGGACTTCCTTACCTCGGCAGCCCCTTTCGTGGCCATCGCCTCATCCGTTGAAGAATTCGAGACAACCGTTGCCAAAACGAACTATGTGGAGCGGGCCGCAGTCTTATCTCCCTCTTCTCGCCTGGACTTCATCAAAACCTGGTTCCAGCAGTCCAGCCCGTATCGCTTCCATATTTTTGGCGACTTCTTGCCTGAGCTTTATTTCGGCATCGATGTCACCACCTTTGCGCGATGGGAAACGGATACGAAGCGGATTAATGAAGAACGTGTAGAAGCTGGTGAAATCAATTACTGGGATTTTGTTAACGGCAACTTCACTGCCGATTTGATAGAAGCTACGTATCTGTTTGCCAATAATGAGAGCAGCTCAGAGCTGCGAATCCAACGATTGATTGATTTTCTGATCATCGCGCAAAAATGGAGGAGAAAACACGGGTGCTTCAGCCTGTTCGACATGCTCGACCCGTTCCATGACCACGACGAGGAATTTTACAAAACGTTTGAACAGATGTCGTCCTCCTTCTGGCTCGCGCACAATACGTCCATTATTCACTGGGATACTCTTTCACGAGAACTCGGCATTTGGCAAAAAGAAAGTTTCTTCGAACGGCAATTCATCAACTCTGTTATGATTCGCCTGCACTTTGCAGCCGATCTGCCGTTCTCTCTTCCGGGGTATGGAAACAACATTCCACCTGTCGGCTTTCTCGGTATTTCCATTCACTTTGGCCCGTTCCGCTATCCAGAGGATTATCCGGCACCCGAGCCTGAATTCGACGTCAATTACGGCGAACTCTCTACAGCAACCTATGTGAAATTTATGTTCGAATCGTTTCTCAATGGCAAAACGAATCCCGTCTACACGTGGTGGATACCTACGCAAGCGGATAAGGAGCTGTTTCGAACCTTGCAGGAAAAGGGCATTTCGCTGGATTCCCCTCCGGAAGATTGGGACCGCGAATTCGTGCAGCCTGCTAGAAAAACGCTGGAGGAGATTCGGGCCTACTATCTTAATCCAACTCTTCGAGAAGACAAAAGAACGATGCCCTCCAACTGTTGAAGTCGGGAGAAGCCATGCCACATTTTGAGAGAGATGATCTTTTGTTTCATCATCTTGTGTAACCTGTAGAAAGTATTTGGATTTAAGATCTTCTGAATTAACGTTCAGGGAAGCACAAAAAGCTACGTGGAAAGAAGCGCATTTCCAGTCCAAGCGCCTCTGGAGCCCTACTTAGCGTAGGAATGAATGGCGGGGAATTTCAGCTTCACCTATGAGATACTTCCTCGAAATTGTCTACGTTTGAAGCGAAGCGGCCAGTCAATCCCCCCTTGCGGGGCGGAGGCCGAAGCGTAGACTGAAAATGCGCTTCTTTCCCCCACTACAGCTACTAATTCACAAAATTTTTCCCATAGTAAATCTCGTCCATCTCTATTTGCAATTGCTTCGTAATATCCTCCTGCTCCTCCGGTGTCAGCTTATCCTTCGTGTATCCGAACAAATAATTGTTCAGATCAAACTCCCTGCGCTTGCATTTGGTATGGAAAATATTATCTTGGTATACATTCACATCAATCATGTGGAACAATTCCTTAATTTCCTCGGGAATATAATTTTGGATCGAACTGATGTCGTGATCGATAAACAGCTTGTATCCATGTATATCCCGGGTAAATCCGCGCACCTTGTAATCAATTGTCATCAAGTCTGTATCAAACGAACGAATTAAATAATTGAGTGCTTTGAGCGGAGAAATTTCGCCACAAGTCGACACGTCGATATCGGCCCGGAATGTACTGATGCCCTCCGTCGGATGGTACTCTGGGTATGTATGCACCGTAATATGGCTCTTGTCCAATTGCAGCACCACATTTTCAGGCAAAGGTCCGGGGGATTCCTCATAAGATTCAGTAGGGACTTCTACGACTGGCCCCTCGGAAACAAGAACAGTGACGCTCGCGCCTTGTGGTACATAATCTTGTTGGGCGACATTCAGTATATGTGCACCGATAATATCCGACACGTTTTTCAGGATATTCGTCAATCGCTCTGCATTGTATTGTTCATCTATGTATTCGATATACGCTTCGCGTTCCGCTTTTGTTTTCGTGTAACAGATGTCGTACATGTTGAAGCTGAGCGACTTGGTCAAATTGTTGAAGCCATGCAGCGTAACGTTTTGTTCTGTTTTTTGTTCCAAGCGTCATTTCCCCCTGTGGTAGCATCCAAAACTCGTTTGCTCTTACTTTTTCCTCCATCTCGTTCATAAATACCCGTTACTTTTGTCCTAACCAAAAATGATTCAATAGCATCAGGGAAACTTGACAGAATCTGGTTCTAATCCCCTGGGTTTAGTGATAAAATATCGAAGTGTGTCAAAATTTAGAAGAAAGGGGGAAATTATCATGCATTGGTATACAAGCGTATTGAAAAAATACGTCGCTTTTACAGGAAGAGCTAGACGTCAAGAATATTGGATGTTCACTTTGTTCAACATCATCGTATCTCTGGTAATTGCTCTCGTAGACTCATTACTTGGTACTGCATCTGTTTTGGGCTTGATCTATTCACTGGCAGTATTACTGCCTAGTTTGAGCGTAACTGCTCGCCGATTGCACGATACTGGAAGAAGCGGTTGGTGGATCCTTCTCTCGTTTATTCCTTTTATCGGTGCAATTATTTTGATCGTATTCTTGTGCCAAGACAGCCAAGGAGACAACCAGTACGGTGCGAATCCAAAATCATCGCAATCCTTCTAATGTCTCCATCGCCTCTCCTCATAAGGGAGAGGTTTTTTATTTTTCGCCCAAAGAAAAAACGGCAGTTCGGGGCTCCCCAAATGCCGTTTTTCCGCTACCGTTTTACGCCTCGTCCCAAAAACGTCGCAGGTTGTCCATTCCAATCTTGGAACCTTCTCGACAATCCTCCATGCCTTCGAACTCGACCGTGATATAGCCATCATAGCCGGACTGCTTTACCAGCTTGACGACCTCACGGATGTTGATGTCGCCTTGTCCCACTATCGCTCCACGCAAAAAGTTGCCATTGACGGTCTTGAACCATTTGCCTGCGCCTGGATCATGGTACGATGGACGGAAGTAGAAATCTTTGAAATGCACGAGCGAAGCGTAAGGCAGATTTTTTTGCACACCGACCAGCGAAGCCTCGTCTGCGCACATGAAGTTTCCGATATCCAGCGTCGTTTTGAAATTCGGACGGTTGACCTCATGCAAGACACGCTGCACGCGATCACTTGCCTGCACGAGCCAGCCGTGATTCTCGATTGTCGTTGTAATTCCGAATTGCGCGGCATAATCAGCGATTCGGCGGCTGCCCTCGACCATCTCAGCCAAATGCTTTTCGAAGTACTCGATCGTCGTCTCCTCTACGGGAACAGTAAAGGCGGACACATCGTGGCGCATATGCTTGATACCCATGCGGTCCAGCAGATCGACATGTGTTTTTACACGTGCGACCTCTGCTTCGAAGGCTTCTTCGTCTGGTTGAATAAAGTTGGTCGGCATCGAGTAGTTGGACAGCTCAATCCCTACCGCTTTTGCCTTATCCCGAACAGCGTCTGCCAATTCGTAGTTATCGACCAGTGTAAAACCGTACGGTACGATTTCCATGTGCTCGCCACCGTTATCCGCGATCCATTGCACGACATCCAGTACGTCCATTTCCCCAGCTCGGATTGCTGTCAGCAGACTGTAAGTGCTCAATCCAATTTTCATCAGTTCCACCTCATTCGATTGATTGTATAGAAAGGCTACTGCTCATCATGATGAGAAATGCACCTTGTTGATAATCACGACTTGCTTGAGACGATGGGATTCGTAGGCTGCCTTCACTACTTCGAGTGTCCGCAGTCCATCCTCTCCTGTAATAGACGGAGGTCTGCCTTCTATGACATTTTGCACAAAATCTCCGATAAGCCGCTGATCCATATCCACAGCCCAAGGTAAATGTTGCAGCTTCGAATCGCGGTCATTGCAATAGAGCGCGTGTTGCTTGAACACATCGACGTCCAACGTGCCTTTGGTGCCGACAATCCGCATCGTCACATCTCCCCACGTCGGGAACGTCTTCGGCCGCGACCAGCTCGGATCAATTCCGACGATCACGCCAGACTCCATTTCCACGGAAACCAGTCCGCAGTCCTCTACCTCAATCTCGTAAAAGCGTGTGTCCAGCTCAGCGTAGACGCTTTTTACTTCGTCTTGGAGCATCCAGCGTACGAGGTCCATCAGATGGACGATGTGATCCGTCGCTGCCCCGCCTCCAGACAGCTCTTTTTCAATAAACCAGCCACCTGGCATTTGTCCGTGGTTCGTTCCATCGATGGCGAGAATGTTTCCGAGAGTACCTGATTGAACGATCTGCTTCACGTTTTCCATCACGGGTGCAAAACGGACAGGATAGGCAATTTGAAGTATGACACCCTCCTCTTTGCAGACCTGAATCATTTCGCGTGCATCCGCAATCTCGGTGGCAATTGGTTTCTCGCACAGAATGTGCTTTTTCGCTCGCGCTGCCGCAATCACGTGCTCCTTGTGCTTGGCATTCTCCGAGCAAATAATGACCGCATCGATACCGGATTGCAAAAAGGCTTGCAGATCCTTGTAAAAATCGAGTTGGTAGGCAGTGGCCATTTCCTCTCCACGGCGCGAGTTATCATCCCAGACTGCTATCAGCTGCGCATCGGGGTGCTTTTGCAAATAAGCAGCGTAGCTATGCGCATGCATATGGGCGAAGCTGACGATTCCTACCTTCATCACTCGTCACCTCCGTGCATGAGCTTCACAGGTTGTCCCGTCTTTACCGATTCTCTTGCCGCCGAAGCGATATCGAGAGCCCCGAGCAGATCACATGAGTGCAGACGTGCCACTTCCTGTTTCTGTACACAGCGAATGAAATGCTCCCGCTGTCGCTGCATCAGGTCCATCCCTGGGAATGATGTCGACAGAAACCGCTCTCCCCGACTCCAGCGTATGGGGGTACTTTCCCGGTTATCATGCGCAATCATTCCTAGATCACCGGTAAGCTCAAAGGAAGCATGTTCTGCCCCCTCCGCCCAAGATAGCTCTACATGGGCAATTGCCCCGCCTGCCATTCGGAGCATGACCAGCGCATAATGGACGATCTGTCCTGACTCATTCGTGTGCTTGACCTCTCGCGCCATCACTCGCTCAACCTCGCCGAACGTCCAGCGCAACCAATCGAATTCACGTATTCCAAGGGCTTGAAAAATGCATTTCCCTACATTTTCAGCCGATGCAGGAGCACCTCTTCGCAAGCGAATGACGCCTGCTTTACCTATGGCCCCATTCTTTATTTGTTCGTGCGCTTGCTCGTATTCTGGAGCAAAACGCAGCGTATTGGCGAATTGCAGCACGATATCATGCTGATCGCACAAACTGATTCCTTCACGCCCTAGAGCAGAACCCTCTGCACATAAAATATGCTTTCCCGCCTGGGCAGCCAGCGTCACCCATGGATCAATACTGTCCGTAATCGAGCCAATCTCCACGATATCCACTTCTGTTCCCTGCAAAATTTCGCGCAAAGAAGACAAGCTGTCTGCCACACCTACAATCTCTGCCTCTTTGATCCGAAGCCAAGCCTGCGACTCTTTGATGCTTGTTCCCGCTTCCCCTGCGACCACAACTTTTACCATGATCCTGCTCCTCCTCTCCTCGAGCTTTCTGTACTGCTAGACACACCCCTCTTATAGCGAAAACTGAAACGTATCCTGCAATAAAACAGCGGCAGCTCCTGCGACCTCTACATTTTCACCCAACGAATTCGGCCGAATCTCCAGTTCCTCCGTCAGGATTCCATGCGCGTATTCCCCCACGTATTCTTTTACTTTGGCAATCAACAGCTCATTTCCGAAGGCAATTTCACCACCTAGAATCATGACCTCCGGATTGAACAAATGAATCAGATTGACCAGTCCCGAAGCCAAATAAGAAGCCGTTTCCTCCAAGATGCTGACCGCAAGCGGGTCCTGCTCTGCCAAAGCCTGACGAAACACCGCAGGAGTAATCCGGCCAACATCCTGCTCCACCAAATCCGAGATGCGGCTCGACTTTCCTTTCGCAAGCGAGGAGACCAGCTTGGAGTAAATCGTTGGCCAGCTCACGTAATTTTCCAGACAGCCAATATTGCCGCAGTCGCACCGCACACCTGCCCGATCAATCGTGGTATGACCGAACTCACCCGCCCCGCCTTTAAAGCCCCTGTAGATGGCACCGTTCATCAAAATACTGGCTCCCAATCCATCCCCAAGCGTGACGTACAGCATGTTTTGATAATGACTGAAATCCCCGATGGTCTTCTCGGCTAACAAGTACGCATTCGTGTCGTTATCCAGCCATGTTTTCAACTGGAAACGCTGCTCGATCATTTCTTTTACAGGGGCATTCTGCAAGCGGAGCTTCGGATTGTAGCGAATCACCCCATGGACCGAGTCTACGATGCCTTGTGTGACAATCGAGATTCCCATGCATGTCTCCAGACTCGCGGCTCCACGCAAAAATTGCTCAATAATCTCCATCAAATAAGCGAGGACGCTCTCTCCTTGGTACGGCTTGATCGAGTGGACTTCCTTTCGCTTGACCGCGGCTTCCAAATTCATCTCGGCAATCGTAATCTTCGAGCCGGAGATCGAAATACCGATCAGAAAACGACTGTCAGGAGAGAACTGTACCAATATTGGTTTTCGTCCGCCATTTGACTCTCCTGTTCCCACCTCGCATACGAACGAGTCACGAATCAACTCACTGACAGCCGAGGTCACGGTGGTAGGACTCAGTTTGTTCCGCTTCGCTATTTCACTCCGGGAAATGGGGCCGTAATGACGGATCGTATCGAATATGATGGAGCGATTCAGTTCCTGGATCAGCTTTAAATCACCCGTCCTACGCATGTAACCATCCCTTTTATTCAAATCACAAATGGCAAGCGACAAAATGATCTCGGTCTGCCGCTTCGCGCAATGCAGGCGGTGTCACCTTGCATATGTCCATCACGAACGGACAGCGCGTATGAAACAGACAGCCTGACGGCGGATTCACCGGGCTCGGCACATCTCCCTGTAAAATGATCCTCTCCCGCTTCGCTCGTGGATCAGGAATCGGAACCGAAGAGAGCAGCGCTTTTGTATACGGATGCCGGGGATTGGCAAAAATCGTTTCCTTCGGGCCGGATTCTACGAGACTCCCCAAATACATCACGCCGATCTTGTCGCTAATATGCTCGACCACGCTCAAATCGTGGGAAATAAACAAATAGGTTAAATGAAATTCTTCCTGCAAATCTTTAAGCAAATTCAAGATTTGCGATTGAATCGACACATCGAGAGCAGAGACTGGCTCATCCGCGACGATCAGCTTCGGCTTCAAAATCAAGGCACGAGCGATTCCGATGCGCTGCCGTTGTCCTCCGCTGAATTCATGGGCGAATTTCTCCGCATGATAGCTGGAGAGCCCGACGACCTCGAGCATCTCAGCGACAACCCGATCCCGCTCTTGGGCAGACAGCTTCGTATGAATGAGAAGAGGCTCTGCTACCACATCGCGAATTTTCATCCGCGGATTCAATGAGGCGTACGGGTCCTGAAAAACCATCTGTACCTGCTTGCGCACTTCCCGCAGCTTTGTTTCGTTCATCTTGGAGATTTCTTCTCCATTGATCCAAATCTTGCCCTCATCCGGCATCAACAATCGTGTGACCAAGCGCCCTGTCGTCGACTTGCCGCAGCCACTCTCTCCGACCAGACTGAACGTTTCGCCTTCCTTAATCTCGAATGAAACGTGATTCACTGCCTTTACGCTTTTTTTGCTGCTTAATAGACCGCTATCAATCGGGAACGTTTTTTTGATACCGTCTACCACGAGCAGTGATTTAGACATAAACATCCCTACCTTCCTCTTGATAGAGCCAGCAGCGGCAAGAACGTTCCTCTCCCACCGTCGTAATGGCAGGCTCCTTTTCCCAACAAACAGGCATGACGTCCTTGCAGCGCGGAGCGAATTTGCAGCCCTTCGGCATATTGTTTGGTGTCGGTACGTTCCCGGGAACCGAATCCAGCCGCGCGCGCTTTTGCCCGATTTTGGGGACAGAGCCGATCAAGCCTTTGGTATACGGATGCTTGGGTTCATCGAACAAGTCGTAAACAGATGCTTCCTCTACGATACGCCCTGCGTACATGACCACGACACGGTTGCACATCTCTGCCACGACGCCGAGATCATGCGTGATCAACAGCATCGACATATGCTCGTCAGCCTGCAACTGCTTCATTACGTCGAGGATTTGCGCTTGAATCGTGACATCGAGTGCCGTCGTTGGCTCATCGGCGATCAACAGGTTGGGATTGCAGGACATCGCCATCGCAATCATGATGCGCTGTCGCATACCGCCAGAGAGCTGATGCGGATACTCCCCCATAATTTCGCTCGGTCGTGGAATGCCTACTTTTGTCAGCATGCTCACTGCTTGTTCTCTCGCTTTTTGGTCGGAGTAGCCGAGATGCAAGCGAATCGCTTCCATCAATTGCTCTCCGATTTTCATCACCGGGTTGAGCGAAGTCATCGGCTCCTGAAAAATCATCGAGATTTCTTTTCCGCGAATACGGCGCATTTCACTCTCCGAAATCGAGAGCAAATTCGTACCGTTGTAAACAATCTCGCCATTAGTAATCTCGCCAGTCGTGTCCTTGAACAGGCGCATGATTGACAAGGAGGTCACGCTCTTGCCGCAGCCCGATTCGCCAACCAGTCCAAGCACTTCGCCCTTTTTTATATGAAAGCTGACATGGTCGAGGACGACTGTCTTCTGGTTGTCTCTCGTAAATTGCGTCTGCAGATGCTTTACTTCCATGATGTTGTCACTCATCTGCCCCATCTCCCTCGTTTAGTTCTTCGTTTTCGGGTCCAAAATATCGCGCAAGCCATCCCCAACTAGGTTGAACGCCAGCACGGTCAAAAAGATCGCAATCCCGGGAATGATGACCACATGAGGAGAAGTAGCGAGATAATCACGACCCATACTGAGCATCGCCCCCCAGTCGGGACTCTCAGGCTTTGCCCCCAGACCGAGAAAGCTGAGACTGGATGCAGCCAAGATCGAGGTACCGATCCGCATGGAAAAAAAGACGATCATACTGGAGACGGTCTCTGGAAAGATGTGACGAAAAATAATCCGGCTGCTTTTTGCCCCCATGGACCGCGCCGCTTCTACAAACACCGCTTCCTTGGCAGCCAATGTATTGCCGCGGATCAAACGAGCAAACGATGGAATACTGAACACCGCTACCGCCACGACGACATTCGTTAATCCCGGGCCGAGGATCGCAACGATGGCGATTGCGAGCAGCAAATCGGGAAAAGCGAACATGACGTCACTCCACCGCATGATGAGACGATCCATCCAGCCCCCGTAATATCCACTGATCAAACCTAATACCGTTCCAACCACTGCGCCGACCAGCACAGAAGAAAAGCTGACGCCAAGAGAGATTCCCGTTCCTACGATGATGCGGCTCATAATATCCCGTCCGTATTCATCTGTCCCTGCCCAGTGCTCCATGGATGGAGTCTGCAACGTCACGTCATAGTTCGGCTCGTACGGATCATACGGCGCGATCCATGGGCCAAACAGTGCTATCACAAACAAAAACAAGATAAAAAACCCAGCCCAGAAAGCTGTCTTTTGCTTTTTCCACTTCATCCAAAACTCGCGGGCTCGGGATTTCTTTTCAGTGGGAACCACGACGTTATGCCCGATTTCTTTTACTACCTCCATTTACGTCACCTCCTTGCCATTAGCTGTCATAACGGATTTTCGGATTCAGTGCCTTGTACAGGATGTCTACCAGCAGATTCACGAGAATGAACTCCAGTGAAAACAACAGGATGACTGCCTGTACGACCGGATAATCGCGAAACGCAATGGAATCGATCAACAGACGCCCCATACCCGGAATGCTAAACACCGTCTCCACGACAACCGATCCGCCCAACAGAAAACCGAATTGCAAACCGGCGATGGTCACGACCGGAATCATCGAATTTTTCAAAGCGTGCTTGCGAACGACTACCGATTCCTTCAACCCTTTTGCCCGACCTGTTCGGATAAAATCTTCCTTTAATGTTTCGAGCAGGGAGGAGCGTGTAAAACGGGCCAGCATCGACATGATGCCTGCTCCCAAGGTTAACGAAGGAAGCACGTAGCTTTTCCAGCTCTCGACCCCACCTGTGGGAAACCAGCCCAGTGTGACCGAAAAAACTTGTATGAGAATGAGCCCCAGCCAAAATCCAGGCAAGGAAATACCGGAAATCGCCGTCAGCATCCCTACGTAATCCGGCCATTTATTGCGGAAAACAGCAGAGATCGTCCCAATCAGCAACCCGAGCACCAAGGCCCAGCCCAGGCTCATAAATGTCAACGTCATCGTTACGGAAAAACGGTTTTCAAACATATCGCTAATGGGAAGCCCCGTCTTCAAGGAGTGTCCCAAATTTCCTGTCAGCAGGTTTTGCATGTAGGTGACGTACTGGGTAAGCAATGGCTTATCCAAGCCCAGCTCCTGACGCACCCGCTCGATCTCTTCCAAGGTCGCTTCTTTTCCCGCTGCCAAGCGGACAGGATCACCCGGAACCAGATGGATAAAAAAGAAAATAAGCAACGACACGACAAAAATGATCGGGATGATCTCGATGAGTCTCTTCACGATATAACGGAACATGGTACGGTTCCTCCTAAAAGAAAAGCAGCGCCCAGCGGCAGACAATGCCCGAACGCTGCTTCAAGTATTATTGGAACGCCGCTTCTCTTACATAGATGCCGCCACTCGGTGTGATATAAACACCGTTCACGTTCGCGCGTTTTCCGTACAAGATTTCATCGACTGCGAGGAAAATCCATGGTGCATCTTTAAACACATTTTCTTGCACGACGCCATACAGCTGCTTTTGCTTGTCTTGATCTGATGATTGTGTCGCTTCCTTGATGCTTTGGTCGACAAGGTCATTTTTGTAGAAAGCCGTGTTCGCTCCTGCAGGCGGGAAGTTCTCGCTGCTAAACAACGAACGCATTGCATTGTCTGGATCAGCAGAGGACCAGCTTACATACCACATGTTCATTTTTGCTTCTTCTGGCGACTTGATGCCGTAGATTTCATCGGACAGCGTCGCTTCTTCCATCGATTTCACTTCAACGGTGATGCCGACCTTTTGCAATTGCTGCTGAATGAATTGCATGCCCTTCATCGTATCCGAGTTCGTATTCCCCCAGATGTCCGTTGTGAAGCCGTTCTCGTAGCCTGCTTCTTTCAAAAGCTGCTTCGCCTTTTCTATGTTGTATTCATAGGCGCCTTGCTTCGCGTAGTGGGCAATCGTCGGCGACATCACGGATTCCAGCTGTGCGCCGTATCCGGCTTTCACGACTTTAATGAATGCCTCCTTGTCCACTGCATGGTTGATGGCTTGGCGAACGCGCGGATCATCAAACGGCTTTTTCAGCATATTGATCGAGACATAGCGGGTGATGGTGGAAGGTGTGCGCTCTACCTTTACTCCCTCTTCACCGTTCAGTGTCTCTACCTGCTGTTCCGGCAACGGATAGATGACATCGGCCTCCCCCGTCTTCAGCATGGCTACGCGGGAGCCATTTTCAGGAACAGGCTTGTAGACGATTTTACCGACCTTGGCGGCGCCCTTGTTCCAGTGATCTGGATTCAGCTCTACCGTCAGATGGTCACCCTGTACCCATTCCACGAATTTATATGGACCTGTACCGACTGGATTTTTCGTAATGTCTTTGCCGTACTTTTCCAGAGCTGCCGGACTGATGATTCCTGTCGTGAACTTGTTGATCATCGCGGAAAACGGCTGGTTCAGCGTCACTTTCACTGTGTGCTCGTCGACAACCTCTGTTGATTTGATGTATTTGTAGTTCCGATAGGCTCTCAGGTTGTTGTCTTTGTTGCTCATCCGGTCGAAGTTGATTTTGACCGCTTCGGCATTGAATGGTGTGCCGTCATGGAACTTCACGTTTTGCCGGAGCTTGAAGGTATACTCTGTCGCATCTTCATTAACCGAATATTCAGTCGACAGACCTGGCATGAGCTTCAAATCCTTGTCGTAAATCAGAAGCCCTTCAAACATCGCGCTTTGGACACCTGATGACAGGGCATCTCCTGTATTTTGCGGGTCCATCGTGATAAAGTTTTCGTTTACAGCGATCACCATCTGATCCTTTTGCGGCGCTCCCGTCGTTGTCCCGCCATTGGAAGCTGCCGGAGTTCCACTACCACTTCCACCGCCACTGGAACATCCGAAAAGTAAAGCCACTGAAAAAAGTAAGACGGATGCTGTTCGCAAAAACGATGCTTTTTTCATTTCTTTTCCCCCTTGTCTTCATCTGCTCTATGGGTGATATCTGGATGTCCATGGATAGGTCTTGCCTGCCGATTATCGGGTAAATACGATTTCTCTTCCGGTCGCAGCCGATTCATAAATGCCGCACAATATCTTCATCATCTCCACTCCGTCCTGCACAGGGCTGAGCGTTTCTTTTTCATCCAATATGCATGCGATGAAGTGATCGATTTCATTTTGGAAGCCTCGCTTGAAATCAAACGATAATTTATCCATCTGGGGGCTGACATTCAGGATGGTGTCATGCTTTTCTGCAATGATGGACAGCTCTGGCTCCACCTCTGCGCCTCCCTTGTCTCCGTACAGTTTGACGGCCAGCTCGTCTTTTTTCGCATGCAGGGTATAGCTCACATCCACGAAAAGGGACGCTCCGTTTTCAAAGCGAATGAGTGCATTGGCCATATCCTCGACGGTGTTTTGGGAAGGATCGTAGTCAGCTGCTTTGTAAAAGGAGAGATTTTTGACATTGGCGCGATTGCCCAGCTTGTTGTATGTATTGCCGCTGACGGTCGTTACTTTTGGACAGCCCATCAAGTACCAGCACAAATCAATGACATGCACGCCGAGATCAATGAGTGGACCTCCCCCAGATCTGTCCTTGTCAGCGAACCAGCCCCCTGGATTGCCCAAACGGCGCAGACAGGATGCCTTCGCGTAATATATCTCGCCCAGCTCGCCCGCATCGATGAACTGCTTGAGCAATTGCGCATTCGTATCGTATCTTCTCACAAAGCCTACTTGGAGCAGCTTGCCACTCTCTTTTACAGCCTCTTCTATCAGGAGAGCGCTTTCAACTGTCGTACTTAAAGGCTTTTCTAAAAGCACGTGCTTACCCGCTCCGAGGGCAGCAATGGCAATGTCTGCGTGCGTGTTGTTCCACGTACAAATACTTACTGCGTCTACCTGCTCATCTGCGAAAACATCTTCAAGCTTGCTGTAGTAGGTTTCGGCCCCGTACTTCTGTGCTTTTTCCCGAGCACGCTCCTCGTTGAAGTCGACGACGGCACGAATTTCTGTACGTTCGTTTTGCTGGTACGATTGCAAGTGCATGTCTGAAATGGATCCTGCACCAATTACCGCAACTCTCACTTTTGCCATGATGTTGTCTTCCTCCTTGCTTCTCATCCGTTAATTAGTTTTTTCAGTGGAGTAATTAATAAGATGATACAAAATTGTTTTAATTTTTGCAATACGGATTTCAATTAAAAATTTTGCGGTTTCTCTTCTGGTTGATTTAACGCAAAAACTCCCCCTGCCGCTCCCATCACTCCAGCTTCCGCCCCGATCTGGCTAAGGGCAACGCGTACCCCCTGCACCAATCCAGGGATGCATCTATCTCTCATGCTCTTTTCGATTTCTGGAAGCAATAGTGCGGATGCGTTCATTACCCCGCCTCCGAACACGATGACCTCCGGATTAAACAAATAGATCAGATTGGCTGCTCCTATGCCTAAGTAAAACCCAGCTTGCTTTACAATTTGCGCGAAAAATGCATCTCCTGCAAGCGCAGCTTCGCAGATCACTTTTGCCGTCAGTTCTCCATTTTGAACAAGGATTCCATCGGTAACGGGCTCCTTCGTGGATACCAGTTTGTGACTAGCGGCGCTTTCAATGGCAGTACCAGAAGCGTAATTTTCCAGGCATCCGCGATTCCCACAACGGCATGGCGGTCCGTTCCAATCGATCGAGATATGGCCGAACTCACCTGCACTCCCATCTCTACCTGATATCAATCGTCCGTCGCTGACGATTCCAGCCCCTACCCCTGTGCTGACCGTGACGTAAATCATATTTCGTGTACCGACACCTGCGCCCCATAGCCACTCTGCAATTGCCGCCGCATTCGCGTCATTGAACAGTCGAACAGGCAATCCGAACCTTTGCTCAATCAACAAGCCAATCGGTACATTTCGCCAACCCAAATTACTCGCAAAAATGACTTCGCCGCTATCGCTGTTAATTACACCAGCCGAAGCAATTCCAACACCGCGTACTTTTTCGGGATGGATGCCGCTTGCTGACAGGACATCGTGCGTGGCGGACAGCACCCGTTCAATCACTGCCCTCTTTCCCTCTTCCGCGTAGGTCGGCAGCTGCTTTTGTGCGATGATCCTGCCGTCGTGATCAACCAAACCAGCCAAGATTTTGGTCCCGCCCAAATCTAGTCCAATCGCATATTCCTCTTTTGCCATGCTCGTCTCTCCTTTGTTTACCGTAACCGCCTGATATTAATTTCTCCAATGGCTTTATAAATTCAACTTTGCTTTATTTGTAGCACACCCCTTTGATTCCGTCCAGATTATTCAAAAAATTAACTTCGTTGACAGCCATCTTTCGAATACCAAGAAGTACATAGGACAGAATAGAACTGTTAAAAGCCCAAAAGGAGGATTGTACGATGAATAAACAGACGTTGGCTGCCCATGAATCACTGGATATTCATGAAGTACTTAACTTCAAAACACTCTGCCTCGCCAAATCCAAGCTGATGCAAGGCATTGTATTCGATCAGGATTTACGAGCGTTGATGCAAAAAGATGTAGAGCAATCCTTGCAAGCAATCGCGGAGCTTCAGGCTATTTACAAGAAAGCACCCTTCCAGGCACCGATCCCGCAAACTCGTCCGACCCCCATCATAAACTGAAGGTGAAAATCCGATGAACAACGATTATCAAGATCCCATTCATGCGTTAAACATGCCGGAGAAGGCAGATATGACTTTTGCTATGGACTTCCTCATGCGTGCCAAAGAAGGTGTCCGAAACACGGCAATCGCTCTGACTGAAACCGTTACTCCGGAAGCAAGGGCCGTATTGCGAAAACAACTTCATCAAGGAATTGCTCTCCATCAAGAAATCGCGGAACTGATGCTCAGTAAAAAGTGGTTCCATCCCTACGAACTCCATGAACAGTACCAACTAGACCACCTCTCCGCCTTGGAAACGATCCAAATCGGGCAAATGAACCTCTTTCCTGAGGATACCTCGCGAAAAGGCATGTTCGATCGGACACCAGATGAACACCAGTAATGGAGGAACTTATTGATGAAAGCTGTTACATACCAAGGCATTAAAAACGTAGTGGTAAAAGATGTGCCCGATCCGAAGATGGAAAAGCCCGATGATATGATCGTGAAATTGACAAGCACCGCCATATGCGGATCCGATCTCCATTTAATTCATGGCATGATCCCCAATTTGCAAGAGGATTATATTATCGGTCACGAGCCAATGGGCATTGTTGAAGAGGTAGGCCCCAGTGTAACCAAGCTGAAAAAGGGTGACCGCGTCATCATTCCATTTACGATTGCTTGCGGCGAATGCTTTTATTGCAAAAACGATTTAGAAAGCCAATGTGACAATTCAAACGAGAATGGCGATATGGGTGGTTTTTTCGGATATTCCGCTACAACTGGCGGTTATCCTGGGGGACAGGCGGAGTATTTGCGGGTGCCCTTTGCGAACTTTACCCATTTCAAGCTACCCGAAAACTGCGAGGTAGAAGATGAAAAGCTGTGCTTGATTGCCGATGTTATGCCAACTGCCTATTGGAGCGTAGATAACGCAGGTGTCAAGAACGGAGATACCGTGATTGTCCTCGGCTGTGGACCCGTAGGTCTTCTTGTCCAAAAGTTTTGTTGGCTAAAGGGTGCAAAACGTGTGATTGCGGTTGATTATATCGATTACCGCCTGCAACATGCAAAGCGTACGAACAACGTAGAAATCGTAAACTTTGAGCAAAAGGAGAATATCGGCAACTACCTGAAAGAAATCACGAAGGGTGGAGCTGACGTTGTCATCGATGCTGTTGGTATGGATGGAAAAATGTCTGCTCTGGAGTTTCTTGCGAGTGGCTTGAAGCTGCAAGGAGGCGCCATGGGGGCAATCGTCATCGCTTCCCAAGCAGTCCGCAAAGGCGGCACGATCCAAATTACCGGTGTCTATGGCGGGCGCTATAATGCCTTCCCTCTTGGAGACATCATGCAACGCAATGTCAACATACGCTCCGGACAAGCTCCAGTGATCCACTACATGCCGTATATGTATGAGCTCATTACCACCGGAAAAGTCGATCCAGGCGACATCATCACGCACGTCATTCCCTTGAGTGAAGCAAAGCGTGGATACGAAGTGTTTGATACGAAAACAGACAATTGCATCAAAGTCGTTCTAAAGCCTTGATGAAATGACGGGAAGGAGGGTGCTGCTGCGATGAGTTACGGATTGCACGAACAGCTTGAACTGCATGAAATTGCTTCTTTTAAAACCATTTGCATGACCAAGTCCAAGACGATGCAAGGCCTGGTTTCCGATGAGACGTTGAGACAGCTTTTGGCAGACGATGTTCTCGTATCCACCAGACAGCTTCAAGAGCTGAGCTCTCTACTTACAAAGTCAAATTCATAGGGGGAAACAAACGAATGAGTGGCATTCTTCAAAGCTTAGCCGGTATGGGTGGGCTGACGGATCAAGTAATCGCCATGGACTTTCTCATCTCAGCCAAGAGCGGTGTGCGGAACTATGCGATGGCACTGACGGAAACGGGCACCCCAGAAATTAAGGCAACACTAACCAAGCAATTGGAAGAAGCAATCGATTTGCACGAAAAGATCAGCCTGTACATGATTGAGCGAGGTTGGTACCATCCATGGAATGTTACCGAGCAGATTCAGTTGGATCAGCAAAATATCCAGACCGCATTAAATCTTCCGTGAAGTGAAAGCACCCTTTTTGGGTGCTTTTCTTTTATCCTTACTACTTTGTCTACCATTCGACAATATCTCCTAAAGTAAACGGAACAAACATCCTATAAAATGGTATATATAGATATTTTAAGGAAGTGCAACATCTCATATTTTTGATGGAGTACCGCAACATCTGGCATCCACTCGATGATCGTTTCAGAGCTACATATTCCCCTCTCATGAAAGGTTGATGTTCATGTTTAAAAAAGCCTTGATCATCCTGACATTAAGCTCAGTTGTCGCTGTACCAAGTGTAGCCGCGAAAGCCCAAGGGGCCGCTCTACCTTTACAGGAGAAGGCGCCAGCCTCCACAAAAACAATCATCAAAAATGCCGCATTTGGTCAGGAAGTCTGGGTCATGCTCGGCTCCCCTATTCCAACCGGATGGGTCGTGATCAGATCTTCTGGCAATATGAACCTGATTAAGGATATGAACAATGCTCCTGCTGGTTACGAAGTGTGGGTAATGCTCGGCTCACCTATTCCTGACGGGTGGGTTGTGATCAGAAGTTCCGGAACCATGAACCAGATTAAAAATCTGAACAACGCTCCCTCTGGTCAGGAGGTATGGGTGATGCTAGGCTCGCCTATTCCTGACGGATGGGTCATAGTCAGATCATCGGGAACAATGAACCTGATCAAACGTATAGGCTAATCAGAACAATTGGATAACCGCATCCCAAATAGTTAAGCACATGGCATGCATCCTCCACAAGCTGACGTCGAAACTCAATCGACATCAGCTTGTTTCCTTTTCTTTTTGGCCATAAAAAAATGCAAAAAGTGTTCCATATTGTGAATTTTTTGTATTTAACTTGAAAATACTGGATGTATATTTTACCATTAGAAAAACAATTTCAAACTACTTAAAAGAGATGAACTAGTAGGAATGGAATTGTTTTTGTCATCAAAAAAATGAGAAGGAGGTCTACAGAGAACTGTACTGGAAAAAACGAAAACTCTTGTTTGGAAAGGAGCCTCATGATGTTAGAAAGAATTTTGGGTAAACTTTTATTGCTCACCATTACTCTTGTCACTCTTGTAAATGGATATTTTGTTACGCCGACAAACGCACAGGATCAATCCGAATATCGCGTGGATTTTAGCGGTGTATCCGCTCCGATCCCTGTCAATATCCGTACCGGACCGACAACTTCTGCCGCTATCATCGACAGGCTTCAACCAAATACCCGTGTACAATTTTCTGGTTGGACCCGAGGTACCTCGCTCAATGACTATTGGACAAGCTCCCCTGATAATAGATGGTTCTTCTACGAGAATAACGGCGTGAAATACTATGTTGCGTCTGCTTTTATTAATGGAAACCCACCTGCAACCGATCAAAACAATGTCTTAGTTTCGTATCAGGTAACCATTACGACGAATATCCCTGCTCTTAAACAGGCCTATGAAAATGCCATTCGAAATTGGAACAACACAGGCATTGTTTCATTAACACCAACAAAAAATGCCCCCATTACCTTAGGTGAAGGCTATGCGAGGGGCTATGATGGATTTGGCTGGTGGCAATCGAACGGTTCCAGAGTAACCGGTGGCACAGTTATCCAATGGAACAGAGTGAGCAACAGAAACGCCGCTTATTTAGAAGCCTTGGCTACTCATGAGATTGGGCATGTATTACGACTAAATCACAGATCGGATTACTCGATCATGAATAACTCTTGGTTAACGAGAATCACTGCTCCGACCCAAAACGACATCAATGAGCTTAGAAACATCTTTAGTCGATAACTCCATTGCCCACAAAAAAAGACAATGCAAAGGCACTCTTTTGGCTGTCGAGAAAATCGACGGCCTTTTTTTGATTAACAATTAACAGCGCAATTCTTGGTGATAGACTCCTTTCCTTCTCATTCAACAGCGTATACTATTAGAAATATTCCTTACAATTCCCAAAGGAGAATCCCCATGAATAATCAAATCCTCAGTACGCGCCTGACTCTCACAAAAGTAGCATTACCCGATTGGGAGCTGATCCGCTCCATCTATTCCAACCCGACACTGATGGAGCATATCGGAGCGACCATGAGCGATGAAGATATCCGCCGTAACTTTGAGAAAGAACTCGCTCCGTGGAGCCTTGAATCGACACACTGGCTAACCTGGATCGTACGTGAAACCGACTCTGGTAACAACGTTGGCTTGATTAGCATCTGCACCCGTAACCAAGAACGAGAAAATCTCACTGCGGAAGTAGGCTTCATCATACTGGAAGGATACAAAGGCAAGGGCTATGCTACGGAAGCAATCGGACGCGTATTTGATTTCGCTGTGGATACTTTTGGATTCAAAAAATTTACGGCAGTTTGTTCCGAAGAGCATGTGGCTTCACGCCGTGTTTTGGAGAAGGCAGGAATGAAGCTGGATAAAATCGTGCCCGAAAGCACTGAAATTGCGGGTAAGATGGTGAATGACTGTTTTTATTCGTTGGAGAAATAAGAAATGGAGTGTCTTCTGACAGCCTCCATTCGCTGTACAGCGACACTCCATTTCCCCCTCACCCAAAACTACTTTCCCGTTTCCTTATACGCTTTAATACGTGTCCCAATTTCATCTCGAACCCTTTGAAACTCAGACCATTCTTTTCCTGCGGGATCGTCAAATCCCCAATGGACGCGTTTCACATGAGGAGGTGTGGTTGGGCAAACGGAGTCTGCATGACTGCATAGTGTCACGACCAGATCCGCTTTGTTTAGGATATTCGGGTCAATGACGTCAGAAGTTTGCGTAGAAATGTCTATTCCTACTTCTTGCATCGCTCGAACGGCATTTGGATTGACACCATGCGCTTCAATCCCCGCAGAAAACACATTCCACGAGTCACCCAAGTATTTCTTTCCCCACGCTTCTGCCATTTGGCTTCGGCAAGAATTCCCTGTGCATAAGAAGTAAATGGTCTTTTTGTTTTCCATGATATACTCACCTTTTCCATTACGATATTGAATTGGCAAAATACTTTCGCTTGAACCATAATGCTACGTTAACTAAGGCAATCATCACCGGGACTTCAACAAGAGGACCGATGACAGCTGCAAAGGCGGCACCTGAGTGAATCCCAAAAACACCGACTGCCACAGCAATTGCCAACTCAAAGTTATTACTGCCTGCCGTAAACGCAAGAGTCGTTGTCACCGGATAGTTTGCGCCTATCTTCTTCCCCATAAAGAACGAAATAAAGAACATCAAGATGAAATAGATAAGAAGAGGAATCGCGATTCGAACGACATCGACTGGTACACTCACGATATTTTCTCCTTGTATCGAGAACATGACGACGATCGTAAAAAGCAACGCTATTAATGTCATAGGGCTTATTTTGGGGATAAACACTTTCTCGTACCACTGTCTGCCTTTTGCTTTCACCAAAGTAAAGCGCGTCAGCATCCCTGCAAGAAATGGGATACCCAAGTAGATGAACACTGATTTGGCTACTTCCGCCATCGTAATGTCAACGACTGCTCCCTGGATGCCTAGCCATTCTGGAATAATCGTAACAAACACATAGGCATAGACCGAAAAGAAAAGCATCTGAAATACTGAATTGAAGGCCACAAGCCCGGCTGCATACTCGGTATCGCCTTTTGCCAGGTCATTCCATACAATCACCATCGCAATACAACGTGCCAGGCCAATCATTATCAGCCCTACCATATATTCTGGCTTATCTGGCAGGAAAACGATAGCCAATACAAACATCAAAACCGGACCAATCACCCAGTTCTGAATGAGGGACAGCAAAAGAACCTTGCGATCTTGAAAGACACGTCCCATCTCTTCGTAACGAACTTTTGCTAAAGGGGGGTACATCATCAGAATTAAACCAATGGCAAGAGGGATGGATGTTGTGCCAATTTGCAAGCTGTTCAATCCACTTGTGAAGGCCGGAAAGAACGTTCCTACCGTAATCCCAATAACCATAGCTAGGAAAATCCACAGGGTTAAGTAGCGATCTAAAAAAGATAGTTGTTTCATGAAGCACTCCTTCGTTTAACAGCAAGCTTTGCTTACGACTGTATTTGAATCTGCACAGCAGGAAGAGGATTCGATTTTATGAACGCCACTGTCAGCCTTGGTGTAAAAAAATTCCCATTCATTCCCGTCCGGATCTGTTACCCAAAATTTGTCCTGCACAGCATAGCAGCATGTCGTATCCATCTCATCTCGTGCGAAAAAGCCTTCTTTTTCTAGCCTTTCCTTATGAGCAACAATTTCCTCCGTACTTTCAACCTGGAATCCAAAATGATTGACTTGATTCCCACTAACGGCGTCTCGGACATTTAACGTAAAGTTCAACCCCGGGCTTTCCAGCAAAAACTTTGCATAATCGGTCTTTACCTTCACAGGCTCTACTCCAAATACCTTTTGATAAAATTCAATCGATTTCTCCAGGCTCGTAACGTTAATCCCAACGTGAACATACTTCATTCTCATGTTCCTCCTATGATTAGATAGATTCATCAAAAAAAATTGATATAAGGTTTAAAAAAAATTAGCAGCAGCTGCCTTTACCTGTTTTCCTGAAAATACAACAAAGCTCTTCCGATAACAGTTGATTGACTTCGCTGTCGTTCAAGTCGTAATAACTCCAAGTACCTTTTGTTTCTTTCACAATCAGGTTTGCGTCCAATAAGATCTTGAGGTGATAGGACAACTTGGATTGTGGCATGTCAAAAACCTCAGTGAGGTCACATACGCACGTCTTGCCTCTCTGACAAAGCTCATACATAATTTCTAATCGTTTCTGATCGGCAAGAGCTTTGAATTTCTTCTCATATTGCTCCAACTTTTGCTTCATATCGTTCATGAATAATACCCTCATTCATCAATTTTTTTTGATGTATTTATTATATGCGTGGTTTCCAAGAAAACGCAACGTTTGTATATCAATTTTTTTTGATGAATAGATATAACGTTTGCTTCCACTCGTTCATTTTTGTAATAGAAAGCGAACTATCCCCACATGCACTTACCTAACTATGAGTAGACTACATACCAAAGTTACTCCCTTTATCTTATCAAGTTGCTTATTTGAGAGTTATACTCCTCTGGTTGAAACGTCATACTCGGTACCTTTTCAAGCCAATCTACTTTTGTCCCTATATTTTCAAAACTGTTAATCAAATCTTCCCGTGTACATTGGTCAATACCCAATCGCTCCCACTTGATAATGCCTTCACTCCTTACAACTTCAACGATTATTATTGTGCACCACAAATCACAATCGTCGGGACACATCAATATGGGAAGCATTTCTCTCTGCTTGAATGACTCGTATCGGCTTCGTACAAAAGCCTTCTCTCTTGGTTCATCTATCCAGTTTAGGATAGTCGGAATTAATCCTTCCAAATGATGATTGGGGTAAAGAGAGTGAAGGATAACATCAAGCGGGACCTCATCAATCAATACACACTCATGTTCATGATCGCAGTATTTACTTGTCATCTTCTTCACTTCTATTTTGTTCAGCTTCAACAGAATGCTCCTCCATCCACGACTCCGTCGAAATATTATAAAACCCTTCCTGCCAAAACAGAAAGGGCCTTCTCCAGCTGGTCTGCTACTTAAACCAGCCTTTTTCCTTGAAATGCATAATCGCCTCGATCCGATTGCTCACACCGAGCTTATCGAGAATGACGGAGATGTAATTCCGTACAGTCCCCGTCGTAATGTACAGCTGGCTGGCAATCTCCTTGGTGTTCTTGCCGTCAGCGATCAAGAGCAGGACTTCCTTTTCCCGCTCCGTCAGCGGATTCTCCTGCCCGTATGCCTCATCGACCAGCTCAGGGGCATAGATCCGCCGCCCTGCCATAATGCTGCGAATCGAGCTGGCCAGCTCTTCGCTCGGACTGTCCTTGAGCAAGTAGCCGTTTGCACCTGCCTTCAGTGCTCGTTCGAAGTAACCTGGGCGAGCAAAGGTCGTTAGAATCATTACCTTGCAGCCGCTGCCTTTCAATTCTTCGGCAGCGTCCAATCCGCTTTTGACTGGCATTTCGATATCCATAATGCAAATGTCGGGTTGATGCTGATGCACGAGCTTGACGGCATCCTCACCATTACTTGCTCTACCGACGACCTTCATATCCTCTTCCAAATCGAGCAGGGAAGCAAGGGCTCCCAATAGCATCCGCTGATCCTCTGCAATGACAATGCGAATCATCCTCCCGCCTCCTGTTCCGGTTGTTTGAAGACGTTGGGTACCCGAATCACTAGCTGTGTTCCAGACACTGAGGACTGGATTTCCATGCTTCCATTGACAAATTCCAGCCGTTCCTTCATCCCACGCAAACCATTGCCTCGGTAGACCAATTCCTCCGCCATTCCAATTCCATTATCTGTTACGCTTACGACGAGATCGGTAAGAGTGGGTTCGATGACGATGGAGCAGACGGTGGCATTGCTATGCTTCACAATATTGTTGACTGCTTCTTTCAGGCACATGCACAATACGTTTTCCGTCATCAGCGAAGTGTTGGTCAGATTCGTGTCGCCTTCCAGCACGAATTCAATTTCCGCTGCCTTGAAAATTTGCTTGATCCGAAACATCTCATCCTCTAGCCGTGTCCCACGCATTTGCGTGACCATTTCCCGTACTTCTTTCAAAGCGATACGCGCCGTTTGCCTGATTTCCTCCAGCTCCGTTCGTGCCAGAGCAGGATTTTTGTTGATCAGCTTGTTCGCCAAATCGCTTTTCAATCCAATCAAGGAAAGCTTCTGTCCCAGCGTATCGTGCAAGTCACGGGCAATGCGTTGGCGTTCCTCGAGCTTGACCAGCTCCGATATTCGCTTGTTTGCATGCTCCAGTTCTCCCTGCAGCTTCTCTCGCTTATTCCAGTTGTACGTCGTCACGGGCAAGAGAATGACAGCTATCATGCTAACCAAAACAAACGGAAGCTGGCCAATCAATTGCGCGTTTTTGGTGAAAAAGCCGATGTTGACCGATATGGTGGTGCTAATCAAATGAACCGTGTACAGCGTAACGAAGCCGATCTTATTATCGATATTCCCGATAAAAAACGCCAGGAAGAGCGAGAAATACACATAGCCGAACATCAAGGTCATGGCGACCGATATAACGATTTGCACACTCGTCCAGAAATACACCAGCCAGCCCTTTGACAGAAAGGAGAATACATAACAAATGAAAAACAGAATGATCATGATGATTCCGATCACTGCTTCGTACGTCGAAGAGGACCGGAAGATAAAATAGAATGGCAGGATGTAGAAGACAACCCACACATAAGGGCTCAAGCCCGTATTTTTTTGAAGAATGTGATACCACTTCTGCTTCTGCATACTTGCCCACCTTTTCTTCGCCACTCTCTCAAGTGTATCGGAATTCAAAGGTTTATGGCAGGCTTATTTTCCTTCCAAACTCGGTTTGGAGCCTTGGAGTGCATCCATGAGCGCTTCCGATTGAGCAGCAGCCAACCGCTTGATGCCTTTGAAGCTCACAAAGCGCTTGTTGCTCTCATCCCACAAATGAAAACGCAGGCACTGCAAGCTGGACGCCAGTGTAATCGTTGTCGCCATCTGAAGCGGCGGTGTATCGTTATGTGCTTTTTCCAGGTTGTAGTTCGGTACCCGTGGGCTTAAGTGATGAACATGGTGAAAGCCAATATTGCCTGTGATCCATTGCAAAACCTTCGGCAGCTTGTAGTAGGAGCTTCCTTCTACAGCGGCCTTCACGTAGCTCCACTCTTCATCGTTCTCAAAGTACGAATCCTCATACGTATGCTGCACATAAAACAGCCAAATCCCAAACAAGCCGGAGACGAAAAAGATCGGACCTTGGATCAGCAGGAATGCTTGCCAGCCAACCGCCCAGATTAAGAGCGCATAAAGACCGACCAGCAGCACATTGGTCAAATACGTATTCAACCGCTCTTTGCGGCGAGCTCGCTTTACATTAAAACGATATTGGAGCAAAAAGACAAAAATAGGACCCAAACCAAACATGACGATCGGATTGCGATACAGCCGATAAGCGATTTTACGCCAGATAGAAGCCTCGAGATATTCATTGACGGTCATCATCCATAGATCGCCTACGCCTCGTTTGTCGAGGTTGCTGCTCGTTGCATGGTGAATATTGTGACTGTTTTTCCATTGTTCATAGGGGACAAGGGTCAGCACACCGGTAATCGTACCAACGATGTCATTCGCCAGACGATTTTTGAAAAAGGATTGGTGGCAGCAATCGTGACAAATGATGAAGGTACGGATGACAAAACCAGCTGCGACAATGACGATAGGCAGCGTGAGCCAATAGGACACAGACAGACTGAGATAAGCACCGTACCAGAGTACAATCAGCGGAACCAACGTATTGATGAGCTGTCGGATGCTCTTTTTTAGGTCTGATTTTTCAAAGGGGGCAACATTCTTTTTCAACTGGGCAATGTTAGCTTGTTGCATTGCTTGTTTCCTCCTCGATTGAAGCGTACAGGGACATGTGAATTCGCCGGACGCAATATTCTATCTTTATTGTAGAAAATAGCGTCTGACCGCTGTAGTCATAAACGTCAAGTCGAGGACATGACAAATGTCATGGTTAAACAAATGACTGGGAAATTTAGGGTACATAAACTAAGCGGTACATCCCATATTATACCAAGGAAAGACCCCATCCATTCTTCCAGATGAGGTCTTTTGCTTTGACGCCGTATTCTTTTTACTTCACATCAAGGCGCTTCATGATATCTTCGAGCAGCAAATTCGCTGCCTTGATGCCGCCTGCTTTGTTCCAGACCGTTTCGTCTACTTGGTAAACTTGATTGGTCTTCGCCACATTCAGAGATTTGAAGACTGGGCTTTCCATCCATTTTTTCGCATTGTTCGCAATGTCTGTAGATTCTTTCGTTGGCTCCGTTACCCAGTAGAACAGGATGTCCCCGTCCATAGCGGACATGCCTTCTTCACTGATCATTTCTGCAAAGCTGTTTACGTCCTGGGAAGCTGGACGTGCGAGTCCCAGCTGATCGAGCAGCACACCGCTAAAGGTATCTTTTTGATAGATTTGTACGCCTTTTTTGGAGAATTTCGCTACGGATACTTTGGTAGAAGCTTTAGGACCCAGCTTTGCTTTCGCAGCAGCTACACGGTCGTCGAATTCTTTCAGGACTTGCTCGCCTTCCGCCTTCTTGTTCAGTGCTTCTGCATAGAGCGTGAAGTTGCTTTTCCATCTTCCGGACAGCTCTTCAGAGAATACGGTTGGAGCGATTTTGGACAGTTGATCATAAATCTTTTCATGACGTACTTTGTTCCCTATGATCAAATCAGGGCTCAGGCTGACAATCGCTTCGAGATTCGGCTGGTCTTCAAAGCCCAACACTTCTACGCCTGTCATCTCATCTTTGATGTGAGGATACCATGGATCTTCATCCCAGGACTGTACAGCAGCGATTGGCTTAACGCCAAGTGCAAGCAAGGCTTCCGTACCTTCATTTGTTAGAATAACCACACGTTCTGGTGTTCCCTTAATGGGAGTTGTGCCCATTGCGTGTTTCACTTCACGTACTTCATTCGCATCGGCTGGTGCTGGAGTAGCCTCAGTCGTCGTTCCCGATGCAGCTGGCGCCTGTTGAGCTTGATTGGCATTGCCTCCACAACCGGCAAGGACAACCAGCAAGCACAGCGCAAAGAAGCTGGTCATGATGTGGCGCATGGTACGTAAACTGGTCTTACTTTTCATATCGAGAATGCCCCCACTTCTGCTTATCAACTTAGTGATAACAATTATCAATTGATAGTATATAGAGACTCCTCTTACTTTTCTATGGACGTGATTGTCTAATTGCCATGGACCAGATTATCCCTGTGCGACCTGGAGAAAATACGCTGTGCTCCTTTGAATCGTATGCTCTCTGCCAAACGGTCCCCATGGGTCCCATTCATGATTGGCTGGGTGGTACACTTTGTTTTCCCGCACCGCACGCAAGTCTCTCCACAGCGGGTTGTTCCACAGTGCTGCCACATGTTCCCGTTCGCTCCAGAACACGATGATTCTCTCCGGGTTCAATTCGATCAGATCGATAAGCGCATTTGGTTTATAGGCCGCATGGGTCACATTCGGATCAGGCGCAAACCCAAGCTTGTGATAAAACAAGTCAGCGAGGGCGTGTCCCTCTACGCCGTACAGGCGCACCTCATCCTTCAGCACGCGAATCATCGTCCATTCACCCGTGCGCGTAACCGGCAATAGTGCATCTCTTGCCTGTTTTTCCACTTTGTCGATGTGCTTGATGATTTTCTCTGCCTGACTCTCTTTTTTGAAGAGCGTCGCCAATTTGGTTTGGTAGTCAATCCAGTTCGGATAGCCGTCAAAGGAGACCGTTCCTTTTATTTTCTCCCAATCTCCTGCCTCCCGATTGTGGAAAAAATTCATCCTGACAATCACATCAGGCGACAAAGTCAAAATCTCTTTCGGATCGATCAACTGCTCTGCATTCAGTGCTTTTGTCCCGCGCAGCTTTTGCTGCAAATAAGAAGGAAAGCCCGTCCTCGTTTCAAAGTAGTTCGGGAAGGAGGGGGCAGCAATCGGCTGAATTCCCATCGCAAGAAAATGATCCTGCAAAAACAGCTTGCTAACCACGACTACCCGCTGTTCACTTTGCTTTATATAAATTTGCGGCGACAATCCTTCTCGCTTTTTGAAGAGTCTACTAAAATACAGCTCATCGGCATAGCCTACGTTGCGAGCCACATCCTTCACACTTCCTCCAGAATGGGCAAGCAGCTCCTTGGCATGCTCCATCCGCAACCCAGTCAAATACTCCCCAGGTGTCATTCCCGTCGCACGTTTGAAAGCACGGCAATAAGAGCTAGGGGTCAACCCCGCCAGTTTCGGCAAGCTTCCCAATTCTAGTGACTCGCGGTAGTGCTTCTGCATGTAGGCGATCGTCTCCTCAATCGCTCCAATGCCCTTTTCCTCATTCTTTTTCTGTTCATCATCAACAATACCCAAAAGCTCGTAGAGCAGCGCTTGGCTCCGCAAAAAAGAAGAGTAGTCCCGCTTCCGTGTCAATTGCGAGAGCTCCTCCAATACCGTCAGAAATGAGGCGGGAGTAGAGACAGCCAAAACCTTGACTCCTTTCCTCTCGGGAACGCTCTCGTACTGGTCGTGTCTCACTTCCACGTAATGCAGCCTGTATATGTGAAACGGTCCTGATTGGCACCGCAATTCTTCTATCTTCGCCGTCGGGCGCAACAACAAGAGCTTTCCGGCGTCGAGCACCTGCTTTTGACCATCCACCGTAATCTCTGCACTTCCTTCTGCCACATAGCAAAGGACATGGGTGTTTACCTCCACCTGACGCAGGTGAAAATGTTTCAATCGCTGTTTGCGAAAGACGGTCATCAAAAAGCCAGGATAATCTTGATAAATCGTCAACAGACTCACATCCTTCTATCACCGGAAATAGCAAAAAAAGCAGACAAGCTGATTGCCAGAATCAGCCTGTTCTACTTTTATCATGTTGGAGATCTTTCTATTTGGCAAGTACCTGCCTGTCTATTGTGCTGAGCGATTCGAACGGAACATCAGCAAGAACAGATAGGGTGCGCCTAGCAACGCCACTACGACCCCGGCCGGAATATCTTTCGGGATCATGACGATCCTTCCCAGCAAATCAGAAGCAGCCAGCAATACAGCCCCAAGCATGGCTGAGACGACAACTGCACGGCGATGATGGGGTCCAACCAGCATACGTGCTGCATGCGGAGCGAGAAGACCGATAAATCCTACGGCTCCGACACTGGCAACTGCCGCTGAAGCGAGCAACACCGCAATGACTGCCACAGACAACCTCGTCATCCGCACCTTTAACCCCAATCCAGTCGAGCTCTCGTCGTTAAATGACAAAAGATCCACCCGACGTCCTAACCACCACGCGATCGGAGCTAGAACGAGGATCGCAGGCAACAGGCGGCCTACTTCCATCCATCCCCGCCCATATGTACTTCCTGCCAGCCAAGTGAGTGCAGGCGCTGCCAAGATCATGGAATGTACGATCAAGATATTGATAAGGGCGGCACCTGCGGCAGAAACCGCAATACCTACAAGCGTCAATATGATTGGATTGAGTCCCCTTCTCCAAGAGACCGCGTACACAATCGCAGCTGAGATGATTCCCCCTGCAACGGCCCCAAGCGGCATCCAAGCCGAGAGTTGAGGAAACACGAGGAGCACGATAATCGCCCCTACACCCGCACCGCTCGTTACACCTACAATCTGTGGATCTGCCAGCGGATTTCGTACTGCACTCTGCATGAGGCTTCCGCTGATCGCGAGTGCCACACCTGCCAGCATCGCCGTCAACAGTCGCGGCATTCGAAGCTCAAACACCAATTGACTGTACATCTCGTTTCCTTGTCCCATGAAAATGGCGATGATCTCTGTCCACGGCAGGTACAGGTTTCCGCTGGACAAGCTGAGCATCCAAACGACCACGAGCAGCACAGCAAGCGTGCACACAATCAACGGATACGAAACTTTGCGTTGTGCTCCTCCGACACTCATCGAGCCTCCAGTCCCCGCACTCATACTGCGCGAGACACGCAAAGCCAGCCAGATCAACCATGGTCCACCAATAGCAGCAGTGATGGCTCCTGCCGGAAGTTCACCATAATGATTGATGAACATACGTGCAATCGTATCGGAAGCCACCAGCAGCGCTGCCCCCCAGATGGCACATAGCGGCAACAGCCATTTATGCTGAGTGATGCCTGACAATCGTACCAGATGCGGAGCCACGAGACCGATGAAGCCGATTGGCCCGACCACACTGACACTGACGCACGTAACCAAGATCGCAATAAACATGGTGAAAAGTCGTGTTTTCGCTACCTTTTGCCCCAATGATTTCGCCGTTTCTTCATGAAAGGTAAGTACATCAAGCTGCCTGGACATGAAAATGCTGACCAAAATCCCGGCTACAATCCAAGGCCAACTGAATTCTACACCCGACCAGTCATTTTGTTTCAAAGAACCTGAGCCCCAGAGGAAAATGCCATTGGTCGTTTCTTCATTAAACAAGATGATGGCACTCGTCAAGGAGGAGTACACCAAGGTCACAATCATCCCGGACAATGCCACACGGACTGGCGTACCTTTTCGCCCGCCAGACATGAAGTATACGGTAACAGCTGCGAGAATTCCGCCCGCCATCGCAAAGGGAAGCGGGTGATCATGCAAGAGTGATGGCCAAAAAACCATCCCGAACACCACGAAGAAATAAGCACCTGCATTTACGCCTAGTGTCGTTTCTGACGCGAGCGGGTTTCGTGTCACCGTCTGCATCAAAGCTCCGGCAATCGCCAATGCTGCACCAGACAAAAGCCCCATGACCGTTCTCGGAAGCCTGACACCCTGTATCATATGGTGATCTGAGATATCCTGCGGAGCAATAATGGCCTGTACGACAGAACGCAGAGAAATGTCTGCCATTCCCTGTGTCAAACTGACAAATGTAAGAACCAGCAGAGCGACCAGCCCACTCCCTAACATCAAGAACAATCTCCAGCCCCCTCTTTGCGAGGAAGTGGCTGGAGTGATGTCAGTTCGTGTGAACATTTTATTTTTGGCTAAACTCATTATTTTGCCAACAAATCAACGACTTTATTCGCGAGAATCTTTGCAGACATGGTACCACCGTAAGGCCACAGATCTCCGCCCAGGGCATAGACACGATTTTCTTTCACAAAAGTAAGGCCGTTCCAAACCGGGTTGTTCTTCAATTGATTGTCAATCACGTTGTCATCATTTTGAATGATATGGAGGAAATTTGCATCCTGCAACGCTGGTAGTGCCTCCACATCTGCCAGTGTCATTCCTGTTTGCTCAAATTTCTTGGGCTTATACTTATTTGTCAGACCAATATGAATCAAGATGCTTGCTGCTGTAGAGTTGTCCGTAGACAAACGGAATTCTACCGCATTTTGACTGCTGTAGCCCATCGCGAGGACGAATGGAACTTTATCTGCGCCAGCTTTGGTCAGCTTTTCTTTTGCTTCCGCATAAGTCTTGTCGAGGTCTTTCAAAGCGGCTTCGGCTTCTGCATTTTTACCCGTGATATCCGCAATTTGCTTGAAGATCTCGATCATTCGATCATACTGTGATCCTTGACCTTCAGCCGGATTCGTATCAAAAGCAATCGTTGGCGCAATTTTGCTCATTTCGTCGTAATTCGCTTCTACATTTCTTTTAATACCGATAATCAAATCTGGCTTCAACATCATGATCGATTCCAGGTTTGGGGAAGTACGACTTCCTACATCCACTACCTCTGGAGCTATCTCCACAGGGAGTTTGACCCATTTTCTCATATTCGGAATATCTGCAATCCCCACAGGCTGAATACCAAGAGCCAACAAATGCTCTGCTGAGCTCCATTCCAATGCAACGATACGCTTAGGAGTGCCTTTGATGGTCGACTCTCCCATCATGTGCTTCACTGTGCGCACTTGCTCTTCAGCCGGCTTCGCCGCGTCAGGCTGAGCTGTAGCAGCTTGGTTGGAACCAGATTGTGCAGTTGACCCTGCATTGCCGCAAGCAGCAAGTAGCAGCATCGCAGACAAAAATACAAGCATCACTGGTAATTTCATAAGACGCATGAAAAATTTCCCCCTTACTTTTCTGGGTGTTACATCGAATGATAAAGGATGTTTCATGATGGACATGATTTCCAATCAACCATTGATTATGATAATGATTATCATTATCTTTGTCAACGGTGGGATGTGCTAGTTTTTTCTGTTTTCCAACTGTTTTGATCTGGAAGTAGCTTCTTGAAGTCACTTTCAAGTTATTTAACCAAGGCTACGTAAGAAGAAGCGCATTTCCAGTCCAAGCGCCTCTGGAGCCCGCCCCAGCTTCGGAATAAATGGCGGGGAATTTAAGCTTCACTGATGGAATCCTTCATCGAAATTTCAACGTTTGAAGCGCTCCCGCCGTTTATTCCGAAGCGGCCAGTCAATCCCCCTTGGGGGGCGTAGGCCGAAGCATAGACTGGAAATGCGCTTCTTCCCCCCACAACTGCTCCGAATAAAAAGCAAAAAAATCCCCCTCAAATGAGGAGGATTGATTCTTTACGCTTCTTTTGGCAACACAATTCCACGATAAAGCTGAACCGTAATGTAATAGTAAATCGCATAGATCACAACGAAAATCAGTGTTGGAATCCAGATGTTCAGATACGGATCCAAAAGGATGAACGAGAACATCTCCATGCCGATCAATACGTGCATCAGACCGATGATCGCCGGGAAAATGAATACCATGAACAGCTCTTTATAGATCGAACCTACGAGCAACGATTGACGTACGCCGATTTTTCTCAGCATGCTGTATCGGTCTTTGTCACGGGAAGCACCGGACAAGATTTTGAACATCAGGCAGCTCGCCATCATCGCCAGGAAGGCAATTCCGAGGAAGAAGCCCATAAACATCGTCCCGCTTGTGAAAATATACATGCCCGAATACGTGCTGTATTTGGAAGAAGTGTATACGTCTTTCGCTTCCACATTTGTGATAGACCCAATCAATTGCTTTTGGCGTTCATCCATTGCTTTAAATTCCTGCGTGTATTTCAAATAATCGTCTACTTGGGCAAGGAGAACCTTGTGTTCACTTCCAGCGGTTTGCTCATACGTCGCCTGATCCACAACCAGTACAGACTTGCCCTCAATCATCTGGTAGTTGATAAAATTGGTAGATATCCCTTTGTCCCAATCCTCAGGAACAGCATCGTATTTACCGTTGTCTTCTTTTGACGCACTAATGATATACGTCTCTTTTGGAAGCGGATCTGCCACAAGTTTTGGCTTGTTGTCAGCAGAGTAATTTTGAGTGCTGTTCGTGGAAATCAGCAGCGGATTTGCCAGCAAGTCTTCCTTCAAGTAGTAATACGCCTTGTCGTCGACTTTGTATCGATACGTATTTTGCTCCAGGACGTTCATTTTTTTCAGTGCCTCATAATCCGCTTCAACCGGATCATGCAGATTCACGTCATACACATGGAACACCGTGGTAAACAAATTGACGTTTTGCTGGAAGGCCAAGCCCCCTGCCATCGCCCCGACACCAAGCCCGATCAACATCGCTACTGTACCGAGGATTTTGGTCAGGTTATTCACCCGAAAACGCAGCTGAGCAAAGGTGAATGCGTTCAACTTGCTGTCATTCAGCTTTTTATTTTTCTTCAAAGCCTGTACAAGAACTGGCAGCAACGAGATGAAAATCAAGTACGTCCCGATTGTGCATGAAATAGCCCCGACGATAAAGCCGAGTGCTTGCAGGTACATGATCAAGTGCAAGCATGTATAGCCTAGAGCCAACAGGATAACGCCAAGGATAGCGACCAAAACCGCTCCGATTCCTTTTGACTTGATTTGGTCATTTTGCTGCTCCGCACGGATGAGAGCGAGCTCAGTAGCACGAGCCAAACGAGTCGCATTGATCGTGGATGTGATGATAAACAGAATGAGGAAGAATCCCCATGTCACCCAAACCGCTGGCAGATAAAAAGGATAGTACCCATCTGTTGAAATCTCCAGCAAGTTCATGAGCAAGACGCCGATGCCGCTTGCAAGCGCAATACCAACCAGACTACCGATCACCAGGGAAAGGATCCCCATCGTCAATGTTTCCAGGAACAAAATCTGGCTGATTTTCCCCTTCTTCGCACCTAACACCATGTACATTCCGAGCTCTTTGCGCCGCAGCGAGAGTAGGAATGAGTTCGCATAGAAGATATAGAAAATCGTGATAAACGCCAGCAGGAATGCCCCTACATTAAAAACGATCTGAATCGAAGAGATCATCGAGTTGTTTTTCGTGTAATCTGAATTGAGAGCAAGCGTCTGGAACATGTAAAAAATCGAAATCGAGATGACCAGACCCACGAGCAGAACCAGATAGTCCTTCATCATCTTCCGCATACTGGACAAGGATAGCTTTAAAAGCATGAAATGTTACCTCCTAGCGTACATCATGTGATGCACCTAGCTCGGCCAGTACATCCAGAATTTGTTTGAAAAATTGCTGACGATCCCCCGTACGTTGAATCTCGGTGTACAGCTTGCCGTCCTGAATGAACAAGATACGTTTGCAATAACTCGCAGAAAAAGCATCATGCGTAACCATCATGATTGATACTTGGTGGTTCTCGTTCAAATCTGTCATCGTTTCCAGCAAGCTTTTCGCATTCTTCGAGTCGAGGGCACCCGTCGGTTCGTCCGCCAGCAAAATCGCAGGATCATGCACAAGTGCGCGTGCTGCTGCGGCGCGTTGTTTTTGTCCCCCGGAAATTTGAACCGGATATTTTTGCAAAATCTCTTCGATCCCGAGTGTTTGTGCTACCTTACTTACTTTGGTGCTGATTTCTTTGGAAGGGACACCTTGCAGAGACAGCGGCAATGCAATGTTTTCATACACAGACAAATTCTCTAGCAGGTTGAAATCTTGAAAGATAAAGCCGAGCTTTTGCGAGCGAAAATCTGCGAGCTGATTACGCTTCATCTGTGTAATGTTCGTTCCCGCAATTTCAATAAAGCCTTCTGTTGGACGATCCAGTGTGGAAATCACGTTGAGCAGAGTCGTTTTACCCGAACCGGATGGCCCCATGATTCCCACGAACTCACCTTTGTCTATGGTCATCGATACGCCTTTTAAGGCATGCGACTGGCTTTCACCTTTTGTCCCATATATTTTTTGAACGTCTTTCACTTCTAGTACAGCAGCACTCATTCTACGTTCCTCCATTCTATCTATTGGTTAGCGTTCGTTGTTTCGGTCGCTATTAACTGTAACCAAATTCCAGAATAGGAGCTATTGATGTTCCTTACAGTTATCTTTACATTTTGTAAGGTTTATTACGTGAGACGAAAAAAAGCCATCCGGGAAGCGATGACTTTTCTTGTGATCTATTTTTTGCTCTTGTTCTCTTCATGTCTTTTGATCAGCATATCTACGAACATATCAATATGTGCTGTGATCGCGATTGGGTCATAGCGATAGAATGTATCGTAGTCGTTGTAGAAAATCTGATTGTTTTTGGCAGCAGGTGTAGCATTCCAGACAGCGGACTCCTGTAAGGTTTTCAAGGCTTCACTATTCTTTTCCGGGTTGTAGAAAGTCACGAACATGTAATCTGCCGCATATTCTGGCAGGGTTTCCATGGACAGCTGTACGGTTTGCTCTTTTGCTTTGCCTGCGTGCGGCATTTTCAGCTTCAATGCATTGTACACCGTTTGACCACCGCGCCCTGCGTTATCGCCGAAGATCCACAAATCTCCTTTGTTGGTCAACTCGTAGAGACCGACAGTCGCATTCTCATCCACGATGCCTTTCAGCTTTTCGCGACCCCAGGCAGCCTTCTTGTCAAAGTCTGCAATGAACTTGTCTGCCTTTTCTTTATCGCCAACCACTTCTCCGAACAATTTGACCGTATCGTAAATGTTTGTCGCCGTACCGTACGGGAGATAAACGGTTGGAGCGATTTTGGACAAGGCTTCATAATTGTCATCATACATGACGACGATGAGGTCAGGAGCGAGCGCTAACGTTTTCTCCACATTGATCCGCGGGCTGCCTACGTCCTGCGCATTTTTTAATTGTTCAACGGTAAACGGGCTTTTGAAAGCTTCCGTCTCTGCACCGATTACATTTCCGCCTACTGCAATCAACTCGCCTGCGTAGTAGTCAGTCACAATGCGTTGTGGCTTGTCGGGAATTTGAATCGTCCCTTTGGGTGTTTCGATGCTGCGCATTTTGTTCTCAGAAGGAGCTCCTGTAGACTTGTCAGCTGGCTTGGAAGCAGAATCCGTCGCGGGTGCTGGCGTTGCCGTATTTGCTCCACCGCATGCCGTCAAAAAAAGCGAGAACACAAAAATGACAGCAAGGACAGCTTTTACTGTTTTGTTCGTAAGCATGATGAGCCTCCCTTATGTACGTTTGTAAGGTAAATGTAAGGAATGACCTTATCGATATTGATTATCATTATCGTCAAAACTATAGCAAAGAGTATTCTTACTGTCAATCGCCCGAGCTTTGCGAAAAAAGGCAAAAAAAATCCCTTTCTGAGAAAGGGATTAGTTGCCGGAACGGCTTTGTTTGATCATATCGTCCATCTTTACAAAGGTGTAGCCTTTGCTTTTCAGGCTTTCCAGTACAATCGGAAGCGCCTCAATCGTGTGGATGTCATCGAGCATATGCAGCAAAATGACACTGCCATTTTTCGTTTTGCTCATGACGCCATTTACAATATCTTGGGCGCTGTTTTTCTTGTCCCAATCCAATGTGGTGACATCGTACAACGCAATGACCTTGTATCCTGTGGCTGCAATCACTTTGGCTGTATGGTCGTCTACTACGCCAGTAGGCGGACGGAACAGCATGACAGGCTGCTGTTGGATCGCTTCGGTTATGACCTGGTGTGCTTTGACCACGTCCTTCTGCAATTCTTCCGTTGTCAGCGTCGTTATGACCGGATGGCTGTAAGAATGGTTTGCTACATCATGACCACTCTCCACCATCGCTCTCGCCAAATTCGGATTGTTCTCCACCCCTTTTGCCCGTAAAAAGAAGGTCGCTTTGACATTATGCTCTGCCAAAATGTCTAATAGTTTCGTTACGGTTTTGTCGCTTCCCCAGTCGTCAAAGGTTAACGCGATCTGTTTTTTATTTGTGTCGACCTGATAGACGAGCTCGTACTTGGCATTTTCGAATTGTGGATTCAGTTTGGCTGCGTCAAAGCCTGGTATTTGTTCCAGCGGCTTGCGTTCACCGCCGTTTTTCACCATCTCACTGAGCGGGACAAACTGGTAGCCGATATCCGCTGCTGCCTTGGCGATCAATGGAATGGCCGGAATCACCTCAGGATTGATGTCCGTATTGAGCGAGATAATGCTGCCCCTAGACATGTAGCGAGCTATGTAATCTCCGATGGTTTTTGCGTCTTTTTGCAAATCACGGTCCTTCGGGTTGATCGTGTAGCTGACGACCGCTTCCATCCCGAGATGGGCGGCTGCCAAACGAACATCATCTGTCACATCGCCAGATTTGGTTCTCACATAGCGAGGCGAAATACCCGTTTCGCGTTTGATTACCTCATTACTCAACTGAATCTCCCGATAGATTTGCTCGTAGCTGAGCTTGCTCATGTCCAGCTGACTCAGTGTGTTGTTTTGGATTTCATGACCGCGGGCCAAAATGTCCTTGGCGATGTTTGGCTCCTCGGCGACACGCATGCCCGGGAGAAAAAAGGTTGCTTTGATCTTATGAGCATCTAGCTGCTCCAAAAGACTTTTCATCATTTTATCGTCGCCCATGCCGTTAAACGTCAGAGCTAGTTCCTTGCGCCCCGTGTATACATGAGACAGCGCCTTGCTTTTTTCACCCGTGTATCGCGTGATTTTCTGTTCCTTCTCTATCTTCTGGCGCTCAGTGGATTCATCTTTGCTCGCAAACATCGAGCATCCGGAGAAGAGCACGACTGTCATGAGCAGTGCAATCCCTTTGCGCAGTTTGGTGGATATAATCATTTATTACTCCTTATCCTATCATTGCTTTGATGTCGGGATTATGAAAAAGTTAGAGGCATTGATTTTTAACTCTCAACTTCCATAGCTAAAATTATACTCTGTTTAGCAATTTTGGTAGAGTAGATAATCCTACCATTTTATAACAAAAAAGAGGCGGATCTGCTCCGCCTCTTTTTCTTCCCTATCTACTTACTCCTGAATACTCACCTTGCCGCCATCCGCAAGCAGCGTCTGTCCTTTTACCACGACTTTATCTCCATTCGCTAAGCCGGATACTACTTCAATCAATTCGCTTGTCGAGTTGCCCGTCGACACTTCCACTTGCTTGGCTGTTTCCCCTTCCAGCTTGAATACGTATTGTCTGCCTTCACGCTCAAATACCGCCTTGCGAGGAATGACCAGTGACTTCGCTCCTTCTGAACCTTGCGGGAAGGTAACATTCACGACCATATCGGACTTCAATTCATTAGAAGCATTTGGAATCGTGATTTCTACTGGATAGGCTTTGAGCTGCGAATCCATGACGGGACTAATCGCCGTTACTTTTGCATCAATCGTTTTGCCTGTAGACTGCACGTTTACTTTGACGCCTGTTCCTACTTTTACTTTCGTCACATCTGCTTCGGACAAATTCGCTTTGACCACAAGTGGATTCGTTTTGACGACGGTCACAATCGGTTGCTGGCCTGCCATCTGCCCTACTGCTCCGGTCACGCTTGCGACAAATCCGTCGATTGGGGAGACAACCGTTGCATTCGCCAATTGCTCTCGAGCATTTTGCAGTCTGACCTCGGACTCCGTTACGCTCGCTGCCGATACTTGCACACCTGTTTTTTGTTTCGCGCTTTGCAGCTTCTGCTTTGCATTGTCATAGGAAATCTGGGCTTTTGTGAGCGTTGTATTTGCCTCTTCCATTTTCTCAGCAGCAATCGCTCCCTGAGCAAACAGCTGCTGATTACGTTGTTGATTCAGTTTTGCGTCAGCAAGCGCTCGTTCTGCTTCCGTCAAATCATTTTGTGCTTCCACCAAGCCTTGGTCAGAGGTGCTGCCTGCTTGGGTTAAGTTCGCTTTTGCCACACGGAGAGCTGCTTCTTGTTCTCTTACGCTGTTTGACAGCTCATTCGTATCGAGTGTAAACAATAATTGACCTTTTGTTACGGGCTGACCCAGCTTTACGGGTAGAGATTTAATTTTCCCACTGGTTTTTGGTGACATTTGGACTTCTTCACTCGGTGCCAATTTTGCAGTCAGCCCAGACTCAGATGTGACCACGCCTTGTGCCACCGTTGCAACCTGTACAGGGGTAACTGTTTCTTCTGGTGGGGCAGCAGTAGTCGCTGCATCTTCCTGGCTTGCGCAGCCTGTGATCAAGGTAAGGGAAAGTAGCGCCACAATCGCGATTCTTTTATTTATGATCATGAATCGTTCCTCCTCTTTTCTCATGCATTTGTCGATTCCAAAGTGGTAAAGGTTTTCTTTTCCTGCTTTTCCTTACGTTTATTGCGTCTCTTCTGCCCCATCTCGTCGAACCATACGGTAACCACAGGTACGAGTATGAGCGTGATCATGGTGGAGAAAATCAAACCATACATGACGGTAGTAGCCATAGGCGCTTGCAGTTCTAGACCAGACCCTGCCGCAACGGAGAGCGGAGCAATGGCCATAATCGTCGTGAGGGTTGTCATCAAAATCGGACGTAGACGAGCAGGTCCTGCATGTAAAATCGCTTCATGTAACTCCCAACCTTTTGCACGCAACTGATTGATCAAATCGATTAACACAATCGCATTGTTCACGACCAGACCGATCAGCAAAATGTACCCGATCAAAACAGATACGGTAATAGGCGTGCCTGTAAACAAAAGCCCCAATATGACCCCAGTAAGGCTCGGAGGAACCGAGAACATGATGATAAATGGACTGAAAAGTGATTCAAACTGAGCAGCCATGACCATGTACACAAGCACAACGGACAAGACAATCGCGAGACCCAAATTCACAAAAGAATTCCCCATATCCTCGCTCTGGCCGCCCATTTCGATAGTGTACCCGTCCGGAACATTCAGCTTATTGATGATACTCGTAATTTCCGTCGAGGCCGCTTGCAGGTTATCCCCGATCCAATCGCTTGTGACCGTCACTTCGCGCGTCATGTTTTTGCGCTCAATCGATGGTGGTACATCGACTTTGCTAATGGTCGCTACGGAAGTGAGGCTGATTTGAGCGCCCGTCGGCGTGGAAATGCGCAGGTTCTTCAAGTAATTGATATCTTCCTTATAGTCTTCCGGCAGCTTGAGATTGATATCAATTTCATCTTCGCCCGTACGATACTGGGTAACCGTTTGACCTTGGAAGGAAGTTCGCACAGCAGAAAGGATTTCATTTGTTGTCAATCCGTACAAGCTCGCCTTCTCTGTATTGACCTTCACATCGAACTCCTGACTCATTTCCTGAACACTGGTAGATACGTTCATCGTTCCCGGTACCTTGGCTATTTCCCCTTTCACAATCTCGCTCAGTTCCGTTAAGACGTCCAGATCATCTCCGCGAATTTCAATCGAGATGGCTGCTCCGCCCCCCATACCACCGGAAAGGGATTTCACCTTGATATCTGCTCCTGCAATATGCTTGACTTGCTCTTGCAGGCCCACAGCAATTTCCTCTGTCGATCGCTGTCTCGTAGAAATCTCTCCTACATGCAGTTCGATCGTTGCGTTATGAGAAGTAGATGCACCGCTCTCTGAAATACCGTCGCCACCCCCGACCGAGGACTTGACCAATTTCTTTTCTGGCACTTGATTGACCACTTCTTCTACCTGTTTCATGACTTTTTCTGTTTCCGTCAAGACGGTACCCTTTGGCAGCTTGATCTCTACCTGGATTAATCCTTGGTCCATATCTGGGAAAAATCCTGCTCCGAGAGATGGAACTAGCATCAATGAGCCAATCAACATGGCAAAAGCAGATCCAATCACCGTTTTTCGATGACACAATGCCCATTTGAGCACCCTTTGATAGCCTTTTTCTACTTTGTGGAAACCGATATTAAACCAGATTAGCGGATTGAAGCCTCGATAGTTTTCGTGATTCGTATGCTCCGGTACTGTTTTTAACATGCGAGCACTCATCATCGGAACCAGCAAGAAAGTGAAAACGAGGGCGGCGATGTGTGAGAAAACGACCGTCAAAGCTAATGGTGCGAACAGCTCAGCAACAATACCCTCTGTCAGCGCAATCGGTAAGAATACGCAAATTTGTGCCAATGCGGATGCCATCACCGCGGTTCCTACTTCTTTGGAACCGACCAATGCCGCTTCCATCATACTCTTGCCTTGTTCCCGCTGACGGAAAATGTTTTCCAGCATAACAACCGCGAAGTCCACTAATGATCCCAATCCGAGTGTGAGACCTGCCAGGGAAATCAGGTTGATTGTTTGACCTGTCATATACATCAAGAGGAAGGTCGAAATGATCGATACAGGCAGGACAATGACAGCAATGAGCATAGACGACAGACTGCCCAAGAAGAAGAACAGCATGAGTACGCCAATGGCACCACCTGCAAGAGCATGCACTACCGTGTTGTCAACGGAACTCTGGATATATGTAGAGGTATCGAAAACGATACTGGTTTCTACATTTGCTGGAAGCGTGCTATTAATCTTCTCCAGCTCAGCCTTTACGTCTTTTGCGATTTTGATCGTATTGCCGCCGGTGCCTTTCATCACGGCAATTCCCAAGCTTGGCTTTCCATCAATGTAGCTCAGCTCGGTCACTTCTTTGATGGTGTCTGTTACGTTGGCAATATCACTCAATCGGATGAAGCTCCCACCGACAGAGATCGGAGTGAGCGCAATGGTGTCCACATTGGTGAACTCCCCTTGCACGCGAATACTGGTCTTTGCGTCACCTTCTCGTATCGCACCAGCTGATCCGGATACATTGCTGTTTGCTAGTGCTGCCTTAATTTGATCCAATGTCAATCCATAGGCGGCTAGTTTGGCTGGGTCCACGATGATATCGACAATTCGCTCTTGCCCACCAGTGACAGTGACAGAAGCAACACCGTTAATTCGTTCCAAGCGAGACTTAATCAAATCATCCGCGATTTTTTTCAGTTTATTGACATCTTGATCCCCAGTTACAGCCAAATCAATGATCGGCTGGCTTGTCGGATCAAATTTTAACACCCTTGGTGAACCAGCTGATTCAGGCAAGCTCCCTCGGACAAAATCTACTTTATCTCGCATATTCAGCGTGGCTTGATCCATGTCTGTTCCCCACTTGAAATGGAGGATGACCGAGGAGGAGCCATTAACAGAGGTTGATGTGACCTTGTCTAAATTCGGAACCGTGCCTAATGCATTTTCGATCGGCTTAGTAACCAGCTTTTCTACCTCAGCTGGAGCCGCCCCCTCAACAGAGGTAACAACTACAGCGACCGGAGAAGTCAGCGATGGCATCAATTCAATAGCCAAGCGCGGAAAGGTAACCAAGCCAAAAATGAAGATGGCTACGGATATCATAATCATCGTGACCGGACGTTTAATGGACAGCTCTGATATATTCAAAATTTTCTCACCTCTTTGTTTGTAGGGAGCTCAGCGTATCAGCTCAGTATTTCTTTTTCCAAAATAAGCGCGCGCAAGGAATGCAGCGATGCAGGTGTACAAGCACTTCCTTCTTGTCCCGCCCAATTCGCTGGTACACGCTCCGTCAATGCTGCCCACACAATTCTCCGATCCGATTTATCACGAAATCTGCGCACCAAGTTCATCTGTTCCAGCCGACTGATTAAACCTGAGGTCGTACTATACGAAAGATCAATCGCCTTGCTGATTTCTCCCATTGTTTTCGGGCTTATCGCGATTTGCTCCAGAATGAGAACTTGTTGCCAGGTAATATCACTTGAATCCAATGCTTGCATGGAAAGTGTGGAAAACACGGTGCTCGTATCCCGTAGAATCTTCGCTAACTGAAATAGTTCGTTCATAAAAGCCTCCTACCCATTGTCTATTTTTCGTCTATCGTTTGGGGCGTTCCCCTCTACAAATCACATTGTACTTATACGATTCGTCCCCGAAGTCTATCGGATAGTTAATTTCTGGATTTTGATTTTATCTATCCAGAGATAGAAGACCGTACACCCGGAGATAGACGACAGCGCATGCTAAAATGAAACTATAATGGGTATGTATTCCAAGAAAGGAGGTTGTCTTCTTGAACGCTTCAACTGCATCTTTACGCTCCCGTTTTCTGCTCATTTGTTTTTTTGTATTGATCTCATTTTTTCTCATTCCAACTGCTTACTTGCATGAACCCACCATTCCCTTTATCATCTCTCTGATCATCATCTTCTGCTTCCTGATGATGTTTCTCAGGCCCAAACAAAATTGGAAACCTTTTCAAAAAGACATCGCCATTATCGTTCTTGGTACCGTGTCATTTATAAAAGTTCTATATGTAGGAGAAGAGATCGGTCTATCCTTGCCATTGGTAGCTTTTATTGGATATCACATTCTCGAACGCCGAGCATTGTACTATGCGACTTTTTTTGGCGCATGCTCCTTTTCTTTCATGTACTTTCATGGAGACTATATTTTTGAGGAGGTAATAGGCTATATCGTGGCCTATATCGGATGGTATATCGGCGCACGAGGATTATCTCTTCAAAATCAAGCAAAGGAATCGAGCCAGCAGCATCTTAAACAATTGCAAGAGGCGCATGTTGAACTCCAGGAAGCTCATTCTGAACTTCAAGCAGCCTCTGTGAATACACTTCGTGCCGCTGTCCTCGAGGAGAGGACCAGAATCGCCCGCGATGTTCACGACGCCTTGGGACACAGTCTCACATCGTTAATCGTTCAATTGAATGCTTTGAAATACATGCTGCAAGGAGGACCGAGTGACGCACAGGAGGCTGTCCGAGACATGCTTACGGTATCCAAGCAAAGCCTCGATGATATACGCTCGTCTGTGCATACATTGGCTGCTGACAAATCCTCTCTGGGAATCACACCGCTGCGTATACTCTTATCACGAGCCCAACAGCATACCGACATCAAAATGCAGCTGATCAGTCCCAATCCAGATATTCCTCTATCACAGCAGATGACCATTACGCTTTACCGGATTCTCCAAGAAGCTATTACCAATTCCATTCGGCATTCTGATGCAACAGAGATTTTCATCACGATTGAAAAAAAGCATAACTACCTATTCCTGGCTATTTGGGACAATGGGAATATTACGAATCATCATCAAATCAAACTGGGCTCTGGTTTAACAGGTATCGCAGAACAAACCAAGCAATTAAACGGAGACCTTTCCTATTCCATTCGAGAGCCCCACGGCTTTCAAATTGACATCAGCTTTCCGCTTTGATAAGCAAATCACGATATATACGGAGGAATGCCAGCATGGTAAATCAAAACAAAAAAGAGACCATTCGTGTGGTCCTGGTCGATGACCAAACGATGATCCGTCAAGGATTGGGGTATGTCATAAAAATGCAGAAGGATATGGAAGTAAGCGGGGAGGCTTCCAATGGAGAAGAAGCCGTGAAGATCGTAGGAGAAATCATTCCTGATGTCGTCTTAATGGATGTACAAATGCCGAATATGTCAGGAATCGATGCAACCCGAGAAATCACTCGACTCCATCCTTCGATAAAAGTGTTAATCCTCACAACATTTGACACGTACGATTACATCGTAGACGGTATTCGCGCAGGTGCTGTCGGCTACATGCTAAAGGATTCCGATTCACAGGATATGTTGGACCTCATTCGCAGGGCCCATCAGGGAGAGGCACTGTTCTACACGGCTACAGCTGCCAAGGCTCTAGCGGATGCGCTACAGTTTCAACAAAAGAATCACGAGTCTGCCTCTCATCCTGACTCTGATGCTGACTCTGCTCTTCCCCCTCTTGTCATGTTGGATCAGTTGACCGATCGAGAGCGGGACGTACTTGAGCAGCTATCCTACGGCAAACGGAACGATCAAATTGCGCAGCATTTGCTTATCTCAGGGGGAACCGTCAAGACGCATATCCATCGGATTTTGCAGAAAATGGGCGTAGAAGATCGTACACAGGCAGTTGCCAAGGCGATCCGGTATAAAATCGTGAAGTAATGTAGGAATAGACTGCAGCTATTCCACACCCCGTACCTTTCCGATCTCCACTTCCAACAACGGCAATTTTCTGCCTGGGAAAACGGTAGACACGATTTCTCCTACTCGCTTTGCCCCTCTCGACAAGTAAAACGGTTCTGCGTACGGGTCGCTGTGGATGGTGATGACTGGGATATCCAGCTTTTGTGCCACCTCCACCATATGCTGCCACAGAGCCTTTCCGTAACCTTTTCCAACTGCCTCTGGTTCCATGAACAAAAAGCCTAATAGCCATTGCTCTTGCTCTGCATCCTTTTCCAGACTCATGAAGCCTTTGATGCTGCCCTCATCCTCTAACACATATACTTCATGCGTCTCGATATACGCAGGTGATAGCGTCAGGTCGTCACGACAGGACTCCATGAATTCATCACTGTATCCCCAATAAGCTTTGGAGCGATACGCTAGCTCGCTCAGTTCACTTGCTTCTTGTCCTTTAGCTCTGCGGATGTTCATTTGAGTCCATGCCCTCCTTTTCTACGATATCCGATAGACGTTGTTTGATACCCCCTGTACAAACACCACCATGATAGGCAATCACAGTCTCTATGTCGAACGCGAGCAGTTTGCGGATCGATTGCAGAGCTGTCGTTTGATCTGGCGTGAATTCGGGATTGAAAGGCATCACTACCCCATCTTGTGCTGTGAGGGCGTCACCTGAAATCAACGTCTTGCTCGGAATATGATACAAAGAGATGTGATCTGGGGAATGACCGGGGGTATAAATCACCTGGATACCGCCACAGTAAGGGAGAACATCGCCATCCTGTACGGCATGATCCACTTTTACCGGAGGAGCCAGTAGCCCGCTTTTAATTAAAGGTGTTTCTCCAGCCAGATACGGAATCGCTACCTCGTGAGCAACCACCTGTACGCTTCCTTCCGCTGCTGCTATCATTTCAGGCAAGCTGCCGATATGATCCCGGTCTTGATGGGTAATGATGATTTTCGTCAATTTTTCAAAAGGAATCGCTTCTTGCGCCAGTACGTTCTGAATCAGCTCCAATTGTCCAGGGATGCCTGTATCCACAAGAATGGCTTCATTCTCATCCCATAGCACTGCGGTGTGGACGACAAATGGATTGCCTCCTACGTTCATCTCCAGTTTGATCGTTTTAATTCCTTCTGTTTGGGTCAAATCGGACACCTCCAGCATTTGCTCGAATTTGAATCGTATGAATTATTCCTCAAAGGCAGACTAGAATCCTTTCCCGACCTACTCTGTCAGCAGATTCGTTTGCTCACAAAAAAAATGGTCATCGCAATGGACGACCATTTTCCCCTCTTATTTTGCTTCCTTTTGACGATAGACTTCCTTCCCTTCAACCAAGGTCAGCACGACTTTCGCATCCTTGATTTGAGTGGCCGGAATTTTAAACAAGTTTTTATCGAGCACGATGAGATCTGCCTTCTTGCCTACTTCGATCGAGCCTGTGATGTCGTCCACGTGGTTGGCGTAAGCACCATCAATCGTGAAGCTGGCGATCATTTCCGCAAGCGTCGCACGCTCGTCCGGGTTGGCAATTTTGCTCGGATCGGTTACACCGTCCTCGATCCGGGTAATCCCTTGTTGAATGCCGTGCGATGGATTGAATTCTGGCGTTACGATGTAGTCAGACGAAGAAGCTACATGCACCCCTTTATTCAGAAAGCTCTTCATCGGGTATTCTTTTTCTGCGCGTTCGCGACCCAAGTACGGTACTTCGATCTCATCGTAGTAGCCCTCTTCCTGCATAAACCAGAACGGCTGCACGATTCCGACTGCACCCAGCTTTTTGAAGCGCTCGATATCTGTTTCATTGACCAGTTGCAAGTGAACGAGCGAGTGGCGAGCATCATGCTTGCCATTTTGTTTTTCAGCGAGCTCCATACCGTCCAGTGCAATACGGGTAGAAGCGTCCCCGATGGAATGGACGTGCAATTGGAAGCCTGCCTTGTCTACTGCGGCAGCTGTTTGATTGTAAACCTCTTGCTTCCAGATTAATTCTCCGTTTGTTTCCTTATGGGCATACGGCTTTTCCAAGTAAGCTGTGGCGCCTTCTACGACACCATCCAAGAAGATTTTGACAGCGTTCACCTGGAATAGCGGGTTTTGATTGCGCTCACGGATTTTTACGAATTCTGCGACCTGCTCAGGTCCTTTTTCCGGATTCGCTGTCAATGCATTGCGGAAGCGGATGGTCAGCTTGTCTTCTTTCGCGAGCTCCTCGTATGCTTCCAGTACGTTCGGATAGCGCAGCATATCCGGGTCGCGCACTGTAGTTACACCGCGTTCAACCGCTTTTTCTTGGTAGGCTTCAATTCCGGATTTGTATTGCTGTACGGTGTATCCGCCGATTTTTGCCAGCACCAGATCCATTGCGCTTTCACGCAACGTTCCAGATGGTTCTCCTGTTTTCGGATCCCGCTCGATAATGCCGCCCTCAGGGTTTGGCGTGTCCTTCTTGATTCCGGCCAGCTTCAATGCTGCCGAGTTCACCCACAATGAATGTCCATCATCCGAGGTCAGCGCGATTGGCGTCGTTGGAACGATTTTATCCAATACTTCCTTGCGAGGACCGATGCCAGGCACTACCGGATTGCTCCAGCCGCGTCCTTGCAGTGTTGGTTCGTTTGGATGCTCTTTTACGAATTTCGCGATGGTCGCAACATATTCCTCGACAGAGCCTCCGTCAAACAAATCAATGGAGTAAATAAGTCCCGTCGTTTTGCTCGCATGCGTATGGCTGTCAATAAAGCCCGGCAACACCATTTGGCCTTTCAGATCGATTACTTTCGTATCCTTGCCGATGTGTGCTTTCGCATATTCATCTGCGCCGACAAAGACGATTTCATCACCGCGAATGGCCACTGCCTCTGCCCAGCTGTTCTTTATGTCCACTGTGTAGACCGCGCCGTTGGTTAACACGACATCTGCTGGCTGTTTCGTCCCTTGCGCGGCAAAAGCAGACATCGGGCTCATCAGCGCTGTGGCTAGCAATGCGCTGGTTAATTTTTTCCCAAACACGTTAAAATCCCACCTATCTATTTATCTAAGATGAAAAGAATGCCAAAACTGATTGTAGCATCGCAACTCTGAAAATTCCATGAAATCCGGTCGAAATCGATCACATAATGACCACCTGAATTGGTCAAATTGGTAAAAGGTTAATTTGACTCTCCTCCATGAGTCGATGTATACTCATAATTGTTTTAGGGGGTAAACATTTAACTCCATATATAATTAAGCAATAAAAACAGGAGAGGGTACTATGCAAAGCCAAGTCAATTTTGAAGAACTTTATATACAACTCCAACGAAAAATTTCGGCTGAGTCACACAAGCGTCTAGACCCGCTCGTGTCAGGATCACAAGCCATGCTTTTGCGAATTCTAGATATGAACGGTCCGCAGAAGGCATCTTCTATTGCAGAACGTATGAATATTACCCCCGGAGCCGTTACGAGTCTCGCTGATAAATTGATTGCTTGCGGCTATGCCACGAGAAACCGTGACAGTACGGATCGCCGCGTCGTGCAACTGGACATAACCGATCAAGGAAAAGACATCCTGCGGCAATACAAAGCCGTGGTGAGGAGCACGATTGAACAGTTTTTTGCAGGCGTATCTGATGAAGACAAGCAACACTTAGTCCGCATCTATCACCAGGTTCTGAAGAATATAGAGCAACAAAGAGAGGAGCATCAAGATTGCAACAACTGACAGAGAAAAAGAAAGTGACGATCATGATCGCGATTATTACAGCCATGTTTTTCGCTGCGATCAACCAGACTATTATCGGGGTTGCCATGCCGCGTATTATCTCAAAGCTGGGTGGCATGGATTACTATTCGTGGGCGATTACGATTTATTTGCTGACCTCAACTGTCGCTTCTGTGCTGGTTGGGAAGCTCTCCGATATCTATGGAAGAAAACCATTTATTTTGACGGGTATCGGATTGTTTAGTATCGGGGCCTTGTTATCCGGGTTTTCCACCGATATTTTTCAACTGATTACGTATCGTGGCATTCAAGGGGCGGGTGCCGGGATCATCATGTCCACTGCTTTTACCGCCATGGGTGATCTGTACGAACCTCGCGAGCGCGCAAAATGGGGCGGAGTCATGAGTGCCGTCTTCGGAGTTTCCAGTGTGCTCGGTCCTCTGATGGGCGGCTATATCGTCGACCATCTCGACTGGCACTGGGTGTTCTGGATCTTCTTGCCGATTGGCGTAATTGCCTTTCTGTTGATCATGATTCATTTCCCGAAGGTACCGAAGCAAGAAGGAGAGTCTGTCGACTACTTCGGCTCGCTGTTCCTGACGCTCACCATCGTACCGATGCTGCTCGCCTTCTCATGGGCGGGTAATGGTCCGGGCAAATACGCTTGGGGCTCGTGGCAAATCATTGGTTTGTTTGCCGCCACCATCGTTTCGTTGATCGTGTTTATTATGATTGAGATGAAAGTAAAAACGCCTGTACTTCCGCTGGGTTTGTTCAAAAACAGTATTTTTACTGTCTCCAATCTGGTCGGATTCTTCCTCAACGCGGGGATGATGGGCGCAATCATTTATGTGCCGTTCTTTGTCCAAGGGGTCAAAGGCATCTCTCCGACGATGGCTGGTTACGTGGCGATGCCGATGTCGATTGCCTTGCTCGCGACCTCCGCACTCGCCGGACAAATCATGACCAAGACGGGAAAATATAAAAAGATGGCACTGGGCGGACTTCTCGTCATGACCTTGGGCATGGTGCTGATGTATTTCATGTCCCCAGCTACACCGATTTACTTGCTCGTGATCTACATGATCATTCTTGGATTGGGGATCGGGATTGCGATGCCAGTCTTCTCCTTGACGGTGCAAAATGCAGTCGCACCACAGCAACTAGGTGTCGCTACAGCAACATCGCAGCTCTTCCGCAACCTCGGTGGGACCATTGGAATTGCTGTCATGGGAACCGTCATGAGTGCCAGCATGTCTGCGAAAATGACGCAACTGTCGGGAGCCATGGGCCAAGGGAACAATCCCGCAGCAGCCGACCCTGCTCTGGCAGAGAAGCTGTCGCTCTTTACGAATCCGCAAAATTTGTTGGATCAGCCGAAAATTGAAGCCACGCTGGCTAGTCTGCCACCGGATCTGCAGCCTCTGTTTACTCACATGCTGGATATGATCCGGGAAGCGATGAGCTATGGGATTACGACTACGTTTTTGACTGGGGCGATTGTAGCGGGTGTCGCTGTCATCATCGCGCTGTTCCTGAAGGAAATTCCACTGCGTAGTGGGAAGGACATGGGGAAAAAGCCGGAGGGCGAAGCAGGAAAGGCGTAAAAAGGGAAAGGAAGAGGCACTTGTCCTCTTCCTTTTTTTCATGGTGTATGAATGCACAGATCGACATACTACAGCTCCGCTCTTCCCGTTCGGATCGCATACGCATAGTCTCTGCGCCCGTTTTCCTCTGCTTTTCTGGCTGCCTGCTCGAAGTCATACGGAACCAATACATGCTCCACAAGCCACGAGCCGCCTTGTTGTTTTACCGTGACGTACTTGGCATGGGGCGTCTTCGATTCCATCGAATGCGGGTACGGCGCTTCCTCAAAATACGCTGGCAGCCCGACACTCCCCGGGTTTACCACGAGCTTGCCATCTGGGAGCCATACAGATTTGGGCACATGAGAGTGTCCGCAAAAAATGACTTTCTGCTGGATGCCTGTCAGCTCGATCATCAAAGCGTTTGGGCTTTTCTCGTCAATCCCGTACGGAGCCACACTCTCCAATAAATACACATCATCAGCAAAAGGAGTTCCATGGCAAAACAACAGATCGTCATACGTCCACTGCTTTTGGAATGACCCGATCCAGCTGAGCATTTCTTGTGTCAGCAGTGGCTTCACGTATTCGAAGGTGATGGACTCCATTTGCTCTTCCAGTAAATATCTGTCACAATTACCCATGATGTGGGTGATATGAGATCGCTCCATTAAGAGCTCTGCCGTCTTGATCGGATCAAGCGGTCCAAATAAGGTGTCGCCCAAATTCACAATGGTTTGAATGCCGCGGGAATCAATGTCGCGCAGCACTGCTTCCAATGCATAGGCGTTGCTGTGTATGTCGGAGATCACCGCGATAGCATGGTTGATAGGGTTCAAGGTCGTTTACTCCTTTACGAATTCGAAAGCATGTATTCTTATAGTATTACCGCAAAATTATGTAGATTTCCTGCTCCAAACTTATAATGACAGCATACATGCAATCCAAGAGGATGCCCTTCTTTATGTACAGCGGGGCATCCTCTTCCTGTACAAATTTGCATTTTCATAAAAAAAGTTTGAGAGGGGTTTCTCCTTCTCATCGTCTATAGTAATGAACACCAAAAAGGAAAGCTGCGCAGCACCTTTTTGCAAGGAGGTAACAAACATGCAGGACGATCGAGAGGTCATTGCGGAGGTTCTTCAAGGAAATAAAGAGGCTTATGCTCTGATCGTCAATAAATACAAGGGAAAAGTCGCTTCGATTCTTGGGCGCACACTCCACCATGCTCATGATGCCGAGGACATGGTGCAGGAGGTTTTTATCAAGGCGTACTACAGTCTGCCAGATTACAAGCCCAACTATTCCTTCTCTGCCTGGCTGTATCGGATCGCAATTAATCGCGGAATTGACGAGCTGCGGAAGCGAAAGCGGATGCCCTCTGTAACAGAGATGGATCTCGAGGTAAAAGACGAGTGTCCGATCCCGGAGGAAGATTATCTGGTAAAAGAACAGCAACAGGCGCTGCGACAGCAGATGATGGCACTGGGCAAGGACTACAGGAAGATTCTCGATCTGCATTATCTCCAGCAGTTAAGCTACCGGGAGATTGGCAACAAACTATCTTTGTCCGTAGATACCGTAAGAATGCGCCTTTCCTATGCCAGGAAAAAGCTGCGAGACCAGCTAAGCAAGCCGGAGAAAAAAGGGGGTACCCCACTTTGAATTGCCTTACGCAAAGACAGCTGATCGCCTACATGGAAGATCGTTTATCACCAGTGAACAAAAGAAATATCGAAAATCATCTCGAGCATTGCTCAAACTGCCAGCACCAGCTGGAGCAATGGATCGATGAGCTGCACCAAACGGAAGAACCAATGTGGGAAAACTCCCTCTCAGCAAATATGGATCAAAAGATTATTCAGATGCTCTCCCCTCATCCCGTGAGAGTATTAAACCCTGCTACCCCTTCACACCAACCACCATCGTGGAAAAAAAGGAGTATCACCATCATGAAAAGAATGAGTATAGCCGCCGCTGCATTAACCATCGTTGTTTCGGGAGGAATGCTGATCTCCCCAACCTTTGCTGGATATGTCAATGCCGCTTTTACCAACAACCCGCTCGCCAAGACTGAGCCTGTAGCGCCTGTGAACAACAGCTTTTTGCAACAAATAGCGGACAAAGGAATTGCTCAAGCAGCCAAGAATGGGTTTGCTCAGTCCGTTGATGTAAGTGCGACAGATCAAGGCCTCACTTTTACCGTGCATGAAGTGGTCGCTGACCCGTTGCGTATTAGCATAGCAGCTTCTTTAAAAGACAAGAACGGCAAGGCATTAGACAGCTTCATGTCGGAAATGGTGAGTAGATCTATCAGAGAGCCACTTATCACCATTAAAGACAAACAAGGGAACATCCTTACACCCTCTGAGGAAAAAAATGCTCAATACCCCAACAAGCCTTGGCACGTTTCCATGTATGCCGAACAAGGTGTCATGAACTTGGATCGCGAGCTGCGAAGCTATTTTGATGATATAAGCAAGGTTCCAGACGAGCTGATCGTAGAGTTTAACATCAAGCAATTAGACGACATCAAGGGGAATTGGAATCTGTCCGTACCTGTAGATATGAAAAAAGCAAAAGCTGCAATGAAGACGCATGAAATTAACAAAGCCTACACGACCCCGCAAGGACTCAAACTGAACGTCAAACAGATTACGTTTGCGCCAAGCGGAGTGGAGATGGTCATTGATCGAACCCTTGCTCCTAGCGAGAAAAACGCATACAGCTATGAGCTGGTAGACGAAAAGGGCAAAGTGGTAGCTGCTTGGGATTCGACTTCGATTATTCATGAAGCCAGCAAACGAAACAATTTGATCAATGATGTGAAATGGGAACATACCCAATCCACCAAAAGTGGAGCAAGAGACTTCCATTACTTCTATCCAATCGACGAAAGCCAAAATCTCACCTTCAAGCTCGGGTCTGTATATACAGAGGAAGCCGCTGAGCTGAACGCGAAATTGGACACCAATCGCCTCGAGAAGAAAGAAGTCATCACAGCGGAAGACCAGGGAGATCAGTTTACTTTCAAAAAATATCAAAAGGATCCAAACGCGGTCGTTGATTTTGAAGGCTATGACGGGTATCACCGCGTAAATGACGATGGGTCTACCACCAAAGTGGAGGGCTACCACCTGACATTCGAGGCAACTCTCTCTCCAGATACTGCAGCTATGGGTCCCTATCAATACTGGACCATTACAGACGAGGCTGGGAAAAAGTACGAAGACGCCAACTACTTGATCGACAAGACTGAGTATGAAAATGGCCGGGCGATTTTTGGCGGTTCCATCTTCTTGGAAAACCTCACATCCCTGCCTAAACAACTGATCATTACTTCCGAGAAACGCATGGTTGAACACAAAAATGTAGAGTGGGAAGTACCGATTTACGCCGGAAAATAAGAGCTCTTCATACGCAAAAAGCTGGTGGTACCCTTCGTACCGCCAGCCTTTCTTTTCACGAGATATATTCCTGCTGCAAAATCCCCATGTGCACGAGATCATGCCATTTTCCCTCGCGAAACAAAAACTGCCGCGAGATCCCCTCTTGCTTGAAACCGAGCTTCTCATACAGCTTGATCGCCTTTTCGTTAAAGGAAAAGACGCGAAGCGATACCCGATGCAAGTTCATTTCCAAGAACGCATAATCCAGCAGCAGCTTCAGCGCTTCTCCTCCATACCCCTTTCCCCAATACTCTTTCTCCCCAATATCGATGATACATTCCGCATTGCGGTTTTTCAGGTCGATTTGGATGAGGGAGGTTATCCCGATCGGTCGATTGGTTTGGCTGTCTACGATCATGTAGCTCTTCGAGGAGCTCGCATGCAGGATGACCTGATTCACAAACCCGTTCGTATCGTCCCACGTAAAGACATCCATGGACGGGCTCGTTGTCCGCATGACTTCCACGTCATTTCTCCACGTGTGGTAGACGTCCACATCCTCCCCCGTCATTTTTCTCAGATAGATTCTCTCTGATTGAAACAACATTCTTCCTCCTCCTTATTGAACTGGTCCCAGCATCGCTCTCAATGAAAACAACAGTGCTTCCATCTGCACAGACACCTTCGTTTTCTCTGGGCCCAAATGCGCGGCATCCAGCATCAGTCCATCGATAACCGAGATGAGATAGCGAGCGATCGCCTCGGGTGGAAGCTGTGGCTTGAACTCACCTGTCGCTGTCCCATGCGCGAAGAAAGCTGCCAACACATCGACCATTTTTTCATAGCGAGTCGTGATGTATGGATAGCTTTGTTGCTTTTGTTGATCTTTCAGTGACAGGAAAAATTCTGAGTTGGCTTGGGACAGTGTTTGTTCGATTTTCTCGATCTCGGCTTGCTGTTTGTAGACCCATTTGTTGATTTGCTGCCAAGACGTTTCGCCAGCAACAGGCGCGAAAAACTGTACATCCTGTTGATCCTCGAATTGCAGCAGCTCCAAATATAAGTGCTCCAGGTTATCAAAGTAGGCGTACAAGGCTCCCCGCGATACACCAGCCTCGTCCATTACGTCTTGCATGGTGGCCCGTGTATAGCCTTTTGTGATGAACACTCGTTTTGCCGCTTGCAGCAGTTCGATTTTCTTTTTGGTTTTGTATTCGTCGCTTACTTTTGGGGCCATGGGGGTTGAACCTACCTCCTTTGAACAAAATATACAAAGATGTCGTTTTTGTTGGTGAGATAATTATAAACGACACTAATGTCGTTTTCAACTCCTCATGATTTTCCCACAATTTTCACCCCAACTTTCAATGGAAGTCGCCGCAATGTCCAATCAATGAAAAAACCATGGCATATTCTGTGTTAGATTGTCATGAAAGGATGAGGGCATTCTTGAAAAGAAAAAAATCGAAGGATCTGAAGAAAGTCTTTAGACGTTTGATACAATATGGACCTTATCTGGAACGTCGTCGAGACCTAAGCAATCATCTGAGAGATGAATGTAATGAGTTGAATCCGAATAATCCGAGTGGGGCTTTTTGTTGTTACCATTGTAGTAGATGTGCCATATATGGTAAGCGATATGGTGACTATGACTGCAACTATTGTAACTCCGCAGAATGTAGGGGCCGGTGAACAGCGTATTTAGGTATAGAAAACGCAAAAAAGCACCCTGCTTCACCAGTAACAGTGATCCAGGGTGCTAAAACAGCAACTCACTCTATTGCGTCCGATCCGGTATGACAAAGGAAACCGTTGTTCCTTCGCCTGGCTTGCTCGTGATAGACAAGCCCTTCCCGTACATTTGCGTCAGTCTTCGATTCGTGTTGGACACCCCGATTCCGCCTCTTTCCTTCTTCGACAAATCGAGAATTTGCCGCACAGTCTCCTCCTCCATTCCGACACCGTCATCCTTCACCTCAAAAAGGGTGGCATTCTTTTGCCGGACGATGCGGATATGAAGCGTTCCTCCCTCTAATCGAGTTAGAAGACCATGATTAATTGCATTCTCAACCAACGGCTGAATGGTAAGCGGCGGGATCAGAAGATCGATACCCGATTCAGCATCCCATTCGATCGTTAATCGCTCCCCAAACCTTTCTTTTTCAATGTAAAGATACGCTTGGACGAGCTCCAGCTCATGGGAGAGTGCAACTTGTTTTCCTGTATTCAAAAAGTCAAAGCTGATATGCAAGAAGGCGGTAAACGCATCCCCGAGTTTACGCATCTTCTCTGTATCAATGTCGCTCAACGCCATAATCGAGCTAAGTGTGTTGAACAAGAAGTGCGGGTGAATCTGCGCCTGCAAGTAGGCAGCCTCCATGCGCAGTCGTTCATCGACCGTTTGCTTGAGCATCGTCAACGACCAGACACGATATTTTAGCTCCATGCCATCGACTGGTTTGCATACATAGTCATTCGCACCAGACAAATACCCGGTGTATACATCCTCAGACTGGCTGCGCGCCGTTAAGAGCAAGATCGGAAGCTCTGAAACGGAGAAGTGCTCCCTGACCTTTTGCGTCAGCTCATAGCCCGACATATGAGGCATCATGACATCGATGATAAGCAAATCCCACTGCTCTGTAAAAAGCAGATCGAGCGCGTCTTTTGGCGATGTGCACGTAGTGATTTGATAATGCGAGGATGAGAGCATTCGATCCAGCACCCTTAAGTTAACCGGGTCGTCATCGATCGCTAATATTTTCGCCTTTCTTTCTACAAACGCATGTGCAGCCGTTTGCTGAAAAGCCAAGATATCTGGCGCTTCACTATGCCTCATCTGGTTGATAGCCTTCACTTGATTGCGCTTATCTATCTGCTCCGCATATTGGCTCTCTGCTGCTTCCATCTCATCTGTACTAACCACGGGCAGCGAGAAGCTAAATACCGATCCTTTGCCCGGTTCAGAGTCGACTCTCAGCTCGCTATCATGCAGCTCGACCAGCTGTGTACAAATAGCAAGACCGAGGCCGATTCCTCCACCACTGTTCGTTGCTTGAGCTCCCTGCTCATATGGCAAAAATATACGTGACTTGGTATGCTCATCCATCCCGATTCCTGTATCTGATACATAGATCGCCAACTGTTCGTCTACGATGTCAGCGGAAACGACGACAGATCCTTCTTCCGTGAACTTCAGTGCGTTGTGAACAAGATTGAATAGAATCTGGACGAGCCGCTTCTCATCTGCCAAGATGGGCGGGATGGACTCTGGTATATCCATTTTCAGTTGAACAGGCTTGCCTTCTACCATGTAAGTGAGCATGCCGATGATACCGGAAACAACCGATTGAATATGCAAAGGCTTCTTCTGCAACACGATATGCTTGTCCTGCAACCGTACGACATCTAGCAAATCGTCCAGTAAATGCGACATTCTGCGGCTGATCGTGATTAACAGCTCCATGTCCTGCGTGCTGCGACCACCCATGACATGCTTTTCATTGTTGACGACGGTCTGGGCGATATTCATGATGCCATGCAATGGCGTTCTCAGTTCGTGCGAGGTATGGGCGAGAAACTGGTCTTTGAGCTTGTCCGCTTCTTTCAATTGCTCCGTTAGCTTTGCCTTTTCCTCTGCATTGCGAAAGAATCGCTTGAACCAATACGCAGAAAAACTGACAAGAGCAGCAATCAGGTCGAGCGGATAAAATACGTACTTGATATCGATGACTTGATATTCCACGATTGCGGACCATATGACATTGGAAAAAATACTCGTTGCAGCAATAAGCAAAAACACAGCGTCATGCTTGTTTTGCATGAGCATGCGGCTGATTCTGAAAATAAACAATAGCAACGGGCCAAAATAAATCATGACTAAAAATGGCGTTCCAGCTAATATATACACCCATTGTGCCGTTCCCAGTACGATGACTGCCGAATAAAGACTGAGTATGGAAAGATACGCGCTGAACGGTTTTGTATATTCTTTCTCCCCCTGTTCCGTCAGGCTTCTCACCAATACGATCATCAGCAAAGGCTGCCATATGTAGGCGAGCACTTCTACCTTGATTGCCCATGTATAATCGATGGGGAGCCAAAGCAACAGCAGGTTGTCATAATCAGATACAGTCTTTATCCCCACGCAGGATAGCAACAGCAAAAACACCAGAAACTCTTTGTGACGGGCATTCAATATGTACAGGATGCCGGCATACAAGCCATGTAGCGATAAAATGAGGAAGGTTGTCATCTGGAAGCCGATAGAATACCAACGATCGGTGTCAATAGCGGCCTGCGACCCGAAGTAAATCGATCTGACGATGCCCCCCTCTATTGGATTATGAAAGTTGGCCGTTCGGACAAGCACTTCAATGACCTTTGCATCACCTGCAACGTACGTAACCGTGAAGGATGACTTCCGCGGCGTGTACGCTTCCGCTGTTGCCGCAGGCATTCCGATTCTGGCCAAAATCTCTCCGTTAACCTCTACGGTAGAAGATGCCTCCACTTGCGGTAACCATAAGGTGTATGGCTGATGTAGCGGTTGATCGACCAAGATCCGTAAACGGTATGTTCCATAGCCAAGCGATGACGGAGAGTCCTTGGAAAAAGCGCTGCTCCAATTGCCAGGTACTTGAACGTATTGTCGTTCGTAATTCAATGATTGCTGGAAATCTTTATGTGTGATCAAAGAATCAGGAAAAAACTCCCACTCCCCGTCCAGTGAAATAGACGGGGAATTTTCAAAGTCCCACCCGCGCATATCAAGAACCCCTTGAACCACAGGCGGATGCTCTGGAAGCGCATGAAACGAAAACCAGAACATCCGAAGCCCTAGTAGAAATGCTAAAAACAAGAGAAGAATCAAAAGATACTTACTTATGAGTGCTTTTGAATGACTCCGATTATGGTTGCTTCGCTTTATCATAGTATGCATCTTTCGACATACTTCGGATTATCCCTTGTCAAATTGCAGTTCCACAGTCCTATTTTTCTCACACAAACTGTCTACTATCGTTATTTCGCCCAAACCGATAAATGGCGATCAAGGCAATAACCGTAGCGAATGCGAGCAAAATGGCCATGTTCAAATACAAGCTCCCCAGACTATGCCCTTGTTGCAGCTTATTCACCGTATCGAGCAACCAATGCTGAGGCAAGAATGTTGAAATTTTGCGCACAGTGTCCGGCATGATTTCCATTGGAAAGAAGCAGCCGGCCAGAAGGCACGTCGGTACAATGATCAGGTTGGAAATCGCTCCGGCACCTGCTCTACTCTTCGCAAAGGCAACGATCATCAGGGACAGGGCGATAGCCCCTAGCGCGAACACGAACAACGGCAGAATCATTTGACTATACGAGACGCCTGCATCTATGCCGAAGACGGTTTTCATGACGAGCAAGGTCACGAAGATTTGCAGCAGCAAAATCAACATGCTGACGATAATATTCGAGAATACATAGGATCTGGCCGACATCGGCGAAGAAAGGAGTCGCAAAAAGGTGCGATTCCCTTTTTCTTTTAAAATGATCTCTGACATGTCCACCGCTGAAAACATCATGAACATAATAAGGAATCCAATCGATTGATTCGTCATCCGCGTCACGTTTGAGTTGTTTTGAAGCGTTACCGTACTGAGCTTGTAGCTTTGCTCGTGGTATGCCTCATACAGCTTCGTGAACTTTGCCTCATCCGCCTGTGCCGCTTTTCCAATCGCGGCAAGATTGCCGATATAACTGTGCAGCATGGCCTTCACGTAGGCAGTAACCTGCTCACCCTTTACGGATACAATATTCAAGTGCGCTGGCGCCCCTTCCCGAACGCTGGCAGCAAAACCTGGCTCGAAAACAATTCCGCTATCCAGTTCACCAGAAACGATTTGTTCACGCATTGTCTGTTCGTCGATAACTGTGACCTCAACATGATTCAATCTCTCGATAAACCGGATCGAATCCTGCGTGATCACCTGGTCCCCATCCTGATTGATGATTCCTACATGGATCGTGCCGCTGCCTGCATTGCTGTAGATGGTAAGAGACAGCAGAACCCCTGCGATCGGCAACCCCAAATAAGTGAACCAGCTTTTTTTGCTGCGAAACGTCTCCATCAGCGTTTTCCGAATTAGCCATACCATTTCACTCATACAAAAACCCCCTCTCGTCTGCGCATCGTAATAACAGAAAAGATGATGAACGCCGTGGCAATGCCCACATTCATCGCAATCGCAAACCATGCGCCTGTCGGATTGTCTGTGTAGATCATTTGCAGCAGACCTGTATTTACCCAGTGAAGGGGAGAAAGATTGGACAGGAGGCTGAAGAAGCCATCCGATTGATCAATTGGAAAATAGGCACCCCCTGCAAAGGAGGCGACTTGCGTAAAAATATTGTTGATTGCCCTTACCCCTTCGCCTTTGAAAAGAAAGCTAATACCGAGGCCCAAGCTGACCGCAAGCAGCACCTCTGTCAAAAGCACCAGGATAACCATCCCGTAATGGCTGCCCCAATCCGCTTTGAACACGAACTTGCTGAATAAGAACACAGCTAGTACGAAAAACAGGTTGATCACCGTACACCCGATCACTTTTCCGGTAAAAATGGCACCTTTGCTTACAGGCGCTGCCATTAATCGAATGGCCGTTTTTTTCGTTCGCTCTCCGCTGAATAAATAACTGGCATTGAACATCGCGTAGAGCCCAATCATCGTGGTCATTGCCATCGCGTAATAGTCGATGGAGCCCGGTTTTTTATTCGGATTCAAGGTCGTTTCGCGAATAAATTCATTGTTTTGTCCGGCAGCTGAAAGAGTAGCCGCAGCAGTCTCTGGGTCTACCTGAAAGGCTGCGGATGCGAGCGAGTAGCGATCTGCAAAAGCAGTTAGCATCCCGGCAAGGATATTGCTTCCGATCGCATTCTCACTGCTTCCATAAAACTCAATCCCTTCATCACTGACAACTGCGTACCCCGTATAGCGATTCGCTCTTATTTCCTCATGCCCGTCTGTGCCTGATTCCGCTTCAACGACCTCGACTCCATTTTTTCCGATAGTTTCTATAAAAGCGTTCCACCCCGTCGATATTTGCGCGTTCGTCCAGTTGCTTTTATACAACAGGCGCATGTCATCCACAGTCCTCGTGTCATCGAATGCATTGGATAGGGCGGAACCTAATATCAGCATCAAGATGATGGGTAGTGCTAGCATAAACATAAACGTTCTCTTTTCGCGAAGGCTGGACTTGACTTCTTTTACAGCGATACTCCATATATCCATGGCAAAGCCCCTCCTCTAGTCTCGCAAGTTTCGACCGGTTAAGGTCAAGAACACAGTCTCCAGATTCGGCGCTTGCTCTTCAACGGAGCGGATTTCTACCTGATCCTTGATTAATTGTTGAATGATTCGGTTCAGGTTGTTGATCTCCGTTTTGGAAACGATTTTGATCGTATTCTCTTCTTGAAGCACCGCATCCACACCAGCAATCGCCTTTAGAGCTTCGAGGTTTAACGGTTCATCTGCTCTGACGCCAATCCAAATTTCCTTCGCGTCAGTAATAATCGCTTTTAACTGCTCCTTCGATCCTTCTGCGATGACTTTTCCATGGTCAACGATGGCAATGCGAGTGCAGATTTCTTCGACTTCCTCCATGTAATGGCTCGTATAGATGATCGTGCAGCCCATGTCGTTCAGCTTGCGTACCGAATTCAAGATATAATTGCGTGAATGAGGGTCAATCCCGACAGTAGGTTCGTCCATGATGATCAGCTTCGGCCGATGGGCAATGGCGCAAGCGATGTTTAACCGACGCTTCATCCCGCCAGAAAAGTTTTTGGGAAAGCTAGTCGATTTGTCACCGAGACCTACGAATTCAAGCGCCTCTTCCGTCCGTTCGCGAAGCAGTGATCCACGCAGTCCGTACAAGCCAGCAAAAAACCTCACGTTTTCATAGGCAGTCATATCCTCGTAGATGGCGATATCTTGTGGCACGATGCCGATGTTCATTTTGGCGAATTTGCTGTGTTTCTCAATGTTTTTTCCCAGCAAGGTAATCTCGCCCTTTGTTACGCGCAACAGGGAGGCGATCATGTTGATGGTCGTGCTCTTTCCCGCTCCGTTGGCCCCCAAGAAACCAAAGATTTCTCCTTCACGCACGTTCAGAGACATATTGTCGACGGCGACGAAATCACCGAATTTTTTCGTTAATTGACGAATTTCCAATACATGACTCACGTGACTCACTCCCTTCGTGACTATGTCTGCATTGTAATAAAAAAGGATGCCCCTATGTCAGTGCATAAGTTCATCCCCCGGTATGAGAATTCTCACGTTGTTTCTCATGATCTTTTTCATTCGTTGCGATAAGGCAGCAGTGTGGTCACGCTAAAGCCTCGCGTACCGTCTACAATCACTGTTCCACCAGCGGAAGCAGCTCTCTCCTCCATCCCGAGAATGCCAAGCCCTTTTACAACCTTTTCTGCGCCGGCCCCATTGTCTGTGACCACTGCTTTTATGAAAGTGTTCAGCACCCGTACCTCTAGAGAAATCGCTGTCGCCTTTGCATATTTGAGTGCATTCGTAACCGCTTCCGTTGCATTTTGCTGGATGATTTTCCACTGAATCGGTGTAATGACGTCAATGTCTCCATCAAAAGTAAGCGTGGCTGTCACTGTCTCTCTCGCAGACAGCTCATCAACAAACAACCGGAGCCGATTGATCCCCAGCTCCTCTGGCCGTGGCTTCACATCCTTGAGTGTCACTCTGATTCGCTCCAGCCCTTCCTTCGATATGGCGATCGCATTGCGAAGCAGCTCGGATGCCTTGTCCTGATCAGTCGCCATCAGCAGTCGCGACGCTTCCATCTGAATGAGCGCACCTGCCACCGCATGCCCTACATCGTCGTGAATTTGTTGAGAAAGGCGATTGCGCTCCTCCAGTTGAATCGTATAAGTCGACTGGCGGAAGTATTCGCTGCTCTCGTTCAAGGAGCGGGTCAAGCTTTGTAAATCCTCTCTCATCTTCTCCCGTTCAGCCTCTAATCTGCGAAGCTTGTCAGTTAGCATGCTGCCACTCCTATACAGCAAATAGCTAAGAAAGGCCGTCAGTAAATACAAGGGCATCCATTCAGGTAAAACAATGAATAAAGGCAACAGCATACATCCAAATACGACCAACCTCTGCATATTCGCCAAGAACGCGAGCTCCAAAATGTGGACTGGCAAGAGCAACACAAATAACGGGTCCAACACAAGTGTACTTGCTACCACGAACACGATGGATATCCCCATAAACAATTGCTTATGATTCCTCTTTTTCACAATGAGAATAGTGAGATTAATAGCCAAATACAACAAGTACACAAGCATTTGCCAAGGGTCAATTTCAGAAGTGGGATGAGCAAGAAAAGAAGTCACGATGATAAATCCAAGCACCGCTGCCTTATTAGCCATTGTCCATAACTCCATCGGTGGTGGCCTCCTTTCAATCAGACATGTTCGTTTCGCCCGTCAAATAATAGATGGCGATCTGCGTACGGTGTTCCAGCGCTGTTTTATTCAAGATGGAAGTAATGTAATTCGCAACTGTTCCCTCGGAAATAAACAGCTTCTTGGCGATTTCTTTGTTCGATAGCCCTTTGGCGATCTGCTTCATGACATCGAGCTCGCGTTCCGTAAATAAGCTTTGGTCAATTTTGCTTTCGGTAGGGATGGCTGCTGTCGCTTTGGAAGGAGCAGTAGTGGACACAGTATCCCCAGCGTTACTCCCTGCATTCAGGTTCATTTTGATCTTATCCAGGACGACATCCTGCAGCACATGATGGTTGTTATAGACACTCTTGATGGCATCTCGAATGCGGTTGGGATCATTGTTTTTCAATAAATAGCCGCGTGCCCCAGCTTGAATGGCTTCGAGGACAAATTCATCATCGTCGAATGTGGTCAAAATGAGCGGTTTGACCGTAGTCTCGGCAGTCAGCACACGAGTTGCTTCCACTCCATTCATGTTCGGCATCCGAACGTCCAAGAGTGCTATGTCTACCTCGTTCTGTTTACAAAACGTCACCGCTTCGACCCCATCCTCTACACTCCCCACTACTTCAAACTCCTCGAAGCTCGTCAGGATGATTTTCATGCCTTCCCGTATAAACGAATTGTCGTCTGCGATCAACACTTTGATTTTCAAAACAGCTTGCCTCCCGTCGAACAAACCCTCGACCGCATAAAGAGCGGACGTATCTATTTTTCCCAATATTACCACTGTCCCGCTTTGCTTCACAATTGTAGAATCTCGTCCCTAATCGTCCTCACTTTCAGGTCACGCATGGAAAAATTAACACTTCGAAAATGTATAGACACGAATGCGCTGTGTCAGTATGATAAATTACCTAAGCCCTCGTAACCAACATACCGAGGCCAATTTTTTGAATGGAATACTCTATGGAGGGGAATTTGTGGAAACAGCACAACTAAATAAATCGGCTTGGAACACTGGGGCTTATCAAGCGTGGCTGAAACGCTTTGGAACACCTGCTGAGGCAGCGGTCAAAATTAAAGAAGCCCCCCAAAAGCGAATCGGTAAAGTATATGAGCACATGGGGGATATTCGCGGCAAAAAGATTATCAATTTACTCGGTTCAAATGGAAACAAAGCCGTTGCACTCGCCTTGCTAGGTGCCGACGTGACCATCGCCGATTTCTCTTATGAGAATGAGCAGTACGCCAAAGAACTGGCTGCAGCTGCCGATGTTGACCTGACTTACATCGTATCGGATGTATTGCAGTTACCTCCAGATGTATTGTCTGGTGAGTATGATCTCGTTTTTATGGAATTCGGTATTCTTCATTACTTTTTGGATTTAACCGAATTATTCCAGGTGGTCAACTCGCTCCTGCGAAAAGGCGGCGTGCTCGTCCTCCAAGATTTCCATCCGGTATCCACAAAACTCATCTCCTCACGCGGAACGACTGCTAATATCCGCAAACATAAAGTAACAGGCGATTATTTCGATACCTCGCTTGAGGAAAAGGACATTGCTTTCTCCAAATTCCTTTCGAACGGGATGAATGACACTGAATCAAAAGTATTGTTACGCAATTGGACATTAGGGGAAATTGTTACGTCCATTGCAAGCAAAGGGCTGTGCCTGAAAATGCTGGAAGAGCTCCCGAATCTTTCATCGGAAGTTTTTGATAAAGGAATCCCGAAAACCTTCACGATTATCGCCGAGAAATTATAACGAACGTTTGCCATTATCTTCATAAATTCCTACTACCGAATAGAGGAGGCTCTCCCTCCTCTTTTTCTTTCACGCACTGATAGACTGACGGTCAGTCATATGGTAATCTTTATTCAACCACTTACTGACAATCGGAGGAGGCGCCGATGAAAAGAATCGTGAAAGACCCCACAACACGGCGAGCAGAAATATTGGAAGCCGCCGGGGAGCTGTTTCGAAATCAGGGTTATGTCCATACAACCGTGGATGCAATCATTCAAAAAGTGGGCGTAGCGAAAGGAACCTTTTATTACTACTTCAAATCGAAGGAAGAGATCCTCGAAGCATTTGTCCAGTCCATGGTCGATACACTTTGCGAAGAATATAAAAAAATCGCAGATGACTCTACCTTACCTGTCATGGAGAAGGTTCGCCAGATGCTGCGCAGCCAGAGCCACCCCATCGACAAGCAAGCCGAATGGATGGAAAGCTTGCATCGCCCTGAAAACAGAGAGCTTCACGAGCGTCTGAACATCGCCATTATCGTAAAAATTGCCCCTGTCCTTGCGCAAGTCATTGAACAAGGAAATAAAGAAGCTGTCTTTCATGTCGAGAATGCCTTGGAGACCGTTCAGTTTCTCCTCGCTGGCTCGCAATTTTTGTTGGAATCAGGCATTTTTCATTGGGAGCAAGAGGAACAGACAAAGCGTCTACAAGCCATGCAGGTAATTATTGAAAGATCACTGGGAGCTGCGCCGGGGTCCTTCTCGTTTTTGTAATGGATGAAAGGGAAGAAAGACAATGAACGCTCATGATAAAGCCTTTCGCAGATTCCTGATCATTTGGTCAGGGCAGCTGTTTTCAGCGATCGGAAGTTCTAGTCATGCTGTCCGGTCGAATGGAATTATGGCACATCTATTTGGGGGTCGGCATCAGCTCGATCTCTGCCGCTATTCTAAGCCCAGCCTTTAAAGCAGCCGTCTCCGATCTAGTTTCGGAAGAGCGGTACTCACAGGCAAGCGGGCTCATCCAACTGGCAAGTTCGGCTCAATATCTTATTTCTCCACTGGTTGCAGGGTTTCTTCTCAGTGCTTTTGATATCCAGCTCGTCTTACTCATCGATATGATGACCTTCCCTCTTGCTGTGGGCGCCGTGCTGATAATTATGAAACAGGATGCCACTCCCCAGAAACATGACAGACAAAGCTTTTTTTGCGAAATGTCTGAAGCCTTCCGCTATCTTCTTTCCAAGACGCTCGGTATCGCCCTTTCTGTATCTGCATCGGGCATGCTCGTCAGCAGTCTTTTGATCGGACTTTTCGGTATGGGAAAGAGCAAGGTACTCATGCTGTCCTTCTCTCTCGTACTTGCTGATGGCTGGGTCAAACGGTCGGGCAGATCATCGGAACGGGAGCGGGCAGAGGGATTGGCTTTCCGTTTGTTCTCTCTGGCGTACTTGTTGCCATTCTCGGAATTGTGATCGGGCGTGTGAGAAAGATACGGGATTTGGAAGGAATGTCACTGAAAGGTATCCATTCGAACAAATAAAAATATTTTCTCAAAACCTATGCAACCTATTCATATTTTCTTCCGTCTTGAATGTCGAGTTCATGAGACTTACACCTAGAAGGAGGAAGATTCAAATGAAAAAAGCGATATCTACTTCGTTGGTTGCTATTCTACTCGCAACAAGTGTACCTGCTGCTCTGGCGGCTGACCTGGAAGTAAAAGGAAAAGGGAACGGCAAGCTCGAAGTAAAGATGGAAGCAAAAGATAAATCAAAAGAAACTTCTGTCAAAGAATCTGATACCGATACAGATAGCGACGATGAGGACTCAACCGAAGCTAGCACAGAATCCAACATCAAAGACGTAAAATTGAAAAAACAGCTGATCGAGCTTCGCCAAGAGCTCAAGCATACGGCTGAAATCACAGAAGATCAAAAAGCGAAATACGAGCAACTGGTAGCTGAACTGGAAAAAACCACTGACAAACGTGGAGCTTTGGACGTACAGCTTGAGCTTCTTCAGCGCACGTACCAAAAAGGAGATCATACACCATTCAAAAAGCTTGGAGAACTCCTTGAGGAAACAGGCTCAACAGAAGTGAAAGCATTCGTGGATGGACAACAGGTACAAGCTGACGTAGCACCGTTTGTACAAGGTGGAAGAGCTTTGGTGCCTGTACGTGCCATCAGCTCCGCATTGAAAGCGGAAGTGAACTGGAAGCCGGAGACTCGTACCGTTGAAATTACGCGTGGCGAAAAATCCATCACGCTGTACCTCGATAAAAAAGAAGCAACTGTAGACGGGAAAACCATTTCTCTGGACACTGCACCTGTACTAAAAAATGGCCGTGTATTCCTGCCTCTGCGCTTCATCAGTGAACAGCTGAGCGCGGAAGTAAAATGGCAAGAAGAAGGCAAAATCGTCATCATTGACGACATTCAAGCCTCTAACGAATCCGAGCAAGATACAGACTCTGACGATACATCTGCAAAGTAATACAGGCAAAAAGCCCTCAGCTATATGAGGGCTTTTTGCCGTAAGTTCTACCTTTGCTCGTCTGAAAACAAGAGACGTTTTGCCTTTGTTACGCTCCAAACCGCTGGCGATATCCACATCTTCTGCATAATTCCTCAACAGCTTCCCTGCGAGAAAATCCTTCTACCAGATTATTGGCCCGCTCGCCATCCACAATATCAGTGAAAGAGGTCTGATTGATATTCCCTAGATTAATAACCCCTTCCCCATCGAGACAGCACGGCACAACGGTTCCATTTTCAAGGATCGCCGCTTGCGTGCGCAGTCCATGGCAAAAGCCTTTTCCATCATCCTCAGGCGCTGTCAGACTCGGCCACTGGAATTCGTAATCTTGGTTCAAATAAACACGGTCATCGATTTTTACCCCGCTGCCCGGCACTACTTTTTCTTCAATTCGATAGTCCAGCCCAAATTCTTTCTCAATCACTTCGAGCGTCTGGCGGTTTCTACTCTTTTGAATGTTCGTAGCGTTATCCTGTGTCAAATTCCACAGACGGAAAGAAAAAATCACTTGATGCTCCTGAGCTTCTCGAACAAAGGAAAGAATTTCCCGCAAATAACCTTCGCGGTCGGTTGAGCCGATATGTCCGTCAAAACTGTGAAGCGAGAAGTTCATTTGTCGGAGCGCAGGCTTGCCCAGCAATTTATGCCGATTTTTCGCGATCAGCGTCCCATTTGTGGTGATGTTGACCTTGAAGCCTTTCTCATGACTGATATCGAGCAGCTCATCAATTTTGGGATGGAGAAGCGGTTCCCCTTTGACGTGCAGGTAAATGTAATCCGTGTGCGGTTTGATCTCATCCAGCCTTTTCGCAAAGTCTTCTACTTTAATAAAACTTTTACTGCGCTCCGTTGGCGGACAAAAGGTACAGGCGAGATTGCAAACACTGGTGATTTCTATATAGACTTTCTTAAAGGTTTTCAAGATGTTTTCCCCATTCCCGATGCCTATGAATTTGTGGCAGTCGTTTGTTGCTACAAACATAGTAACATAGGAGTGCTCAGATTAGAGCAATATGCGATTCTGTCTAATAATTCCTATTCGGCAAAAAACAAACCTATCCACTCACGAATTGTGAAGGCTGAGATTTGTTTTCTGATACAATAACTTCATCCAGTACGAGTTGGAATGATTGGAGTGATAAGGATGAAAGGTGAAAACCAAATCTACACTGATTTTGGGAAAATGTACTATGATATTGATGAAGCAGCCAATAACTACTACCGTATCTTCTTACAGGAATACCTGATGAATGGAAGATTCCCAGAAATATATACATCTGAACATACGGCAAACGCATCCTGCGCCAAACAACTTCTCAATCATTTGCAGTTTGAATGGAATCCCGTTCGCTTATTAGCTTTACTATCTACACTTGGCGCTGCCTTAGGAATGGAACGCCCTGTGCCCGCTTTAGATTTTTGTACGATGATTGAAGGACAATCTCTTATTTGCTCTCCATATGTTGATTACTATCTAGATAAAAAAGATATTCTTCTAGCAACATTAGAAATGTTTGCAAAGGACGAAGAAGAGTCGTAGTTCCATTCTACTCGATCTTTATTACACGCCTTGCATAGACATCACAATCAAAATTCCCATCGCTGCAAACGAGCTCCTTAATTCCTTCATCTCTATAATGGGGAGACAGCGGCACCACGCCCAACATATAATATCCGCCATGTGCAGCTGCTCCCCCATCTCCACCTTTTGTATAGCGGGGAATCTACGAGCTCATACAGATATGGATCGTATGCGATATACACACCAAAGCCATTCGGTTTCTCCAAGTCTGCGTCATAGTAATACCGTTTTTCCATACCGATATCCTCTAAAAGACCCTGATCAAGATGTTCACTGAAAATCCGCTTAGTTCCTGCCCCACATATGTACTCCCATTCATCCTCTGTCAGTAACGAGAAGCCTTGCTGGTCAAACTCCTTGATAACCTCCATGAAGTTAACCAAACGCCCATCCGCATGGACGACTTGCTGTACATTTCTTTCCACAAGCATCGGGGGAATCTCTACTTCTCTTACTGGCGAAAATACGCTTGAAAGATAGTAGAGGGCATCCTGTTCAAAACCAGCGATCTCAAGGTCGCTCTGCATCGCAGACAAAATGAATTCGTCTTGTTCCACTAGCTGATTCCATCCCAATCTCACTTTACCGCCTGGTACGAATACAAACTCGCAGCCGTCCAGCTTGTAGATGCCAGTTGCCAGAGTCAGTTTGCCTGAAGGAAAGCTCTCTACGGTTTTGCATGTAAAGGCATGACCTTTATAACCTTCGAAGGACTTGAGCCATTCTTTTTTCTTCCATAGATAGCCAGTTGTTCATTTGCAGGTCGTTTATGGATTTCATCCGATTTTTCACCCACTTGCTTTTTCGTAGTCCTCTTTTAGCATTCCGTAAATCTCTAGATCCACGATTCCTTTGCCCGACCATAGCGTTGCTTGTCTGAGCGTTCCTTCCTTCATAAAGCCATTCTTCAACAATACTTTCTTGGAGGTCTCATTCGGAGGCATCACTTCCGCCTGTATTCTGTTGACGTTGACAGCCATGAACAAAAAGTGGAGCAAGATATTTACCGCTTCCGTCGCAATCCCTTTTCCCCAATGCGATTCGGACAAGAAGTAGCCAATTGTCACCATGTTTACCTTTTGCTGAAAGTCGAAAGCTTCGATAATGCCAAGCAAGTGATCGGGGTTATCATTGGCGAAGATCCCCCATTTGATCCTGGATTTTTTCAAATAGTCTCTCTCAAAATGCCCGATCATGTTTTTCACTGTCGCTTTATTATGCTTGGGGATAATTCCGCAGTATGCAAATACGTTGTCATTACTGTAGATTTCAAATACTTCGTCCACATGCTGCTCTTCGATTTTCTTCAAGGTGAAACGATCTGATTTTAAAATGGGAAACTGGTTAAACAGTACGTCAACGTTCATGATTTCAGCTCCATCTTTTGAGAATTCCTTACTTCTTACTTTTTCCAAAGTGACTCTTTTTCCTCCTGATCCAATCGATAGTCATGTCTCGCATAGCCCCCCTTAACAAGGAATCGGTAACCATGATGCGATGATCCAGTTAGAGGTACCATCTGTAAAACATGGATTAACGAAGTCAAGTGAATCCACCTATTAATGCCAGAAATATTTTCAATCAACTCTTTCATTTCCTAATATTTCCTTTTATAATAAAAATGTAAATAAATTACAGGTGGAGGTCTTGAAATGAAAAAGTTGTACAGCCTATTTCTTGCCATTTGTTTAATGGTAGTTTTCAGTGTCCCTTTTGCTTCTGCGGCAGAAGTCAATGAGAAAGCCACACCTATACACAATGAAAGAGTTATCAGTATCTTAAAGAAAAACAATATTGACTTTAAAATTGCAGATGGTAATTTAAAGTTAGTCGAAACATCACCTGAATCTATAGCTAAAGTCAATAAATTGCTTGTCTCAGAGTTCAAACCCAGCCTTAAAGCTGCTGTTTCTTATCCAACTCCCTATGTGCATATGAAATTGCATGACATTAAAACCTCACAGAAATTCATCGCAGCAACAAAAACAGCTTTGGCAGCAGCCGTTATTGAATGGGCAAAAAATAAAGGAGTACCAGATCCACGTAAAATTGGTGTAGCCGCTGCTGGTGGATTCGCTGCCTATTATTTCATAAACACTGATAAAGAAGACTTGTATTTTTATATTAAATACTCCTACAGAGAATTGTCGGCAGGTAAATTTGATATGAACGGGAACTTTATTGGAGACTATGAAATCAAAAAAGAAATAAGAGTTACAAAAAACTCAAATTATACTGGTGGTAATCTTGAAGTAGATGTAAGAAAATCTTCTATATTAGACCCTTGGTTCTGAGATGAGGTGAGATGATTAAAACTTTAGGATACTTTATTACCTTCGTACTCAACTTGATAGTAGCTTACTTTATATACGATCAATCCAGCTATGTTAAACCTCTATTGCAATCTATTTTTATAGTTGCTTTGATCGTTATAATGGATTTAATTACGAAAAAAAAGAATGAAAAGCACAAATAAGAACCAACTAAACAGCCTTAGTCCATATTTCTATCGGACTAAGGCTGTTTTAAATATGTCCTCTTACTCATTGGAAGCGTTGGTTAAACTACGTCTTCCTCTCGGTAATACATACAGACAAATAGGGGACAAGATCTTGGTGACAATATGCATGCTACAATGTACCCGGATTCTCCTGAGTGGAGCGAAGCGTTCGGGACTTACACCCTAAAGCTATCGCCTGGGCGCACTAAAAAACGAGGGCATGGATCACTCCAGCCCTCGTACTTATTTCTACTAATTCATCTAAATGAGCATCCCCGCAATCGCTGCACTCAAAAGATTCGCCAAGGTTGCCGCAACTACTGCGCGCAAGCCCATCTCCGCAAGGTCTGATCTTCTTGAAGGAGCAAAGCCGCCCAAGCCGCCAATAACCATAGCCAGCGCAGCCAGATTGGCAAAGCCGCAAAGGGCGAAGCTGATGATCACAACACTTTTTTGCGACAAATTCGCAATCTCAGGTGCAAAAGCCGTGTACGCGACAAATTCGTTGAGGACAATCTTTTGCCCGATGAAAGAACCGGCTTTTAGCGCTTCCTCCCACGGAACCCCGATCATAAAAGCAATCGGCGCGAATAGGTAGCCTAAAATGTGCTCAAGCGTCAACGCTTGTACTCCCACTAACCCGCCAAGCCAGCCAATAATCGAGTTCAGCAAGAAAATCAACGAGATAAACGCGAGCAACAGCGCACCGACACCAGCAGCCACTTTTAGCCCGTCCGAAGCTCCGCGAGCAGCCGCATCAATAACGTTTCTAGACTCCGTATCTTTCATGACTTCCACATGTTCCACTCTGTGTGGCTGTTCTGTTTCCGGCATCATAATTTTCGCAAGCAACAGACCACCTGGCGCTCCCATGAATGCTGCGGCCAGCAAATACTCAATGGGAACACCAAGCATCGCATACCCACCGATAACCGAACCCGAAACGCACGCCAGTCCGCCTGTCATGACAGCAAACAGCTCGGACTTGGTCATTTTCTCAATATAAGGCTTTACGACAAGTGGCGCCTCAATCGGACCCAAGAAAATATTTGCAGAGGCTGACATGGATTCCGTTTCGCTCGTTTTGAGCACCCGAGACAAAAATCCACCAATAATTTTCGTCGCCCACTGCATGATTCCGAGATAATACAGGACCGAAATCAAGGAAGAGAAGAAAATAATGATCGGCAATACTTGCAGGGCAAACGTAAAGCCTGCATTTTGTGCACCCAGTATCCCGCCAAACAAGAACTGAATTCCGGCATTCGTCGAATCGATGATGCTTTGAACGATCGACGCCAAGTACTCCAGAAGCTTTTTCCCAAAATCCCATTTCAGTACGACTAAAGCAAAAATAAACTGAATCGCAAACGCACCAATGACCGTCCTCGGATGAATCGCTCTGCGATTTTTCGAAAACGCAATGGCTATGATTAAAATTCCCAGGATGCCGAGAACTCCCCAAATGTATTGCATGAACATATCCTTTCTGTATCGCCAGCTGTGTCGATATCTAAGATGACTTGCTTTGTTCTAGATCGCTTTTTTCGCTAATTCTGTCATGTAATCAAAGAATGCATCACGATCTACGTCATAAACCACATGTACCGGGCGTCCGTCAGCCGTCTCAACAGTCCGGCCTTGGCTTGCCCCTTCTGTAATGACGATGCTGTTAACCGTTTGCACCTTTACAAGATCACTATTGCCAACAAATGCTGTGGTTAATACATCCCACAGGTAGTAAGTCGAGTTGGTCGAGAAGTGTACGAGCGGCGGCACCATTGCATAGCATTGACCCAAGAAATCGACACCGATATGCTTGCGCTCTTTTGCCCAGCGCTCACGAACATCCAGTGTCAGTGGGACCTGGTTCGTGCTCTCCAGTGCGACCAAATCAATCTCCATTCCGCTTTCCCATACGCGAGCAGCCGCTTCCGGGTCCCAGAATACATTCCACTCTGCGGTTCCATCGTGCTCAGGCTCATGCACGTTTCCTTCTTCGCGGAATGTTCCGCCCATCCACACTAGGCGCTCTACTTTTTCTTCGATGGTCGGATCGATATCCAATGCACGCGCAAGGTCAGTCAAAGGACCGGTAAACAGCAAGGTTGTTTTTCCTTCCGTTGCACGCAGCGTTTCAATCATGTGAAGATGAGCAGGTTTGTCTGCTACTGGCGTAATCACTTCTCCTGCTTCATTGAGCAAGGGCAGTGCGTCTACATAAAATGCATGCATGCGCCAGTCCTTTGGAAAAGGATTTTTCCCGCGGGAATTGGACTCTGCTACATCCAAACCGCCGTTACCGAAACGATCAATGATTTTCCGGCTGGCAAACATCGCTGGTTCCAAGTAGCAATCCGCTGGAATGACGGATACCCCCGTCAGATTCACATTGTCCATTTGGAGCAGCAAGAATAAAGAAATTAAATCATCAACGCCGCCATCATGGTTAAAGTAAATGTTTTTCTTCATCATTATTATCTCCAATCTCATACATGAACTTGTAAGAAGTACAAGTAAACCACTATTATTTGGAACCCTTCAAAAAATAATACTAAAGTTTCACTAAAAAATATACAATCATTATGAACAAGCTGTGGACGAAAAAGAGACTATCCTCCAGTAGAAAATCTACTTTCGCGACAGCCTCTATGCCCCTTTATTTGTTTAACAGATGGAAAACTTGTTCTACGTCTTTGTCACCCCGTCCTGAAAGATTAACAATCAGGATCTGCTCCGGTGAAAGAGTGGGAGCCAACTGCAAGGCATACGCAATGGCATGTGCGCTTTCCAAGGCAGGAATGATTCCTTCTGTTCTCGATAATTCTTGAAAAGCAGCCAACACTTCTTCATTCGTCACCATGTAGTATTCCGCTCGTCCACTTACTTTTAGCTGGCTGTGCTCTGGACCAATACCAGGGTAGTCCAACCCCGCAGCAATCGAATACGTTTTTTGCGGTTCCCCATTTTCATCCAGCAATACGAGGCATTTAAAACCATGGATGACGGCTGGAACTCCTTTGGTCAAGGTAGGTGCCTGATCAGGCTCAACACCAATCAGACGTACGGATGGTTCCTCTATATAATGGGCAAAAGCCCCAATCGCGTTACTGCCGCCGCCAACAGCAGCGATGACCGCATCCGGTAAACGCCCTTCTTTCTCCAAGATTTGTCGCTTGGATTCTTCACTGATAATCGATTGGAAATACTTTACCATCGTAGGGAAAGGATGCGGCCCAACCGCAGATCCCAATAGATAGAACGTGTTTTGATAGTTTTGAACCAAATCATTCAGCGCTTCATCAACCGCATCCTTCAATCTTCCTTGTCCTTTGGACACCGCTACCACTTTTGCGCCTAAAAGCTCCATTCGAAACACATTCAGGGCTTGCCTTTTCGTATCCTCCGCTCCCATATAGATCACGCATTCCATGCCAAACATCGCGCAAACAGTCGCGGTAGCAACTCCATGCTGTCCTGCACCCGTCTCGGCAATAATACGATGTGCACCCATTCGCTTTGCCAGAAGGATTTGACCGATGACATTATTGATCTTGTGGGCACCGGTATGGTTTAAGTCTTCCCGCTTTAGATAAATTTTGGCACCGCCGAGTTTTTCCGTTAAATGACGAGCAAACGTCAACGGATTTTCCCGACCTATATATTCTTTCAGATAATACTTGTACTCTTCGATGAATTCCTCATCATCTTTATACCTTTCGAATTGTTCAGCCAAATAGTCCAACACTTCCTGCAATTGTGGAGGGACAAAGCTTCCTCCGAACTCCCCGAAATATCCCTTTTTAGTCTGTTCTGTCAACGACATGCTCATCTCTCCTCAGCTATAGCTAGTCCTCAATCCTTCCTTGCATTTTATAAGATCAAAAGAGAGTGTGTCAATTTAGTTTTATGATTATTCAGAATTCATTAGTTTTTTGGTAAGTTTTACAAAACCATCATTTTAGCTTCATATTTCCCCAATATAGATCGGGTAGTCTAACAAAAGCAGTTCACTACGTCGTTTTTTCATTCGGAGGGGTATGATGAAGATTCGCTTTCAAAAGAAAGGCTTTCTGATCGCAACAATTGCGGCTCTAACATTGATCGGTACACAAGGAGCAGGTGCAGCACAAAATGTAACGGGAGCACCCGTTGTAACCGAAATTCATGAGTGGAAAAATCCTCCTGCGCTCGCTGAAGGTATTAAAGAAGGCGGTTTCTCTGGTCTGGTGCATCTTCCTAACGACCCTCCTTCTATCTTTTATACATTGGCTGACCGTGGACCCAATGGGCAATACGGCAAGGACGAGCTACGTACGTTCCCTGACCAAAACTACACACCACGCTTGTACAAAATCAAAGTGGAGAATGGAAACATTCACGTTTTGGAAACCATCAAACTGCGTTTGCCACAGGGCAAGATCAACGCTTTTACGAAAACGAACGATATCAGCGGATTGCCGAATCTCGCTGGCCCTGATGAAGTTCCCTACGATGTAACGGGAACAAAAAAGATTAGTTACGATCCAGACGGTTTGGATTTGGAAGGCATCACTTACAATCCAGTCGACGATACTTTTTGGTTGTCCGACGAATACCGCCCATCCATCATCCAAGTAAAACGTGACGGCACAATCCTGGGCCGCTATGTGCCAAAGGGCACCAAAGAAGCCTTGGTTGCCGCGGGCGCAAAGATGGAGATTTTTGATACTTTGCCAGCCGTCTATTCCAAACGCATTGCAAACCGTGGCTTTGAAGGTATCACCATCTCGCCAGACGGCAAGTTCTTGTACACTTCCATTCAAAGTCCGATGGCACTCCCTGATAAAAAGACAGGCGAATCTTCCCGTAATTTGCGCATTTTAAAGATGGATCTCGCCACCAAAAAAGTCGTAGGCGAGTACATGTACATCGCAGAGAACGCGAAAGATTTCGTGAAAGTGAAACAGAAAGACGTCGTTATCAGTGACTTGGCCGCACTCAGCCAGGATGTTTTACTGATTGACGAGCGAGACAAAAATGCCGGGGCAGACGTACAGCTTAAGCGTATTTACAAAGCAGATTTTTCGAAAGCAACCAATTTACTCGGTACGTCAACAAGTGAGCATGACTTCGAAAAACTCACCGTTGCCCAAGTGAAAGAGCAAGGAATCGTGCCTGTTTCCAAGGAATTGCTGGTGGATGTAGCCAAGCTGAATTATCCGCATGAAAAGCTGGAAGGCTTGGCGATTGTGGATAAAAACACGATTGCCATTGTGAATGACAATGATTTCGGCGTAGATGGCTATGACGAGAAGGGTAAGATTAAAATCAACAGCAATCCAACGCAGATGTATGTGATTAAAGTAGGTAAGGATTTGAAATAAGAAGGAAAAGAAGAAGTCCTGCGCTTCAAAAAAGTGGTGGGACTTCTTTTTTTGCTTCATTGTTGAAATAGAAATATCCACGTGAATGTAAGAAATGTTATTAAACCACTTTTAGTTGGAACTTCAAATACAGTCGGAGTAAATAGTATAAGGAAAAGCCTCGCGGTTGATTTATGTCCGCGAGGCTTTTAACTAGTCATTCGTATTTTTAATTAATACAACTTCGATAAAAATTCAGTAAATGTTGAAGCGATTGGGGTGATGGCTTCTCTTTGCCATTCTTCTAGGGATTTTTCTTCTAGTTCTTGCTCGTCCAGGTCTCTTTCCGAAACCAAATATTCGTGGTCAGCAAAAACAACAATTGGTTCAGCATGCTTCCCATTGACATAATCAAAGCAGATAGAACCACCTCCTGCATCGTATCCGATAGGAATCACTCCATCAGGCAAAGAGTCCTTTGTTTGCTCATATGCTAGCAATATACGGTAACTCCCCACCTTTCTACTAAGGCTAAAGAATGAATTAAACACTTTTCCTTCTACTCGTCCGTAATCAAATCGGCATGGAACTGGAGCTCCTGCATTATTCTCAAGCATACACTCTACGAAATCTTTCGGAAAGCGTACTCCTATTGCAAATTCAACTTCTTCGATATCTTGAATGTCTATTTTTTCTGTGCAGCATTCAAATGTTACCTGCTTTGGAATTGTCATACCATTGCTCCCTGTTAATAATTTCGATCCACTTTACTAATATCGGAAATTCTTACATTTCATTGAAACAAAAAAAGAAGGGGCATGATCCCCTTCCTTTGCCACTCATTCGATTTCTTCTGCTCTTTCTATAACGACTCCCAGGTGTTTTCCAGCCACTGATCAAAATCAGCACCTTTTTCTCCCTCGTACGTATCATAGATATCGCTTCTCATTTTTTGCAGTTTCTCTTTGAATTCCTCGAACGTATGACCTTTTGGCAAGCTTTTCTTAATTCTTACCAGGGCTTTCGTTGCTCCTTTGATCAAGTCGCCTTTTTTCTGAGCAGGTAATCGAACACCTTCCCCAAATGCTTTCAGTTTTTGAAAAGCAGTCTCTTGCACTTTATACACCGTATCGTTTTCCATCATTCGCGTCAGTAATTGAATCGTTTGCTCATGCTTCCACTGCCCTAATTCTTCAACAGCCTCTAAGCGCTCTCTCCAATTCGATGTTCGATTGGCAGCTTTCTTTAATTCCTCAAAGTTTAGAGGAAGCTCGTTTTTGATTACAGGTTTATTCAATCAAATCTATCTCCTTCTGACTATCATCCTTCTATTATGACACTACGCCACACGAATAACACCACCTGCTCACATATAAATTTCTCGAACAACTAGGTCTGTTCCCGTCACCTCATGAATAAAATGAACGGTATTTCGCCAGTTCCCCTGTCGTCTATACATTGAGAGGAAAAAGGGAGGGTTGCCTATTGTTAGCAGTCAGGAAGAAGAAAATATCCCTTTGGGTGATCAGCGTAATGATGCTCTCTGCCATCCTGTTGCTCTTTGTGCCATCCGTAGAAGGGGCACAGGGCAAGGGATCTGAAGCATCCACAAACACAAATGTTTTAGCCGCAGCCAAAGTCGCACCAAAGGGCTTTTATGCAAAATGGGAGATGGATGTAGGTGGAACACGAGGATGCTCCACCTTGTGCTGGGAGTATTTTTACTTCATCAACGATAAGCAGGTTGCAACCACTTTCCCAGATGGCGGAATAGATGCACTCAATTGCAGTAAAGATAAATGTCTGACGTATCAAATCAAAGGGAACAAACTCACGCTCAGTAACGGAAAATCGTATACGTTCAAAGTCAAATCAGCAAACGAACTGGAGATCAATGGTGGAAAATTTATCAAATACGCCCCCTCTACTGGGTTGAAGCTTCAGGGTAAGTACGAGTCTTTCAGCTATTCCTCCAACGTTCTTGGTACTGGCTATGCAAGCTCAATCACCTATGTATTCAATAAAGACGGTACCTTTGTGGACAGCAGCCTCGTGGGCGTCATCAAAGATGGTTCCAGTACAGGAGATAATTCGGGCACTTCTACTAGCGTCGGATCGGAGTCCCAAGCATCTGGAACCTACCAAATTACAAACTATACCATCACTCTGACCTATAAGGATGGCAAAACGAAAAAGCTCCTATTTTTCCTCCCTGAACAGCCAAGTCTAAAAATGCTGCGCATCGGTGGTCGCGACTTTTTGCTCGCGGATGGAAACGCCTCGAAGCCTCAGCCCCCTGAACCGCCTTTTGCAGATTTTCTCACAACCAAAAAAGTAGCAAAAAAACAAGTACTCTTTACCTTCAAGCCAGACAAGAGCGATCAGTATGACAACATCAAAATTACCCTGCAAGGGTACCAGTGGGCAAAGCTGACGATTGAGCCAGCTTATGTCAATTCTTTTAAAGGATTCGGTGATAAGGGGATTGTCGCGCTAACGGCAAAATATCGTATCGATAATGGGTCAGCTCAAACGGTTAAAGTCAACAGCTTGCAAGTTGCGCTTGATTTGCCTGATTCCAAAGCCAGTGTAAAAGCCGCAATCGGATTGACCCCTACAGTCAAGGATGAGTTAAAAGCAGGTGAAAGCGTGGAGAGCATGCTGGTCATTTTGGTTCCAGCGGAGCATTTTGACAAGAACAAGGATTTCAAGCTGTGGTTTGGTCCATTGCTCAACCTGAAAGGCCAAGATGTGTTTCAAGAGGAATGGCCCAACTTCAACATTTGGAAGAAACTATAGTCAAAAAAGCTTCTTGCCGCTCATGATGATGAGGCAAGAAGCTTTTCATTTTTAATTCAGCACGGAATACAAAGACATGATACGTCTTGCTGCTTCTTGGTATCCGCCAGCATTACGCAAGGAGTCCCCTACCTGTATCGCACGCTCTTTATAGGTGGATTCGTTCAACACTTTCAGCAAAGCATCCTTCAAAGCTGTCGGTGTAAGCTGCCCTCTATCTAACATAATACCCGCTCCTAACTCCTCCACCCGCTTCGCCACAATCGGCTGATCGGAGCTTAATGGAATCATGACGAGTGGCACATGAAAATAGAGAGCCTCACTCGTACTGTTCATGCCCGCATGTGTAATAAAAGCATCGGCTTGCTGGAGCACTTCCAGTTGCGGAACGTACGGCTCAACAATGAAGTTTGGCGGAATATTATCACCCAGCGACTCCAGCTCCGTGTCTTTTCCGCAAGACAGTACAAATTGAGCCGGGATATCTTGAAAGGCCTCAAAGCACAGTTTGTAAAGCTCCACATCTTTGGTCAAAATACTGCCCATGGAAATGTATACGACCTTATCGTGTGGCGAGCGGAGCTTTTCAAACGGAAAAGAAGGAGCATCAGGACGCGATGTAATCGAAGGTCCTGTAAATATATAACTACCGTCCAGCTTGTCAGCATCTGGCTGGAATTCACGACTGGTAAAGACAATCTTCATGTCCCCATACTGGCGGGTAATATCTTCAATGGCAGGTACGGCTACGTTGCATACACGAGCGATGCTCTGTGCAGTCTGCGTCACTCGTTCATAAAGTGCATCCACATCTACAGCATCGCTTGCATCAAACACTTCGACAATCTTGCTGAGTGGTTCAGCAAATGCCAGGTTGGTTACGGAGCAGATCGTCGGGATTCCTAACTTCTCCCCTAAAATCGCCCCTCCCCACCCAAACAAGGAGTCAAAAATCAGGTAATCAAATGATTCGTTTTGTATCTGCCGGAGAATCTCGGGAATGCGGGGTTCAATAATGCCTCGGAGCATAAAATCAGTGAAATGAAGAGGGTGTTTGAATTCTGTTGGGTTAAAGCCTAGGTCGCGAAAGACTTGTTCATCCAATTGATAAGCGCGGAATTGTGCCCCAGTCTGGGCAAGCCTATCCCGATATTCTTCTGAGCACATATAGACGACTTCTTCTCCGTTGCCGACTAGCTGCTTCACCAATCCCAATGTAGGATTGACGTGACCTTCTGCTGGAATCGTAACATACAGTACGCGTGCCACTCACTCCACCTCCAAAAGAATACCTAATTAGAAAATGTTTCCATCTCATTATAGGCTAGATGGGTGGTGAAAATGGTCAAAATCCAAATATTTCATAATTTGTTCAATATTTTATATGAAGATGTTTATTATGTTGGAAGAAAACACAAAAATCCCTCCAGCCATCATTTCTCCATGTGAAGGGATTTCCATCCATATTATTTAATTAGGAAGCCCCAAAAGCCCAATACCTACAAGTCGTTTAACTTCTTTACTTTCTTGAGGTATTTAAAATATTCCTCTCGAAGCGGGTGCTTTTTACTCAACCACGGTTTACTATCTTCCCCTGTGTAGTGAATTATGGCCGGATCTATTCGCAGGTTGCTTTTATAAAGATGTTTGGACTGATAATTCCACTTTGTGTCAAGCTGAAGCCAATTATCATGAAGAATCGCATTCATCGGATCTTGACTGGGATAACGAATAATACTTTGGTTCTTTTTCATGTAATCCATAATCTTTTTTGTGATGTTATGCTCTCTCCATTTTTTCAAATTCATGACTAATACTCCTGCATTAAAGTAATCACAGTCATCCGGAATAGCTAGGTCTGCATGTCTTAACTTGTTTACCCCTTGCCATGAATCCATCACCGCTGCAAGGAAATATTCATCAACTTTTGTGTTCCATAATGGAGTGATGTCCTTTTTAATCACGATATCACTGTCCAAATAAATCACTTTTTCCACTTCTTTGTCCAACAGGTCTGGAATAGAAATTCGATGATAGGTTTCCTGCGTAAGATGATCACGAACAAGGAATCCATCATATAGGGTCGGATCAATAGTTACATATTTGATTTGAGCATGGAATCGTTTCACAGTTTTCGTTAAGATGGATTTATTTTTCCCTGAGACTTGACTGTCAATAACGTGAACGATGACTGGGTTTTTCGAAACCTTATTTTCAAAAAGGGAATATAACATGACTGCGAGATGTATAGCAAAACCATCATTAACGGCTGTTACAATATGAATCGTGCCCACTATTCTCCCACCCCATATCCTTATTGAGCTATATATACACACTATTCATGGACAGCGCTGGTTTGTGTGATGAAAATACCCAATTATTTCTAGATGGGAGCACAAATCACAGCTGCAGACTTCCGCTAATGCCGCTTTTTTCTGTGATCGTGAAGAAAACCGTTATACGACTAGAGCATGTTCCATCCATCCCCATAAAATATATAAGCTGAGAGAACGACTCGAATTCGGCAATGACCTTATCCCATCAGTCGCGGTATGGGGGTAACTTGTCCAAGCTCCAGACAGGGAACAAGAAAGTACCTATTTAAAAGGGTGATGAAATATGATCTCCTTTGTGGTTGGCAGAGGTATGGGCCATCTCGGTAGATGCATTAGCATAACCGAAAAATTGCAGCAACACCATCTTCCCATTCACGTGTTTGCCTTTCGGGAAACACATGGCTATTTATCGAAAAACCTGCACAATGACGTCCAATTGAAAGCCTTTAAATCCAAGAAATTTGAAGATGGTAAACAAACCACACTATTAATAAATGATTGGCGTTCCGATGTGCCTCGATTTCGCAGTGAGGGGAAAGTCGGTGGAAACACAAAGGTCGTGACCCTCTATCACAGTGACTTTATCATCGAAAAAAATGATTCAGCTCCGATGCAGGAATACAAAAATCGCATTGTAGAAATCGCCAATCAATCCGATATCTTTCTGCATATGAATCTTATACCGCCTAAGCAGACCCAACCGCAAATGAACTGCATCTATATCCCTATTCCTTTAATCACCAGGGAAATCAGCCAGTCACCGGAAGAAGTACGACGCATGTTAGGCCTTCAGCAGAACGAGTCGTTTATTCTGGTTCACATGGGTGGCGGACTCGCTAACCGTTATGAACAGATCGTGAAGTGGTATGATCAAATAAACTCGCTTGCCGGCCGCTATCGATTTGTTGTGGCAGGACAATTGGCAGATGAAGATTACCAATTCGATGAAAGGATCATCAAAGCCCCTCTTATCCCGAATGGCAAAAATCTTGTAAAGGCGGCCAGTCTGGTCATTAGCAAACCGGGCATGGGCATTTTAGGAGATTGCATCTCCACTGGAACCCCATTGCTTTTCCTTCCGCCAGATGATGCGGAACGCGAGCAAAAAATAGATATGCTGCGAGAAATAGCCAATAGTGATAGGATATCGATCCAGGAACCGGAAGAGATTGTACCAAAGATCGAGTATGCTTTAGCAAACAAAGAGGTCATTCAAAAAAGATTTAGCCTTATCCCTACCAACGGCGCTGAGGTCGCAAGCAAAATAATCGAAATGGCATACCGAATCCCGCTATCGAAATTGCCAAAAAGACAGGAAGATCTCCTGCGCTTGACGCCGTATAGCTCCTTTGGAAATAAGGACGGATGACATTGAAGCAAGCAAACAAGGAGGACTGTCTTAGGTAGAAGATCAATTTCTGCTTAAGACAGTCCTCTTACTTTCGCGTTTCGGTATGACTTGTTGATCTATTCCTGAAACATGATTTTCCATCTATACGTTGAGTATATTTTCGATTAGAATATATCAGTGCTGTCCTGCTATCCGCAGAATGCCTATTCTTTTACAGGTTTATCCTGATCTCATTGGAGGCTTTTACTACCATCATGAATAGTCAACAACATACCAACGTCAAAATCGTCACAGCCGATCCTAGCGCGATCGGTTTATTCGGACTGGCTATCGTTACGTTCGTAGCTTCTTCGCAAAAGCTTGGACTGACAGAAGGTCTCGGACTCGTGATTCCCTGGGCCATCTTCCTTGGTGCTTTTGCCCAACTCTACGCATCTATCCTCGATGCGAAGCACAACAACACATTCGGGACGACCGCTTTTGGGGCGTATGCGTTCTTCTGGTTCGCGACGGCAAGCAGCTGGCTTGTGAAGCTCGGTGTATTCGGTGAGACACTCGCAGCTAACGCTGACGGCGCGCAGCTCGGCTTTGCCTTCGCTGGCTATCTCATCTTCTCCATTCTGATGACGATTGGATCGATGGAGACTCATAAAGTATTGTTCTTTATCTTCGTACTGATCGACGTCTTGTTCGTGGGACTGACTTTTGATGCTTTTGGCATTGCTTCTGGCGTATTCAAACCAATGGCTGCTTATGCTGAGATGGGAATCGCTCTTCTTTCCTTCTACGGTGCAGGGGCAGCGGTGCTCAATAATCACTTCGGCAAAGTATTCCTTCCTGTCGGTCGTCCGTTTGGGATTTTTAAAGCTCGTTCTTAGGTTGGTAGCCGCTCTTTCGCGTTCTGCGAGGGGGCGGCTTTTTCTATGCAACGCTTTCCACATCCACGGATTGGTGTTTGCTCTATTGAGTGATTTGAAGCGTAACATATCCTCTTCATCTACAATATGATGTGCCTAGAACAATCTAAAGAGGTGAGTCGATGGCAGTCGTAAAAGCCAGGAAGAATGATATCGACATGTTGGCAAGGTTGCTTCGTGCCGAAGCTGTGGGTGAAGGCGAAATGGGTATGCTCCTTGTGGGAAACGTTGGAATTAACCGGATCAGAGCGAATTGCTCCGATTTTAAAGGAATACGGACAATTCCCCAAATGATCAACCAGCCGCATGCGTTTGAAGCTCTGCTTCATGGTATATACTACCAAAGGGCTAGAGAGAAAGAACGCCGTCTGGCGCGACGGGTTGTGAATGGGGAGCGGCATTGGCCGGGCAAATTCGCCCTCTGGTATTTTCGTCCGGGAACGGCGCAAAATCCCCTGCCTTGTCCACCGACCTGGTATAATCAGCCGCACGTAGGACGATACAAGCTTCATTGTTTTTATGAGCCGACCGCGAAAGAATGTGAAAATGTATATAATACTTTTTAACTTCATGGACGAAAACAGCCCAGACATTTCACTATGGGTGAGTTACGACAAGGGGCTTGAACATTAGCCCCTTGTATTTTTGTAAGTCTGATCAAATCAACGTTACGCTCCGAAATCTCCAAAGTCCTCCGGTGACTTATCCTCCAGCAAGATGATATCTTCTCCTTGCTGTTGTCTTATTTTAATATTTTCTTTCCCCCAAGAACACATAACATCAACGATCTTATTCGCTGTCACTCCATATTCCGTGAGACTATATTCGACTTTTGGCGGCATTTGCTGGTACACATATCTTTTTACAAGTCCATCCTTCTCAAGTTCGCGCAGCTGCTGGATCAGAACCTTTTGCGAAATGCCGTGAATATTGCGCTGTAATTCGCTTGTTCTCTTTCCACCGGACATTAACAAGCATATGATCAGAGCTTTCCACTTTCCGCCGATGATTTCAAGTGTCGCCTCTATGCCTAGATTATATTGTTTCATAGATGAACACCTCGTTCATGCTGATCTTGTAACATCAGTATAAAAATTGATTGTTGCATATTTATTTTTGGGAGTCCAGTACACACCTTGAGGTAACCATCTTACTTTATTGTGTGTATTTTCTTTTTTTTATGCCTGCAAGATAATGATGATATTCAAAAAAGAGGCAAGGCACTTTGGGGATGTTGGACTGAGAAGGGAGTTTTTATAATGAAAACATTGGTGATTTTGGCACACCCGAACATTGCGGCTTCAAGGGTGAACCAGCGCTGGAAAGAAGAGCTGCTGCAATACCCAAACGATATTGCCATTCATGAGATTTACAAAGAGTACCCTGACTGGAACATCGAGGTTCCTAAAGAGCAACGTCTATTAGAGGCATACAACCATGTTATCTTGCAATTCCCCTTGTATTGGTACAGTTATCCGCCTTTATTGAAAAAGTGGTTTGACGATGTTTTTGCTTACGGGTGGGCTTATGGATCAACTGGTGACAAGCTTAAAGGCAAAAAGGTAGGACTTGCCATGTCCATCGGCGATAAAAAAGAAAATTATTCGCCAGAGGGCTCTGTTTCTTTTACCCTGGATGAAGTGATTACGCCTTTCAAAGCCAGTACAGTACATGTGGGCGCTGTGGCATTACCCTATTTTGCTGTCTTCGGAGCTTCATTTCAAGCGAGCGATGAGGAAATCAATCGCAGCGCAAAAGAGTATATCGATTATATCTTTACGTATCAACAATAACCAAGCTCTTCCGTGTTGCTATCCCATCATATCTTTCAGAGAAACATAGTTCACACTTCCTCTGATGACTACTGTCGCGATCTTTACATACATTTGTTTTTACGATAAATACCCAAAAATTACCAATACGTGATACAAGCACTGTCACTTACCTTCCCAACTCCATAACTTACTATCAGGGAGGACAAAACTAATATCTCCCTGCTTTATGGAGAAAGGAAGAGGATAAATGGTAACATTAGTTGTTTGTGTATTTGAATCTGACGGAAGTTTCTTTTCTGTTGTTAAGCTCAATGGGATCGAAGTTACTGTCCCTATTTCGAGCGAAGTTTATAACCTGCTCAAACTGATCGGCGTCCCTAATTGTCCACAAGTCAGTTAATAGGTAGGAAGAATGAAAGTCTGCTAAATCTTTGCTTAGAGGCTGATGCTACATCAGCCTCTTTTCATCATTGCTTTCGTGAACCAACCACACCATATGAGCCATTTGTTTACCTTTACTCTCGAAATACTACATGACATACCCAATCTTCTAAAAATAGGTATTTTACGCACGCTGAATGCCTGTACCATTCGCTTTCATCCCTCATATGTTAATCATGATCATGAGAATATGGAGGTATGCAACTTGGCAATTAGCCCACTATGCCGTAGATTTGCTGAAATTCTGAATGCAGAGGCGACAGTCGTTAATGGTGTTTGTACTGCCCAGACCCTAAGGACCAATATTAGAGCTACCATCCTAGGAAGACGGTCGAACTCTGCGTTGACCATCCCCCAATTCCACTCTTTTGAGAGCATTAGGGAGAATGGCACTGCACTTTGTCTGGGAGAAACAGTTATCCTTACACGTGAGATTAACCCATTTATCTCGCGTCTCCGAAGTCATGGCATAAAGGTTACTGCTTTGCATAACCACTGGCTGTTTACCAATCCAAATCTGTGGTATATCCACTATGAAAAGATTGAGAGACCATTGGTTTTCGCCAGAGCTGTACGCGATGCTCAGGGTGTGTTAACGAAAAGGATTGTACGCCCCGTTGTTCGTAGAAAAAAAAGATAAGAAAGCGATGACGGTTGGTGCTGCCCAGAGAATCCAATATGACCTTGGTTGAAGAAATGCAATTCGCATCGGTTGCGTTATAAAAAATGGAGTTCATGTAAAAGGCACAATTCTCTCTTCTGATCAGTACACCATCATGATGAATCACACTCTAAACACAGTCTTTTTTTCAAAGCAGCAATCTCAGCAATCACTCCGTTCAAACCTGTACCATTATCAAAAATTTCGAAGTAAGACTTTTCAATATAAGTCAGCTTTCTGCCCTATCATTTATCTGGTAGGGCATTATTCTTTTTGATTATCAAAGTAACTAGTTTGTTAATAAACAATATGAATGCGAAGCAGAATATTAAATATATCTTTACAGTATGAACAAGCTGTAAGATATGCCCCACCATATCCTTTTCTGGTCAATCTAAAGATTATTTCGGGAACTACCGATATAGTTAGTATTCCAAAAAATATATTTAATGGGAGTATAATGATTGACGTTATGCTCACATCTCAAAGGGGAATATCTTATGAGGCTTCGTAATCATACTAGGATTTTAAAAGTAATCGCTAGTTTCTCTGTTATTTTCGCTACTGTAAATTATCCAGTTATCTCTTTTGCCGAAACAGCTGATTCTAGTTTCGTCAGTGAAACAAGCAACGCCGATGACATTAATACCGGTATAGCAAACTTAGACTATGATAATGACGATATTTTAGCAGTAAGTGGTGATGAGATAGATAGTTTTGTTCCAAAAGAAGGAATCAATCCAAATGGTAAGTTTATCGTCGTAGAACGCAAAAAAAAGTCACTTTCCACTTCTCCCGTAGATATATCCATTATTGATTCTATGGCTAGTCGCACTTACCCAGGAGCATTACAACTTGCCAATCAAGCTTTCGCAGAAAATAAGCCTAGTTTGTTACTGGTACCAAGAAAACCTTTGACGATTAGTATTGACTTACCTGGTTTGAAAAATGAAAATTCAATTACAGTGGATAATCCAACATACGGGAATGTGTCTGGAGCAGTAGATGAGCTTGTATCTAAATGGAGCGATCAGTATTCAGAAACACATACTTTACCTGCGCGATTGCAGTATGCAGAATCAATGGTTTATAGCAAATCTCAAATTGGAAGTGCTCTGAATGTTAACGCGAAGTATCTTGATTCTACATTAGGAATTGACTTTCATGCGATTGCTAGTGGAGAGAAAAAAGTGATGGTGGCAGCATATAAGCAAATCTTTTATACGGTAAGTGCGGAACTGCCTAACGATCCATCCGATCTTTTTGATGATCGTGTTACTTTTAAGGATTTAAAACGTAAAGGGGTCAGTGATCAATCCCCACCTGTTATGGTATCCAATGTAGCTTATGGTAGAACCATTTATGTGAAATTAGAAACAACCTCTAAGAGCAAAGACGTAAAAGCAGCATTTAAAGCCTTGCTTCAGAACACTGCCAATGTCGAAACGAATGCCGAGTACAAGGATATTTTTGAAGACAGTTCCTTTACAGCTGTAGTATTAGGCGGAGATTCACAAGAGCATAACAAGGTCGTTACAAAAGATTTTAGTGAAATCCGGAATATCATTAAAGATAATGCGGAATTTAGCCTAAAGAACCCAGCGTATCCCATTTCCTATACAAGTGTTTTCTTAAAAGATAATGCCATTGCTGCCGTTCATAACAATACAGATTATATTGAAACTACCGCTACAGAATATTCGAAAGGGAAAATATCGCTCGGTCATTATGGCTGGTATGTTGCTCAATTTGATGTATCCTGGGATGAAGTTTCCTATGATGAAAACGGTGAAGAAGTCCTCACACATAAAACGTGGGAAGGAAGCAACCAAGACAGAACCGCTCCTTTCACTACAGTCATTCCTCTGCCACCTAATGCAAAAAATATAAGGATTTTTGCGAAAGAATGTACCGGCCTTGCTTGGGAGTGGTGGAGAACCGTTATTGATGAATACAATGTTCCATTATCTAGTGAAATTAAAGTGGAAATTGGAGGAACGACATTAAACCCAACAGGTGGTATTACGTTTAAGTAGTTGTGAAAAGAAACGGCTGAAACCCTTTTTATAGAGGCTTTCAGCCGTTTTTCTTTTTCTTATTCCTCATTCAAATGAACAGCGGTTACCGGATGCTCTTCACAGTGCTTGCCTTAATAGGACTCACACAAGATCAAAATAAAAAACACCCTGATTATTTTAATCAAGGTACAAAAGGAGTGGTCACTTTTCTATAGGAATATGGCACCTAATTAATGTCCGGGGTCAGCAACGTTCTGCTTTACTTTAAATATATGTAATATATGTGCCGTATTATTGTTAGTCACGTCTGTAGGTAGCCAATTGACATGCAAAGTCATAGACAACAATAATACCATCAAAGCCATTTCCTTTTTCCTCTCGGGAACCCTCCATATTTACCAAAATTACCCACAGTGCTATTATAACTATTAAAGAAAAGTAGGTGATTCTCCTTGAAGAACAATTTATCTGAATTGGTATTGGAAGGGTTAAAAAAGACTCGATAATAGTAATCGATTATTAGTGCAAAATAGGAATGGAAAAGTTGATACAGCCCAGTTTACATTTAACCCTCCTGCTAATGTGGAAGAAATTGAGGAGTTTTTAAGGAGCACTCATTGGCACTTACCAACTGACTATAAGAATTTTCTCCTAATCCACAATGGAGCATGGCTGTTCGAAAGTGTAAGATATGGTGGAGGATATGAGTTACTAAGTCTGGACGAAATTAAGAATAGTCACCTAGATTATATGCCTAAACATTGGTATCCTATCTCGATCAACAATGGCGATTACATTTTTATTGACTCTAATCGAGTTGCGTCCGATCAGAACAACTATTTAGTGTGTTTTAATCATGATGATGTTTCAACCTCAGAAGGTTATTACTTAAATATGACTTTTGAAACTTGGTTAGAAAGATTAATAATTGCACAAGGAACAGAGTTTTGGACTTGGTAAGTGGAAATAAAGAAGGGGCTGTTTCAAAAGTCGATTTTTTCGACTGAGAGACACCCCATTTTTAATATCGAAACTCTTGATACATCAACGTTTCAGGGACTTCTCTAGTTGTCTAGTTGTCTAGTTGTAAGGAAGATGTGGAAGCACTCATTCAAGCTTACTCTAAACAGATTGAATCTGCCCCCTACTTTCACATAAACTCCCATCTAGATTCAAGAGCGACAATGAACTATACTAATAAGCCCCTGCCTTCTGAATAGGGCGACCTACACAAAGATAGTAATACAAACGGGAGTAATGGTTGCCAGTTAGCAAGTTCACTCTTTTGGAGAATTAGAAATCGAATAAATACTTACAGTTTCAAAATACAAATTCTTCATCTCATCCTCTTGTATACTTGGTTTAAGTTCTTTAAACCAATCTGCTTCTAAATCCTCATCATTAAGTACGTTTCCTCTCCAAAGGGACAATCCCAATTGCGGAAATGTATATGAGTAGCCTAAAGAAGCATCTTCATTTCTATCGAACTGTGAAATCTTATCTAGTATTTCTACGAGCTTGCTTGCTTTCGTATTAAACACATCAATCCCTCTAAACAAACAATAGTAATAGTCTTTCAATAAATTAGAGATATGAATGTGGGACACTTTTCCATCTGCATCATATTCGCATTGAACATCTTCATAAAAATGCCCTTCAATAGAATCATTTTTACTCAACTGAACATATCTCTCGACATCTTCTTTAGTCATTCCAAGCTTAATTACATCTATTGAGTATCCTTCCTCAATAATTAAATTTTTCATATTATCCCCCTAGTATCTTTGTAATGGAAAATCTGAACACAACCTTAAACTATTAGAAGAGTAAGGCTTCGTTCAGATTAATGTTACTTTTCTGTTACTTTACACCCCAAAATCGTAGTGCCAAGTAGGATGCCGCAACAATATAATCGTTATACTTAATGGATAACCTCCCGCTTATGTGCGGAATATTTTGTGTACGTTGTACAATTTAACTTTTCATCACAAGATTACATGTTGAATTAGCTAGGAATTGCGGAAATTTCAATCCAACGTTCTTGTATTCAAGAAAACGCCCAGCCCTAGATAGCTCTTATCTTAGGCTGGGCCGTTTGTTGTCTGAGATTCTTCCTAGATTATACATCTGACAACCAAGGGGTGGTAACCCCGCAGCGTGAATACAGTTTATGCCCGTTACTGTCTTCTAAGCATCACCTGAAAACCTTTGATCAAGATTCCAACTCTATTTTTTACTTTGGTATAAAAACTCAACTTCACCATCTAGCAAATATCGATATTCAAATAATTGCATTGTTCTTTCCCTAATTCTCTCCCGTATAACCGTGCCTAGGCTTACCGATCCTTGTGATCCAAGGTAACCATTATTAATAAATGTCTTCTCTACAAATTTTGTTTCCCTTAAGTGATACTGTAACCATTCTTTCTGCGATTCAATTAGTGCTTCTCTTGGTTCTCTATCCAACTTAGAAAGAAGCTTTTTATATATTTGATTCAACTCTTTATCCCAAATCTCTGTATATTTGCTTTCCAAAGCCCCCCATCCCAATGTTGTAATAATCTCTTTGGAATTTTGAAATTCATTAAATTCCACTTCATAATCATGATCGATAGGATTTCGAAGCATTTCATCATAAAATTCTCCAGTCAAATCATAGTTCCCAATGTTCATGGATAACACTTCATTGTTAGAAGGATCTGATCGACCTTCAGTTATTTCTTTCGATTCTGTTCCATTACCTGTACTCACTACATCAGGAGGCAGTTCAGAATTCATTTTTGATTTAGTTTCGCTGTTCAAAGTAGTCGATTGACTAATATTTTGACAAGATGAAAACATTATCGTAATAAAAAATAATAAGAGTATCTTGCCTTTCATATATTATCTCCTTAAATATTATCTTTACTATTTACCGGTAATGGCGCATAACGTCTTATTCACGAACTTCGTAAATAATCCCACATGTAGGGTATTCTTGAAAACTTTTGAACTATCCTGCCCGTAACTTTAAGAAAGGACCTTGTGCGTACAACAGATTCTTAAATAATTTGGTACGGAGCAAACGAGGGTTCACGGTAAAGTGAACCTTTGATTGGCAGTAACGTCAGATTGGACAGGCTATTCGATGCTGTAAAAGGGAATGTCGGTCTAAAACAATCCGCACTAATAAAAGAGTTGAACAAGCTGAATAAGAATATTTAGGGACTAATAACCCTCTTCTCAAATCAGGCTCTTACCCTTGAGCAGTTTAATGCCCAAAATCAACGCAATCAGGAAGAACAACATGTCCTTGCCAAACGCAAAGCGGAATTAGAAACCATTCTCGAAACGCAAAAAGACACGGAAGAACAATTCCGTGCCTTTCAAAAGAAAATTGCGTTGTTTGCACAGCTTGACATTGATGATGAACAAGTTCTAAAACAATTGCTCCATCAGGTAATTGAAAAGATAGAAGTCCATCAAGATGGCTCTATCAAGATTCATTACAATATTGCTCACCCTCAGGAAATGACCGAACTATTGCAAGGGGCTTAATCGGAAGCCCCTTTTAATTTAAGTAACACTGTACACTCTACATGTGTGGTTTGCGTAAAATAGACAAGCTTCCGATGTGGCAGTATTCGCTAAGTAATATCCTAGATTAGCTCTCGACAGATGCATCCTTTTCGTCTCAGTAGGTATTGTGGATATTTGTGCCGAGAAGATGAATAAAAGCACCTTGGCAGTAGTTGTTAAAGTACTTTTGTTACACAAGAACAAAGCATCTTATTTACCACCCTGGGTCAGTGCCATAGGAAACTACTTGAGAATGGTTTGGAATGTTTTGTACCTCATTTGCTTGAATAGTTAGAGGCACAGCAACTAAGAACACCGTCATAAATATATGCAAGAGAAGCCTGTTCATCACTTTCCCCTTTGGATTTCGTTTATTAATGTCCGGGATTATCCGAATATAACTTTATAGTTTTTATTGGAGAAACGTTAGTTCCATGTTCAATTTCATTCCTAACATTAGGAGTAGTTACTGTCAAGACAGAAAACGAGATTATAACAGAACACGTTACAATATTCATTAACAACTTTTTCATCATTCATCCCTCGCTTCGCTTTCCTTATATACTTTATTATATACCTCTTTCAGATTTCCTATAAGTTCCAATTTTATCATTTTTTCATGTGTGTAATGATGAGAATGTATCTCATTGTAACATTGCAAAATACTTTTATAATCACTTATCTTAGCGTAATGTAATATACTATTTAGATAAGCCTCCATTCCTTCATCAAAACAACCCCTCTTAACCAAAAATCTGCCTTTGTATTTGTAGTACCTTCCTAGTTCGGAATATTGATATGGATCGGTGTACTGAAGTAATATTTTACTCTCTTCTGACCCCAGAATACTGCTAATTGAATTAAGATCATTGACTTTAAATAAAGCTTCCAAAAGCATATTTACTCGATGTAAACGATTACTATCAGTTACTTCTTCTACACACTGATACAACATAGGAATAGCAACGCTATATTTCCCTGTCCGAGATAGAATAATGGCGCGGTAAAGCTTCAACCGCTTAATAATCTGCGTGTACTTCAATTCTTCATAAATATTCAAGTGTTCTTCCAAGTTACTATATTTTCCTAAGAATAGGTATGAGTTGCATATAGCTAATGCAACCTGTTCTTTTAACGTATTACTTGTCTTATCTTCGAGATGACCTTTTTTCCCCAGTTCAATACATTTGTTATAGTCTTCAATGTTATGAGCATGAAGCGCCATTCTATAATAAAATGTAATCTTTTCATCATGGGATAGGAAGTCAACATAGTGTAAAATTTCCTCCCCATTGCAAAAGGTTTCCTTTAGTTTTTTGAGATCATTTCGTTCAATTAGATATTTCTTAAATAAAGCTTTTGCAATGTATTTCGGCTCTCCGCACTGTCGTGCATAATTTGCGATGACCTGATAGAGAGCTAAGCGTATTTCGTTTTTTATTACTATTACAGCAGTCGAATCAGAGAAGTTATACAGTCGCTCTAATGCCTTCTCAATCTTTTCATTCGGCGATTGGAGAATTTTCAATGATACTCTTTCCACTAATGAAGAATATTCACACTGAATGACCTCTTGAAGAATTTCAAATAACGTCTCACTCCTATTCTCATCCTCAAGGTATCCTTCAATAATTTCTTCATACGGGTACGGAAATATAGCGGCTATCGACTTCACTGTTTTAAATTCAGGGCGTTTTGTCTCTCCGCTCTCAATCTTTTGTAGTACGCCCCTACTTACACCAGTTCTATCTTCTAACTCAGCAAAAGACAAGCCATTATTTCTTCGGCTCTCAGACAACATGTCCCCAATTGTTTTCTTTTGCACTATATCCCCCCGCAACACAAACTTCCTTTTTTTTACAATACAATCGAGTAGGATTATAGCAAGTTGATGTTTGTTAATTCAACAAAAACAAACAGACATATTTCGACCGAAATTTGCGAAAATTATCGAATGATGTCAAATGAATCAAGGTAATTTTTTCCATGTTCTTTTTGATATACGTGCTATAGTGAAAAAAGAGGGGGTGAGACTATGGGGGGCAGATAACAATGGGTGAATGGCAAGAAGTAAGCAACGAAGACCTTACACAAATCATCAAGAATCTACAATATCAGCTTAAAGAAGTCTTCAAACAACAGGGCAAACTGACAGACTCCGATGTGTTGAAGATAAGTCAAGAACTGGATGAGTACATCTTAGAGTGCCAACGAAGAAATCTTACTAATCAGAAAGGAGGCAAGTTGTAAAAGTGAATGGACTTGTTTTGAGAAAGCGGATCAACAAGAAAGGACGTTCCTCCTTTGCTTCCCGGCAACAGGAACGCCCTTTTATAGGAGCTGCTTTAAACTCCTCTTTCTAACTCTATCACGAGATGTTCAGATTCGGAAGAAGGAGATTCTTACGAAATAAACCTAAAAAACATAGCGGAGCATTTGCTCGAAGAACTCGGATAATTAATTTTAGAGAATAAATTTTTGCATGATGAAGTCGTGGAATTAAAGTAATTCAATCATTTCAAGGAGGGAACCTATTAGATGAATGTTAAGAGAATAATATCGTTCTTGCTTCTGTTTATTTTATTATTTTCAAATTCATTTACGAGTAGCTCACATGCAAACGGTTTGAATTCCGAGGAAAAAGACGAGTACACTTTAGAAACTATTTATTTGAAAGATATTGAGGTTTATGATGATGTTCTGGAGTTCATTAAAGAAAATAATTTTGAAGATGAAATAGCGGACCTGTCAAAGCAATCAAACTCGAATAGTTTTGAAAAAACACTTTCAAAGCATGGGGTTGACGAGGAAACAGAGCGTAAATTAGTAGAAAAGTATGGATTAGAAAAACCTGAACGGGAAGAACGTCAAGCGTCAAATCAAAAAGTGATGATTCAAAGAAATTTAACTACAAATGGTATTGATGGTATTATTGCAATTAGGCTTGATGTTGATGATACTTGGGTAGAATTAGATTTGGTTCATCTACAAACAGGCGTTCGTCCAATTCAAAGAATAACTGGTCTCGTAACTCAGTTTAACTTGAGTGGTAGTGATTGGAGAATTGGGCAAACTAAGTCCGTTGATAGATCATCGGTTAGAAGTGGTAACTTTTTTTCGTGGAAAATAAGTAAGGAAGCCGTTTCGGATTACTTTGAATATGATCTGCGAGTTACTGAAAATAATGTTACCCAGAGATTCGATAATAAAGGTGATAGGGACGAAGCCCACCAAAGATATAATTTTGAAGTAGATACTTATAAAAATTTAAAACCAAAAGGTGGTCAAAGACATCATCTTGTTTCAGCAAAAGCATTGGATGATGCAGGATTTAATTCAGGTAATGCACCTTGCATTAGGATGATGGCAGAAGATCATTACAATACACCGAATTATGGTGGCAATAAGAGTTTCCGAGATAAAGAACTCAATTACTTACAAAATGAACAATACGAAGAACTATTGCAATTTGAAGTTGACGCACTGAAAGATGCTGAAGATTCCGAAGGGCGATATAGAAATTTACAAAGAAAATACTATGACGCTATTATCGAAGCATTAGCACAATATCATGATTATTTCGGAATTGAAGTTTAGGCAACCATCAAAGCTTCTCGTTGATTAAAAACAAGGGTCACACTTTCCAGAATAAATTCTATTTATGGGATGGTGTGGCTCTTTGCATTTTCTTAGTATAATAAACATTTAAATGAATTAGTGTTCAAGTAGGAGGGATAACAATGGATAAGTTAATCATTGAACCTGGCATTGGAATTGGCACTATAAAATTTGGTATGGATAAAGAGGAAGTAGAAGAATGCATCCAAGAGTACAAGAGAAAATACAATAAAGATAATTTAACTACTAATTTCTTCAAAAATTCTATCCGTGTTAAGTATGATTCATATGAGAAGGTAAACTTTATTGAAATTTCATCGAATTTACAAAAAGTTTTTGAATGCGTAGTTATAAATATTGATGTATTCAAGACAAAAGTGGTAGACCTTGTGGAGAAAATTGACAAGATATCAAAATATGATCGGGATGACCGTGAGTTAGGCTGGACTTATGATTTTCCAGAGTTAGGATTACTTTTTTGGAGACCTAATGTACTTACAGAGGAGGACTTAGAGAAAGATTGGTTTAAAGAATTAGATCCAGAGATCAAAGAGGATGAGATGAGAAATTTGTTCTTTGAAAGTGTATGTATTCGCGTATTAGAGGCCAACTAAATCTGAAAATTATAAGGTAAGCTTTATCTATTCTCAGAATTGAGTAGGCAAGAATGGACAGTTTTGCTAGAATGGGAGGATTTTTCTGTAACTCACAATGATTAAAATCTTGACATACTTTGCGGGTGATGTCAGCTACGCTGGTATGTAAATGCTAATCAATAAGTTGATCATTTTTGGGGCGACCGCTCATCTTCGAGTTGACCACCTACGATGCTCACACAAAGTAACTTTTTATTTCCTGCACCAATGCTCGTCAAAAACATTTACTAATAGGTGTGAAAATGATGATGTGTGTTCAGTCTTCCTTGTGGGTAACTTTAGGTTTTGAGCAAAGTGGTCAACATTTTGGCGAGCCTATGACCTATTTTCACCGTTAAAGCCTATCGCTGTACGTACACTAATATTTCACAAAAATTTGCTGTAGGAAAAACGAGGGTAAACTTCACCAATGCAACAAAAAACAAATCATTCGGTCCCCCCTCTATACTTAGACGTTCTAAAGGATTTCCAAGGGCGGCTATAAACAAGAACCAAGCCACCCTTAATGTACTAATGGTAGCAGGTTGGCTCTTACATGTTGTTTAATGCTTGCAATTGTTCAGCATGGGATGGGTCAATGTAAATTGCTGTGGTCTGGATGCTTTCATGTCGTGCCAATCTCCTGATGCCTTCTATAGTAGCCCCACCATTTGCAAGATTCTTACAGAAGTTATGCCTTAAGCGGTGCGGCAATGTCCTTCATGTTCGCCAAGTCAGCGTATTTATCAAGCATCACCTGTATTCCTCTTGCCCCAAACTTGCCTGACCGCTCAGATACAAACAGGTACGAAGATGATGTGTACTTTACATCGGTCAAGCTATGTCGGAGTTTCAACCTCTAACGGAGGGTCTTAGAATGTTACAGTAAGCACCTAAATGATCTGTTATGACAGATTTGGTCAACAATACGTCCATCATGCACCTGTTACATTTTGTTTCTATGTCCTGTATCAATCTCAAAAACTCTATAAAATCAACTATTTACGCTGTCTGTTTCTTTACTCACAAACAGAGCCACACTCTCCACATGTGTGGTTTGCATAAAATAGATACTTGATGTGGCAGTATTCGCTCATTATTTTAGTTAAAATATTCTAGAAGAAAAAATAGCTTAATACATCAGCGCCCTGCCGAAGTATTAAGCCTACATTAAGAAAATTATGTCTATTGTTGTTACTTTAAATTAAATCCCCATTCAATTTGATTATATTTTTCTAACATCATATTACCAGTTTCCAATTCAATTGATCTTACAAACATGATTCTACCTAGTAACCATTCTTGAAAAGTAGCAGGGTTTTTTTGAATTTCCATTGAATGGTCTTTCGGTCCATATTTATCAGCATAAAACAAATGTTTTAATATATCTTGTTTATATTTTTTTGGCACTTTAGCTTTCTCACCTGACACAAGTAACCCCGTAACAATTTGTCGTTGTCCTTGTTTTCTAGTTGCCGTTTTACTTTTGTTCAGTTGAAATCCTTCTTCACTTAAGATTTTCTTTATTATAGCTAGTCTTGGCAAAATCTCAGTGTCTGTGGAAAATGTTAAATCATCTGCATACCGAGTATAAGTTACCCCTAACTTTTCTGCTAATGAAAATAATCTTTTATCGAGTTTAACAGAAACTAGGTTTGCAAGAGTAGGACTTGTTGGTGCACCTTGAGGTAAAATAAAATCTATTTTTTTTTGACTATAACGTTTTATTGATTCAAGGAATTCTTTTTGTTCAGTTGCTAGAAAAGAATCTGTTTCGATTGTTTTTTCTATTTCAACTTTATGAATTGTACATAACTTAGATAAATCATGAGCAAGACTCTTATTATATCCTAACTTGCTAAAAACATTGAAAACTTGCTTTTGCGTAATGCTTCCAAAATAATCTTCGATATCTAAATGTAAAATTGTTTTTTTAGTTAAATGTGGGGTAGCATTTGTTAATATTGACTCACCGCGCCGAAACCCTTTACAAGAACTATGCAAAGGAACTCTTGTTAGAATATAATCTAGTATCCACCGCTGTATGTTCTTCAGGATAGGAAGAGGATATTGGATTCTTCTGTAACCTCCCCTTTTTTTCCTTAAATTAAAAGTCCCATAAAAATCCTCGCGATTATCCAATATATAATTCAATTGTTTAAATGAGATATCCAATAACTCACAAAAATGCTTCGTTGAAAAAATGACTGGTAATCCTTTGTAAGTAAGATTATCAGCATACAGGAGGCATTCATTAATAAATTCTTGAGAGTGTCCCTGCTTTATAGCTTCTTTGACAAAATCATTTCGTGGGAATTCACAATTCATCTGGTTACTCACCCAATCATTATCTTACTTACTTATGAAATCTTTATGGTGCACCGCGTACTTTGCGGTGTGCGCCTTCTCTGCAACCTACTTCTTCGAGATACTTTCTGTCAATGGTTGTAGAGAAGACGCAATGAAAGTTGCTTTACAATTACTAAGTTGACTCAACTTAGTCGCCATAACAAAGGCCACGGCTAACCAAACTATGTGATTCCCCGAAATGTTAATGGTACATAAATCTTTTCGAAATTAGGATTTGACTCAATCTCGTTTTCTTTTTGAAACAAAATTATTTTTCTGCAAATGTTCTTATAGCATTCTTCACCATATTGCGACAAATTTCCATTTCTGTCAAGGAGTTGCCTTCTGATTCCTTCTTGAACAATCTCCTTATAGTCACTCTCAACAATTCCCAAAATTTGATAAATGACAGTTAGCGGACGACCTTGCCGTTTTAAGCGAATTAAGGCAAATAATCTAAAATCAATTCGTTGAATATACTTAAATTCAAAATCATGAATCTCATCATACCCAATACCGGTAGCAAAAAGAGTAGCTACCTCTGAATCCAATGACCTAGCGAGCCCTAACCAGTAGGCAGTTTGTTTTCGGTATTCCTTGCTACTTTGTATTTTATCCTTTGAGAATCTAGGGAAAATCGCCCTCCATCTTCTTCCATTTGAATTACGCCTTGAAGACCAGAAAATAGGCAATAAATTATTAGGTGAACCATACGAAAAGGTAGTAAACCCTTGAGTATTCTCGTACCCCAGTGGTGCTTCAGGCTCTAGAACTGACCCATATTTATAGACCATATCTCGGATTGATTTCATTTTCTCGTAACTTCCGAAAGGTGAACGATTTCTCCGAAACGCCTTTTCCACAGTCTTCCAAGGAACTACTTCTGAGTTTGGAATATGCTTTGTTAGATATTCTTCTGCATGTTTTTGTGATACAAGTGGCATCCAGAAAGAATGAAGATTCACTTCTTTTGGAATTATGTTTTTAATACTGTGGTTGTAGTATTTTACAGCAGACCGACCACTGCCGAAATAATCATCAATAAATAATAGGTATTCATTCCCCTTAAGTTTTTTTAGTTTTCTCTCATGCTTTGTTAGCTTAAAAATATGCTTGTTTTTGCTGTAGTTTTGCGATTTACGAAATAAGTAGATCATTGAGGTGCCACTCTTGCCAAAGTCTCCAATGGGAAGAGTGTATACTATCGCATCCTTAGGAAGGATCTCAAGTAAATAGCCAATTCGTTCGTTATAACCCTCAATTATTTGTGAATCATCCCAATAATCAACCATACTTAACAACCTCAAGGCGTCATCACGATCTGAGGGCTCAAAGTTATTTAACCACTCAATAATATCAAATTCATCAATAGAACGCTTATGACGTCTGCAAATAAGTAGACTCTGCATAACCAGGTTGGTATATTCGTTCATTAATGTTTGGTTGGATAGCAATTTATTCTTCATACCATGACTCCAATCATGATAATTCTTCAATATTACTCAATGAATATAACCCAATTCTTTTAAATATTTTATATAAATGGGTTTCAATTGAAGGGTGGTACCTTTTTTATAAAGCCATTCGATAACATCCATTTCTAGATAGTTTTGTTCTTTTTCAAACTCATTATATATTTTCAAAGCAACGCTCCTATTAATACCTGACGATATTAATTGAATCATTATAGGCTCCATTGTGCCTAATTCAAGCATTACAGGTAAGGATAAAATTAATTTATATTTCTCCTTCTCTTCGTCAGATAATGAATATGCTAAAATATCGGCTAGAACCTTAAAGTACTTTACTAAAGTAAATGTAATAACCTTCGAGTGAATGTTCATTACATCATTTATTCTCTTGTTAATATCGGTTTCATTTTCTGCATTTATTTCTTCACGGACATTTGCATAGTAATTAATATCCTCTTCAATTATTTCCCTATAGCTCCTATTGTGTAGCCACCTAAACCCAAAGTGCGAGATATTACCAATATATAAGTTTGAAATATTATGTTTAAAGAACGTTTCTTTTGTAATTCCAAATATTTCATTAATTTTTTTGCATAAGATAGAAAATTGCCAATAAAAACTTAGATCATTAAACTCGTATTTTTCCAAATCTAATTTCCTTATTCTTTTGTGAAAATTAGGATTAGGAGAAATTACCCATTTGATAATCCCTTCTTCTTTAATATTTTGATATAACTTATTTTGCAACAAGGGGTCCACAGAAGGATTTAATTTTAATACCTCAAAAGGTAGCTCTATGTTCACAAGTTGTGATTCAAGCTCATCTATTATCATTGCAATTTGCGACTGATCTAAGTTTTTATTATTCAAATAAGTACCCAACTCATTTTTTCCACTTAAGTACTTATGTTTTAGTAACGTAATCGTATATCCACTCTTGTTTTTATTAGTATCAAGAGTTCTATCCTTTAGCTCGGTTTCAATAAAGTTATCCTTTTTTAATGATTTACTAGTCGCCAGAACAACTTCTTTTTGGTAATTCTCAGAAAAGTACTTTTCCGCTAAAACCTCATCACTATTATCCTTTGCTACATAATATATCGAGCCATATAATGAGTCTTTAATTCTTCCTGCTCTACCTATTAAATTTCCGAATTCAAATGGAGATAGTTTCTCGCTTCTTTTTCTAGGTGAAATTAGAAACAAATTCTTTGCGGGTAAATTTACTCCTTGTATCAACGTAGAAGTACAATACAAATACGATATCTCTCCACTATCAAATAAACTTTCTATTTCCTTTCTAACAAGTTCCGGTAATTTACTATGATGAAACGCAACACGATGTTCTAAGCATTTAACTAAAAAATATTTTGGGTGGATCTCTTCTTTTAGATACTCAATTAACTCTCTAAGAGTATTACTAGCTTTAGATTCTAAATTATTTAAGTGCTCTAATGCCCATTTCTCGGCAAAATCCGTCCTTGGAGAATAAATAATACTTTGTTCTCCATCGGCTATCCTTTTTACAACTTTAGACAACAAAGCACCTAAATTAGATTCAGTTTCCTGTTTTACATTAAAATCAACTGGCAACGAAATATTTAATCTTTGAGATGTTTTTTGCAAAGAGGCGACCCTTAAATCAAGGTGGTTACCTGCAAAATTAGGAGAAACAATAGCTTTTATTTGAAACACAGGTGATAAACTTGTTTCATTTTCTACACACTCTTTATTAAATATATTAGAAAATAAAACCTCACTATTCGAAATATTAGGTCCTGCTGTAACTATAGTTGCTTTCGGCCACGTCTTACTTAAATCACCCAAAACATATTCTAAAAGAACTCCCCTTCCCTCTTCATCTTCTATGTTTTGTATTTCATCAATGAAAATAAAGTCAGGAGAAAAGGAATCATTCTTTTGATTGAGCAGATTCAAGCATCTTTCTGGTGTCAGTACATACATTACTTTGTCATACTTAGGGTTGTCGTAGTTGACTTGATTATTAATAAACGCAGTTTTAATCAATATATCTTTACTTAATATTCTTCGAAATTGTTCGCTTACTTGATTTAATAACGCCTTGGAAGGGATGATATATAATACATTGAATTTTTCTAATTTATTAAATTTATATTTGATATAACTTTGGATAATAAATGATTTACCACTCGATGTTGGAGCAGAGATAGAGATATGATTAGGTTCAAATAAATTTTCCCAAAGTTTTTTTTGGAAATCTGTCGTAATAATTGATTCATTATTAAGATCAATAGTATTTTCGTTACGTTTAAATCCTACCTCGAAATCAAGAACTGTCCCAAATTCATGTTTGAACTGTATGTGTGACGGATTTTGCTCAGAATCGTAATCGTAAAGTACAGATAAGAACTTAGTTGCTAGTAAATTTCCCGTACGTGAGAAAATAACATAGCTCAATTTATTGCAATTGACATCGTCGCTGTACAACAAATACAACAAGGATGCAAAAATCTGAGCCCTTTGTTTATGTATATCTGTATTACTATCCGCAAGAATTGAGGCTACCCAACCTGCTTTCTTTAGTTCATTTATCTCAATTTCTTTGCTAGTACCATTAAAATTTTTTACTATGTAATTGTAAAGCATTGTATCCAGAACCTTATTAAATATCGCATGATGATACGCCTGTTCATATAAACTATCCTTCATACTGTACCCCGTGTATTTGATAATAAACTGTGTTCCTAAACTTTCTGACGTTATTAACTGGGATGATAAAAAAATCCAAATAAACCTTCTGTAGGTTTTCCCATTTCATTATCTTATCTTGTATTAGACGAAAATGTTCATTTCCTCTTTTAATAAAATATTCCTTAATTAACTCTTCAGCCATTGTCTGCGTCAAAGCTTCTTTCTCGATGGTATCAATACCACTCGTATTGTACATAAGAAAAACTGGATGAACTAAGATATTCTTCTGAAACGCTTCAGAACCTGGCGTGAGACAGTCATAAACGTAATCAATATCAAAATCATCGCTTAGACTCTGTTTAGCAACCATAAATTCCGTAGCACTAAACTGTGGTGATGAACGTTCATTATGAAATCTGTCCAATGAGTCTAATGCATCTTCGACACTAGCAGCAAACCCGTCCATTATTTTGGATTCTCCTATAAGACAAGCAGGGTGGTATTTACCAGTCTGATATTCATAATCCCCAAGAAAGATACCGTCTCCTCCCTTTACTTGATCTCTTGTATTTGATAATGTCGTAATTTTATGAGCAACCATTGGACATTTAAGAACACTTTCTACTAATAAAAAAAGTAAAAGCTCCCCATACTTCCCATCAGTATCAGGATTCTTTTTTCCAAAGTACTTTTGGGCTTGCATTAGAGCTCTGATTTCACCAAGTTCTTTTATTTTCCCTGAGCTATAGACAAACTTATGAATTGACTCAGCTACAAAGGTAGAAATAGCATTAAAATCAAGAATATTTCCTGAAAATTTAATACTGTATCCTCGTATTTTTATTTTTGTATCTTCAGCTTTATGTTGCCTCGTCAAATGCTCATTAACCCATTGTTCATCTATCTGAACTAACTTTTCCCATTCCATAAATTTTCTTCTACTACTCCTTCATAGGAAAATTTCTTCTAACAAAACTGAGCTGAATAACCTTCTGGTCATAAAATACTTATGGTAATTATTTCTTTCTAGCTTGTTTGGCTGTCTCTTTTCGTTCAGGTAGGTATGCATTAACAATAAAATGATAGATTCTAAATATACTGCCGTTCTCAGGATTACTGTGTATTGTTACAATGACATCATTCATTCCATCAGGGGATTCAATAATTTGCTCAGTCTCAAAATGTTTTTCTCCTTCAATTTCAACATAAAAATTTTGTAGCAATGTTTTTCTCTTTTCTAAAACTGTGCTCAATCTTGTAGACTTATTAAATAAAATAATAAATCCAAAGTTAACATATTTGTCCATATAACCAAGTAACTGTTTAAATTGATCTCCATAATTCTTCCATTCTTTGTTTTCTCCTACTGCAACTAATCTGAAAACATTGTCATTATTTGAGTAAATGCAAAAGTCTAATTCCCCTATTACTTTGTTTGCAAAACCACTCGGCATTTCTCGTGAAATGATCAAACCAATATCACTTAATTTCATAAATAGAACATGTGCGATATCATCACTTAACTGAGTTTCCGACGTTTCCATTAATCTTATTGGATCCCGTTCCTTTAGTTTTGTTGAGGAATAAATCATTTTTACTATTGTTGATTCTTCGTTATAATCAGTAGCTATCTTGTTTCTATATTTGTGGACATCAATTTTAAGACTCTTCCTGATATCATCAGGCATTAAATCAGAGTATTCTTCAATATCAATATGCAAGAAGTTTATAACAAACTCAGGATTCTGTTGATAAGCCTTTACGTACAAAGGAACATTTAGAAAATCATGATCATCAAACATAAAGTACTTATATTCAGCAATATTGTTAATGTGCTTAGCTAAATATTCGTCATCGTCATTCAAAATTTCTGAACTAGATATCTCCGTATTAAAGTCAACGTCGGTAACATCTAACCACCAATCAAATATGTTATATAAAGCGTACTCATAGATTGGTGGCAATACATGTTCAAAAGAGTCTACAGTAAATTCTTGCAACTCAACTAGAATGTTAATGCACCGTTGTCTATTTTCTCTGTAAAAGTGACTAGGAAATATCTCCTGAATAAAAGTATCGTAATCAAGGCCGTTACAGCACTCAAAAAACAATTCAAATATTAAATAGATGTTATAATTTATCTTTTTGTTTATATTTTCAGATGCCTCAAAGTTAGTGGTTAGCATATTTTTATTTCTCCCTAATCCCGTTCTTCTTTATAATGATACCTCCGTTGGGAATTATTAACAAGATACTGCATTTAGTAAATAGGACTTTGGATACTAGCGGAGCTCAAATATCGAAAAAAGAGCCACTAATCGTTTAGTGGCATATCTTCATTATGATATAGTAGCTAAAATATAAGTTCTGATTTTTTGATATTATATATAGTTTTCGTTTCTTTAAAATCAACTTACGAGGAAATGGACGAGCGGCGAAATTGATAAGGATATGTTCAACGCTTGCTGTGGGGCGGTCAAGAACGAACGCCAAGCATTAGAGGAACGAGCGGCACGACTTCAAACGGAAATCGCCCACGAACACGATACAGAATCACGAGTATCGGCGTTTAAGGCTGAGTTAATGAAGTTCGCCACATTTGAAGTAAGCAACGAGGAAATCCTGAGAGATATGATTCACAAGATGATTAACCGTATAGACGTCCGTGAAGACGGCTCAATCGAAATTGGGTACAATTTCCAAACAGGGGACGTAGCCTTAATTCGGCTAGCCCCTTCTTTCCATCAATACAACGCCCTCCACATGCCCCGTATGCGGAAACATATCCACCGGCTGCACTTCCTTCACCTCATACCTCTCCGCCAGCACCTTCAAATCCCTCGCCAACGTAGAAGGATTACAAGACACATAAACCACTCTCTCCGGCTGCATCTCCAAAATCGTCGTCAACAACGCCTCATCACAGCCTTTGCGCGGCGGGTCAACGACAATCACATCCGCCCGTATGCCCTTCTCCTTCCAAGCAGGAATGACAACCTCCGCAGGCCCTGCCTCAAACGTCGCATTCTCCACGCCATTCAACTGCGCATTCCGATTCGCATCCGCAATCGCTTCCGGCACTATCTCTACACCGTATACATGCTTGGACTTCTGCGCCAAAAAGAGCGAAATCGTCCCGATACCGCAGTACGCATCAATCACCGTCTCCGTACCAGTCGCACCCGCGTACTCCAGCGTCTTGTTGTACAGCACCTCTGTCTGCGCAGGATTGACCTGATAAAACGAACGTGCCGAAATGGCAAACTTGATCGGACCGATATAATCGTAAATCACATCACTGCCCCAGAGCGTCACGGTCTTTTTGCCAAAAATAACATTGGTCTTGTCCGAGTTGATGTTCTGCACGATACTCGTCACGCCCGCGACTTGTTCGCGAATCGCATCCACCAGCTGATCACGCTGCGGAATCTGCTCCTCTGTAGTTACGAGCACGACCATGACTTCCTCAGTCTTGACGCCAACCTTAACAACCACATGACGCAGCAAGCCTGAATGGCGCACCTCGTCATAGGCCGTGATATTCAGCTTGGTCGCCGCCTGCTTCACGGCTGCCACTGCTTCATCATTCGCCTGATGCTGAATGAGGCATTCGTTCATGTCGATGATGGAGTGGGATTTCTCCGCGTAAAAGCCGCCGACCAACGCTCCGTTTTCCTCGCCGATCGGTACCTGAGCCTTGTTGCGGTAGCGCCATGGATCGCTCATGCCGAGTGTCGGATGAACGGTAACGGCTCCTTCTCCTTCGACCTGGAAACCGCCAATGCGCCGCAGGTTGTCCCGCACGATTTGCTGCTTGTGTCGCAGCTGCTCCTCGTATGCGAGATGCTGCAACGAACAGCCACCGCAACGGTCGTACAGCGGACAGGGCGGCTGGAAGCGATGGGTACTCGCTTCTACTACTTCTGTCAGCTTGGCAAAGCCGAAGTTTTTCTTCACATGATCGACGCGCGCATGAACTCGCTCTCCTGCAAGCGCGCCATCTACGAACAGTGTATATCCTTCAATCCGACCGACTCCTGCTCCTTCGTGGTTCAGTCCGGTTATCTCCACTTCCACGGTTTGTCCGACACGTACAGGGACGTCCAGCTCCACTTTGGCTGTCGGGTGCGGACCGCGCCGCTTCTTTGTTGTCTTCGCCACTATCTATTGCTCCTTTTATCTTGCTCTATAGGTTTTCGTTTTCGCTCCAGGAAGCATGCAGGGATGCACTGCGAAAAGCGGCATCCCCACGGCTATTGCTATTCATTTTACTATCTTCTTACGGGACGAACAACTCGATATGCCCCGGCAATGCTTCCACCACGCAAGGCAGCTGTCCGCCCAGCTCACCGTCCAGATTGAGCTGCACCGTCTCTCCGCCCGGCGAAGTGGCTTTGATGTAATCTGCCTGGAAATACAGGATGTTCGGGTCCTTTAAGTGCTCGCCGCGAACTGCCTGTGTCGCCAAGCGAATAAACTCCGCGATATTCGTCTTTTTCACGACGATGACATCCAGCTTGCCGTCTGACAAGTCCGCATCTGGGGCGAGCCAGTCGAAGCCGCCTACAGATCGGCTATTGGCGATGAGGAACACCATGATTTCTTCATCCAACAGCACTTCTTTGCGGCTCTCCAGACGAACACGGATCGGGTGCAGCGATGGCAGCTTCTCCAATCCCTTGACGTAATACGCCATTTGTCCGATCAGCGTTTTCAGCTTGCTCGGGACCTCGTAGGTCAAATTCGTCAGCGAGCCGCCACCCGCGATATTCATAAAATAGCGGTTGTTGATGCGCCCCAGGTCAATGCGTTTCTTCTTGCCTTTGGCGACAATCTCCGTTGCACGCGTGATCGATTTCGGTATACCGACCGCCCGGGCAAAATCATTGCTTGTTCCGCAGGGGATTATTCCCAGAGATGGACGTGCTTTCTGCTCTGCCATCCCATTGACTACTTCATATATGGTTCCATCTCCACCAGCGGCCAGGATGACGTCAAAACCGCGAGCTACTGCACGAGCAGCTTCTTCTGTCGCATCATCTTCCCCTCTGGTCGCATGGCATGAAGTTTCATATCCGGCCGACTCCATTAAATCGAGGATTTCCGGCAATCGCCGACGCACGATCTCCCGGCCGGAGCTTGGATTGTAGATTAATCTGGCTCGTTTCAAGGCAGATCCCTTCTTCCTTCCCTCGCTCACGGGGGTACTCTCTTCCATCATATCCTGTATAGCCATTTTTGGGAATCGCTATGCTCCATATAGCGTGATAAGATAGAAAAAGATGGAAAACAAGGAGATAGGGGAGACGCTTGTGAAGAAGATCATCGTGGGAGTAGATGTGGGTGGCACTGCAATCAAGATGGCTTTGATTACACCAGACGGCGAGCTGGTTACCAAAAGGCAAGAACCGACGCCTGTTGTGGACGGCGAGGATGGCATTTTGCAAAAAATCGCAGACATGTCTCATGATCTTCTTGCGCAGCATGACTATTCTCTTTCACAAGTTTGCGGAATCGGTGTAGGAGTACCCGGCCCCGTCGATGGCGGGAAGGGAATCGTCTTCCAAGCGGTGAATCTTCACTGGCGCCAACCTGTTTTATTAAAGGATAAATTGGAAGCCCTTACAGGTCTCCCAGTCGCGGTCGACAACGATGCCAATGTCGCAGCCCTCGGGGAAATGTGGCAAGGTGCAGGCCAAGGTGCACAAGACCTCGTTCTTATCACGCTCGGCACAGGTGTAGGTGGAGGCGTCATTTTGAATGGAAAGGTCATCCATGGCATCAACGGTGTGGGTGGCGAAATCGGGCACATCACCATGACCCCGGATAGCGGTGCCCCCTGCAATTGCGGCAAAACAGGTTGTCTCGAAACATATACCTCTGCGACTGCCATCATTCGTGAAGGGCGATTTGCCGCTACAAACGGATCAAGCCCGGCGCTTGCCGCTGTCCTATCCACCAAAGGAAACATTGCCGCCAAGGATGTCCTCGAAGCAGCCGTAGCCGGAGACACAGCGGCTCTCGTAATTATCGATCAAGTGGCGCTCTATCTCGGTCTCGCTCTCTCCCACTTGGCAATTGTGCTCAATCCTGCGAAGTTTATGATCGGTGGAGGCGTCGCCGCAGCAGGAGAATTCCTTTTTTCCCGAATCCGTGAATCATTCAAACGCTTTGTTCCGTTCACCTACGTCGTCGAGTCCACAGAGATCGTTCCTGCCGAACTCGGCAATGATGCGGGTGTATACGGTGCAGGCTGGTTAATCCGTTCACAGATGAACGAATCCTGATCGGGCCACATAAAGAGAATGGACGCTCCTGCACGTGAAGCCTCACAGCTAGAGCGTCTTTTTGGTATGACCTTATGAAGAAGCCTGCCTGGGTGCCAGCTCCGGCTCGCCGCCTTTCCCCGAAACAATCAGCGCAGCACCGACGAGCACTGCACATCCCCCTAACAGCTGGAGCAGGCTAAATGCTTCGCCAAACAACAACGCAGAAAACCCAAACGTGACAACAGGCTCCAGCGTGCTTAACACAGACGCTTTGGTTGACCCGATCAGTTGCAAGCCGCGGAAGAAAAAACTGATGGCGACCACCGTAGAAAAAACAACGATCCCCAGCAGCGCCCACCACCCTTGTACCGCAAAAGACAGATCAACCCCTCCGTCTTTTAGCGCAATGAAAAAAGTAGAAATGGTAGCAAACAGGGCGATGTACGCAGACGTTACATAGGACGAGACGCCTTTTACCACTCGATTCCCCACCACAATATAAACGGAGTAAAACAACGCCGCAGCAAGAGCCAGCAATACGCCAACCGGCTGAATCCCGCCAAATGACAAGCCGAGCACCAGTCCAAGACCAACGAGTGTAATCAGCATGGCGATGACCGTCTTTTTCGTCAACCGCTCCTTCTCGACGAAGTAGCTCAGTATGGCAACAAACACCGGAAATGTGTACAGCAGCAAGGCCGCCATTGAGGTCGGGATGTACTGTACCGCAGAGAAAAAGCTAAGGGATTGCAGCGTGTACAAAATCCCTCCGAGACAAAACATCGCGAGCACCTGTTTTTTATCCAAGCGAAGCGACTCCTTGCGCCAGAGCAACAAACCAAAAAACAGGGCAGTCGCCAATAAAAACCGCAAAAACAAGAGCGTCGAAACAGACACACCCGCTTCATAAGCGTACACAGCAAAAATAGACATGACGCCAAAGCCAACAGCCGATCCGAAAATATATAGCACACCGACATACAGCGGATTCACAACATTTCACCATCTTTCTCGAAATGACAGCGACGAGTGACGTGACAGGTCTGAAAATTTTGCGATCAGTGCTTTAACCCCGCCCCTTCTCTGCGGAATATGCGCGACGCGAGAAAAATAGTGAAAACCACATAGACAAGCAACGAGCCAATCCCCAGGAGCGCATGCATCGGGTCGACCTTGCCATAAAACACTTCCTTGGACAGTGCGACACCGTTGAACACGGGCATCACGTAGTAATGCGCGGGGATGTCGACCGGACTGACTGGCATCAGCATATACGAGGGAACCATTGCCAAAAATATGACAGCACTCATGTACGTCTGCCCCTCTTTAAAAGACTTGGCAACCGTACTCAAAACAAGCTCCAACCCTGCAAAAAATGCCGCCAGCAACAAAATCGTCACGATGAGCACCAACAAAGTGACAGGCGAGAAGAATGCGAGTGTAAAATGATCTCCTTCCGTCGCCATTGGTCCCAGACGCATGGCCAGCGTGACAGAAATCAGCGATGCCACTGCCCCCATGATACTCATCGTCATGACAGCCAACAGCTTTGCCGTGAGAATGTGCTGGGCTGCAATCGGCGCCGTCAACAGCGATTCAAGCGTTCCCCGCTCTTTCTCACCAGCGACGAGATCATTCGCTGCGGCCATTCCCGCGGATGCGAGCGAGACTACCAACATCAACGGAATGATGCCAGCCAGCATCCCTCCCGACTTCCTTTCCTCAGAGGCTGCATTTTGAAAGGTGGAGACAATCGGTTGAATCGTCTGCTCGGACAAGCCCGCTTGGTTCAACCTTTTCGCTACGATGTCTTTGCTGTAAGCCTCTACGGTCTGCTCGATCAAGGTACGGGCATAGACAGATTTTTGATTGGTGGAGTCATACACAACCGATAACTGCGCTGTTTTTCCCGCCGCGATCTCTTCATCGAACCCAGCAGGAATCGACAAAATGGCGCGCAGCTGACCTGCTTGCAGTGCCTGCTCCGGATTGGACGGCTCCAGGATTTGAACGGCTGAATTTTTCTGCAAAACCGTAATCAAGGAAGATGATCCTTGAACGGCTAACGGGATGTACTCCCTCGCTTCTTTTTCCACATTGCTATAGGACGTCCCCAGCAAAAAGAAGACGAACGGAATGACGAGCAATGGCACCAGGAGCGTCCCCATCCACGCCTTGCGATCGCGAAACAAGTCCATCAGCTCTTTTTTCAATACGGTCCAAACGACATGCGAGCCCATCAGCCTTCGCTCCCTTCCACGACAGCCATGAAAATGTCGTCCAGATCCTCTGTCCCAAACTGCTCGCGCAACGCATCCAATCCCCCGGCGAACTGCAGCTTACCCTTGTGCATGAGCGCAACCCTTTTGCACAGCTTGTTAATCTCGCCCATGTTGTGACTGGAGAACAGAATCGTCTTCCCCTCTTCTTGCAGCTTTCTGACCATTCTTCGAAAGATTGTGGCAGCCGTAACATCCAGCCCTGTCGTCGGTTCATCCAGAAGAATGACATCGGGATCGTGTACGAGCGTCCGGGCAATCGCTACCTTTTGCTTCATTCCCCGGGAAAAGGCCCCCACTCGCCTGTCTAAAAAAACGTCCATCTCAAGCAGCCGGCTCAAACTATCAATGCGCTCCTCAAGCCTCGCTTGCTCCAATCCATATAAACGACCGAAGTACGCGATATTTTCCCGCGCTGTCAAACGGTTGTAGAGACCTACATCTCCCCCGAACAAGATGCCAATTCTGCGACGCACTTCAAGCGGTTGCTGTCGAACGGAAAAACCGCTAATCTCGATGTCTCCCTCGGTCGGGGTCAAAACCGTCGCCATCATGCGCATCGTCGTTGTCTTTCCCGCACCGTTTTCGCCGAGAAGTCCATATACCTCGCCTGCCTCGACCCGAAACGATACATGCTGGACCGCTGCGATCTCCTTAAATCGCTTGCTGACATCCTTGACCTCAATCAACAGCAGCCCCTCCTCTCCCGTATTATCTCTAGAATCGTACCTTCAGCAAGTACGACGCACGCTTTTCTCCTGTAAACGTCACCTGTACGACACCCGTCCGCCCACGCAAAACCCTCGGTATGGCGCCAGTGACATGAAATTCCCGCCGTTTCTCATCGACTCGCGCGACAGACACGGAGCCTGGGGGCGAAAAGACCTTGTCGCCTTCCAGTGTGTAAAACGAAAGGGTGATTTCTCCCGCTTGTCCGTGGCCTTCTCCCGAAAAACGGATGATCTCCATCATTCCTGACACCGCCGACACTCCCGTGAGGTCAAACAACGGGTGACGCAGGTTCGCAAGCGTCTGCCCTTTTTTCCAGTCCTGCAAAAACGCATCAAACTCCTGCACAGCAACCATCCACGCCACCGAGGAAGTTGTAGGGACATGCGAAGGTATTGCACCAAAGACAAGCGCAGAAGACGTCATCACCAGTGGCAGCCAAATAGAAAACATGCTAATTCCCTCCAATAATTGGTTGCCCTTAGCATGCCCTATCAAAAGTTACCCGTATGTGTCTTTGGCGAATCAGAATCTTTTGACTTTAAAAACCGTTTCACTCCTATCCTACAGCGGATAACGCTCTTTCCACTTGGTCAAGGAAAAGCCTTCAAACAGCGCGACGAAAGCCTCCGTATCATTAATATAATGACGGGTTTCTTTTGCCTCTGGATGCTTTTCCAGAAACAGCGTCGCTACCAAATGGCTGACAGGAACACCTTCTGCCTCTTGATCGTAAATGCCCCGCTCAGCGAGCACTTTGCCAAAATAACGCACATAGGTGACGGTTATTGTTTTTTCTTGACCATTTTCTTGCCACGTAGAAATGGAACGGTCAAATGTATCAGACGGTGAACCACCTTTTCCAGGTGCCACACTTTCTCCTGCAACAGAAATGAGCTTCATGTACTTCCATCCTCCTTTTTATTCCTGTACGTTTCATTATAGGGGAGAGTGGAAATTGTTACAAATTGCTTTGTCATCTGCCATTGGAAAACCCACTGCGTTTACTTGTTTGATACACTAAACAGAACGGTTAAAAAACTCCGAAATTTATTTCGCATCCCGTGTCAGAAAATCCGTGAACCCGAAGTCTACATAGTAAATCAACAAATCACGAGGAGTTTTTGCGATGGATCACTTGATAATCAGGCCCAAGACTCATGAGGAGCACACCCAGATAGAAGACGAGACTTTGGTAGAACAGGCGAAAGCTGGGGATCAAGAGGCGTTTAGCGAGCTGGTCAGGCGCCATCGCTCCAAAGTATACGGCTATGCACGGTCGTACACACAAGAAGCCTTTCTTGCCGAAGACATCGTTCAGGATGCTCTCATTCGCGCCTTTTTGCACCTTGGGACGCTGGTGGACAGCCGACGTTTCCTTCCTTGGCTGCATCGGATTGTGCGCAACCAGGCCTACACACGGCTTTCGAAGGGTTCGCAAAAAAGGGAAACCGTCTTCTCGAATCTGGGCAAACAAACGCATGAGCAGGAACCGACTGACTGGGAGGACCTCGATAGTATCTTGCACAGGCTGGGACGGTCTTGGTCACACTCTGCGCAGAACACCAACCCCGAAGAGGTCATGGTGCGTCGTGAACTGTTTGAGACAATCAGGAGCCTGCTGTACTGCCTCAATCCTCGGGAGAGACGCATTGTGGAATCTCACTTTTTTGATCATTTGGCCCCTCATGAGATCGCCCACATGTTCCAGATGTCCCAGGCAAACGTCTACCAAGTGCTATCGCGTTCTCGCAAAAAACTGCTTCAGGAAAAAACTCGTGTCGTTGTTGATCAATACATGAATACGAGAAAGGTTGCGGGGAGTATGAAACAAGCAGTATTGAACAAACCAGAAGCATTCACGATGCCTACTTGGGTTACTTGCGCAGCGGCACTATTCGGATTGGTAGAATCGAGCGAACGCAAAATGTCTTTGCCGATGATACTTGGCTTGAGCGGCCATGCCTTTCGCTTGACGATCGTGCCTGGAAATATCCATATTGCAGGCCCAACGATGTTTCACTTTCAGCGGGTCTTGCAGCAGGGTTTGAAAAACATGGGCTTTGAATCTCGTGCCGTCACCTCGTATCATCTATCCTGCGAACCAAGCATCAATGCCAATCAAGTTGCTCCCTCGCTATTGAGCCCGGAGGCACGCGAAAAGCGCCAGCTGTCTGTCCTCCTGCCAGAAGCATTGGAACTGGTCCACCGCTCCATCGACAAAGGGCACCCTGTGCTTGCTTGGGACCTGTTCATGCCAGAGTTCGGATTGATCTACGGCTATGATGATGAAAAAAGAGTGTTTTACGCAGGAGACAACTGCCGAAACGACAGTACTATTCCCTATGAAAACTTGGGGCGGGGTATCGTCGAGGAGTTGTTTGTCCTTGCCATCGACCGTGCGTTTCCGATCGACCAACGCACGATGCTCGCAAATGCTCTCCACTCTGCACTCGTTCATTATCGTGGAGAAGAATCGCAGGACCCGAGTTGCGTCAATGGTCTAGCGGCCTATGCTGTTTGGCAGGAAGCCTATGAAAAGGGAACGGTTGAGCCGAATGGCAACGCTTATACGACCGTGGTGAACGGGGATGCACGTCGCTACGCCTCTCTTTTCTGGAGCGAAATCGTTGATTCGTGGACAGATTCTGTGTTTGATGAGGTTCGTCCGCTGATGAAAGAAGCGGCTAGCTTGTATGGGGGGATTGCCGATGGCTTTGACATGTTAAGCAAGCTCTTCCCATTCCCTGCTGGGGGCGAGCCGAACGATGCGGAGCAAGGTAGGCAGGCTATTGCGTTGTTGAAGGCGATTGAGCGAAATGAACGTACTGCTGTATCCGTACTGGAACAAATACAGGCGGGGCTTGAGAATAAAATAGGAAAGTAAACAGAAAGAAGTAAGGCGATTTATGGTCGCCTTACTTCTTTTAGGTTATTGCTCCATTCAAACTTCCCGCTTACTGCATCTACGGTTGGCCAGCCCTTATAAGTATCAATTGTATAGACGAGCTGAAGATAAGGAGATTTTTTGCCATTGTAGGTGGGCCAGAAGTAGGACAGCTTGAGCGGAAGATTCTTTGCTGCCAGATCAGCAGCTTGCTGTGCAGTCACAGATGGTTTACGTACTGGAAGTCCGCCTTCCTCGTTCGGCATAGTTGGAGAGAAATATACGACTTGGCCGCTCTTCATTTCGATCACGACCCAATAATTGTGATCGAGCACAGGCAGACCATTTTGGAGCCTATGAAACCTGAATGAATAATTATCTGTATGTCTTTCCTTAACCTTATTTAATTCCATCATCCAGTCGGCCAACACCGCAGGTTTATATGGATCGAATATCTCTACTTGCCATTCATTAGCCGAAATCGGAGCATACGATTCAAGGACGGCAATCGCTTTTTTTAGTGCTTCTTCCCTCGTCAATGGAATAGATAGATTTTCCTTTCGTGTCCAATCCATAGCATTGATAACCTGTCCAGTAGATTCGTCCACCGTAAGGAGAATATCCACCCCACCACGATCTGTCCAAGAATAAACGAAGTCTCCCCAAGTATTCCTTGCATCATAGGGCATATTCGTGAGCTTTTTATCTGTTCCAAACAAATTCGTAACAATTTTCTCTGCATCAGCTCGGTTTGAGACAATCAGTGAGTTCTCTTTTGGAGTGATCGTAATGTTCTTCACATTGACAGGATTTCGTTTTCCATCGTCTACGATCTCTAATCCGCTAGGCGCTTCAATCTGCTTTCCTGTTACAGCTTCTATAAATGGTGAAGTTCTCCATGCATATTGTATACTCGGTTTGCCGTCGCTCCCTTCCTGAACATATCCGTAGTCGAAATGATCGGGGGTGAATAACTGCTCTGTGATGGCTTCTGGTGCCAATACCGATTTTGGATCAGGAACCTTGGTATCTTCCAAATCAAGTGGATGAAAAGACAAACTTAAAAGATGACCTTCGTAATCCGTGACCATGTATATGCCTGTCAGGATCCCTCTATCTACTTCCAAACCATTCAGCATAGCAGGATATTCTATGTACCGAAATCTGACTATCTCGGGACGCTTCTCCTTAATTTGCGATAATTTAGGATTACCTGTCATTTTCCGTTTATCTGACCATTGTACGGCGAGCAAATGTTTTTCTGCACGCTGCAACAAAATCTCGTCCGTTACTCTCCCTTTAGCATTCCAAATATCCAGGGCTGCGTTATAGTCGAGCATTTCCCCGGTTTCCCTATCAAAAACGAGAGAGGCTCCAACGTACTCATCTTTTGGATGACTCATGTACAAGACTACTTCATTACCCGTCCTCAGTTTAACGGTTCGCACTGTCAACGTTTTTAATTCGGGCTCCAGCTCTTCTAAAGCAGCCACAATTTGAGCGGCGCCTTCTGGGAGGTTGATTTCTTCTGGAGCTGGGGCTGCTGTGCTTTTCAGGAGGATTTCAGGGCTTGCAGCCAATGCCGGTCCACTTGTTCCAAAGAGTATCGTTGCTACTGTTAGAACAATTGATAAGCATTTTTTGAACATGTTGATCAAGCCTTTCTCTCTTCCCGTCTCGTATTTCTATACGGGCTACTATTCCTCGGACTCACTCCATTTGAACGATCCGTTTACGGCATCTACAGTTGGCCAGCCTTTGCTGGTATCGAGTTTGTAGGCAAGAATGGGAGCATTATGATCACTGGATGTCGGCCAGATGTACGTCAGCTTTATTGGTACATTTTTGGCGAAAATTTCAGCAACCTGCTGGTCTGTTACGGATGGTTTGAGCACAGGATATTTGCGATCCTCTGCGGGAACTGAGACTAGGAACTCTGCGACTTGTCCTTTCCTTGGATCAATAACTACTCCATAGGAATACTCCATGACTGGTATACCGTTTTGTTTCTCGAAAAATAAAAAGCCATACTGCTCGACGGATTTCTTTTCCTCAGTCTTTTGCTTGTTATCCCTATCCGAAAGAACCTTCATAGCCAGTGGATCTTCTGGTTTGATCCGTTCGTACATTTCGACTTGCCATTCGGATTTTTTAGCGTAAGGCTCCAAGAAAGCAATCGCCTTTTGTAACGACTGTTCTTTGGTGAGCGGAGCAGGAAGATTTGGGATATGCGTCCAATATAGATAACCGCCAATCTCTCCCGTCAATTGGTCTACCATTACAGAAGCGTAATTGACTTCAACATAGTTCGCCCAATAATGATTGATTATGCCGTCCTGCTCCTCCTTTCGATAGGTCGGATACGTCTTCTTCGTATCTATTCCAAACAGTCGCTCTAAAATTTGTGTATCCGTTGCATTTTTCTCAATGAATGGCTTTGCCTGGGGCTTCAAGGAAATATTTTTTAGATCAGGAGCATTTAGCTTGCCTTCCCCGTTTTCTTCCCCCCATCCATCAACGATCTGCTCGCCTGTCAGTGCATCAAATATTGGAGATGTTCTTAGCTTATACGCTAATCCAGACTTGCCTTCACTACCTTCCCATACATAACCATACTGGATACGTTCAGGTGTAAAAATCTGCTTCTGGATCGCATCTTTTGTGACAGCTTTTTTCGGGTCAGCAACCTGAACTCCCTTTAAATCGGGTGCTTCAAACGAAACCCCGATTAAATGACCGGCCGTATCCATGTCTACATCTATACCAAAACGTGTTCCTTCTATTTCCAAACCGTTCAACAAAATCGGATAATAGACATTTCGGAATTCACTCGATTCTTCCTGATCTTCCACGAACGTGGACAATTGAGGAGCATTCGCCATACTTCGCTTCTTCGCCCCAAGCAACTCCTCAACGGCTTTATCGGCTTTTTTCAAAATGGCCTCATCTGTTGCTTTTTCTGTCTGGTCCCAAATGATAGTGGCAGCCTCGAAACCAACCATTTCACCGCTATTGCGATCAAAAAGGATATACGCATCCTCGTGTATATTGTCGGGATGATGCATAGTCAAGACCACTTGATTTTCATCTTGCTCGGAAATGAAGACTTCCCTCACCGTCAAACCTTTTAGGGCAGGCTCCAGCTTCTCCAGTGCAGCGACAATCTCTACCGCACGAGCAGGCAGCTTGATTTGGTCTTCGGATGAGGTTTCTGCATTTTTCAAAATCAATTCCGGGCTTGCAGCAAATGCCTGGGCACCCGTTCCCAGCAGCATGGTTGTCACTGCAAAAGCAGCCGTCGCACTTTTCCAATTTTGTGTCATGAACATTTCTCCTAATCAATTATGATGATAGCTACGCATTCTATCTTACCTTTTTTTCCACTATTTAGCATAGCTTACGGCACAAAAAAACAGCACCCTCCCCTTACAGAGAAAGTGCTGTCTTATGTTTGGCCTACAGGCTGTTCAATACTTCCTGAATCAACTTGTTTACCATTCCCGGGTTTGCCTTACCTTTGGTTTGCTTCATGACCTGACCAACAAAGAAAGCAGCTGCTTTTTCGTTTCCGGACTTGAAGTCTGCCACGGCTTGCGGGTTGGAATTGACCGCATCGACGACGATTTGACGCAGAGCGCCTTCATCGCTGATTTGGACGAGTCCTTTTTCTTCGACGATCTGCTTCGGCTCTTTGCCGGTCTCCACCATCTCTTTGAAGACGGTTTTGGCGATTTTGGAGGAGATAGTTCCATCCTCGATCAGCTTGATCATCTCACCCAAGCCTTTTGGTGTCATTTTCACATCAGCAAACACCAGATTGTTGGCGTTAAGGTGTGCCAACAGGTCTACCATCAGCCAGTTCGCTACTGACTTCGGCTCTGCTCCTGTTTTCACAGTCTCATCAAAGAAATCAGCTGTCTCTTTGGAGATCGTAATGACTCCTGCATCATCCTTAGACAAGCCAAACTCGTTCACATAGCGTGCCTGACGAGCATCTGGCAGCTCTGGAATGGTCGCGCGAACCGCTTCAATCCACTCCTCGGAAATTTGCATGCGAACCAGATCCGGGTCTGGGAAGTAACGATAGTCGTGCGCTTCCTCTTTGGAACGCATCGTCAACGTCTTCTTGTTCGCTTCATCCCAACGGCGCGTTTCCTGAACGACCTTGCCACCGGATGAAACTACCTCCGTCTGACGCTGTACCTCGTACTCCAAGCCCATTTGCACGTTACGGAAGGAGTTCATGTTTTTCAGCTCGGCCTTGGTTCCGAATTCTTCTTGACCATACGGGCGAATGGAAACGTTAGCGTCGCAACGCAGGGAGCCTTGTTCCATGCGAACGTCAGATACTTCGGTGTACTGAATGATCGCTTTCAGCTTTTCCAGATACGCACGGGCTTCTTCCGGTGTGCGGATGTCCGGCTCGGAAACGATCTCTACGAGAGGTACCCCGACGCGGTTGAAGTCTACCAGAGACTCTCCGCCAAAATCGCTGTGCGTCAGCTTGCCCGCATCCTCTTCCAAATGCAGACGAGTGATGCCAATGCGCTTCGTCTCACCGTTTACTTCGATGTCGATCCAGCCATTGTAGCCGATTGGCTGGTCAAACTGCGAGATTTGGTACGCTTTTGGCGAGTCTGGATAAAAGTAGTTCTTGCGGTCGAACTTGGTCTCGCGGGAAATCTCGCAGTTGAGGGCGAGTGCTGCTTTCATCGCGAATTCTACCGCTTGCTTGTTCGTTACAGGCAGTACACCTGGATGTCCCAAGCAGATCGGGCATGTATGTGTATTCGGCGGTGCACCAAATTCAGTCGGGCAGCCGCAAAAGATTTTACTGTTGGTCGATAGCTCGGCGTGAACCTCCAAGCCGATGACGGTTTCGTACTTGCTCATGCTCTTACCCCCTCACCCATTCCGGTTTGCGACCGTAGAAGCCTGCGGTTTGTTCATACGCATGGGCTACGCGCAATACGGTGGATTCGTCAAATGCACGTCCTACGATCTGCAAACCGATCGGCAGACCGTTTTTGGAGAATCCGCACGGCACGCTGATTGCTGGCAGACCAGCCAGGTTTACAGGAACGGTACAAATATCCTCCAGATACATTTTCACCGGATCATCTACGTTTTCGCCTACTTTGAAAGCCGTAGAAGGCGTGGTTGGGTGCAGGATGACATCGTAGTCAGCAAAAATGCTGTTGAAGTCCTGAATGATCAGGGTACGCACCTGCTGCGCCTTTTTGTAGTAAGCATCGTAATAACCAGACGAGAGCGCGTAGGTTCCGAGCATGATGCGGCGCTTCACTTCTGGGCCAAAGCCTTGGCTGCGGGATTCCTTGTACAGCTCGATCAGGTTTGCCGCATTGTCTGCACGCACACCATAACGAACGCCATCAAAACGAGCCAGGTTGGACGAAGCTTCAGACGAAGACAAGAGGTAGTAAGCCGGCACTGCATATTCCGTGTGCGGCATAGAAACCTCGCTCCATGTAGCACCCATGCTCTCCAGCTGCTTCAATGCTGCCAGAACCGCATCGCGAACCTCAGGGTCAATCCCTTCTCCGATCAACTCTTTCGGTACCCCGATACGCAGTCCTTTTACATCTCCAGTCAATGCGGACAAGTAATCCGGTACGTCCACATTGGCAGAGGTAGAGTCGTATTCATCATGTCCCGCAATCGCTTGCAGCACATAGGCGGAATCCTCAACGTTTTTCGTCACAGGTCCGATCTGATCCAACGAGGACGCGAACGCAACCAGCCCGAAACGGGAGACACGTCCATACGTAGGCTTCAAGCCGACAACGCCACAAAAAGCAGCAGGCTGACGGATGGAACCGCCTGTATCAGAGCCGAGTGTGAAGTAAAAATGACGCGCAGCCATTGCCGCCGCTGAGCCACCGGAAGAGCCTCCCGGAACGTAGTCGGTGTTCCACGGGTTTTTCGCTGGGAAAAAGCCGGAATTTTCATTGGAGCCGCCCATCGCAAACTCGTCCATGTTCAGCTTCGCAACGATGACGGCATCGGCATCCTTCACCTTTTTGGAAACAGTCCCGTCATGGACCGGATCGTAGTTCGCCAAAAATTTGCTTGCGCAAGTCGTGCGAACGTCTTTTGTAACCAGGTTGTCCTTCAGTCCGGCAGGCAAGCCGTAGAGAAGACCCAGCTCCTCATTTCCCTTGACCAGGCGCTCGTCCAATTGACGGGCATGAGCCAAGGCTCCCTCTTCATCTACATGCAGGACGGATTTGATTTCTCCGTCATGCTCCTTGATGCTGGCGATGGAAGCCTGCACCAGATCCGTTACCGAAATCTCTTTTGCGCGCAGGGCGCTATGTATCTCAGACAATCGCTTGTCAAACAGCGACACAGTGGGTTCCTCCCTTCTCGTTATCCAGTAGGTTATTCGAATACAGCCGGTACTTTAAACTGCCCGTCTTCGTGATCCGGTGCGTTTTTCAGCACGTCCTCACGCGGCAGGGACGGTCTATTTACGTCTTCGCGCATGACATTTTTCACGTCTGTAGCATGGCTGGTTGGCTCAATATTGGATGTATCGAGCTCATTCAGCTTGGCTGCAAAATCAAGAATCGCATTCAGGTCTTTTGTGTACCGCTCCGCTTCTTCCTCAGTGAGCTGCAAACGGGCCAAATTAGCTACGTGTTCTACTTCTTTGCGAGTAATGGCACTCATTCTTTCCACCTCCGAATCGTATCACATAACTTTGATCTTACTTGAAAAGAGCAGGTTCAGTCAATTTTCGCAGGGATTTCGGCATAGAAAACAAAAATGTTTTCGGCAAAAAAATATTGATCGATTATTAACCAGCAAAAACTTTGTCCGGCTGTTGTGGTGGGGAGGAAACAGGAGAAAACGCTCAGCTTCTTGTCCCACCCGCTGGGGGATTCACTGCCCGACTCCATGCAAAAAGCGAAACCGCGTCCAAAGTAGTCCTTTCAGGATGTGTTTCAGAGGTGGACGCTTAAGAGCGTGTTTCGCTTTTTGCATTCCGTCTCGGTCGGTGTACCAAAGATCTTCGCTTTTTTCTCCTGTTTCCTCTACGAGCTTTCCGTGTTTACCGATCTTTTAACGACTTGAAAGATTGAAGAATGTAAGAAGTTACGCCAGAGAAGAATATTTCCAGACGTAGCGACTTGTGGAGGCCTACCTAGCGGAGAAGGGATTTGCGGGCAAAAGAAACGCAACGTGCCCCGACTTCGAAGCAGCTACCACTTTTGCGTTTCCCCGCAAGTCCCTTCGGAGCGGGCAGTCTCACCCCCCAGCAGGACGGAGCCTGGAGCCTAGACTGGAAATATTCTTCTCCCCACCGCAGCTGCCTATTTAGAGAGCTTAAGTTGTTGCTGTAGTGCTGGGGAGGAAACAGGAGAAAACGCTCAGCTTCTAGGTCCACCCGTTGTGGGATTGACTGTCCGGCTCCATGAAAAAAAGCGAAACCCGCGTCCAAAGTCGTCCATTCAGGGGGTATCTCAGAGGTGGACGCTAAAGGCTTGTTTCTCTTTTTTCATTGCGCCTCGGTCAGCGTCCCTAAGATCTTCGCTTTTTTCTCCTGTTTCCTCTACGAGCTTTCCGTGTTTACCGATCTTTTAACGACTTGAAAGATTGAAGAATGTAAGAAGTTTCGCCAGAGAAGAATATTTCCAGACGTAGCGACTTGTGGAGTCCTACCAAGCGGAGAAGGGATTTGCGGGCAAAAGAAACGCAACGTGCCTCCGCGACGAAGCGGCTACCACTTTTGCGTTTCCCCGCAAGTCCCTTCGGAGCGGGCAGTCTCACCCCCCAGCAGGACGGAGCCTGGAGCCTAGACTGGAAATATTCTTCTCCCCACCGCAGCCACTTCTATTAGAAAACTTCATCTCCTAAGAAAAACAAGTCCAAGGCATTTGCCCTGGACTGTGATCTCTTTTGCCGTTTGTTATTCTGGCTTCTTTTTCGCGAGCGCTTGCCCCATCAAGAGAGGTTTGCCTTTTTCAACACCCGCTGCCCATTCGAGCTGATTGGATTCCAAGAGCAAGATGACGGTCGAACCAAATTCGAACCAGCCCAGCTCCGCCCCTTTTTCATAACGAGGTGTCCCAGCAATCTTCTCGTGTGTTTGGCGACCGCGCTTGATGTTCGTCGTAGCTGTGTTGTAGCAGACCTTCACGCTGCCTACAAACAAGGCTCCTACTTTTACCAAAGCTATATCGCCCAAGCTATCTGTTTTGATGTGCGTTACCAAGCGTTCATTGCGGGCAAACAAACGGTCTACGTTTTCAATCCCCAGCTGGTTGACAGGATAGAGTCTGCCAGGCAAATAGCAGTAACAGCTCAAATCGCCCGTTACCGGCATATGAATCCGATGGTAGTCCCTTGGACTCAAATAAATGGTGATAAATTTACCACCGTAGTAGCGCTTGGCCTCTTCCTCCGAACCGCCCAACAGCTCCATCACACTGAACTCTTTTCCCTTTGCTTGAATTAAGGTGCCTTCGCAAATATCACCCAACTGCGAAACGGTTCCATCTACCGGGCTTACAATGGTATCTGGGCCAGGTGCAATCGGTCTCGCTGCGGGCTTCAGGCGGCGGGAAAAAAACTCCTTCAGCGTGCGGTATTCCGAAGCCGGCTTTTCTATGATGGACGTATCAATTTGATAGTGCTTTATGTATCGTTGAATGGCTAATCGACTAAAGGGAGTAGCGGTAATTTTGCCCATAGTCCGTGACATCGCGTTTTGTGGCAAGCGATGGATGAGACCTGGGAGCAGCTTTTTGCCCATAAGAAATGCTCCTTCGTAAAACAACAATACCCTTACTTTACCACTTCTGCTAACAGCCAGTAAACCCCGCACTATTACCAGAGGTTCATCATTTTCTTTGAGAGTCTTGCTATACTATAATCATTCCAAGAAGCCACTTATCAGGAGATATCGGTTATGGTAAAGAAACTCGATATTACTACACTTATCAGTCAGCATGGTGATATCCTAACCAGTCTATTCGATCATATGTCGGACATGTTCTTTCTCATGGCTGTCGAACAAGATTCGGACGGGGCGTATCAGTTTCGCTATGTCTTGATGAATCCATCCGCTATGCACGTTGCCCAATTGAGCGAGGAAGCATACGGAAAAACGTTTGAGGACGTGTATCCTCATGAAAAAGCCAGCTTATTACAGCACATGTACACACAAGCAGTAAAAAGCGGGAGTCCGATCCACTTTACTGCGAATGGTGACATCATTGGCGAATCCATTCTTTCCCCTGTCTACGATAGCAATGGCGTATGTACGCATGTATTTTCCATTACCCGCGATGTTACCGAGCGCACAAACCTGCAGTCGCAATTAGCCTATATGGCTTATCATGATGCGCTTACGGGATTGCCGAACAGGCGCCTCCTCTCCGAAAAGCTCCAGCAAGCTCTACGTGCAGCCCAATCAAAAGAGGAGATGGTCGCTGCCCTCTATTTGGACTGTGACCGCTTTAAAGAAATCAACGATACGTGGGGTCACGACACAGGAGATCTGTTTTTACAAATGCTGGCTACACGCCTCAAGTCGTCCGTTCGAGATGGAGATATCGTCGCGCGTCTGGGGGGAGACGAGTTTGTCATCGTCCTGACCGGCATTCATTCCGAACGCCAGGTTGAAAAAATTGCGAGCCGTATCCTGCTTGCGACGCAAGAGCCTTGGATGATCGAGGACCGGGCCATACCGTTTTCGACAAGCATAGGCATTGCCCTCTACCCGACATCTGCAAGCGAAGCCGAACAACTGTTGAGCAATGCAGACAAAGCACTCTATCAGGCTAAAAAGACAGGGCGCAATCGTTTCTTTTTCTTTGACCCCATTTGATTATTGACTGTAAAACAAAAACACTGCCAAGACGGAGAACAGCAAGCTCACCACATACAGAATGATGACCGTCTGCTTCGTTGACAACCCCCGGGACATGAGCCGATGATGAACATGTCGACGATCCGCTTGGTACATGGGGGAGCCTGCCAAAAGCCGACTGATGATGACCTGTACAGTGTCTATGACGGGCAAGCCTACTGCTAGTACAGTCACGACTAATGAAATGAGTGTAGCCCCTTTCATCGTTCCTTCCAACGAGATCACGCCGAGAGCGAATCCCAAAAACATCGATCCCGCATCACCCATAAAAATTTTCGCCGGATAGAAATTAAAACGTAGAAAAGCGAGTGCAGCACCTGCCAGTGCCACTGCCAATAATGCCGTTAATTCTTGACCTTTGAGCATCGACAAAAAGAACAAGGTCACCGCTGAGATCACGGTAGCACCGGCAGCAAGTCCGTCGACCCCATCCAAAAAATTCACCATATTGATCAAGCCGACGATCCACAGCACGGTCATCAGCAGGGAAACAAGGATCGGAAATGAGATATACGTCCCTTCCTCTCCCCCCAGCCACATCAAATTGATTCCCCGAAAGCGAATATCCATGAGGAATGTCATCGTCGCTACCAGTAACTGCACCATCAGCTTCGGCAGTGCCGGAAATTCTTTTTTCTTCGATTTGTACGTATCGTCTACCCATCCAATGGCTACCAGCATGGTCCCTCCAACTGCCAAAACTGCAACGGTTTTTTGCGCCCCTGCAAAAAAAGTTGACACCAACAAGAGACCGACGAACATCGCCAAACCACCAGATAATGGGATTGGTCTGCTATGTCCCTTTCTCCCCTTTGGCATATCCAGCAGCTTTGTTTTCCAAGCCAGCCAATTTGCTACTGGCATCAACAAATACACAACAAAAAACGAGGAGAGTCCTGACACGATGTAAGTAAACAGCTACCCTCACCTGCTTTGCCCTTCATTTTGTCTTTAGTGTGGACAAAATGGGAACAAAAAAGCCGCCTCTATAAAAGAGACAGCCTTTTTATTGCGTAGCTTACAGTTTTTCGGAAACCATTTTTGCTTGTGTGAAGAGCAGGAGGTAGTCTGGTCCACCCGCTTTGGAGTCTGTACCGGACATGTTGAAGCCTCCGAATGGATGTACACCTACCAAAGCGCCTGTGCACTTGCGGTTGAAGTACAGGTTACCTACGTGGAACTCTTCGCGAGCGCGCTCCAGGTTCTCACGGTTGCGGCTGATAACAGCGCCAGTCAAACCGTACTCGGTGTTGTTCGCGATTTCCATTGCATGATCGAAATCGTTGGCTTTGCAGAACGCTACCACTGGGCCAAAGATCTCTTCTTGCATGATGCGAGCTTGTGGATCTACATCTGCAAACACAGTTGGCATGATGAAGTAGCCGGATTCTGGACCTTTTTCGCCACCTGCAACCAGTTTGCCTTCTGTTTTACCAATCTCGATGTACTCGAGGATTTTGTTGTATGCTTTCTCATCCACCACAGGACCTGTGTAGAAATCGTTGGTTCTGATGTCGCCTACAGTCAGTTGTTTGGTCAGTTCTACTACGCGGCCCAGTACTTGATCGTACACGTCTTGGTGAACGATAGCACGGGAGCAAGCGGAACATTTTTGACCGGAGAAGCCGAATGCAGAAGCCACGATGGACTGTGCAGCCAACTCGATGTCGCAGTCGTTGTCAACCACAATGGAGTCTTTACCGCCCATTTCGGCAACCAGACGCTTCATCCATTTTTGACCTGGACGATGTTTCGCAGCCAGTTCGTTGATACGCAGACCTACGTCACGGGAACCTGTGAAGCTGATGAAACGAGTCAGATTGTGCTCTACGAGGTAATCGCCGATTTCGCCACCGGAACCTGGTACGAAGTTCACAACACCAGCTGGTACGCCAGCGTCTTCGAGGATTTCCATGAATTTCGCAGCGATTACTGGAGTGGTAGAAGCAGGCTTCAATACAACGGTGTTACCCGCTACGAGAGCTGCTGTTGTCATACCAACCATGATCGCAAGAGGGAAGTTCCAAGGCGGGATTACGATACCTACGCCGAGTGGAACGTAGTACAATTCGTTGTCCTCATCCGGGATGCGAGGCAGGTCATGGCGCTGGGACAGCTTATCCATTTGACGGCCATAGTATTCCATGAAGTCGATTGCTTCTGCTGTGTCAGCGTCAGCCTCTGCCCAGCTTTTTCCTGCTTCTTTTACGAGCCATGCAGAGAATTCATGCTTGCGGCGACGCAGGATTGCTGCTGCTTTATACAGATAGCGGGAACGTGCTTGTGCAGGCACCTTTTTCCATGTTTCGAAAGTGCTAGCAGCTGTTTGGATCGCTTTTTCAGCCAGTGCTTGGTCAGCCTGGGAAACAACGCCCACTACTTGTTCTTTATTAGAAGGGTTGAAGGAGCTGGATTTCTTTTCAGTTGTGATGCGTTCTCCGCCGATGATAAGCGCATACTCACGGCCAAGCTCACTTTCTACCTTAGCGAGCGCTTCTTCAAATGCCTTTTTATTTTCTGGCAGACTAAAATTGGTAAACGCCTCGTTTTTGAATTCCACTTGCATCTTGTGACGCCTCCTTATCGATATCTTCCATGTTCGGATCACTCATAAAACATATGCAAGGATCATACCAACAAAACAATTAAAGGCTCGACTCTATTAGTGTTTGCATTTTTACAGAAAAATCACCGATAAGATTCAAGAAGTATTCCGAACACTTTTGTACACACATCGTTCAACGTTTTACATATTTGTTCAATTTACTATCTTTTGTGTACAAAAAAACACCCGACCTCCTCACCTTCTCAGGCGATCATTCGGGTGTTTTATGCTTTTCCTTATTGTCTGTAAATATGCATGTACGGCTCACCACTTGTCGGTCGAATATAGAGCGACAATGGTTTGTTCATCGACTGTACGTACAGGTTTACGTGAACGCTTTTGTCGAAGAGCTGATTAATGCTTCCTGCTGCAAATTGCGTAAACTGCAATACCTCTGTTCTGGAGTCATACTCTGCCGTGGCGGTAATCGTAAGTTCTGTCAGCTTGCCATCCATGAAACGTCCGAGACCCGTCATCCCGATATATTCAGGGAAATAGCCCTTGGATTGGCGCATGAGCTTGTCGTACTGCAACGACTGCTCTGGGTATTTCTGCTCAACCTCTGGACTTGGGAACAGGAAATATTCCTCTTCGATCGGCAGCCACTTGGATACCGCTGCTTCATTCGCCCCTACTGTACCTGACATGATGAAGTGCCCTGGCACCAGAGTAGAATTCGCCTCCGGTACTTGATACATCAAAACCAGGATCGGAACTTCCGGACTGGTTCCACGTACAGACTGCACGATACGAGCTGCAACCTGCTGGCCTTTTGCTTGCAGTTCTTGTGTCGTGTACACCTTGTCCTGACCGGTTGCATCCTGATAGTTCGGCGAAAGAGACAAGCCCAACACCATGCCAGCCAGGCTCTTATCCTTCTTGTTCAGGTAATCATGCTCCAATACGTGCACGAGAATTCCGTTTTTCTTTTTCCCGTTGGCCCCAGCCGTCTTTTCCTGTGCGATCCACTGGGTAACCTGCTCTTTTTTAACCACTTGACCTTCTTGGAAATAATAATCGGACGTCGGGTATGTCTCCCGAGCAAACTCCATCAGCCCTAATTCAAGGTGACTGAAATCGATGCGATATTTCGTACCAGCAAGCATTCCTCGTGTCTGATTCGGCTGGTACGGGGTAATGCTGCCGTAGTAATCCTCGGATACTTCCACTACCTCCGACAAGGACGGTGTAGTAGGCTCAGGAGCTTTGTCCTTGCCCCCAGGTATCAACGAGCAGCCAGTCAATGCCATCACAAGAAGTAAAGCTGTCAAGAACCTGCATCCTGTCAAAAACTTCACTTTCATAGATTACTCCTTTTCATATCCGAAAGTGGGCGATGTACAAATCATTCATTCCACTTGATCCATCGATTGTCTTCGAGCTTGTAGATCAATGCCGATTCGCCAATTCCCACCCATTTTGTATCCTCGCCACCTGAAGCAATGACAATCAGCTTTTCCGGTGAGCGAGCATCGAGCAAACGCCATTCGCCCTTGATTTTCTCATAGATACCTTGTTCGGTTGCGACAGCGAGAGTGCCAGTTCGTCTGTTAATGGCGAGCGAATAGATCTGCTGTGCTCCGGGAATCTCCTCTGTCTTCCACTGCCCCTCTTCATTATAGAGCAAGCTGAATTGGGCCGCTACATAGAGACGGTCTTGTTCTGGATCAAAGTCCATAGCAAATACTTCCTGATCCATCGGCTGCCACAGGCTCCATGATTGGGCTTCGTCCGTCGATTGATAAATACCTTCACCCGAGACAAAGGCAAACAGACGTACTTCGTCTCCTTGGCGGCTGCCTACAAAGCTGCTGATATTTGCAGGCTCTGGCAGCCCATTGTTGACAGAAGTCCACTTTTTGCCGCCATCTGTTGAATGAAGAACCCCATCAATCCCGCCGACAAATATTTGCTTTGGATCATCCGGGTCTACAAACCAACCTTCAATCGCATACTGCTCTAAATCTGTCGAGAGAGATCCCCACGTTCCACCGGCAGCCGAGCTATACAGCCCTGAGTTGGTACCAACCCATATTTGACGAGCATCATCGGTCATCATCAGATTGTGAATGGTCGCTCCCAGTTCCAATACGTCCTGATAGGTCAAGTTCCCTTGTAGAGCAGCAGCTGTAACTGTTGGAGGATTCGTATCGATTTGTTTACTGCCGGTACTGCTGGTACTTCCACAGCCAACCAATTGCAGCATGGCTATTACACCGATTCCCCATTTCAGGAAGCTATTCATGCTCTTCACGTCCCTTCCCTTACTCATCCGTTGTCGCCACCGTTTTCTTAGGCGTTGCTCTCCAATACTTGCAGGAAGCCTGCTTCGTCCATAACAGCCACACCTAGTTTTTCTGCCTTCACCAGCTTGGAGCCGGCTTTTTCGCCTGCAATCACCAAGTCTGTCTTCTTGCTGACGCTGCCTGTTACCTTGCCACCCAAGCGCGCAATCGCTTCCTCTGCCTCCTGCCGCGACATTTGCGTCAGCGTGCCGGTCAACACGATTGTTTTGCCTGAGAATGGCAGGTCTGCGCCACTTTCAATGCGGATTCCTTTGTACGCCATGTTCACTCCGGCCGCTCGCAGTCTCTCAATAACTGCCTGTGCCTGCGGCTGTGCGAAGTAGTTCACGAGACTCGCAGCCATTTTCGGCCCGATCTCATCGATTTGCGTAATCTCTTCTTCGGATGCCTGCATAATGGCATCGATATTGCCAAAATGCTCCGCGAGAACACGTGCCGCCTTGGCTCCGACCAAGCGAATGCCAAGACCAAACAATACGCGCTCCAGCGAGTTCTCCTTGCTCGCTTCAATAGCCGCAAGCAAATTATCTACGGACTTTTCACCCATGCGCTCCATGCCCAGTAGAACATCGCGCTGCTGGTGCAAATAATACAGGTCAGCGACACTGTGGATAATACCGTCGCGATACAGTTGGGCCACAACTTTTTCTCCCAAGCCGTCAATGTTCATGGCCGTGCGGGACACGAAATGAATCATGCCTTCACGGATCAGTGCCGGACACATTGGATTGATGCAGCGCAGAGCCACTTCTTCCTCTAAGCGTACCAGCTCACTCCCACATTCGGGGCAATGCGTTGGCATGGCAAACGGTACTTCATTTCCTGTACGACGCTCTGGCAAGACCGCGATAATCTCCGGGATAATGTCCCCTGCTTTTTTGACGACAACATGATCGCCGATAAGGAGGCCTTTTTCCCGAATAATGTCTTCGTTGTGCAAGGAAGCACGCTTTACGGTCGTACCTGCCAAACTGACTGGCTTCAATAGAGCAGTCGGGGTGACATTCCCTGTACGCCCCACAGATACTTCGATACCTTCGAGAATCGTAACCGCTTCTTCGGCAGGGAACTTGTATGCGATGGCCCAACGCGGACTTTTCGCAGTAAATCCAAGCTCCTCCTGCTGAGCGTAACTGTCGACCTTGATCACCATGCCGTCGATTTCATAAGGCAAATGAGGACGCTTTTCTGTCCAGCCCGCAATAAAAGCGAGCAGTTCATCGACGTCGTCAAATACACGTCGCTCCTGATTCACCATGAAGCCGAGCGTCTCCAGCAAATCAAGCCCTTCACTGTGCGATTCCACTGTCTCCCCTTGCAAATCGCCAATGCCGTAAATAAACGTATCCAGTTGACGGGATGCGGCAATCTTCGGATCGAGCTGTCGGAGCGAACCTGCTGCGGAATTGCGCGGATTGGCAAATAACGCTTCCCCACGCTCCTCGCGCTCTTTGTTCAGCTTTTCAAATGCTCCTTTGGACATGTAAGCCTCACCGCGAACCTCAAGGGTTACCGGCTTTGTAAGCCGCAAAGGAATGGAACGAATCGTTTTCAGGTTTTGTGTGATGTCTTCGCCTGTTGTTCCGTCTCCACGTGTAGCCCCGCGGACGAACAGCCCATTTTCATAATGAAGCGACACGGCCAGACCATCAATTTTCAGTTCTGCTACATATCGGACAGCCTGACTGCCAACAGCCTGACGTACCCGGCGGTCAAAATCCCTGATGTCCTCCTCATTAAAGGCGTTGCCGAGACTGAGCATCGGTGTCTTATGAACGACCTTTTCAAAGAAGGGCAGTGGTTCTCCCCCTACACGCAAGGAAGGAGAATCAGGCGACTGCAAATCAGGGAAGCTGGTTTCAAGCTCCTTTAGCTCCCGCATCAATTGATCGTATTCCTGGTCAGAAATCTCAGGTCGATCCTCTTCATGGTAAAGACGATTATGCCGCTCAATTCGTTTCGCTAATTCTTTAATTTTTGTTTCCGCCGTCAATCGATCCATTTCGTTCATCCTTTACTTTTGCGATTGGCCTGTATTTGCACACTATCCTTTTTGAATAGGGGCGAACTTCGCTAATAGCTTTTTAATGCCAGTCGGGCTTGGGAAAGCAATGTCGAGCTCCATGTCGTCGCCCGTTCCTTTTACTTTGACGACCGTACCGTTGCCCCATTTGCCATGTGCCACTCTGTCGCCAACCTTCCAATCAACGCCTGCTCCTTGACCGTGTCCAGGCAGTTTTTCACCCGCCGGACGGGTAAACGTAGCAGGTGTGCTACTTGCGGTTCGTTGACCCTGTCCAAATTTCGGAGCAGAGCCTGCTTGTGAGGATGACGCTCCAAACGGTCTCGCTCCCGTGTCACGTCCGAATGCACTGCCATCACGCTGTCCAAATGCACTGCTGCGTCCACCGCCGAAGCCCCGGTCCGCTGTCGCTGGATTTCCTTCCAACAGCTCTGCCGGAATTTCTTGCAGGAAGCGAGACGGCGCATTCACATTCGTACGTCCAAACAACGTCCGCATACGGGCACATGTCATGTACAGACGTTCCTCTGCCCGTGTAATTCCCACGTAAGCCAGACGGCGCTCTTCCTCCATCTCAGCATCGTCAAACAAAGAGCGGCTATGCGGGAAGACACCTTCCTCGCAACCAACCAGGAACACGACAGGGAACTCCAGACCTTTGGCGCTGTGCAAGGTCATTAATACAACCTGCCCCTCTGCCGATACTTCTTCCTGGGCACCGTCATCTCCCAAGGAATCGATGTCTGCCACCAGCGCGAGGTCGGTCAGGAAGGCTAGCAAGCTCTTGTCTTCATTTTTGCGCTCGAACTCCTGCGTAACAGACAGGAACTCCTCGATATTCTCCAGACGCGCCTGTGCTTCCAGCGTCTTTTCTTCTTTTAAAGAATCGCGGTATCCAGAGCGCTTCAGCACTTCTTCCACCAGCTCAGTCACACTCAAGTAATCGGTCATTTGCATCAAATTCGAGATGAGATCATTAAAGGACAGGATCGCATTCGTCGTACGTGAAGGCAGCCCCATATAAGCCGTCTCCTGAATCGCTTGGAAAAGGGACTGACCATTTGCGTTCGCATACGCTTGTAGCTTGTCTACCGTCGTATCCCCGATATTACGCTTCGGTACGTTGATGATTCGCTGCAAGCTGATATCGTCATCCGGATTGGAGATCAGACGCAAATAAGCCAAGATGTCCTTGATCTCTTTGCGATCGTAGAACTTGGTTCCGCCGACGATGGTGTACGGCATGTTCGATTTGATGAAAACTTCCTCGACCACACGAGACTGTGCATTCGTCCGATACAGAATCGCGAATTTGTCGTAGCGCTTGTACTGTGCCATCTGCTTGCGAATCGTATCGACGATAAAATACGCCTCGTCGTGCTCGGAATCCCCCTGGAAGCACATGATCTTGTCGCCGCCCGGATTCTCTGTCCAGAGCTTCTTTTCCTTGCGCAGCTTGTTGTTGGCAATGACCTGGTTCGCCGCCTGCAAAATCGTTTTGGTAGAGCGATAGTTTTGCTCGAGCTTGATGAGCTTGGCTTCGGGATAGTCTTTTTCAAAGTTTAAAATGATCGAGATGTCGGCACCGCGCCATTTATAAATACTTTGGTCAGCATCCCCCACGCAGCATACATTTCGATGCTTGTCTGCCAGCATGGAAATCAAAAGGTATTGCGCCCGGTTTGTATCCTGATACTCGTCAACGTGTATGTAACGGAATTTCTTTTGATAAAACTCCAATACTTCCGGCACTTCTTTAAACAGACGAACCGTCGTCATGATCAGATCGTCGAAGTCCAGTGATTGGTTGCTTCTCAGCTTTTTCTGATAAGCCGTGTAAACCTTGGCTGCCACTTGTGCAAATGGATCGCCCGCAAGACGCGTATAGGTTTCTGGATCGGTCAGCTCGTTTTTCGCTCCGCTGATCGCAGCCAAAATCGAACGCGGCTCATACTGCTTCGGATCGATGTTCAATTCTTTTAAACATTGCTTGACGACAGACAACTGGTCACCAGCATCCAAAATGGAAAAGCTGCGATTGATGCCGAGTCGGTCGATATCCCTGCGCAAAATCCGCACACACAAGGAGTGAAACGTCGACAGCCATGCATCCTGCGCTGCGGCTCCGCCAATAATGGCAGCCACACGGTTTTGCATCTCCCTCGCTGCTTTGTTGGTGAAGGTGATCGCCAAAATGCTCCAAGGTGCTACCTGTTTGGCACTGATCAGGTATGCGATACGCTGTGTCAGTACCTTGGTCTTGCCGCTACCCGCACCGGCCAAAATCAAGACGGGGCCTTCTGTTGTAAGGACTGCTTCCCGCTGCTCCGGGTTCAGACCTGCTGTGATACGATCTGCAAAAGACATATGTATAAATCCACCTTTCCACGTTCCCTAGACGAAAGCATATGTTCCTATTTTCGCACAGATCGCAGTGGAGTTCCAGTTCGTATCCCGAACAGGAAACATCATCCTTTCGGCAGCAATGGCTCGTACATCAAATAAGCCTGATTCTGCGTCAGCCATTCTTGCTCCACCCATTCTCCTTCCAGCGTATAAACATCACGATACAATTCATTTTTTCGTTCATACCCTCCCCAAATCGAAGGCTGAATCTCATGTTCTTTCTCGATAATGACATACGTCCGTGTCGGTGGCATGTCTGAACGCCATTCCCCTACCAAATGTGTATCGGTCAGGTAGACATGCAGTTGAAAGGGCTGTTGCGTCCGGTTGGCGATTTGCAAATCCAGATAATTATAGAAACAAGTCGCTCCACTTCCGAACGGCTGTGTCCGATTCGAATCGGGAAAAACATCGTAGCTATGACGATGCCGTTCCGTCACTGTCAATGGCGTATGCAAGGTCATCCAGTACAGCAGATTCGAGAGCTGACAAAGCCCTCCGCCAACTCCGGCCGTAACGCGTCCCTGCGAGAGCAGCATGCCCTCTACATAGCCTTTGCTACGGGTCGGCTTGCCAATCTGCTTCCAGTACGAAAAGGTTTCCCCAGGGTGGATGAGCAATCCGTTCAGTCGTGCAATCGCCAGGCGCAAATTGATCACTTTGTTGTGCTGCATCCACATCTCCACGTTCTGCAATGGGCGTAACAAAATCGTTTGATGTGAATAATGGACATTACGCAACAAATCGCTTCTTTTCTCATGAGCGAACCTCGTTTGACCAAATGTCCATTGTACATACCTTTTCCAACGAAAATATGTCATGCCTGCTGCTAAACGCCACTTCCCCCGTACAATCGGTTTCATTTATGCACCCCGACTTCCTGATTATTACAATAGACGCAGGAATTTGGTAGGAAGTTGCGGTCGAATACGGGAGATCCCCTCACTTCTTACACTTTTGTAAGCGAGACGTAAGCAAATGCTATTTCTCCTCCATCCCGGGATAAGCTAGGATAGGAAAAGTGCGCGATCGGACGACGGACAACGAGAGAAGGAAGTGATGGGATTGAAAGAAAACGCACCTACCATGAACCAACGAATTGATGCATTAGATACCGTACGGGGCTTCGCCTTAATGGGCATTCTCCTCGTCAACATCGTGGCATTGCTGTATGCGCAATCACCTGAAATAGGAAGTGTAGACCACTGGCTGTTCCAGTTTTTCAATTTCTTTGTGGAATCGCGCTTCTTCGTGATCTTTTCCTTCTTGTTTGGTGTGGGCTTCTATATTTTCATCAGTCGAGCAAAAGCAAAAGGGGCCAACAGCATCGTTTTGTTCATTCGGCGCCTGATTGCGCTACTCGCTCTTGGCTTTATGCATAAAATGTTTCACCCTGGCGAAGCACTCTTCATCTACGCCATCTTCGGATTCATCTTACTGCCTTTTTATCGATTGAAGGCGCGAACCAATCTGATCATCGGACTTGTTCTGTCGATAGCTGTCTGTGCTACCAGCTTCAAACCGCTATTGGTGCTTCCATTGTTTATTTTGGGACTTGCTGTCGGGCAGTACGGGATCTTTCAGGACATTCCGAGATTTTTGCCTGTGATTAAAAAAGTGCAGGGCGTGACCTTCGTCCTTTCGTTAATCGGCTTGTTTATCCAATACCGACTGACTCCGGCTGATCCGGCAATGGGTGGGGCGAATCTGGTTGTAGATGATTCCATGTCAGAAGAAACCCTTCAGCAGCTGATGAACTACACGATTGCCTTGACCTCCACAGGTCTTGTCATGGCTGCCTTTTACACGACGACCTTGATTCGGCTGCTGCAAAATAAAACCGTCCAGACCGTCCTCTCTCCGCTGACCAGCTATGGGCGCATGGCGTTGACAAACTACGTCGGACAAACCGTATTGATCCTTGTGGGAAGCTATATGTTCGATTGGTTTGGCAATCTCGGCTACCTGCAAACGACACTGATCTGCCTTGGTATCTACGTGGTGCAGATGGTATTTAGTGTACTTTGGCTGTCTGTCTTCCGCATGGGACCACTTGAGTGGGTATGGCGATTATTTACGTATATGAAAATCACACCGCTGCGAAAATAAACAATTAAAGACCCCAGAAAAGCTGCCTTGGTTGACAGCTGACCGGGGTCTCTTATTATTTTTTCGCCAAGTATTTGCGAATGTCAAAAGCAACGGCTGCCACAATGATGAGTCCTTTGATGATGAGCTGCCAATACGGGCTGACTCCGATAAACGTAAGTCCGTAGTTGATGACGCCAAAAATAAGGACACCCGCAAGCACACCTGGAACGGTACCAATTCCGCCAGACGTCGAGACTCCCCCTACCACACAGGCTGCAATGGCGTCCAGCTCGTACATGTTGCCGTAGTTGTTCGTCGCGCCACCTGTCCGGGCTGCCTCCAGAACTCCTCCGAGTCCATACAGGGCACCAGCAATGGCATAGATAATCATGAGGTTGAAAGCGACGTTGATCCCGGAAACAGTTGCGGCCTGCATGTTGCCTCCGATGGCGTACATGTTTTTACCAAGCCGTGTTTTGTTGAAGATTACCCAGACGATGAAGGCAACCATGATCGCAATGATGACAATATACGGAATCGAATACGGGCCACTCGGGCCGATGTACCCTGTCCCAAGCTGATTGAAGTCACTCCGCAGTCCAGCGATTGGCTGCGATTGATTGGGCTCCATATCAAAATAGATGGAGTTGAACCCGTATACAATGACCATCATGCCCAACGTAGCGATAAAAGGTGGCACACTAAAACGAGACACAATAATGCCGTTGATCAGACCAACCAGCAAGCCCGCAGCGATTGCGATGAGAATGGGGATAAGCAACGGCAAATCGGGTAAATCCGGGAAAAACCTCCGCGGATAGTCTTGGCTTTGCAGCATTGAGGCAGAGATGACAGCCGTCAATCCGACCACTCGCCCCGCGGAAAGATCCGTTCCGCCTGTAATAAGAACAAACGCAGCACCCAAGGCAATAATAGCGCGAGTGGAGGATTGCACCAAAATATCCCGAAGCGTTGTAATGGAAAGAAAATTAGGGTCGTAAATCGCAATTCCCGCGATCAACAAAACCAGAACGATATAGATGGCGTTTTGCGTAACAAAGCCTTGCACCTGTTTAGCAGACAACTGAGACATGCCTGTTCGCCTCCTTTCTCATGCAAGATGTTTGGTAGCCAGCCGCATAATCTCTTCTTCGGTTGCCGCTGTACCCGACAAAAAACCGGAGAGCCTACCCTCGCACATGACCATGATTCGATCTGACATTCCAAGCAACTCTGGCATTTCCGAGGAAATCATAATGATCCCTTTTCCTTGACTCGCCAGTTCCGCGATGATCGTATAGATTTCGTATTTGGCGCCGACATCGACTCCACGCGTAGGTTCGTCCAGCAATAAAATATCCGGATCAGTCAAAAGCCACCTCGCCAACAGAACCTTTTGCTGATTGCCCCCTGACAGATTTTTGATCAAGGCTTTCATAGAGGGAGTCTTGACGCGGAGCATCTCGATGCTTCGGCTGACATCCGCTCTTCGCTTGCGCTCATTGAGGAGCAGAAAAGGTGTTTGGTAACTGGCCAAATTCGCGATGACCGTATTTTCCAGAATCGATAAGACAGGAATGATGCCAGTGACTCGCCGCTCCTCCGTCAAGAGCGCCATTTTGTGCTTCTTCGCATCCTTCGGTGATTTGATCCGCACCTCCTGACCGTTGATCGACACTTTTCCTGCTGACACTGCGCGCAATCCAAACAATGCCTCAATCAGCTCTGTTCGTTGTGCGCCCACGAGGCCGCCTATGCCCAAGATTTCGCCTTTGTGCAATTCAAACGACACGTGCTGAAATGACTGGGAAAATGGAGAGGTCAGTCCTTCTACCTTCAAAATCGGTTCTCCTGGCGTATTGGATCGACTCGGGAAACGCTGCGTCAGGTCCCGTCCAACCATTTTCGAGATGATCAGGTCAGTCGTCAGCTCGGCTGCCCGCCATGTTCCAATGAGCTTGCCATCGCGCATGATCGTCACGTCATCCGCAATCCGTAAAATTTCTTCCATCTTGTGCGAAATATAGATGATGGCGACACCTCTGCTCTTCAGTTCGCGGATGATCGCAAATAGCTGCTCCACCTCGTTTCCCGTCAGTGAAGACGTCGGTTCGTCCATAATAATCACTTTGGATTGGTAGGAAACAGCTTTGGCTATTTCAAGCGACTGTACCTTGGATACAGACAAATCACGGACAACAGCGTGCGGATTCAAATCCATTTCCAGATCAGCAAACAGCTTCTTCGTATCCGCGAGCATTCTTGTCTCATCCACAAACGGAAAAGGACCGATTCTTTTGACCGGAAAACGACCTAGCCAAATGTTTTCCATGACATTGCGAAAGGGCACCGGATGCAGCTCTTGATGAATCATGGAGATGCCATGGGCCAGCGCGTCCTTTGAGCTGCTCATCGTCACCTGCTCATTGTTTAGCAGGATTTCTCCCGCATCTGGTCGATATATTCCGAAGAGACACTTCATCAGGGTCGATTTGCCTGCCCCATTCTCTCCCATCAGTGCATGAACAGTTCCGGGACGGACTTTTAGCGTGACATCGTCGAGTGCCTTGACCCCTGGAAATTCTTTATGAATGTGGTTCATTTCCAACAAAAATGCATGCTGAGCCATGCGAGTGCCCTCCTTTTTGCAAAATCATCCCCATCACCGAAACAGGAGAGTCGGATTCGTCTCTTCACCGACTCTCCTGCTTTTTATTTCGCGTCGTTCATGTTTTCCTTGGTGATTTTTTTGTAGGGCACCCACACGTACTTCCCATCCGTAATGTCAAAGCCTGTAGAATCTTTCGTTGGCGTTTCACCCTTCGCCAAAGACGCCGCGATGCTAAGGGTGGCTTTTCCTTGGTTATTCGCATCGTTGAGGACCGTTCCGAGCAAGGTTCCCGCCTCCAACTCCTTCAACGCAGGTGCTGTGGCGTCCACGCCAACAACAGGCATGTACTTGCCATTCGCAAAATAGCCAGATGCCTTCAGCGCTTCGATTGCCCCCAGTGCCATATCGTCGTTGTTGGCAAGAACGGCTTCGATCTTGTCACCGGAAGCTGCGAGGAAGGCTGCCATCTTTTCCTGCCCTTTTACGCGATCCCACATGGCCGTATCTTCCGCGACCTTCTCTACTTTAATCCCTGCATCTTCAATCGCCTTCACCGAAAACTTCGTCCGCAGCTCAGCATCCTGATGCCCTGGCTCGCCTTTTAACATGACATATTGGAGGACACCATCCTTGTTTTTATCTGCTTCCGGATTTGCCTTCCAGTAATCGACGATCAGCTCGCCGGAGATCGTGCCGGATTCCTCCGCTTTTGCTCCCACGTAGTAAACCTTATCCCACTTCTGCATATCCTCTGGCATCGGCTCACGGTTGAAGAAGACGACGGGAATATTGGCTTGTTTCGCCTTGTCGATAAGGACGCCAGCAGCTGTGCGATCCACCGGATTGATGGCGAGGGCATTTACCTTTTTGTTAATGAACAAATCCACTTTGTCATTTTGCGTAGGCTGGGCATTTTGGCTGTCTACAATGTCCACTTCCGCTTTGCCTTCTGCGGCTTTCGAAATCGCATTGCGCACTCCTGTCATGAACGTATCATCGAACTTGTAGATGGCGACTCCGATTTTGGGATTCCCCGCAGGAGACGAGCCTCCCCCGGACGCTGCCGGCTGCGAACCGCCAGATTGTGAGCATCCAACCACCGAGAGTGTAACAGCGGCTACCAGTGTAGTGGCAATCAGCTTTTTCATTCGATAATCCCCCTTTATCCCCTATGTTTACATCTGATATACACCAAATGTAAGCGTTTTCTCAAGCGTGTTCCATCGAAAATCCTGCGCATTTCTATCAAAATTCTCATCTGTTTTTTCGGTGGCCTATTTTACGAAGGGAAAGAGGAGCTTTTGATTCTCCGACCAAAACATATTCTCCCGATCGATTGCTTTTGTTCCGGTGTCGACCAGACTGGGCACTGCTTCTCCGTTGCTCGCTTCGACTGCGTACTTGACGCCGAGATATCCCATCGATAGCGGCTTCTGGATGATCGTCGCGGAGATGATCCCTTCCTGCAAATACTCCAGCACTTCCGGTGGACTGTCGATTGCTACGATTTTGACTTTGTCCCGCAGTCCACTGTTTTCCATTTCCTCGGCCACACCGATCGCTGTACTGGCATCGAGTGCAATCACCCCTTTCAACTGCGGATGCTTGCGGATCAGTTCGCGCGTCCACTCACCGATCTGCTTTTTATCCAAGGGAACATTTTCGTTGGCAATCAATTCAACCTGCGTTTCCCGTGGGAGCAAATCGAGGACGCCCTGTTCTCTTCGTTTGGCATTTGCCTTTACCCGATCTGTGCCGAGCAATGCGATTTGTCCTTTTTTCTCGATCAGGTACATCATTTTTTCGAATGCCTTCATGCCCATATCGTAGTTATCCGTCCCAATGTAGCTTTTGACGGCTGAATCTTTTCCGACGGTGTCGAGTACAAGGATCGGGATGGCCCTCTCCCTAGCCAGCTTGATAGCTTCTCGCAAAACTTGTTCGTCACTAGGTGCCACCACGATTGTCTCGGAGCCATCTGCGATTGCCTGCTGCACCAGCTCCATTTGCCTGTGGGCATCCTCCTCATAGTCTGGCGCGTAAAAATTCAGGTTTCGCTCATATTCCTTGGCAGCCATCTCCGCCCCGAGCTTGACCGTTCGCCAATAATCGCCGTGCTTCATACGGACGATCAGCGCCACTGTCTTTTTCTTGCCTACTTCCCCATCTGTAATCGGAGCACTACACGAGTAAAAAAGCGTCACCACTGCCAAAACGACCAGTCCGTATACGCTAAAACATTTCACCGCTGCCGTCCTCATAATCGATCTCGCTCCTCTGCAACCTGGCGCGGAATCCATACACGCACAACGGTCCCCTCTTCCTGTTCGCTCGCAATTTCCAAACCGTACTGTTCCCCGAACGTCAAGCGGATGCGCTCTTGCACGTTTTGTATCCCAACGCCCGAGCCTTCTTCGCTTCTATAAAAGCCGGCTTTTACTTGTGCAAGAACATCAGGGGACATGCCCAAGCCATTGTCGCTTACCTGAAGTAACACCTTACCGTCGATGAGTGCTGCAAATATGCGAATCATGCCCGGATCAGCCAAATGCTCAATCCCGTGGTAGATAGCGTTTTCCACAATCGGCTGGAGCAGTAACTTCAGCGTCAGACAATTGAGCACCTCATCCTCATTCTCGACCACGATCTCGTACTCAAATTTTTGTTTGTACCTCATTTTTTGAATAATAAGATAATGGCGCACATGCTCCAGCTCTTCCCGCACCGTGATTATGTTCTTGCCTCTGCTCAGGCTAATCCGAAACAGCTTTGACAACGAAGTAATCGTGGTGATGACATCCTCGTTTTTTCCGTTGCCGACCATTCTGACCACAGAGTTCAACGTGTTGTACAGAAAATGCGGATTGATCTGTGCCTGTAGCACCTCCAGCTCGCTTTTTCGTTTGGCTTCCTGTTCCCGAATGATCTGGTGCATCAATTCCCTGACCTTCGCGACCATCAGATGAAAACGCAAGGAAAGCTGTTCGACCTCATGGCTTCCCCGGATCGGTTCACTCTCTGAAAAGTCTCCCTGCTCCACCTTTTCCATGGATCGCTCCAGCAGCTTGATCGGTCGTGATATTTTCGCAGAGAGATAGTACAGCACGAACAACACAATGACAATCACAAAGATGAGCAGCCAAAAAATGAAGCGACTGATTTCTTTTTTGGTCGTCACAATCTCGTCCATGTAGGAAACCCCAATGATTTTCCAGCCTAGCTGATCGATCGTCTTGATGGTAATCAAACGCGATTCGTCCTGTGTCTCTTCTACATAGCTGCCATAGGAATGCTTCAGCGGCAAGGAACGATTTTCATTTTTCAATCCAGCGTAAATCAACTGCTGCTGCGGATGGTAGACGATGTTCCCGACCAAATCAATGATATAGACGTACCCCTTTTTCCCCAAGCCCACTCTCTGGCACAGCTCATCGATCTCCTTGAAATTCACATCGACTAAAAGTACGGCCGGAATTTCTCCGTCAGGTCCATGGAGAAGAATTTCCCGACTCATCGAAACGACCCAGGTGTACTCCCCTTTAAACAAGTTCTGGATATGCGGAAGTGAAAAGGACAGGTTCGTCGGGTCCTCGATCGCCTTTTGGAACCAGCTCTGTTCGGTCAGACGAGTGTTTTTTCTCAATACTTTGGAAGGAGTTGTGGCCAACAACGTTCCGTATCGTGTAAAAACCGCGATGGAGACGATGTCCTTTCTCGTTTCTACGATTGTCTCAAGCTGTTCGTTCAGCTCGTCTGCCGTGAGTCCCTTGCTTCTTCTGATCTTGTCATCAACGAGTTCGAAAATTTGCGTCATCCCATTCATATAGCTCTCCAGATTGTATTTCACCTGCTCCAGGATTTGCTGCGTGTGCAGATACGCGTTTTGCTCTGCCGTCTGCGCAAATTTTCCGTACAGCATCACCCCGACAAACAGCATGACGAGTACCGTCACGAGTGTAAAGGAGGTGGTAATGATAAATTGAATGCCTTTGACCTTGATCACCGCAAGCAATCTCTTCATGGGTTAACCTTCCTGCTCGCTCTGACTTCGGTACTCTTTGGCGGACATGCCTGCATACTTGCGAAAGCTGAAGCTAAAGTAATTGGGATCGGTATATCCTACTTTCTCCGCGATTTCAAAGGACTTCAAATCGGTCGTCCGCAAAAGCTCCTTGGCCTTTTCCATGCGTAATGACAGGAGATAGGTCACAAACGTTGTCTTCGTTTCTTTCTTGAAAATACTGCTAAAATAACCGAGGCTGATGTGCAGATGATCGCACACCTTGTGGATGGATATGTCGGGAGAATGATAATGCGCGTGGGTGTAGTCCAATGCCTGCGTAATCAATCGCCTGTACGTCGTTTGCCGTCCGTTTGCGATACTCGCCATGAGGCGCTCACAAATATCTGTGATCTGTTCGCGGGCATCCTCCATACCGGTAAAAGTCGTCATGACCTGCAAGAGATAGCGTTGTCCGCCAAACAGTTGATCCATGTCAACTTCGGCACGATGGGCAGTCTTCAAGATGGTCGTCAAAATCTCCAACAAATAAATTCGGTAGTCCTCAATGGATACCGGAACACGTGCCACTTGATCAAACAATTCATCAATCACGTTCCGAAGCTCCGCACTCGTCCCCATTTTGATGCACCGAACCAATTCATGTTCCCTTCTCTCATCGAGGCGTATCTGCTCTCTCGCTTGCTTTTCCACGTCATTGATCACAATCATCCTGTTGCAGCCGAGGATGCTTCTGTAATCGAGTGCCTGCATGGCGTCCTCATACGAGTAAGGGAGTGCCGCTACATCTGTCACGACGTTGCCGATTCCGATTGTTACCGTGATGCTCATATATTTTTCAATCGTTCTCCTGATTTCTTCGGCGATATTTTGTGTTTGCACTTCGATTCGTTGCGTGTCGTCTGCTTTTGTTCGCATGAGCAGCACAACCTGATCTTCATGGAGAAAAACGATGCCCGCCTGTTTGCCTGCGTTCAGCTGTTCTTCTGCGATATTTTTCACAGCGAAAAGAAACAGCTGCTGCTCCTCCTGCTTGGGCTGGTCTATACAGATGACCGCCACGAGATATTCGGGACTCCTGAGCTCTATTCCGTATTCGCAGGCTTTTGAATAAACATCGTGCTGTACGAGCTGACGACTCAGCAAAGATGATAAAAAAACTTCCCGCAAAACCGGCAAGCTTTTTCGATAGCTATCGCGCAGCAGCTGAACGTTTTCCCGATGAGCCGCCTCCTCGTCCATCCGTCGCTTGACCTTGTCCAGCGCTTCCAACAGCTCACTCGCGGAAAACGGCTTGAGCACATATTCATCAATTTGCAGCTTCACGGCCTTTTGCGCGTACTCGAACTCATCAAACCCAGTCAGGATAATGATGCGAATGGCAGGGTAATCACGCCCGATAGACTCCGCCAGCTGAAGTCCGTTCATAAAGGGCATCTTGATGTCGGTTACGACGACGTCCGGTCGAAGTCTCTCTACCAACTCCAATGCCTCTTTGCCGTTTTCTGCTTTGGCAACCACCTCATATCCGTGGCTATGCCAGTCAATTTCTTGGCTAACCCCTTCTCTTACATCTTCTTCGTCATCTACCAATATCAGCTTATACATAGACACCTCCCGCTGTTGTACTTGTACAACGGGAGGCGATTGTTTTCCTGCCAATGGAATGGTATGGCGCTACCACGTCTTATTCAGATCATCTGCATAGAACAGAATCGCTTTTTGATAGGCCAAAATCGCAGGATCGCTTGAGGTTTCCGCGAGGTTTTTCAGGAGAAGAGTCATGGCTTCGTGATGCTTACCTAGATTGTAATACGCCATGGAAAGAAAAATCGGAAAGGAACGGTCGCAGGGGAACTGTTGCATCCCCTTCGCGAGCGTAGCTGCTGCCTGCTCGTATTGTCCCAGCGTGCGATACGTACTGCCCAGACCCAGTAATGCCCCGTGCAGGTCGTCTTCGACAGACAGTCCGAGCTCAATCGCTTTCTCGTAAAAGGGAACGGCTTCCTTCTCCAATCCGGCTGCATCGTGGCACCATGCACATTGATAATGGGCAACAGGATCAGTCGGGGATTGGCTGACGAGCTGAAGGGCAAGCTGGATCGCTTCGTCCAGATGCCCTTCTTTTCGCAGCTGAATGATATTTTGGATCATCGGGTTCATGTGAGCACTTCCTTTGCCTGGGTATCTCTCTTCCCCCTAGCGTAACAGGGCAGCTTGGCAAGGTGAAGACTTAAATTATGTACCCTGCAAGGATTTTGTCCGCTCTCTTTCGCTTCTCCGTTGTCGATAGGCTCTCATCCACGACCAGCCCAAAATGAGAAACGGAACCAGAACCAACAGGATCAACAGGATGCCGTCCCAAAACTCCCACGAGTGAAGCGAAGCGTTTTTCATATCGTCTGCGATGATCCAAATGAAATCAACCGCCATACGCAGCTGATACTGGACAAAGAACCAGATTCCCCACACCGATCCGATCAAGTAGACCCAGCTATACCAGCGGATGACTCTTTTCTCATGGTCGGCTACGTACTCCCATTCCTCCTGCTCATCCTGCGTCAGGGAACGGAATTTCGCTTTTAGAAACAGGCGTGTATTCACCATCAAATTGGAGCATTGGAACTTGGTTGCCAATACGTAATACAAGTCAGTCTGCATGAAAACCATGAACTGAAAGGCCAAAGCCATTAGCAGGATCACATTCAGCATACGAATGAATGCTTCCATGAAGGGCACAAGCGTCAGCCAGCCTTGATCATTGGCAAACAACAGAATGACACCGATCCCCATAAACATCGCATCCCAGGACATTCCCGCCAAAAACGCCCTGTATCTGCGCTGTGGATCAACGAGAACAATATTGGACATATTCGTCTCAGCTACGGCAAAAACAAGTCGATGTCCCAGACCGATACGACTGCCGATCCCCAATGATCGGGCCGCCATCAAGTGGGCCATTTCATGGAAAAACAGAAAAACCCATGTAGCCACGAAAGAAACCACTACGGAAACCGTCACGGAAGAAGAAACAAAAATATCGGAATAGACCGGGATATACTTGCCCGTAAACACACAAATCAAAAGACCTGTGAAAAATAAAATACCGTATAATCCAAAAGCAACGCGGTTAAAGAAAAACTGACCCGTACCCTGCTTGATCCAAGAGAAATGATCCACAACCGGTACTGGCTCGTTGACAACTTCTCCATCTGCCATGTAGACAAATTGATAGGAACCAATTAAATCCTGCGCAAAGTCGAGCACATCCACCGGTTCGCCTAACCGTTCTTCCATGATTGTCGCTACTTCATTGATGCTCTTCCCTTCATCCAGCATATCGATGATCTCGACACCAATGGCCGGAAGCACAATGAAATTGCTGATATCCGTTCGGCCAATGAGGATCTCTTCCTCGTTTTCCGCCCGGCGCGCAAGCGGGTGCATCTTGAGAATGCTATCTCCCGAGATATTCACTTACAGACACCTTCCTCTCTTACAGGAACGACTCCTTACTTTGCGAGCACTTCTTTTCGCTTGATATGAAAAATCGGCTCCGTTCCGCTGCCTCTTCCACAAGTCGGGCATTCGGCTTCATTTCGCTCCCACTCAAAAAACACACTCTTTTCCAACGTATTAAAGTCGAAAATGATAAATTTGCCCGCTGATTGTACCGGAGCGATCCCTGTCAAATACCTGATTGCATCGGAAGCCATCATTCCCGTAATCATCATGGTATTGGGTGCAATCGTGGCAGTAGGCAGGATAAAGTTGGTATCGAGCAGCCTTTGGATCAACTGCGAATAGTCTTCGATCTGTCTGGAACGATGCAAATGCATGCAGTCGATACAGCCTGTCTTTCCAGGTTCTACCATAAAGAACTGTCCTTCGATGAGGTTGAATCCCCCAGCAATGAACGGGATTTGCAGCTTAGCGCAGGCATGATTCACCCATCTCTGCAAAAAGAAAAAGGGCTGATCGGCTGCGAGCATCACGAGGTCACTTCCGGCAATAACCCGCTCCACGTCTTCGCTGGACTTGATTTGCAGCGTCTCCGTTTCAATCAATACCTCAGAATGAAGCCTTCCGATGAAATCACGTGCCGCTTCCACCTTCAGCCGACCAATATCCTTTTCGTTAAAGACCATTTGTCGGTTCAAATTGCTGAGCTCCACTCTATCAAAATCCACGAGCTTGATATGCTGGATTCCCGCTCCTACCAGATTGACCAGTAGCGTAGAGCCAAAGGCACCCATTCCCAGGATCGTCACTTTTTTTCTACTTACCTGTTCCTGTAGCTCGCTAGGACTTTGATTGAGATCAGTGAACAAGGAGAAGTAGCGGATATTCGCTTTATACCTTTCCTTTTGTTCCGAAGTCAGAACGGAAGCCTCTTCCTTCGCCTGATCCATCAGGAAGCCCAAGGCACTGAGTGATTCCACTGCTTCCACTATTTCTTCATACGTAATTTCAGGGTAATCAACAGCCAATAATGTATGTATTTCACCGACAGTACGAGTGCCATCCATCAGTTTGATCATCTTGCGGATGGACCCATTCTCGTCTTCCAATTCGAAGGTATAGCCAGGCGCCTCTCCCAAGCGGATCATCTGCTCTGTCACTTCATAGACGGGATGCACTGGTTTAAATAAAGGACGACGTTCCATAATACAAAACACCTCCCAATAGTGGGGTTCGCTAACCCGGCTCATTTTAGATGAAAAAAGGGAATAGCTCGTGTGCTATTCCCCCTCTTCTTAAGAGAATTAAGCTGCTACTGCAGTAGTGCGAACGCTTTCAACTTTTTTCGCTTGGATTTTCATGGATAGTTCCCCCTCTCTTCATTCAAAAATTAAGACAAGTTCATTATATTTCATGAATTTACAGAATTCTACAAATATTAGTAAAAAATTATATATTTTGGTAATATTCTACTATTTATTTCGTAAGCAATAGGATTTTCCTTCCAAATTCTATCCAGAATATTACAAATCCTTCTTTGCCGGAAATATTTACTAGTCTTTTTGGAAAATACTCCTGAATTTGGGACACTTTCATTTTGGGATTCGTAGTACTAGGATGTAATAGGGAAATTTCACCAAGATCACTTTTGTTTGATCAAAAAAGGAAAAGCTGCGCAGCGAGCCTTTTTTGCCTAGGGGGAGCACAAATGGAGGAAGATCGAGTGATCATCGGGCGGGTCTTGCAAGGAAACAAAGACTCCTACTCCGAGATCATTACCAGATACCACGGAAAAGTAAGTTCCATTCTTCGTAAAATGTTGGGACATACACCTGATGCACAAGATATCGTGCAGGAAATTTTCATCAAGACGTATTACCATTTACCAGAATATAAAACAAACTACGATTTTTCTGCATGGTTGTACCGGATAGCAGCTAACCACTGTCTGGACGAGCTGCGCAAGCGCAAGCGGAAGCAGCAGCTCACCACCAGCGAAGAAATAGAACCAGTGGATAGCCATACGCCGGAGGTTGCCTTTCTGAATAAGGAGGGTCAGCGCCTGTTGCGTCAAAGGATGATGTCCGTCGAAGAAAAGTATCGGATCGTCCTCGAAATGCGCTACTTCGAATCATTGAGTTGTGAAGAAATCAGCCATCGACTTTCGATTCCGTCGAGTACTGTTCGGACGCGTCTGTCTCGTGGAAAAGACAAGTTAAGGGAAGCAATCGGGCATGCAGGGCAAGGGGGGGACTTTCATCTATGAAATGCTTAGATAAAGGACAAATTGCTTTGTATCTATACGACCTTCTTGAGCCAGAAGAAGCCGAGGTCATAGCAGCTCATTTGGAAGAATGCCGTCATTGTCAGTTGAAGTTGAAGCAGGAGCTGGACGAGCTGGAAGATCCGGAAGAATCGCTAGCGACAGATGAGCCATCCGATGCTGTCATCCAAGACATCATGGCTAGTCTTCCCCCTTACCCCATACACGTCCTGAAACGATCAGAGAGACAAAACATACAGAAGAAAATCGATTGGAAAAAAAGGAGCCTGGATATCGTGAAAAAAGCAACCATCGCCGTAGCAGGAATGGCAGCAGTCGTCTATTTTGGAACACTGACTTCACCATCTTTTGCGACTTATGTAAATGACTTGTATGCCGCTACCATAAAATCACAGCCGAAGCAGACAGAGAGCAGCTTGTTTGCAGAAGAAGCGTCCGAGGACGCTCTCATCCAGCGCGGACTTGAAGAAGGATATAACAAGAAGCTTGATTTGAAAGCCGTCGACAACGGAATGACGCTGGAAGTAAAAGAAGTCATGGCAGACACGAGGGATGTCCGGATTATTTTCGGCTTCAAGGATAAGAATGGCAAGCAGCTTGAAAAGTTGTTCCGGAATTTCCCACTGGGAGATGAAGATAAACTGAACGAAACCTATGAAATCAAAATCACAGACGAAGATGGAAACGTTCTTGAGACAATTGATAAGTACCATCTTAATTATAACAAGAAGGAAAGCATCGGCGAAAAAGATGAGTACTTGATGGTCAGCCGACCGATTAGCAGATATTTTACAGATGTCAGCAAGATTCCTGACAAACTGAACATCGAGCTTAGCATCAAGAAGCTGGACAAAGTTGACGGAAATTGGAGCGTGACGATTCCTGTTGATATTTCCAAAGCCAAAAAAGAAACGAGAATTATCCCGATCAACGAGCAATACACCGCTCCTAATGGCGAAGTGATTGATCTAAAGCAAGTGATGGTGACACCTGGCCAGACTGAATTCGTGATTGAGAACACGGGTGAAGGTGGTAGTTCCCAGCCCTTAACCTATGAAGTTGTGGACGACAAGGGAGCTGTCCTGGCGGCCTGGAGCAAGCTGGATCTATCGAGTGAATTTGGCGAGGAACCGAATCCGTTTTTCAAAAATGTAAGCAGGGAGTATTTCGTCCGTGCAAATGAGGACAAAAATATTCACTTCATCACCTATCATTCCTTGCCAGCCGATAATAATCTGACCTTTAGAGTGGGCGGTACTTACGATCAGGTTCCTTCGAATTTTAAGCAAAAGCTGTCCATTGAGACTCTGAAGACCCAGCCTGTAACGATAAAGCACAATGGAAATACGCTCACCTTTTCAAACTTTGCAGTAGAAGAGATAACAAAAATAAATCCAATAACGTCTGCCAAACATAAAATGCTGCGTAGTACATTACAGCTTGAGGCAACTTTGGCACCGGGTGTGGTCTTCTTAGACTCCTGGGAGGGTGCTGACGAGCAGGGGGAAAGATACAACTTCAACTTCAAGGGATCCACAACAAAAGATGAAAAAGGGAATTTTATCATGAAAGGTACACTCGTAGATGATATGGACGTCATCCCGAAAGAGATGACGCTTACGATCGAGGAACAAGTGAACAGAGCAAAAGATATGGATTGGAGCGTAGCACTTCCACTGAAGAACTAACGCAAAAAAAGACCACCACTCCCAATGAAACTGTAACAGCTCATGGGAGTGGTGGTCTTTTTTAGTTTTGGGTTCCTTTTACATCCTTCAGTACGAGCGGGATCAAGTACGAATCAAATCCCGGCACAACCGCATCCAGCGAGGAAATCTCCAAAGCAGCCGGTACTGCGTAACGATGCAATCGCGACATCAATTCGAGCGTATTGTCATAAGTCACACCGTACGTGCCGCCTACATTTTTTATTAAAAACTCAAAATTCATTCTTTTTGCAAAAAACTTTTATTTTTTGGAAAATCCCCCCGATTTTGGGACGCTTTTCTTTTGGGATTCGTAGTACTAAATGTAATGGGAAAATTTCACCAAGATCACTTTGTTTGATCAAAAAAGGAAAAGCTGCGCAGCGAGCCTTTTTTGCTTAGGGGGAGCACTAATGGAGGAAGATCGAGTGATCATCGGGCGGGTCTTGCAAGGAAACAAAGACTCCTACTCCGAGATCATTGCCAGATACCACGGAAAAGTAAGTTCCATTCTTCGCAAGATGCTGGGACATACACCGGATGCACAAGATATCGTGCAGGAAATTTTCATCAAGACGTATTACCATTTACCAGAATATAAAACAAACTACGATTTTTCTGCATGGTTGTACCGGATAGCGGCCAACCACTGTCTGGACGAGTTACGTAAACGTAAACGCAAGCTTGCGCTCAGCTCGAACGAAGAGATAGAGCCAGTGGATAGCCATACGCCGGAGATTGCCTTTCTGAATAAGGAGGGGCAGCGCTTGTTGCGTCAAAGGATGATGTCCGTCGAAGAAAAGTATCGGATCGTCCTCGAAATGCGCTACTTCGAATCATTGAGTTGTGAGGAAATCAGTCATCGACTGTCGATTCCTTCGAGTACTGTGCGGACGCGCCTGGCTCGGGGAAAAGACAAGCTCAGGGAAGCAATCGGGTATACAGGGCAAGGGGGGGACTTTCATCTATGAAATGCTTAGATAAAGGACAAATTGCTTTGTATCTATACGATCTTCTTGAACCAGAGGAAGCCGAGGTCATAGCAGCCCATTTGGAAGAGTGCCGTCATTGCCAACGTAGGTTGAAGCAGGAGCTGGATGCGCTGGAAGATCCAGAAGAATCACTGGCGACAGACGAACCGTCCGAAGCAGTCATTCATAGCATCATGGCGAACCTTCCCCCTTACCCTATACACATTCTGAAACGATCAGAGAGACAAAAATTGCAAAGAAAAACCAATTGGAAAAAAAGGAGTCTGGATATCGTGAAAAAAGCAACGATCACTGTAGCAGGAATAGCAGCAGTTGTCTATTTCGGAACACTCACCTCCCCTTCTTTTGCAACGTATGTACATGGCTTGTATGCATCAACCATCAAACCTCAGCTGAAGCAGACGCAAGAGAGCAGCCTTTTTGATACACTAGCCTCCACAAACCTCCTCATCCAACGTGGACTTCAAGAAGGCTATAATAAAAAAGTTGATCTGAAAGCTGTCGATAATGGAATGACCCTTGAAGTAAAAGAAGTCATGGCGGACTCAAGGGATGTCCGAATTCTTTTTACCATCAAGGATCAGAATGGAAAACCAATTGAGGATCTGTTCTCTCGTGTTTTGCAGGACGAAGGTACATCCTATGAATTGAAAATAACAGATAAGGATGGCAAGACGTATACAAACTACGATGAGGAATTCCAAATCGGGTATAATGATTTGACGCAAGTAAAAGGACAGAGTGAGCTCATTATGCTCAGTCGCCCCATCCAAACCTTTTTTAGTGATACGAGCGAGATTCCAGATGAATTGAACATCGATCTTGTGATCAAGGACGTCGAAGGCATTGACGGAAAATGGAATGTTACCTTTCCAATTGACATTTCCAAAGCGAAAAAAGACACAAAAATTGTTCCCATCCATAAACAATACACTGCTCCAAATGGCGAATTGATTGATCTAAAGCAAGTCATGGTGACACCAGGCCAGATTGAATTCGTCATCGAGAACACCTTGGCAGAGTATACCTCTCAGGGTCTTACCTATGAAATTGTGGATGATACAGGAGCCGTACTTGCCAAATGGAGCGAAATGAATAGAGGGAACAAGGAGAGATACCCACAGCCATATTACAAAAATGTAGCCAGAAACTACTTTGTCCGTGTTGTCGATGACACACCAACAGGCAAAAAGGTTAACTTTCTCACATTTCACTCCTTGCCAACGGATAAAGACCTGACCTTTAGAGTCGCAGCGACCTATCAAACCACTTCCGCAGACTTTGAGCAAAAGCTGTCCATTGATGCGATGAAAAACAAGCCTGTCACAACAGAGCATGATGGAAACGTGTTTACCTTCTCGAATTTTACTGTAAAAGAAGAAACGATTCGGAACGAGAAGAGAATGAGTGCAACGATGCAACTGGATGCAACCTTGGCACCAGGTGTTGCGGACGTAGATAAATTTGCAGCAGTTGATGAAAATGGCAATAAATACACCGGCTATTTCAAAGGCTCACTAACAAGAGATGCAAAAGGCAATATTGTCTTGAGCGGTCCACTCAATTTGGTGAAAGATCTGAAAGCTATCCCGAAAGAACTGACGATTTCCATTAAAGAGCAATTGAAAGAAAACAAAGATGTCGACTGGAGCGTAACCCTTCCCTTGAAAAACTAAAGTAGACATGAAAAACCACCTCGCCCAATCATAAGTTGGGGAGGTGGCTTTTTTAGTTGCTTGTTCCCTTAACGGCCTTCACAGTAGCCAATGCAGCAGCGAGATCATCATAAATGACATTCCCCACAACAACCGTATCTGCAATCGCAGCCATTTCTGCCGCTTGCTCCGGGTTACGAATCCCTCCGCCATAAAAGAGGTGGGCTTCGCCCGCGCCTGCTTTGGCTGCCTTGACGATCGCCGGATCGCCGTATGTACCGCTGTACTCCATGTAGACAATTGGCAAACGGCAAATGTTCGTCGCTACCTGTGCGTACGCTTTGGCCTGCGAGGCATCCGCAATCGGACGTGCTTTCGTCAGCTCTGCTACGCCCGCTTCTGGATTGGCGATGATATATCCTTCTGTAATGATCTCATCCCAATGAATATAAGCACCAAACGCTTGAAGCCCCGATACATGCGGAGCAAAAATCCAGTCTGGATCGCCAGCGTTCAGTACGAGCGGGATCAAGTACGAATCAAATCCCGGCACAACCGCATCCAGCGAGGAAATCTCCAAGACAGCCGGTACTGCGTAACGACGCAATCGCGACATCAATTCGAGCGTATTGTCATAGGTCACACCGTACGTACCGCCTACAATGATCGCATCTGTTCCGGACTCGCAAATCGCCTCCAAGGCCTCGTCATCGATTGTTTTATCCGGGTCTAGTTTAAATGTATGGCGCCAGCCACGATAGTCAATCAACGTTGCCTGCCTCCTAGCTATTTTCCGATCCGCTCGAGCGCCATCTGGTATCCGTCATTTCCATAGTTCAAACAGCGTTTGACGCGGGAAATGGTCGCCGTACTTGCGCCGGTCTCTGCTTCAATCTGATTGTAAGTAAAGCCTTTGCGGAGCATTCTCGCCACTTCCAGGCGCTGTGCGAGTGACTGCATTTCGTTCACTGTGCACAGATCGTCAAAAAACTGATAGCACTCTTCCATCGTTTCCAGGGAAAGAACTGCTTCAAACAACTGTTCGAGGCCTTTTCCTTTTAATTTTTCCAATTGCATGTCTGTCACCTCTGTTATATAGTCCGTCTTTTCGAGCGGTTTCTCACTGTACAATTTTTAAGCACTAAAGCTTCAACAATTATCTTAGAAGAAACCGCCTTCATCCGCAAGCCCTAATCCTTACTGGAACTTGAGCGACTTCGACAGACCCGGTGAGTTCGGCAATATGGCCACCCATGTATTTCCTGGCAAAAGTGGTGCTTCTTGCGTCAGAGCCGCGTCCTCATAGACACGGATGACACCATTGCTACGCTTCCATTTGACCTTGCGCGCTTTTCCTTGCTGGAATAAATAACCGTCCCCCGGACCAATTACATCGACCGATAGACGCCCTTCTTTATCCAGCACACGGTGTTTGGCAGAGATGACCAACAGATTGGTCGTGGACAACTGTCTCTTGTCGCTCAAGTCCAAATGCGGCTTGCCTGCCGTGAAGCGCATGTATTTCTTTTGCTCGGCATCATATGTAAAAGCAGCTTTATTCAATGAGTGGAACGTCAGATCTACCTGTGTAGCAGGCTGGCCTTCCTTGATCTCGGCATCCTCCGGCAGGAACGTGAAGTGAGGCACCTCTGCCGTTTGACGCATCCCTTTATCCTGCATCGCTTTTTCCAAGAGCTCTGGCTTGGTATACAGGTTATGTGGCATTTTGCGGAATTTTTCTCGCCAAAAGTATTGACCATTCGGGATTTCATCCAGATGACTGAGGTCTTTTCGCGCCAAAGTTTCCAGTGCATCCGGACTGCCTCCCGCGTGAACGAGGACCGCATCAAAGCCAGTCCCGATCTGGATAAAATAAGGGCGGATACTGCGGACAGGTCCGATTACTTCTGGTGTTTGGCTTTGGAATATCGCAAGAAAGCGGGTCATTTCCCCTTCTGACAATACCTCATAAATCATGTCCGCTTTGTTGATGCCTGTTTGTGGACGGGCGGGCGGAGCATTGTTGATCATCACCATGATCGGTCGTTTGCTCCCCAGATTTTCGTGACTGCCAAGTCCTGTCATCGGTGCCTTATACGCATATTGGATGGGCTGATTCGTTTCCGGTGGCGTTTGCACAATCGGATCAGGCATCTGCGGACTCGGTTGGGTGTCCACCGGCTTTTGACCGCAGGCCGTAGTTAAGAGCATGAAGGCTAGTACCATGAGAGACGATTTGACTGTTCGTTTCATATGAATCGCTCCTTTCCATCTCTCGTTGTTGTTTTTTCCCCTGTTTCTTTTTCCAGAAGGATACAGGTGAATCCTGCTTCCACACGTTTTCCACGATTCTCATACGTCCGTGCCACACATCTTGTTTTTGGCTATGCTACAATATTGATATAAAACAGATGCAAAGCGAGGCCGAAATCCATGAATACCCCCTACCTCGTCTATCTGGTGGACGATGAAACGAACCTGTTGGAGCTGCTGCAATCCTATTTGCAAAGTGCCGGATTGCAGGTGAAAGCGTTTTCTAGTGGCAAGGACGTCTTGCCGTTACTTGATGAAGAAACACAACCACATCTGTGGATATTGGACATCATGATGCCCGACATCGACGGCTACGAGCTCTTGCGCCTTATCCGCGAAAAGTCGAATGTACCCATCATCTTCATCTCTGCTCGCGATCAGGATGTCGATAAAATCATCGGACTGGAACTGGGCAGCGATGACTACTTGGCGAAACCATTTCTACCACGTGAACTGGTCATCCGTGCGAAAAAGCTGCTACAGCGTACCTATGAGAAGTCCAATGGCACTGCTTCCTCTACCCAAACTTTCCAAGATTGGGTAACGGTTGATCCTTATATGATCTCAGAAAAAGGCAGACAAGTAAAAGAAGGCGACGAACTCATTGATCTAACTACAAAAGAATTCGAGCTAATCGTCTACCTTTTGCACAATCAAGGTCTGGCCTTGAATCGCGAGCAGATTCTGACTTCCATCTGGGGGGAAGACTACATCGGCTCAGACAGGGCTGTCGATGACTTGGTGAAGCGTATCCGCAAGAAAATGCCCAAGTTTCCATTGGAGACGGTCTATGGCTTCGGCTACCGTATGACACGTCTATGAGCAAATTCCGACTGAAAAACCTGCCGATATCCAGGCAAATCCTCATTTTGTTCATGATCCTGACAAGCGTCCTCGGGGTTGGCCTTGGTATCGGGTATCCAATGGCTGTCAAACAGTACCTGGTCTCCAACACTTACTCGCTCTTGGAAGAAGAGTTTTACACCTTATCTCAGCATATCTCCTTCAACGAGCATAATGAGCTGCTGCCTGTCCCGGCTGCGGCCCCTTACTTTTTACAGCTCTTGCTCCAACGTTATGAGTACTCATTTGATATGATCGTCTATGCTGAAAACGGTCAGGAGCTGGGTCGCCGGAGCAATACCAATGGCCGCATTCCGTATGAGGATACCAAGGAGCTGTTCCTAAAAGCAGCCACATACCCAAGCCAAAAGCTGCAGCATGGTTCGCTGGACCGTGGAGCCGAGAGCTATTTGTTCGTCAGCAAAAAAATGGACTACCACGGCTTCCCTTACTACATGGTGCTGTTCTCCAAGGAACAGGAGCTCAACCAGATCAACTCGATTTTGACACGTCAGTTTTTACTCGTGTTTGGTCTGCTGCTGCTCGTAAGCTGGCTGTTGGCCGTGTGGTTTAGCGGGTATTTGAGCAGACCGCTGCGCACACTTGAAGAGTTGTGCAAAAAGATCGCCCGTCGTCAGTTCGATATCCCGCTTGCGATGGATCGCGGAGATGAGATCGGACAACTCGCCCGCTCTTTCGATATGATGAAAAACCAACTGAAGGAATACGACGAGTCGCAGCAGCATTTTGTCCAAAACATTTCCCATGAGCTCAAAACACCGATTATGGCGATTCAAGGATATACGCAAGGACTCATCGAAGGCGTCTTCCAGGGACCTCAGGCTGAAAAAGGACTTTCTATCATCATGGAAGAGAGCAAGCGCCTCGAAAAGGTCGTCGGACAGCTCTTGTACATCACGAAGATCGAGTCTGTCTCCCAAATGATGCAAGTCGACCGCGTCGACCTGTCAGAGATGATGCACCTGTTGAAACAGCGGCTCTCCGTGCTCAATCCGCAAATCGAGTGGGAGTTAAATCTGGCAGCTGACTTGATCGTAGAGGGAGACGGCGAGCAATTGAGCACTGCGTTCGTCAATATCATGGAAAATCAACTGCGCTACGCCAAAAGCCGACTGACTATCACAGGAAGACACGCGGGAAAAAGCGTCGTCGTCGCGATTTCCAATGATGGGCCACCCATTGAGGAGGCGCTGCTGCCGAATTTGTTCCAGCGTTTCCGCAAAGGAAAGTCGGGCAAGCATGGGCTTGGACTTGCGATTGCCCGTGCCGTCTTGGAAGCACATAAAGGGACGATCGATGCCCGCAACGATCCAGATGGACCTTGCTTTACGATGATTGTACCTGTTGAATTTAAAGGCCGATTAAATTGATAGGAGGGGACACTTGTCCTCTCTTTTTCTATTCTAAAGGACAAATTCAATAAAAGCGTAAGAAGATACCGTGACAAAACCGAGCTTCTCATATACGTGCATCGCAGTCGGATTATCCGTAAAGACCATCAAATAAACATTCGCAGACTTCTCCAAGCCAATTCGGGAAATATCTGAGCTGATTTGCGTACCCAACCCTTTTTGCCAATGATGAACAGATGTTCCAATGTTCCCGATTTCTACGTAGGCTTCGTCATAGACATGAAAGCCTGCTACGGCCATTGGCTCGCCATCTTCCGAAAAGAGCGCGATGTGCGGCATTTCGGCTACTTCCTCCGCCCGGAAACTAATCATGCCGAGCTCTGCCGCCATATCCTCCACGATCTGTGCTTCGGATAACTCCAGTATTCGTGATTCGCCCACAGGTAAAAGACGCTCTGGATCTGTAAGTTTCATCAGACGCATGGTACGTGTGGCGAGTATATTCGGAATCTGTACGCGCGTCAGGAGAGGCTCTGCTAGGGCAATCACGCCCTTTTGTCCATCTGGCAGGCTGCCGTCTAGCACTTCTTTCATATAGGAGAGCATCGGCTCCACCTCGTAATTTTTCTCCCCCTCTACTACATGAAGAGAAAACGCATGAAACGGCATCCCTTTCAAGTAAGACCCGATGACGGTTACTTCTCCCTGAACGCTGTCCGTTACGACGACGCTCCTGTCCGTTCGCACGTACATATTCCCGTACAAAATGTACGAATCTTCTAACGAAATTTGCCCCAAAAGCTGGCGTTGTTCATGACCTGTTCGCAATTTTAGCAAAGAAATCTCTCCTTCTATCGATTCCCTATTGACGTTGTCGTGCTTCGCGGTTAACATGGTAAAAATTTCTCTGTTTAAAGAGGCAGTTCAAAAAATGGAGACCAACTTCACCTAGGAGGAGAGAATCGTGGCTTTTTATTACACAGAACCATCTCGGACGTTTAATGAGTTTTTGCTGTTGCCAAATCTCACCACAAAAGAATGCACTCCGAACAATGTGGACTTATCCACTCCGATTACCAAGTATAAAAAAGGTGAAAAGCCTGCCATCACACTAAACATACCGTTCTCATCCGCAGTCATGCAAGCAGTTTCCGACCATCATATGGCGGTCGCATTGGCTAGATGTGGCGGTATTTCGTTTATTTTTGGCTCCCAGTCCATCGAGAGCCAGGCAACCATGGTTCGCAAAGCAAAAGGCTACAAGGCTGGTTTCGTCGTTAGCCGCTCCAACCTGACACCAAGCCATACGCTGAAAGACATTTTGGAATTGAAAGAGGCGACAGGCCACTCCACCGTTGCCATTACGGAAGATGGTACGGCAAAAGGCAAGTTGCTCGGAATCGTAACCGGACGCGATTATCGAATCAGCCGTGACTCTTTGGACAAACTCGTCAGCGACATCATGACACCATTCTCGAAGCTGATCTATGGCAAATCCGGCATCACGCTCTCCGAAGCCAACGACCTGATCTGGGAGCACAAGCTCAACTGCTTGCCAATCGTAGACGAAAATCAAAATCTCGACTTCCTCGTTTTCCGCAAAGACTACGATTCCCGCAAAAACAATCCGCTGTCCCTCTTGGACGCGAACAAAAGCTATATCGTAGGTGCTGGTATCAATACAAAGGACTACAAGGAGCGCGTCCCTGCGTTGGTGGAAGCAGGCGTTGATATTCTGGTCATCGACTCCTCCGACGGCTTCAGCGAATGGCAGCGCGAGACGGTTCAATATGTAAAAGAAAACTTCAATGTTCCGATCGGTGCAGGTAATGTCGTCGATAAGGAAGGCTTCCGCTACCTCGTGGAATCGGGCGCAGATTTCATAAAAGTAGGGATTGGCGGCGGCTCCATCTGCATTACCCGCGAGCAAAAAGGAATCGGACGCGGTCAAGCCTCTTCCCTCATTGAAGTGGCAGCAGCTCGCGACGAGTACTTCAAGGAAACAGGCATTTACGTTCCGCTCTGCTCTGACGGCGGAATCGTACACGACTACCACGTGACACTGGCTTTGGCTATGGGTGCAGACTTTGTCATGCTGGGCCGTTACTTTGCTCGCTTCGACGAAAGCCCGACCAAAAAAGTGAAGATCGGCAACAACTTCGTGAAAGAATACTGGGGAGAAGGCTCCAACCGCGCTCGCAACTGGCAACGCTATGACACTGGCGGAAAAAGCAGTCTCGTCTTTGAAGAAGGCGTAGACTCCTACGTCCCATACGCGGGAAGCCTGCGCGAGAACATGGACCGTACCTTGAGCAAAATCAAATCGACCATGTGCAATTGCGGTTCGCTCTCCATCTCAGAGCTTCAACAAAAAGCGCGGATCACCGTCATCTCTGCTACCAGCTTGGTAGAAGGCGGCGCACATGACGTTATCTTGAAAGAAAGCAGCATGGCTGCTGAGTAAGACAATGAATTCGTAGTCACAAAAAAACAGTCTGCCGCACTTCTAGCAGACTGTTTTTTTTCTTCTTAGGGCCCCCACACTCAATAAGAGAATGGGCAAAAACAAACCGTACGTTAGGGAATAAGGCATCCAAATTTCCGAAACGAAAGTATCAAAATAAGGGCGGTTAGGCATCGTCGCCAATGCCACCACGATCATGATCATCCCCAGCGGAAATGTCAATTGGCGGTAATCCCGCAACCCCAGCGTATTTGCGATTCCACGGCTCGTCGCATAAAAGCAAATGGTAATTTTGACAAAGAGCGTAATAAACCAGATGACGGCCATCAACACTTCGATTCGCTCAAAAAAATTACCGATACTGATTTTTTGCGCAAGTGTGTAGCTCGGGTAGGCGAGCAGTACGGTAATATCAGCACCCAAGACCAAGATTGCCACAGCCGTAATCATTATCAGGAAGAAATTAGAAAAAAGGCTGCCCAAGATATACGCTTTGGCGGCACTCGCTGGTCGCTTTACCAAGGGAAACATTACGATCAGAATGACTGTTTCCAGCAAATAACCCATGTACCGGAAGTTCCCCCCAAATACAGGCGCCATGCCATGCGCAAGAACAGGCTTCACATTTTCTATTTTGATCTGGGGGGAGATAAATACGATTAAGACAAAAAACAGCAACAGAAAATACGGAAACAACAGCTCACTTACCCGAGAAAAGGCTTCTGCTCCACTGCGAACCCCCATGACGATGATCACTGTAAAAAGGACAAGAATAATTTCAATGGGGGTCTCCTGCATAATCTGTGTCGTGACAAAATCTCCAATCTCCATCAGCATGAGCGAAGCGTCGATGAAGAAATAAGTGATAAACAGGATAGCCACCACTTTTCCCAACCATTTTCCCAATATATCCTCACTGTACTGAAAGATCGACTTGTTTGGGTAGCGCATGCTAAGCGAAACATACAGATAAGTCAAAAGAAAGCCTTCCCCCCACCCTATGAGGGCGGAGAGCCACGCATCTTGCTGGGCAGCGGTTGCAGTAAGGGAGGGAACGTACAAAATCGCGTCGCCAATTGCAAAAAGCGTCACGAGTATCATAAATTGCCTTGCGCTAATATGACCGTTGTCAATCAATTCCTCTCGCTCCCCCGCCTCGCTGCTGGCTACTGCTTCATTCCACAATTCCAAAAATGAAGTCGCTGAATGGTTTATAGACAAATGTGATCCAGTCCAACGGGTTCGGAATGTTGGCCTCAAGCGATTCGGCTATGCCAAGTCCCGTCCCGACTACAAGCAAAATGAAGAAAACCAGCAATTCCTTGTTCATCGCGTTCTTTCTCAAATAAGGCACCTCAACGAGGGCAATCAGTAGGCTGATCAGCAAAATCATTATGATGGTCCACATGCTATGCGGCGCACCTACTTTTTCGCTGGAATACCTTTACCATTTCCCCAGATGGAAAAAGTTATGCTCTAATCCTTTTTGATGAAAGGAATAAACGAATTGCCCACCTTTCCTGTCCGCCTGAGCCTGACGTCCACTTTTACCTTCACGTTCAGGTCGGTGAATTTGGAATCCCAATCTTCCTTTACCTTCTTCCAGCCTTTAGGGTCATTGTGGTAGATCGACTGCCCAAATCCCAAAACATCGGAGTGGTATTGCTTTTGCGTTTTATGGATGGCACTTACGATTTTCTCCCTGATCCTCTTTTCCACATCCGCCTCCAATTTGTATATGGTTTGGGGATTGGACATATCTTTCGGACACGCCACCTCGCCTACATTCCCTTCTGCCGAAACACTGACTTCTATTTGCGGATTGCCATTCTTCACCTTCCCGTTGACTGTTGTTTTGCTCCGAATGATCTCAACGACGATTTTATGTTTTTTGTCACAAGGAATTTCTTCTACTGTACTGTCCACTTTATCTGTGATATAGCTGAATCCGATGCTTTCCTCTTCGTTCAACCAACCCAGCAGCTTATCTTTTTTGAAGACCCCAATGTCCTGGTACCTCAACAGATTGGGCTGGCTATCTTTTTGGGAGCTTATATCGGTTGAACCCGTACGTACCTTTCCTTTCAGCGTAGCGCCTACCAAAACCGGCTCTACACCTTCCCGGAGCAAATCAGCAATGACTTCATCCAATCGCATGGAGACAATCGACCCCCAGGCTTTCTCTCCCGTTTCCAAGCTTTTATAGAGCTTCGTCGCGGGGATTTTTTCCAACGGGTCGATCATGCTGAGGATTTGAAGAGCTGTTGTATCCTTCGCCAGAATGACATAAAAATCGGGTCGAACCTCATGATCGCGAAATAACAAGTCCAGTGCTTCTTTTATCCCTTCTCTTGCTACCTGCTCCCCCAAAACCAGCACCTGGATATGGGAAAAATACAGCCTTCTGGGCGTTTCCGTTGTCATTCTCCGGATTCCCTCAAAAATGCTCGATCCCCGCATACTGTAAGTGGCAACAGCTGATTGACTTATCTTCCCACTTTCAGTTGAGGCTACCGCTCCAGGATTGACGATTTGGGCGGAAATCACATATTGCCCGTCAATCTTGTCGATACCTGTCCCCATGACGATCGCCAAATCATTCAATTCTCTACGGTTCCAGCAGCCTGTCAACAAAACGAGAAGAGTCAGGGCCAGGAGGAACACACCTTTTCGTTTCATGCCGTCTCCACCTCGGCTAATAATTTATCATCACATCGGCACGATACTTGCGCTATATTTTACTTTTTCGTTCTCTGACGCTGTTTTTCTGGCGTAAAAAATGGGGACGCGTATGCATCATCCAGATCGGAATCCGAAGCAGCGTATCCTTTTGATCAGACAGATTCATAGGGGCAAGCGGAGCCATATACGGGACACCAAACGAGCGCAAGGTGCACAGGTGAATGCACAAGGTGATCATTCCCACAAATATGCCGATAAAACCAAAGCTGGCGGCAAGTGCGATCAAGCCGAACCGCAACAGTCGAATCGGAATGGACATGGAAAAGGAAGGGAAGACAAAGCTGGTGATAGCCGTAATGGAAACGACGATGACGGTAGCGGGTGAAACCAGTCCTGCCTGCACGGCAGCTTCCCCCAATACGAGTGCTCCTACGATGGAAATCGCGGATCCAACCGCCCTCGGCATGCGTACCCCTGCCTCTCGCAGCATTTCAAAAGTAAACTCCATTAACATCGCCTCGACTGCAGCAGGGAATGGCACTCCTTCACGCTGGGCAGCAATGCTCATGATTAGGTTGGTTTGCAGCATTTCCTGATGAAAGGTGGTAATGGCGACATAAATGGATGGACCGAGCAAAGCGATAAAGAAAGAAATGAGCCGCAAAATACGAAGGATCCCAAAATCCGCACGCATGTAATAATCCTCTGGAGACTGGAAGAATTGGACAAAGACAGCTGGTACCAACAAAACAATCGGTGTACCGTCCACCAGAATGGCGACGCGCCCTTCCAGCAGCCCGGCAGCCACCGAGTCTGGACGCTCCGTATTGTAAATCGTCGGAAATGGAGTAAAGGTATGATCCTGAATCATTTCCTCGATGTTCCCGCTCTCCAAAATACCGTCGATCTTGATCTGCCCCAGCCGCTCTCTCACTTCTTCTACTACGCTATCCTGCACGACTCCTTTTATATACATTATCGCGACTTTGGTTTGAGTCATCTCCCCAATCTGTACGGTCTCCAACCAAAGATTGCGATTATTGATCCGTCGGCGTACCAATGCCGTATTGGTCCGGAGGTTTTCTGAAAACGCTTCTCTGGAGCCGCGGACCACCGTCTGCACGGAAGGCTCTTGTACCCCACGATCTTCCCACTGTTTCGTATTGATGATAAAGCCGTATGTATATCCCTCTACCAGAATAACGGTATCACCGGTCAGTATCGCATCATACAAATGGTCAAAGTCATATACCTCTTCCACTCCACCCATCGTTAGCAGGAAATCCTTCATGAGCAGCAACGGCTCTACTTCCCGCTCGGCCTCTGTAGGGATAACCGTTTTTCTTGCATGGATCATGATAGACTCCAGGAAGGTGCTAATCATGTTTTTATCGACCAGACCCTCTGTGTACAAAATTCCCACCAGTAACTGATCGATGGCCTCAAGACGCACTTGCCGCGTCACAAGGTCTGTGCTGTTGCCCAGCTCTTTCTTCACCTTTTCCAGATTTTCGTCCAACGAGTAATGAAAGGGCGCCGCTTGTTTTACTGAATGGATCATCTCAAATCACTCTTTTTCCAGTTCGGGATATGTTTACTATCCCTCATGGCTTTGGGGTCTATGCTGAACACAAAAAAGCCCCCTTAAGGGAGCCTTTGGAACTGGCTGTATTAATCGACAGTTGTCACCATTGTTACGGCAAACGATATACGGCAAATGGTTCCCCGTTTCGATACGTGTCACTCAATCGGTCCAGCTCTGCCAAGGTCGCTTCATCCAACGTTAACGCTGCACTTTGCAAATTATCCGTAAGCTGTCCTACACTGGTCGCGCCCACGATCACCGAAGATACAGCCGGCTTGTGCATGAGCCAAGCCAAAGATAGCACACTGGAGGATACACCAATACCCGCCGCTACCTGACTGATTTTGCGTCCAAACTCCAGCTTGTCTTCGCTCAGCAACCGGACAAAACGCGGCTCCTTGTCCGCACGCGAACCAGCTGGGGCCTGTTCTGCGGAGGTGTATTTGCCTGTTAAAATTCCGCCCGCAAGCGGGAAGTACGGAATAATCCCCACCCCCTGGTCAAGACAAAGCGGTACGAGTTCACGCTCCGGTGTCCGATCTGCCAGCGAGTAGCTGACCTGCGTCGATATGTAACGATTCAGCCCTTCCCGCTGACTGATGCCAATTGCCTTCATCAATTCCCAGGCCGCATAGTTGGAAGCACCGATGTAACGCACTTTCCCAGATCGAACCATGTCATCTAGTGCGCGAAGTGTTTCTTCCAAAGGCGTCTCTGGATCAAACGTATGAATTTGATATAAGTCCACATAATCGGTGCGCAAACGCTTCAAGCTGTTCTCCAGCTCCAGCATTAGGTGGTAACGCGATGAGCCTCTTTGATTCGGTCCTTCGCCTTTTACCAAACCAGCCTTCGTCGCTAAAACGACGTCGTGCCGCTTCCCTGAAAGCGCCAGCCCGATAATTCGCTCCGATTCTGTTTGCGTGTAAATATTTGCCGTATCAATAAAGGTAATCCCGTTTTCGATTGCGGTATGAATGATGTTTACAGACGTTTGCTCATCCGCACGCCCTCCGAATGAGTTCGTGCCTAATCCCAATGCTGATACCTTCAATCCACTGCCACCGAGTCTGTAGTATTTCATATTGTGATCGACCTCTTTTCATAATAGGAGTGCTCTTCCATTATCTCCTATTTAGGCGGGAATTGAAAAATAAGATTAGGAAAGTTTATTTTTCGAAATATTCTGAATTTTTTTCATGGTTCTTGATACACACATTTGGGATACATTTAAAAAATCTGCCGTTTGCGTCTGATTGTAGCCTGACATCCTTAATTGCAGGACTTGCCACTCTTTTGATGAGATTTGATTTTGCAGTTGCGCAAGCATTGCAGCAACATATAACTTGTCCAGCACGTACTCCTCCACGTCACGTCCTTCATCCTTTAAGACATCCATAGCGGTGGCAGCTTCATTGCTAGAAGCGGCTCCATTCAAGTATGGCTCCTGTAAATACTTCACAGGTCTACCGACATCCAGCGCTTTTTTGATCTGTTCTACATTTTCACCCAACAGTTCGGACAGTTCTTCCATTGTAGGGAGATATCCCAGGTCTGTTTCTATTTTACTTATCTGTTGGAGAATCGTTGTTGCCGTTCTAGTCGGTCGTACAATATGTCCGCTATCTCGCAAAAAGCAGTTGATCTCCCTCACAATCGTGATGACAGCAAAGGATGAAAACTTCACGCCTCTTGCAATATCAAAGGCTTTGATAGCTTTGATGATTCCCATTCTCCCCAATTGCAAGATATCTGCTTTTTCCAAGCAATATTGCTTCACTAATGTCTCCGGCTTTCCGATATATTTGTGCACAGAATGCCAAATGAGATCTTCATTTGCGAGTATTACTTCACCGAGATACTCACTGTCTTCCTTGCAGCGGCGAATATTCTCCATGTTATACAAGGAGTATTGTTCTTTTTTCTTGCCCAATCTCTGTTTTACGAACACGGCATGTTCACTCATAATACCTCCTCCCAGCCTATCTTGATGATTCTTGTAATAAGCCGTTCATTTTTTTGTAATGGGTCATGACTTTTGTATAGTAGCCATCGTGATAACGATTTCGGTCTACATTTCCCTCGCCTTGGTTATAGGCAATGATACTTAAACGAAGGTTTCCATATTTCTTTTGCAAGAGATCGAAATACTTGATACCTGTCTGTAGATTGATCACTGGATCAAACAGGTCATCAGGGTGAACTCCCAGCCAGCTTCCTGTGCGCGGCATGATTTGTAATAATCCTCTTGCTCCTTTGCCGGAAATCGCGTCGTGCTGAAATCGGCTTTCCTGCCAGATCATCGCCATGATCAAAACCGGATCTATTTCGTATTGATTGGATAATGCAAAAATCGTTTCTGTATAAAGCTCAACGGTAGCTTTATCAAGTCTCGGTGCAACATGTGTGATTATGTTTGCAAGCTCCTTTTTTCTATGCAACTGCCTCTCTGTGTCCCTCGCCAGTTTCATCACAGGATGAACTTCCGACAGCCCCTTTTCTACGGCTGGCAGTACAGCATTTGCGGGAATGAACACTGCCGCAACAATGCCGATTAGCTTTGTTAGCACGTAACTCGCTTTTTCAGATGTTGCTGATGGACTGCCTGCAGAATGTTTTTCTGCATTCTCTCCACCCCGATTGCCGTATCCAGTGTATGTACCGATCGGCGCGAAGTATGGGCAAGGGAAAGATAGGCTTCCTGCACCTTTAGCAGCATGGCATTATTCGCATCTACTTCGGTTCGCAGAAAAAAGGTTGCATCGGGTCGCTTCGTCAAATCACTCATCGTGGCATACCAAGAAAGAGGAGTATCCTTTATATAGAAGTAGTAATAATTGGACAGTTCGTAATGATCAATGATGATAAAATCAACGTTCTCCTTCGAAATCCGCGCCATTTCTCGCTGATAGTCCAGAAAATCCGCTTCAAAAAGCTTTCCTACCGCTTTCTCATCCAGTTGAATTTCGCAGCGAAGCCACATGCCAATGACCGCTCCGATTGGGGTATCTAAACGCGGAAACGATACTCTTTTCACTTTATATCCGAGGCATCTCAAATTTTCTTCTAGCAACGCCGCTTGGGCTTCCTTCGCATTGGCGTCAATTCCTTCGAAAGCGACAATCGTGGGCTGTCTCATGGCACTACATCGTCTCCTCATTTGTCGAGATTTCCTCTGCCGCTTCACGAAGCTTTTTCTCTGCTTCAAGCTCAGCAGCCTGAGTAGCCAGATGATCTGCCAGCATTTGCTCGAATTCTTCCTTTGTAATCTCATAAATCTCGGAATGGAGTCGGTTCACCGTGTATCCCATACCGTCGGTCAGTAAAAAGTTTGTGTAGGTCAACGGCTCCTCACGAAATTCCTGCTTCTCGTAATCGAAGGCAATGACCGCTTTTTCAATGCCCGCTACGCAACCGCCGAACCAAATATTTACCTCTTCTTCTCCACCTTCGGCTGTAGGTGTTGCATGCATATTGGTCGGAACGTGTACATATTTTCCAATGACCTGATGGGAGAGCTCCTCGGTCAATTCCTCATTCATCTTTTTCAACAAAACTGCCATGCTGGATCATTCCTTTTCATCGATTATTTGTGTATGTCTACAGCTCACCGTACTGTTTCAAAATCGCCTTGATGATCTGACACACTCTTTCCTTGCTGATATTGAATTTCTGACCAATTTCCTCATGGTAATAGCCTTCGCTTCTCATCTGGAGAATCAGCTTGTCTCGCGTGGACAGCTTCATATACTCCATAATGTCGATCATCATTTCTACTTCCTCATATCGAAACTCCTCACTCGGAGCAGCAATACGGCTGATCATCGTTTCCTCTTCATTCTCATCTCCACCAGAGACAAGAACCGCATTACTGTTTGTCAGGTTTTTTTGCGTGCCGGCTTTCCGCAAGCAGTCACGAATTTTATTCGTAATCACATGATCGACAAAGGTAGTCACTCTTGCTTTTTCCTGGTCGTAATCCTTCATCGTGCGATACACCTTCAAGAGAACCTCTTGGACGACATCATCATGGGTCATTCCGGCAAACGTCATCCCGGTCAGCTTGGCTTCACAGTTTTCCTTTGCCTTCTGCAAAAAATCATCGACTTTCCCTGCGAAAAATAACTCGTCCATTTGGTGAAGTTGATCTGTCATGTACTTCATCCCCTCCTCATGCTCCTATTCACAGTTGCTCTATCACACTAGGTAATTGGAGGAGGGATTTAGCAACCAACTTTCAAAATTTTTTTCGGACATGTTTGCAAGGTACCAGCCGTGAAGACTTTTCCATTCAAAATCTTCCATGAGGCACACTGACGCTTGATGTACCATTGGCAATCACGGCAAATGTCATGAACCACACAACGACAGGTCATGGGCACGACATCTTGTTCCTTTGCTGACATCACGATGTCATTGACTATCATCTTCTTTTGGCAGGCTTTTTCATAATCACATCCCTGACAAGCCATGCTACCCACCGATCCTGACGATCCCGATTCCTTTTAGGGACTCAGGATTCACTTGAACATGCTCGCGAAAGAACTCTTCCAAAACGGCTATGGGGGTGTCTTGGGTCGACGTATATTTCATGACCTGCACCTGCTCTCCATCTGCCGAAAAACTAATCTGATAGTACATGGATTCTCCCCTCCTTTTGCTTCTTGTCGAATCTATACGAAGCGATTTGAGATGTATTAAGTGGATTTTGAAAACAAAAAAACCAGCCGTTTATTCCAGCTGGTCCTCTACGTATAATTCCTCTATCATTTCCTCTGTTATATTCATCTTCCCAAATTCCTGACAAACTTTTTGAAATCCAAGTAGCAAGGAATTATTTTCTGTGAAAACTTCGTTCAGATCCATTCCTACCATGCCGAGCGCGTCACTGAGCTCCTCCCAGCCTTCGCGATCGATATCTTCTCCTAGTAGAAATTCAGCTAATGCGGCAATAATTACGACATACAATACGGCTTTTTTGGAATCTCTCATTCTTATCCCCTCGATTCTTTTTCGTCTGAGATAGAATAGACAGTTTCGAATGAGTTTTCTCCAATTAAAAAGAAAAAGCCCGCTGTAAACGGGCTTACTTTACATCTGAGATGATTTTTTGAATCAAACTTTCATCTATCAAATGGCTGGCTACTGTCAATGCCTTTGCCATTCGCTCCTTATCTCCATCAAAAACCTCATGAATGATGTGACGCACACTTTCTTCATTCAGCGTGTAGTTCTTGGCCATGGCCATAATCCCAACAACGGCTTCATGATCTTCGAGCGTCTTCGCAGAGACTTTTTCCTTGGTCTGTTGGATGATGATTTGTATCATTTCACTTCGCAATGTTATGACCTCCTGGCTTAATTACGACTGAATATGTATTTCAAGGGAGACATCTTCCTCATCTGTCTAACCTATGAACGTAGAAGGAGAACATTTTGTTCCAAAAATTCTCAGCAAAAGGGGGTGAATCATTCGTGATTGTCGACCTCTATCATCATCTCTATGAACTACTTTCTACGGATAGTCGGGTGCTCGCATTACTCGGCATTGCTCCAGAAGACAAGGACTCTCTATCCAAGCAGATTATCAAGCAAAGAAAGCTCGCTCAGCTATCTGATGTTGCGAAGCCTCTCTTTTCCTTCTACGCAACTTCCGGAAAGCGCGACACCGACAATCCCTTCCTTCTCACCAGCTTCTTCCGATTTGATGTGATCACGCCTGGCGATATCAAGCTGGCGCATCAAATTGCTAACCATCTTTTCTATCTCTTAGACGGCAAAAGCTTATCGATGAATGGAATAGAAGGATTGGACACGTATGTTGTCTCTCAGCAGGAATCCGATACGGGCCATTCCTCTGCGTACTGTTTCACACTGATCACGAAGTTTACTTTGCAAGTTTGTTAGACATTTCAAAACCCCGTCTATCCTATGACAAGCTGATCGCGGTTCCCTTTCCACACGATTCAGCTACAGCACCCAAATCCCCTATCTAGAAGGAGTGACTTTCATTGTCTAAAAAAATGATTATCAAAGGTGTCGGTCAATTTCTTGCCAAACGCGCTTCCAAAGATGGAAATGGCGTCGAAGTCATCACGCTTGGTAATATGCAGGACCTGAAAATTGACATGAATGTTGAAATGGAGGATATCTTTGGCGGCGATGGTCTCTTCGCCATCGACACTCTCGTCAAATCGAAAAGCATTGAGATTACCGCAACGGATGCCAAATTTGATCTGGCCGCACTTGAGCTCATGATGGGCTCCAAGCTGCAAGAGCAAAAGAGCGACTATGTATACGTGCTGGGTGAGCAGAAAGCAGTCACTGCTGGCAGCCTGGATCGCACAGCATCCACTGGCGACGCTGGTGTTTGTGAAGTAGAGTTTGGCGGCAAGCTCTTCAACGGCGGCGGATTTGCTGTTCGTCTGAAAAATAGCAATCGCCTGTTGAAACAAGTGAAATTGAGCACGTCTGCTGCACCACAAGCTGATGAGTTCATGGTAGATACTTTCAAGGATGGCGGCGAAGATAAAGCTCGTCTCATCTTCTCTCCTGCCCTGCTCAATGAAGATGTGGTATTCAACTATCAGCGAATCGAAACCGTAGACGTGGTCGACATTTTGATGGATGAGGTGCCATTCCCGGTTCATGTCGTCCATCACGGCTCTTTCCTGCAAAAAGACGGAACTTATGCAGGCATTGAAACAGAGCTATTCTCCTGCATGGCAAAAGGCAGCTTCTCGATTGATGCGGCACGCTCCACAGCCAGCACTTCCGCTATTTCCTTGTCCGTTATTGATCCAGAGCGAGCAGATGGCAAGCTAGGCAGTGTGAAACGCTTCGTATCGACCAAAAAAGTGTAACTCTTTCGAGGTTAAGCAGGCTGAGTGGAGAGCTCCGTGCTCTTCGCTCTTGCCTTGCTTTTTTTCAAAGGGAATAACTTACAACGAATCATAGCGAACGACAACTCATTTTAGCAAGTAGATATATTTAACAAATACAATCTGGCATTGTTCAAGGAGGGATTCTTCCATGCTAAACCACCAAAAAGCTCTGGAAAAAAAACACGCTGAGATGATGAACCAGGAAGCTGTCGAGCGTATCAAAAAACAGGAGGAGGCTGATCTGGTAGAAGCTATTTTCTTTGAAGATGATAGTGAAATCATGCTGCGTGACGGCAAAACCTACCGGATTCCGCCTGTGACTTTAAAGGACGCCCGTATCCTGATGAAACAACTAGGAACCGTCCATATCGACGCGATTATCCTTAATTTTCTCCCCTACGAAAACAAGGAAGAAGATTTATTCGATATCCTGCTTCTGGGCTTTCGCAACTACCCTACGGTTACTCGCGAGTACTTGGATGAACATTGTGATTTGGAGACGGCCAAAAAGCTTATTAACATTCTCATTGGCCTAAACGGCTTAAAAAAGTAGAGAGTGGCGAGGGTGACAGTTCCTCCATTCGTGATAGGGAATCTGGTGAGCCACTTGATTGGGGCGATCTATTTTTTCATCTCCATAAGGACTGTGGTTTGAAGAAATGGGATATTTGGGAGTACACCCTTCCCCAAGTAGCAGAATTAATGAAGAGAGTGAACAAATACATTCAATTTGAGGTAGAGACACGCATGGGATTTCCTTTCTTGAGAAGAAAGGGGACGAATTCTGTAGACAGCTCCCCCCATGCATCTAGCTCGCAAGACTATCAGGAAATATCCGAAGACGATATTGCCGTACTTGGCAAAGTGTTAGGTGGTCTATAACCCGTTTCTGTCTATTCTAAGACCAGAACGGGATTTTTCTTTTGAGGAAGGTGATATTCATGGAAACCCAACGTTTGACCGATGCCCTCCGCTCTATAACGAGTGCTGTAGAACAGTCGGCATCCCCATTTCGTGCCCAGCAAGCTACACCATTTTTTCAAGCACTGCATCAACAATTGTATGAATTGCGCGAGATGATACGCGACATTGAGTCAAAGCCGCTCAGCTTTTCTCGTAAGTACGTCTCTCAGCCTGTTTCCCATGCTGCTCCTGCTTCCCTGTTGTCCGTAAGTACAGGAGCCATTGCCCCGTTCCGCTTTGCGACTTTACCAAATGACCCCGTTAAAAGAACAGAAAAGTCCTACAGCAGAAGAAGCACCCTCCATCCACAAGCATGGGAAGAGGCTGCCGTAGATGTGTTGCGAAACATGATGAGCAGCGGCCTTCACACGCTTATCACCTCGATGGATATTGAAAATTGGGAGTCAGCGAAATCTTTGAACCGCCTGTTAAAAAAGGCAGAGCGTAATTTTTTGTTCAAAGATACAAACATGATGGATTTGGCGCAAGCACGCGTTTCAGGAGGATCGACGGATCAAAAACAAGTGGAAGAAGAAGCACTTGGTTTGCGCGAATACTTGCGAACAGGAGTCAAACAAGACCTGCGGGATATCGCGCTAACACATGCCGTCAGCCTTGAAGAAGTAACCAGAGCCTACTATACGTCTTCTCGCCAATCAAATGACCCGCATGTAACTATAGCGGATATTCGGGAGAAAGCAGCTTTGTTACCAGATGACCCGCTTGCTCCCCAAACCCAGATGCAAACCATCTGGCAGGCAGCGTCCCTTGAAGCATTCGATATTTTTAAAAATCAGCCCGGTAGCTTTCCCTCGCTTTTGGTCCACCTGCTTCAGCGCATGAGAGAAAGTCAGAGCCAATTATCGCTCGCTGTACGTCTGTTGAAAAATGCTGCGGATCAATACGGCGGAAAAGCTGCCTACGTCAAAGCCCGGCGCAATCTTCATGAAGGAAGTGAGCAGCGAAGACAAGAGCGTGTTACCGCACTGCTTGGTCAATCCTCTTCTCCCTTTACACAAGAAGCGATGGAGATCCAGTCCTGGCAATTGCAAAATCTGTCTTCCTTTCAAGCTACCCGCACTCGGTTGGTTCGCAACAGGCTGGAACAGAAAAGAGTACAAGAGCTGTATCCGTACAATGATCGATTGTTAAAGGCATTGATTGCGGAAGAGAAAAAGCTTCTTGAACAGTTGCATTTGCTCAGACGAAAGATGCGCGATGTAGAGCGTCAGGCACATTTGCTCACCAGCCGAATCCTTTTGGTCCAGCGCGCATTCGGCAGTTTGCAGAACACGATTACCTCCTTAATTCCTTCCGTCTCTTCGCTGGATGAGAGGCTGCGTGCCCTCTCTGATACATCTGTCACGACCGACCAGCAAATCAAGGACATGACAAGCGATTTAAAACAGCAGGAGGAACAACTCCAGAAAACACGGGAAGCCTTGAAGGAATTGACAGAAGCACTGTCCACGGCTGTACCCAAACCTCCGACTGCCACAGCGGGTCCTCAGGCCGCTCCCTCAGCTGCAGCCGCCAGCAGTTCATCCTCTACCACTAGCAGACTCGCCCCTTTTGCTGCTCTCCTTTTTGAAGAGTTCTCGGGTGATTTTAAGACGAAGATACGGGAAAAGTTCTTCAAGGGCAAAAAGAAGGGGGATGAGAAAGAATCTGAACCTGAATCCAAACCTGAACCTGAATCCGATTCAAAATCTAAACCTAAACCTAAGTTTAAATATAAATTGAAATCTGCCGAAAAGGCGAGCGGTCCGGATGAGTCAGACTCCACTCCGAAAGCTCCATCCAAAGCTGGCAAAGCTGCTTCAACGTCTGTCGATGATGCAGCCAAGAGTGTACCTCTATGGCGAAAAGGATTAAAAAACATCGCGAAATTAGGTAAAGGTCTACCTGGCATAGGGATTGGTATTACAGCACTCACTTTATTGGACAGTTTTAACAAAGATTGGTTGCAGCCTATGTTTATGTCCGATACCCAGAGACAAAGCAGAGTCTTAGAAAATCAAAAAGGTCTAGTGGCCGACATCACTAATTTTGATAAAATGCCTCCGGGTTTAAAGCATTTATTTTTTGCCGGTACTGCTGTTTCTGGTATTACAGATGGTCTGATCAACTTCATGGGTGGCACTGCTCCTTCATGGAGCGATTACTATAACGCTTTTAAAGCGGCTTATAAGCATGATGGCCCTGAACTCAAACAGCAGTTGGAAAATACCTTTCAGCTTGGAGACAAGGAAGCTCAACTCACGCTTGAAAATGTCAAATCCGACATTAAAAAGAAAAACGAAAAAGAAAAGCACTCTAAACTTATTGATGTCGATGGAGATGGATACAAGCTGGACGATACTCCACTACCTTCATGGGATGAAGTCAAGACACTTGAACATGGCAAAGAAGTGGTTGGGTATCGCCTGGAAAAACTCGCTTTAGCGGAAGGCAAGTTAAAAGCCAAATTAGAGCAAACGCAGGCAACTCTTCTAGACCAAGGTAAATCCGAAGATTCTCCAGAAATGCTGAAAGCTTATGCTGACTACTACAGTGGTATTAATAAGGAACGGAGTGAACACTTAGCCTATTTTGAAGCGGTATTAGCGAAAATCCCTAAAGGTACAGATGCCTCTGGAGTAGTAGAATCAGTAATCGCTGATATAAATGCTTCTATCGCCCAAAACAACCTCGATAAAACCAACCATACCTCCGGCACAAAAATTGATTCCGTGAAGGACAAGCTGAGCTCTGAGCTGGAAAGTAAAGAGCTTCAATACTCGATTGACAGGAACAAAGCAATCTTGGCAGGGCACAGCGCAAATTCTGAAGTAGTAAAGAAGCTAGATGAAGAATATTTACGCAGTATCAATGAGCTTTTTGATACGACGAGTTCTGAAATGGATCGCCTTTTGTCCGGGAACCAAATGAATGAGACATTCAAGAAAGACATCGAGAACTTTAAAAAAAGCCTCGAAAAAGCCAAGTACGACAATCTCGTATCTCTGCATATGTCCAAGAAGCCCACCAAAGGAACCTTCAACATGCCCGACGGCTTGCAGCCGCTTACCTATTGGGGCATGCAAACCGCAAATGCAACACACAGCACCTACGACCTTACCTATGGCGGCGACAGCAATGTGAACATTACCATTGCCAATATGAGCGGAACGGAAGCTGACCTCCAACGCCTCGGCTCAACCGTCAGCGAAGCCGTTCGCAATACACAAGCAAGCCTTTCTACCGAATTGAGCCAACAAGTCCGCTCTGGAATCGCTACGAGCTACACGAGATTGTAAGGAGGTACAACGATGACCCAACAATACGCCTTTGGCACTGCCAATCAGCGCTATAAAAAAAAGCTGTTCGTCGATACAGGCTTTGAATTCATGGAAATAAACGCCCGACTCATCGAGCCCTATTCTCCGCCAAATCCCCAGCCTTCTTTACGCGAAATCAAAATCATCAACGCTCCCTCGCACATCCACCACTCCGGCTTTAGCAGCTACCAGTGTTCATTGACCTTACTTTTTCCAGACAAAGAATCGTATAACGATTACTTGAGCTACGCAGGCTGGACCCACAAGTTTTACGATGAAAAGGGAAGCATTTTCCTTGGAAGCGCAGAATCCATCACCCCCCATGTGCTTGAGGCAGGACGGCGCTACAGCGTCACCGTCGATCTGATCCTCATCAAAAAAGACTCGATCGAACGCGAATCACGTTTCCAGTTTCAAGATATTGAAGGGCATTGGGCACAGAAAAATATCGAAGAAATGGCCGATCTTGGGCTGATCACGGTCATTACCCGAGATGGGAAGCCCGTCATTTACTTCCGCCCCAATGATTTTGTGACACGCGCCGAATTTATTGCCTTTTTGAATCGGACAAGGCGACTGGTAGAACGGATGATTCGGGAATAGCTGGGGCTGTTACGGGTTTCTGTCTACTCTATAAAGGAGGTGATGAAAATGATCAGCTGGGCTGATGTGAATGAAAAAGACTGGTTTTTTAATGAAGTAATGGAGGCCAGCAATTATTTGATGGCTGACGGAGAACCGTTCATTCAAGGAATTGCTTATGGCTCCTTTGAAAGCAATGCTCCTTACTTGTATGAGGAACAAAAGGGCTCCACCGGACAAAAAGTATTTACGCTCACAGCCAAATTGACACCGAGTGCAGATAACCCCGTCAATGTCTATATTGACGGCACGCAAACCCTTTTCAAAGAAATTCGGCCGAATCAAACAGACCCGAACAAAACGGACGTCGAGCTGTATTACGCACCATCTGCCAACTCAGTTGTTGCCTTTTCCAGCTTCGGCAAGCCTGCCTTGGACCGTTTTGGCAAACCGATTCCCCCCAACTCCTCTTCCTTTGCTTACCCGAACAAACGCCTCGATAACGGAGACACGTATTTCTACAATCCGTTCAGTCGCCAATTCAACGAGTATTTGTACGCATATGGACGCTCCTTCAAGCGGATTGATGTGCCAGAAGAGGAATGGAAATCGACACCTGCCCAAGACCTCGCCAAAAAATATATCGGACTCAAGCAAGACGTCTACATGGTTAGTCCTGCTCCCGGAGCCACGATTTATCTTCCCTACAATCTAAACGGCGTACAGTTGCGCTTCATCTACAACAGCTACGAAAACGGCGCTCTGTTTATGCGAGGCGGATATTTTTCGGTGAAAAGCCCTGGCGTATGGCGAAACGACCGCTTCTTTCCCAACGCCTACATCAATCGGGCAGAGGCTTTTCTTCTCATTGACCGGCTTCGGCGCTCTTTTTACCAACGCTTTACGGATTCACAACCTCCCACACAGCGGCTGGATGAATCCCACACGGCATACGAGGGGCAACGTGTTTTTCGCCTGAACGGTACCTATCCTGCGGGTAAGGAGCTGCTTGCCGTCAAAGTGGATGGAAAAGCGGTGAAAAGCTCGGACTATCAAGAATTTGATGATCATACGGTACTGTTCAACATGCCGCTTGCGGCAGGTAAAAACGTTCATTTCTTCTATGTCAAAGAAACGAGCACCCGCTTTGAAGATGTCGGGCACGAAAAATATATGTACAACAGCAATACCGGGGAAAAAATTGCGCTAAACGGTGGGATGACAGGCAGCAAGCCTTCATGGTGGGCACCATCCGTCCTCTCTATGGAAGACGAGCGGTTTGGCAACGGAGATTACTTGATCGAAGGAATTGCGATCAACAACTTCGTCGATGGAGCGGCTGTCGTCAATCATATGTACGAGGTATCGTCATCCAATGCGGAAGAGAAAGAAAAATGGTTCATGCCTTACTCGCTGCTCACTCGGGCACAGGCCGTCTCTTTTTTGAATCGCTTTCGAAAATGGTCCCTGGAACGGTTTAAATAGGAGGTGCTTTCATGCAAACGATGTCCAATGAGCTGCGCAGAATTCTCTCCGAAAGACTCAAGCTCGGAGAATTATCGAAGCCCGCTTGCCGCGTCGAAGTAGATCGACTCGTCTTCGTGCCGGGCCGTACTGAAGAACTCGATTTCATTATGAGTGATCCGCGAGAAGAGAAAACATTGACCCGCACCATTATTCAGGATGGTTCAGGAGATGGTGGCACTGCTCTGTCCAAGATTCCTTTTGTCTTTCCCGTAGAGGGCAAAAGCATCCGCGATATTACAGCCTATATGGGCGACAATCGCAACCACAAAGGGATTGATATCGCTTGTCCAGTCGGTACGCCCATCAAAGCTGCCTGGGCTGGCAAAGTAAAAAAAGTGACCGTGTCTGAAAAATATACGAGCTTTGGCTTTCGTGTAGAAATTCAGCATGCGGATGGCATGTGGACCCGCTACGCCCATATGAGCGAAATCCACGTCAAAACAGGGGATTATGTCACGCAGGGCACCATAATCGGTAAAAGCGGCAATACAGGCGATGTCCGCTCTGCCGGCGTTACTAACATGGGCACCTATGACGATCCGAATTCCCCCCGCTCCAAAGGAAGAGGAGCTCATCTGCACTTTGAAGTCTGGAACGGACAAGCCGTTATCGATCCGTTTCCTTATATGAATGGCTCGAAGCATCTGTTCGCTGCCTCTTCCAATAACGGCGCAGGAGTCACAACCGATGCCACCTATGTTGGAACACCAGGAGCAACTCTTTTTGACGAACGGTTTACCAATAATACGTGGCACACAAAATCTGTCTACAAAGTAGACGAGCTGACCAAAAAGCTATCCATGATCGAGAGAAGCTCGACGGAGCATAGCAACCTCACCTTTACCTTTGATCCCAAAGGGTACAAGACCGTCTTCCCCTCCCCTACCGTTACAACAGGCATGAATCTCAAGATGACCTCCGTTCACCCCGGCATTTTTAGCATGGGGTTCTCCACCAACTTCGGTGAAGGTGCCGGCGAGCTGCGCGTTTTTTTCAATGGAAAAATGCAAATCAAGGTCAACAAATTCTCCGGGACAGAAAACGTAGAGATTCGTGATATCCCCTTTCCCAATGGCGAAACGGAAATCCGTTTCGAGCTGTTCTGGAATGGAAAACAAATCAATCGCTTTTCCCTCCAATACATTCAGATCAAGGAATTGCAAGGGCGCCCCGATCTGTACGGGAACAAAGACAAAGTCGATCCGACGGTGCAGCAGGAGTTTTTTGAGGAACGGGAAATTACGAGCACCTTCATGCCTGGGCAGCCGCGAAAAGTATCGCTCCAGGTCGGAAAGTTTGTCTATATGGACACCCTTACTCTGGACAATATTAACCACATCGAAATGGACGACCAGTTTGAAATGGAATCATGTGAGGCACGAATCACGATTTCAAACCCGGGCGGCTACTACAGCCCGGACTACAATCCGTTTTACTTTCCCGAAACCTACAAGGAAACCCCTTGGTCTTATTTTGTGAACGGATTCCATGTCGGTGTCCTCTCTGAAAATACTCCTGTCCGGATCTACATGGGTTATGGTCTGAATTTGATGCGGGTATTTACTGGGCTGATCGACAAGCTCGATTTGAATGGCGAGGAATCGACCATGACCATTTACTGCCGCGATATGTACAAAAAGATTTTGAACAAGGTCATTACCGAGGACAAGCAATATCCCCCAGACATCGGACATTCTGCCGCACATGATACCAATGTTTTTTCCTCGATGTCTCGTCGGGACAAAATCATCTCGATGGCCAAAAAGCAGTCCAAGCAGCAAGGTCCCGAACTCGATTATAAATTTTTGCTTGCCATTGCCGAACATGAGACAAAAATGGGGACGCTCGGGAAAGGTCTTCCTCCTGGCGATTTCATTCTCGGGTATGGATGCTATACCGGTGAAAAATGCGACCCGCAATACCAAGGAATCGAGCGACAGCTCTATCGCGGAGCCGTTCGCTATCGGGAAGCCATGGCGAGCAAAGGCTGGCGCTTCCAATCAGTCGACGACGTCAAATATTTTTGGCAAGGAGGAGACAAGGGGGCTTACCAATGGGCGAGCGATACGAATTGGTATAACAGCGTGTGGCAAATCTATCAAAAGTTCCGTTCCAGCACGGAGTTTGATTCGATCCTTGAGTGGGAGGGTACCGCACCTGTCCCAACCGAACCAACTGCCAAAGCCGCCTACCTCAAATCCGCCATCGTACAAGACTTGATCGCCCATGCAGGAATGTACGGCTGGCGTAGCAATCCGCAAGACATTTACTACCCCTATGCTATTGTACAAGAGACAAGCTATACCCACGTGACGCAGGCAACAGGCAAGGTTTTCAAGGCTGTGCCTGATAAAGAGGGCGAATTCGTGGAAGTCGATGCCGAATCCATTCTGACCCCAAAAGGTTGGAAAAATCCTTTTATTGAGCCGCCCGGACGCAAATTCGAGTCGTATCAATACAAAGTGGGAGAAGCCATCGCGGAAATCATGAAAGATACAGATTTCCGTTCCTATTGTGACCGTTACGGTACGTATCGCTTGGAAGAGATTGATATGAATCGACCAATTGTGGCCACTTATACGGAGCACGATAATTTGATCACGATTCATAAGACGATCGATTTTTCCCGTGGCAGAAGCCATCTTGTCATTTTGGATGAAGAAAATAAGGCTGGTCATTTCGTAGACACGGAGATTTTGATGGAGCTAAAAGGCGAGGTCCGCACAGGCGTGAGGCACGTTCCTTTTGCGAAGACAGACGAATTGAAGCGACTGGCCGCGCGACGATCATTTTTTGATATAAAACGCTTGTGCCGTACGCTGCAAATTTCCATCCCTGGCAACCCTGCCTTGGATGTTCTCGATCGCATTTACATTATCGACTCCAATACAACGACCCGCGAAGCGTATACCATCAAAGGAATCCGCACGATGTTTGATGCGCAGAACGGCTATATGCAAATCCTCGATTTATTTTGGAGCAACAACGAGGGGGCGATTGTGTAATGGCCGGGATTGCCAATGATTATTTGATTTACCCCATCCTCGATCTGATCCGTGATGAAGTCCACCGAACCACGACCGTCACAGCAGACCCGTTCGAAGAGGAGCCCTCTGTACGTCTGATCCGGGAGCATCCCCTCGATCCGGAAAAGGTCACGGGTGCCAAGCTATTCTACGAGTCTGGCTACATGCTGGACATTTCCCTCACGTTTGGCTCTACAGACACTACCACCTTCCCCCTTGAAGTCGATCAGCTCCATCCAGACTGGGAGTACTATTCTCTATGGCGCTTGACCTCGGTTACCGCTGTGGGCTACGCACCTGACGGAAAAACGGTAGGATCTTACCTGATCCGTCTACTCTATGATACGAGGGGCCTCTTAACTGGCACCGATGTCCTTCGTATAGAGAAAGAGAGGTGAGTACAAGTGGGCTTCTCCGTTGTTTATTCGGGCGGGGGTGTGATCGACAAGGTACGTGAGCTCCCCTACCCGCACTTTTCCAAATTTACTGAGCCCTTCATTCGCGGACGCATGATTGATGTGACTGCATCCAAGCAAGTCTTTTCCGATACCTATGCCCTTCCCTATCCGACAGAATTTTTATCCGTGGCGTTTGCTACCAATAATTATTGCGTCGGCGATTACTGGGAGCTGAGTCTGGACGGCGTGAAGGTCTGTGAAACGATTTATACCAAAGAGCTCCCGGAGTCCGTCTCGATGGGAAACAGCTTTGGGATCGTCTATCCGTTGAAGCCAAATGCGCAGGTCCGCTTTGACTTCCACAACATTTCAGGTACGGAAAAGAAAGTTTGGTACAATGTGAAATTTTTACGCAAGAAACTGTAAAGGAGGCGTATGGATGCCTAGTAAACAAGTAGCTTGGATTGAGGGCGAGGTTACAGCCGATTTGCTCATCAACAAGCTGGCTGATGAAATCGTCAATGCCAAAATCCCGGATACGAAGAACCGATGGGAAAAGGTGTTTGAGGTCAATGAAGATAAGTGGGTTACGTATACGAAGACGACTGTTGCGAATACGCAAGGAACGTACAAGCATACGGATGGGAAGACTTATCCGGTTTATGTGTTGCCGGATTTGCGGGAGTTGAGAGCCTCGTACGCTGATATTCCGCTCGTTGATGAAGATGGTTATGTCTATGAAACTCTCGGTACTAGCAACACGAAATCAGGTAAAAAAATCCAGGTAAAAGAATTTGTCTACAAAGATACTGAAGGTAACGACATTACCCTTTCTGTGCCAGGGCTACTGGTGGTTAATATCGATGATGATGATCCTTCAAACACCGTCGGTAAGAAATCCTATGTACTGCTTCAAGGTAAATACGAGCTTGATGGGGTTACTTTTACACCCGGTGTCGAATGGAACGAGTACAAGATCATTACACAAATGCCTTCCGATTGGAACGACCTACTTTCAAAAACGAAATGGACTACCTACTATTCGGGAGGTTACTCCACTTACGTTAGTGCCCCATTATACAAATTCGGAATGATCAAATACATTGCCAATCCCGTCCACCACTACGATCGCACTGTCGTCCTAAAAGCCATTCCTGACGTACCTTCAGGCCAAACGTCTAACGAATATTTCGTCATGTTAAAACATCCTAACAATCAGTACAACTATTTCGATGTGTCCTACGGCAAAGGCTTCACTGGTAAAAATCCCGTTGGAAAATCTGCTGATACCTACCTCCTTGCCTGCGATGAAAACAGCGTTATTCCAGGCAAAGTACCCGTCATCATCGACCAAAAACAAGCCGAGCTTCAATACAACAAATGGAACAATCCCGATGAAACCGACAAATACATCCCGCCTCACGAAGCATGGACACTCGATTACGACGACAAGGTCGAAATCAAAAGCCCTTCCTCCCACTTTTTCTACGGCGCTGACTCTGTCGTCTCTTGGGTACCAAACAAGAAACGTCGCCCAGACTATTGGGTCGAATACAACCTCTCCGTCAGCAATGATCGTGTAGCAATCGTAATTGAGGGCGACCCTTCGCCTGATATGGATGCCTACTACAGCAGCTTTGCTTATATCGGAAAAACCATTCCTTTTGCTGACTATGACCACAAAGGCAATTTTGGAATCACCGTCGGCATGGGTGATTTGACAAAAGAAAAATCAGGCTTCCTTCCAGCCGACATCAAGCAGGACAGCAATCCTAACTACTCGGGTTGGGGACGCTATACCTCCAACGGCATGTATTCCTTCTCCATGCTGCAAACCCGAAGCTCCGTCTACTTCCAAGCGTACTACCCTGCCTTCATTACCCAGCTCCCCAAATACGATGGCGTGGGCACAATCCCTCCTGAGCTTTCCAAGATGGTACTGGAAGCAAACGGCTTCCAAAGCTCGAAATGGACGAAGAAATATCATGCGTCGCCGATCTATCTGGTGCACCAGTTCGAAGGCTATCGGGGCTACCTCGACAGTGTCGTAGCAATCGAGGACCATAATCTGATCAACAAGGACGAGCTCGTCGTAGATACAGAGGAACCAAAAGATCCGAAGGACCCCGCTGCCGGAACTTGGACAGAGGTTTACAAGTTCTTCCGAATCAATACCCCTGTCAACTTCTTCAAGTACTCCCCCAACCCTACCGATTGCACCATCGCTATCTTAAAAGAAGTATATTAAAGGAGGAATTTTACATGGCTAATTTTAAATACATTGAAAAAATCACCACTTCTAAAGAGCTTCTGGAGACGATTAAATCCGAAATTGAGCAACTTACCAACTATTCCTTTAACCCAGCCGCCGGAGAGACACAAGAAAAATCAACCTGGACGGTCATGACCGATCTGACAAAAAAAGATTCCGCTTCTGGAAAAACCTCCGAGCTTGTCCTGAAGGGCATCTCCAGCATTAACAACGTGACCAAAGATTTTTATGTCAAATTCGTCAATCCAGGCTTCACCAACCCAAAGGAACATAGCTCCTTGACGGTTCAAGTATTGGCAGACTACAATTCCACAGCCAAAACCTTCGGAACAGAAGGACATCCAGTCAATTTTGAATGGGCTGACGAGAAATTCGTCACGAGTGACAAACGACCGACAGATCGTACGATAGACAAACCTGTCTACCTGTACATGAACGTGATGAACAATCGCCTTTCCCTCGTAGCTGTTGGCGATCCGGCTGTTCACTTTGAAGATTATCGCAAGAGCTTCCTGTACGTAGGCGCACTCAAGCCGTTCAAGTACAACATGGATGACGTAGTTGGAAACATCATGCTGACAGCCGGAGCTGTCGCTGCTGAGCCTGCTGCTCCGATCGCCCCACACGATTATGGTCAATACACCTCTTTTGGCAACAACACCTTGCAAATGCTCGGGACAAAATCGGGCATTCGCTTCCAAAAGCACTACCCTGCCTTCATTACCCAAGCTCCACAGCCGGGCAAGGCATATAAGGATGGCTCTCTAGGCGATACTGGGTTGCTGCTGGAGCCACAAGGCTTTAACGCATCGGCTTGGACACGCCGTTACCATTTGAGCCCGATTTATGTTGTGCATGGCTACGATGGATACCGCGGCAGCCTCGATGCCTGCATTGCCGTATCGAAAAACAATATTCTCCACTTGGATGAATTGATCATTGATGTCGATCCGAGCGACACGACCAAGAAACACAAGCAGGAAGTATACCGCTATTTCGACCACAATACCGAGCAGAATTTCATGAACTACTCCGCCAACGTAAAAATGGGGGTCGCTTTCCTGAAGGAAGTTCGCTACTAAAAGAAGTCCCTCTAAAACCGTATAGCTAGCAAAAGGGGGAAAACTAGAACGCATCTCTGGTGTTCCCCCTTCTTTTTGGGAGGTGAACCATTTGACCGGGATTTCTTCTCTAGCAGCCTATCAATTCAGACTTGCAAACCACCATGCTTCTATTCGCAACTATATAGGAAAAGTAACTTTCACCACTTCTCCCTCCCGCAAGTATTCCTTCGTCTACATTCCCTACGGACAAAGTGCCAGTATGGTCATGCTGGATTATTTGCTCGCGAATCGAAAATGTTTTGCCTCCGCTGAGCTTCAAGATTCCCTGCAGGATATGATACGGAATGATACCAGCATGGCAAATCCTATGGATCTTGTCGTGGTATCCGATCGCTCGCCGCTTAAAGAGAGCTTGCTTCAAAACGATGCCTTGGATGCTGACCGGATCATTAAGCAGCCATTACAAGTTATTCGTCGCGTTCATCTATCAGATCGGATCAAAGCAGCCGGAATGGCAAAGCTCAATCCGACCCAAATGTCCGTGCGCGTAAATAAGGATGAGCTGCATATTGACTTGCCACCAGCATCGGCAAGCCGTTCCATTTCTACCGAAGCTACCGTTGGGAAAGATCAACCTAGCGCAACACGGACTGAGCGATTCGCCGGAAAAAAGATGAACGAATGGTTCACGGGAGAGCGTTTTTCTACCTTCGATTTATTCATCAACACCGAAAGAAGCTTGGCTGAGCGAAAGTTTTGGGCTTCTCTCTTTGTGCAGATGGAAAGAGAATACGCAACCAGATCAATCACTCACAGCCTATCTATTGAGAACAGCCCCTCCCTTTCCAGACGGGATAACAGACATGCCATGTTTACGGATTGGTCCCGTTCCGTTGGCGAGCGTCATTTTGCCTTCGAGATGACCCGACACTTCGTGCAAGCTTTCCGCCGGATTAAAACACACCCGACGAAGGTGCTTCGCGACATGGACTGGGCTTACCTCAAAGCCCGTCAGTATGACGCCTTGCTGCATTTCCTTCAACGTGCAAGCAGGATTGCTACTCATGACTTAGCTATCCATCAGGCTTCTACAGGTTTTCGAACCATGCGTCAAGGTGGTTCCATTTTGCAGGAGCGCGGCTGGGGTTATCGAGACTTCTTGCGTCTTCTCTCCCTTGATTCCATTTCACCAACAGCCTTCCGTCCGTATCAGAGTGACTTGTTCATTAATCGCTCTCGACTCCATGCTTTTCGTCCCTATCAATCACCTGGCACACTCATGATGGAATATACAATCGGTAATAGAGACGTGGTTTCGGAGCTCGCTATTCTCCTGTCACAGCTTTCTGGAACTCGTTTGATTCAAACAGATGCTTCACTCTTAACCTATCTCGAACAAGCCTCTCGACAAAGCAGCCACCATCTGTTTATCCCAAATCCCATCACTGATTCTCGACGCGAAAAAGTCAATCCGCTCTGGATTTCTCAGGACTTCGAACTCGGAAAGAAAGATCTTTCTCGCCCCACTTCGATTATCAGGGATGATGTTCGCGCAAATCGCCAACTCATGCGTTCTGCTCATCTTTGGGAAAAGGAACGCCCTATCGATCTCAGTGGGGGCAAAGCACCTAAGCCATCCTTTTATCAGGATGAGGATGACATTTTCGCCAACCTGGAAAATGTACGCCCAAGTCTGCTTCAGGAATGGCTCGCTGCCCAGCTCTATTCCCGCGAAGCAACGATGGATAGCTTGTTGGCAGAAGATATGCTCTTCGCGACCATCTTGCGCTTACTGCCCTCTCATCTTTTGGAAGACATCCTTGCTTCCAAAGAATTTCCTTCCCATCTGATGGACGACATGATTTTTGCCTCGCGCCTTACAGACGGTCAGAGCATATTGGAAGCGCTGATGGAATGGGCGCTAACCAACAAGGCTTTCGATGCTTATGTAGATGAGGAATTTTTGGAGGGTGTGCGGACGCGGGTTCAGGCATTGATCGAATCTGAGGTCATATTCAGTAAGACGTTGCAAGAAAAGGCAGGGATTCTTTCCTTTGAGACATGGGAGTCCACCCGTCCGAACGAGGTTATCTCGCATCTGGAGGAGGACGGGGTTGCAGGAAAACGGGAAGTATTGCTCTCTTCCACCGTTGAAGAGGTCGAAATCGCTAGCCAAATGGAGGCAGCCCCTGCAACCATTGCAGAAGCACTTGTTGGCGAAGATGTATTCCGTCCAGCCGAGCTGCAAATTGAGCATCCTTTTGGTTACATGGAACCCGATCCGTCCTTTTTGTTCGACGAGCATACAGCCCGTAAATCGGCTCACTCCAGCGATCTTGACGAGTTGCCGGTTACCGCACTGCTGCGCAGCCGAATCACGGAATTGTGCAGCGGCTATCTCTTCGCTACCTCCCCGCATGAACGAGCCAGTTACCTCGTCGATTTATACGATGTGGCAGAAAAAAGCGCGCGTGATGGAGAACTGCAAGACGATGAGTGGCAAAAGTATGCCAAGCTCGCGCTGGAACAAACGGTATTGCATGAGCAACTGATTGCCTATCAGCCGGAAGCAGCAGCTCATTTGATCGAATCCATCCTCAGCTACAAGCAACCAGATCAAGCTGTTATGAACGCGGATTGGATAGCTAACAACCAAGAGCGAGCGACCTCTCTTCTCACCCAAATCATGGGTAAAAAAGAACTCGCAGATGCTGTCATCCTGGAATACTTGGCTGGCCAATTGGATCATAGAAAAGGTCATATCGAGAAACCATTACTTTCTGTTCGCGACTACAAGAAAGCGTGGGCAGATCGTATAGAAGAAATAGGACAAGGTTTGGTCTACGACTACTCGGATGATGTACTCGAAGCAGAACATGATCCCGAGCATTGGTCTGGTGGTTTTTCTGTTCCAGAAGCATACGATCCCCACGATCCATTCAATGCGTACTATCCGTGGACGACAGATATGAACGCACTTGCGATGGGGCAAGACAACTGGACTCGTTTTGGTTCTGGCACTTGGGAGCATAATCGCGACCAAGGCACTTTTACCCATACAAAAGGCTCCAGTGGCATGAGTGGCTACATCCGAAACGACTTTACCTATACAGACTATCAGTTTGAGGTCGATTTCAAAGTAGATGAGCCCGCAGAAGGGGACAGCGCTGGCATCGTGTTCAAATATCACAATGCTCAGAACTACTGGATGTTTGTCGTCAGTGACGGAGGCGCCAGCGGTATGCCGCGGCCCATGCAGCTTTTCAAAGTAGAGAATGGCAGATCAACCATGTACTCTACCCCGATGAACCCGTTTGCCTGGGAAAAAGAGAAATGGTACACGCTTCGTGTTTGGGTTACGGGAAACCGCATCCGCGTCTGGGTAGATCATAACCTGCAATACGATTTTACGGATTAGAGGTGATCATTTTGGGTCATACGTTTGGCATTTTTTCTAAATCAGTGGGCAACGTCACATTCGGAAAAATGCGCTCCTCATTGGTAGAGGGCGCATTCCACCCGAATCATCCAGATAATCCGCACAGCCCCAATCGTCCTCGTGCAGAGGATCGTTACGCTGGGTATCAGAATCCGCTCTTAGGTGATCCTGGCAAAGGTCAGATCGGCCGTTGGCAGACGGTGAATCTCGATTCTCTCGAAAACATGATTGATCAGATGATTGAACAATTTGTCCGGGACAAAAATTGGTACGCCAAGGTTCGTTGCCGCGAAGCGCTTTGGAACATGTACCGTCGTCTGGAATGGTGGGTCAACCAGCAAATCGATCCGCAAAAAAACGACTATCAGCGCGCCTTGCTCATGGTACGAGATTGCATTTACAAAATCCTGAAAAACGCCGAGCAGCCGGATGGAACCCACCAAAATGTTTCGCTGCCAGTTTGTCCAGCTCCTTACTATCATCACTTTAGCGGCTACTATCTCAATCATTACGATGCCATCGATAAAGAAGTCCCTACATTTGATATGCGGACGCTCCCGCTGTCGGACAAGTTTCACGGCCTTTTCCGTTACGTCTCCTCGACGGAAGATCAGGAATGGAAGATGATTCACTCTATCGGCTCCAATGAGATGGCGGGGAATGAAAATATCATGAAGCTGGATGTGACCACGCTCAAGCACGGTAATTCCAGCAAAGTGACTTTTCAATGGCGCTTTAAAAAGCAAGGCTTTATTCGTTTCAAGTACATGGCTAGCACCGCCCCTGGCGATGGGTTGCTGTTTTTTATCAACAACAATCAGGTTGGCGGGGAATGGAATCAAAACAACAGCTGGCAGGAAGCAAAGTTTCACGTCAAGCCGGGGCAGACGTACAAGTTTGATTGGTTTGTGCGTCGGATGAGTGATCGGCGGTTTGGGAAGAATTCGGTTTATGTTAAAGATGTAGAGTGTGTTGAGGTGGTGCAGAGCTTGGATGAGCAGACGCCGCCGGATGTGGATACGTTGGGGGATGCGGCTTATAACATTCCTGGATGGGAATGGATTACATTTTCAGATAAGAGCATCATCACCACTTATTTTTCAGGAGTAAACGACACACTTTCAAGGAAAGTTCAGAGAGTACTTGATGCGGAGTGCGCTGGAGATTTCAGTTTTCAATACGAAATGGGTGTGGATAACCCGCCCTATACGAATGAATCTGCTCTATTTTTCGATGAAAGATTTGCTTCCCGTACCCAAACCGGCGAAGGAGTACGAGGAAGTACCGCGGTCTCACAACATGGATGGCAGTGGTCATTAGATGGACGTTCCTCCTCCACTCAAGAAGATTCAGCTATCATTTCTTATGATATTGAAATTGGTGACAACTGTACCGTTGATTTAACAGGAGATGTCCAACTGATTTGTCCACCACTAGAGATTGATCACTACGAGGAACGAACCACCAATGTTTCTGATCCTTTAAACTTCTCCTTTACTGGGGTGAGTCACTGGGAATGGAAGTCGATTCCCGGACTTGGCAGCGGAATTTATATGCAGGACCCCATTGTTTCAGGAAATGGAGATGCCACCTATACTTTTGAGCTTGAGGCTGATGGGTGGATTGAGTTCAGTTTTACTACTGGTTTACGTGATACAGAAAGACTCCTTGTCATTATCAATGACGTACAACAACTAGAAGCGACGGGAGATGAATGGGAGAAAAATGTACAGCTCCCCTTAGCAAAAGGCCGAAATACCGTTATTTTTCGGATTCAAGATGACCTGACAGAAGAGCCCCTGGAAGAAACGTATCCTGGTGAATTTTCTTATCGCTCTTCAAGTGGCAAACATAAAACACCGATGGGCAGCTATATTGATGTAGACCGGGAATGGAGAACAGACAAAAACTCCAGTTACACAGAAAAGGATCGTGCAGAAAATGTTTACGACATCTTCCTAAACCCTGGTTCCTCCTTTGACTTTTCGGAAGAACTGGAGCTGAAAAGTCTCATTGATGAATCAGAGGAAGATGAATATGAAGTAATTTTCTCCGAGGATTTCAATGATCGCGATAATTATGCACGTGAAATTCGTGTTGATGACAATTGGGAATGGGAAGATATCGTTACTCGTTATCATGGGGAGGGTCACGGTGGAGACGGTGTACTTAAGGTCGAGAATAAAGACGGTACCCGGAACCGCCTTTATGTCGAGAATATAGATTTGGATGAACCGGGGTTCGTAAAGTTCGAATATGGCGGTTCCTTTTCAGACTACGAGAATCTCACTCTATATAGTAATAATCGGTTAATTTGGTCTGAAAACAGAAGCACAAGCGATCCGCTTGGTCGTACTGTAGTGGTTCCACTCGGCAGAGGAAAACAAACATTAAGGTGGGTATTTGAAGATTACGATGAAGTAGAGGTTGAGGACCCCGACTTCGATTATGAGCCGCCGACGAAGCCAGATCCTTCTACTGGGGGTGAGAAATGCTATCCGGCGGGAAAAGAAACTCATTTCGGTGATTATAGTCCTTTCATTGATCACCAACAAGTATATGAATCGAAAAGAAAATTTCGAGTGCGATGGATGCAATATACCCAAGATCCTGTAAAGATTTACTACGATGGTAACGTACCTATTGCTCAAGGAACTGAAAAAGATGGTTACACACTCAGACGATTTGTTAACAACTCTTCTATCACATCAGCTAAATATTCCGAGCGATTAAAAATCTATGCTGGTAAAGGCTATGATGTTCCAAATGCATTCGATGTACCTGTCAAATGGGTTTTCCGCTCTCATCCTGACGCTGATAAAAAGACACCGATACACTATGATAATACCTATGTGATCACGTCCGAACAGGTTGCAAATAAACACATTTCCTCTACTTATTGGTACGTTGTATTTGACAGTGTGGGCAACGAACATATAGAAGTTGAGTTTGACTATCAATACTATTGTTACGAACCAGATAGTCAACAAGGTAACAAAAATGGGCGACAAGTCTCTACGAAAAGATTATATGGTTACGCAATAGCGACAGAATACGATCCTAAAACGAATTCTCATCTTTTTGTAACACGTAGAGGTATTGGTTGGAGTACCCCAACAATCAATATGACAGGTAATAAGAGGATGAATGTAGGAAACACGCAGAATCCCTATAAAATAAAAGATTGGAGCGCCGCTAAACACCACGGCCCCAAAAAATTTTATTGTAATAAGCCAGGTCCCTATTGTATTGTCTTTGACGTCCAACGAACTTTTTTTAAAGACTCCACGTTTGGAAAAGATGGAATTCCCTATTACATCGCGATCCGCAATCTCAAATTAACATCCAACAAACACCGTAAATTCAGCAATAACTATGACGAAACAAAAGTAGAAGTTACCGTAACGGATTTGACCAATCGAACGATTATTGATTCTTACCCCTTGTCAGCAGGTCCTACAGGTCAGGCAGAGCATTTCATAAAGTACGATGTCCCTCAAGGTAGACATTATCGTTTTGATTACAAGCTGCTAAAGGGAATAAGTCATAGGGGAGGATTAGATGACAACGGTGGGGTATTTACTCTCAGTCAAGGAAAAGCTGAAGAAAAGTGGGTAAAATATTGCATTGATAAACTAGGCTCTATTTATCCAAAAGACAACTCGCCATATGAACCCAATCTCCCCCCTCCAACTCAAGTAATCATACCCGACGACTCCTGGTGTTGGATCGATACAATCGAGATCAGGCAAAGTAAAAAATCAAAACCATGCCGTGATGCCTATGTACGTGTAAGAGTTTACGATGAAGACAACGGAACCATCCTATCCGAAGAGAAATACTCTGATTTTGACGATATACAAACAATCAAGGCTGCCATTACCAATGATTCTGATGAAGGGAAAAATTATTCTATCCGAATCAAATTCTATACAGATTGCGATGCCGAAGCGAGATTGAGCAATGGAGAGTATACCTTTCACGACAAGCTCCCCCTCCCTAAATCATCGGCTTTTGTATACAACTTCAAAACGACTGCCAATGTCCCAATATGGATGGGCGGATGCAACGGCAGCAATATTCAGGTAAACATCTTCGATCAAGCAGGCAACAAACTTCATCACACGACAGTTAATCTCTCCGGAAACTACGACTTTACCCTCGAAAACCTTTCCAAGCCTTCCGTATCTAAAGTGCGTGTAGAAATTACTACAGAACAAAAAGGTGAAATAAGCGAGTGGACTGGCAAAAGCTATTTGACTACGTTCAAGCTACGAAATTTCAAGGCAACGGAAAATTGGACAATTGTCCCCTCTCCTTTTAATAGCCAATTAGACTTCTACATCGATGGAGTTCTTCGAGGCAGCTATACAAATGCGGGTGGAGCTCCTGTGTTTCAAGTAGATAGAGGAAGACATACTTTCACCTGGGTATTTACAGCGAAAGGCACATCGGAAGTTTGGGATTACTGCAATATCGACTACATCAAACTAACCAACTGGATCTGCGACAAAGTCCTGGTCACCCCCTACTGCGATCCCGGCAGCGGAGACAAATGCGTCGAAGCACTGATCAAATGCTTGCTGGCGATCTGGAAACAACGCCCTGAGGCATGTGTGATTGGCAAACGAATATGGCTATTTACGTAAGGAGGTACTTCTATGAGTGTAGTTTCTCGGCGTAAATCGGGGTTTCTCTTCGAGGATTCTTTCGATTCTCTTACCCTCGATTCCAAGTGGAACATGACACCAAATGACTCTGCAAGGTGGTCGCTATCAGACGCACCAGGCTCGCTCCGTTTAAAAGGCGGAGCCGAGCCGCTTCATCTCTTTTTAGACACACTTACCCCCGTGAAACAATTCGTCCTCGATATGAAAAATTCATACAATCCAAAAGCTTCCGGAAGCACAGGCGGATTGACTGTCTTCATAAACCAAAATGACTTTTTCCACGTCGAAGAATATTACGATACATCGCAAGGCACTGCGAAAACCTTCCCCTGGCTTCGATTAATACGCGACTACAATACCTACACCGCGTATTGGTCCGAGGACGGAGCCATCTGGCACATCATCGGTTCGGAGGAATTCAACCGCCTCGCTCCCAAAATCGGTATATTTCTCAACAGCAAGGCTACAGACGACTATCTGGACATGGAACACGTTCGCGTTTTCTCCCTCCCCACTCTCACAGTCTCAAACCTCTCCCCCGGCACCCGCGTGGAACTGCTCGATTCCAAAGGAGCCCCCGTCGACTCCAAAACGTGTCGGACAAGCCAAACCTCCATTCAATTTGACATGACCCAGCATCCCATTCCTTTTACAGGCTCCCTACGTTTTGCGGAAGCAGACGGCAAAACAACGATTAGCTCCAGCGACCAGATGGAAATCTGGGGTGGAGACGAATACGACTTTTCCCCCTCTCCTACCCTCTTTTTTATCGATGGCGAAGGAAATGAGGTACACCTCCAAGACAACACAGAGGAATTTCTCGGTCATATGCTCCAAGGCCAGTACAAAGAAGTGAAAATGATCGCCCGAAATACCATGCTTCATGGAACTTTTACGGGTATCCAAGGTGTTCTCACCTCTTATGCAGGTACCGATCAGTACAAGCGGCTTGTAGATGTCGCTGTAGACCAAAACGGTGTGCCCGGCTCGTGGGGCGATTCCTTCACTCTGCCAGATACTACCGCAGGAAATGAACAAGTTTTCTGGACGCGGATTTCCCGAGAATCAGATCCAGCACTCATAGATAAAACCACGCATGTCCATTTTGGTCTCAATTTGTCCGCCGTTTATACCAAATAAATCGAAAAGGAGCTGAACGTATGTCGGTCAGAATCACCCGAACAGGCAACGAGATCGTCCTGGATCATAATGAGTTGGCCAACAAGGGTAAACGTACCCACGCTGAAATCGACTCCTACCTCCAGGAGCTGGATGACGCCAGAGAGGATAAACCGAGCTTACAGGATAAATTCCGTGAGCTAAAAGACAAAGACGACGAACAGGATCGTCAGCTTGATGCCGTGAAAAGTGATGTTTCTACCTTTCAAACGGGGCTGAATACGTTATCGTCAACCGTCAGTGCGGCAGAAGCGAAAAATCAGACGCAAGATCTCCGTCTGTCGCAAGTTGAACAAAAAAACGCACAGCAAGACCAAGCCATTTTGAAACTGCAAAGCGATGTCTCCTCTAACCCGAACGCCGAGGTGGTTGCTGCACGTCGGGATCGGGATGGCAGGACTTTTCCCAGTCTGAAAGCTCGGTTGGATGACATGCAGGGGAAGATTGGTACAGGGGGTGGCGGGGGTAACGATGGCGGTGGAACAACTACCACGAAGCCGTTAGTTGACGTCGTTGCTGCTACTAATATTTTGCGAAATGCTTATCGGACTTTGGAAAGCATGGGGCAGGGAGCATCGGTACGGCATAATTTGTATGCTGATGCTTTTTTAAATACGTCGGGGGTTGATATATCAAAGTCCGAATCATTTCAAATTGGAAGCGGCAAATTTACCAAATCAGCTGGCTCAGTTTATAACTGGAAGACACTAGGTGTACAGATCGCTTCTTCTGTTGGAGATTACAGCAATAGCAATACTGCTTATCGCCCATACAAAGCAAATGGCACTACATCTATCTACTCTGTTGAAAAAATCGCAGATGATAATGCCGTTGCGTCTCCAGGTGGATATTCTGATTACTGGTTACAAGGTGGTACAAGTGCTGACTTATTCATGAAATGGGAAACCCTTGTTGATGTTTCGAAAGTCATTCTTTGGATGAATGGGAGTTTTGGTAGTAACGGTCACCACTATTGTGATCATCAAATTTTTGTTAAGAATCCTTCTTCAGGTAAGTGGGATGCAGTAACTCCAAGAATAAATCTCGCCTCTTCGACGGACAAAGGTGTACATGGCGATGGTTCATGGCACTACCCTATCAGCCTAGACTATCTCATTAATGAGGTCAAAGTAACGGTATGGAATAAAAGCACATACATGACCGTTACTGAAATACAAATACTGCAAGCATCTGACAAAAATCCTGTCATGGTTTCTAAACCGATTCCATTGGCAACAACTCCGACCCATCTTGTGCTGGATGCAGAGTACGAAGGCAATATCAGCATTGATTTGTCACTCGATGGAGGAACCACGTTCACAGCTGGTGTTCCTTTGAACCAGCTAGTTGATTTAAGCACTTTCCTACCAGGTACATCTCTTGTCATTCGCGCCAACCTTAGTGATAAAGCAGTCCTAAACAGCATTGGCTGCATTTGGTATGACGAAGACACGCTGCCGACTTATACAGATACGGTAGGCGAAAGTTCTGGAGGAAAAGACCCCGGTAATAACGGTACCAAAGTAGAGGTAGATCCTTCTCTTGGCTCTATCCTTTTATACAATACCATCGGCCTCATCACAGCCAATTTCCGAGCTGCCGAAGCTCTCAATGTCCCCAAATACACCGCTAAAAATTTTGTGATTGACTCATTTATAGACGACTCGGGAATTGATAAAACAAAGTCTTCTGGCTTCATCGTTGAACATGGTGAGGTCAAACGTATGGGACATAACGCAGTTAAAGGCAAGACTTACAATCTAAATCCTATCCCAACAAAACATTATCCAGATAATATACCAAACTCAAAACTAACTGATGGTAAAGCAGGAAAAGATGGCTCGGCTGCCGATTATCTTGATGGCTCTTGGATTAGTCAGTTAGGGATTCCCGGATCCATTTCTACGGTAGACTTTGACCTTACCGTTCCAGAAATAATTAATCGTGTCAGAGCCCTGTTTTGCGAGTATCAGGTATCTGGAATTTTCTATCCTCCCGAACTATACGTTTATGGATCGAATGACAACAGCAATTGGACTCTACTTTTTCATCAGCCTACTGGTCTAAGTGGTAATGGCATTAGGAAATGGATTGACTTTACCTTTGCGAATACTATCTCCTATCAATACTACCGTGTAGGCTATACCGTTGGCGGTACGGGGGACACATACAAACATTTATTTATAAACGAAATAGAGTTGTATTCTACCGGTCCCTCTACCTTGTATACAACCATAGAATCGCTTCCTGTAGAACCTAAAAAAATGATTGTTGTAGCTGAACACAAAGGACAAGTCACCTACGATCTATCTGTAAATGGCGGCATTACCTGGTTGAACAACATTACTCTCGACAAGTTTTTGGAGGTAACTGGTGGGAAAGAAGTTTGCATTCGTGCTAATCTCGCCACAGGGTCAACCCTATTATCCTTAGGTTATGGATGGTTCGATGATTCAGTCGAATTCATAAAGGTCACACCCGGAAGTGGCGGATCAACCGGGTATCCTATGATTCAAGTCAATAAATTCGGAGTCATAGCCTCTCCTAACACACCTGAAGAAGTAAATATAACCATCCCATATTCATCCGACTACAGACTACCACCTATTGAGGTTTTGAAATTTTCCCCTGGTGAACAAAATTACAGTCAAGAGATAGCAGCCTTTTCTAAAAACGAAGCCTCTAACTTTGATTATGACAATTACATGGAGTTGGAGGGTATGTTACGGCTTAAAACCGACTATTTGATTGAAATGACAGAAGACGTCGTTCTTCCCTCTGGTAATAGTGTGTACTCATTTAGTCTCGATACTAAACAATACTCGAGTATTGAAAAAATTGAAGTGACTTAAATTGTCTATTTTCCTTCAATTCAAAAAGTTGAGGTGAGAAAGAATGCCAGTGCCAGCAACAACTGGGCAACTCCAAGAGAATGTTTTAGATATGGAAATCGCTGATTACATTGTGATGAAAGTAACTTCCACAGGTCTTCACGAATTCGGCGGAACTACAGCAGGTTACACTGAAACACCTGTCAATGGAACCAAACAAAGTCTCTTAAACACATTTATTTACATGGTGAAAGTAGATAAAGGCCTGCTAATTGCAGACAGAGTTCGTTCACATTCCGTCTCATGGGATAGTCTTAACGTTCAAAAAGCAATTGAGGGAAATACTTGGAATAGCGCCAATCTCATTCCTGTTATGACAAGCAATACATCTCCTAGCGGTATCGTAAGTGCAAGCAGTGTATCCAGCAATCAAAATGGTGCTTTTCAAGCGTTCGACGGCAAGTTAGTTGGAGCATGGAAAAATGTATGGTATACCAATGGCGAGTCTACGGGTTGGTTGGCTTATGAATTCCCCGAGCCAAAAATTGTGAGAAAATATACGGTTATTTGCGGTGACGCAACAGATACTCCAGCATCTTCTCCAAAGGATTGGATTTTTGAAGGTTGGGATGGAGATAAGTGGGATCAACTAGATTATGTTTATGGTCAAACAAATTGGTCTGGTTCGCAAAAGCGTCATTTTCTTATAGAAAACAACACACCTTATAGGAAGTATCGTATCAACGTGTTTTCTAATAATGGCTCAGCATTTCTCAGCATTGGTGAATTGGAGATGTTTGAGTTTACGGGTATTATGCGATCCTTGACTGGCGGAGTAACCAATGCAGATGGAAACGGGCATCTGTCCCTTATTGATAAAAATCAAGGTGGATGGCCTACCAATAATGAGTGGGATAAATACATTGTGAATTTCCCTATTGATAAAATTCAGCCAGGAAAGTCACTGGATGATGTATTCCATTGGAAAGTAGGTGTAGCTACATGGTGTCAAGAAACACCCGTTAATGGAACGAGACATCATGACGGAGTCACAGCTGGTGCTTCTATACATCGGATATGGAGAGGTTCTGCTAATGTAAGTGGTTCTGTACGACAAGAAGTGAACTATTCCAATTTCTCGGGTAGTAGCATTAGCAGCACGACAATTGGATACCGACCTGTATTTGAATATAGAGAGAAGTGATAAAAAATGACAATGCCCGCAACTACAGGACAATTAAGAATAAAAATTTCAGAAATGGAAATAGGGGATTACATTCCTTGTAGATTTTATTATGACAAGACTAATAACCAGATGGCATTTATGGGATTAGGTACCCCTCCCTCTACAATTGCACCAGAATTTCCTCTCACCGGCAATGCTTCAGGGTTTACTGGAATGCGGGAACTTCTGTCCTTTCTCAATGGGTAGGTTACATTTTTGGTGAGCCACAAGTGGTTAATGCAATAGGCTTCACAGATTTTAACAGTTCAGTTTATACATCAAACGTATCCGTTCAAGCGACAAGTGATGGTTCCAATTGGAATGTCACGCTTGCAAATGCTTCCTACTCGAGTGGTGGAACGAAAGTGATTACCTTTAAAAATTCGACTGCCTATTTAGGTTATAGGCTTGTCATTAACGGCTACGTAGGTGGCTGGATAGCATTAAGAGCAGGGCTATATTTTGGAGAAAGCAAGGATGTAATAACTGCACGAGCTCTAACAGGCGGAGTGATTTATTCTGACGAGCATGGGCAGCCTTCCATGTCTGATAAGCGAAAAGGAGCATGGCCTATTAATAATGAGTGGGATCGATATATTGTGAACTTTCCCACAAACAAAATTCAGGCAGGGAAAACAATAGATGATGTGTTTCATTATGCAGATAACTATACATGGGTTCAAGAAACACCCTTGTATGGAACTTGGACAGACTTCGCTGGCACTACAGATTCAGGTGCATCCAATTCAACTCGAATGGCAAGAGGCAATAATAACAGGAGCGTCTGGAGAGATTTGAGCTATGACGCTTCCTCTTATACTTCTGCTACATGGGGTTTTCGTCCTGTATTTGAATATAAGGAGGCTTAACATATGGCAACTGTGGGTCAACAATTATCTGCACCAGAAGCAGGATGGAAGAGATATGATGATGCAGGTGTATTCGCATATAGTAGTGGCTGGGAAACAGCATCTACTTCAAATGCCTGGAAAGGATCATACAAAAGAACATCGACTATTGGTGCGACTGTAAAATTCTTATTTAAAGGCACAAAGATAAGAATCGTCACAATAGGATGGAGCAATCGTTTTAAAGACAGCAAACTGACAATTGATGGTGTAGATTACAATGTGGATAGCAGTCTTTCCAATCAAGACCAAATCCTTGTCTTAGAAGTACTGGGATTGCCTAACATCGTTCATCAATGTGTGTTCACAACAGGTTCTAATGGGAGTTGGGGAGATTGGGACGCAGTTGATATAGATGCTGATGGCAGGCTTTTTCATCCCGATGAAGTAACAGACAGTAAAGATTTGAGTGTGGGGAAGCGAATTCGATTTAACTATCTAGCATCTCCTGGTATCTTTGGAACGTTATCTATTGGAAAAGAATTAGGAGAATTTCTTCCTGTAATTCCTGCTTCCAATAATACTGCGAACGGCGATGGATACTTCATCATGCTTGGCACAGACCATAAAGGCGACAAGCTTCTCTTGGCTGACCGCAATATTCAAAATCTGTCATGGGATGTCATGAATAACTGTGGGATTGCGAGTGGGAGTGGGCTTCCGATAACCGGGATGCACACTATTCCATTCTTGTCTGGGTATTCTTCTTCAGCATGCGCAGTCTCAGCATCAACAGAGTATGATCAGACAAGCTATAATGCATGGAAGGCTTTTGACGGATCAGACATCACCTATTGGACAAGCACTTCTGCAACTGAAATAACAGAATCTATTTTAAGCATCGTATACTCAACGCCGACAAAGATAACCTCTTATCATCTGCATGCTAAATATAGTCCAAAGCGATGGGTCTTAGAAGCTTCTAATGATGGATTCACTTGGGACATACTTCATAGTGGTGAAGAATTAACTAGCTGGCATGATAGCAAAAAGTCTTTCTCATTCAATAACAATAAAGACTATACAAGGTATCGAATCAAAACATTAGAAAGACATGTTTGGAATGGCCTATACTACAACGGATTTTATTCTGTTCAATTGTTCACCGCTCCCGAACAGGCAATGGTGTTACGGTTGCCAACAGGCGGTATCAGTGCTTCAGATAAAGACAACGAATGGGATAAGTACATTACCGATGACCAGATCTGGAATAATGTAAATCACGGTTCATGGACCAGTACAACTGATCAATCCAATTCAAAGGCCCGCGTGATTCGAGGTTATAACGGTCTCAAAAACTGGACTTCTGGTTCAACGGATCTTACAACTCCAGGCCGAGGCTTCCGTCCGGTTCTTCTGATTGAGTCAATAAACAATAGATTTCTTATACTTGACGGTACAGAAGTGAAAACATACACTTCTTCCGGCTGGGAAACTGTTGGTTCCACTCCCCCTACAGACGATATGTTTCTAAATAAAGGCATGCCTGACCTCTCTACATGCGCCCCATTCTTGAAAGATTTAATCGACAAATCCAATCTCAAAATCCTTGTTTCGAAACCTAAAAGAGAGCCCACAGTCGCTCATCTTACTGCCATTCCAGTACCAAGAATCGTAAAAATGAAGAATGATACCAGCTTTCTCGGCGTAACTAAAATCAACTCTTTAACCTTATCAGGAACAGAGAAAGGCGTTTTAAGAGTCGCAATAAGTACGGACAGAGGAACAACATGGGAAGCAAAACAAAAAAATGGCTCGTGGGCAACAGTTGATGTTACCAAACCCATTGAATTCAAAGAAAAAGCAATGACAATAGACGATTTCAATAGCATCTCTGAATGGGACGAGAAAATTGGCCAAGCAAGAAACTTGCGATGCGCGTTCTACTTCGAACAGTCTTCATCCACAGATGAAACAAGCCTAGATTCCCTTACCATGAATGTGGACTTACTAGATTCCTGGGACATGGCCATGCCCGGAGTCGATTACAAATACGGGTATAACCGAAATACCAATCTACGAGTCCTTTTACTCTCAGATGGAGATTACAAAATAAACGTAGGCTCAGGCGGTAGCAGTGGCTCCACGATCACAGAAGTAGATGGAGGTACATTCTAATGACACTGCCAATCAAATTAAAACGAGGTCTAAAAGCCAATCTCCCTCCCGCTGCAGCGGCGGGAGAACCTCTTTTCACCACAGATACAAAAGAATTATTTATCGGAACAGGTGACGGGATCTCAGCTATTGGAACCGATCCAACCCTGGCAGAAAGAGTGGGCAAACTAGAGAAATATCGCAGTTCCGTATCTCGGACCTATACGGAAACATTTACTTCACCAAAAGTTGACGTTGAGAAAACTACTGCATGGTATTCGTCCAACGGTGTACGTACCTCTAAAATTCCCTCCATTACAGAGAGTTTCACAAATTTGAGCGCTGTTGATCAAATCAATTCCTACGGCGTTAACTTCGACGTTGAAAACGGATTGGTAAGACTGAGCAACACCCTTGAAGGAGTCGTTGTGTCTTCTGCTCTTCAAGTAGTAGGAGTTGACAAGCTAACTGTTCAATCAGACTATACGCTTCCTAGCGCATTAGGCGTCATCTCTACCAAAAAAGTAACCGGGGAGATGGCGTCAAAAGAATCGCACCTAGAACCAACTATTTTAGTTGATCGCTTAAACAGGACTTGGGTTATCAGTTCTGTTTACCGTGAAGGAATTTATGCGGTTGTAACCAATCCAGGTGATTCCGTTGCCTTTGAAGGGTATTTGCATTCGTACAGTGGAACTGGTTACTATGTAGCCTCTAGCATTACGAATGCAGTAGTTGACCATAACAACAATGTATGGATAGCAGCAGCCATAACAAACATGCCTGGGTTAATCATTTCAATTAAGCCTGATTTTCAAGCCTTTTTAAATCCCATTTCTGTAAGAGGTAACAACAGCATATATTCCTACCCTCCATTTTTAAAGCTCCATGTCGATAAAAACAACCGAATCTGGTACTCTTGGAGTTATTCTAGCACCTTTTATTACGGATGCATTACTTCAGATGGTACCTTTTTCATCCCTACTACTTCCCAAACTTTCAACCCATCTACGGGAGTTGACAATGCTGTAATTGTAGAAGATCGTATGAAAGGGTATATATGTTTTATAATTCGAGGATATTCTACTAACACTCTAAGAGCTCTCCGTGTTAACTATGATGGAACAAACCAAACCCCCTACAATTTGATCGGTAAAGCCTCAGGTAAATGGTTAGACGCAACCCACGATGAATCAACAGGTATTACGACCATCTTAAGTGTTGATAACAATGCTCCTGTTGTACATCGCCTAAATTTGTCAACAGGATCATCCACCACACTTCCCTTGACAGGTTTCATGGCCGTTGATCATTCTTTACCGATTGGATTTGTGTTACAAGACAATATCATGCGGGTTTTTTATCATCAACAAACGGTTGGCTCTACTCGTCTTATCTCTATTGATCTTGCTACTTTATCTATTGTGGAACCGGACACACTGATCCAAAGCGGGACCAATACAACACGAGTGTCTAGCTGTATTGACGGTTATGGTCGATTGACGTTTGTCATGAATACGTCCGAGTATTCAAGTAATTATAGTTTGATAAAAATGTTACGCTATGATATAGTACCTACCTCCATTGCTATTCAAATTTCACCGGATGATACCTCTTGGTTTCCAATTACACTCGGAGAGGAAATTACCTTCCCCAACAAAACAGACACGTTGAAAATAAAAATAAAAATGCAGTCACCAAATCCAGGAATTTCCCCTTTACTCAGAAACTACCGTATTGCACTAGGCGGAACGGCAGGAGAAATCACACAAACCTATACTTCCTCATCCCTGCCAACCGTTACCCCTACTGCATTTGTCACACTAACTGCCAATCAAATTCTCGATGGCGGAGAAATCCTCTGGGAAGTAAGCAACAATGGTGGCGGGTCTTGGCAATCTGCTGAACTGGGTCAAGAGATCGAATTTGCCAATCCAATCAACAGCGATCTTCGAGTCCGTGCGATTCTCCATTCTCCTGCTAGCGAATCAAGCACCCCGTCTATCCGAGATTTCACTGTAACAAGCGCCAACTTATTATTGAACCCCTCCATAGCAGACTCCAACCTCCCCCAACGAGTTATCGATCTTGAAACAAATCTACTAAAAACAAATTTCCAGCTAATTACTTACATGAACGCGACAAAATATGGATTAAAAAACATGGTTATCGATACTTTCACAGATCTATCTGGTGTAGATATCCCGAATAGCCAAGCTGTCTATGACCATATTCAAAAAAAATTCACTACTGGAATCGTAGACATCGTACCGCTAATGACTGCTAACGACGCCCCCACCCCTTTTATTGTGAGTGCAGACAGTGTTACTGGTGGAGCTGTGATTCATTTGTTTGACCGCAACTTAGCAAGTGGCTGGAGCACAACTGTCGGTGGACATCATTGGATCAAAATCTTTCTGGATAATCCGGCTCAGATTGTCGATCGATATCTTTTATCTGGAGGCGCAAATTACGCTCCTACTACCTGGCAATTGCAAGGCTCCAATAATAATACGACTTGGGATACACTCCATTCCGTCTCCGGTTATGTTTGGACTCGGTATGAAGGTAATGAATTTACCATTCCCACTGAGAACATCAAACCTTATAAATACTATCGATTCTACTCTACCTCTTCCCAATACGGGTCTGGCGCAACCCAAATACAGGAATTACGATTACAAAAGGCCGTAGACCAAAATCATCTACAATCCAAGCCCGAGAACACCACTACACCGCCAAATAAAATCGTGATTGTCGGAGATGAGACGGTTAATGGTGGAAGCATCAGATACCTGGCATCTCGAGATGGTGGAAACACATGGACAGACGTTCCTCCACAAACGTTAACGGATATTTCCAGTCAACCGGTCGGAACACAACTCGTGGTAAAGGCAATCATCACTGGGAATGCAGAGCTCAACGCGTGGGGCTACTACTATGAGTAAGACAGGTTACCTCATACAAGACGCGACTGCCATGCTAGACGGAAGGAAATGGAGGATTATTCATGTCAATACCAATCAAACTCAAACGCGGTCTAAAAGCCAATCTTCCCTCCGCTGCATCAGTGGGGGAGCCTCTTTTTACAATCGACACCCATGAACTTTTTGTCGGAACAGGTGAGAGTGTCGTACCAATCGCAGCATCTGATCCCACTCTTGCAAATCGAGTAGAAGAACTTGAAATGCACAGAAGTACCATCTCCAGCACCTACTCTGAAGAATTTGATACATTAACCTATGTCGACTCCGAAAAGACAACCGCTGGAATTGTAGGGAGCAGAGTAACTCCTACAGTTACCCCTGACTTTACGGAAGACTTCAGCACTACGAACTACTTTGACGAGTTAAATTCTATGGGGGTTACTGTTGACACAACTAACCGTCTCATCAGGAACACAGCCGGGATAAAAAATGGGATTTTTTACTCCGAGCCGATTACCATCCCGAATACTGACAAAATAACGATAAACGCTGTAGCCAACGAACCTAGCGCATACGCTTTCTCAGAAGCCACTCGCTTTTCTTATTCCGGAAGTGTCTTTTCGCAGCCAATGGGATTTACAGATCGCACGAATCGTACTTGGAAGGTGGCTCTAGTAAACGGCACAGGGATTTATGCAAAAGTGACAAATCCTGATGGCAGCCTGTCGTTTGAAGGAACGATCTTGCCCTTCAAGGGGAATACTCATACGCTTCCTTTTCAATCGGTTGACTATGTTGTGGACTACAACAATCGTGTCTGGTTCTCTATTTCAAATTCATCACTCGGTGGGGTAGTTGGTGCTGTTAATAGTGATGGCACCACTTTCAAAGATTGGTATACCCTTTATTTAGGATCAGGAACAGTGATAGCAACATCAATAACTCTAGATAATCAGAATAGGGTATGGGTCTTTCATTCTGTTTCATCCTATACGCGACTTCATGTTTTTAGTAGTGATGGTCTTATAGTTAAGGATATGACTAATATTCTTACATCCGGGCCATCCGATTACTTACGCTCAGCCTATGACCCAGTAAGAAACCAAGTTGCTCTAGGCATGGTAAACGGAAATTATTTTAAAGTATTTCTTTTCGACAGTTCATTTCGGAGTGTTCGAAATATACAACTAGCAAATGGAGGTAAAGACATCTCCATCGATATGATGTATGATCCCGTCTTAGATAGGTACATCGCCATACAAACAATTTATACGGGCAGTACTAATTCCTACACAGTTAAGCTTTATTCCCTTCACCCAGAAACACTTTTTCAAACCGCTTCAGTGGTAAACATCAACGCAAATTGGGTCTCTCAGCTAGTTGCTGACGGCTCCAATTACCACTTTATTTACTCGTCAGATACTGAGCTAAATAAATACTATCTTGCCACATTTAAAGCTTCCGATTTATCAATGATCGATACTTCAGTCACAGTCTCGCCATTTGCCGGCAAACATTATCCCTTCAAGGATAGCAATGGGGTCCTCCGAACCCTCTCTTTGACTACTAGATATGAACCCAACCAAGCCATCGGCGAATACACTTTTGGAGCATCCAAAGCTACCGTTACGTTGGAGGTAACCAACAACAACGGGCTAGAGTGGATCAATGCTATATCAGGAGAGGAAATTACATTCCAAACTCCCTCCACCTCACTACTTTTACGAGCCAGATTAAACTCGCCTACTGCAAATCTATCTCCAGAGCTGTACGGGTATCGTGTGATTACAGGAACTCTTTCAGGGGAGGTTACCCAAGAGTTTGTAAGCACCAAGCTCCCTTCTGTATCTCCCGTTGCCCATGCCTCGCTTACCGCTGACCAAACCCTTCAAGAAGGCTCAATAGACTGGTACCTATCCAACGACGGCGGCGCTACTTGGGAATCAGCCACCCTTGGACGCAAACATTCCTTTAAGAACCCGCTCTATGCAGATTTACGGGTAAAAGCAGTCATCACCTCGCCTTCTGGCTCCGTGAAATCCCCTGCCATCTCTGGTTACACCCTTACCAGTTCCAACCTATTACTCTCCCCAGCCAAAACAGGAACCAACCTAACCGCCACCATGTCAGCGGACCAAACCCTATCCGCCCCTCACACCTTCACCAAAATTGCTTTCAATACACCCTTCCAAGACGAACTGCAAGAATTCGATAAAAACCTAAATCGCTTTATCGCAAAGGTACCGGGCGACTACTTAATTGTTGGCTCAGCCCGAATCATTAGCCCAACAACCTCGCCAAACGGACTGCATCTAGAAGTCAGAATCAACGGTGAACTTCATAAAGTACTCAGCAGCATCGTTTCCTATTCCAACCATGCCTGGTGTCTCAACGGCTCAAGCATCGTTCGACTTCAACCAGGCGACTATGTAGAGCTTTTCGGCTACTCGTTTTTTGCCAATGGCGTCATAGAAGCCCTCCCCGCTTATACTTACTTCCAAATCAAGCAGTTGTGGTAAAGGACAATCTCTCAAACCACCGTGAGAAAATCCCCAAACTGTCTACTCTATATATAGACCTCACAAGAGAAAGCAGGTGAACAAACGGATGATCCAAACACTACTCAACTCTTCCACTCTCCCTTTGGTAGTATCCAGTGTGCTGACGGCAATCGTCACCTATCTGGTTGCTCGCCACAACAACAAGAAAGAGTTGATGATTACAGACAGGCAGCAAATCTCGCAGGAAAACCAGCAAATTCGCCAGGAGCTGCGTCAGGAAATGGACAAGCTCCGGGAAGAACTCCATGTTTGGCGCAACCGTTGCATGGAGCTTGAAACCATCGTGCAGGAGTGGCGAGATAAATACACGACGCTGGTAGTAGAGAGACAACAGCTGGAGTTTCGTGTCAAAGAGCTGGAGACCGAACTCAAAACGTACATGCAAGCGAGGATTTCCTAAATGTTGCATCGTTAACCATGCGACTCATATTATTTTGGACGTGTCTGCCTCTGCTCAATATCAAGCACGAGTACAAAGGAAATGGATTGTTCCTCATCAATAACCGCTTGGTCCAAGGCGTCATCCACGAAGGTGACACCTACCTTCCATGGGGCGAAATCTCGCCTCGTGAACTAACTCCCTTCCAAATGAATGACGGCTCGATGTTTGTCTATCAGCCTTGATCACTATTTACTTCCCCGAAGTACGCCCCGCTTTAATAGCAAAAGGAGGAACAACCTTTGATTGATACTGACCAGTTCATTCACAGCCTGAGTCTGCTTACTTTTATGGCGATCTTGATTGAAGCCGTAACCGAAATTTTAAAGAATGCCTTCCCCGTACTAAAAGACCGCTCCACTTACATCCTCTCTATCCTCATTGGCATTTCGCTCTCCCTCGCTTTTCAAGTCAACCCCTTTGGTCTTGAGGGCAGCGGCTACTACGTTTCTGCCGTGCTGGCTGGTATCCTCACCAGCCGCGGAGCGAACTACCTTAATAGCTTTGTGAAAAAGCTGAATACATCCTCGAAACAATAACCTCTTCTTCCTCACACAAAAGCACCTGCCCCGATGCAACATCACACACATCAGGCAGGTGCTCCTTCTTTTTTCTCTATACTCTCTCTATACTTCCTCTATCAACCGCGCCAACAAGGTAGCACGCGTCGATATTTCCCCCAGTTCAATCCATTCATCCGGCGAGTGGGCGTAGCCACCCTTTACACCAAGTCCATCCAGCGTCGGGACTCCGCAAGCAGCAGCGAAATTGCCATCGCTTACTCCGCCAGTACCCGACTCTTCCAAAGCCATCCCTAGTTCATTGATGCTAATCGATTGTGCAAGGGAAAATAATTTGCCTGTCTCTTCGGTTCGCTCCATCGGTGGTCGGCGAATGCCTCCCTTTACACTGATGGTAGTACCGGCGAGCACTGGCGTGAGCTCACTCATTACCTTCTCAATGCGTAATGCCTCTTCCATCGAGATAAACCTCACATCTACTTCTGCTTCTGCCGAGTCGGCTACGACATTGGAGCCAATTCCGCCCTTGATGACGCCCACATTGACGGTCGTTCCTTTCTCGTAATCGGTCAAGGCATGCAGAAATTGCACCTGCCTTGCCAGCTCTTCAATAGCAGAGACACCTTTTTGATGATCGACGCCAGCGTGTGAGGAAATACCGCTGACTGCCACGGTAAAATAGGCGCTTCCCTTCCGCCATGTTTTGAGTGCGCCACTCGGTTCTGTCGGCGGCTCCAACACAAAGCTCGCCACCGATCGCGCGGCTTCTTCTTCTACCAGTCGGCGAGAAGTCGGGCTGCCGATCTCCTCGTCACTGTTTAACAATAGCACAATTTTTTTATCTGCAGGCAGGCGATCCAGCTTCACCAATGCCCGCATCGCAAACATTGCTTGCAAAACGCCCGCTTTCATATCGTATACGCCCGGCCCGTACGCTTTCTCATCCCGGATCGCAAATGGTCGGCGAGCCGCCTCTCCTTCTAGCCATACGGTATCGTAGTGACCGATGATGAGGATTTGCTTTTCCCCGTTGCCCAGCGTACAACGCACTTGATCGCCATACGTCTTATTCGGGATCAGCTCTGCTACTCCCCCTGTCAGCCGTTGAAACTGCAGGGCGAACCAGCCCGCCATGCGGTCGCCCAGCTGTTTGTCACGAGAAGGCGAGTCCATGTTGACTGCCTCTTCGAGTAGCTGTAGATAGTGGGGCATATTCTCTTGTACATAAGTGTGGATTGACATAGTGCCTCTTCCTTAGTGAGATTGTGAATTGAGTCCGAACAGGCGCTCTAGTCCGTACACTTTTTCCAACAAGACGATGAACACCAGACTCAGCAGGATGACCACCGAGGAAATTGAAGCCACCAATGGGTCAAGTGTTTCCTGCATATAGGTGAAAATCGCGAGTGGCAGCGTCGTTGTATCCGGTGCCACCAAGAATAAGGAAACCGTCACATTGTCAAACGACGTCAAGAACGAAAAGATCATCCCCGACACGATGGCCGGACGCAACAGTGGCAACGTAATATCCCAGAACACCCGAAACGGATGGGCACCCAGCATGTATCCCGCTTTTTCCAACGTATAATCGAACGAGCTAAGCCCTGTGAGCACCAGCCTAACGACATACGGAATCGAGATCAGCATGTGCGCCAGCAAAAGCCCCGTAAACGTCCCCGCGATACCAATTCGCGTGAAAAACAGCAGCGCGGAAATCCCGATAATGAGCGAAGGAACGGTAAGCGGTGAAAGCATCAGTGCGTTGATGATGCCGCTCCCGCGAAACTTGTATTTGGACAGCGCGAATGCAGCCAATGTCCCTAAGAAAGTCGCCAAAATCGCCGTTACCGTAGCTAGCTTAAGACTGAACCACAGTGAATCGATGAACTCCGGCCGATCCAAAATCATTTCATACCATTGCCACGAAAACCCTTCCGGCGGAAAAGCGAGGTATCCTGCTGCCGTAAAGGAGCTCGGGATAATGACCAGAAACGGCAGATTGACCAAAACAAGCACAAAGAACGTGATGAGTCCGAGTACGTTTATTTTTTTCATGACGCAAACACCTCTTTATACCGCTTGGTTTCAATCAGCTTCGTATACAAAGTCACCAATAGAATCGTGCTGCCCAAGAGCAGGAAGGCAAGTGCCGCACCCAAAGGCCAGTTCAGTGTCGCCATGATTTGCTCATAGGCAATGACAGGCAAGACCTTCACGGAAGTGCCGCCCATTAAAGCAGGTGTCACAAAGGCACTCATCGACAAGCTGAACACCAGTGTCGTACCGGCAATAATCCCCGGCAAGCACAAAGGCAAAGTCACACTGAAAAACGTCCGCATGCGGGAAGCACCCAAAATCGAAGCTGCCTTGTTCAAAGACGGATCGATTGCATACAAGCTGGTTGCAATCGCCAGAACCATGTAGGCAATAAAGGAATCTGTCAGACCGATCACAATCCCCAGCTCGTTGTACAACAGCCGCAATGGTTGATCGATCAACCCCAGACTGATCAACGTTTCATTGATCCACCCTTTTTCCCCCAAAACCACTACCCAACCGAAGTTGCGAATAACAACACTGATGAGGTGAGGGGCAAGAATCAGCATGGTAACGATTCCACGCATTTTTCCTGTAGCCTGTGCCATGTACATCGCTACAGGGAATCCGAGCAAGAGGCTTGCCAGTACCGTCCAGAGACTCACGCGAATCGTCCGCCAAAGAATCTCCAAGTAGTACGGATCTTGTGCAAATAATAAATAATTGTGCAAAGAGAACGCCTGATTCTCATCCTGAAAGCTGAGCAAAAGCATCATCAGCATCGGAATGATGAATACTCCAAGCAGCAAAATCATCGCAGGTGCTGTCAACAATGTAACCGAGAGACGCTTGCTCATCCGTCATCCCCTTCCTGCGGGCATGACCAGTACGTCGTCCGCGTTCCATTGACAGTAAACCGTTTGACCTTCTTGGCGGTCCACCGAACGATCGGTCATTTGGACTTTTACCGAAAGCGTATGCTCCCCGACCTTGACCTCGCATTCTGTGTACGAGCCCAGGAAGGAGGCAAGCTGCAAATGTCCCTTTACCCGATTTACTTCCTCACTGACTGCAGTATCGGTCAGCTTGATTTTCTCTGGTCGGATAAAAATGATCACTTTTTCATGCAGTGCCACTGTTCGCTGTTGCTTTGCCGCCTTCACGAGCATTCCACCAGTCGTCTGCAACGTGAGTACATCCCCGTCAATTCCGATGACTTCCCCTTCCAAACGGTTCGTCTTACCGATGAAGGTATGTACGAATTCAGATGCGGGCTGATTGTAAATCTCCAGCGGTGTACCGATTTGCTCCACGAATCCGTGATTCATGACCACGATGCGATCAGAGAGCGCTAACGCCTCTTCTTGGTCATGTGTCACGAAAATAGTCGTAACGCCGATTTCATGATGTAAGCGCTTTAACTCATCGCGCAGCTCTTCACGAAGTTTTGCATCCAGGTTACTGAGCGGCTCATCCAAAAGCAGGAGCGACGGCTCAATAACTAGCGCCCGTGCAATCGCAATCCGCTGACGTTGTCCGCCCGAGAGCTGTTTCGGGTAGCGGTCTGCTACGTTTGGCAGCTTGACCAGAGACAGTACACGATTCACGCGCTCTTGCATTTCTTGCTTGTTCACTTTGCGCAATTTCAAGCCGTAAGCGATGTTTTCCGCCACAGTCATATGCGGGAACAGCGAGTACGTCTGAAACACCATTCCCAGCTCCCGTTTGTACGGAGGTACGCCATTCATTCGCTGCCCCTTGATCAAGAGGTCTCCGCCATCCGGGTCCAAAAAACCGGCAATCATATTCAAGGTCGTGGTCTTACCGCAACCAGATGGGCCGAGAAACGAGATGAATTCGCCTTGCTCCACCTGCAGGTTGAAGTTTTGAACCACGACATTGCTTTGAAATTTTTTCATGATGCCGCGCAGTTCAACGTCAATCACCTTGGTCACGTGAATACCTACTTTCCTGTTTTGGGTGCGATTTCTTTGTTAAAGCGATCCAGCCAAGCAGATGTGTCCTTGCTCACTACGCCATAGTCGAAGTTGACAACCTTTGTACGATCGAATTCCAATGTTTTCGCTACATCGTCTGGCAGCTTCACAGATGTTGCCGGATTGTAGTACAGCTTCGTTGCGTACATCGTTTGAATTTCATCTGTCAAAAGGAAATCGACGAATGCTTTCGCGGCTTTTGGACTCTTCGAACCTTTTACCAGCGTAGCTACGTTCGGTACGATGTTTCCGCCTTCTTCAGGGAAAACGAACTCCAATGGAACGCCTGCTTCTTTTTGTGTCAAGCTGCGCGCCATTGTCCAAGTGGTGTAGGCTGCGCTCTTGTTTTGCAGATTTTGCTGGAGCTGTGCAGCACTCTTCGCAAAGGTCGGCATGTATCCTGCAATCGTTTCCATTTGTTTGAAGCCTTGTTCGATGTCTTTCTCAGACCCGCCATTTGCATATGCCAGCATGATCATCGCAGAGCGTCCGAAGTTGCTCGCTACGTCTGTCATTGTGATGTAGCCCTTCACTTCAGGCTTCGCCAGGTCATTCCATGATTTCGGTACAGGCAAACCTTTTTCTTTTACCAGGTCCGCATTGTAGGAAATCCCCATCGGCGTGAAGTTCACGACTACACCGCTATCCTCAGTGACATGCAAATCTTCTGGCACGTTTTTCATGTTCGGGATATCGGTTGCAGATACGGTTTCCCACAGGCCTTCTTGACGTCCCTTCTCTTGTTCGCCGCCCTCAACGATTGTCAGGTCGATTTGCGGAGCATTTTTTTGTGCCTTAACCTTCGCTACGATCTCTGTAGAAACACCAGAAACATAGGTCAGCTTCACATTCGGATACTTCTCGTTAAACTTCTTGAACACTTCATCCTTCATCATCTTTTCAACGGTCGCGCCGTTCCCTGCCACTACCAATGTGTCTTCCAGCTTAACCTGTGCCTCGGCGCCGCTATTGTTGCCAGCAGTCGGTGCAGGAGCAGATGTTTGCGGCGTGGAGGAGCCACACCCAGCCAGCAAGGAACCAGTCAAAGCGAAAATGGACAAGACGGATAATGCCTTTTTCTTCATGTAAGTTCGACCCCCGATTGTCTGTATTGTTCACGAATAGAGAACAATGTTTCCTATTCGAGAACGATAATGTTATACTAGCATAAAGATACTGACTATTCAAGGTAGTCGTACTAGAAGCATCATTGTCCCAATTACAGGCTTGTCACCATTCTTTCTAATGGTAAAATAACCTCATTCGAGACTCTTCTTTATAGAGGGGCTACTGTACGTTAAAGGAGACGTTTGTATGGACCAAGTATTGTCTTCTGTTCGAAATGGCTGTCGGCTGTTAAAAATATTTCTCGATTCGCCAAAGGAACTCGGGGTAACGGAGCTCAGCAAAAAGCTCCAGCTGTCCAAGGGAGCCGTTCACAAGCTCCTGTCCACGCTGGAGTCTGAAGGCTTTATCCGCCAAAATGAAAAAACCAAGCAGTATACGCTTGGCTACACGTTGCTGGAGCTGGGCACTAAGGTGCTCACGAATCACGATATCGTTGATTTCTCCAAGCCGTTCTTAGGTCAGCTCGTCTCACGGACAAACGAATTGGCTGTCTTATGTGTACAAGATTCCAAGGACGCGATCTATGTAGCCAAAGAGGATTCACTTCATCCTATTCGCTTTACCGTAGAATCCTTCCGGCGTTTTCCTCTTTACTCTACCTCCGCTGCGAGGGTTTTGCTCGCCTATCAGCCGGAGGAGTTTCAGGATGAGATTTTGCAGGAACACCCACTGAAAAGCTACACGCCTCATTCGTACACCTCGGTCGATCAAATCAAAGAGGACTTGGTGACGATCCGCAAGCGGGGCTATGAAATTAGCTCAAATCGACGCAATACAGGCGTGACCGGAATCGCTGCCCCGATTTTTGATTCAACTGGACACGTAACTGCATCCGTCAGTGTCATCGGTCCCACTGACCGCGTGATGCCGAAAAAAGAAGAGATTTTACAAGAAACGCTAGCGACGGTACGTGCGATGTCTGCTCAGTTAGGGTATCGAATGTCTTGAAACTAGAATTGAGTTGCCATGAAAAAACCTCCTGTTCATCAGTCTGCTCTGATGATAGGAGGTTTCTCTTATGTTGACTTCCTCAGCCTCCGTTGTAGATGAAAGCTCGCGACGCACAGCGGACTCCTGCGCATCCTCGCTGTTCAATGCCAGACCGTAGCGTCGAGACGAAAATCAGCCAGCCCACGATTCCGTGCGAAATCAAACCGATAGCGGCAAATCCTGCTTCATTGGGAGAGTAGCGAATAGGGTTACTGGCGATATGTGAAGTTCCGAGGTCGATGATTTTTTGGGAAAAATTCAAGACGATTTTGTTATTCGGCTTTCCCTTTTCCTCAGAACGCAATCCTACCGCATCTTACTTAAAACAAAGAAGATATTATCGATACTTCGACATGTCTTCTTTGTTTTAAGTGTTATCTAATCGTCACACTAAACGTCAGATACGGTAAATACTAATTATTAATCGCGAATACGCTCTGAAGTATGTCCTGTAATTTTTTGTACATCATCTTCGTATTCAAATGCAATGCTTCCACCTAAAGGAATTGAGAAAGCCCCTGACCAATGTATTTTGTACTGTGTATGCAGATAATGGCTAAATACATCATATCTCTCTCCGCCCCAAGAAGAACCCTCAGGTTCTACATCGACTTTCATGTATCCTCTTATATTTTTTATATGCTGTCTTCTATTATTATCTAAACTAGGGAAGTTCACGTTAAATGCGTAACCACCTTCGTCCCGCAAATCTGCTTTACTATCGGTCTTACTATCAGAGTACCACTCATTAATCGGATCTCCATACTTATCATATTCACCGTTGAATCCATATAAGCGATATTTCAGAGAAAAATCCTCAGTACCAGGCATTAGTCGAGCATTTTCGCTAACCCCAATGGCAAGAATATCATCATAAAGATCTGCTTCTGTAAAGCCATATGTAGAACTATTATCTGCAAATTCGAAACGTGCTGAAGCTTGTGCGTCCCAGTCCACTTCGTCATATATGAACCATGTCTCTAAAGTTATATAATCATGACGATCTTCAATATCGTGTCCTAGAGTCGAAATTAAGCTGGATTTTCCATCTTTTTCTCTTTGTTCGTTAACTTCTTGGTTTTCAGTTACCTTTATATCAAACTCTTTCTTTGTAAGTTGCTCGACTGCGACTTCACCATTTTGCTCTCTTGTTAGCTCATAGTATTCTTCTTTCTTACTTACTACTGGTTTTTCCATAGATAAATATTCTTGAACATATCCATCCTCTATTAAATCCTCTATGTGTTGATCAGAAAATTTAAAGACTTCCTTTAGTTTTTTCATTTCTGCTTGACTCAAATTGTCATTAGATTTCGCCAAAATTATAGTAGGATCCATGTAAAATATAGATGTAAGCAACACTGCCGATATAGCCATTTTTGCTTTTTTTAACATTTCTTACACTCCTTGTTATATAATTAAAAGAAAACGAAAAGGTGAGGTTACATTGAATTTTAGTAAAAAATACTTTGTCTCTACATTAATTGTCGCATTAGTAGTGACTAATATCCTAACTATTTGGGGATTGGTAAAAAGCAAAAGTAATTTAGAACTTTACCAAGAGAGCATTGATGTTGATTTTCAAAGAAGCTTAAGCTCTATCGCTACATCATTAAGGCAAAACACTGACTGGGATACAAAATTTAAATTAGCGCTTTCCTACGCTAGTAAAGTTCAAATCCTTGTAGATAGTACCTCATTTACTGTGGGTACAACTGAAGAAGCCAAGAACGTACTTAGTTACGGATACATGCTAGAAAACTACTTTCAAAATTCTCAACATGCAAAAATAGATGATAATCCCCAACAATTGGAGGAGTTTATTAAATGTGTCGAAGCATTATCATCTAACCCCTCAGATAGTGAATCCGCCAAAAGACTAATTTCACTTATGAAATAAATAGAATTTCACCCCCAATACAAAATGTGATAAAAATCCCCAGTACCACCCCTTTTTTATCACATTTTGTATATTATTGTCAATTTTATATATTAATGTAAATTCATTCTATTTTGAATGCACTACTTTCTAACTTCGAATAATAGATGTATCCATCTGAATCTCTGACATGGAATAGGGCGGAGACACACATAGGTGATCAAGATCAAGTGCCAGATTTGTCACGCAACCACCTCCGCACAATAAAAAAGACGCACCCTCTACGAGTGCATCAAATTATTATCATTCTTCAACATTTAACATTTCTCGAAGTACAGTCAAAAACTGTTTACTCAAAAAAGCAAAGGTCCAAATCGCTCCCAGAAAAGGAATCACATTTAACCATGCCAGCGTTTTTGAAAAAGACCAAAAGTAAAGCCAAAGACTCATTGTTATGAAATATACAAAAGCTTTTATCATCCCGTAGAGGCGACCTTTATGTATTGCAAACTGACCTGCATGTTTTAATGCTGAGGCTATACCCGCAACTAAAGCAGCATATCCCAAAGCAATTGTCACATTAATTTGTGCAAGATTTTTTGTTAGTTCGCTCCATTTACTTAGATCATTAACGTTTTCAAAAAGGGTGGTAAACACTCCAATTAACATGACAAACCCTAAAAGAATCCCACCTAAAAATTGAGCTACTCTCTGCAAGTCCATCTCCCTCCTGTTTACAGAACTTCAACAGTGACAGAATATCTCCTCTCGTATTTAAATTCATCCTTCTGCATTTTTTATATCCATGCTGTTCAGCTCCTTCGTGGCAATAAAGTAAGAACCTTGAGTTGCTGAAGGCCGTGTTTTTGGAGTGTAATGAAACGACTACTACTCCAGCGGAAAAGTCGTTTGTTTCGCCGCGAAAAATGGGGTTGAGGCTTAGAGCCTCATGCTTCGGCTGGCTGTTGGCATCTGGTGATCCCCTAAATCAAACTGTGGTCTTATCTCCAGCCTCGGTAATCCCCTGCTTGAAAAGATTCAGGAGCCATGCTTCTGCTGTCTTCCCATTGAGAGAACACAGTGGATTGTTAGCTAATCCTGACCGTCCTTCCAAGTCGGTCCGACGTATGATATGCAGCTCAATGAATGTCTTCACGATCTTGCGTGCTGTTGGATAGGAGCAGTCTACGATGCGGGCAAGGTCTTATACTGTAAGCTGTAAGCGGCGTTCCCTTTTGCCCGCGTGTCGTTATCCCCTTGCAATGGTTAGTTCTCTCGCTTATATAGAGAGCCATCTTCAACAACAAAAAGCCAGCCTCAGCAAGTGACAACTTTCTAAGCCGTCGCTTTGCCTTTTGGCTGGTTTTGATTTTCACGAGTTTTGAGCTGCGAAAAACCTTTACGATTTCGTCCGACCGGCGCAGTACTTCCTCGGTTGTAGTATTTTCCCCGGTTAATGGTTCAACATACTGGCGCACTACATTTCCCCCAACACCATGAAAAAAGCACCACACGGATGCTATTGTTCGATAATTGTGTATAGATAATAATGGTTTAGATAAAGTTTTAGACTAGCATCCAGCTAATCAAGTAACGGTTAGAAGAGTTCATCTGAATGGCTCTCCCCAACCGTTCTCTTCGAAAGCTCACCGAATATGATCCAGGACGCTTTTCATGACCTGCGGCGAGTCCTGCCGATCGAATAAATTATAGCGGGCCTTGACTGTTTGGTAGACCTGATTCAGCGCTTTTTGGCTCTTCGTTTTCCGGTACTCGCTCACAAGTTTGGTAAAGGAAGGATGCCGGATTACGTCTGTTCGCCAGTCCCACACGCGCGGTTTTTGGACTTCTCGCCGGACCTGTTCCACCATCTCAACTATTTTAGGTGCAAGAGAGGCGCTTAATTGCGTTTCGGCCTTCTTCGTCTCTGGAAGATCAGACAGCATCACATAGTTGGGAAGGGAAGACAACGGCTTGTTGTTTACATGCAATAATTCGCCTGAATAGTTGTGCACGGCCTCTAGAAAACAAGTCTTGATTGACTTCGTATTGAAAATACTCCCATCCAGTCGCAGTTTTTTTGCTCGGCAAAAACAGATGGATGAAGTCGAGCATACCTGTGTAGTACGGCTGCGATTGCGGATACACATACCCTTTTGCATCGACCTGGAATCCGGGCACTCCCACTTCTACTGCCCAGCGGACCGCTTCACTTTGGCTGTCCTTGGGAGCTACACTCCCCTTATAAGGCCTCACTTTTTTGTACATGCGGTACAATGTCTCCGCAACAAATTGCTTCGTAAGCCGTTGGTCTTTCAGGTCCTCAGGCTGTACGTACCCCGCCTGGACAAGTGCGTTTATCCGCGCTTTTAGTTCCATCTCTCCCCGCTTTTTCCGCAGCTCGCCTCCCCATTGACCAGCTGCTTGCTGCTGCTCTATTTGCTTGCTGATGGCGTCTGGATCGTACCCTTGGGGATAGACGGGATCCAATATCCCAATCTCATTGTACAAGGCCAATAAATACCCATCTTTAGAGACGCTGAATTCATCGATCATAAAACCGCGCGGCGTGTCTGTACCGTTAAGTTCGCCGACGATTTCCGTGAGGCTTTTTCTGTTTTTGTCCAGGGTGCTGGCCGGATGCGGATTTTTGATCTTGAGCGCCCCTTTTAGGAAAGAGTGCAAAACTTCTTTTTCTTCCAGCGTATTGACCGTGGGAATTTTGTAGGTAATGCGATAAGAGGCCGCCTTTGCCGCTCCTGCCTCTTGAATTGGATAGGCGGTCTGCCCCACAGACAGAACAGCTGCGATTGCAGCGATGAACACAATCTTTTTCATGGATTTGTTACCTCCTCAGCGTGGTGGCAAACGTATCGGATTTTATTCACGGGAGTTTGTAAATACATTTTGTTAGACGAACCCTTCTTGAATAAAGTTACATCGCACCCATAATTCCCCTGTGATACCCAACCTTCGGGCAGAGGTCTCCGCCGCAAGTCAATCCTTATACCTATTGCGGTCACAGGTTATAAGAGGTAGTGCAGTAGGTAAATCTACACACTTGTAACAGGATCGGCGTATTCGAATATGAGAAGTACTGGACAAGGGGCGAGGACTGGAACCGTTGCCTAATGTGTTAATATCGCAAAAAAAAGCACCCCGTGGGTGCTTTTTTTCTGTCTATTCAGTAAGCAATTATTTTAACCAAAAATTAATAACCGTATCCCAACCTTTTTCCCCTCTAATTTCCACCGGGGCTGATACTGCAAGGATTCTATTGTTTTCGTCTACAGCATAAGCATGTATTCTGTATAGTTTTCCAATTCTTAAACTATAAATTTTTGAGCTAGTAGTGTACGAAGTACCAGACGCATCCTCATATCCATCGGTTATATTGTAACGTACCCACTTATATCTATCTGCACCTGGAATATAATTAAACTTCACCCCAATATCTTGATACACATCTTCATACTTTTCATCTTCGTCAGAAGATATTTTTGATGATGAATATTGAGTGGTTGCAGTAGTTGTTGGTGATTGCTGTCCCTCCTGTGCAAATGCAGGAACGGCTGAAGTCAATAATGCCAGTGTTGCCAAACTAGTCATAAACTTTTTCATCGAAAAACACTCCTTCTTAATCTTCTTTTTACCCGCTCTCAGAAGAGAAGCAAGTTAACGGGGGAGTGGACTTGATAGCCGCCATTCGAATGTTACAAACATTTTTTCCATCTTCTCCCATTTCTTACAAAAATATCATACCACGCGACTTTAAACAACACAACTGTATCGTTTAAAATTACTCTGAGATTTTTTTTGGCAGGAGTCTCCGCCGCGAGCTTTTGATCACTGATTTTCTCCAGCCTCAAAAAGCTAATCCCTTGAAACGGCGAAAAACGCTCGAATTTAATGATTTGGACGTCTGTTTACATACCATCTATTATCAAGACCCAAATAAAACATAATTGGACGAGGGATTTGAAAAAATATGGAACAACATATGATAGAAAAATGAGTCAAATATATTAACTGAGCAAGAATTTGAGTAGCTCCCAGATGGTGTACACAGAGAACCATCTAAACGAAGTACGGAACGATATTAATGGACCACAATAAAAAAATGCAGCCCGCCTCCTAAGGGAGAACGGGCTACATTTTTTCCATCAATATACCATCTGCTTCGCATTTCAGGGGCTCATCTAATGAAAGAGCAGGAACCTTATCGAAAGATTTTTGCAGGGGCGAGTACTGCTGATTACTTAATATGGAACGTGAGTACCTTCGCCGGAGCGATGTTCCAAGACTGGGCTTTTTCCCTGTCGACAAATATGTGGCTTTTAAAGCCATACGTCCAGCGGCAGCCATCGGAAGAATTCGCTTCATGCCTTTTACAAACAACGCCTAAAACACCCCGGCTGCGCTCCCCCTCTATGCCTTGCCCATGTGGTTGCTCAAATAAGGCTCCCATACACGTTTCAATAGACGAATGCCAGCCTCAATCTCCTCGATGGTCTGCCCCCCGAATCCGAACTGAAAAGCCGGAAGTCCATTTTCCTGCGGATGAATCCATTTGTGTGCGGTTGGATAGACACGAACGCCTGATGAAGCCGCAATTTGCTTCAGCTGTTGCGGAGTGCTCTCACTTTTCACTTCTACCGTCACGGACAGCCCGGCATCCTGACCTTTGATCCGGATGTACGCTCCAAAGTGTTCCTGCAAGCACTGAAGCAGCGCCCCATGCTTTTTGCGGTAAAGCGTCCGCATCTTGCGAATATGCCGCTCCCAATCGCCATTTTTCATGAACAGGGCCAGCGTCTCCTGATGAATACGCGATGCCGACTGGTCAAAGTCCGCCAATTTCTCCTGATATACCGCTAATAACGCATGCGGCAAAACCATATAGCTCATCCGAATCGATGGCAGCAATGCCTTGGAAAACGTCCCTAAATAAATAACCCGTCCTTGAGTATCCAGTCCTTGAAGGGAAGGAATCGGCTTGCCATGATAGCGAAACTCACCATCGTAGTCATCCTCCATGATGTAGCTCCCCGTCTGATTCGCCCAGTGTAGCAGCTTTAGCCGTTTGGCATACGGCATGACAATTCCAGACGGGTCCTGATGAGACGGTGTGATATAGACCAGCTGTGCTCGACTCTCACTGAGCGCTTCCACATCAATCCCATCCTCCGCCAGCTTGATTGGGCGCACATCATAACCCAAATGGGAAAACACGGCACGTACACCGTGATAGCCCGGCTCTTCCATCGCAACAGCCTGTCCCCGTGTTCCGAATAAGAATCCCAATAAGCTGATCATCACCTGCGTCCCCGCACCGATCACAATTTGTTCCGGCGTAGCTTGTACGCCCCGAGCTCGTCCGAGATAGCGTGCGAGCTCCTCCCGCAGCTGCGGCTCACCTTGTCGATCGCCGTAGTAGAGCACATGCTTGTTTTCTTCCTGCATGCATTGGTTGGTGTACTTGCGCCAACGGTCAAAAGGAAAATGCTCGGCATCTACGCGGGCTTGGTGAAAATCATATTGGATCGGGACTGCTGAGGGTGGAAGTGTTTGGACGTAAGCCGTTTTTGCTGGTTGCTGCCCTTTTCCTGCAGGTACAGGTACAGGCACTGGCCCATCCCAGTCCACATCGACCACATAAAATCCGCTTCGCTCCCGACTCTCGATGTATCCTTCTGCCATGAGCTGGTGATAGGCGCTCTCGACAGTCGTTTTACTCACTTGCAAAAATCCGCTCAATGCCCGAACAGAAGGCAGACGCGTCCCGGAGATCAAGCGCCTCCCTTGGATTTCTGTACAAAAATAGCGATAAAGCTGTAGATAGAGAGGTTCGCTCCCTTCTACAAAGCGGGGACTGATATCTAACAAGCTACATCCTCCTCGCTGACCAAATGAAAAACCGACGGAGACAAAAATCTCCATCGGTACTCATGTTTCTATTACGCCAAATACGCCTCTCTTACCTGCGGATTCATCAATAATGTTTGGGCGTCGTCTTTCAAAATAATTTCGCCTGTCTGAATCACATAACCGCGATGCGCGACAGACAGCGCCTGATTCGCATTTTGCTCGACCAAGAGAATCGTCATGCCTTCCTTGTTCAGCTCCGTAACGATGTCAAAAATCTGCTCTACCAGAATCGGCGCCAATCCCATCGACGGTTCATCGAGCATCAGAATTTTGGGTTTCATCATCAGGCCACGCGCAATCGCCAGCATTTGCTGCTCCCCACCGGACATCGTGCCACCTTTTTGACTAACCCGTTCCTTCAGTCGAGGAAAGTAAGCAAAGGCGCGCTCGATTCCTTCTTCGATCACCTTTTTATCGGATACACTGAAGGCACCCATCTCCAAATTCTCGCGTACGGTCAGCTTGGGAAAAATGCGGCGGCCTTCCGGGACGTGAGCGATTCCTGCTAAGGCAATATCATGTGTACGCATCTGCGTAATGTCTTTGCCATTAAAGATGACTTTTCCTTCTTTAGCACGGGTCTGCCCACATATCGTTTTCAACGTGGTCGATTTACCTGCCCCGTTGGAACCAATCAGCGTCACCACTTCGCCTTCGTTTACCGTCATGCTCAATCCTTTTAATGCGTGGATGCCGCCGTAATACGTATGAACGTTAGTCAGCTCTAGCAATGCCATCGATTTTCCTCCTTCTACGACACGTCCGACGCACTTTTTCCGAGATAGGCCTCAATGACGTTAGGGTTGTTGCGGATTTGTTCGGGTGTTCCTTCTGCAATTTTTCTCCCGTAATCCAACACGTGAATGTATTCGCTGAGTCCCATGACCAGCTTCATATCATGCTCGATCAAGATAATCGTCAAGTCGAGCTCTTTTTTCAGCCGACGAATAAAATCCGTCATCTCAACCGTCTCGCGAGGATTCATCCCTGCCGCCGGTTCATCGAGCAAAATGATTTGCGGATTGGTCGCCATCGCCCGGGCAATTTCCAAGCGGCGTTGAAGCCCGTAAGGCAGACTTCCTGCTGCTTCATTGGCAATATGTGCGATCCCGACATACTCCATGAGCTGATAAGCCTCGACGCGCGTCCGCTCTTCCTCCTGGCGTACACGTTTGGAATTGAACAGGATACCGAGAATTCCAGCGGACAAGCGGCTATGCACACCCACCATGACATTTTCCAATGCCGTCATTTCTTTGAACAGACGAATGTTTTGAAAGGTGCGGGTAATCCCGCGACTTGCAATCTGGTCAGGACGAAGCTTCTTGATGCTTTTGCCATTCAGCAGGATTTCTCCCTCGTCTGGCTCGTAAAATCCGGTAATCATATTGAAAAAAGTCGTTTTTCCGGCCCCATTCGGACCGATGACAGCCGTAATGCTTCCTTTTTCGATGCCAATCGAAACGTCTTGATTGGCTACCAAGCCGCCAAAGCGCTTCGTTAAATTTTTTGCCTCTAACAATGCCATGCTCATATCCCTCCTCGTCCGCTATGACTGTTTCCCAGAAGTCAATTGGGACAGTCTGCCGAGAATCCCCAGCTTTTCTTTGCCAAACTCGCTATTTTTGATCGCATCAAGATCGTTTTTCTTCCGTTTGGCCGGAATCAATCCGTTAGGGCGATACAAGGCTACGAGAATGAGCATAATTCCGAAAATGAGTCGCTGGAACTTGGATGGGTCCAGCTGGTTCGGCAAACTGATAATCCCCGCATTTTGCAGACCGTGCAGGAAGTTGGAGAATTCTTTTAACAGCTGTACCTGCAAGATCGTGACAAAAGCGGCACCAAGCACAACGCCTGGAATGCTGCCACTACCACCCAGAATGACCATGACCAATATCCCGATTGATTCCATCAGCGTAAAGGAAGTAGGATCGATAAACGTCTGCTTGGCCGCAAAGATAACACCGACGACACCAGCGAAGGAAGCACCCAATGCAAATGCAGCCAGCTTGGTATTCAACAGGGAAATCCCCATGGACTGGGCAGCCAGCTCATCTTCACGTACCGCAATCCATGCACGTCCCAAACGAGAATGCTCAAAGCGTATATTCGCCAAAACGATAAAGGCAATCACAAACAAGACGATGAAGTAAAAGTAAAACGGTGTCCCCATTTTGATCCCAAACAGCTCAGGAGACGGAATCGGCGTAATTCCCTGCGGACCGTTGGTGATGTTGATGGGCTTGTCCAAGTTGTTGAAGACAATGCGAATGATTTCGCCAAAGCCCAAGGTTACGATCGCGAGGTAATCGCCCTTTACTCTGAGAACTGGCAATCCTAGCAATATTCCGAAAACAGCAGCCACAATCAAGCCGATTATGAGAAATGGCCAAAACCACTCACCGGAGAGCGGGAACAGATTACCCGCGATAAACTCATTCGCTTGCGAGGTAGAGAAAATCGCATACGCATAAGCCCCGGCAGCAAAAAACGCAACGTAACCCAAGTCAAGCAGACCAGCAAAGCCTACTACGATATTCAAACCCAAAGCCATCGCTACATAGATTCCTACCTGTGAAGCTACTTCCATGTAGTATCGGTTTTCACCCGCTACCAACGGAATGATCAGAAGGAGAACCACAGCACCAATCACCATTTTGATCGTTTTGGAGGTATTGGTGTAATAGACAAGCACAATGGAAGAAAGAATGCCGAGAAACGCGATGACCGATTTATCCATGAGGTACAACGCGGCAGAAAAAGCTACAATCCAGATCAACGTGAATACGAGCGGAATGCCTTTGAACGATTTCCAAGCGAGATTTGCCATTTATTTCACCTACACTTTCTCTTTTACAGCTTCGCCAAACAGTCCTTCCGGCTTGAAGAGAAGCACGAGAATTAAAATACTGAACGCAAACACGTCTTTGTACTCTGCACCAAAGGCTCCGTTGGTCAACGGCCCCATAAAGGCACCGGACAGGGATTCCAGAAGACCGAGAAGTACGCCACCGATCATCGCACCACGCAGGTTCCCAATCCCGCCGAGTACGGCAGCTGTAAATGCTTTAAGACCGAGAATAAAACCGATATACGGATCGATCGTTCCGTAGTTTTGCGCAAACAGAACACCTGTCGCGCCACCCAGGCTGGATCCAATCAAAAACGTAAGCATGATTACTTTGTTTACATTTATGGTCATCAGCGAAGCCGTACTCTGGTCTTGTGCGACGGCGCGCATGGCGATTCCCCACTTTGTTTTATTCACAAACAACGTCAACGCAATCATCATGATGATCGCAATTACAATTACGATCAATCCTTTTGTTGGAATCGTAGCAATACTTCCTAATGGAATCGAACCTGTAAAAAGAGCGGGACTGTTCAAATAAAACTCATTACGAGCCAGTGCTTCTGTAAAACGTACGAGGTCTTGCAGCAAAAACGATACGCCAATCGCCGAAATCAACGGCACAAGGCGAGGTGCTCCACGCAATGGTCGATAGGCGATCCTCTCAATTCCTACCCCTAAAGCACCCGTTAATACCATGGCAATTATGAGTGTTATGAAAAGTGCGACAAATGGATTCATACCTTCAAGTGCCCCTAGCGCATCAGAGATCAATAATACCTCTGTACCGATAAAGGCTCCGACCATGAAAATGTCTCCATGGGCAAAGTTGATAATTTCCAAAATCCCGTAAACCATTGTGTAGCCTAAAGCCACGACTGCGTACATAAATCCAAGTGTCAATCCGTCAACCAACACCTGAGGCAAAATGTTGATCATGCTTTCCCATCCCTCATTTCTCTTGTAGACTTGTACAAATTTTCTGCATTCATTCCATTGACTGGACTTGTTTTCTCGTGGAAAAGGGGCCAACACCGGCGTGCAGCCCCCTATCCTAATATGAGGCATGGGAGTGTGTGCGCGTTTTGTGGTGTGATTACTCGGCCTTGCCTACGAAAATGGATTTGTCCTTGTCGTACTTGTAAATGAATACATCTGCATTTGTGTTGTCACCTTTTTCATCAAAGGTAACTTTGGTGAATTGACCCTGAAAATCTTTGGTTTTGTGGACTGCATCGAGGACTTGCTCGCGGGTTGGTTTTTTGCCTCCGTTTGCTTTGACAGCTTCCAAGACACCATTGAGGATGACGTTCATGGAGTCGAAACCGTAGACGGAATAGGTTTCCAGAGGCTTGCTTGTGGCTTTCTTGTACTCTTCAGCCCATTTCTTGCCCTCTTCGGTTTGTGTTACGTCCCCTGCTACTGACGTAAAGACAACACCTTCGACAGCATCACCGGCTATTTTTATCATATCAGAAGAATCCAAGCCGTCGCCACCCATAAAATAACCCTTAAATCCTTTTTCACGAGCTTGCTTGATCAAAATTCCACCTTCTGGATAAAGGCCGCCGAAAAAGATGATGTCCGGGTTTTTCACCGTCACCTGGTTAAGTACCGCGCTGTAGTCCTTTTCGCCCTGGGTAATGCCCTCGAAGCCAAGGATTTGTACCCCGTCCTTTTCGAATTGCAGCTTCACTTGATCACTCAGACCTTGGCCGTATGCTGTCTTATCATGGATAATATAGGCCGTTTTTACACCAAGTGTATTTTTTGCATAAAGAGCAGCCTTTGGTCCTTGCGCGTCATCGCGAGCACAAATTCGATGGACGGTTTTCTTGCCTTCCTCCGTGAGCTTCACCCCTGTATTTGCTGGGGATACCATGACCAGCTTGCCTTCCTCGTACTTCACAGACGATGGAATCGCAACACCTGTGTTATAGTGCCCAACTACACCGTATACATCAGGATCAGAGATGAGCATCTCCGCATTGGATACCCCGATTTTCGGGTCGCCTTGATCATCCTGAGGGAAAAGCTGGAGATCAAAGCCAAGTGCTTTAAACTCTTCCTTGCGCTTTTCGAGAGCGTAACCTGCGCCTGTCTTAATCGCATCTCCCACAGCGGAATTGCTCCCGGACAGCGGGGATTGTGTGGCAATCTTGATGAGGCCCCCCTCGGTCGTTCCGCCACCACTGTTGCCTGGAGCTGGCTGACTTTGCCCCCCGCTTGCGTTACTTCCGCCGCTTGAATTGCTGTTTCCTGCGCAACCTGTTAATGCCATACTCGCAGCCAATACCGCAGATAAAACCCCGACATAACGTTTTTTCATGCAGAATGAATCCCCCTTTTATCATTCTTTGTTTTCGTTTCCCAATCCATCTACCTTGCTAGCCAGGTTGCGACTTTCAAAAACAATGATCTACGGGGACAAAGTTAGATGAGGCTTGGATGTTTTTATTTTAAAATAAATCTGATAATTTACAAGAAGTAAAATATATTTTATGTACATATATCATTGATGCACAAATAAAAAAATAACCCCCTCTCAGGAAAGAGGGAGTGCCGGAACGACGATTTGCCCACTCTTAACGTCGACAATGCCTGTTGCCGTGAGACGTGCATACGGCAAGTGGGTAGCCGTAAAAAACAAAAGCGAATAAATGGGATCGAGATGGACATGGCCTTTGGAACGGAGCTGACTTACCAAATTTTCACCCATGCTGATCACTTCCTCCATCGGCGCAGAGGAGAATTTTCCAGCAAGAGGCAATGGGCATTCGCAAGTGATTTTTCCTTCATCGATCAGGACGATTCCGCCTTTTATTTCCCGAGTACGCTCCAGCGCTTGTGCCATCGCTTGGGGATCGCGTCCGATTACGATCCAATCGCCAGACGCTGAATAGGTGCTGGCCAGCCCTTCAAGATGTTCACCGAAGCCATGAAGAACTGCCAATGTTCGGTTACCGCCAGTCGCATCAATGATGGCGATCAACGCCAACTGCGGATCATGCTGCAAGGATACGTATCCATCCTGATCAACGGGCATGTCCTCTAGCGACAGCCGCGTGATAACGGCATTCAGCATCTGTATCACAGGGACCTTCCCGTCTTCATCTGGCCGCAGGCGGAACCAATCGGGATGCGTCCGCTTTTTCAATGGATCTGTCAAACGTAAAGAAACTTCCTCCCATTGTGGTTGTACGGTTGGGACAAGCAAGGTTCCCTTTTCTGCCGCCCGTTGTCCATTCGCAATTACGATGGAGGGTGTCGGCTGATCTTTTGCAGGCAACAACAGCATATCCGCGATTCGGCCCGAAGCAATTCCTCCGATCTCCGCGTCCAGCCCATAATAGACAGCTGGGTTCAACGTCGCCATGATATACGCTTCCTCTGGCGGCATTCCCGCTTCAATGGCCACACGGATCGTACTATCCATGAACCCGTCTCGATGCATCGGCGGCGTGCTTCCATCCGATGTCAGCATCATCCGTGATGACCACGGCACCCCCAGCGCAAGCCACCCTTTCACCAGCTCGGGCAGATCAGGGCGAATGGAGGAATGGCGCAATGTTGCATACATGCCTAAACGGATACGCGACAACAAATCGGCTGCAGTGATGGCCTCATGACAAGCTGTTACACCGGCTGCTGCGGCAATGTTCAAGGTCTCGTTAGAAGCTCCCGGATGATGCCCCTCCATCCTTTTGCCCAAATCTCGCGTATGCTTCAAACCAAAAAGCAGCGTTTCATCCTCTTGTAAAACACCGCCCCAATTCGTCAACTCTCCTCCCTGGATTACACGTGGATGCTCGAGCATTTGCGCCAATTTTTCCTTGGTGAACGCCGGATGAGCTTTTCCTGTCTGCGGATCAAGTCTGCCCCAGAAAAACTGCTTTACGGGATGTGCTGCCAGAGAATCCATGATCGCTGCCGTTTGCGAAAAAGGCAGATGCATGAGCATCAGTGAGTCCGACATCATTCCAGTGGTTCCCGTTTGCAGAGCAAAGTCAGCCAATGTATATGGGTTATACCATTGAAACGGATGCGCGTGTGGCTCGATGTAACCCGGCACGAGATACTGCCCAGCCGCCTCCATAATCACGGTCTGGTCATCGACCAACGGCTCTTTTTCTCCTACATAAGCAATACGTTCTCCTGCCACTACGACGTGATGCTCTTGCCATTCTTTTGTATACACATTCAGAACGCTTGCTCCTTTTATCCAGAGGCTTGCTGGTGCCTGACGTCTACTCACGCGAATCATGTTCAAGTAATCACGGTCTGATAGAGCACGTACACGCATCATTTCTCCCTCTCCTTGCTGGTCTGCCGATGTTTTTTTAAAAATGAACGGTCGTTCATCGCTTTCTACAGCTTCGCCGCCCCTCAATCATTCCCCTGCAAGCTGTGCAGTTGGTAGTAACAATTCCCACGGGTCTCTTGTCCCCCTTTACTACACACTATGGAATAGATGTAATTGCGACAGGAGGGTATATCTCATGCAAAGAAACGTAGGTACGACTGATGCCATGCTTCGCATTACCGGCGGTTTGTTAGGCTTGGCATACGGTATCGGAAAAATGAGCCGCCGCCCCTATAAGACTCCTTGGTTTTTAATGGGGTTCTCCGCAATGAGGGTAGCAGAAGGGGTGACGCGTTTTTGTCCCACATTCGCCGCACTGGGCATTAATTCTGCAAAAGGAGTTGGCATGCAGGGCATGATGGACCAGCTCAAGAAAAAAGGCGTGGAGATGGCGGTCAACCAGTTTACCCGCTCCATGAATATTGCCCCTATCAAAGGCTCAGACACCATCCAAGATGATGCGAGCAACACTCCAGCGCCAACGAATAAGGCAAACATACAGTATTCTGCAAGCCCACAATTCTCAGCGAACCAGGAGAAACAACCAATCGACAATCAGCAAAAGGCGAAGCTTACCCCCGAGGATCAACTTCTCGAAACGGCCGCAAGGGAGTTCATCTCTTTTCGCTCCCAAGAAAATAACAACAGCAACACTCGCTACCCCACGTACAAGTAAGGAGAGGAGGCACTGCATATGCTTGTCGGCCCCCAGATGTATGAATGGATGTCGCATAACTTTTTTGTCATTGCCACGATCATTGGCGTCATCGGCGTAATGGGTTATTACTTCTTTCGCACCTCGCGAAAAAGAGGGAGATATCGTCAGTAAAGGAACAGCAACCAACCGCCTGTAATTGGGCGGTTTTTTCCATTTACAAAAATAATTGTTATACATATAATTGTCATTGCAAGTATTTTTGAACGAAAGAGGGTCATTCCCCTGATCGATCATTGGCAAAAAGAACCGGTTGGATTTCTTATCGGAAATACATACCGGAGAATGATTCATTATGTTTCCCTTTTTTTAAAGGATTTTGATTTGACCACGGAGCAGTTTGCCGTCCTGTATCGGCTACGAGAAGAAGAGGGCATCAATCAAAAAGAGCTGGCCCAGCGCTCTGCCAAGGATCAGCCTTCCATGACACGCATTTTGGACACACTCGCCAAAAAAGGCTTTATCGAAAAGACTTTGAGCGAACAAGACCGACGCGCCTACATCATTACCCTTTCCCCGAAAGGACGGGAATGGATTGAGCAGGCGATTCCTGTAGAGGCTCGTGCCGTTGCAGACATTCTGGAAGGGATATCTCCTGAAAAGCTGGTCTTCTTGCGAGAAATCTTGCTGGAGATTAACGAGAACATCAATAGAAAAACGACGGACTAGGAGTGACAGCATTGGGAGAGAGTAGAGAGAGACTGTGGACGAGAGATTTTGTCCTGTTAACTGTATGCAATTTGTTGTTGTTTCTCACTGTGCAAATGCAGACACCTACATTCCCTGCCTATGTGAAGGAAGCGTATCAGGCCAATGATTTTGTCGTCAGCCTGGTCATTAGCTTGTTTTCACTTGCAGCAGTGATCGCAAGGGTGTTTACCGGGGAAGCATTGAAAACGAAAAGCAGTAAGATCTTGGCGATTGTAGCACTTGGATTCGTCGCGATATTTAGCGCAGGCTATTACTGGGCAGGAAGCATTGTTTTCTTTCTTCTGTTGCGAATCTTGGTCGGCATCGGTTTTGGAATGGGCAGCACGACCTTTCCGACGATTGTTTCCAATGTGATTCCTGCCAAACGGATCGGTGAAGGCATGGGGTATTTCGGCTTATCGACCAGCTTGGCAATGGCACTCGGCCCGTTGATTGGACTTGGCCTATTGAATTGGTTTGGATTCGGATCGATGCTCATAGTTCTCGTGTTGCTGGTTGCCATTATTTTTCCGTTAATGCATTTTATCCGCGCCTACAATCAGCTTCCTGTGTCGTCCGGGAACGCACAAACGGTCACAGGCATTCGCCGTTTTTATGATAAAAAGCTGCTGCTTCCAGCAGGACTGAATTTTTGTTTGTCTATTACGTATGGCGGAATTCTCAGCTTTTTGGCCTTGTACGGGAAAGAAGCCCACATTGAGAATGTCGGCTGGTTTTTCCTTGCAAATGCACTGGCGATGGTGTTGATTCGTCCGTTTTCCGGCAAGCTGTACGATCGCAAAGGGCACATTGCCGTCCTGCCTCCCGGTGCGATTTTCGTCGGGATCAGCCTCTTGCTCCTGTCCCTAACAACGACAGAGTCCTTGCTTCTCGTCTCTGCTGCCTTCTACGGGCTTGGCTATGGCATGATTCAGCCATCTATCCAGGCGTGGATGGTGAAGGTCGTCACACCTGAGCAACGCGGCATGGCGAACGGACTGTTCTTTAATTCCATCGATTTGGGGATCGCGGTCGGCTCTGTGCTCCTCGGTGTCATTGCGACACATTCGAGCTACTCTGTCATGTACCGCTGGTCGGCAGCGTGCTTGCTGCTGTTCCTCATCGTTTATTTCCTTTCGCAGCTGGCTGCGGCCAAAGCGAAAAAGGCGGCGGTTGCGAGTGAAAACGTTGGTGTGTAACAGAAGACACGATAAAGATTGAACCCCGTAGAATTAGACGCCTTTTAGCGCCTCTTTCTTTTCTTCGGTGCTGTTAAGCTATATACGATTACTGCAGAAACAATTACTAAAACTACCATAACGATAAGACCAGGGTAACCTATACTCCCCATAAATACCCCTACCCCCTAAAATTTTACTATTATTGGCATTATACAAATAAAACGAATCCTTTTGTAAGGAATAGTTTTATTCATGATAATGCTATTTTTTATTGAGCACAGCTCCCGCACATGTAAAAAAGCTGTTCCCCAAGTAGATATCTCTACTGAAGGAACAGCTTGTTCTTTTTTATCACTTCTGCTGATACTTCATCGCTCGTGCTGCAATATCCGTGCGATACTGCGCCCCATCAAACGAGATCCCTTGGACCTTCGCATACGCTGTCTCACGCGCCTGCGCCAAATCTGCTCCTGTTGCCACAACGCCAAGCACACGGCCACCGCTCGTCACGATGCCTTCCTCGGTTTCCTTCGTACCTGCATGAAACACCGTAGCTCCCTCGTTTGCCTGACCCAGTCCCTGGATCAACGAACCCTTTGGATATTCTCCCGGATAACCCGGCGCTGCCATGACGACACAAACAGCACTTCCTTTTTGCCATGTCACATCGACTGCATCGAGCTCGCCATTGACCGTTCCGACAAAAATATCGAGCAAATCTGTTTCGAGCAACGGCAAGAGCACCTGTGTCTCTGGATCGCCAAAACGCGCATTGAACTCCACGACTTTTGGTCCTTGCTCCGTAATCATCAGACCTGTGTAGAGAATGCCTTTGAACGGAATGCCATCCTTAGCCATCCCTGATGCCATCGGCTGGACAATCGTTTTGACGATCTCGTCTACCAGCTCAGCAGACATTTGCGGTACCGGGGCGTATGTTCCCATGCCGCCTGTATTGGGACCGCGGTCATTATTGAAAATTCGCTTATGATCCTGGGAGGTAATCATCGGCTTAACCGTCTCTCCATCGACGAAAGACAGCAGCGACAGCTCCTCGCCGAACATACACTCCTCAATGACCACGCGCGCCCCTGCTTCTCCAAAGACGCTTTCCTGCATGATTTGACGGAGTGCCTCTTCCGCTTCCTCCACCGTCTCTGCGACAACGACTCCTTTCCCCGCTGCCAAGCCGTCCGCTTTGACAACGATAGGAGCTCCCTGCTCTCTCACGTACGCACTCGCCGATTCGTAATCCAGGAACGATTCATAGGCAGACGTCGGAATCTCGTAGCGTTTCATTAGACTTTTCGCAAAAGACTTGCTGCCCTCGATCATTGCCGCTTTTTGATTCGGGCCATAGATCGGCAGATTGCGCTCCTGGAAAAAGTCCACAATCCCCGCCAGCAAAGGATCTTCCGGGCCAACGACAGTCAGATCAATTCCCTCATCTTTGACGAATTGAGCCAGTGCAGCAAAATCATGAACACCAATCGGTACGTTTTGAGCGATTTGGGCTGTGCCCCCATTTCCTGGCGCACAGTATACCTTGGTTACTTTAGAGCTCTGCAACAGCTTCCAGGCAATCGTGTGTTCTCGACCGCCGCCGCCGACCACTAATATTTTCATCGTATTTCCTCCTGTGTGAGAGGTAATCCACTCTTTAGTACGTGTTAAAAAAGCGAACGTTACTCCGAATAGCCTCTTTTAGTGCTTGAAATGACGAGTGCCGGTAAAGATCATCGCGATGCCCGCTCGGTTGCAAGCATCAATCGATTCTTGGTCGCGAATGGAGCCGCCTGGCTGAATGATAGCGGTAATCCCTGCTTTGGCTGCCTCTTCCACGGTATCTCCCATCGGGAAAAACGCATCCGAGGCCATAACCGCGCCACTTGCCAATGCACCTGCCTGCTCGATGGCGATTTTCGCTGCCCCAACGCGGTTCATCTGGCCTGCACCCACGCCGATGGTCATATTGTCTTTTGCCAAGAGAATCGCATTCGATTTGACGTGCTTGACGACCTTCCAGGCGAATTTCAACTGTGCCAGTTCCTCTTCCGAAGGCTTGCGGTCTGTGACCACTTGAATCTCGTTTTCTTCGAGCTGCTTGTAGTCGAAGTCTTGAATGAGCGCACCGCCTGCAACCGGAGCCACGCGGAACAGATTGTCCACTTTTTTGCCTGGTTCATTCAGCGCAGGAATATGCAAGAGACGCAGGTTCTTTTTCTCAGCCAGAACCGCCAATGCCTCTTCGGTGAAGTCTGGTGCGATAATAATTTCCAAGAAAATCTCTTTCATTGCGAGTGCAGTGTCACGGTCAATCGGGCGGTTTGCTGCCACGATCCCACCGAAAATAGAGACAGGGTCTGCTTCATACGCTTTTTGGTAAGCGGCGCGAATATCAGTGCCGATCCCTACTCCACAAGGGTTGGAGTGCTTGATCGCAACGACAGCAGGTTCAGCGAATTCACGTACAATCGCCAGCGCTGCATCTGCGTCATTGATGTTGTTATAGGAAAGCTCTTTTCCTTGCAGTTGACTCGCATTCCCGATGCTCAACTGATCCGATAACGGCTCACGGTAAAATGCCGCACGTTGATGTGGATTTTCCCCGTAGCGTAAATCCTGTGCTTTCTCGTAAGTCACCGTGTAGCTCTCAGGCAACAGTTCGCCCACCTGCTCACTCAAATAGCGAGAGATCAAGGCATCATAGGCGGCTGTATGACGGAAAACTTTTGCAGCCAGCTTGCGACGGGTTTCTAGCGTAGTATCGCCATTTGCTTCAATTTCTTCTGCTACTTTTTCATAATCGGCTGCATCGACCACTACACTGACGAACGCGTGATTTTTCGCAGCAGAACGCAGCATCGTTGGTCCACCAATATCAATATTCTCAATGGCATCTTCATATGTCACGTCTGGCTTCGCGATCGTTTCCTTGAAAGGATACAGGTTCACGACAACCAGATCAATGGTTTCAATCCCAAGGTCTTTTAGTTGCTGCACATGTGCTTCACTGTCCCTTACAGCCAAGAGGCCGCTGTGGATATTGGGATGCAACGTTTTGACGCGACCGTCCAAAATTTCTGGAAATCCAGTCACTTCAGAAATGCCAATGACGGGAACTCCCTCTGCTTTTAAAAGAGAAGCCGTACCCCCGGTAGAAATGATCTGTACCCCGGCGGCTACCAATCGACGGGCAAACGGAATCAATCCTGTCTTGTCAGAAACGCTGATCAACGCTTTTTTCACACTCACGGATAGAACCTCCTGAATTTTAGTGAAAACATGAGTAACTATTGACCAAAACACGAACATTACTTATCTATTATAAAATAATCGTACGCTATTATCAATAACTTCGTCAGAAAAACAAACGCAGCCGCCCATGCCTGTTCGGCACTTGCGACTGCATACACCTGCATTTGCTTTGATGAAGTTATCGTTTTTTCTTGCCTTTGCCTGATAGCTTTTTGATGCGATCTGACAGCGGGGCTGATTTGCTTTTGGCAGTCGCCCTGATTGGCTTGATCGGCTTCTTCGACTTGCGGCTCTTCGCCTTTACTTCTTTGGGCATTAAATTCCCTAACTCTTCCATGGAGATGGATTGGCCGTCCTTTACACGATCCCTGACGCGCTCTTTCGTCTCCTCTGGCACCTCGAATCCCATGTTGCCCAGCTCATCGAGCAGTGAATCTACGTTCGCTCCGCCCTTCGGCATTTTTTCCGCTAGCTTCATAATATCGTTAAGCGTCCATTGCCGCCCTGTTTTTTGGCTTAGCTTATCGAGCAAGTTCGAAACAAAATCTCCGCTCAAGTCTGCCCCTCCCTTTGTGGGAATATCCCTCTCTTACTGTATGTCACAAGAGTTGATTTGGTTTGTCATGATTCGCGGAAGAAGAATTGCAGCAAAATAGGGTGAGTCGGTCATAGTTAGAAGCCGACACCGTATGAAAGGACATGAATAACATGCATGTAGGACGAGAAAACATGATTGACAAATACTGGTGACAGGAATAAGATGACAAAGTCAATCATTCATCCTCGTTAGGTGAGGCTCCTATACAAACATAGGCCACTGCCCGGAAATATCGAAAGATGCCAATGGGTAGAACAGGAACTGCCGAATTAAGGCTTTTCTTAAGGTGGCTAAGGAATGTTTCCTTTACGTTGTATAGTGCCAAAGCTCTTGCAGGGGGAGAAAAAGTGGTGTTATTTTGTGCACTTTTCTAACCCTCTAGATTCCCGCTAGAGGGTTTTTATTATCGAAAGGGGGGAACGTTTTTATGGACAGTAGTCCAAGTTGCCGAATGAATAACTGCAATCAGTATTGTGTACGGAGAATTTTCCGGCCTTGTGGCGCTGCGGCATGTTCCCCATACCTTATTTGACATTCTCCCTTTTTATGGGACGAGTGTATGTAAGTATGTTTAAGTAGACATGCTTGCGCAACATGGTCGTATCCCTCCGATCCTTATTTGCGAAAGGATGAAAAAACCATGTTGAACATTTACAAAACGAATGCCATGGGAAAAATAGAAGAACGGCATCAATTTGAAAAAGGCTGCTGGATCCATCTGACCGATCCTTCTGAGCAAGAAAAGCAACAAGTCGTCAGGGAGTTGTCGATTGACCTTCATTTTTTGCAGGATGCCCTTGATGACGAAGAAATAGGACGGATCGATAAGGACGGCAACCGCGTGATGCTCTACGTGGACATCCCGATCTCCACGAAGGAAGGGACGAAGGACAACTACACGACGGTTCCGCTGGGAATCATGGTGATGGAAGATTATATCTTAACCGTTTGCCTGGTAGAAACGGCTGTCATGAATGAGTTCGTCCAAGGAAAAGTGAAAAGCTTTCACACGCACATGCGAAACCGGTTCGTTCTGCAAATTTTATCAAATGCATCCCACTATTATTTGCAGTACTTGAAAAAAATCAACAAACAGACAGAAATGCTGGAAAAATCGTTGCGACAATCGACGAAAAACAATGAACTGCTTACCTTGCTTGAATTGCAGAAAAGCCTCGTTTATTTTTCGACTTCCCTGGAAACGAACAGTCTGTTGATCTCCCTGCTTCGGAGCGGCAGTTATTTGAAAATGTACGAAGAAGATAAGGAGCTGCTGGAAGAAGTAAAAATCGAAACCAAGCAGGCTATCAAAATGACGGAAATCTATACGGCCATTTTAGGGAACATCATGAATGGCTTTGGCTCTGTCATCTCCAACAATCTGAATCGCGTATTAAAGCTGTTGACCGCCATTACCATCGTTATCACATTACCTATGGTGATCGGCACCTTTTACGGGATGAACGTCGCGCTTCCTTTTCAGGATCATCCATACGCATTTACGATCATTATGATCATGTGCACCACCATTACCTCAGTAACAGCCCTCCTTTTTTGGAGGAAAAAATATTTCTAAAACCGATTGCAAAAAAACCGACATCAGAAATGGATGTCGGTTTCTTCTTATTCTCTCGGTTTACGTCAGCTGGACAAGCCGTCCCTCAAGCTTTACTCTTTCGTCCACCAAAAGGCCAATGACCTTCACCAAAAGCTCATGCTCCACGGCATGGATGCGAGCCGCCAAAGTCTCAGCTGTATCTGCTTCTTGCACTGCTACGGGAATCTGGGCAATGATCGGCCCTGTATCCAGGCCAGCATCAACCAGATGTACCGTTACCCCCGTTATCTTTACCCCGTATGCGAGTGCCTGACCAATCGCGTCTTTTCCTGGGAAAGCAGGCAAAAGCGATGGATGCAGATTGATGATTTTTCCTTCGTAGGATGACAAAAGGGTGTCGCCCACCAACCGCATGTAGCCTGCCAGCACAACCAGCGATATATCGCGTTTTTGGAGCTGCGCCACTATTTCCTGCTCAAAAGCAGCCTTGTCTGCATACTCCTTCGGTTGAAAAACAAAGGCGTCGATCCCTAAACGCTCTGCCCGTTCCAAAACCTTGGCGCCGGGCTTGTCGCACACGAGCAAGGCAACTTCTACACCTGTGAGCTTGCCTTCCTGTACAGCCTGCACGATCGCTTCAAAGTTGGAGCCGCTGCCTGAGGCGAAAATGGCCAGCTTTCTCACCATTCCACCCCGTTGTATACGACTTTGCGCTCTCCCGCTTGAATATGTCCGATCAAATACGCCTGTTCTCCCAGCTCTTGCAGCTTTTCCATAACACTCACTGCGTCTTCCGGCTTCACGACGAGCATCATGCCAATGCCCATGTTGAACGTTTTGTACATATCCGGATAAGAGATGTTACCAGCCTCTTGTACCAGCTCGAAGATCGGCAGCACCGGCCAGGAACCAACGTTGATCACAGCCTGCATTCCTTCTGGAAGTACGCGCGGAATGTTTTCAGTAAAGCCGCCACCTGTGATGTGTGCCAGAGCTTTCACTTCATGGGACTCCAGAACGGATAACACTTGCTTTACATAAATGCGGGTCGGTGTCAGCAGCTCTTCGCCGAGCTTTTTGCCCAATCCATCAACATGATCATGCAGGGACATGCCTTTGTCTGCCAAAAGAACCTTGCGAACGAGCGAGAAGCCGTTGCTGTGCACGCCGCTGGAAGCCAGACCGATCAGTACATCGCCTGCCGCCACGGACGCTCCTGTAATCATTTTGCTCTCGTCCACCACACCTACGGTAAAGCCCGCGATGTCGTATTCGCCTTCTGCGTACATGCCAGGCATTTCGGCAGTCTCCCCGCCAATCAGAGAGCAGCCGGACTGGGAGCAGCCTTCCGCGATCCCTTTGACAATCGCTTCAATTTTTTCCGGAATGACCTTGTCTACTGCCAGATAATCGAGGAAAAAGAGCGGCTCTGCCCCTTGAACCACAACGTCATTGACGCACATGGCGACAGCATCGATGCCGATTGTATCGTGTTTGTCCATGGCAAAAGCGAGCTTCAGCTTGGTTCCTACTCCATCTGTGCCGGAAACAAGAATCGGTTTCTCGTATTTTTTGGTATCCAGGCGAAACAGTGCTCCGAACCCGCCCAAATCCGTCATAACTTCCGGGCGGAAGGTTCGTTTGACGTGCTTTTTCATGCGTTCGACGGCTTCGTTGCCCGCATCGATGTCTACGCCAGCTTGTTTATATGCTTCACTCATCGTTTCTCCCCCTAGCAAGAGGTGCTTGTATTAGCATTTGAGCGCAGGTAGCGCTTCTTCGAACTCAATCTCTGTCGGATATTCTCCGTTAAAGCATGCGAGGCAGTGTCCTCTATTGGGAGCCGAATCGGTGCGGCCAATCGCATCGATCATTCCTTCAACAGACAAGAACGACAGCGAATCAGCCTCAATGATTTGACGAATTTCCTCTACGGATTTGGTCGCCGCAATCAGTTCCTCACGCGACGAGGTGTCGATGCCGTAAAAGCAAGAATTCATAACGGGCGGAGAGCTGATACGCACATGCACTTCTTTGGCGCCAGCCTCACGCAGCATGCGGACGATTCGATTACTCGTCGTACCGCGGACAATGGAGTCGTCAATCATGACGACGCGCTTGCCTTCTACTACTTTGCGAACCGCAGACAGCTTGAGATAGACAGCGCGCTCGCGCAGCTCCTGACTCGGCTGAATGAAGGTACGTCCGACATAGCGGTTTTTGATCAAGCCGATTTCATACGGAATTCCTGTCGCTTCTGCAAATCCGATAGCAGCAGAGATACTGGAATCCGGTACACCTGTGACGACATCAGCAACAATCGCGGATTCCAATGCCAGTTGCTTGCCCAGACGTTTGCGCGCCATGTGGACGTTGATTCCGTCGATGTCACTGTCTGGTCGGGCAAAATAAATGTATTCAAACGTACAAATCGAACGCTGTGTTGTTTCCGTAAACTTGCTTTCGGTAATGCCATCCTTGTCGATGACGATCAGCTCGCCCGGCTGCACGTCACGCCAATACTGCGCGCCAATGATATCGAACGCACAAGTCTCGGATGCGACAGTGATCGCATCTCCGAGTCGTCCCAATGACAGCGGACGCAAGCCATTCGGATCAAGAGCAATCACGAGCTGCTTCTCGTTCATGACGAGAAGTGCATACGCTCCTTTGATGTATTGCAGAGCGTCCTTTACCGCTCCCGGCAAATCCTTGCTCTCAGAGCGGGCGATCAGATGCGCGATCACTTCTGTGTCACTGGTCGTCTGGAAAATAGATCCTTTTGCTTCCAGCTCTTTTCTAAGCACGGCGGCATTCACGAGATTCCCGTTATGGGCAACTGCCATGCTGCCTTGTGCATAGCGGAAGAAGAGTGGTTGGGCATTTTCAATCTTGCTCGAACCAGCAGTCGTATAACGGGTATGACCAATCGCAATATGACCGCTGAACTTCTCCAAATCGCCCTTGCCAAAAGCCTCTGACACGAGACCCATTCCGCGGTGCTTATACCATTTCTCGCCGTCGGAGGCGCAGATGCCTGCGCTCTCCTGACCACGATGCTGAAGGGCATGCAGACCCAGGTAGGTCAATTGGGATGCTTCTTTGTGGTTGTAGATGCCAAAGACGCCGCATTCTTCATTCAATTTGTCCCAGATTAGCCGATCAAACATGGAATCGCATCCTTCCAGGCTGCTTTCACCTCTTGAGTCGAAGCGTTGATCGCTTCTGTACCGTTCACGTTCACTACCAGACGATCGCCGCCGACCGTACCGATGTTTTCAGCAGGTACGCCATGTTCACCTGCCAATGCGAGAATCGCCGCCGCTTGCTCTTTGGAAGCACTGAGCAAGATACGAGATTGAGATTCACTGAACAAGAGCACGTCAGCACGCAGCTCGGACGTAAGAGCCACCTGTGCACCGAAGCCTTTGCCGAAGCAAGATTCAGCCAGCGCGACACCCAGGCCACCTTCGGACAGATCGTGTGCAGAGTTCACCAGACCTTGGCGAATCGCTGTGAGAACCAGCTTTTGTACTGCCGCTTCCTTGGTCAGATCGATTTGCGGAGGACGTCCGGAAATGCTGCCCGTAGCCATCTTTTGATACTCACTGCCGCCCAGTTCAGCGAATGTCTCGCCCAACAGGATGATCGCGTCGCCTTCGTTTTTGAAATCCTGGGTCGTAATATGGTCAACATCGGTGATCAAGCCGACCATTCCCACCGTTGGGGTTGGATAGATCGCGTCACCGCTGCGTTCATTGTAAAAAGATACGTTTCCGCCGATGACTGGAGCATCGAGTGCTACGCACGCCTCGCTCATGCCCTCGCACGATTTTTCAAATTGCCAGAACACCTCAGGCTTTTCCGGACTTCCGAAGTTCAAGCAGTCCGTAATCGCCAGCGGCTCTGCACCGGAGCAGACGACGTTGCGTGCAGATTCTGCAACCGCAATGGCACCGCCCACTTTTGGATCGAGGTACACATAGCGACCGTTGCAGTCGGTACTCATGGCAAGAGCCTTGCGAGTACCGCGCACCATCACAACAGCCGCGTCAGAACCAGGCTTTACAGCTGTGTTTGCACGCACGATGTGATCGTATTGCTCGTATACCCACGCTTTATTCGCCACTGTTGGCTGAGCCAGCAAGCTTTTCAGCGTAACATTCAGATCTTTCGGTTCTTGGATGGCTGCCAACACATCTACATTCGCGTTTGCTTCGTAGTAAGCAGGCACCGCAGATGGACGATGGTACACAGGTGCGTCGTCTGCCAAGCTGTCTACTGGCACCTCTGCTACTACTTCACCTTGGTGCAACAGGCGCAGCTTGCTGTCTTCGGTTACTTTGCCCACGACAGCGGACGCCAAACCCCATTTGTCAAAAATCGCAATCGCTTCTGCCTCTTTGCCTTTTTCCACGACGACGAGCATACGCTCCTGAGACTCAGACAGCATCATTTCGTATGCAGACATGCCAGCTTCGCGCTGTGGCACCAGATCCAGATTCATCTCGATTCCGTTCCCTGCCTTGGACGCCATCTCGGAGCTGGAGCTCGTCAAGCCAGCCGCTCCCATGTCCTGAATCCCGACAACAATACCCGTATCGATCAGCTCCAGGCACGCTTCCAGCAGGAGCTTTTCCATGAATGGATCGCCAACTTGTACTGCCGGGCGTTTTTTCTCCGACTCTTCCGTGAGCTCCTCGGATGCGAAGGTTGCCCCGTGAATACCGTCACGCCCCGTGCTTGCGCCCACGTAGATAACAGGGTTGCCGATACCGGACGCTACCCCTTTTTGAATCTTTTCGTGGTCGATCAAGCCGACGCACATGGCGTTGACAAGCGGATTGCCTTCATACGTAGGGTCGAAATTCACTTCGCCACCCACAGTCGGAATCCCGATGCAGTTTCCGTAGCCTGCGATACCAGCTACTACATTTTCAAACAAATATTTGACGCGAGGAGACTTGAGCTCCCCGAATCGAAGCGAGTTGAGCAGCGCAATCGGACGCGCGCCCATCGAAAATACGTCACGGATGATACCGCCCACGCCAGTCGCAGCCCCTTGGTACGGCTCGATTGCAGATGGATGGTTATGGCTTTCGATTTTGAAAACAACCGCCTGATTGTCACCGATGTCGACAATACCCGCACCTTCCCCTGGTCCTTGCAAAACGCGAGGTCCTTTTGTCGGGAAACGGCGCAGGACAGGCTTGGAGTTTTTGTAGGAGCAGTGCTCCGACCACATGACGCTGTACAGACCTGTCTCCGTCCAGTTCGGCTTGCGGCCGAGAATCTCTACGACACGCTGATACTCTTCGTCAGTCAGACCGATTTCTTTGTATAGTTTTTGATCGGCAATTTGTTCGGCTGTCGGTTCTTTATGCGTGAGTTGTGACACTGTTCTGCTCCCTCCAAGTCTTCAGAATCGAGGTAAACATGCGGCGTCCGTCATCGGAAGTCATCCAAGAGTGGACGGCACGCTCCGGGTGAGGCATCATGCCAAGTACGTTTCCACGTTCGTTGCAAATGCCCGCGATGTCTTCTAGTGAACCATTCGGATTCTCACCATGATAGCGGAAAACGATTTGATTGTTCGCTTTGAGCTTCGCCAGCGTTTCTTCATCACAGTAGTAATTTCCTTCGCCGTGCGCGATCGGAATTTGGATGACTTCCCCTGCCGTGAAATCACGGGTAAAGGAGGTATCGTTGTTTTCCACACGCAATTCGGACAGCTTGCAACGGAATTTCAGTGAACGGTTGCGCAAGAGTGCTCCTGGCAACAGCCCGACTTCGGTCAGGATCTGGAAGCCGTTGCAGATTCCCATGATCAGCTTGCCTTCTTCTGCTGCCTTCACCACTTGCTCCATGACGGGTGAAAAACGAGCGACCGCACCACAGCGCAGATAATCTCCATAAGAGAATCCACCTGGCAAGAGAATCGCATCATATTTGGAAAGATCCGTATCGGAATGCCATACGTAATCCACAGGCACTCCCATTACGTCTTCAACTGCGTTAAACAAATCAATGTCGGCATTCGAGCCTGGAAAGACGATAACGGCTACTCGCATATCCTTAGCCCTCCACGATATCAAAGCGATAGTCTTCTACCACCGTATTGGCCAACAGCTTTTCGCACATTTCACGTACACGCTCTTCTGCTTGCGCACGGTCAGAAGTATTCAATTCCAGCTCCATGTACTTCCCGATACGCGCATTGTTTACTTCATCAAAACCCAAGGTGTGCAGAGCACCTTTTACAGCGTGTCCTTGCGGGTCCAAAACACTCTCGCGCAATGTTACATAAACAACAGCTTTAAACATGTACGTCTCCTCCTAGTCTCATAAGCATTTCTTTGTAAGCTTCCTCCACATTGCCCAAATCGCGGCGGAAGCGGTCTTTGTCGAGCTTTTCATTCGTTACCGAATCCCAGAAACGGCATGTATCCGGGGATATTTCATCGGCGAGGAGAATCTCCCCGTCCGCTGTTTTTCCGAATTCCAGTTTGAAATCGACCAAGGTAATGTTGCGCTCGCGCAAGTAAGGCACGAGGACCTCGTTTACAGCAAGACCCATGCGTTCCAGTGTCGCTTGGTCACTCTCGCTCGCAATCCCCAACACTTTGATATGGGAGGCATTCACCAATGGATCTCCCAGTGCGTCATCCTTGTAGTAAAACTCGACAACGGGCTGCGGGAGCACCGTCCCTTCTTCCATGCCAAGACGCTTGGCCAATGAGCCTGCTGCGATATTGCGAACGACTACCTCCAAAGGGATAATCTCCACTTTGCGAACAACCTGCTCTGTGGCGGACAGCAGACGGACAAAATGATTGTCGATGCCCCGCTCCTTCAGCATGGTGAAAAAGATTGCCGTAATGCGGTTGTTCAGCTCACCTTTTCCGGTGATTTGCGCCCGTTTCTCTCCATTGAATGCTGTTGCGTCGTCTTTGTACTCTACCCAGTACTGATCAGGCAAAGATGTCCGATAAATTCGTTTTGCCTTACCTTCGTAGAGTTGTTCCTGTTTTTCCACCGTAGGAGTCACCTTCCCAGTCAAAAAGGTTGAGTTTCGGTTAATTCACGAACGTTTCAACTACATTAAAACACAAACATACGCATTTATCAACGAAAAATGCTGGAATACACTTCGACAAACGTTCGGGATTTACTGCATGTTTTTCGAAAGGCAGATGTTAACATTCGTTTACATGTTCTCCATACTGGCTTTACATCTCCTGAGTACAATAGTCCTTAGTCTCGGGACTTTTCGACCATCCACTTATCAGGAGGCAACTGGAGATGCACGCTATCTTTCGCCATTTACTCACTCCCTTTTCTCGCTTACACAGGCAAGTGCGGCTCCGTACCAAGCTGACGATCCCACTTCTATTCATCCTGCTCATTTCTTCTGGCATGATTGGCTGGACCTTTTACACCCAGGCAAAACAGGTGATGATTTCGCAAATGGAGTCCCGCCTTGACTCAGAGACGGACAAGACCACCGAAAAAATTTCGCTATTGAAGTTCACTTTCGCTAGCGACGATCAAGCCTACCAAAAGCGCCTTCAATACGAATTGCAACAGCAAGAAAGCAATCTGTCTCAGGAAGGCTTGATACTCCAGCAATATCTGGTCAAAAATGGAGCCTTTCATCCCATTGAAAAAGTGACAACGGGCGCTATTGAAATCCCGCAAGATATCGCGATACGGATGGAAGCAGAACGCTTCGGCGTGATTCATGTCCCTGTCGATGATCACATACATACCCTGGCCTTTACGCATTCTCCTGAAGAGAGCTACATTTACGTCATAGACGTTTTGCAAGAGTCCTATCTAGGTCCTCTCCATGAAATAACCAAAATAATCGTAATGACCATTCTCGCTAGCTTGGTCCTTTCTTTGTTGCTGTGCTTGCTGGTTGTGAAGGGGATAACCGCCCCTTTTCAGACGTTGATTGCGGCAATGCAAAAAGTCAGCTCGGGTGATCTCACCCATCGATCCCTTTTGCAAAACGAGGGTCCAGAGATTCGTGGGATTTCAAACAGCTTCAATCACATGGTAGAGCAAATGTGTGAGATTATTGCCGAGATCCAACTCATGATTGAAGAACTGAACAAAGGAGGCATCGCAATCAGGCAAACAGCCGATGAAGCAGGCAATCGTTCGTCGATGCTGTCTCTGCGTCTCGATACAGTCAATCAAGGCGTCGTACAAACGGCTGCCTCAACAAATGGCGCCAGCGCCTCTTTTCAGCACATAAAGCAATCGATGTATGGACTTTTTGCACGTATTTTCTCTGTGATTGAAGCAGGTAAAAAGATGCAGACAGTCACCCACAATGGACAAAATCGTATCGATGATTTGAACACGATGATCAACCGCTTCTCCCACACGTACGCACAGGTCGACACCCGCATGACTGAACTGCGCCGACAATCAGAATCCATTGGAGATGTTGTTCATCTGATCCAAAACGTGGCGAAGCAAACCAAGCTTCTCGCTTTAAATGCAAGTATTGAAGCGGCCCGTGCCGGAGAATATGGACGCGGATTTGCTGTCGTGGCCAACGAGGTAGCCAAGCTTGCCAGCGAGTCGGAAAATGCCACATTAGAAATCACGCGGCTGATGGACGCTGTTCAAGTACAAACCTATGAGATTTCCTCCGAAACCTCACAAGCATCCGAACAGCTTCAGCAAAGCCTGCAAAAGCTCTCAGACGCTGCCTCTGCTTTTCTTGAGCTTCGACAAGCTGTCGATCAGACAACGGGAGAGCTGCATATAGCAAACGAGGGGTTATCCGACATTACCGAAGGCTTGCACACCGTTGACATGGCATTGGATTCATTTGTTGCCATTTCCCAAGAGACCAAAAGCAGCACAGAAGAAATGCTGGTCGCCTCGCGCGAACAGCTCACTTCCATTGAAAAATCACGTCAATTGGCAACAGAGCTGCTATCCTTATCTGAGCGGCTGCAAGAAATCAGTGATCGCTTTCGCGTTGCATGAACGAGCAGAGCCTCCCCCTCGGGCAGGCTCTTTTCTTTTGTTTATGATAAACTTGTCAGTGGTACAACCAATACGTGAAAGAAGGAATTTCAGATGTTTCCATTTGAAGTGTCTTTTCCTACCAAAATTTACTTTGGCATAGGCGAACTGGAGCGTTTGGGCCAAGAAGCAAAATCGATGGGCCAAAAAGCATTGCTCGTTACAGGCGGCAATGCGGCCAAACGTACAGGACTTTTGGACCGCGCCAAGGCTCTATTGCAGGAAGCTCAAGTGGCGTATCTTGTTTTTGACAAAATCGAACCGAATCCGCGTACGACAACGGTTGATGCCGGAGCTGCTCTTGCTCGTGAGCATCAATGTGACTTCATCCTGGCTATCGGTGGCGGCTCTGTGATGGATGCCTCCAAAGCGATTGCGGCGGCAGCCGTTTCCGGACGTCCGATTTACGATTACATGCGGGGAAATCCGAGCGGCTCTGGTCAATTGCTAGTACCCGTTCAGGAAGCACTGCCGATCATGACCGTCCCGACAGTAGCCGCTACAGGTTCGGAAGCAAACCATATCAGCGTCCTGACTCATTGGGACACGCATGAAAAATCATCGATCAACGGCCCAGCACTTTACCCGAAGATTGCCATTCTTGATCCGTCTGTAACCTTTACCGTTCCGGCTCGCGTCACAGCGGAATCTTGCGCCGATATCTTTTCCCATCTGTTTGAGAACTATTTGATCAGCGCGGAAGGAACCCACGTTCAGGACGGGATTTCCGAAACACTCATTCGTCTCGTCGTCGAGCACTCCATCACAGCGATCCAGCAACCAGACCATGCAGAAGCACGATCCACCCTTCTGTGGGCGAGCACGCTGGGCATCAGTCCATTCGCTGCTGGCGGTCGTGGTGCTGGTATGCCGTTGCACGGAGTTGAACATCCGCTGAGCGGGATCTACGATATGGCTCACGGTCGTGGACTGGCGATCCTGTCCCTTCCTTATTTCGAACAGGTGATTTTGCAAGACCGTCCCGAAAGACTAGCCCGTATGGGACGTCATTGTTTTGGCGTTACCGTGGAGGACGAGGGCGAAGCAGCACGAGCAACGATTGAAGCCGTTCGCGGTTGGTATGAGCGCATGGGAATCACAGAACGTCTGTCTGACTTCGGCGTGACCAAACAATCGCTGGCACAAATGGCTGAAGAAGCGGTTCGCATCGGCGGACGCGGTATCGGGTATCTGCCTAGCTCACGAAAATTGAATGAATCCGATGTGATCGCGATCTACGAGGCTTGCCTGTAATCGAAGCATCAAACACACTGGCGAGCCCTCGTTCAGTTGTGTAATAATACAAATTAATCATTAATCAAAATTATTTTACTACGGAGGTTACTACCTATGGCAGATCCACGCATTAATGAACTGGCAAGCCGTCTCGTCCGTTACTCACTCAATTTGCAAAAAGGCGAAAAAGTTCTGATCGAAAATACAGGCCTGCAACCTGAACTCGTTCGTGCACTTGTGCGTGAATCATTTGCAGTTGGGGCTCTGCCTTTGGTCACCTTGAAAGACCAGGAAATCATGCGTGCACTCTATCAAGGCACCAGCGAAGAACACATGGCCCTGATGGCAAAATACGAGTATGACCGGATGAAGGATATGGACGCTTACATCGCCATCCGTGCTTACGACAACATCAACGAGTTTGCCGACGTACCGGAAGACAAAATGGGCATTTACGCTCGCGTCTTGTATCAACCTGTACATACGAACGAGCGCGTTCCGAACAAACGCTGGGTTGTACTGCGCTACCCGAACAAGTCGATGGCGCAGCTGTCCAAAATGAGTCTCGAGGGCTTTGAGGACTTCTACTTCTCCGTCTGCAATCTGGACTACGCGAAAATGTCCGCTGCGATGACTCCGTTGAAAGAGCTGATGGAGCGCACCGATCGCGTACGCATCGTCGGCCCAAAAACGGACCTGCGCTTCTCCATTAAAGGAATCAATGCCATCAAATGCGACGGCAAACGCAATATCCCGGATGGCGAAGTATACACCGCTCCTGTGCGCGATTCCGTGGAAGGAACGATTTTCTACAACGCGGCATCGATCTACAACGGCATTACCTTCAATGATGTTCAGTTCACTTTCAAAGAAGGTAAAATCGTGGAAGCAACCAGCTCCAATACCAAAGCATTGAACGACATCCTCGACACTGACGAGGGCGCACGCTATATCGGAGAATTCGCGATCGGCTTCAACCCGCACATCCTCCACCCGATGCTGGACATCCTGTTTGACGAAAAAATCGCGGGCAGCTTCCACTTCACGCCAGGGAATGCTTACACAGTAGCAGACAACGGCAACCGCTCCTCTGTTCACTGGGACTTGGTCCAAATCCAACGCCCTGAATACGGCGGCGGCGAAATTTGGTTTGACGATGTGCTGATCAGAAAAGACGGGCGCTTTGTGTTGCCAGAGCTGGAAGGCTTGAACCCTGAGAATTTGATTTAAATGAAATCTATCAAGCCGTACTAGCAAAGGGGCTATCTAGAAAGTCGTACTCACTGACTTTCTGGATAGCCCCTGCTTCCGTTTGGCAGCCTGACCTCAAAACATGTACGAATCAAATCACTTTGAACAGAAATCGTTCCCCGATGCTTCTCAACTATATTTTTTGCAATAAACAAGCCGAGTCCTGTGCCTCCTCCTAGATGAGTTCGCGCTTTGTCGCCCGTAAAAAACATTTCAAAAATATGCGGCAGCGCCTCCTCAGGTATCTGGTCACCGTAATTCATGATTTGTACAACCACTTCATCTCCCTCACGATAAGCGTTCAAATCGATAAAATGGCCATCGCCCCCATAGCGTATCGCGTTGGTCAGGATATTCTCGAATACGCGCGCCAGCAACTCTCCGTCTCCCACGATCACTAATTGAGCAGCAATCGTACACCGCGCGACCAGCTCATTTTTCTCAAAGGAAGGATACATCTCATCATTTAACTGGACAAGCAATTCACTCAAATCTATGACCTTTTGCTCGATGTTGACCATGCCGTAATTCATTCTCGTAATTTCGAAGAGCTCATCAATCAGCTTTTCCAATCGTTGCGACTTGGTAAAAGCAATCGTTGCATAATGCCGCATTTGTTCTTGTGGCATCTGCTCATCTCGGAAAATGAGATCCAGATATCCCAAAACGGATGTCAGCGGTGTGCGTAAATCGTGGGCCAGGTTCAAAACTAGCTGATCCTTGCTGCTTTCGGCGAAATCTCCTCTTTCTACCGCCTTTTGCAGCATTTCACTTGCCAGATTAATATCCTTGGCGATATCTGCGAACTCATCATTGGATGGAATATGGACATGCCGTGTAAAGTCTCCACTGGCGAGATAATGAATCCCGGTGGAAATCTCCCGAAAGTAGCCCGCATACCGTTTGGTCAGGAGATAGAAAAACAAGATCGCAATGGGAGCAAAGACAATCAAAAAGAAATTAATATCCCCTATCTCCCTGATGAAATAGCGAACCTGAGCGAGCGGATCTTCGTACTTAACCCCCGCCCTATAGTAAAACTGGAGCACTTTATAGAGCAGATAGGTTACGATACTGGCCAAAAGCATGCCAAGCCCAAGAAGCCCAAGCATTTTAGAACGAAAGCTATGTCTCCTCTTCACCATGGAAAAAATGAACCACTCCCTATACTCGTTTTCGTCCAGGGCTCAATCTTGATAGACTCTTTTGACACGTTCTCCCAAATGGCTTACCAGCTCGTTCGTAATGGTTTTACATTGATGGGCCATTTCCTCGGCAGTGATCCCCTCTTCTTGATCTTTGCCGATAAAGGTCACTACATCCCGTTTTTGCACCTCTTCCATATCTGTAATATCTACAATAAGTTGATCCATGCAGACAGTGCCGATAATCGGTCTTCTTTTTCCTCTGATCAGGCAGGTAGCGCCCGCTTGTGACAGCATGCGCGGAACCCCATCTGCATATCCGATGGATACGATGGCAATCTTGCTGTCTTTCAGCACTGTGTGGGCGCGTCCATAGCCAACATATGCTCCTTTTTCCACCTGTTTCACCTGCACAACTCTTGCTTTCAGTGATAACACAGGTCGTAGGTCGACGTTTGTTTTTACCTTGTCTCCCTGCTTACTCAACATTCCGTAGAGAGCGATCCCAATCCGAGCATAATCGTATTGCAGCTCCCCGTAATTCAGCACGCCGTAACTGCTTTGAACGTGCAGCCTCTGTGGATCGATCCCCTTTTCTTTCAGCTGTTCGATCACTTTCTGGAAACGGGCGATTTGATTTTTCGTGTATTCGATATCCGAAGCTACTAAACTGTCAGCGACACTCAGATGCGTGAAGGTACCGCCTACCTGCAAATTTTTATATCGATACATGGACGCTATTTTTTCCGTGTGTGTCCAAGATTCCCCGAGTCTCCCCATCCCCGTGTCGATCTTGATATGAACAGGGATTTTCACATTGTAGCTATTCAGTTTTTGGGCATATTCGTCATCTACGACGGTTTGCGTCAGTCTGAAACTGGCGATTTGGCGTATCCGTCGTTCATCGGTATAGCCGAGAATCAGGATTTCTCCTTTTACGCCCTTCTTCCTTAGCTCGATTCCTTCATCGATGGTGGCAACTGCGAAGTGATTAATCCCGAGCTTGTTTAAGAACCTCGCGATTTGCCATCCGCCGTGGCCATATGCCTGCGCCTTTACGACTGCCATCATCGCACAATCCTTGGGGAGCACTCGCTGAATTTCCCTGACATTATGTTGGAGATGAGGAAGATGGATATCAGCCCATGCTCGTCCTGTTTGATCCGGTTTCTCACCTTGAAAGCGCCGGATCACCTTCATCGCCATCACAGAAAGAACAAACGACAGCACCGTGACGAGTGTAACATGCACCAAGCTGTTTTCAACAAACAGCCCTGTCAGTCCCGTTACTTTGGCCGCTCCACGAATGAGCACAATACACAGCGGATGGATGACATACACATACAAGCTCAGCTTTCGTAAGGCTGGGCGATTTTTTCCTTTCCAGAACAATAGTAGTTGAAAGAGAAAATACATGCACGGTATCAAAAAAATATACATACTGTCATGGCGTTGCAGCTGATAAGCGTGCAAAAGCAAGCCTTCCATTACAAGCATGCTTCCGAACAAACCAAGTCCGATGGCATACGGTGAGACCTTTTTCTTTTTCCGCCTGCGGGTATTGGCAATCATCCCTCCTATGACAATAAACACAGGGGCAAAAAATATACCGTTCCGCGTGTAATCAAACAGGGTAAACATCGATTGGTAGATACTGTCCACATACGGACTCATCTGTGCCAAGCCAAAGTAGCTGTCTCCGAATAGCCCGATGCCATACAGCAGCAAAGTCACCCAAAACGTATTCCAAGTCGATAGTCTTGTATACAAAAAAGTACTGATACAGACCCCCAGCATGATGCCAGGGAAATACCACAGATGATACAAGGTCCCGTTAAACAAGAGGTCTTTCACTGCTGAAAATAGGGTAAATCCATCTGTAAAATACCCTGCATACACATTCACAGGAAGATAGAGAAGGATCGAAAGCAAATATAGCTTTCCTACTTTCCATAAAAACTGCCTCAGCATAGACGAATTTCTGTTGGGATCTGTGCCAAGCTTTTGCAAGAAGAAAAATCCTGTGCACATAAAGAAAAAAGGAACTGCAACCCTGGCTATTGTTCGTGTCAGTGTAAAGTCAGCCCATTCACTTATAGACAGCAGCGGAGAAGTATGGATTGCGATGACAAGGATCGCCGCAATGATTCGGAATCGATCGAGCCCACCATACTGCTTTTCATTACCCTTATTCATTACGTGCCTCCTAATGAAACACCGTAATGATAAATCCATCCACGTTGTTGCCCGATATTTCGTAGCTCTCACCAGCCACAACTGGGATGTGCGTAACTGTATCGGTAGCTTTTACATAGTAGATTTCAATGCTCTCATCATCCACTAGCAAATGCTCCTTATGGAATTCGTAGTTTTTCACATACTCGATATACTCTTCCAGACAAAGCTGGAGCTTTTCCATCAATACAGCATGCGGATAGCCCACATACCGAAAATGCCAAGGCTCATCCGAAATCCCTGTCAGCTGTTCCTTGTCTTTGTCGTAGCGTTTGATAAACCCATATTGGCTGGCACGTTGGCGAAACATTCGGCATACGCCATGATCGGGAAAAGAGGGGCAAATAAAATCGATTACTTCCTTTTTCTCCCCTACATCTATCGCAAGCCCTGTCTGATGCTCGCTTTCATTCGGCCGCGCTACAAATTGACTGGTAAACACCTGTCCATTTTCGAGCAAGGATTGATCATAAATATCCTTTTGTTCGGCCTTGCTGCGAAAGCCACTGACAGGCACGATTGTATGCTCTGCGTTGCATGCTTTCAGCAGCTTGGCAAACATCTTCGCAGCCGTGCGTTCCAGCATCATATTGTTGTGTGCACCGTCAATCAGCCGCATGCGGTTCAGCAGGATACCGTCGTCTGTTTGCCAGCGGATCGGGTACTGGCGATTCACCAATATCAGATGGCCGTGATGCAAATTGTCGCTGTTCAAAGTAACCGTAAAGACATGAGGTTGTGTCATCAGTTAGTCCTCCTCCAACGCTAGCATAATCAACGTATCTAGAAGCTCTTTATAGGAAATTCCCGCAGCACGCAGCATGTTTGGATACCTGCTTTTCGAGGTAAAGCCGGGGATCGTATTCACTTCGTTAAACACGATGTCTCCGTCTGGTGTGACAAACATATCCACACGAGCGAAGCCACGACAGCCAAAAACCTGATAGAGATGGGTGGCTGTTTGCTTGATTTTATGAGCGAGTTCGGCGTCAATTCTTGCTGGGACATGGATATGGGCAGTCGCCAATGAATACTTTTCTGCGTAATTGAAGAAGCCTTGAAGCAATTCGATCTCATCCACTTCCCCCACAATGACCTCACGATTTCCGAGTACCGCGCAGCCCACCTCAAATCCCGCGATGTTTTCCTCGATGACTACTTTGTCATCATGCAGCAGGGCGTTTTCTATACCAAAAGCCAATTCTGATGGGCTGTATGCTTTCGTAATCCCAATGGAAGACCCTGCCTTTGCCGGTTTGACATACAAAGGAAATCCCAGTGCTTCGGTAGCAGATTGAACATTTGCAAGATCAGTATTCGAATAAACGGTAACGGATCTTGGCGTTTTGATACCGGAGCTTTCCGCCAGCGTGTGAGCGATATCCTTATCCATACAAATCGCAGAGGATAGCGTATGACAACCGACAAACGGGATTCCGGCCAGCTCCAACAGTCCTTGCAAGGTTCCATCCTCTCCGTTTTTGCCATGCAAAATCGGGAACACCACATCAACCTTTGTGACCGTCATGGCACCGTTCTCCTGCGCAACAATTCCCCTCACCTGTCTGCAAGGAGAGAGAAAAGCTGGTACACACTTCTCACTTTGATGCCAACTGTCATTCCGAATGCTTTCGATGTTGCCGGTATATCGCAGCCATTGCCCTTCCCTCGTAATTCCTAGCAAAATCACCTCGTACTTTTCCAGACACAAGCTTTCCAGCACCGAACTCGCTGATTTAAGGGATACTTCATACTCCGAGGAACATCCCCCAAACAAAATCGCGACAGTCAATTTCTTCATTAGATTCACTCCTTCTTTTCTTCGTTCACGTAGCTTGTAACAATCACGCCGCCCATGTTGTCACCCGAAATCTCATAGTTGCTCGAAATCGGTACTTTGATCGTCATCTCTTCGTCGACAGGGTAGTAGTTAATTTCATAGATCTTCCCATCGTTTGTCACGGAGATACTTCTTTTGTCTTTTAGGTAATCCAGGTATTCTTCCAGCGAAAAGTTATTTTGCTTCATGATCGCGCTATGCGGCAAGCCGACATATCGGAAGTGCCAAGGCTCGAATACCGTTCCTGTAATGGCTACCTTGTCCTTTGGGTAGCGCAAAATAAAACCGTATTTCCACGAATGATCTTCCAGCCACTTGCCTTCAGGGGCGTGCTCCATTTTCATTTGCGTCGATCCAATATCCAGCGCGGAGCCTACATTATGTTCGCTGTAACCGCTCGGCATCGCGTACGCTGGCCCCATTTCTTCATACAGCTTCTCTTGTTCTTCCATGCCTCGATAACCGCTGTTCAGGATAAAGTGGCTCACGTTATCTTGCTGCGCAGCTTCGACCATCTCCAAAAATACTTTGGCTACACGCTCTGACACTTCGATTCTGTGATCGAGCAAACGATAGCCTTGTACCAGCTCTTCATGCTCAGACAGCCGAATCACATCGTTTTTTACCCCTGCCTCATGAACCGGATAGTCTTTATTGACCAAGAGAAGGTCTCCCTGATAAATTTGATCTTTTGCTAGTTGTATCGATTGGTACTCCACACCGGTAGCCTCATCCACTGTTTCCATATGTCCCTCAACATTAGGTGGTCGATCTGCTATTTTTTGAAAAACGATATATCCAAACAGCAATAAAATGACAAGCCAAAAAACCCTCTTTTTCATTCGCAGCTTCCTCCTTCACTTACACATGTAGGATAGGGAAAACTGTTAAAATAAAAAGTAGGGTAAATATAAAATAATTTTAAAGATGTCCGCTCATTTTTATAAAGTTGCTTAGCTGGATAGAGAGGAGGTCAGAAGCATAGCATGAACAAAACAGACCGTCTGTTGGCAATCGTTCTGGAGCTGCAGCGAAAAGGTACGTTGCGCGCAGAAGATTTGGCCGCGACCTTCGAGACGAGCGTCCGAACGATTTATCGTGATATGCAGGCATTGAGCGAAGCAGGCGTCCCCATCGTTGGGGCACCGGGTCAGGGCTATTCGTTAATGGAAGGGTATTTTCTGCCGCCCGTCAGCTTTTCGGTAGAAGAAGCCGTTGCACTCTTGATCGGAGCAGACTTGGTCGAGCAAGCATTTGACCAAAACTTTGGCAATAGCGCAAGAGCCGTACAGCGCAAAGTAGAAGCGATCCTGTCTGCGGATGTAGGCGAACAAGCGAGACGTATTCGTTCAACCTTTCGCCTCATAAGCCCCAGAGCAAACAATCTCCGCGAACAGGAAAAAGCGCATGCGCAACTCCTCCACGATGCGATCATCAACGAGCGAAAGGTGCGGTTCCGCTATCGGAGGGGCACGCCTGGGGAGGGTGACGATCGTGAAACAGTGCGTGACGTTGCTCCATATGGTCTGGTGCTGGTTCGTGGCTCCTGGATACTACTCGCTCATTGCGATCTGCGACAGGATATTCGTCGATTCCGCCTGTCGCGCATGAGCGGACTGATCGTATTGGAAGACCGCTTTATCCTCCCTGACCATTTCAATTTTGATGATTACAAGCCTCTCGACGATCGGTCTCTGGAAGTGCAGATCGTCATCAGTGCAGCTATCGCTGATCGGGTAAAAGAATCAGGCAATTTTTTTATCGAAGAGATTACGGAGCATCCGGACGGCTTTCTCGTCAGATTGCGCGTCAGACAAATTGAAGAAATATTATCTTGGGTACTTGGGCTGGGGGCAGATGCGGTTGTTCTTTCGCCTGAATCCTTGCGTAGCCGAATACGCGAAGAAGCAAAAAAATTATTCGAACGCTACTGACATACTGCTGTCAGTAGCGTTTTCATATGATAAAAGCAAGAAAACCAAGAGGAGCTGATTCGCCCATGAATACAAAAGAAATCGTAAACAAATTTGAAGACGTGACAAACCACTACCTGCAAGAATTAGAAGGCTTCACTATGGAACAACTCTTGCAAAAACCAAGTGAAGAGGAATGGTCGATCGGTCAAATGTACCTTCACTTGATCCAATCTGCCCGGTATTTTCAAATAGGAAGTATCGAGAAGTGTAGACAAGGAGGCCCTGCTGTCACAGAAGCAGGTGCCGAAAAATCCGAGATCGGGCAGGCGATATTTGCTCAAGGCTCCTTGCCTCCCGTTCGCGTGAAAGTCCCTGCCTCCCCGGCGTACACACCTGCACAACCGGAGAACAAGGAACAATTGCGTGATGGACTCATCAGCGTGCTCGCACAAATGAAAGAGCTGGAACCGACTTTGGACGAAATTCCTGCGCATCACACGGTGGCTCACCCAGCCTTCGGTCCGCTGACGGCCAAGGAATGGTTCGCCGTCGTAGAAATGCACTATCGCCATCACCTGCTCCAGCTTAACCGACTGAAGGGTTAGTTTTTTTCTCCAAACATCCCCGCAAGCTTTTGATAGGTCGGCGGAAACTCTGCCTGATAGCGCAAGAAGGACGGGATCGGGTAGCGGATTCCGCCTTTTTGCGTTCCTATCAATCCCTCCACCAGCTCAGCAGCATCGCGAAAATGAAAGCTGAAGGCCATCTCATGATCCTGTGTCTGGGCAAACAATCTGTCGCCATAACACGGTACGATTACTTGCGGTTCTCCCGTCTGAATCGGCTTGATTGCAATGTCTGCGCAATCGGCCCGACTGGAAAAGGTGGAAGGAATCGATCCACCGCGCTTGTACAGCATCCCCGCCACCAATCGCATGACCTGTGCCGCATTGCCATAAATCACGACGACATCCGGCTCGATCTCCGCCCGCTCCAGCGGAAACGATACGTAGTACCCGCTTTCTTCTGCTGAAAATTTCGGGACATCCAGCTCGCTTTTCGCCCCATTTTCCAATGAATCTGTATACATCCCACAGGCAAGATGACCCTCTGTATAAAACGCAGGCTGCTCTTCATAGCCAAAAGCCACCTGCGCGATTGGACAGGACAGATCGGCTCCATTCATCGCGATACTCCAGCCATAACGCCGTGAAAAACCGACAGCTTGGCAAATGGTAATCGGATAACCGAGATCACGGACAGGTCGCTTTGCCTTTGACGGCAGAGCGGCTTCTTCTTTTTGGATGCTAATTCCTACGGGAAAAGTCTCTGTCCTCACATACATTTGAAGTGCTTGGTTCAGCTCGATGGCGTTCATTCCATTTGCCCCCTCGTTTTTCATATACACTGCTCATACTCCGAATTTTTCGTCTTTTTTACCCAAAGTCCTGTCACTCCCTACATTTTTCTCAAAGCTTACAACATCGTAAGGTAATGGAAAGGTTATTCGATAGGGAGTCGAAACAATCCCTGTTAGGATAAGAAAAGATTACACGTATTACTTGGGATGGCTGGAGGGTTCACAATGAAAAAGTTCGCATGGCTGGGCACGGCGCTTCTCGTCCTTTTGTTAATGGGATGCTCCTCCAGTTCACCAGATGCAGTGCTAGGGCTCGGAAAAGAAGAAGCGGCGCAAATCGCTGCAGCCGCTGTTAGACAATATTATCAGGTGGATGTTGATACAACTGATCGGGAAGTCACGCTGGAGGACCCAACCAATTCGGTATACAGAGGAGTACCTGTTCACGCCATACTGAAACGTGAACCTGTGAGTGGCGATGTCCATGGCTTTCACGCCATCATCGAACCGAAGTCAAAGCAAATCCTTTCCCTGTCGATTGACGTTATTGGAATAAACGGAGAAATGGCAACAAAAACGATGACAGAAGCTGCTTTGGAAAAGACGGCATCTGATTTCATCCGCTCGAAAAACCTGCTTGCGACGAACGACTTCCAATTGGTGAAAGCTTCTGACGCTCATTCCAATGACGCCAAGCGTTACTTTTATTACACAGATGGCCTAAATGACGTGGCAATCGGAGTGGACCCAGGCCTGCAACAGGTCGTTACGTTTACGTATGATTGACGCACCCTATCCCTTACCATTTTCAGTGGGTTCTCCGTTGCGAAAGCACTCGCTTTTGCAACGGAGAACCCATTGCTGTTAGTTTCCGCTGTATTTATCCTCAATTTCTTCTCTCATTTCCTGATAGGTCTCGGTTGTGAGACTCACCAAATAATTGGTAAGCTCCTCCTTGGACTGTGTAGCCAACGCTTCTCTTTCTTGCCTTTTCCCAGTAAGGTACTCCCTCGCTTCATTGCCAATCTTGCCGCTCACAGACAAATGCTCGATCGCCATTCCGATGTTCAGGCTCTCCCGCCAGTTTTTCTCGTACCAGTCCCGGTCGTAAGCATCCACCCATTTTTTGCGGTCGATCAGCACAGCGTCAGCTTCTGTCAAAGCATCCCGTTTCCACTGCTCCCACTTCTGGGCAATTTCTTTCGCACGTTCCAGCTCTTGCTTGAACTGCTCGCGGTTCGTCACATTTGCATACAGCCCTTCTGACGCGTGGGCAATCTCCTTTAGTTGCTTCTGCCCTTCTGCATTTACGTCAAAGCCGATGACGTTCAACAACGGCATAATTTTGGACTGAGACAATTCCTTGGCTACTGCAACTGGATTGCCATCGCACGTCTCGATACCGTCACTGACCAGGTAGATGACATTCGTATTTTTATCCGCTTCGAATCCCGCCAAATCCTCCTGAGCGAGACGCAAGGAGTGCGCAATGGATGTCCAGCCCGTCGGCTCAAACATGTCAAGTGCTTGCTCAAGACCTTTCGCATCGTAGGCTTGCAATGGATAGACCATCTCACTGCTTCCACAGGAGAGCTGTTTATGCTCATCTGCATTGCTGCCCTTATGTCCATATACGCGCAGCGAGATTCTCGCCTCTTCAGGCAGTGCTTCCGCGAATTCCTTGATCGCTTCCTTGGCAAGCTGCATTTTCGTTTTGTCCCCAATTTTCCCGGCCATGCTTCCGCTTGCATCCAGGATGATTTCTACGTTGAAATTTTCCCGAAACTGAAAGCGGGCGTCCTCGATGTCCGGACTGCCATACGAAGCCATTCTCCAACGGTCCACAACCATTTGGGGACTGAGGTAATCCTCGGCAAACAGGGTGAGCAGTTGATTCCAGTACAAATCCAAGTAAGCATCATTCATCCCGTCGACTAGAGTAGGCATTTTATCCAGAACCTGTATGATTTCTGCTCGATGTGGATAAGCTGCGTGGAAAAATTGTGTGCCAGCAAGCGGTCCGGGCTGGGAAGCAATCAATTCCTGTGTTGTCTGCGGCCATTGATTTTGCCCGATCCCCGTACCTGCTCCTATTGCGCCCAGTGAACAGCCGGTAAGCAGCAGCGTGATCAGAATGCTGTTGATTAAGAGCGACATCCGCATTTTGTTGTTACGCATTCGGTCATATCCTCCTTGCCTAGTTGCCCTGTTGATCAGATCGCCGCGTTTTTCTTTCGGATGAACGCCAGATGGTTTCTTTTAATAAAAGGCATACCGATGGCGAGGATAAGCAGCTGCAACGGGAACTCTTCTCGATAAAATGCGCCGATGATCGTAGCCGGTACGATCAGGGCGTAAAAGTAAATCATCATGTAGCGCCAAAAGCGCTGCCAGTTTCGCTCCTGTCTGGACATGGCCTACACCTTCCTCCTCATACACTTGATCATCACCGACTCATTTCTTTTCGGCGCAAATGGTCCATGCCAGCCTGTTCAATATAAGGAAGGGCAAACATAAAAAAGAGCAGTGCATACGGGAGCTTTTCCCCCAACGCCATGAACAGACAGGACAGCGGCAGGAAAACGCCATAGATGATCACCGTCATTACATTCCAGAACCGCTGCATTTTCTGAATTTTTCTCATCATGCCATTTCCTCCATTGTTCGCCATGCCTACAAAGGAATATGCAGATTCACCCATCCGCTTACTTCGTCAATAAAACCGATCCGTCTGCTTTCCCCTGTCTGGTAGATTTGCTCGGAATAGGCAGGAATGAAGTCAAAGCCCATCGATTCCGATTCGTACTTTACAGAAGTTGTTACTTCAATCCGATTGTCACTGTTGAACAAATGGACGGACGAACCGCTGAGCGTTGCATGGTTATCCGATAGCACTTTGGCAACCACTCCAGGAATTTTTGCTGTTGCCGTTTGCAAGCCAGCGTAGACATAAGTCTGCAACTCAACATCGCCTGGCAATGCGCTGCTCAATACCGAGTCAATCGCACCGTATTCAATCTCGCTATGAGACCAATCGGGGTGCGCTGCTCTCAGCTGGCTCCTAGCAATTCCTAGTCTGGGACCGAGGTAATTTTGGTCATAATACCGTTTGGGTGACAAATCATATATTTTAATAGCCGTTTCCATCTCATCATATATATCCTTCACCGCCGCAATACTCGCCTGCTGCGCACTGTTCGACGCCTGCTCCTTGTCTACAAAAATGGTCGAAAAGTTGAAAAGCGCAACAAACACCAGCATGAACATAAACCAGTAAATCGTCAGGGTGAAGATCGTCATATTTCCACGTTCATTTTGCAAGTGACGCAGTATACGTACCATTAGTTCATCACCCTGCTCGTCATTTCCCGATCAAAGGAGATATATCGGTCTTCCTCTTTGATATAGAGCCAGTCAGGAAGAAACCCCAGCTCCATCTGGACGCCGACTTTGGCGGTAAAATATCCGTCGACTCCCCCTGAGATATCCGCCCCTTTAAAGGAAATGTAGCCTCCTGCCGCATTCACCACGTTTTTGGCAGCTTGCGTGGCTTCTCCCGAATTCCCCGTTATGGCATACACCTTCGCCGCCTCATTGGCTGCCGACTGCGAGATGATTACGCCGTAGACACCCACAAGAAACTGCCAGCAAATCAGCATGATCAGAAAGACGAACGGCAGTATGGCGATAAACTCCACGGTGACGGAGCCCTTTTCATTTGTAACAATCCTCTTCAGGCGCATTCTTCGCTCATCTCCTTTCGCGCTTATTTGCAAGCTACCTCTCATCAAGCAGCAATCCTCCCGACACAGCAGCTTCTGCTCCTGCCGCTTCTTCTTTCCACTTATTCACGTACATCATGAACATGACCGCGAAAAACGGAAGAACAATCACGTTGAGCAAAAGCTCGATAAACATAACCGCTCCGAAGGTCGAGGTGATGGACGTGACGAGGAACAGACCCGCCAAACTGATTAGCCATTCCACCAAGCTCACTAGCAACAGCAAGCCAAAGATTTGCAAGAAATGCTTTTTCCCCATTTCCAGGGCACCTCGCCAGCAACGCCAAGCTGATTGTTTTTTCAGCACCACAAAAAACGGCGTCAAATAAAACAAAACCAGAATGATCAAACCGGGTATCATGAATAGCATCATTCCTGCGGATACAAGAAAGCTAAACACGATCCCGAAAACGAACACGGAAAAGCTGTGTTCGAAAAAAGCCCGAAATGCCTTTCGAACCGGGCGCTCGTCGCCGTCCAAATCGCTTTGCACATATTGGGCAAAAGGGATCTGGAGGATCAGCAAAAACAGAAGAAGTAAAAATAGGTTGAAAAAGCTTGCTACAAATTTTGCGCCCGTGATGGCGGCGAGCAGGTTAAGGAAGTTAAGCGTAAAGTTGTGTACAAGAAAAAACGGCACAACGAGCACTGCAGACAAGAGCAGCAGGGACTCGATGTTTCGCGCGTAAAACCGAATGCTTTCTTTGATTGGATGCATATGCTCTCACCTTTCCTGCTAAGGGTTTCTCAGTTTATCCATCAGCCCGTTTTCCAAGATGGTCTTATTTAGACTCTCGTGGGCTTCCCGCAACTGTTCAACCGAATGGAAAGATTCATGTTTCCCTATCGTATGAGTCTCAAAGCTTTTCACAGATTCATCCGCAATATTTCGCAACGTTTTGTCTTTGTATGCCAAGAGCAAGTCGTGCAGCTTTTTTCGTTTCTGCTCCTGCACCCGATCCAGTTCTACTCGATTAGGCTGGAAAAACTGATACAGTCGGTCCACTGAGTCCTTGATCAACACCTGCTTGCGGATGCGATCATACAAAATGTAGTCGGATTCAAATAAAACATCGCGCAACGCCGTTTCTTCTCCCTCGATCACGTAGTTGCGCGCAAAGAACTGATTGAGCAGATCCATCCCACGAGCATGAATGGCACGCAGTTGATCCCTGCTTTTGATCATGGTTTCGCAAACGTCGATCAGCTTCTCCACATCTTGCCGTATCACAGCATCCATCTTATCGTGGTAGCTGGGCAGCAGCGCTTTGAGATGCTCGTATTTTTGCTGGTACATCTCGATCGGCTTTTCTTTATCAATGGCTAGATTGTTCTTAATCTTGCGCCCCGCATGTGCATGCACCAAAAACAATTTCACCACTGGCTCTGCTTCATTGCGACGAACTACTTCACCATCCGGTCGCAGCACCAAGTACCCGACAGCGTCTTTTTTCCCCCATTTCCAGTACGCTACATGATAGTAATATTCTCCGTTTACGTAGGCTGGGTAATTGTACAGCTCCGTTCTCTCCAAAAAACGCTTATGCCGCTCGATTTGAGCCTGTACCTGTGGTGTATTCACGACTTTCATAGCAAAGGACCTCCGTTACGCAAATAAGGATTTCACCCAGCCAACAGCTTTTCCGACCCCATCTCGGATTCCACGAGTAATTGCTCCGCCGGCTAGCTTGTCAGCGTACTTCACGAGTTTGCTCAAGCCCCACAAAACCGCACCGGTGACAACAAGCACACCACCTACGGCCTGCCCGCCTGGTATGACAGAAGCAATGACCCCTGCATCCATCAGTACACTGCCGAAATTACCGACGCCATCCACAAATTTCTCATTTTGTGTGGCTTCACTCTGGCTCGGATCAAATGCCATGCCAAAGCTTCCAAATGTATCGATAACATCAAACGGAAGGCTGATGGCTGCTACGCCAACATTCAAACCTTTCACGATCCCCGGCATTCTAACGCCGGATGGATTTGCCGAATTGGTCAGCTGACCGCCTTGGAAAATATCCCGGAAGCTGTTATTCGGCAATTGCGCCAACACAAACTGATAGTTGGCCCATGCGTTCATCCCGTCGAGTGTATCGACACCCATGCCTGTTACAGTACCTGCATACGGCGTATTCTTGAAGGCTAAATCAAGGCCTTTTATTGCCAGGTCTCCCATTAACATGCCTTTGCCCCGAAGTCCCGTCGCCATATCTACTTCGCCGTTCATAAGCAAATCAGCGCTGTATGCCAGCGTACCGCCCATTACGTCTTTGAACGTCCATTTGATTGCACCGTATTCCAGCGTCTCCGTCATCGGTTTCGAACCGTCAGAGTTTGCGCCAGGTGGCTGCATTTCTATATTCGTTGTCGGGGCGGTTGCATTTGGCGCTTGCGGGTTCGGTTGATTGACATTCGGCGCTTGCAGGTCCGGTTGATTGACGTTTGGAGCCTGCAGATTTGGCTGCTGCCAGTTCGGCGCCTGCGTGTTCGGTGCCTGCAGATTCGGCTGCTCCCAGTTCGGGGCCTGCACATTCGGCTGTTCCCAATTTGGCGCCTGCATGTTCGGCTGTTCCCAGTTTGGCGCCTGTATGTTCGGTTGCTGCCAATTTGGCGCATTGTAATCCGGCGCTTGCAGGTTAACAGATGATGCCAGAGCCGCAAGTGGAAGCAGATTCATCAAAAGAATCAGAAAAGCAAAGGTAGCCGCTGCAATTGGGCCTCTAATCCATTTCCTCACTTCACAAACCTCCTTTTGGAGATTTCGACTTTAGTTCGTTTTCGTATTCTGCGCAAACTTCTGGTTGATCGCATTCACGGTTTCCTTATAGGACTTATCGTTCAAGGAATCCAGAAAGTCCTCCAATTCGTCCGCCTTTTTCTTGGCCATATCCTTCTGTTCGTCCTTCATGGTTCGGAGACGATTGGCGAGTTCATCCGGAATCATGTCATCCGCACCCATGGTCGTAATGGCAGAATTCATATTGTAGCTTTCATCGCCAGCAATGATTCTCCAGTCTGCTGCGAACGAACTGATGTCTGTCTTACGTGATATGCGCGTGTCAAAAGCCTGATAGGACGCATCTGCTTTCCACTTTTTCCATTTGTCTGCAATCTCTTTCCCACGATTGAATTCTTCCTGTAGTTCTTTTTGATCCTGAATCAGTACGTAGCGACCTCCTGCTGCCTTGGCCACTTCTTTTAGCTGTTGCTGCCCTGGGCCGTCCACGCCAAAACCAATTACGTTAATAATCGGTGTAATCGCTGATTGGGAAAGTTGTTTTGCTGCTTCGGCGGGGTTTCCGCCGCATGTTTCGATTCCGTCGCTAACCAGGTAAATCATATTGGTGTTTTTGTCCCCTGAAAATTTGCTCAAATCCTTCATTGCTTCCTGCAAGGAGTAGGCAATCGGGGTATATCCCGCAGGCTGAAACTGATTCAAGGAACTCCGCAGTTTTTCTTTGTTGTAAGGCTGCATTCCGTATACCAAATCACTGCTGCCGCAGGAGAGCGCTTTATCCGACTCTTTCCCGCTGCCCTTATGTCCGTATACGCGCAGAGCCACATTGGCCTGTGGCGGCAATGATTCAGCAAAGGCTTTGATAGCATCTTTGGCAGCATCCATCCTTGTCTTGCCGTTCGCCATTGCACCCATGCTGCCACTTGCGTCAAGAATAATCTCCACATTGTAGTTTTCCTTGTACTGGTAGCGAGGATCTTCGATTTCCGGACTTCCGAAATAATCCATCTTCATGTCATCAATAATTTGTTGCGGATCGGGATAGCTCTCCGCGAACAAACCTAAGAGGGCAAGGTAATACAGATTCGTGATTTCTTCGTCTGGATTTTCAATATAAGGCAATTTCTTTAATTCCGTTTCTATCTCTTCCTTGTTGTCGTCATACGACTTCCCCGCAAAAAGCCCAGGAGGAGTGTTCAAAAAATCCTCTGTTGTTTCCCGTTTTAGCAGGGGGCCAGCCTTTACCATTGCCTCCAACGCTTTTATTTTTTCTTCTCTGCTCATCTCGGTGTTCGTTTCACCAGTGTTGTCTGGAGGCTGTTGTGTTTCTGTGCCTGATGGAACAGAGGGTGGCTGCCCATCCGTGGTCTGTGGAGTTTCCGGTTGATTTCCTGCCTCTTGTGAACACGCCGTTAGCAGGCTAATAAGGAGGACGGCCGCAATAAATCCCTTCACAAGTCTCATCGACTGCTACCTCCTGCTTCTTACAGATTTACTATGTATGAGTGGAGGTGAAGGAAAGCCCTTCACCGCCAACTTTTCCAATGTTTGTAACCAAACAGCATTCACTCAGATTACTTCCCATCCAAGTCTCCGATGATATTGCCAAGCGTTTCACCAATTGATTTTCCTACACCGTCAGGATTACCTTTGAAGTAAGTGATTACTGCTCCAAACACGGCGATCACCACACCTGCCAGCGCGATCCATTCAATGGCTTGAGCACCTTTCTGATTATGCAGAGCTCCTTGGACTTTTACATACAGTTTTTGCATCATGGTTTTCATAAAAAATCTTCTCCCCTCATGGTTAAAATGAATTTGATAAGGCACATTGTTCACATTACTCATCCCATCTTTGTGACGGGCATCACCTCCCATAAAGTCAAAACATACATTATGGCATGATGCCAGAGAACAAATCGAGGTTCTCTAAAATATTCAATACCATCAAACCGCCAATCAGGATAATCGCTGTAGGAGTCACGACAAACGTGGTGATCAGGGTTACTTTCGGCGACGCCTTGGCCGCCTTTTCCTTGATCAGCTCTTTCCGGATTCTTCGCATGTTTTCGGCTTGTGCCTTGAACGTGACGGCAATCGGTACTCCCAGGCGCATCCCCTGAATGAGCGCTTTGATCAGCATTTGAAACTCCGGATTATCGTTGCGTCGAAGCAGTTGTTCATACGCCTTTTCCCTCTGTACACCCAGATCCAGCTCTTGATTGAAACGGGAAAACTCTTCCCGAATCGGTCCGTCAAAAAACTTGATGACTTCGCGCAATGCCTGATCGAGACTTACCCCCGCTTGCAGGGTGACGCTTACGGTGTCGAGAAATTCCGGCAGGTCATAACGAAGCTGATTTTGACGATCCCGGGCTTTGTTCTTCAGCAGAAGGATGGGCAGAAAGTATCCAACCAACGGCCATGCGATCAGGCCCAGATGCGACAAGGGAAAGCCAAGAATGAAAAACAGCGTGCCGGCAATGATACCGAGCAAAGCCATAAATATTTTGACTCCTTGAAATTGGGCAACTGTCAAATCTAACGGGCGTCCAGCCTTCAGGAGCCAGTCCTCAACCTCATGTGACTCACTAAAAAAGTTGATGCGCTGACCCATGACCGCATAGTCGTCTCCATACCGAAGCAGGCGTTTGACCAGGCGTTCGGATGAAGTTTCCTTCTTGCGCACTCCGTAGTTTTTGTGTCCGGTCACCTCATGGACATGTGTGAGCAGTTTTTGCTTCTCGATGGAGTAGCGATACCACTCCTTCAGACAGATGGCGAACAGCAAGAGAAACAAGAACACGCATGTAATTATGAGAGCATCCATGTTTTCACACCTTTATGTTGGTCACTTTCTTTACGAGGATATAGGACAGGAGAGTTCCGATTACGAACAACCCCAGAAGAAAAAGACCAAATCCGGAAAACAACGGATCAATGAAGCCTTCGTTCATCATGTTCATCATCAGTACCAGGGCAATAGGCATAATCGGCACCAAAATGGAGACGTATCGCTGTTCTGCCGTCATGGTCTTGATCTCCTGATTCACAATGCGGCGATCCTCCAATGTCTCCGCCATTTCCTGCAGCACTTGGCTCAAATTCCCCCCTGCGCGCCGTTGAATCAACAGCGTAGCAGTAAAGATACGGAAATCCCGCGTCGGTATCCGTTTTTCCATGTCAGAGAGCGCCCGGTCAAAGCTAACACCAAGCTGCAGCTCGCGCGCCATACGGCTGAACTCTTCGCCAGCAGGGTAATTCATCTCTTTCGCAACAAGCGTGATCCCCTGCGAGAGCGTAAGGCCTGCCCGCAGTGAGTTTGCCAAAAGGCGGCACACCTCGGACAGCTGTTCATTCAACCGCTCCTGGTACTTATTTCGTCTTACAAAGAACAACACGTTCTGTATGAGATACATCACCGCTGCACCAATAATGATGTTGTAAGGAAAGGGAATATTCACCACATTACTGAGTAAGAAAGCGAGTCCCATCGTCCCTACAATCAAAATTCCGTAAAACTCGGAGGGCGCCAGAGGGAAATTCGCTTTGATCAGCTTTTTTTGTATTTCTTTGGCATAAAGCGTCTGGTCGAATTTGTCCCCCCAGACGATGACGACGCTTTTTCGTTTGCCCTTCACCTCAAACCATTCTTCTGCTTTCTTTTTCCATTCGGTCTTCTTGGCCCGGTAACCGAGATATTCATAGAGGCCCCAGATACCAAACAACACCGCAAGACTAAACAGAATAGGCATGGTCACGCTGCTTCCCTCCTTCCGCCCTGAACATGGATTCGTCGAGATTGATTCCAAATACTTGGAGCCTCTCCAAGCACCGCGGGATCACTCCGGTTGCCGTAAAGTAGCCAAGCACTTCTCCTTTTGCGCCGATTCCCTTTCGCTGGAAACGAAAAATCTCGTTGACCTCTACCCGTTTGTCTTCGGTTTTCACCACTTCTGAAATGGAAACGATTTTCCGCGTTCCGTCAGACAGACGTGTGACCTGGACGATGATATCCAGTGCGCTGACAATATATTCACGGACGATCGTGGAGGGCAAATCCATCCCAGCCATGACGACCATCCCTTCCAAACGGTTGAAGGCATCCTGCGGTGAATTGGCGTGTACCGTGGTGAGCGATCCTTCATGTCCCGTATTCATTGCCTGCAGCATGTCAAATGCTTCCGCACCCCGTACCTCCCCGACGATGATTCGGTCTGGCCTCATCCGCAGGGAGTTTCGCACGAGCTGGCGAATGGTGACTTCTCCTGTTCCCTCCATATTGGGTGGGCGTGCCTCCATGCCAATACAGTTGGGGTGAGTCAGCTTCAGCTCGGCCGAATCCTCAATCGTGATGACACGTTCATAGTGAGGAATGGCTTTTGCTGTCGCATTGAGCAACGTCGTCTTACCGCTCCCCGTACCGCCTGAGATCAGGACGTTCATTTTGGCTTCCACTACGGCTTGAATAAACTGGGACATCGGTTCGCTGAAGGAACCGAACTGCATCAGGTCATCCATTAAATACGGCTCTTTGCGGAATTTACGAATCGAAACGAGTGTCCCATTCAGACTGATCGGAGGGATGACCGCATTCACGCGGCTTCCGTCCTTCAATCGGGCGTCGACCATCGGTGAGCTTTCGTCGATTCGGCGGCCGAGCGGTGCGACAATCCTGTCTACAATATGCCGCAAATGTTCCTCATCGCGAAATTTCAAATCGGTCAACTCGAGCCTTCCCCGCTTCTCAACGTAAACAAGGCTGTGCCCATTAATCGAGATTTCCGTGATTTCCGGGTCTGCGAGCAGCGGTTCGAGCGGCCCAAGCCCCACTGATTCATTGATCAGACGAGTCAGCAGTATGTCCTTTTCATTTCGTGGAATGACTACTTTCTCTTCCGACATGTATTGGGATACGAGACGTTCGATCGCGAGACGCATCTCATCTGAACGTAGACTAGTCAGTCTCTCCAGGTTGGTCTCACGTAAGAGTCGGGTCTTGTAATGCTCAGCCAGTTCGTCAATATACGGATTGAAGGAAGGAGCTGCTAGTGTGGCAGCGAGTGTCGTCTGCTTTGCCTCATCCCCTGGCGCTGTCTGCTCTTGCTTGCGTCGGAATAAAGCCATCTAACTCCCACCTTTATGACAGTTTCTTGAGTACCCATTTTCTGATGTCTTTCGCAGCCGGAGAGAGCTTCTTCTCATTCGGTTCTTTTTGCAATGGTCGGCCTTGATTGACGGCCGCTTGCACTCCTTGATGATCTCTGCTGATTTCAGCAGTAATCGGAGCGTTGAATAACCCTTTCAAATCCGATACGTTCAGTTCGTTATCCCGTCCCACCTGGTTGACGATCACTTCGAGCCTGCCTGCCGTATCAATCCGAAGACGTCTGAACAAGTCTTCCACGAGTCGGTAAATTTGAACGGACGGTGTGTCAAGATTCATCACGTAGTAAATCATGTCCGACTCTGACAAAGCGGCAAAGGTTAGCTCATTCATATGCGTTGGCAGGTCGAGAATGACAAAGTCATAACTGCGACGACTGGCGCGGATCAGCCTGGTGACGAAGGCTTCGGACATATTCTCGGCTGTCTCGGCATCCCGCGGACTGACCAGCACCTCCAGCTTGGAATAGTTCTCCCTCTGCGCCACGTTGCGAATATGAAATTCGTTGATTTCGTCCATAACGGGCATCAGATCGCCCAATGTACGGTTGTTTTCAAACGACAAGAAGGTTTCTACACCGCCGTATTGGAGATTGAGGTCGATGAGCAGCACACTTGCCGTAGATTCCAGCTTCAATGCTTGCGCAAAGCCAGTTGCCAGCTGTGTTCGCCCGCTTCCCCCTTTTCCGCTGTAAAAGGAGTACACCTTCCCTCGTCCTCGCACAAAAGCCTTGCCGCATACATCCGCACCCTTTTTTCTCTGTTTGATTAGGGATAGATCGGATATTTTGTCGAGACGATCAGACAAAAGATTCAGCTCATCAGGCATGACGATGTATTCAACCGCACCCGCACGGACGACATCTCGCAGCAAGACAAAATCCTGTCTTTCCGTGAGATAAATGACAATGCCCTCCGGCAGCTCGCCTTGTATATACTGCACCAGCTCTACTCCTGCTCCGTCTTCCGGCTGCACGAGCAAAACGACATCGGGTCCAATACGGTCAATTTCTTTTTTCACTTCGATAGAAGTCGTGTATCGTACTTGCTCGTAAGCGGACAGAATTTCCCTCAGCATGTCTTTTACAGAGTCGTAATCCGCAACGACGAGAATTTTCATATCTTTGTTCATGACTTACCCTCCGGTTTTCGGTGGTTGATTAGTTGGCTGCGGTGGTACCGAAGTTGGTTTGCTTTGTGGCTGAACCGGAGCCGCTGGTGGTTTCTGGACGGCGGCGGGCAGTCCGGCAGGCTGTGCCGCAGGTGGCGTTACTGCTGGTGTCCCAGGCTTGGCGTCAGCTGGTTTGCCAGGCGTTTTCGTCTGTTCCGGCGTAGGCTCCACAAACGGATCAGGAATGCCCAAGTCTCCTTTGCCCACATTCGCTTTCAAAATGCGAACCATCTGGGCGTAATGCTGCTGGTGAATGAATTTCGGCGCTTCCTCAAACGGCAGTTCCAAAGCCACGCCCTTGAAGCTGTTCTCCGATTTCGCTACCATGGCGACCGGCACGTCTTTCATGAACACTTCCGTTACGGGCTTTCCACTCACCTCATGCGAGATGATGATGTCGACCCGGTCTAGCGCTTCCAACTCCTGGTCGAAGACGATATTATTCGATGAAAATACCGTCACGAGCCTGTTGTTCTCATCCCGAACAACGTTCGCTGGCTTCATGATGTTTTTCGTAATGATATCCCCCTTCGACAAAGGGACAATCGTGACTTGATTTTTCAAACTGGCTTTATCGATCACATACGAATCATCCGCGTACTTTTTCGGGATTTCCCTTACCGTCAATTGGTCGGGTTGAATCAGTGCCCGAGATGGAATGTCTGCATTTGCCTCGTAAATTTCCACCATCTCGCCAAGCTGCGCGTTCAGATCCTTGATTTTTTGCAAAAACAGAAAGCCCGCCAGAGCAGCAAGTAGGAACGATAATACAAGGAAGATGATTGCTCTACGTTTTGATTCCAACATCTGAAGATTCCCTCTCTTTTTTGAAAAATCCATTCATGTGTCATACTTTGTCGTTTTATTACCAAGATTGCGAATCGACATCCTTATGAGAAAAAGACTAGTAATACATGACCATGACCAGCATCAGACTGGTTCCGCCAGCGATAAATGGCGCCAGTGGTATCTCTCGGCCAACCTTCATTCTGCCCGTCATCTTGGATATGACCCACATAGGAAGTACACTGACTCCCGCGAGCAAATACGTAAGCATGAGTACGACCAATCCCGCTTGCCATCCAACCGCCGCTCCCACCAGAGCCAGCAGCTTGATATCTCCTCCGCCCATCTGCCCTTTACTGATCACCGCCATAATCAGTGAGATTCCGCCCAGCATGATAGCTCCTATCGCATAGGTTAGCCATTTTTCCGGATGAAGGTACGCATGCACAAGGAGAAAATAAACGATTCCTGGAAGCGTCAGCCAGTCGTAAATGAGACGACTGCGTAGGTCGGTATACATAGCGACTGCCATTACGAAAAGAATGGGAATGATGACATACATGGATAACACCATATGTCCTCCTTCCTGCTTTTTAGGAAAAATTCACCATTACAGACGGAGGATTTTTGAAGATTGTTGCAAAAATACCCAATTTTTTTGGGGTATTTTAATGGAAACCGCTTCCATATTCTTTTTTCCTGAGATTGTGCGGGACGTTTTTCCTTTTCAATCTGTCGAATCGTAGGTTAAGCTGATGGTAAAGTGTGAGGACAACGAAACAAGAGGTGGAGAACCGTGCAGGATTATGTAGAACTGACTGAACTGCTTACAGACATCGAGGGCCATCCCCTCAGCCTGCTGTTCATTAAAACGGCAAACTGCGGTGTGTGCGATGTCACCTACGCAAGAACGGTAGAACTGCTGAAACAATACCCACAAGTGAAAAGTATGGTTGCATCCATGGAAAAAATGCCTAATCTTTCCGGTGAGTTTCTTGTATTTACTGCTCCGGCGATCCTGCTGTTTATGGACGGAAAAGAAGTGTTCCGACAAGCCCGGTTTGTCTCGTTTGATGAGTTGGAGCTTGTTCTGAAGTTGACAGTGGAGGAGACCCAGGCGAAGAAAAATACAAAAGCATGACAATCCCTACTTTTTGTAGCGAATCATCATGCTTTCCTTTGCGATTACGTGATATAAACAATGGTTTGGTACAAAATAATGATCCAGAACCATACGATTGCAAAACCAGTTGCGACTAGCCGGTAAAAGAGCATTTTTTTTCGTAGTTCTTTCCACTTTCGAAAAAATCCCGGGCATACCAATATTGTCAAAATAGAATTGAAAATAATTAGAATGACGTAAAGACCAAAAGGCATCTTCCACCCCTCCTTTTTAGCGTTGAACCCATTACCGCATCTTGAGTACACTATCACCCTATTCGCAATTCACCGTAATTCGCTAAAAAATTCACACTTCCTTCCACCGTAAAGATTTGGATAACCTCTCTTTTGATGATAGAGTAGAAAGTATGAACAAATCAGTTTCGCAAGACAATCTGTTGTATTTTATCGTTTTTTGAAGGAGAGACAGTGGATGAGAGCCTTATTGGTAGACGACGAGCAACTACCCTTGATGCATCTGCAACGATTGCTGGAAAAAGATGTTGGCGGCGTTAAGGTAGTCGGAGCCTACACCAATCCTCTCGAAGCGATCGACCAAGCAATATCCCTTCAACCAGATGTCGTATTTTTGGATATTAATATGCCGCGCATCAGTGGTCTGGAGATCGGAGAACGTCTGCAAGGAATCGATAACTCCCCGGAGATCGTTTTTGTCACGGGGTACGATAAGTACGCCGTCGATGCTTTTGAGCTGTGTGCGCTGGATTACATCATGAAGCCTGTACAACTTCAACGCTTGCAAAAGACAATGGACCGTTTGCGTGAGAGAATCAAGTCCGCGCAAGAAGCCGCGCCTGTTAAAGCAGAATCAGTCGTTTCCATCCAATGCTTTAATAGTATTTTGTTTCACCAGCCGAATCAGGAGCCGCAAGAGATCAAGTGGCGTACGAATAAAGCTCGCGAGCTGTTTGCGTATTTGTTGCATCACCGTAACAAGATGATCGACAAAGATTCGCTGATCGAGCTTTTGTGGCCGGATTATGATGGAAGCAAAGGCGTAACCCAGCTGTATACGACGATTTACCTCATCCGGCAAACCTTGAAACGCTATGGTCTCCAGACGATATCGATCAACAAAGGCAATTTAGAAGGCGGTTATAAGCTGACGATTGATTCGGCCACGATCGATGTGGAAGAATGGGAGAATCGCCTCAAACAACTACCGCTCCTTTCTCTTGCTAGTATGCAGGAGTATGAGAAAGTGCTCGCGACGTATGCGGGCGATTATTTCGGAGACTACGACTATTTATGGGCAGAGTATGAGCGAGAAAGGCTCCGCAGAATGTGGCTTCAGCTCGCGAAAACAATGAGCAGCTTCTATTTGGGCCACGGCAGAGTACAAGAGGCGATCAACGTCAATCAGCGCATTCAGCATTTGCATCCGTTAGAAGAGGACAGCTACATGATCTTGATGCAATTGTACGCTTCCTTGGATAATCATGCTGCTGTAGAAGAACAGTACCATCTCTTAACCTCTCGTTGGGAGCTTGAGCTCGGCACTGCTGCAAACGAACATATAACGACGTGGTATCACATATGGAAACAGGAGACAGAACAAAAGCAATAATTCTCTCACTTTATCTAGGGGGTACTCATGAAGATCAGAATTTGCGGCTTATACAGTGTACTTCTCGCTGCTTTTTGCATTCTCCCTTCCTCTGCTGCCGCATCCAGTTATGGAACGGCTACCTATTCACCGAAGCAAATCCAAGATGTGTTGCATAACCCGTATATGGGGCTGGCGCCAGATTCACGGATGAGTAATAATGACCAGGACCACACTCTCGTCTATGCCAATATTACGTGGAGAATGCTCGAGCCAACAAAAGGCGACTATGCATTTGATGAAGTCGAGGATGCGATTCGTTTCGAAGAGTGGACAGAAAAAGATGTCAAGTTCATCCTCCGTATCATCATGGACCTCCCAGATAAGAAATCGGACATGGAGATACCCGATTGGCTCTATAACGAAATCGGCGGGGACGATAATGGGTTTGATGATGGTGAGTGGTATCGAAACGACTATGGCAAAGGCTACAGCCCAAACTATAGCAATCCGCTTATCATCAAGTATCACAAACAGTTAATAGACGCATTGGGGGAGCGCTACAAGGATGACCCACGTATCGCTTTCATTGAACTCGGAAGCCTCGGTCACTGGGGAGAATGGCACACCGATACGTCTATCCCTTTCCCTGCATCGGAAATTACCGATCAGTACGTACAACCTTACTTGGACAACTTCGCTGATCCGATGCTGCTGATGCGCAGACCACACCCTATCTCCAAACAATATAAGCTTGGCCTGTTTAACGACATGTTCGGCAACAAAGAAGATACAGACAGTTACCTGTCATGGATACAGAAGGGCTATGTATCCTGGCTTACCAAAGAGAAAATGCCTGCCATGCCTGACTTTTGGAAGTACGCACCAAGCGGTGGAGAGTTCTCCCCATCCGACTCGTTAAGCAGCTACTTTGATCGCTCCTCAATTAACCAGGTAATCTCACAAGCCAAAGCTTCGCATATTAGCTGGCTTGGCCCGAATACACCCGCACGATTCGAAAAAGACGGCGAGCAACAAGAATATTTGGATCGCTTTTTAAACACGATTGGCTACCGCTTCTCCATCACCAAAGAGACACATGCCAAAGCAGTCGAGCCCGGAGACAGCCTCGCTGTGACGATGGATTGGCAAAACCGCGGTGTTGCTCCTTTTTATTTCCCGTGGATTCTCGAACTGTCACTCGCGGATGAAGATGGCGAGATCGTAACCAAGACAAAAACGGATGAAGACATCCGCAAATGGCTTCCTGGCAAGAAAACCGTCAAGCAAAGCTTGGAAATCCCGGATGATCTTCCAGAAGGAACATACACACTCTGTGTAGCGATCCTCGATCCCTATACGGAAGAGCCGGGCATTCAACTTGCCATGGAAGGAAAAAGAGCGGACGGAAGATACACACTAGGCAAGGTTCAAGTACGAGATTAATAAAATCAAAGAAAAATCCCTTCCTGACAGCCTGTTAAGGAGTCGTCAGATAGGGATTTTTTTGCAGAATCATTTATGGTGCATAATCGCCATCGTAGCTTACCAATGATACGTTTTTCACACCTTCTACCTCTGAGATATCTTGAACAAATGCCGTATTATCTCCTTTGATTTTTACTTCCACAATCAATTCGACGATCTCTTTGTTGACTGTCTTTGACTTCAGGGTGTATTTTAGCTTGTTCAACTGGTATTTGACCCCGTCGTTGGCTTGATCGTGATAGTTAATAATGAGCAGATAAGCAACATCTTTCATTTGCCGCTTGGATAATACGACGATGACAGCAGCTACCACCAGTGATCCCAGGACGGAGACAGGGTACACACCCGCTCCAGTCGCAATACCTACCGAGATCGACCAAAACATGAAGACAATATCCAACGGGTCTTTGATAGCGGTACGGAACCGCACAATGCTCAACGCGCCGACCATCCCGAGTGAGAGCACGATATTCGTGCTAATCGTCATGATAATCAGGCAAGTAAGCATCGCCATCGCCACCAGCGTGATGTTAAAGGTGTGTGTATAAACGACGCCACGAAACGTTTTCTTGTAAATATAGTAGATGAACAAACCAAGCAATCCCGACAGCACAAGACCGATGATGGTATCGATGATCGAGATGCTGGCGAATTGGTCCATTTTTAAGACACTTTTTTTGATGATATCTTGAAAATTAATGGTATTGGTAGTATCCATAGTTTCCCGACTTCTCCTCACCCTAAAGATTATAGTACTTTTTGGTCTCCTCTCTGCAAATGACGTATTTGGAGATAGCCGATCGCTGATTACTCAGGTTTTGTAGCAAATGTCTAATATTGAATGGCAGGAAGTGATCGTATTTCACTTCCATGATCATCATGGGCTGATGAATGGCTCTCACCATCATGATGTGCTCGTCAAATATATCAAGGGAATTGACGTTTGCCTTCAAGTACTTGTCAAACGTAATCCTGACATTCCCTTCTCTCATCAAATACGCCTCTCGAACGTAATCCGTAATAACGCGCGGCCGAAACAGATGGTTTTTGCACGACAAGTAAAAATCCCGCAGCACAGCACTTTCCGTCTCTTGCAAAAACTCAACATCGCCTGCCAAAATCAGTTCATACTCCTCTCGCGTGATCGACGCTGATTCTTTACAAATGTACCCGCCAAACTTGCTCTTCCGCTCCATCTTAATGACCGCATCACTTTTGTTGTAGATACGGATGCGGTACTTCTTTCTTTGAAAAACCCCGTAGTTTTTTTCATAGAGAGCCGTGTCGTGATAGTCATCAAAATACAAGCTGCGGATATGATATCCTTCCTCACTCACAGAATAGGGGTCAGGAGTTGCGATTAACCGCAATTTCTGCCGCAGCGGCTCGTAATGACTCAGCCGAAGATAATACTTCAACTCATGCCGCAATCGCTTGTTGCCGAGTTGGATGCCCGTGCTCTGTATTCCTTTCATTTCAATACGAACTCCTTCACCCCATGATAAATCGCATCCTCCGGCTCGACCCTGTCAAATGCCGTCTGTGTATTCCCTTTGCTGTCCCTTACAATCACGCGCCAAAAAAAGCGGCCTTTTCCCGGATCTTTTATCGCGTATTCAACCCCTGTCAGCCCCTTCGCCTGCGCATGTATCTTCGTAAAAGCAGGATCGTAGCTGACGGCAAAGTCGTAGGTCAGATCATCTCCTTGCAGGTCATAGGAATGGTCCCAACTAAAGACGAGCTTGTCCCCTTCTTTTCTTGGCTCCCCCATAAAAAAGGGCATCGGATTCTCTTGGCGTTCATAGTATCTCTTTTTGTTACGCTCCGGTTCACCAGAGAGAAGTGCTTGCTCCTTGTGAAAATAGGAGACATCCAACGGCAAATTATATAAATCAGGTTGTTGCAGCACGTATTTGCTCACAATCGGATAATAGCTCTTCAAGTATTTTTCCGTTTGCTCCTTCGTAATGATCTTACTGACTTCCTCAACCTTTTCGTTTAGCGCCTTGATGTTTTCCGGGTCTTTGAAGATGCGGCGGTGCAGGTTCGACACCCAGTAGTTGGAGAGGCCAAACTGCCATGGACCGAGTCCTTTTTCCGGACTGCGCTTGAGCTCTTCTTCAAAAAATCCCCACGATGAGTCATAGTCCCACGGGAGGAAATACCACTTGTTCGAGTTGCTCGGGCTGTATAAGTAAAAATTGTGAACAGCCGTGTCGTGATTCCCCATCAACAGGTTGGATGCCAGCCAGGTATAATAGTTCTCCCGATCAAAATGCTTGTCCAAAAAGTCTTGCGCATTGATCGCAGGATTGTGGAGATCCTCCAGCATGGCAATGAGCTTTTCATGGTTCTCGCTGCCTTTGATCTCCAAAATTTTCTCAAATGCTTTCTTGTCGTAGGTAGGATCGGTTGCCAGCTTGATTTGATCCTCGTAGCGGTGGAACTCGAAATCAATTGCCTTGTACAAATTTCCGTTCCGGTCCAATCCATGCGCCTGCAAAAATGTTTTGTTCGGCTGTTCAATTTGAGTGAACAAACCGTAATCAACAAAGTCCCGGTCCGGATTTTTTTTTGTCAAATCCTTGATTTTCACTTGAACGAACTGCGTCCGCAAACTGGTCATATTCGGCATCTGCTCGAAATAATCAAAGCTAAGCTTTTGTCGAACACGCGTCATGTCAGACTTGTGCTTGCTTAAGTTGATGTTGCGTTGATCCCGCCAGTATCCAGCGCTGTCGAACAAACGGATTTTGTACGATTTTTGTTCCGCTCTTCGGCTCGATTCCCCCCGCAGCTCAATCGTTCCGTTCGCTCTCGTATCGCCAAAACCAAAGTACCCCTGAGCTGGCCCTTCCGCCGTTCCTTCCTGCAAAATGACTTTGGCCTGGAGATCTTCTCCCTTTTCATTTCGTCCGCTAGGAGCTAAATTGAGTTGCGTAAAGGTGGTCGTCTCCAGTTTCGAATTTTCTTCGTTGACTACCGTCACATATAAATGGATGATGCTCCCATCAACATCCTGATCGTATACGCTTCTATTCTCAATCAGACCCTCGTTCATCTGCTGAGTTGGCGCCGCCTGACTCGTTGCTGGCGGGTTGTCTGACACTGACTGTTCTGACGCATCCTGTGTACAACCAGCCGTGACAACTCCCAATGCTGCGAGCAGGCTCAGCATGAATCGTTTTTTCTTCAACCCAAGTCCTCCCCAATCCATACATACCCACCTATTCCATTCGCTTTCCTTTGACAAAGAGTGGCTGTAGACAGTAGGTGTAATAATCGATATTTTTCAAGTAATAAATTAGCCTGCTGAGACCGGCTACCAGTGCAAGAAACGAAGCAATAAAAAATGAAAAGCCGTAGTTCTGAAGGGGCAGCATCGCTATGGTGATGAGAACCGTACTGACGAGAAATAAGGTTGTCACCGCAAGCGCTCCCTTCCGATCGTCAAAATAGAGCAGCATCAGCACGATTACAAACATAACAGCGTACAAGTATCCCGCGATGACCAGAATGTTATACCGCTCAATCTGATCGGACGTAAAACCGATGTGCGGGAGCAGCGTAATTCCCAGAGCCAGTGCGACGAAGGAAAAGAACAGCTGCACTTCCATCATGAAGCTGAGCTCCTGCATCAATGTTTGGACCATGTCTGTTTTTGCCCGCTTGATATCCTGGACCGAGCCTGTGCCCAATATTGTTCCGTAATACGCTCGATACTTCTCGTAAAAAGCTGTCTCCACAGATACAACAAACATGACCATCGTAGGCAATATGCTCAAGGAGGCGTAGAACGCAGGCACGTCATAAAAAGGCGCAATCACGTAAGTATCCGCAACGACCTCCTGCAGCGGACTTCCCAGCCAGTAAATAAAATGGTGCACATAGAAGCCGAGAGAGCAAAAAAGACCCACACCTAGCAGACTTGGGTATTTTTTCACGTACTTTAGGAAATCAAAGTAGTTCCTCTCCCGTTTGGGGAAATAGCTCTCCAGATGAATCATGGACAGAACGATCATCGTAAAGAAGCCAAGATCCAAAGAAATCAGCATCGCGATTCCTTTTTCCGCTTCAGTCAGATTCAACAGCAGAAACGCAGCCAGAAGCGTAACGGCAACAGCCGCCAAATACCCGCGAATGATGCGCATGTAATCCTTTAATGCAGACAAGTAAGCAGATTGCAGCCATACGACGATCAGTTCCACAAAAAGAAGGTAGGCTACGAGCTTAAAGCCAGTCGGCAAAGGCGCGAGCCAGTAAAAAGCAACGCCGAGAATTCCCCCCAAGCCCAGGCAAACAGCGATAACTCCATACAAGGAAGAAATAATGTCGTTGTACTCACGCAAGTAAATTTTGTCCGCAATATACCGAGAAATGACCATGGAAAAGCCGCAGGTAATCAACAGCGAAAACACGAATGCATAAACGACTGCAGCTAGAAATGACATTCGCTCCAAATAGCTGACATTCAATTGAAGAAGGATTTGCTGTAGCACCGTAATCATTACCATACAAATCAGCATCGGTCCGACTGTGACCAACGAAGAAAATGCATACGCCTTCACACTGGACAAATACCCTTTATTCCGAAACATTTTCTTCAGTTCAAAGCCAATGCCCGCCATGTTTCTTACACCTCGTATTTCCGATACATATTGCGATATCCCGCCAAGAAGTTCTCATGTGTGTAAATAGCCGACACTCTCTGGAAACCGCTTCTGCCCATACGCCGTCTCAATGGCTCGTTTTGACACAACGTAATCATCGCTTGGGCAATTTGGGTAAAATGCATGACGGGTACCGTTATCCCTGCGTTGCCATAGTTGTCACCATTGCCGTACAATAATTCCCGACAGCTTCCCACGTCCGTTGTGACAAAGGGCTTTCTGCATGCCATTCCTTCCAAAATGACGAGTGGTTGGCCTTCACTGATGCTGGTCAAAACAAGCATGTCCATTTTTCCGAGATACTCTTTCACATTGACCGCACCCGTAAACGTAACATCCTCAAGCTGTAGGCTGTCGACCAATTGCAGGCATTCTGTGTAGTACTCCTCGTCTTCATCCGTCGGGCCCATAATGACAAAGCGTGCGTGTGGCACTTGTTCTTTGACGAGTCCGAAGCTTTGCAGCATTGTTTTAATATCCTTGATGGGTACCACGCGGACGACAGCGCCAATTGTTATTGCGTCGTTATTTTGTTCCTCCACGATGTCTGCATAGTCGCTCACTTTCACACCGTTTGGGATCACGGATACTTTGGAAGGATCACAGCCTAGCTCGATCTGGATTTCCTTGTTTCGCTCAAACAACGTGACTACCTCATCCGCGTAGGAGTAGGCACACGCAGAAAGATTATGAAAATAATCGATCCAAATATCTTTAAAGTGACCCTTGATCCAGTTTGCCTTGATAATTTCTTCTTCCCGCTCGCGGGTATAGATTCCATGTTCCGTCAGCAAAAACGGCTTTGCATGCAGATACTTTCCGAGACTCCCTGCTACACCGCCATATCCCGTACAAACACTGTGATACAAATCTGCTTGCGGCATGCCGTTCTGAATGACCAGACATAACGGCAGCACCATGGAGCGAATCATCCAGATCATTTCGGTAAAAGGAATTTGCGGGTATTTTTGCTCGCAAAGCCGCTGGATTACCTCGAAAAAGTCCTTGCTTGTAAGCAACTCGGCAACAGATGGCACCTTACTCCCCGACAACACGGAAAAAAGAGCAAGCCAGTCGCCCTTGGTGCCATCGAGCAACGAAAGCAACGCACGCTGCTCATCCTCAGTCAGACCCAGACGCTTGCCCGGTGCGGCCTCTTCTTTGAGATAGGCATCCAGAAATACCTCTTTGATTTCCACCACATTCGCGGGGAGCTGGTAGACATATTTCCCCCTGTTTTTCTCTTCTGCACCAATCGCATAAATGATAAACTCATCCTCTGGCATGCTAGCGATTAAGGAATGAATCCAGCTAGAGACACCCCCCGTAATATAAGGGTAAGATCCTTCGGCAATCAGACAAATTTTCATGGCTTACTCTTCCAGTCCTATTTCAAATTTCGCACCCGTTGCATGTACGAGATAGGTGCCTTCCTCTATATTTTCTACCGTGCAATTTACTAAGTTCGTCATTTTTTTGTTTGTCCGCAAGATGAAATACATTTCGCCGGAGAAATCGTTCATGTAGCCTGTCATTTTTTTATCCGTATGCGCGATATACACATCCGTCTTCAAATAGCTCTCAAGGCTTGTTGCAGCTTCGGAAGCAGTCTGGCTGCGCAGCCATGGATACTGCTGGTAAAGCTCTTCCAGCATGAGCTGAAAGTCTTTTACCAATTCCGGCCACGACTTGTTATTGCTTCGCTCCTTGTCCAACACATCGTCTGGATGAACAAAATGAGAAAAAACACCGATGGATGTGATCGCATTCGCTACGTACCAATCATGAATGTCTGTACGACTGTATCCTGAGGTAATTCGCGGCAGCTCTACCATGCCATCTTCGGCCACGGAAAACTCCTGAATGTATTCGTGCGTGCTGTCTGATTCTGCATACAAGGAGGCAATGACTCTCAGATCAGGGAAGGACTTTTTCAGCGCTCGACGTCCCTCCTGTCCCAACACGTTGGAAGGCGGAACATACACCTGTATGTCATATGAAGAGAAGACCTTCTTGATATAATCGTCCAGGTATGCAAGTGACTCAGCCATGCTTGCTTCATCAGGCCAAGCCTTATACTCGTAATGGCTTGCCGTCGCTTGATCGGTAACCAGCGATTGATGATTGTATCCGTGGATGCCCAATTCGCCACCCAACTTCAACAAATCCCTGCCGTACGTAATCAGATTGTTCGAATCCGTTCCTTCCTCATCTGTGAAGGGGGAGGCAACTCGGTTATTGTAGGTCTTGATAATAGCTCCCGTGTAGGTCACATCGTAATCGGCAGCAAGCTTGATCATGTCGGGCCACCACACATCCCGGAAGAAGCTGGGAATATCTTTGCGGTACTCGCGGTAAATACTCGGCTCGATTCCCTGGCGAAAGGGAGCGGGAAAATCGTCAATATACGTGATTTTCATATTGAAAATGGGGTACATGAAATCTTGATTCAGCAAACTGATGCCACCAGCAATCAGTCCTCTGTTCATTGCAGATTGCATATTCGTCCCGTTATAGACCATGAACTTTCCCTGTCCATACCGGGTCTCCCATAGCAGTGGCATATTCTCGGCGGAAACAGCGTGAACCTTCGCATCCCTATCCAGCTCTACGGGAATCGAGGAATTAACAATGGACTCTGCCCCGATTTTTGCATCTTCTCCTTGGATTAAGAGATTGGATGTCATCTGAATGCCGTTTGTCACGATAGGGAGATTGATGGAATTGATCCCTAGTTTTCGGTATATGCGATACAAGCTGTCATTGTATTCAGGCGTACGTGAAAGGAACACATTTCCCCCATTGTGCACATATTGCATCATCGTATCCAGATTGGCTAGCATGCCCAGATTTTCTATGGTGACAATGACCGTCATGTATTGGGGATCGGGCTTGGAGAACTGCTTAACGTCTGCGAGATCATACTCCTTTTTCATATACCGCAGTACTTGCTCCACATTCCTCGCGATTGCCATGCTGCCCTCATCCTTGGAATCATACAGAATGAGGAATCTCTCCCTTGCGAGCTTGGCGATTTCCTCCTGGCTGATCGCGTTTTGCTTCGGCTCGTCAGTATGCATTCCCGAGCCGCCCGATTTATTACTGCTCACCTGAAGGATGAACTGGGATCGGGTAGCTTCTATGGTGATCCCCAGAATCGCCACAAAGATCAGAATGATGTAGATGTTTTTTTTCACGGGAATATCGTTGGACTTAGACATGCTCCATTCTCTGTCCTTTTCCTTGTCTCTTTTCCTTCTCCTGTTCCTTTTCATTCTCATTTTGTATCGCTCATCTCTTTCGAAATCGTCTCTGTTTCCTGTGCAACAGCGACTTCCTTCCAAGTGCTGTCTTGCTCATCATCTTCCAGGGAGTTCCAGTAGCGGATCATCATCAGCGTAGCGTGGGAGATTTTGACTGAAGAACTTTTTAACCGATTCATTTCTGCCACAAATCCTGCGTGGTCTCTGAGCGTAAAGAAGCGCTTTAACGACATGACATATGGCTGTTCGCTTTCTGGATGATGCTCATGAAACAATTGGCAGTACTGTGCGGCTTTTTCATAGGACTGGTTCACCAGCTCGCAATTGATCTTGTCCACAAAATAACTTTCTTCTTCTTGATAAATGTCCAATAATGACTCCAGAACAAAAGAATACGTGTAGCTGAATTTCACAAAGGTGCGTTGATCAATGAGTGAACTGTCCAGGTACTTCTTCAATACGTCTGCGTAGGCGCGTAAAACCTCAAGATCCTGCTTGTTTTCCTCGTATTTCACCGATAAATCCTGCAACTGAAGCTGAAGGTTGCGTCGCATTTCCGTTAATGCGGCTGCCGCGTAGTGAACCGTTTCCGAATCCTCGTTTTGCAAGGCTGTCTCCAAAGTGCCAATCTGCCAAATGGTCTGTTCTTTCAAGACATCGATTAGCATCTTTCGGCGCGTGCTAGTGTCGTTCAAAAACAGAATGTCCTCAACCGGAACGACGTTCATCTCCTTCTCCATGTCCGCTCTTCGGAAAATATTCGATCCCTCTGCCAGTTTCAGCAAATCGCTCTCAAGCATCAGTTCATTCACATGCTTTTTCGATGTTCGTTTATATACATCTGTCATCACCAATAACAAAAGACCAAAAATAGGAAGGAAGCCGGTTACAAGCAGGCGCATGATAAGCACTTGCTTGTTGTTGCCACGGCTTCGCAACAAACTGTAGCCAACAGAAACCACTAGATAGAGGATGACCAGCTTAAGCATAGGCGCCATCCTTCAGTGAGAAGCGCTCCTGGTCCTTTTCATGCGTAATTCTGGCTGAAATACCAAGTCTACCTAGCCGATCAATGACGATATTGGCTTCATTCTCGTTTGAATTGGAAAGAATGATATACACCTCTCCCGCTTCGTCCATCCCCATATAATCTGCTTCACGGAGGGAGCCCGCGACAAGAGTGGAGAGCGTGTGATAATCCATTTGCGCAGAATCTACTGCCAACAAGGTAAAGTCACTATTCAACTGTTGCTTGGCGTCCCTTTTGTTCTTCAACATTGCTGAAAAATAAGCGGGAATCAGGATAGAGGTATCTTCTAGGTAACGGTCCTTTTGTGTGGAGTTTAAGTATCGAAGAGAACGGGACAAAGCGGATGAGATCAATTGAACGGCGACTTGGAAAAGGTTTTGGGTGTACATCGTAAAATTTTCAAACCCGAGCTGCTGCAATGTAACCACCGCAACCATTTTGCCCTTGTCAAAAATAGGCGCTGCTATAAGGGGCATGTCGTGACGAAGCTCTTTATTCACGATGATCTTCTTCGTTGTCATTAATTCAGTGAGGTAAGCATGCTCACTCATTTTCAACGAGCGTGGCAGATCAAAGCCCGCTTTATTCGATTTGGCCATCAATCGCAAGAAGGAGCCATTTTGATTCATCGTATAAATCGCGATCTCATCGGACTTCATGATTCTTTCGAGCACCTTGACCGATTTCTGCAAAACGCGTTCAGGCTCGAGACTGTCCAACTCCTTGGTGATGTTGTAGATTTTTCCGAAGCTGTCTTCCGAATTCACGATCTGCTGCTGCAATTCTTGCTTGACCAACAGTACATCATTGTAAATGTCCTTTAAAAAGTCATACTTTTCTTCAAGGGCTTGCCTTTGCAGCTCCTTCGAGAGTACGTCCCTGTTTCGTTTGTCGATGGAATAACCGACAGCGATCCCGATAATAAAATAGACAGCGATATGAAACAGAACATTGGCGTCATATAAGAGCGATACGACATCGCGCCCGTTATGCAGGCTTTCTCCGATGAAAAGTCCACAGGCCAGGATGACAGACAAGAGGGATTGCTTTGTTCCGTAAATAGCGCCAATCAACACAATGTAAATCAGCTTGAGATCAAAGATACCGCTGTTAACCGTTCCAACTGTGGCGAAAATCACCACAAGAAAAGCAAGAATGTTCTCGATGTACGGCCTTGCATCCCATGAACGGAGCCAATTGATCGTTTTCTTCGCTTCGCTCTCCTGCTCTTGTTCTTTCTCAGCGATGGTCGCTTGATACCACTGCGCCGTTTTTTCCAGCCCCTCCGCCAATGAATACATCGGGATCCAATCTAGTCTTCTCTTTGCCCGCGCATTGTCCAAAGCCGACTTATCTACGTCTCCTGGGCGTTTTTCCCTTCGCACTATTCCCGGGAGCTGCTGGTTCGCCCCGAGAATGTCAATGAGCTCATTAATACTGCTTTCCTGATTGGTAGACAAATTCATCACACCGGTATCATCCGTGGTAACGGAACGGAAAATGGCGTCAGCTACATCCTCTACATAAATAAAATCTCTCGTTTGGCTGCCATCCCCGTGTAAAACAATTTCTTTTCCATGGTTGATCTGGGTTAAAAAAGTAGAGATGACGCCGCCTTCCCCTACTGCACTTTGTCTGGGACCATACACATTCGCCAAGCGAAAGGCAACCGTTCGCAAGCCGTACATTTCCATCCATTTGCGGCAATACAGTTCGCCGATGTGCTTGTTTATTCCATAAACAGATACCGGTTCACACGCTGAATCTTCGAGTAACGGAGTATTTTCATTCATGCCGTAGACGGCAGCGGATGACGCAAAAATAAATTTGGACACGCCATATTTGCTAGATAACTTCAACATATTCACGAGTCCAAGAATATTCGTATTCGAATCCAGCAGGGGGTCTTCCATAGATGCAGCCACACTCACTTGGGCTGCTAAATGTACGACAACATCGAACTTGTTGCTTTTAAATACTTCATCACATTTTTTATCCGCTACATCCAGGGTGTATGCCTTGTGCGGAATTGAAATGTTTCTCTGCTTGCCTGAACTGAGATTGTCGAGGATAAATACTTTGTAGCCCTCTTTGAAAAATCTCTCTGCTACAAAAGAACCGATAAACCCATAGCCACCCGTGACCAAAACCTTCATACTAACACCCCAGTTTTCCGTTTCGCCTTACTCTGTACCCAACACATGTCGGACTGCCCATTCAATTCGCTCGAACTGTAGTGGCTTGGCAATAAAGTCACGCGCTCCTGCTTGAATCGCTTTCATGACGGTATCGCGGCGTGAAACTGCTGAACAAATAATGATCTTGGCATCCTTGTCCAAATCCATGATTTTACGGGAGGCAGTCAATCCGTTCATTCCTGGCATGGTGATATCCATCATGACGAGGGATGGTTTATACAAACTGTAATTTCTGACAGCCTCTTCTCCTGAACCAGCCTCGGCAACTACATGAATGCCTAACGACTCAAAAATATTGCGAAGCACGAGTCTAGTAAACGCTGTATCATCAACGATCATAATGCTTTTCATTTCGAAAACGATATCTCCTGTCCGTGATAGGCGACTTACGACCTATTGTTATATAGTAAAATATCCCTAATATCCATATAAATCAAGAATTCTTTTTCACCAGTCATCTACTTTCCATAAGTACAAAGACCCCCTTTTTTTATTCTACTAAGTCAATCTCAACAATTTCTGAACAATAGACCCAAAACTTAAGAATCTCCATTCCTTGTTAAACAAAAAAAGAACAGAGGACCGTTACCTGTTCGGTAGTTGCTCGCTGTTCTTCTTTGCTGTTTCTCCGCTCGGGGCTCTTCTCGTTCCAACGCAAAAAGCCGAAGCATTGCTTCGGCTCCTTTGATCCTCTTCCATTCTCCTCTTTCATTACCAAGCAGCAATGCTGCTGTCTGCGCGCATATCCGTACCACCGCTCAGCACACCATTTTCATCACGCCAAATGATTTGACCACGCCCGAAGTAATTGCCGAGCTGCGCCCACTTGATCGTATGTCCCCTGCGCTCCAAAGCTTGTGCCAAATGCTCCGGGAAATGACGCTCCAGCTCCACCGTTTTTCCTTCCATCCACTGCCAGCGCGGCGCATCGAGCGAAGCTTGCGGATTGAGGTGGAAGTCGATGGTGTTCATGACCACCTGCACATGTCCTTGTGGCTGCATGAAGCCGCCCATTACGCCGAATGGTCCCACTGCTTTTCCATCCTTCGTCAGGAAGCCCGGGATAATGGTGTGAAACGTTCTTTTGCCTGGCTCCAAGCAATTGTCATGAGCAGGGTCCAGAGAGAAGTTATGACCGCGGTTTTGCATAGCGATCCCTGTCCCCGGCACAACGACCCCGGAACCAAAGCCCATGTAATTGCTTTGGATAAAGGAAACCATGTTGCCCTCACCGTCAGCGGTCGCCAAATAGACCGTGCCGCTCGTTTTCGGCTGACCTGGCTCTGGCGTTAAGGCGTCATGACCAATCAGTGCACGGCGAGTAGCAGCGTATTCCTCTGACAGCAATGCTTCCTTGGAAACTTTCATTTTGCTCTCTTCTGTGATGTATTTCAATCCATCGACAAAGGCCAGCTTCATCGCTTCGATTTGCTTGTGATACGTTTCCGTCGTGTCTTTTGCGTCAAAATCAAAGCCCTTCAAAATGTTCAACGCCATCAAACCGATCATTCCTTGCCCATTAGGCGGGATCTCCCACACATCATAGCCGCGGTAGTTGACACTGACCGGCTTCACCCATTCCGGCTCATAGGCAGCCAGGTCTTCTTTGCGCAAATAGCCGTCGCACTCACGGGAGAACGCGTCGATCTTGTCTGCCAGCTCTCCGCGATAGAAGCTCTCTGCATTTGTTTCCGCGATTTGACGCAGCGTCTCAGCATGACCCGGCGACTTCCAGATGTCGCCCGCTTTTGGCACCTTGCCATCTGGCGTAAAGGTGGAGAACCAATGCGCGAACTCTTCCCCTTTGCATTGCTGGGAAAACTTTTTGTACGCAGCATTCCAATAATGCGCCAATGTTGGCGATACCGGATAGCCATTTTCCGCATAATCAATCGCTGGCTGCAAAACCTCTGTCAACGGAAGACGTCCGAAACGCTTGGACAAGGCTGCCCAGGCAGCAGGAGCGCCTGGTACCGTGACAGGCGTCCAGCCGTAGGTAGGCATTTCTTCCAGACCTTTTGCTTTTAATGCCTCAATGGAGATTCCTTGTGGAGCAGGCCCGCTTGCATTCAATCCATGCAGCTCGTCTTTGATCCATACGAGGGCAAATGCGTCTCCCCCAATGCCGTTCGAGGTCGGTTCTACTACAGTCAGGCACGCAGCCGTTGCAATCGCCGCATCTACCGCATTTCCGCCCTTTTTCAATATATCGAGACCAGCTTGTGCCGCCAGTGGCTGCGAGGTCGCCACCATGCCGTTCTTGGCAAAAGTCGTCACACGCTTCGATGCGTATGGGTATTCCATTGCGTCATAATTAACCATGATTTATGCCTCCTTAGTTACAATGTTCGCCAATAAGAAAGACCAATGAAGGTCCTTTTGGTTTGAGTCAACATAGTGGAGGAGAAGAAAAAGCACAGTTCTCTTCGACTCTGACACGCCGGCATGGGGGATTGACTGGCCGTCTCCACTTTAAAAAGGGGACCGTCGAGCCAAAGCCACCCTACGGGCGGAAGTTTCTCAAGGAAGAAGTGTTCGACAAGCGTGGTCCCCTTTTTGAAGTTCCGACTGGGTAGGCGTTGTCAAGGTCTACGAGCCCTGTGATTTTTCTTCTTACCAGCTTACGTAAACTTTCCTAGCCGATGAAAACAAACCCGTAAGCCATTGCTCCCAAAATGACAAAAGCGGGATGGACCTTCCATGTTTCGAGCAAAAGGTAGGATGCCACTGTCAAAATTCCTGTTTGCATCCAGCCGATTCCCTCGACTGCGCCCATCAGGAATTGATATGTCATCGTTCCGAGCAAGACAGTTACGACTGGTCGTACCGATTGAGTCATCGCTTTTACCTGTGGAGCACTGCGGAATAAATTGATAAAACCCATCAGTAAGACCATCGCGATCGCTGTCGGAGCAACCGTTGCAAATAATGCGACTACTGCACCCGGTACACCCGCTACCTGATAGCCAATGTACCCAGCGAGCTTGGTCGCGATTGGGCTGGGCAGCGCATTTCCTACTGCCAGCACTTCTCCGAATTCCTGTACAGTCATCCACTGGTAATGGTCAACCACTTCATTTTGTATCAAAGGAATGCTCGGCGGTCCTCCCCCGTACCCCAAAATGTTGGAGATGAAAAAGGCCCAAAATAATTGCAGGTAGATCATGCTACTCCCTCCTTGCCGTCCTTGTCCTTGCGCTTGCGGACAGACCAGGTAGAGTAGGTAAATGAAACAGCCAGCGCAATCCCTACGACGATGCCCGGATGCCAATCTAGGAAGAGCAACGCTACGAGTGAGAGTGCGAGGGAAAGGCTCACACCAGCCTTGCTGGACGCTCCCTTCCAGCCCTTTGAAAGGAATTCCCATGTAAGGACGCCTGTCATGACTGCGATTACCGGACCGATTGCCTGGATCATGCCGTATACACCCGGCGCATCCTTCCATTGATAAATGACTTGCAGCAAACCGATCATCACAAGCACGATTGGCATCACTACTGCGATGTTTGCCACCAAGGCACCCTTCCAGCCTTTTACCCGATAGCCGATAAATGCTGCCAGCTTGGTCGCAATGGGCCCTGGAAGAGCGTTGCCGAGCGCCAGATTGTCGGAAAAGTCCTCATCTGTCACCCATTTGTACTTTTTCACGCATTCGGTGTAAAAGAGGGGAACCATCGTAGGTCCTCCCCCAAACCCGAAGATTCCGATGCGGAAAAAGGCGAGAAATAATTGCCAGTAAATCATAGCTGTACCTCCGTCCTTGCCTAACTAGCGGAAAAGTTCGCCCGATTTCACCAAATGACAGGACACCAGTTGACCGTCCCCGATGTCTGACAGACTGGGCACCTGCGTCTTGCAAGTCTCTGTCGCATATGGACAACGCGGATGAAAGGTGCAGCCGCTCGGTGGATTTGCTGGACTCGGCAAATCGCCTGTCAACAAGATCCGTTCGCGCTTTTGCCGTGGTTTCGCTACTGGAACAGCCGAGAGCAGCGCCCGTGTATACGGATGACTCGGGTTCTCAAACAACGTCCGCTTGTCAGCAATTTCTACGATCCGCCCCAAATACATCACCGCGATCCGGTCGCACAAGTGCTTCACAACCGATAAATCATGCGAAATGAACATCAGGGTCAGATTGAATTCTTTTTTCAAATCCTTCAACAAATTGAGTACCTGTGATTGAATCGATACGTCCAAAGCAGATACAGGCTCATCGGCAATGATTAGCTTTGGTTTTACGACCAGTGCGCGGGCGATTCCGATCCGCTGCCTCTGTCCGCCGGAAAAATCGTGTGGATGGCGGTTCAGATGTTCTTTTCGCAAGCCAACGACCTGAATAATCTCTTCGATGACTTTTTCCCGCTCTGCCTTTGTCCCGATGTTGTGCACCATCAGCGACTCCATCAAAATCTGCTTGATCGTCATCCGCGGATTCAGCGAAGCGTATGGGTCCTGAAAAATCATTTGCAGGTTTCGGCGCATGACGCGCATATCTTCTTTGGGAAGCTTCGCTAAATCTTTGCCATCAAACCAGACTTCTCCTGCTGTCGGCTCCAAGAGGCGCAGAATCGTTCGGCCCGTCGTAGACTTGCCGCAGCCCGATTCCCCTACAATGCCAAGCGTTTCACCGGGATAGACTGTCAGATCAATACCATCGACTGCTTTGACATGTCCCGTCGTCCGCTTCAAAAAGCCACCCTTGATGGGAAAATGCTGTTGCAGCCCTTTTACTTCTAAGAGAGGTGTCGTCATGCCTGTTCTCCCTCCTTCGCGTACAGCCAGCAGCGACATTTTTGATTGTCCAGTTGCAGGAGTTCAGGGGGCTTTTCGTGACAAATCGCAATTGCTTGCGAGCAACGCGGGGCAAAACGGCAGCCCACTGGCATTTGATACGGCAAGGGAACTGCTCCCGGAATGGTCTCCAGATATTCGCGCTCTTCGTCCAGCTCAGGAATCGAGTTCATCAGACCGATCGTATACGGATGCTTCGGACTGTCAAACAGCGTATCGACATCAGTCTCCTCTACGACTTGCCCGGCATACATGACGATAACGCGGTCACACATCTCGGCTACTACCCCCAAATCATGCGTAATCAGCATGATGGAAGTTCCGGTCTTTTCTTTTAAATCGCGCATCAAATCGAGAATTTGCGCCTGAATTGTCACATCCAGTGCCGTTGTCGGCTCGTCTGCAATTATCAGCTTCGGATCGCAGGACATGGCCATCGCGATCATGACACGCTGGCGCATCCCTCCTGACAGCTGATGCGGAAACTCTCCGTAAATCTCTTCTGCACGAGGCATTCCGACTGCTTTTAGCATCGCAATCGCCCGTTCTTTTGCCTCTGCCTTCGTTACCTTGCGATGTAGCATAACTGCTTCCTCAATCTGTTTGCCTACGGTATGAAGCGGATTGAGGGATGTCATTGGCTCTTGAAAAATCATCGCGATTTCATTACCGCGTACACCTTGCATTTCTTTTTCCGACAGCGCAAGCACGTTCTTCCCATTAAAGCGAATCGATCCTTCCGTGCTTCCGTTGGGCGGCAGCAAGCGCATGATCGACAGGCTGGTTACACTCTTCCCACAGCCCGATTCGCCCACGACGCCAAGCGTTTCACCAGCACGGATAAAGAAGTCGACGCCGTCCACGACACTGACGACACCGCTGTCCGTGCGAAAACGGGTTCTCAGCTGTTCCACTTCCAAGATGGTCGTCATCTGCTCCACTCCTTTTCTCCCGTGTAGGGCATTCATTATTTGCGTGCGCGTGGGTCAAGAACTTGCTGTAGGCCATCTCCCAACAAGTTGAAGCCCAGCACGACTAAGAAGATGGCAATCCCCGGATAAAATGTCGCATAGGGCGCGACGGACATAAGTGTTTGTGCTTGGTTTAGCATGCTGCCCCATGATGGAGTCGGCGGCTGTACACCCAATCCCAGATAGGACAAGGATGCTTCTGCAATAATCCCGGATGCCATCGCCAACGTCGCTTGAATCACAATCGGGTTCATGGCGTTCGGCAAAATGTGGCGGAAAATAATGCGGGCATCCTTTACCCCAACCGAACGTGCTGCTTGAATATACTCCATATTTCGAAGCGAAAGAACTTGACCGCGTGTAATCCGTATAAAAGCAGGGGCAAAACCAATCCCAATCGCCAGCATGGCATTCCCGAAGCCTGAGCCGAGCACCGCCGAAATCGCCAGAGCCAGAATCAAAAACGGAAAGGCCTGCATCGCATCGACGCTCCGCATGACGATCCACTCATCCCAAAAGCCGCGGTAGTAACCGGACAAGAGTCCAATCGGCACCCCGATCAGCATCGCAATACCGACAGAGATCAGCGCTGCCTGAATGGAGATGCGAGCCCCGTAAACAACACGGGAGAAAATATCCCGACCGAGATCATCGGTCCCAAACAAATGCTCACCATCTGGCGACATCAAAATTTTGTTATAGTCTTGTGCATTGGGGTCGAAGGGTGCGATCAGCGGCGCGAAAATCGCCACCAAGATCAATCCGAGGATAATCACCGCTCCGATGACGCCCAAACCATTCCGGAGAAATTTGCCCACGGTTTTCATCACTCACCTGCTCCTTTCCCAGCCTTGATGCGCGGATCAATGACAGCGTACAAAATGTCGACAATCAGATTTACCAAGACAACGAGAACCGCAGAAACAAGAATGGCTCCTTGAACCGTTACGTAGTCACGTTTGAATACAGATTCCACAATCAGACGGCCAAAGCCAGGAATCGAAAAAATCGACTCGGTAATCACCAGACCACCCAACAAGCCTGCGATCATCAATCCCGAGGTCGTTACCACTGGAACCATCGCATTTCTCAGCGCGTGCCCCAGAATCGTGCGAGCCTCATTCAATCCCTTCGCTTTCGCTGTCCGAATAAAGTCCATGCTCACGACATCGAGTAAAGAAGAACGCAGCATTCGCATCAATACGGCAGACTCCCGCAAGCCAGTTGCCAAACAGGGCAGAATCATGGCCATCAGGTTTTGTGTAGGATTCTCGGAAAACGGTACATAACCGGATGAAGGCAGCCACTGGTTTTCCACGGCAAAGAAAATAATCATCATCATCGCCAGCCAGAAGCTGGGGATACTCATACCGCCTAGCGCAGTAAAGGTACTTGTATAGTCAATCCAGGTCCCGCGTCGCACGGCTGCGAGAATTCCCGCAGGAAACGCAATCAGAATCGCTACCAAGAACGTTCCGATTGTCAACTCCACGGTAGCTGGGAGTCTTTGCATAATTAAGTCTGCGACCGGTACCCGGTCCGTAATCGATATTCCCAAATCACCCGTTACCACTTTTCCTAGCCAGGAAAAATACTGCACCACGATCGGCTGATCCAATCCCAGCTCGGTTCGCAGTGCCGCATAGGCTTCCGGTGTCGCTTCCTCCCCTAAAATGACCCGGGCAGGATCGCCCGGGATCATATGAATCAAAGAGAATGTCATAATCGACACCAGCAGGAGAATCGGGATTGTCAGCAATAGACGCCTGACTATGAACATCATGACAATTCCTCCTTGCTCTTGCTGTTATAGTGTTGCGCTACCTATTGCTTGTCCAAATTGGCTGTACGGATCAAACCGTCTGGGACATAAGTAAAGCCGGTTACTTTCTTGTTCATGCCAAGCAGTACATATTGGTGGTACATGTAGGCATAGCCCGCTTCTTCTTGCAGCAATGTGGCAGCTTCGTCATACAGCGCCTTGCGTTTTGCTTCGTCCAACTCACCACGTGCTTTGATAACCAGTTCATCCAGCTTCGGAATGGAAATGCGGCCATCGTTGTTCGATGTATCTGTTACGACGAAGTCATGGAAGTTTTGATCAGGGTCCTGACGTCCGGACCAGCCCAATTGCATCGCTTCAAATTCGCCTTTATCGCCTGTTTCGATCAATTGTCCATATTCCAATTTTTCCAATGTCACGTTGATGTTGTGTTGTTTCAGCATGTTTTGCAGTACCGCACCCAGTTGTTCATTCTCTGGAGAAGTAGAGATGTACAGCTTGAAGTTAAATCCGTTTGGTTGACCGCCCTTCGCGAGCAAATCCTTGATTTCCGCAGCATCCGGCGGCTTCGGTGTGTTCAGTGCTTCATTGTAAGCCAGACTGCCTTTTGTAAATGCTGTGCGAGCCGGTGCCGCATAGCCGTTAAACAGTACTTTTACCAATGCTTCACGGTCAATGGCACGATCCACAGCCTGACGGAGGTACTTGTTGTCAAACGGCGGGCGGGAGTTGTTCAAATAAAGACCTTGGTAGCCCATGCCGGATTCCGCAACCAATTGCAAGTTCGCATCGCCCTTGATTGCAGGGATTTCTTTTACAGGGGTATCATCGATGATATCCAGCATGCCGGAGCGCAGGTTTTGCACCTTTGCGGTTCCGTTCGTGAATACTTTGTAGTTCACTTTATCGATCTTCACTTGACCATTCCAGTAGTTTTCATTTTTCGCAAGCGTCACATGGTCGCCTTTTACTTGTTCAACAAAAACATATGGGCCTGTACCAACCGGATGATTGAGGTATTGATCGCCATGTTCCTTCACTGCTTTTGGCGATACCATAATGCCCGAACGATCAGTCAAGACGGATAGGAATGGAGCGAAAGGCTCTTTCATCTGGATTTTTACGGTATGCTTGTCCACAACGGCAACGGAATCTACGAATTTCAATTCGCCTTTCCGGCGGGACTTCTCATCGTTCATGTTGCGCTCGAAGTTGAATTTCACTGCCTCAGCGTCAAACTCGGTGCCATCGTGGAATTTCACGCCCTGCTTCAGCTTCAATGTATAGGTCTTGCCGTCTGGCGTTACTTCATGCGATTCCGCCAGCATTGGCACTATTTTTCCTTCTGAGTCGATATCAAACAACTTGTCATAGAGGCTCGCGTACACTTGACGGTCGTACAGCGAAGTCGAGGTGTTTGGGTCCATCGAAGGCGGGTCTGCCTTTAACCCAATATTCAGTACTTTTTTTCCGGAGGCTGGCGCTGTTGTTGCGGCTTTGCCGTTGTCTGTACTCGCACTGTTTCCTCCTCCACAGCCTGTTACCAATAAAACTGTCCCCAGAACAGCACTGAGCATTGCTTTGCTCATTTTGGTCGAAAACATAGAATGACCCCTTTTCTCTCGTTTTTTCTCCAGGTTCTTCTCAGCATCGTACGACATTCATAATCCCAGCGGATTTTCGCCCGATGGCATTCCCCCTTCCAAGGTCACTCGTGCCCTAACGGATAAAGTTATATTTGGACTTCAGTATTTTTAATTCGTTAATCACATTTGTTTTGGAGATGCCAGGAATTTTGTGTAGCTTTTTGAGCAAAAATTGCGATAATTCTTCATTGCTTGTTACGAGCACCTGTGTGAAAAGCTGATACTCCCCCGAAGTGAGTACGATGAGCCTGATCTCTACGATGTCCGTTAACGCAGCAACCACATCGTCCAGCTTTTCCGCATCTACAGCTACTTGAATCATCGCCTGTACGTGAAACCCTGCCTTGACTGGATTGACAATACCGACCAGACTCAGGGCCCCTTCGTCCTGCAATTGCTGGACGCGCATTCGGATCGTCTTTTCCGTGACCCCGAGGTCCTTCGCAATTTGAGTAAACGGCAAGCGTGCATTTCCTTGCAAGGCTCGAATGATCCCATAGTCGATGTCATCTAAATCAGGATAAAGTGATCTTCGGAAAGTTTCCTCCATATAAACACGTCCTTATTCGTCTTTTTTAAACAAAATGCGACCTTATTACAGTTCAAATATTTAAAAATTGGTCGAATTCCATAATGATTGTTGTTACTATAATACGATCTTCGACATAGTGCAATACTTTATCTGAAAATTTCATTTTGAAAGCATTTTCATTTTATTTTTTCCTTTCTACCTATTCCCACTATAAATAAAACGAAGAAAAAGAGCCTGCTCCGCTAATGGAGAGGCTCGCTATTAATACTCGATACGGTCTGATGTTTGTGACCATGCTTCAAATGGACTCCGTCTATTCGCCAGATCTATTCTCCGGAAAGGAATGCTTCGCTCTTCATGAGGGAGAACAATCTGCTCATAAATAAACTGATCATCAAAACCGACATGCGCCGCATCTTCTTTCGTGCAAGCGTAATAGACATTGCGCGGTCTGGCCCAATAGATGGCTCCCAGACACATCGGACACGGCTCGCAGCTCGTATACAGGTCACAATCGTTTAACTGAAAGGATTCGAGATTGCGACATGCTTCCCGAATTGCTTGAATTTCGGCATGTGCCGTAGGGTCATTGCTCGTCGTCACTTCATTGCGTCCTCGCCCGATTACGTGCCCGTCCTTCACGACAATGGCTCCAAACGGTCCGCCCATTTTATCACGTACATTTTCAAACGCAATCTGTACGGCTTGCCCCATCCATGCCTCTCGTTCCATCTGCTTTCCCCCTCGCATTCTTCTCCTTTTATCCTATGTCCCAGCTCATCTGGACATGATGGAAAAGTCACTAGCGGTTCATCGATTGCTTTAAATGGAACAAGTAACGGTTTCGAATGATCCAGAAATACACACCTTGAACAACGACGAAGCTACATAGGACAATCGCGGTCGGCTTGACCACAGACGCAACAAGAATCAGCTTCAACAAGCTTTGCAGAGATACGAACGCTACCATGCTGTGAATAATGGCCACCACAATCGGCACGAAGAACAACAGGGCAACCTGAGTCGTAACGATCCGCGTCAACTCCGCATCCGTGAGACCAATCTTGGAAAGCGCTCCGTAATGCCGCTTGTCGTATTCCAGATCTGTGTACAGACGGAAATAGAGAAAGCTTGCTGCGGCTACAAAGAACAACACGCCCACAAACAATCCGATAAAGAGTCCCATGTTCGCCATTTGTTTCATGGAGTGGTAATAGGGCGCACGAGCTGAAAACGAGTAATTATCTTCAACATGACGAATATCTTCCTGAAGCTTGAGACTAAGATCCTGCGTTTCCTTCCATCTTGGCACCTCGTACACAAAGCGCTCTTCTTCCTTCATTTTCGGAAGCTGGTCATACACCTGATTCGGTACGACAACCAATCGCTCAAATTCAATCCCTCTGATCAATGGAGTCATATTCGTATCTGTTTTGACTGCGAGCTGTGCCTTCCCCACTTGCAGCGTTTTGCTCGCTACCGAATCACCAATCCAATTGAGCAGTACGAAGGCCTCTTTATTCGTCATTTCGAGTACAGTCGAATTGGACGCTACCGCCAGCCGGTTGTAGTCGGACAGCTTGACTACTCCGACCCTTTCCTCCTGAACCAGTTCCGGCAAAACTCGCATAGCCACTTGATATTTTTCGAAGGAAAAGCCACTTTGCTGCAAGCTCGTTTCGATTAACGACAGATGCTTCGCTCTCTCCGCATCGCTTTGTTTGGACTGGTATTCAAACGCAAACGGATGTGTTTTCATCACCGTGATCTGAATCGATCCAGCCAACGCCGCCAGCGTTCCAATCGCACAAAAAGCAACGGTAGAGACGATGCTTACCAGAAAGAACATCCGCGCGTTATCCTTCATCCGATAAGCCAAATCAGAGAGCGTCAGGAGATTTGTACGTTTCCAATAGAAAGCTCTACGCTTTTTCAGAAAGTCGATAAAGATGACACTCAGCTGTGTAAACAAAAGGTATGTGCCTACAGTCGTCAGCGCAATGACCGGTAGCATCAGCACGAGCACATTCACGCCGTCAGCAGTGAGGGCTAAGGCATAGCTCATTCCCAACAAAGCTACTGCGACCAGAGACAGCACTAACGATGCCCTCGGCTCACGCTTAGGCCGACCACTTCCTTGCAACAGATCCAAGAGACTGCGGCTTCGCAGCACGAGGACGGTAAACAGCGAAATGGCTGCATACAAGATGAGAAACGCCACCACTGTCAAACCGATCGCTTTCCACGGGAAGTAAAACCCGAGCGCTTTTACATCCAGCAAAAATCCGGCGAACTGGAAAAACAGCTTGGCGAGAACCAGCCCGAGCCCAATCCCGATGGCAATCGAGACAATGCCAATCAGCATGTTTTCCATAAAAATCAGCATGTTCCGCTGTAACGGTGTCATGCCCTGGATAAAAAGGATGCCGAACTCCTTCTCCCTCTTTTTCAGGAAAGCACCGACACAATAAAAGAGAAAAAAGAAGGAGAACAGAAAAATGACGTACTCAGCCGCCATCATCCCAGTAGCTACGGATTCATGAATCTCCTGCCCGATAATTTCCGGATGAAAAATGAACATCGCATAGACGAAAAAAATGAGGACAGAAAAAACGCTACTCATGAAAAATGCAGCGTACATACGCTTATTTCGTACAACGTTATTACACGCGAATTGTCGAAAGGTCATAGGTGTTCCCTCCCAAAAACGACAACGAGTCAATAATTTTCTGGAAGAATACCTGTCGACTCTCACCACGATACATCTCGTTATGGAGCTGTCCGTCTTTAATAAAAATTACCCGATGACAATAGCTGGCCGCCAAAGCATCATGCGTCACCATCATCATGGTGGTATTGTCTCTCTTATTGATCGCTTCCAGTGTCTCCATCACATTGCGCGAAGACTTGGAATCGAGATTTCCTGTCGGCTCGTCAGCGAGCAAAAGCGAAGGAGAATGGATGATCGCTCTGGCAATGGCTGTCCGTTGGCGTTGCCCCCCAGATACTTCGAAGGTTCGCCTCTCCAAAATGTCCTGAATCCCTAGCTTCTCAGCAACATTTTGCAGCTTTTCTTCCATGACCGATACTTTCTCATTGTCCAAAGTAAGCGGCAACACGATATTTTCCCCAATCGTCAACGTGTCCAAGAGGTTAAAATCTTGAAATACAAAGCCGAGCTCACGACGACGAAACAGGGCGAGTTTATCTTTTTTTAAATGATGCGGATTCGTACCGTTCAAAAGAACCGCACCAGAAGTTGGTGTATCAATAGTGGAGATCATGTTTAATAGCGTAGTCTTGCCACTGCCTGAGGGACCCATAATACCGACGAATTCGCCTTTGCGAATCGAAAAATCGATATCAGTCAACGCGCGGTAAGTTACCTTGCCCCCGTATATTTTACTCAAGCTATTTACAGCAAGCATTTCCATGCGCCATTCCCCTTTCTTGCACTTCCAAATTCAAGTGCATGTTCAAAAAATCGTCTTTTCAGCACCGAGAAAGAGGCGAGAACCTGCAAAAGGAGGAGCCGAGTGTAGGAACCTACATGAGCACCGGACTTTAAAGGTGAACGCCTCTTTCGATGTCGAATCAGCTTTCTTAATTACTTCGTGATCAAAAGACGACTTTTTGAACTACCTCTTCAACTATACGAAAGTGCGCATAGTGCAACTATCGAATTAACTTTCAGCTATCTTACTTTCTTGTAAGGTTGGTACGACGGCAGACAAGACGATACGTACGGTTGTCCCCTCGCCCACTTCTGATTCCATTTCCACCCCATGATGGAGCCGCCCGCAAATTTCCTGCACCAAGTACAGCCCCATCCCGGTGGACTCAGGGTATTTGCGCCCGTTTTCTCCCGTAAAATACGGCTTGAATACGCGGCGAATATCTTCGGCAGGGATCCCGATTCCATAATCCTGCACTTCCAGTATGGCATGCGCTCCACGTTCATACGCACGAATGGTGACCTTGTTGCTTTTCCCTGCTGAATAACGAACAGCATTCGTCAGCAATTGGTTGAGGACAAAAGCGAGCCACTTTTCATCCGATTCCACTCGCCAATTCTCATCCACTTTTACCTCGGGATACACTTGGTTGCGAATAAACAGCCGCTTGTTTTCAGCCAACACATTCTGCACCAAGGAACGCAGAGTTACGGGCTCGATCAGGAAGTCCTGTTCAAATCGGTCGAGGCGAGCTATGTACAATACTGTTTCCAGTCCACGCTTGATCCGGTCCACTTCTTCACGGACGCTCTCAGCTGTTAGATCGTCTTCATTTTGCAGCAACAGATGAATAACCGAAATCGGCGTCTTCATCTGATGAACCCACTGCTGAATAAACGTCGTATGATCCCGTTGCTTGTTTTCATAGGCATGAAGCTGTTCTTTGTAGAGTCGGTACTGCTCCTGACTGATGTCATCCATTGCGCGGCACAACGGTGCATTCCCGTATGTCTGGGTCAGCTCCTCCAATGACTCTACTGGCTTGCTCAGTCGCTGATAGATTGTACGGTGAGACAAATAGCGGATGGCGAGAAAAGCCCCCGCGAAAAATACAGATAAAAACATGACATAGATCATCAATGACTCATTCCAGTACCCATCCATCGCAAAAATCATAATTAATAAGATCAATTGGACGAGGAAAAACGCTGCGAAGGGCCATTGATCTCGAAGGAACAGCTTCATTGCCCTTCCTCCCAAGTCGCGCGCAAGCGATAACCAGAACCGCGAACGGTTTCGACAGCTCCCTCTACGCCTAAGTCCTTCAGCTTGCCGCGTACGCGTGTGATGTAGACATTCAGTGTGTTTTCATCAACAAACTGCTCATCCCACAGCTTTTCTAACAAACGCTCACGGCTGACGACACGCGGGTGTTGATTCATCAAGGCTTCGAGAAGTAACGCTTCCTTTTTGCTCAGCTCGATTTTGGTATCGTTCATGGACAGCTCCATTCGCTCTAAAAACAGCTTGAGCCCCGCCACTTCAACCGTACGCTCCCCTTCTTGCGGAGCATATTGTCCGTAAGCCCGTCGTAGCTGACTGCGGATTTTGGCCAAAACCACATCGTAGTCGAACGGCTTCGTGATATAGTCATCGGCCCCATTTTCCAAGGCCATCACCTGGTCCATTTTACTTTCTCGTGCAGAGATGAACAGGATCGGGCAGTTGGACTCCTGGCGCATTTGCCGGCACCAATAAAATCCGTCAAATTTCGGTAGATTCACATCCAACAGAACCAGATCAGGGCGCGACTGGGTAAATACCTCCATGACTCTATCGAAATGTACAACATTGACTGTTTGAAATCCGTATTTTTCCAGCTGTTCTTGCAGCAGCTGGTTGATTTTTGGGTCGTCTTCTACAATCATAATTGTGGACATCACTCATACTCCTCTCGTCTTGAGTCTCCTCCATTTTATTCTTTACTATACCATTAGAAAACTAGACTACGCCAAGCCTTTGACGTTTCTCTTACTTAGATGTCTATTGAAAAAACGGCTTGTACGTTGCTGTTGTGGAGGGGAGGAAACAGGAGAAAACGCTCAGCTTCTAGGGCCACCCCCTGGGGGACCCTCTGCACGACTCCATGCAAAAAGCGAAACCGCGTCCAAAGTTGTCCTTTCAGGATGTGTTTCAGAGGTGGACGCTTAAGAACGTGTTTCGCTTTTTGCATTACGTCTCGGTCGGTGTCCCTAAGATCTTCGCTTATTTCTCCTGTTTCCTCTACGAGCTTCTAGAGTTAAACGGATTTTAAAAGTATTAAATCCTTAAAAGATTGAAGAATCGCATCTGTCGCGACAGAGAAGAATATTTCCAGACGTAGCGACTTGTGGAGTCCTACCCAGCGGAGAAGGGATTCGCGGGCAACAGAAACGCAACGTGCTCGGGCTACGAAGCGGCTACCACTTTTGCGTTTCCCCGCGAATCCCTTCGGAGCGGACAGTCTCAGCCCTCAGCAGGACGGAGCCTGGAGCCTAGACTGGAAATATTCTTCTCTCCACTACAGCCACATAGTAAAAAAGGAAGGACTTTTGTCCCCCCCTTTATGCTTGAGCCTCCATCAATTGCTGTAGTTTCTTGATCCCACGGAAGTGCAGGATTTTCACCGAAGCCTCTGTCTTACCTAAGATTTCCGCGATCTCATTCATTCGCAAATCTCCGAGATAGCGCAGGGCGATTACATTGCGCTGATCCTTTGTCAGCGTGTGCACCTTATCCCACAAGCCTTCGGTTGTCTCCTGATTCAGAAGGCACTCCTCCGGCAGCTTATCTGTTGCGACCATATTGCTAAATGTGTCCTGATCTACCGGACTCTCCCGCTTCTTGCGCATGTAGTCAATCAAAGCGTTATGCGCAATTCGGAAAATCCAGGCACCAAAGGGATGGCGGCCATCGTACTGCTCAAGCTTGGAGTATACCTTAATAAACACAGTCGTTGTCAGGTCTTCCACATCCCAAACATTTTTTACCCGGTAGCGGAAATAGCGATATATTTTAGCGGAGTAATCTTCATAAATTTGTTGGTGACTTAATTTTGGATACATGATTGCTGTAGTCATAATCGATCTCCCGTTTCGTGAACCGTCTGATTGATTTCATTGTACGGTCGAAACGAAGCAGGAACCATCGAGTTATATTTCAGGAAGCTTACACTTTTGTAAGGTACTTATGGGCTCGTTGTAAGCTCGCACAAGTAGATACGGAAGAGGTTTCATTTCGGTTACAACTTTCGAAAGAAATTTTTAAGAATTTCTTAAGGAGTATTTTAAGTTGTCTTCAATACCGTTGTGATGGGGGGAGAAGTCCTGCCTCAAGTAGACTGACCATTTACTTTCGCATCCGTTAGCTCAGTTATCAATGATATTCATATCCTTTTGCTATTGAAAAGATATGGGTATCAGTTATTTCTCCTGAGTCATTTAGGTTAACATTGCGTAAAGTACCCTCCAACGTAAAACCTGCCTTCTTAGCTACAGCTATACTTGCGTTATTCCGTGTATCACAGCGAATCTCAAGACGGTTAGCTTCCAACTCAGAAATAGCAAAGGCAACGATACCTTTTACTGCCTCTGTCATTAGACCCTCACCAGTACGCGATGTGCGTAGCCAATATCCAATTTCAAATTTGCGTACATACCAATCAAAGCGATGGAGCCCACTACTGCCCACAAATTGCCCTGTATTCTTTTCAAATATATGTAGCACTAAATCTGTGCGCTCTAGAAAATTGAGCCTGGCCTTACGCACGTAGGCTTCTGAATCGTCAATAGATGGGAGGTTTTTTACAAACGGAAGCCAGGGGCGCATCTCATTTACACTCTCACGTATGGCTTCATTTACAAATTGACCATCACCCCATTGCGGTGCTCTAATCAATAATCGCTGAGTTTCAAAATGTTCCGGAAAAGAGAGAAGTAGTGGATTCATATTAGTCCTCCTTCTATAGGAATGAGTTTCCAATAATAGTAGCCGCTTGACCGCTCATTGACAATCTTGAACTCACTTTCAGGGTTCTTAAAAAGCTGCGCAGGAGAAGCGCATTTCCAGTCCAAGCGCCTCTGGAGCCCACCCCAGCGTAGGAATAAATGGCGGGGAATTTCAGCTTCACTTATGAAATCCTTCATTGAAACTTCTACGTTTGAAGCGCTCCCGCCATTTATTCCGAAGCGGACAGTCAATCCCCCAGCAGGGCGTAGGCCGAAGCGTAGACTGGAAATGCGCTTCTCCCCACACTAAAGCTACTTTAATAAAAAATGCCCCCGAAAAATTCGAGGGCACTTGCCATTACACTAAACCAAGACGTTGGAAAATCGTATCCACATGCTTCAGGTGGTAACGGTAGTCAAAGCACTCATCCAGCTCTTCCTTGGACAGTGTAGAGCTGACCGTTGCATCCTCCTCGACGATCGCACGGAAGGAGCGTTGCTCTTCCCACGCCTGCATCGCACGAGGCTGTACCGTGTCATAGGCTTGCTCGCGGCTCATGCCTTTTTCGATCAGCTTGAGCATGACTTGCTGCGAGTAGATCAATCCAAAGGTACGGTCCATATTGCGCTTCATGTTCTCAGGGAACACCGTCAAGTTTTTCACGATGTTCATGAAACGGCGCAGCATGTAGTTCAATGCTTGCGTCGCATCTGGCAAAATCACGCGCTCCGCAGAGGAGTGGGAAATATCCCGCTCATGCCAGAGGGAAACATTTTCATAGGAAGTGAGCATGTGACCGCGGATGACACGAGCCAGTCCGCAAATATTTTCGCTGCCGATCGGGTTGCGCTTGTGTGGCATTGCAGAAGAACCTTTTTGTCCTTTGGCAAATGCTTCTTCCACCTCGCGCATTTCGCTCTTTTGCAGACCGCGAATTTCTGTCGCGAATTTTTCCAAAGAAGTTGCGATCAGTGCCAATGTCGCCATGTACTCGGCGTGGCGATCACGCTGCAGGGTTTGGGTAGAGATAGGCGCTGCGGACAGCCCCAGCTTCTCGCACACGTACGCTTCCACGAACGGATCGATGTTTGCGTATGTTCCAACTGCGCCAGAGATTTTGCCGTATGCCACTTCTTTTTTCGCAGCCTGAAAACGCGCCAGGTTACGCTTCATTTCTTCATGCCACAGGGCCAGCTTCAAGCCAAAAGTCGTAGGCTCCGCATGTACGCCATGCGTTCTGCCCATGCAAACCGTATCCTTGTGCTCACGAGCTTTGTCTGCCAAAATCTCGATGAAATCTTGAATATCCTTCTCCAAAATCTCGTTCGCCTGACGCAGCAGGTAAGACAGAGCAGTATCCACCACATCGGTAGAAGTCAGTCCGTAATGCACCCACTTCTTTTCTTCACCCAAGGTTTCCGATACCGCACGGGTAAACGCCACCACATCATGGCGTGTCTCTTCTTCGATCTCATAGATTCTGTTAATGTCAAAAGTAGCTTTATCCCACAGCTTTTTCACGTCTTCCTCAGGAATGACGCCCAGCTTGGACCATGCTTCACACGCCAGAATTTCTACTTCCAGCCACGCTTTGAATTTGTTTTCTTCCGTCCAAATGGCACGCATTTCCGGTCGGGAGTAACGTTCGATCATGATAATACCTCCGATGTATTCGTCCAGATTTTCAGCTCATCAATCAGGGTGAGCGCTTCTTCTACAGTAGGGGCGAGCACATTGATATGCCCCATTTTTCGCTTGGCCTTGCTCTCTGCTTTTCCGTACAAATGGAGCTTGGCTGTGCGCGGCAGCTTGTCGATCTGATCGATGACAGGCTGTAGATGCTCTCCCAAAATATTAACCATCACGACGCTCGAGAGCAACTCTGTAGATCCCAAAGGCAGATTGCAAACTGCCCGAACATGCTGCTCAAACTGCGAGGTCACACATGCATCCATGGTAAAATGCCCGGAGTTATGCGGTCGAGGCGCCAATTCATTGACATACAGCTGACCATCTTCGGTCAAAAACAACTCAACTGCAATGAGTCCGACCACATCCAGCTTTTCTACAATCGTGCGGGCAATTTCTTCCGCGCGGGCTGCTACTTCAGCCGAAATACGAGCGGGTACGATGCTCAAATGCAGGATGTTTTCCTGATGAATATTTTCTGACACAGGAAAAACAGCCAATTCTCCCGCAGGATTGCGTGCAGCAATCACAGACAGCTCCATTTGGAATGGTACAAATTGTTCCACGATCAGCTCTGTACCTGCTTTGGACAACGTTTCATACGCCTCCGCCAGCTCAGCCTCGCTTCTCAATACCCATTGCCCTTTGCCGTCATAGCCACCGGTTGCGGTCTTCATAACAGCAGGCAGTCCCAGTTCACGCACGGCGTTCTGCAAATCCTCCAAGCTATTCACGACACAAAACGGAGCAACAGGAATGCCGATCTCGCGAATAGCAGTCTTTTCCCGAATCCGATTTTGGGTGATACGCAAAAGACGGCTCCCCTGCGGTACATAAGCGCGGCTCTCCAACACTTCAGCCACCTGTGCATCGACATTTTCAAATTCATAAGAGATAACATCACTGACCGAGGCAAGCTGCATCGCTGCTTCTACATCATCGTAGCTGGCAACAATTTGCCGATCTGCCGTTTGGCCGCATGGTGCGTCTGCCGTCGGGTCCATTGTGACAAAGCGGTAGCCCATAGCTCGTCCCGCAAGAGCAATCATCCGTCCAAGCTGTCCTCCGCCGAGTATTCCTAAGGTCGATCCTGGTTTGATTTGCTTACGGTCTTTGGTTGTCATTCGAGTTCACTAGCCTCCAGCACCTTATTGCGTACATCATCACGTCTTTGCACGAACCGCTCTTGTACGTCTGGATATTTGATCCCTAAAATTTGCGCAGCCAATAACCCTGCATTGATAGCTCCAGCTTTTCCGATCGCAACTGTCGCCACAGGTACGCCCCCTGGCATTTGCACAATCGACAAAAGCGAGTCGAGACCATTCAAGTTGGATGATTTCACCGGTACACCAATGACAGGCAGCTCTGTCTTAGCAGCTACCATTCCTGGCAAATGCGCCGCCCCGCCCGCACCCGCAATAATGACTTCCAAGCCGCGGCTTTTAGCGGTCTCGGCATACGTAAACATCAAGTCTGGCGTTCTGTGTGCAGACACGACCTTCTTTTCGTACGGTACCTGCAATTCGTCCAAGATTGCGCAAGCTTCCTTCATTGTTTCCCAGTCTGACGTACTGCCCATAATGACTCCTACCAAAGGCTGTAGCATGAACCATTCGCCCCCTACGTTTTGTAACATCAGAAGAAAACCCAACCGACTAACGGCTTTTCGCCGCTCTCATCGCCTGGGCTATTCGAACTCGTTTTCATTCAACATATTCAGTGTAGCAGGGAGAAAGTTTGCCTGTCAACCTCGTTTCCGAACATTTAAAAATGATAGTTCAAAAATTATTCGTGTTTGCCTTTTTCTACCCAATTGTTTGCCGCTTCTGCTTTCTCTAACTCGACCTGAAGCCAATAATCCAGAAAGGGAGTGGCATCAGCCCCGGCAGCTGCAGTCAACAGCTCTGTGATTTGCTCCCCATTTGCCTGCTTGTATTGATGATCTCGTACATATTGACGCAACACCTGATGCAGTCGTTCAACTCCCCATTCCTCTTTCAAGTTCCACCACATGGCACCCGCTCGCCCATAGACGAGGTCATTGTAGCTCCTCCAATCTGGAAAAGCCGCCACAGACGATTTCGCAGTGACTCCTTGGCTCGCATATCCTTCCGCTGCACGTGCTTGACCTAGCCGCATTTGAATATACGCTTGTGAACGTGCAGGGGACTTTTGCTGCAAAAATACCATCGTTGCATAATCCGTCAGTCCCTCATCCACCCAAGCCTCTCGCACCTCGTCGTTTCCGACCAACCCGTAAAACCACTGATGTGCCGTTTCATGCGCTACGACCGCTTCCCCCATGGCATCGCTGCGGTCAAAATACTCCTGGGCAATAAAGACGAGGCTCGGGTATTCCATTCCGCCAAAAAAGCCGCCTGTTTTGACAACATCGTATTCCTTATACGGATACACGCCGAACTGTTTTCCGTAATAGTCGAGAGACTCCCTGGCAGTCTCATGTATACGTTCTACGTTTTGCGGGTCATCACTTTTCTGCACCCACGTACGTACGATGGTTTCCCCGACCTTGCCAGATATGGGCTGGTACGTATCGTCCATGACGACAAGGGCAAAATCCCGAACGTTCCATGCGTCCACCTCATAGATTTTTAGCCGTTGTGGTCTCGTCTCGGTGATGACAGCCACGCTCTCCAATCCACTCGTAGCAAGCTGGTACCCCTCTGGTAACTGCACACGCAAGTGATAATTCGCCACATCTGAGTAAAATGGATCGCCAATCGCGGAATAAGGATCGAGCCGCCAGCCCCCTGCGTCCTTGACCGCCAAGATCGGCAGCCAGTTGCCCAGCCACATCGCATGATCATGGTAAGACATTCGCCCGTTGTTAAAAGGGACCTCGAGCTGAAATTTCATATCCACCACCATCTCAGCAGACGATGTTCTGGCAGGAAGGGGCACTTGTAAAAGTGTATTGGTCTTTCCTGCATACTGTACACCGACACTTTTTCCGTTAACCCGTACTTCGTTTATCTTGATACCACCAGGCTCACGCTGTTTGCCCAGCACAACCTCCCAGTTTTCACTACTGAGAGCAGCGTTTGCAGAAAAAGCATTAGGATATAAATGAAAATAAGCTTGGTCATCTTGTGGGACAAAACGAGCCGTCAGCATGCCTTTCACCACGTGCTTATTCATATCGATTTGTACGTCGGCCTTGTAAGTGACTGCAGTGTGCCTGTGATCAATCGGCACAATCTCCTGAGCATCTGAGCCTGCCTGCCCTGTCCAAGGACGGACGGTCAAGAATACAGTCAAAACGACTCCTACTGCCACGATGACCACCCAATGCTTCCGCCACATCGTGATCCCCTGCCTTCAATTACTTCTTCTGATGCTTGAGACGTTGGCGCTCCAGCCAAGCTGCTGCCTGTTCCTGCTGGGACATGTCTACTCTCAACCAATAATCCAAGAAAGCACTCGCATCTTCTCCTGCCATCTCAGATAGAAAAGCTTCCCATTCCTTTCCAGTCACAACCTGATAACGGTATTTCTCGACGTACTGCTTCAAAACATCATGTACCCTTTCTTCCCCCCACGCTCCCTGCAATAGCCACAGCATCGAGGACGGACGGGAATAAACAAGATCGCTATAGCTCTGATTATCAGGAAATGCAGACAACGCTTGCCAAGGACGCTGTTCCTCTGCCACGTAATACTGAACAGAGGTGCCTTGCTCCAGCCGTCTGCGCACTCGTTCTGCTCCCATCAGCGGGTCTTGCTGAGATAAATACGAGAGTGTCACGTACTCCGTGAATCCCTCATCCAGCCATGCTTCCTTTACCTGATTATTTCCGAGCAAGCCGTAAAACCACTGGTGTGCCGTCTCATGGACAACCGTGACGATACCTGTTTCTTCCCCGGAAAAGAAATGACGTCCGTCGAGAAAGACTAATGCCGGATACTCCATCCCGTTAATCGCGCCACCAGTCCTTACCACATCGTATTCGGGATATGGATAGGCACCCAATTGATGATGAAAATAGGCGAGAGACTTCGCTGCTGCTTCATGAATCTGCTCAGCAGTTGCCGGATCATCTGTTTTCCGCCACCATGTTCGAACGACTGTTTCGCCCACCTTCGTTTCTATTCGTTGATAGGAGGCATCCATAACGACAAGGGCAAAATCCCTCACGTTTTCTGCGCCGAGCTGTATCGTCTTTTCTCCCTCACGAGCAGAAACCTGCTTCGCAGTCCTGTCTGACGCTGTGCTCGCCAGTTGATAGTCTGTTGGCAGCGTCACGTTCACCTCATAATCTGCGTTCTCACTGTAAAATGGATCACCGACAGGCTCGTACGGATCGAGATGCCAACCTTCCTTGTCGTACACCGCAAGAACCGGGAGCCAGTTCCCCAGCCAAATCGATTGGTCATCGTAGGACATCCTGCCGTCGTTTTGCGGAAGAGTCATCTCGAACTCCATCACAATCTTTCGTGGGCCCGGCTCTCCTTCTAAAGGCACTTCGAGTATGTTCAGGTCCTTCGTCTTTTTGCCGACGACAGTGACACCATCGACCAAGAGCTTTTTATTAGTGTATGTGCCAAGCATAGGGCCATTGCCTAAAAGTTCCTCCCATAGCATGCCTTGATGCTCTTCAGTAAATACATTCGGGTAAAGATGGAGATAGGCACGAGCAGGGTCTTTTGGCCAAAAGGTAATCGTTACGGTTCCTGCTACTTCTTTCTTGATTGGATCAATTCGCACATCAGCCTGATAGAGTGGTTTACGCGTAAGCGCATTACCCTCCTCAGCATTTACAGGCAACATCCACGTCAAAAACAATAAGCTACAACCGACCATTGAGACCCATTTCTTCACGCCATCTCCCCCTTTTCTCTACTGTACAAAAAATGGAAGAAAAAGACTATCTTTCCTCTTTACCCTGATAGCTTGTCGGACAGCCACTTTTCAATCAACTCTAAAGGAAGCGGCTGTTCTGTTCCCTCTCGCATATCTCGGACGACGACCTGCCCACTGTTCACTTCGTTTTCCCCATAGATCAAGGCAAAGGCAAAGCCTTCTTTGTTTGCATAATCGAGTGCTTTTTTCAGTCGTCTACCTGTCAGCTCCAGCTCGACTCGGATGCCGCACTCACGCAATCGATTGGCCAGACCAAGACTGAGTGCTTCTGTCCCGAGAGGAATGACGAGGACATCGGCAGCTTTCTGCTCTTGTGTGTTGCGATTTGCCAACGCGGCAAGAATGACATCCAACCCAAACGAAATCCCTACAGCGGGATACTCTCTTCCATCATCCAAAAGCCGACCGATAATCTGATCATAACGTCCCCCACTGCCGATACTGGACGTAATACTTCCATCCTGCAAAAAGATCTCATACACAATCCCCGTGTAGATCCCTAAGCCTCTTGCCAAAAACGGCGAAAAACGAAGCTCCCCAGCCACACCCGCTCCTTTTACATAGGCAAGCATATCGCGCAGCTCCCGAATCCCTTCCTGAACTAGCTGGGATGTAAAGCGCTCTGCCAACAGATCCAGGGTAATCACACCTTCTTGCAGAAAAGACGTTATCGCCAAAACGAGTGGCTCCTCGACGTTTCGCTCCCGCAAGTCATCACGCACTCCGTCCACGCCGATTTTCTCGAGCTTATCCAGCGACAGCATGACATCCCCGGCCCTCTCACCGGGAACTCCCAGCTCCTGAAGCACCCCAGACAACAGCTTGCGGTTGTTGACCTCAATGTACACGTCGAGCCCCAGCCGCTTGAATGCCTCAAACGCCATACTGAGCAATTCTGCTTCAGCCAGCACCGATGTCGTTCCCACGATATCGACATCGCATTGAATAAATTCACGCAATCGTCCGGTTTTTACTGGACCGTCCCGAAATACTTTTCCGATCTCATACCGCTTGAACGGCATCCGCATCTCCGGATTCATGCCCACTACCTTCGTTAACGGTACGGTCAAATCATAGCGCAGCCCAAGCTCTCTATCTCCTTGATCGCTCAAGCGATACACTTCCTTCAAGATTTCATCCCCGCCGCCGTACTTGGATGCCAGCAATTCGTAGTGCTGCAGCATAGGTGTCTCCAACGGTTTGCAGCCGTATGTCTCAAATACAGCTTCGAGCGTCCGGCGTATCCAGTTTCGTTGCATTTGCTCCTGCGGCATGAAATCTTTTGTGCCTTTTACCGTTTTTAATACTTCGTTTTCCATGAGTAACACCCTTTCTTTTTTCAGATGAAGAAAACCAAAAAAGCCATGCAAGGCAACTTCCTGCCCGCATGGCTTCCTAAATACACCACCGCAGGCACGAAGCACAAGAAGCGCTTGCACCTGCGGAAAAATTTCCGGAGATACAAACGCTCTACGTGTGGTGATGCTGCCCTTGGAACATGTTTAGACCTGTCATTTTCATCGGTCCATCCTTCCGTGAAAAAGATTTTTCCTATCATAGCGCAAAAAAAACTCCCCGTCCAGTAGACGAAGAGCTTGATTCCCAAAAAATTCTATTCGCGCAACCAGATGAAGTACGCCAGGAAGACGAAGAACAGCACATACATCGCCGGATGTACTTCGCGAGCCTTGCCCTTCATTACCTTCATCACCGGATAAACGATGAAGCCCGTCGCAATCCCTGTTGCAATACTGTAAGTCAATGGCATCAACAAAATCGTAAGGAAGGCAGGGAACGCTTCATCCAGGTCATCCCAAGCCACTTTTGCAATGTGAGATGCCATCAGAACACCGACGATAATGAGCGCTGGTGCTGTAACCGCTGGTGTCACAATTGCGAGAATCGGCGAGAAGAACAACGCCAGAAGGAACATGATCCCTGTAACAACTGCCGTAAATCCGGAACGTCCACCTGCCGCTACCCCTGCTGTCGACTCAACATAAGCTGTAGTGGTAGATGTACCGAGTACCGCACCTGCCATACCTGCAATCGCATCGGAAGCGAGTGCTTTTCCTGGACGTGGCAAGTTGCCGTCTTCGCGGAGCAATCCAGCTTGGTTTGCTACACCCAAGAGCGTACCCGTCGCATCGAAAAAGTCTACAAACAAGAACGTCAACACAACGATCAACATGTTCACAGTGAACAAAGCAGATGGATCACCGAGATATTGGAACGCAGCACCGAATGTAGGAGCAAGGCTCGGTGGTGCAGAAACGACTTGCTCAGGCAGATTCACCAGTCCGAAAATCATCCCGGTAATCGCCGTAATCAACATTCCGATAAAGATACCCGCATTGAATTTGCGAGAAAGCAGAATTACCGTCACGATCAGACCAAACACAGCGAGCAATGCATTTTTCGCTGCCAAAATTTCTTCCGGCTTCATGCCCTCGTGATAGAAGGTCAGATGTCCCAGTGCTACGAAGGTGGCATCATTTGCTACGATGATACCCGCGTTTTTCAAACCGATAAACGCGATAAAAAGACCAATCCCTGCCGAAACTGCGTACTTTAAGCTTTGTGGAATCGCTTTGATGATCGCTTCACGAACACCAGTCAGGGACAGAATCAAAAAGATCGTACAAGAAAGGAATACGCCAGCCAAAGCCTGTTGCCAAGGAATTTGCATCGTCAGAACGACGGTATAAGTGAAAAATGCGTTCAATCCCATCCCCGGAGCTTGTCCGATCGGCAAACGTCCGAGAATACCCATTAACAGTGTACCGAGAGCAGCAGCCAAAGCCGTTGCGGTAAAGACAGCCCCAAATTCAGGATAGTTCGCTTTCAAATCTGGCGGCAGATCAGCACCACTGAGAATGAATGGATTGACAGCCAAGATATATGCCATTGCCAAAAAAGTAGTGATACCCGCGATGATTTCGCGACGGTAATTGGTGCCTAGCTTGTCAAACTCGAAATAGTTCCGCACCTATAAGTCCCCCCATACTAATCTTGTTGCCAAAAACAGTCTAACTGTTTTTTGCCGACCGTAAACGGTCACATCTTATTTAATGAAAAACGTCGAGACGTTTTTCACAAAAAAAGGCCCGGACGCTCTTATCATGCGCCTGGCCTTCAAACAAAACACTCCGGGAATAATTCCAAATATAATAACAAAATCAGATCCCGATGACATTTTGTTCGTAGCCAGGTCGTTAACGGCGACCATGTAGAAACTCTCGAGCCATATTCTCAAGAATATACGAACCTTCCTATATTACCTACTCACATTGAGAAGTGTATCAGGTGACTTAGGGAATGTCAACGAAAATACGAACGTTCATTTTTGGAAAGAGTTTAATATCCGGATATTATCTATCTCTGTCCTTTTATCTGAGAGTTTGCATTTGAACTCTCCCTCTATGAGTAAGCTCTTGGAATGGCATGGTTCGCTCTTTGCACTGTATGAAAGAAAGCCTGTGTTATAATTCATAACTAGATGGAGGAAATGGATGGAAGTTCATAGATTCCTCAACAATCTCTTTTAGGGTGATCCAAAATGAACTTTATGGATGCTTGGGAACAAATAATAGCGGAGCAGGAACGAGAACGTGACCGGCTTCGAGTCAATCAAATCACCGTACGGGTCGATGATAAGAAAAAGAGCAAACGCAACGTTCATCAAAAGGAAAAGTTCATCGAATATGGCTTTGTAGAACGTGATTTGTATGATGAGAAATTATTTGGGAGGTTTGAACTCTATTTCGCAGATCGCGACACTCTTCTCCAGCAAGATCGGTTTGGAGATGAAATGGCTTTTGGCGAGCTTGCAGATGAACATGCAGTTGCAACGGCAATCTTCTCCTATTTAGCGGAGCACTATTCTCAGTTTTTGGAGGAATCTCCCTTCGCTATCAGCTATAACCCTATTGCAGAAGCTTGGATTATCGAAGGAACGCTTCCTCCGGGATGGCTAGGCGGAGTCATTTATATTGCTCTTGCAAAAGAAAATGGCAAGCTTCTCATGATGTATGGAACGAGATAATTCTTGGTCATAAAAAAACTCTCTTTTATTCGCAAATCACGCAAATAAAAGAGAGTCATTTTTTGCTCCTATTCCCACTCAATGGTTGCTGGTGGTTTGGACGTTACATCATACACAATGCGGTTTACATTGTCTACTTCATTCACGATACGCACAGAGATTTTCTCCAATACGTCCCACGGAATGCGCGCCCAGTCAGCGGTCATACCATCAATGGACGTTACCGCACGAATCCCTACTGTGTAAGAATACGTACGAACATCTCCCATTACACCTACGGTCGTCATGTTTGGCAAAGCCGTGAAGTACTGCCAGATTTCCCGATCGAGACCTGCCTTGGCAATTTCCTCACGCAAGATCGCATCAGATTCACGAACGATCTTCAGTTTTTCTTCCGTAACTTCACCCAAAACACGAATGCCGAGGCCCGGTCCTGGGAATGGCTGACGCCAAACAATTTCATCTGGCAAGCCCAGCTCTGTACCCAGTTTGCGTACTTCGTCTTTGAACAATGTTTTCAATGGTTCAATCAACGTGAACTTCATGTCTTCTGGCAAACCGCCTACGTTGTGGTGCGATTTGATCGTTTGTGCAGTTGCTGTTCCACTCTCCACGATATCGGTGTACAGCGTACCTTGTGCCAGGAAGTCCATATCTGTCAGCTTGGCTGCTTCTTCATCGAATACGTAAATGAACTCGTTACCGATGATTTTGCGCTTTTGCTCTGGGTCAGATACACCTTTGAGCTTGCTCATGAAACGCTCGCGAGCATCGATCTTGATCACTTTCATGGAGAATTTCTCAGCGAATGTCTCCATTACCCCTTCTGCTTCCCCTTGGCGCAGAAGACCGTGGTCAACGAACATGCACGTCAATTGATCGCCAATCGCCTTGTGAATCAGCGCTGCTACTACGGAAGAATCCACACCGCCGCTCAACGCACACAGTACTTGCTTGTTGCCGACTGTTTCACGAATGCGAACCAGCTCATCCTCGATGAACGTCGTCATGCTCCAAGTCGCTTCACATCCACAAATGTTGAACAGGAAGTTTCCGATGAACTCAGTACCTTTTTGGGTATGAACTACTTCTGGATGGAACTGTACGCCGTACAGCTGGCGCTCAGGGTTGCTGATCGCAGCTACCGGGCAGCTGTCGCTTACCGCATCAATAACAAATCCGGTTGGGAGCTCCACTACTTTGTCAGAGTGGCTCATCCACACGATTTCGTTCGTATCCCATTTGTCGTACAAGCTGTGTTTTTGCTGCATACGCAATTCAGCTTTTCCGTACTCGCGTTTACCCGCGCGTTCTACTTTTCCGCCCGTCAAATGGCTCATCAACTGCATGCCGTAGCAAATACCCAATACAGGCAAGCCCAGGTCAAAAATTGCAGGGTCTACAGTTGGTGCTCCCTCTTCGTACACGCTAGCAGGTCCGCCAGAGAAAATAATCCCTTTTGGATTCATCTCTTTAATCTTTTCAACAGGTGTATTGAACGCAATGAGTTCACTATAAACACCCAGATCGCGTACACGGCGCGCGATCAACTGATTGTACTGGCCTCCGAAATCGAGTACGACGACCATTTCCATTGACTTGTCCATCATATCCCCCTTCTCCTGTAACATACAGGACGTGCAAGTGTCGGCATGCCATGCGAAGTTGTCGCATATTTGCAAAAAAGCCGGGACTGCTTTTCTCCGATAAACAATACGGAGGCAACGTCCCAGCTTGTGTACACATGTGCGGTTTGCATGTACAAAAATCCGATGTGCTCTCCTCGTAGTCGCCAAATTTACGGTCTAGCGGTAGAAACTTTCAGGCCCTATTCCTGATCATTATACGAGTCTCATTGATCGTCATTCTAGCAGATGGAACGGCATTGTTCAAGGCTTCAATTGACGGATTAACCGTTCGAGTATTTGCTCTGCTATTGTTCTCGCCTTTTGTTCCATTTGTTTGTAGCCATACACGGTACGTTCGTACAGCTCCGTCAAATAGCGCAGGTCTTGTCGCTTGTCTGCCGGCAGGGTCATCCTGCCCACGTACTCCCGCAACGTTTCTCCTGGCTGTCTGCGCGTGTAGACTCGCTCCATCATCCGCATCAGCATGTGGTACCGATCCGGGAACTCACTGCTTCGCTCTTGATTCAGTTGCCTGCGCATCCACCATAGCTGGATGTCTTGTCTGCGACGCCATGCGATAATTCCTGCCGCCACAGCGACTACTGCCAATACCGCGTTGACTTGCCACGGAATTTTAATCCAACTGCCTGCTGGCCTGTCTCCCTCTTCCAGCTCATTGAAGCGTCCATCCCCACGATCGATGTCCGTTTGATTCGCCATGTTTGGCAACGGAACGGGGATCTCCGGCTGTGAGGTGACCAGATCATACTGAAAACGAACAGGTGACATGAATGTACTCGTCGCTTCAAAAGGAACCCAACCAACCCCCGGGAAGTATACCTCTACCCACGAGTGAGCATCCTTGTTGCGCACTTCTACAGTCTCGTAGTTAAGCGCATCCGTTCCCACTCGTTCACCAGGTGCGAAGCCTTTGACCCAACGTGTCGGGATATCCAGGGTACGAAGCATAACGGCCATCGAAGTGGAGAAATGGTCACAGTACCCTCGAAGGCTGTCAAACAAGAAGTGATCGACAAAGTCCTGACCTTCTGCAGCGACTGGAACGTCTTTCGTTTCATACTTATATTTTCCACTTGAGCGCAAGTAATTCTCGATCGCTCTCACTTTGTCATAAGGAGTCTTCGCATCCTTTGTAATCGTGGCAGCGAGCTCTCTTACTCGCGGAGGCACCGAGGCTGGCACTTGCAAATAGCGCTCTTGGATATCATCCGGATAGTTCGTCCCCGCATTCGTCACAGCCTTTTCACTGACAATCGGTACTTCTGTCTCGACCTTGTATTGATTCAGTTTGAGCAAAAGCGGATTGGGGCCGTACTCTGGCCGACCGTTTTTCTCACTCAGCTGAACCAAGTTGATTTTTCCCGCCCGTACTTCGAGTTGCTGATTCATTTTGTCATATACGACGGTTGCCTCTGGTGGAGCGTAGTTGCTCACCTTTTTCAGCTGACCTTGATAAAAGACAGTCGGGAATTGCTGTGGGCCTTTAAATTCCAATGTAGCTTGTACCTTCTTCGTTTCAAGCCCTTGGAACAACGTATTCTCCCATGTATAGGTTTGCGGGTCCAGGATTGACTCGTACTCTCTATCGCCTTTTTCCCAGCCAACTCCCGTATACACGTCCTTCGAGTCACCGCGCCAATAGCTGCGCTCGTTCGTCTTTGCAATAAACACGAGTGTGTTATCTTGCATGAAAGGACCGCCCAACCGTTCGTCGTTGTTGTCGTATCCTACTTTTTTCATCACACCAACAGGGGTATCATTTCCTTTCCCTGTGAAATAGGCGATCGGATCAGGCCATGACGGTCCTGTCTTCGGTGCAGCATAACCGATGCCTATACAGGCCATAATGACCATCACCGAAGCTAGCAGTGAATTGAGCATGATTCGGCTTCTCTTCCCTGCCAATGTTGCCATGTTCGTCATCTTCATCAGATGGCTAATGGCCAGCATCAGGAAACCAATGATAAGCGTCCGTACAACCCCTGCACTGGCATCATATGGGAGAAACGTATCCAACACAGCCAAATACAATTCCGTCAAAAAGACAAACCATAAGCCTTGTCGTTGTTCCAGCACCAGATACGTTAACATCGTCGCTAACAGCACCAAGACGAGATCAAACATGGTATTCCGCGACAAGATCGACATGCTGGCCCAATCCTGTTGAAACGCTAACGGAAGATCGTGAATCATCTGCCCGTACAATTCGCCAATCCATTCCGTGTCAAAAAACGGTTTGTCAAATAAAGTAGCATGCAAAAGCACTAATAGCCCCACAGCCTTGATCGGCAAGGTTAGCCACCGATAAGGGATCAACAGGTCAATGATGATGACTCCAGCCACAAGCGCATAAAACGGCCACAGAACGCCCGTATCGGTTAATGTCTGTAGAGGAATCAGCCACTCTCTTAACATCAGGAACAGAAAAAGGGCCAAGACCCATTCCCAAATCGTTGGACGCTTCCAAACGCTCATGAGTCTATGCACCTCCAATCCGTTTCCACTCTTGATCATCCATGTGAATAGACGTACATGTTACTTTGTTTGCGCCAAGCAGCTGCAACGCTTGTTTTTGTTCATGCGAAATCGTTGACTCGTTCTGCATGAGAAACAATTGCACCCGTCTGCCTTTTTGAGCGAGTGTGACTAAACGACTGATCAACGTTTTTTCTACATGCGGTGTAATAATAATCAAAGTAACACCTTGAGGCTGCTCCAATGCTTCTCTTCCCACAATTCTTGCAAATGACTCTTGTCCTTCTGGTGCGACACGAGCTAATTGATCAAAAACTCTAAGGAAATGTGCATGGGACAGACCTGGTGGTATCGATATTCGTTCTGCTTGCTTGTACACGAGCCCATAATGATATTGGTTCCGATTTGCGTAAGCGATCAGGCTCGCGGCTAGCTTCACTGCTGTTTCAAACAAGTGAACAGGCTTCCCTTGGTAGCTCGCCTTCTCTACATCAAGGAAAAAGACAGCCTGATTCATCGCTTGATGCTCAAACTCCTTCGTCTTCAGACCCATCCCCCGTGCAGAAGCTCGCCAATGAATTTGGCTCAACCGATCACCCCGATGATAGTCTCTTACGCCGCGTACTGCTGCTACGTCGTCAGAGCGTCGATGAGAAACATGCACCGTCCCACTGAAGCTCCCGTCACCCAGGGCCCAATGGGTCAATTCTTTATATTTTGGATAAACGAGAAACTCCTGAGAAATCGAATAAACCTTGCGGCGCTCAAAAAATCCAAAAAAATCACCGCCACTTACTACACATTCATCGAGTCGATAGTACCCCCTCGGTACATTGGGTATGACATACCGAAACTCGACTTCCCTTTTGAACCACGGGAATATCAGTTGTCGATGCGGCTCATACACACCAGCCAGTCTCGCCGGCAATGGCTCCATAATCATATTCCATCCCAGCGGAAACCAAATTCTCCGGCGCAGGCGTATCGTTACAATCACATCTTCCCCATCCTGCAGACGATTGCGATCTAGTTCACGCTCGACTTCTAGCTTCGTGAACATGAGTACATAAGCGACAATTTCATACAGAAGAAACACCAAACCACTATAGAAAAGAAACCAGCTTGAGAAGCCACCTTGAAATTTTGCGAATACATAAGTGATCAGGACTAATGCAATCGCCTTGAGCTTACCCCACCTTTGCTGTCTCATCCGCAATCACCGCCTTAGCTTACCGGGACACGGGTCTCAGACAAGATCATAGCTAACACCCGATCTACGGTTGCTCCTTCCAGTCTTGCTTCTGGTTTCACAATCATACGGTGTGCAAACACTGCTGGAACGAGTTCCTTCACATCATCTGGAATGACATAATCACGTCCACGAACAAATGCCAATGCCTGAACAGCCCGATAAAGAGCAAGGGAACCTCGCGGGCTCACGCCTAGATAAATATGATGATGCTCACGCGTACGATGACATAGACGCACGATGTATTCTTTTATTCCTTCCGATACCTTGATCGTCGATACCTGGCGTTGAAGTTCCGCAAGCTCAGCGGTGGTCATAACCGGCTGAAGCTCTTCCAATGGATTCGCTGCCGAGAATCTGGACAGCATCCGCATTTCTTCCTCTACTGTTGGATACCCCAAGCTTAATTGCATGAAAAATCGGTCCAATTGAGCTTCAGGTAATGGAAAGGTTCCTTCATACTCTAATGGGTTTTGCGTAGCCATCACAAAAAACGGCTCTGCCAATCGATACGTAGCACCATCGATTGTTACCGAGCGCTCTTCCATGGCTTCCAAGAGTGCAGATTGTGTTTTTGGCGATGTCCGGTTGATTTCGTCTGCAAGAATGACATTTGCAAAAATCGGCCCTTGACGGAACTCAAACTCCAGACTTTTTTGATTAAAGATAGCAACCCCTGTCACATCCGTTGGCAACAAATCTGGGGTAAATTGAATCCGTTTAAAATCACCACTGATTGATTTGGACAATGCCCGTACCATCATGGTCTTCCCAACGCCTGGTACATCTTCGAGCAAAACGTGACCATTCGCTAGAACAGCCGCTACCATCAGCTCAATCACAGAGCGTTTACCAATTAATACTTTTTCTATATTATCGATTAAACTGGCTATTGCAGGATTTACTTGTTCCAATTTGATAGGGTTCATGTTGATACAACTCCTGTTCCATGATATTCTTCCGCAGGTTTGTAACAGCTGTTCCTCCATGCTTTCAGCGTAATTCTAAAGTAATGGATGCAAATAGGAGATACAAGGGAAAAATGCTTAAAATTTGCAAAAACACACCAGTCATTATAAAAAAAAGAGTAGGATCTATTCCTACTCTTCGGTTTCATATGAAATATGGCGTGCCCTGAGAGATTCGAACTCCCGACCTTTTGATTCGTAGTCAAACGCTCTATCCAGCTGAGCTAAGGGCACAAATAAATGGAGCGGACGAAGGGTCTCGAACCCTCGACCTTCGCCTTGGCAAGGCGACGCTCTACCAATTGAGCTACGTCCGCATGTTACATCTTATGAGGTTTGTACTGAGGGCAAAGCTTTCTGTCATAGTATGGTGCGGGTGAAGGGACTTGAACCCCCACGGTTGCCCGCCAGAACCTAAATCTGGTGCGTCTGCCATTCCGCCACACCCGCATTTTACTTAGAACAGAAAAGGCATTACTGTTACTATCACGCAGCTTTGCTTGTTCAGCTAAAAAACTGGTGAGCCATGAAGGACTCGAACCTTCGACCCTCTGATTAAAAGTCAGATGCTCTACCAACTGAGCTAATGGCTCGCAAATGGCTGGGGTACTAGGATTTGAACCTAGGAATGACGGAGTCAAAGTCCGTTGCCTTACCGCTTGGCTATACCCCAATGGTGGTGCCGGCAATAGGACTTGAACCCACAACCCCCTGATTACAAGTCAGGTGCTCTACCAATTGAGCTATACCGGCGCTGTTGAATTTAATTAGTGGTGGCTCGGGACGGAATCGAACCGCCGACACGAGGATTTTCAGTCCTCTGCTCTACCGACTGAGCTACCGAGCCATTTATGATTGATCTTCGCCATTCATTCGAGAAAATGGCGGAGCTGACGGGACTCGAACCCGCGACCTCCGGTGTGACAGACCGGCGTGAACTCCAACTTCACCACAGCTCCATATTTGGTTGCGGGAGCAGGATTTGAACCTGCGACCTTCGGGTTATGAGCCCGACGAGCTACCGAGCTGCTCCATCCCGCGATAGTCAGGACGACTAAGTGTCAGTGTTGCCACAGGACGTGGCGCTTTTAGCTGACCTTCCTTGTCCATTAATATAAGTGGTGGAGGCTGACGGGATCGAACCGCCGACCCTCTGCTTGTAAGGCAGATGCTCTCCCAGCTGAGCTAAGCCTCCAGGATCCCTGCTATTGCAGGGCATTTTGCTAGGTGACCCGTAGGGGATTCGAACCCCTGAATGACAGCGTGAAAGGCTGCTGTGTTAAACCGCTTCACCAACGGGCCAAGATATGAAGTATGGTGCGGTCGGCGAGACTCGAACTCGCACGGGTCGCCCCGCCACCCCCTCAAGATGGTGTGTCTGCCAATTCCACCACGACCGCAACTAATATGGTAGCGGCGGAGGGAATCGAACCCCCGACCTTTCGGGTATGAACCGAACGCTCTAACCAGCTGAGCTACACCGCCATGAAGCTATGAGATTAAAACATATGGCGGAGAGTGAGGGATTCGAACCCTCGCTACGCTTGCGCATACTAACGGTTTAGCAAACCGTCCCCTTCGGCCTCTTGGGTAACTCTCCGTATATATGGCTCCTCGGGACGGACTCGAACCGCCGACCGATCGGTTAACAGCCGATTGCTCTACCAACTGAGCTACCGAGGAACGTTGAAGGATTTA
>NZ_VFNO01000007.1:0-291796 GCF_006715575.1 Brevibacillus sp. AG162
TAGACGATGAGGTTGATAGGTTCGGTGTGGAAGCGCGGTAACGCGTGGAGCTGACGAATACTAATCGGTCGAGGACTTATCCACACACTTAGCAACTGATCATGCAGATCCAGTTTTGAATGAATAATGAAGAAGCCATTCCTTTAAGGAATGGCTTTTTTTTATGATAGGCAAACATGTTCCCCGTATCCACTGAAATATAGACTAAAGCGTTAGATTCAATGCGATTTATTTTTATCTAACCCGACCGAAGTTCGTTTTTTCTGGATTGTTATCTCGAGGGACTATAAAGAAAATTTTTACAAATGTTGACAATAACGAATCTAACATAATAATATAACCTTACGTAAAAAACGGATTTTACGGAGGTCTGATTGATGGAAATTTCAAACGGAGTAGAAATGCTTCAACTAGATTTTCATGGGAGTATCATTCACCCCGTTCTTTTGTGGGACCCGGAAATGGCTGTTTTAATTGACACCGGATTCCCAGGACAAATGGAAGATTTACGCATGGCCATGGAAAAGGTAGGAGTATCATTCGACAAGCTAAAAGCTGTGATTTTGACGCATCAGGATATGGATCATATCGGCAGTCTTCCTGAGATTTTGCAGGAGTACGGGGATCATGTTCACGTTTATGCACACGAACTGGATAAACCGTATATTCAGGGGGAGATACCGCTTTTAAAAGACGCGCACCTAGAGAATCCCCCGAAAGGCAGAGTAGACCATACCTTGCGTGACGGTCAGGAACTGCCATTTTGCGGCGGGATTCGCGTCATCCATACTCCTGGGCATACTCCCGGTCATATCAGCCTGTATTTAACGCAAAGCAAGACTCTCATTGCAGGGGATTCGATGTACAGTGTAAACGGGATTCTCGGGGGCATTCATGCCCCGACCACACCGGATATGAAAGCAGCTCGTCTCTCTTTAAAAAAGTATGTAGACCTCGACATTTCAGCTGTGGTTTGTTATCACGGGGGATTCAGTAACGGAAATGTGAAGGATCAGATCGTAGAACTTAGTCAGGAATGATACTCCATACTCACAAAAAATGGCAGCCTGTTTAATCGGCTGCCGTTTTCTTATGCAAGGAAAATGATCTAACCCGTTAATCCTTAATCATAACCGAAGGAGTAGCAGTTCGTACGAAGAGGATCGCATCAAAAGCTTTTGCTGGAACCATCTGCAACGTATACAGCTTCTCCATTTTTCCATACCATCCACTAAAAACATCACCGATTGCACTGATTGACTGCGCTTTATTTAGATAAGTGTAAAAATCCTGATGATGCTTTGCCTTGGCAAAATCAAGGAATCCATCCGCCATCCCTGTCTGTGCAAATAGGACAGCTAGCCGGTTATTGCCACTATTTTTTACCGTAAACGCTTTGCGCTCATTGGTAGTGGCGTCCTTCGCAAGGAAGGTGCTCTCGTAGAATTCACTTCCGATTGCGTAATATTGGTCCCCCAAGGCTTTGGCGAGATGCGCCCCCATGCAGGTTGTCATTCCTGCGGAAGTGGAGGTCTTTTCAATATGTCCATTATGTCCGACGATGAACATGTTGTTGCGACCGTAATGTTTCTTTTCAAAGGATAAAATCCACATTACTTTGTCCGCCATATAGCGATCACGGGTGTTGCTATAGTTCGCGTTTGTTCCGCGCAGTGTAGCGTTTTGCTTGATCGCTTCTGCGAAGGCAGTAGCCAACTCATATTCTTTCTCAGAGCTTTTCGCGATGTAAACGGATTGGTTTTGTTTCATCTGCTCCATCAAGCTTTTTATGTGGGAGAGTGCTTCCTGTACGAGGGCGACCTTTTGATCATACACCGTTTTATCATTCAGATTCGTAAGCAGCTGCTCATACTTGGTTGCGAGTATCGGATCAACCTTTTTCAAATAGGAGAATAGCCCGGTTTTGTTATGGTCATAGCGTTGCATGTCAAAGCCATAGAAATGAATTTGATCTTTGGCATCTCGCTGCTCATTAAAGGCGCGCATCCAAGAGAGAAGCGCGGCCATTTCTTCTGTATGGTAAATCGTAAATCCGATGGCTTTTGCGGCATCCTGCGCAGTTCCGCTTCCGCCTAAAATGTATTCATTGACCTTTTGTCCACCGCCAAAATCGCCTTCAATGGCAAATACGCGATAACCTTGTTTTTCTACCAGATGCTTAAAAATATCTAACTTCAGCGTAGTGAATTGCTTGTTGCCATGCGTAGCTTCTCCAAACCCGATGATGGTTTTGGCAGGAAGCTCTATTTTTGAAACAGGGACAAGGTTTGCTTGCAATGACTGCTGCAAGGTGTTGGCTGATGCGGGGTGGAACCCTGTCAATACACTCAGGATGATGAACAAGCTGATAGTGAATAGGAGTTTTCTCTTCATGTCACTCTCTCTTTCTTGCGTTGATCTTTTGTTCGGGAGTGGATTTTCCTACCATTTCCCCTATTATACTCCTTTATGAAGTCGTTTACCTAGACTAAAAAACGCACCTGGGTTTGAGAATTCCCGGGTGCATTTTCTCTTTGTTACTTTACATATTTTGCGCGATACTCATCTGCCAGCATGGACATGAGAATGGAATCGTGATAGGCATGGTTGTAATAAAGCGCTTGTCGCTGTACGCCTTCACGCTGGAAGCCGAGCTTTTCATACGTGTGGATGGCACGTTCGTTAAAGGAGAATACGTTTAGCTCGATGCGATGCAGATTGAGGATGCCAAAACCATAATCGAGCATCAGCAGGAGTGCTTCGCTTCCGTAGCCTTTGCCTTGATGGGCATTTTGGTCAATCGAAATTCGGATAAAGGCGTTGCGATTATTCCGATCGATATCCCCGATCTGGACGTCGCCAATCACCTGATCATTTTCACAAAGGCAGATCAATAAGAGGACACTGGAAGAGTCCTGGGCTTTGTTTGCGATGTACTGGTGGATTTGCTCACGCGTGAAATGCTTTTGTGTACCAGTCAGTCTGCGCGTTTCCTTGTTGAACAAGGAGCTGAAGTATAATTCGGTATCTTCTGTGCCGATCGGTCGCAAAAAGACACGTTCTCCTTCCAAAAAGCGAACCGCTGCACTTGTATTCTGCTGTGTCATAGACATAGTCGTTGTCCTCCTGTTCGTTCAAAACTTCTTTTTCTTAGGATAACGAGCAAGTGTATACTTGGAAATATGCAGTTTTGTAAAAATGAAAAGGACAGATGGAGGGGAAAATCGAGATGCTCTTGACCCCAAACTGGCAGGAAAACGACAACGAGCCGCAATACGTACAGCTTTATGCTTATTTGAAAAAGGAAATCGTCGCAGGACGCTTGGCGGTGAATAGCAAGCTGCCATCCGTTCGCAAGCTGGCTGACTTGCTGGGCTTAAGCACAACACCCGTGGAGATGGCATACCAACAGCTTCTGGCAGAAGGTTTTATCCAAAGCAAACCGCGCAGTGGGTACTATGTGGAGAAATTGCCTGATCCAGAGGTGAAGCCGGGTGCTGGTACGAGCGCAAAAACCATCCAGCGTCCCATGCTGCGTGACGAGCGGGAATACGTCTATGACTTTCATCTCTCCCGCAATGATTTTTCGTTATTTCCAACCATGATTTGGCGTCGGTTGTACAATGAGACGCTTCACATCGAGCAGCAGGAGAATCTTTTTTATGGAGATCCGCAAGGGGAGGCTGGACTCAGGAGCCAAATCGCTGACTACTTGCGCAGGTACAGGGGTGTCGCTTGTTCACCGAATCAAGTGGTGATTGGGGCGGACCAGTTTGGCTTGCTGTCCCTGATCTGTTTGATGGTAAAACCGCAGTTCCAACGCATTGGCGTAGAAAATCCGGGGTATTTGCTGTTTGCCAATACGTTTCGCCAGCACGGCTACGACGTGGTGCCGATCTCACTGACAGAGGATGGAATTAGCGTCAGTGAGCTTTATGAGTCAGAGGTTGGGTTGGCTGCCGTTTCTTCGGCTCATCAATACCCGCGCGGGATGATCATGCCCATATTCAAGCGACTGGAATTGCTCGAATGGGCCAAATGTGTGGGAGGGTACATCATCGAAGACGATTACGACGGAGAGTTTCGTTACCATGGCAGACCGATTCCGTCTATGCAAGGCTTGCTCCCGCAGGCGAATGTCATTTATATGGGGAGCTTTGCGCAGGTATTGGCGCCTGCACTAGGCATTTGGTACATGGTCTTGCCAGAATCTTTGCTGGATACGTACTACAACCTGCTGCGCGAGACACTGCTGGAACCATCCTCATCCCGACTGCATCAGCGGACGATGGAAGCCTTTATGGAAAAAGGATATTTCGAAAAGCATGTCCGCAAAATGCGCAAGCTGTACCGCAAAAAGCATGATGCGCTGCTGCTGGCTGTGCACAAGCACTTTGGCGAAAGAGCGACAGTCATCGGAGCCGATGCGGGTTTTCACGTTCTGCTGCGGGTAAACAGCGAACGAAGCGAAGAAGAGTTGAGAAAGCTGGCGATTCAGGCAGGCGTGAGAGCTTCGTCTGCATCGTTTACATGGCTGGTGCCGCCTAATCCTGTGCCAAAAGAGTTTTTCCTCGGCTTCGCGGGCATTTCATTGGAAAAAATCGACCCCGGTATCAAAACACTGAGCCAAGCGTGGTTTGGCGATTGTTGACAATAAATGTGCAGGCCGTTATGCTAAGAGTACGTTTTGGAAAATATGAAAAACAAAATATTTTCCTTGTTTTCGAGAGGGGGCAAGAACATGCAGGAGCGAATCCTACAATGCGCCTATCATGAGATTGAGACCAAGGGCGTCCGTTTCACCATGTCCGATTTAGCTCGGCGCGCAGGCGTTAGCACCAAGACGTTGTATGCGAGCTTTCCATCGAAAGAGGCCTTGATCACCAAAGTCATTGAAGAAAACATCGAGGACTTGCGTAAAGCGGAAGATCAGATTTTGCATGATCCTGATCTCGATTTGGTAGAGAAGATGCGACAGCTCCTGGCACTCGTTCCGAACAACTTCTCACGAACCGACCTTCGTGTGTGGTACGAGCTTAAGCGCTACTATCCCGAGCAATGGAAGCTGATCGACGAGTTCAATCAACAGGAGTGGGAGCATGTCCGAATCATTTTGGAGCAAGGGGTAGAGGAGGGCGTGTTTCGTCGTATCCAGCTTCCAATCTTGGTCCAGATGTATACCGGAACGCTCAACCAGCTGATTGATCAGCAGTTGGCGAACCAGCACCATTTGACGATTGGCGATGCGCTGGATGCGGTCATCGATATTTTACTAGGCGGCATCGTAGATACTTCGTCTTCAAACAAGTAAGTAGGAGGAACATAATGAGTTGGGTCTATCTATTAATGGCCATTTTACTAGAGGTGGCTGGAACAACATCGATGAAGCTATCTGACGGGCTGAGCAAGCCTGTTCCCAGTGTGATGATGTTTATCTTTTATATTTTGTGCTTCTCGTCGCTGAGCCTGGCCCTCAAGGAAATGGAGGTTGGGACTGCCTATGCCATCTGGTCGGGTCTTGGCACGGCGATCATCGCGGTCATTGGTGTGGTGGTCTTCAAGGATGCCTTCACTGTCAAAAAACTGATTGCTGTCGGACTGATCATCGTGGGCTGTGTACTGTTGAATCTGGGGGACACTTCTCACGCGCAATCTTCGAAAGATACAGGAGTAGCTGAGGCGAAATGAGTGAGAAAAATGTGAAAGCAATGCTAGTGTTCTTCTGGGTCACCGATGTGGCTTTTGTCGTATACTGGTTCATTACATTTTTGGAGCTTCTCCCTGTGGAATACCTGTATCAGGATTACTACGACCCCAATTTGCTCGCCTGGAACCTGTCCTTTTTTCCATTGGATATCTTCATTTCCATCACGGGCTTTGCCAGTCTGTACGCCTATCGCAGAGGACGGCATATCTGGAAGCCGCTCGCCATGCTGTCGCTCGTTTTGACGTCCTGTTCGGGTTTGCAGGCAATTGCATTTTGGGCGTTCAAGGCAGATTACGATTGGTCCTGGTGGATTCCGAACCTGTACCTGCTGATTTACCCGTTATTCTTTTTGCCGGGCTTGATGCGAGAACTGGCAAAAGTGAAGGAAAGGGATTCTTGACAAATTTTGTGCAGTAGCTATATAGTAGGTCTTAAGTTAATAGTGCTGTGGAGATTGGGAGATCAGCTAATATTTGCAAAATGAGGGCATTCGCTCTTGGTTTGCGAGTATTAGCTTTTTTATTTCCCTCTAGACAAACCACAAAGGAGTTGGCGGAATGTAAGCGCTTTACGGGAATCGGTTTGCGTTTTTTCCAAATGCGTTTTTCCAAAAAGGGGGAGGGTGGGGCATGTCTATTTATGTAGGAGAACTGATCGGAACGATGATCTTGATTATCTTGGGGGCAGGTGTTTGCGCCGGGCAGAACTTGAAAAAGGCGTATTCCCAAAACGGCGGTTGGATTGTGATTACGCTGGGCTGGGGGCTGGCAGTTGCGTGCGGAGCGTATGCAGTAGGAAGCATTAGCGGAGCGCATTTGAATCCGGCTCTTACGATTGCACTGGCCAGCATCGGTCAATTCCCGTGGGAGCATGTGCCGGGCTACGTGGCGGCTCAACTGATTGGGGCATTTATGGGGGCGACGTTCGTCTGGATCTTTTATTACCCGCATTGGCGTGAGACGGATGATGCCGGAGCCAAATTAGGGGTATTTGCAACGGGTCCCGCGATTCCGAATACAGTCGCAAATCTCTTCAGCGAAATTTTAGGTACGTTTTTCTTAGTGCTCGGTCTACTGGCGATCGGAGCGAATAAATTTGCAGAAGGACTGAATCCATTTATCGTTGGCTTCCTGATTGTCGCAATTGGTTTATCTCTGGGCGGGACTACCGGCTATGCGATCAATCCAGCCCGGGACCTGGGACCTCGTCTCGCTCATGCTCTCTTGCCTATCCACGGCAAAGGAAAGTCCAACTGGCGCTATGCATGGATTCCTGTTGTTGGACCTATCATGGGAGCAGTAAGTGGAGCATTTTTTTACAAATGGACGTTTACAGATCATTCGCTGACAGGTGTAATAGCATTAGCGGCTTTCATGGTGATTGCCATCGTGGTCGGAATGACAACCAAAAAATCAATTGGCAGCAAGGAGCGACTCGCATCCGAAAGCGCGCGTTCCTAGACATAAAGGTAAAAATGAAGGCGATTCCATATGAGTGAAGGAGGAAGTTGTCATGGACAATAAATATATGCTTTCCCTCGATCAGGGAACCACGAGCTCTCGCGCTATTTTATTCGATAAATCAGGTGCCATTATCGGTGTTGCCCAGAAGGAATTCACGCAAATCTATCCGAAGCCGGGTTGGGTGGAGCACAATGCCGAGGAAATCTGGGAATCGCAGCTGGAGGTTTTGAAAGCGGTTTTACTGGAGAATCATGTGAAACCGGAAGAAATCGCTGGAATCGGGATTACCAATCAGCGGGAAACAACCGTGGTATGGGATAAGCACACGGGTAAGCCCATCCACAATGCGATTGTATGGCAAAGCAGACAGTCCATCGATATTTGCAACCAGTTGAAAGAGCAAGGCCATGAGCAGACGGTTCGGGAAAAGACAGGACTGTTGATTGACGCCTACTTTTCCGGTACAAAGGTAAAATGGCTGCTCGATCATGTGGAGGGAGCAAGGGAAAGAGCCGAGAAAGGCGACCTCTTGTTTGGCACCATCGATACGTGGCTGATTTGGAAGCTGACCAATGGCCTTGTGCATGTGACCGACTATTCCAATGCTTCGCGCACGTTGATGTTTAATATTCATTCTCTGGAGTGGGACGACGAGCTGTTGAACATGCTGCAAGTCCCGAAAGCCATGCTCCCAGCTGTCCGTCCTTCCAGCGAATTGTACGGCTACACAGACGAGAAGCTCTTCGAATTCCAGATTCCGATTGCCGGGATTGCCGGAGACCAGCAGGCCGCTTTGTTTGGGCAGGCATGCTTTGCGGAAGGGCAGGCCAAAAACACATACGGAACAGGTTGCTTCATGCTGATGAATACCGGAGAAAAGGCAGTTGCATCCAAAAACGGGTTGTTGACGACCATTGCCTGGGGAGTGGATGGCAAGGTAGAGTACGCCCTGGAAGGCAGTATTTTTGTGGCTGGTGCGGCGATTCAATGGCTGCGTGACGGCCTCAAGCTGATCGAAAAATCATCGGATTCGGAAAAGCACGCACTCGCTGTTGACAGCACAGATGGTGTCTATATGGTTCCAGCCTTTGTTGGCTTGGGAGCTCCCTATTGGGATATGGAAGCTAGAGGCGCGATTTTCGGTTTGACCCGTGGAACGACGGAAGATCATTTGATTCGGGCAGCGCTGGAGTCTCTGGCTTATCAGACGCGGGATGTGCTTGAAGCGATGGAGGCTGATTCCGGCATCCGGCTGCAAAAGCTGGCGGTAGACGGTGGAGCCGTGGCGAACAACTTTTTGATGCAGTTCCAGTCCGACATCCTGAATACAGAGGTAGAGCGTCCGCGTGTCAATGAAACGACCGCGCTGGGAGCAGCTTACCTGGCAGGGCTTGCCGTCGGATATTGGGGAAGCAAGGAAAATATTGTAAATAACAAAGTGGTGGAGCGCTCCTTCTCACCGGATATGGCGGAGGAAGTGCGCCAGGAGCTGTACGCAGGCTGGAAGCAAGCGGTTACGGCAACGATGGGTTACAAGATTAGGCATTGATTTTTGCGTAAAAGAGGTCTAAAGTTAGAGATAAGTTAATCATGCTGTGGAGACTACGGAGACAGCCAGTATCAGAAGAGCAATGACATTGCATTGCTTCTTTTGGATATTGGCTGTCTTTTTCTTTTAGAAAGGATGAGAAGAATGATGAAGGATCAACATGCATTGTCATCAAGTCAACGCCAGGCTTGTCTGGATAAAATGGCAAATAAACAACTCGATCTTTTGGTAATTGGCGGTGGGGTGACGGGAGCAGGTATTGCCCTCGACGCAGCCGCGAGAGGTCTAAGCGTTGGACTCGTGGAAAAACAGGACTTCGCTGCGGGAACCAGCAGTCGCTCTACCAAGCTCGTTCATGGAGGATTGCGCTATTTGAAGCAGGGCGATGTGCAGCTGGTGCGGGAAGTAGGCAGGGAGCGAGCTATTTTGTATCGCAATGCGCCACATATCGTCATCCCTGAAAAAATGATTTTGCCAATCGTGAAAAATGGTACCTATGGCAAGCTGGCAACCTCCGTTGGGTTGTATGTTTACGATGTGTTGGCTGGAGTCGAACGAAAAGAACGACGCATCATGCTGAACAAGCAGAAAACCGTGGAGGCAGAACCGCTTTTGCGCCGCGATATTCTCAAGGGCGGCGGGCTCTATTTTGAATATCGGACAGATGATGCTAGGCTTACGATTGAGGTCATGAAAACAGCAAGCTCGCATGGAGCGCTCTGCGTGAACTATACCGAAGCCACTGGCTTTATTTATGAAAACAGTAAGGTCATCGGTATTCGCGCGAAGGATTTGCTTACGGGCACGGAGTACTCCCTTCATGCCAAAAAAATCGTCAACGCAGCAGGTCCATGGGTGGATCAGCTTCGAGAAAAAGACCACTCCCTGTACGGCAAACGCCTCCACCTGACAAAAGGTGTCCATCTGGTCGTGCCATATAACAGACTGCCGTTGAAGCAGGCCGTTTATTTCGATGTATCCGATGGGCGCATGCTGTTTGCCATTCCGCGCAATAACAGTACGTATATCGGTACCACTGACACGAACTACAAAGGTGTGCTGGAGCGTCCAACGGTGACGAGAGAAGACATGGAGTATGTATTGAATGCCGCGAACGAGATGTTCCCTTCTGTGAAGCTGACGGAACAGGATGTCAGCTCCAGCTGGGCAGGACTCAGACCGCTGATCCATGAAGATGGCAAGTCCCCATCCGAATTGTCACGCAAGGACGAGATTTTTTACTCCAAAAGCGGGCTGATTACGATCGCAGGTGGAAAATTGACGGGCTTCCGCAAGATGGCCGAGCGCATTGTCGATGTGGTGGTCAAGCAGTTGACCGAAGAAGAGGGCAGGGCATTTGGAGCTTGTCAGACAGACAAAATCGTCCTCGCTGGCGGAAAATTTGATTCCGCAGCCAAGATTCCTGTATTTGTGAAAGCACAGGCAGAACGGCTTCGCCAATGGGGAATCACCGAGGAACAAATCCGCGTTCTGGTTGGGAAATATGGCAGCAACAGTGAGCAAATCGTAACGATGTGCCTGGAGCTTTTGACACAAAATGCTCAAAATGTGTCTCCAATCGAAGCACTGCTGAAAGCAGAACTACGCTACGCTGTAGAGGAAGAAATGGTCATGACCATGAGTGATTTTCTGATTCGTCGCAGTGGAAGACTATTCTTCGAGAGAGATACATTGGAGCCTGTGTATCGAATGGTGGGAGAAGAGCTCGCCCATGAGCTGCAATGGTCAGATGAGAGGAAAGAACATGAAATAAAAGCGTTTGAAGAGGAATATCATCTTGCGAAAACATTTCAATAGGGGTGATTCGTGATTGGCAAACCAGATCAATCAAGTCATACTTCCTGCAGCTCGGACATTAAAAGAATTTGATGAACTCATGGAAAGCAGCTACGAGCGCATTATTTTGCTGAATGCCCATGTAGCGCAAGTAAAGCCCCTGGGAAAACGGGCCAGAGCGTTCGGGAAAAAACTGCTGATCCATGCCGATCTCATTGACGGCTTGAAGTCTGATGAATATGCGATGGAGTTTCTTGCGCAAGAAGCACAGCCCGAAGGAATCATCACCACACGGAACAGTGCCATTCTTGCCGCCAAGAAAAAAGGGCTCATTTCCATCCAACGACTTTTTCTCATTGATACGATGGCATTAGATAGCAGCCTTACCCAGCTGGAGAGAACCAAACCGGATTACGTCGAGGTTTTGCCAGGAATCATTCCCCACCTGATCGAAGAAATCACTGTACGAACCAAGATTCCGGTCATCGCGGGAGGATTTATTCGCACGATGGAAGATGTAGATCGCGCCATTCAAGCGGGTGCAACTTCTGTAACAACGTCTCGCAGAGAACTGTGGACGAAATCATAAAGGCATCAGAGTTGTCAAAAGCCGGTCATTCCTGCTCGTAGGAATACCGGTTTTTTGGTGTGTGTCCGTAAAGAAAATAGGTAGATGGCGGTGATAGAGGACATAGGTAGATACCCTTTTATTCGGTATGGAGGTCATTAGTCTATGCGGATGAACGTCACCGTGCATATACACATATAGTCAACAAAAAATAAGAGGAAAGAAGGCGGTTGCGTGAATTATCCAAGCGGACATTGGCCATCATCGTATTCCAGTCGGTCTGGGCAGTCTTCCTATTATCCATGGCAAAGAGATGATTGGGGTCGTGGTCGAGACTGGGATCGAGGACGAGATTGGGATCGAGATCGTCGACGCAGATGTCCAGATTTCTGTCGGCATTGCCATCCTAGATGCTGTGGTCGCTGGCGTTAATCATCCTCTATTTTTTCAGAAGATAAAAACGGAAGTGTAATAGTCTTGAGCCAAATCTTGTGGAGCATTCGAGATTTGGCTCTTTTTTTTGTGAAACCAGGCATTCTCGCTTTAAAGATTTGACTATGCTCGTTTTGTTCTCGCCAGCGCAATATTCGTTAAAACAGCCTTGATCCTCTCGACCCCTTTTTTGATCTGTTCCTCATTGGTATTGCCGTATCCGAGAATGATTTTATCCGTATGCTTGTCTTTGACAATGGTGTGTTCCTCAACCGGGTAGACACGCACTCCGGCTTGCTCCAGTGCAGTCAGGACGTCAGGTGTGAAGCGAACCGTTGGAAAAGCAGCGACGATGTGCAGACCAGCAGCCTCCCCCCAAATGCGCACACCATTACCAAAAGCAAGTTGAAGAGCATCAATCAAGCATTGTCGGCGTTTTTTGTACAGCTTTTTTACGCGATTCACGTATTTCTCTAGATGCCCCTCCTCGATAAAAACCCCTAGTGCAAGCTGATCAATGGAAGGGGCGTGCAAATCGGAGAGCCATTTTGCTTGCTGATAGGAAGCTACCAATGCTTTTGGCAGGACGAGGTATCCCTGGCGTAGTCCGGGAGAAAGGATTTTGCTAAAGGAACCGATGTAGATGACACGCTCCGAGGCGAGTCCCTGGATGGAGCTGATGGGAGCAGTCTCGTAGCGAAATTCGCTGTCGTAATCATCCTCGACAATGTAGCAGTCCGCTTCCCGTGCATAACGAATGAGTTGAAGTCTGCGTTGGATGGGCATGGTGCCGCCGAGCGGGAACTGATGAGAGGGTGTGACAAATACGAAGCGGGGGCGATGGGCAGTTAATGACGGCAGCTGTTCCATATCCATCCCGTAGGTATCTGTCGGAACAGGCAGTAAGCAAGCGCCTGTCCTCGTGAAAATACTCTGGATATCGTGCGTGATCGGGTCCTCGATGACTACTTGACTATCAGGACGCAGAAGCACGTTGGCAATTAGGGTGAGCGCCTGAGTAGCGCCGGATGTCATAATGATTTGCTCGGGTTCGCATTGCACGCCCCGCGTTCGATACAAATAGCGGCACAAAATCGTGCGCAGCTCCGTACGCCCCTCGGGGCGATTATAGCCAAAGGCTGACAGCGGCGCTTCCAGACAGACACGCTGGACGGTTTTGCCCCAGAGGCTGCGAGGAAAGTGCTCCAGAGCAGGCACACCGGAGCGAAAATCGATCAGCGTGCTCTCGGCTTCGTTGAAGTACTGATCCACTTTGGGGAACCCAGCCTCTGTCACCCGTGCGTGCTGTTCCAAATAAATGCCAGAAGCAATGAAATGCCCAGAGCCACGTCTGCTCTCAATGTAGCCCTCGGCTAGTAGCTGCTCGTACGCCTCTAACACCACGTTGCGAGAGAGGTGCAGTTCACTGGCTACTTTTCGGGTTGAAGGAAGCTTGAATCCGGCTGGCAGTTCTCCGCTCAAAATTTTCGTGCGCAATTCAGAATAGATTTGTCTGATTAACGGAATGGGTTTCTCTCGGTCAATGGTCATCCAAAGCAAGGCGTGTGAGCCTCCTTATGTAACTGGTCCTCTCGAAAAAGTCGGAAACTGGACCTAATCTACACAAGCGTACCATGGTAGGGTGAAGGAAGAGAAGAGGTATGCCACTGCCAAAGGAGAGAGAAGGATGACGCCAGAAGAGAGAAGAACCGCCGAGATTTTGCGTACAATCGCCCGTGATGAACGAATCAAGGAAGCAGTCAGAACATCGCCCTTGTTATATCCGTTGCTTTTGACTGCTGCGAAACGTTATGTGACAGGCGAAACGCGTGCGGATGCAATGATAGTAGCCCAACGCTTGATAAAAATGGGCTATCGTCTATCCGTTGAGCACATTGGTGAAAATATGCTGGACTTGCAGGTTGTACATGAAGCGCAGCAGGAATTTTTGGCGCTCATTGCGGATTGCTTCCAACTACATACACCAGTCGGAATCTCCTTTGATCTGTCCCATCTCGGCTTGTTGCTGGATCAAGAACTGGCTTTTGCTCACGTAGAAGAGCTGGCGGAACGGGCGAGACATAGCGGCCAGTATTTGATGATCAGCATGGAGGAATCGACGAAAACAGAGGCGATCATAAGCATGTATGAGCGCTTGGCACATCGACATGAAAATGTGGGCATTACGATTCAAGCGCATTTGCACCGCTCGCTGGATGATGTGAAACGGGTACTCGAACTCCCGGGGAAAATTCGCTTGGTCAAAGGTGCATTTAAGGAACCCCAGGAAATCGCATTGGCGCGTTCAGTGGAGTTGAACGAACGGTACCTGGAGCTGGCTGACATATGTGTGCAATCTGGACGTGAATGCTCACTCGCTACCCATGACCAAGCGATTGTAGACGAGCTAGCCCGCCAGGACTATTTGCATCGGCCGAATGTAGAGGTCGAGCTGTTATACGGGGTTCGCCCAGAACTGGCTCATGCTTTGCGAGAAAAAGGAGTTCAGGTGCGCTTGTACCTCACATATGGGACAGAGTGGTACTTGTACTTGTGTCATCGATTGGCGGAGCACCCGCCTCATGTGCATCAGGCGATAGCCGATATGTTTGATCCGGCGAGACTTCAGGATGTAGGGTATGGCATGTCATAGAAGGATTGCGAAAAACGTCAGAGCATAATCCTGACGTTTTTTCTATTTTTCACTCTCGCACTTGGTGACCAATTGATTTCATTTTGAAAAAAATGTAGCTATTTGTCTGGAAATAACGTCAATAATTGTATGAGAAGAAAAGATAGGCAGAAAAAAAGAATGGACCGTGGAGGTTTTGAACGAATGAAAACGGCGCAGTGCAAGCGGTGGCTCCTGGCCTTCTGTGCGTTCCTCCTGTTGGTAGCAGGTGTTCCTTTAGGATTGACGGGGACAGCCTTGGCAGAGGGAAACATTCAGCTAGGAGTAACAGTCGGAATTGAAGGAAAGTACAGGGACACGGGGATGGTACCCGTTGTGGTCACGGTGAGAAATGGAGGGGCAGATATCGAAGGCGAGCTTTTTGTCGCCACGGGAGAACGGGGAGACAGTCGCTTCGAAGTTGCCAATTATCAGCCGGTTTCGATTGCAAGCGGAGTGACCAAGCAGGTAACCATTATCGTTCCTGGATCAGAGCTGCATGGCAATTCTTTTGTGGCCTTGATGCAAAATAACAAGATGATCGCACAAACTCCGGTAACCGGCGTTTCATACAGCGAAGATACGCTGATGATCGGCGTGCTGGCAGAAAATCCTGACACAGCTAACTTCCTGGGTGTACTGCCGAAAGGCTCTATTCATAACCCGGTCCAGCTCTTGACGATGAAGGCAGACAATATGCCAGTGACAGGTACTCAGCTACAGATGCTCAATATGCTCGTTATCAATAATTTTGCTTTGGATGCATTGAATGAACAACAGATTAAAGCGGTTCGGGATTGGACGAATTCTGGCGGGATGCTGATTTTAGCCGGAGGAGCGCAGTACAAGAAAGCTGGAGGCGTTTTGGCTGACTTGTCGCCAGTAGAAGTGACTGGAGTGACGAGCGTACAGACACTTTCCAGTTTTAAAGCGGATAAGACCAATCCAATTGCACTGACATCCCCCTTTACGGTAAGCAATGGGACTGTGAAGGCAGGGAAAGTTCTGTACAGCGAAGGAAATATTCCGCTGATGGCTGTCCATAACGTGGGAGCCGGAAAAGTATTGTACGTCGCCTATGATTTGGCGGCGGAACCAGTAGCCAGCTGGGCAGGAAACAGCCGCTTTTGGGCGGATACACTAGTAAAGGCTTTTGGTTCTTCCATCAACGCTTCAAATAGAAGCATGATTGACAACGTATGGCCGCTTCAGGATGCTGCTGATCGAGTCCCATCCTTGAAAATTCCGGAGGTTGGCTGGTTCGCCGTATTTTTCGGAATTTATGCCCTGGTTGCAGGGCCAGTTCTTTTCTATATTTTGCGGAGAGGCCGCAAGCAAAGCTACATGTGGGTAATCGTCCCTGCCCTTTCGGTGTTGGCGGGAATCGGAATCTTCTCGATTGGTGCCATCCAGCGGGGGGTGGGTGTAAAGCTGCACCAGGTGGGCTATATTGAGCTGCAAAACAACGGACAGGCAAATGCATTGAGCGTAACCGCATTATTCGTACCGAGTAATGACGACTATCGTTTGACTATAAAGGGGGAGGGTATGACCCAACCTGTCACTGAAAGAGATTATATCGATCAAATTCCGAAAACGTGGATTTCCATACAGCCAGATCAGACCCATATTGATTTCCGAGATGTAGAATTCTGGTCGATGCGTAAGGTTGCGACGGAGCAATCCTTATCGGACGTAGGAAAAATAGAATCGAACCTGTCGTATGAGAACGGTGCACTGAAAGGAACCGTGACGAACCATACGAAGTACTCGCTAAGAGACGTGACGATCTCTACCGGTATGCAGGTACAAGAGTTTTCACAGTTGGCGGCTGGCAGCAGTATCGAAGTGAACTTGCCGTTTGCCCCTCAACAACAAGCAAGACGGAACCAACATCGGATGAATATGGGGCATGCGCTGCCGCAGCACATGCAATCGAATGGCTATGAAAGAGAAACCCGTGAGCAACTCATTGTGGAAATGCTGGACATGATGGACAGACGTGGTGGTCAGTCTGAAGTGGTAAAACTCGTGGGCTGGACCGAAGAGCAAGTTGTAGAGGCTGTCGTAGAAAACGAAAATACGGAGAACAGCAGCATTGCGATGGTCACTTCGACGCTGCAAGTGAATCCATCCAAGGACGGACACATTTATTATCCAACGGGGTCGTTTGATGTGACGATGTCGGGCAGCTCAGTTCCGGTAGATGATTTCGGCGATGGCTTTAGACTTCCTGCCGGGGATATTACCTTTGACATCAATCTGAATCAGGAAGGACAGGATCTTGCCATCAGCAATTTGTACCTGTATACCTGGTCAGAGGACAATACGACATTTCAAAAAGAGGTTTACAACTGGAAGACAAAAGCTTTCGAACCATTTGAAAAAGCATTCATGAACAACGTGATGACAAGCGACAAGACCACTACTTATGTTTCGGGCGACGGCATTGTCCGCATCAAATTTGCCCACCAGTTTGAGGATGAACGCCACATTGGGGTTCCAAGTGTCAGTGTGGAAGGGAAGGTGAGCAAGAAGTGATCCAGATCCAAAATTTGCGCAAGCGCTACGGCAAAATGGAAGCGCTAAAAGGACTTTCGCTCGAAATTGACAAGGGTACCGTTTTTGGTTTCGTCGGTCCGAACGGGGCAGGAAAATCGACGACGATGTCCATTTTGGCGACTTTATTGGAGCCGACCAGTGGGAAAGCATACGTAGGCGGCTACGAAGTGACCAAGCATCCAAAGGAAGTGCGCAAGCTGATCGGCTACATGCCAGACTTTTTTGGTGTCTACGACAATTTGACAGCAGAAGAGTACCTTGATTTTTACGCGGCGAACTACGATATTCCGGCAGCAGAGCGAAAACAAATCATTCCCCAGTTATTAGAGCTGGTGAATCTCACGCACAAGCGGGATGCCTACGTCGACTCGTTGTCGCGAGGGATGAAGCAGCGCCTTGGACTGGCCCGCTCGCTGGTTCACAATCCGGAAGTGCTCATTCTGGACGAACCAGCTTCTGGTTTGGACCCTCGTGCTCGCATCGAGCTGCGGGAGATTTTGAAGGAACTGCGGGACATGGGCAAGACGATTATCATTAGCTCGCACATATTGCCTGAGCTAGCGGAGATGTGCGACGTCATCGGGATTGTAGAGGAAGGCAATCTGGTTGCCTTTGGACGAGTCGATGAGATTTACTCGAAAATGCAAGAACAGCGGGTATTGCGTATTCGCCTGTTGGATCGGGTTGATGAAGCAATGACGCGCTTGCGTGAGATGCCTGTCATTACTAGGGTGACACGCGAAGGGAACTGGGTCGTTGCAGGCTTTTCAGGAAATGACGAAGAACAGGTTGAGCTGCTGCGGGAGCTTGCGGTGTCAGGCTACCCTGTTGCCGCGTTTAATGAGGCAGTTGGTGATTTGGAAGAAATCTTCCTGGAAATTACGAAAGGGGTGGGCTCATGAGCGACTTGAGACGATTTCGCAACCCTGTCTTGTTCAATGAATGGAAAATGCGGATGCGGACCAATCGGTCACCGTGGATCATCCTGCTCTATTTGCTCGTTTTGGGTGCAATGACGCTCACGCTGATTTTCTTTATGACAAACGGCGGCAGCTATTACAACCCGAATGATACACGCGAGCTGTTCATGATGCTGTCTGTGTTTCAGCTCGGGATGATCTGCTTCGTCGTGCCGGGACTGACGGCAGGGGTGATTTCAGGTGAGCGCGAACGTCAGACGTTGAGTGTGCTGTTGACCACGAATGTCAGCGCCACACGATTGATTTTAGGCAAATGGCTGGCATCGCTCAGCTTCATGACCTTTCTGGTCATTGCGACCATCCCTCTCTATGCCATCGTCTTTTTGTATGGAGGAATTTCACCTGCACAAGTGATCAAGGTGTTTGGCTTTTACGTCATTACGATGTTCGGCATCGGCAGCATTGGTGTGCTCATGTCCACGCTGATCAAACGGACTGGTATCGCTACGGTCGTCACTTATGCCGTGGTGTTCGGATATGCGATCGGCTCGAGCATACTGGCGGAAATTATCAAAGAGTTCATTCGGTACCAGCGCCGGTCGGGCGCCATGTCATCCGCGACCATGCCGGACTGGCCAGATCTCCTGCATAATTTCAACCCATTGTTTGCGATGTTGAACATTTTTGAAGAAGGGCCGCAGATCAGGATTGGGAATGTGGACCCGTACGCGGTTTACTGCCTGTTTTTCGGGATCATTACACTGTTCTGCCTTTTACTCTCCATCTATCTCATTCAGCCAGTGAAACCGAGATTTCGCAAAGCAAAAGAGGAGCAATAAGCCATGTTTACCGCTAAAGCGAACGACGAGCTGAAGTCACTGCTTGCACCCATTCGAAAGCAAATGGGCTTGCGTGTATGGATACAGCAGCTAACGGTCTATGGTTTGTGGGGAATGGGGGCGAGTCTGGTGCTCCTCCTCCTTGCCCGCGTCTGGCCGATTCCGTTTTACCAATGGATCGCGGTTGTGCTGCCAGTGCTTGTTGTCCTCACAGGTCTGGTGCGTGGGCTTTGGAAGCGCCCTACCTGGCTCCAATGTGCGCAAGTGGCAGACGGTAATGGTTTGGCCCAGCGAGTCGTCACAGCATGGGAGAATCAAGAGAATCAGTCGATGGTAGCGGGTATGCAGAGGGAAGATGCCCTGCAGCATCTGCGTAAAAATTTGCCGCAAATCGTAGAGAGCGTCCACATCTGGTCGCTGGTCCAAAGAAAGGTTTATGTCACAAGCAGCTTGCTATTGGTATGCCTGGTGCTGTTTCTTTGGCCGAATCCTCAAGACTTGCGGCTGGCCCAGATGGCAGAGGAAAAGAAAGCAGTCGCGCAGGTTGAGGAAGAAGTAGAGGCAATCGAGCAGGAAGTGAAAAAGAATACAGGCTTAACCGACGCGCAGAAAAAGCAGCTGGAGGAAATGCTGGAGCAGGCAAAAAAGGCTCTGGCGAAAGCAGACCATCCGGCAGAACGTCAAAATGCATTGCGCGCTGCGGAAAAACAATTGGAGAAGGTCAGAGATGCAGAGCAGCGCAAAGAAAAAGCGCTGCAAGCACTCCAGCGCAGCTTGGGTAATCAAGAAGGGACAAAAGCTTTGGCTGGCGCGATGGAAGCGAAAGATCGACAAGCGATGACCGAGGCCTTGGCACAAATGGCAAAAGCCATGGAAAGCATGCCGCAAAAAGAGCAGGAAGAGATCGCTCGCGAACTCGCAAGTGCAGCAGAGCAATTGAAAAAAGAGGCAGAGTCTGCCGACTCGAAGGAGCTGGAGGATATCGCCAAACAACTGGCGGAGGCAGCCCAGCAAACAGCCCAAGGACAAGTGCCTCAAGCGATGACTGCGCTCGAGAACAGCTTGATGCAAGCTATGACGGGCATCCAGCAATCTCAGCAAGCCATGCTCGCAGCTATACATGCCGCTGCTTCGCTCAATCAGTCGCAAATGACGCTTGCCAGTGCAGGCGCACAAGCAGGAAATGCTGGAGCGAGTGGAGCAGGGGCAGGAACGGCAGCAACAGGCCAGGCGACTCCAGCATCGGGGACACCCGGGAATCAGCCAACTGCGGCAACACCGGGAGCAGGTGCGAATCCCAATCAAGGGGCGAACCCGGCAAACCAGCCTGGGAACGGAAACAATGGCTCGGGGCAGGGGAATGGCAACGGAAACGGCAACGGCAATGGAAATGGAAATGGCTCTGGTGGTCAAGGAAGCGGTCAAGGCGGCGGGGCCGGGTTAGGAAAAGGCAAACACGAGCTCGTTACCGTCCCGGCAGAGCGCATAGGTGGAGAAAACGGACCTGTTGATACAGTCGGAGGTCCACTCGGGTCAGGACCTTCCCAGTCGCAGCAAAGCGGAAACACACAAGTTTCCTCGGGTGGAACGCTGCCGTACGAGGAAGTGTACGGCCAATATGAGCAATTTGCCCGCGAGAGTATGGAAAAAGGCAGTATTCCCGGCGATTATCAACAAATCGTGAAGGATTATTTCAGCAAAATAGAGCCTTAGATCATTCAACAACAGGAAGGGGACACGGCGATGGCGCAGCAAACGCTAGAGGATTGCTTGCAGCGAGTAGAGCTTGTCAGGCAGGAAATTGGAAAGGTATTGGTAGGACAAAAAGATGTGGTCGAGCAACTTCTGTGGGCCGTGTTTGCAGGTGGGCATGCGCTCTTGGAAGGCGTACCCGGCTTGGGCAAAACGCTGCTTGTTCGGACACTGTCCCAAGCCTTCGAGCTGTCGTTTCAGCGGATTCAGTTCACACCTGACCTGATGCCGACAGACATTACTGGAACGAGCATCCTGTTGGTCGACGAGAAGGGACAGCAGTCCTTCCAGTTTCAACATGGTCCGATCTTCGCTCATGTCGTGCTGGCTGACGAAATCAACCGGGCGACGCCAAAGACGCAAAGCGCCCTGTTGGAGGCCATGCAAGAGCGAACGGTTTCAGCTGGGGGAGTGACTCGTCTGTTGCCAGAGCCGTTCTTCGTTCTCGCGACACAGAACCCGCTGGAGCAGGAAGGGACATATCCGTTGCCAGAAGCGCAAATGGACCGCTTTTTATTGAAGATCGATGTCCCGTATCCGACGGAAGAAGAACTGAAAATGATCGTGCGGCAAACGACCACGAGCCAAGTGATCACCGTGGAAAAAGTGGCTTCAGCCGAGCAAATTGCTGAGATTCAGCAGGCAGCGCGTGAAGTGTTGGTTGCCGATGCGGTACTGGATTACGCGGTGAAGCTGCTTTTAGCGACGCATCCGGGGGAACAGGCGATTGCTTCGGTGAACAAATATGTGCGAAACGGTGCGGGGCCGCGTGGCGTGCAGGCAATTGTCTCCTTGGCAAAGGTACGTGCATTATTGGCTGGCCGATACAATCTGGCGTACGAGGACGTGACAGCAGTTGCTCTGCCAGCGTTGCGCCACCGCATTTTCCTCAATTTTGAAGGAGAGGCGAACGGCATCCGACCAGACCGCGTCATTATGGATATTTTGGACGAACTGGGGACGCAGAAGGTATGAATCAACACCTGCTTGATCCGTCATGGCTCGCCAGACTGGAGCGAATGCAGATGGCTAGTCGCAAAGCGGTCAGCGGCAGCCAGGCAGGAAAGCGAAGGGCGAGACAGCTGGGCAGCTCCATGGAGTTCGCAGACTTTCGGGCGTATGTTCCCGGCGATGATTTGCGGCAGCTCGATTGGAATGCGTATGCCCGTTCAGGCAAGCTGTTTTTGAAAAAGTACTTGGATGAAACAGAGCTTCATGTGAACTTGTATATCGATTGCAGTCGTTCGATGAGCTACGGGCAACCGAACAAATTGGTCCGTGCTGTGGAGATTGCTGCGGCTCTTGGCTATTTGTCTCTGTGCCATCTCGATCATGTGTCGGTCTATGCATTTGACAGCCGAATGACGGCAGCACTTACCGGGCTGCAAGGAAAGAGCCAGGCGCATCGCTTGCTCAACTTCTTATCTTCCCTGCAAGAAGGGGGAGCAGGGGATATTCAAACGGCAATGCGCCAGCCCGGGGCTGTCAGCGGCAAAGCTGGAACTTCCATCGTGCTGTCGGACTTTTTGTTCGAGTCAGGCTATATGGAAGGCATCGCGTATTTGCAGGCGGCTAGACAAGAGGTCACGCTGGTCCAGGTGCTTTCCAAAGAAGAGCTTGCGCCCGAGTATGCAGGAGAGCTGCGGTTGATAGATTCAGAAACTGGGCAAGCAAAAGAAGTATCCCTGACGAGCCTTTTGATGGAAGAATACCACAAGAGCTTGCGAGATTATCAACAAGAACTGTCCGCGTTTGCTTATGGAAGAGGGATCGCCTGCGTGTCTGTAGAGGCGGAACAATCGCTGGAATCGATTGTCTTCCATGTCTTTCGTCAGGCCGGCTTGATTCGCTAGAGAGGAGAGAGACAACATGCAGTGGATGGGTTTGGGCAACTTGTGGTTTGCGCTGATTATCCCGGCCATCATCGTCCTTTACCTGCTCAAGCGAAAAGTAGAGGATCGTGTCATACCAAGTACACTCCTGTGGCAGCGCACGATGCAAAACTGGGAAGCGGTGAAACCGTGGGAAAGACTGCGGCGAAGCTTGTTGTTGCTGCTGCAACTGCTCGCTGCCTGCTTGCTCGTGCTGGCTTTGATACGACCGGCCGTTCCCACTGAGGGAATCACATCCGACCATACGATTTTGGTCGTGGATACATCAGGGAGCATGATGGTGAAGGAAGGGAACGAGACGCGGCTGGAACGAGCAGTGTCACAGGCAAAAGCACTCGTAGAGAAGCTGGGAAGCGGCCAGACGATGACCCTCATCGAGGCAGGGCGTGAGCCGAATGTTTTGGTTTCCAAAAGTGCAGACAAAGAGCCGCTCTTGCACGCCATCGAAAAGCTTGTGCCTTTTTCCGGGACATCCGATCAAATCGCTGCGTTGTCATTAGCGGGAGCCATTGCAGAGAATGAACCAGGCAGTGGAGTGGTTTGGATGGGGGACGGAAGCGGGGAACGCAAGCTGGATGGAGGCTCAGTCCCTGCTTTTTCCGGGAGCTTTCAGTTCATGCAGATGGGGAGCACCCGCGAGAATACGTCAATCGGTGTTTTTGCAACCCAGCCTACGGAAAAAGGGGTAGAGGGACTGCTGCGGGTGGACAATCATGGCAGTATGCCTGCGAAAGGAAAAGTCACTGTTTTTGATGAGCAAGACAAGCTGCTGGATACCGATTCTTTTGCGATTGGAGCAGGCAGCTCCCAGACATTTTCATTTCAGAAGCTGGCGGTATCTAGCGTTTATCGTGCAGTCATCGAACCGGAGCAGGACGGCCTTTCCCAGGATAATGTCATGTGGAGTGTGCCATTCGCTGCCGGGAAAGGAAAAGCAGCGTTGTATTCGCCAGAGGGGAACCGCTTCCTCCATCAAGTATTGCAGACAGTCGGAAGTCTTGAGGTAGAAACCATTCAGCAGGCACCGGATGCTGCGGCGGCAGCGCGTGACTTGTGGGTTTTTGACGGAGTTGTACCAGACCAGCTGCCAAAAGGAAACATTTTGTTGATTGCTCCGAACAAGAAAACAGAGTGGTTGCCGCTTGCTGGAGAAAAAGAACTGGATCAACAGCCAAGGCCAGTTTCCCCGGATGACCCGCTGCTCAAGCACGTCGATTGGCAGGATGTGCACGTCGCCAAAGGATACGTATTGGACGAGATGCCTGGTATGAAGCCATTGGTACGCGCAGGCGATGTCGATCTGGTCAGAGCGGGGATCATAGACGGTCGACGAGTGGTCATCATCGGATTTGATTTGCATGCATCGGACTTTCCGCTTCGTCCTGCTTTTCCGATTTTCATGCAAAATGTCGTCAACTGGCTGTCTCCTGGTCAAACAGCCCCAATTCCCACGGCACATCCGGGAGAGGTCTTGACCATCCCCCTCTCACCAGGAGCGACAACACGTACCTTGACGTATCCGAATGGACACCAGCAGTCTCTTGCGGAGGACGCCACTTCCAAAACGATGCAGCTACCGGAGCTGACAGGGTTGTATCGCCTTGACGAAGGGGTAGATACAGGGACCAAAAGCACGTACTTTACTGTCCAAATGAATGAGGAAGAATCGAATATTACACCAAAGTCTGTAAGCGTAGCCAGGAAGAATGCAGAAGAACAAAAGGAGAGTGAGGAAGCAACAGCGACTGACACAACAGGAGCACTGGGAACGAAGGAGTTGACCTATTGGTTGGCAGCGTTTGCTCTCTTGGTGTTATTGGTGGAATGGAGGGTGTATCAGCGTGGGTATTAACTTTATACAGCCGCTATTCCTGTTGCTATTGCTTCTCGTTGCGTACGTCATCATCAGCTGGTGGCGACATCAAAAGCAAATGCCAATCGGCAGAAAGTGGACAATTGCAGCCATTCGCTCGCTCTTGTTCCTCCTTCTGGTTTTGGCATTGGCAGGGACACAGCTGCTGACACCTGTTCAGGCGAAAACGATTGTGTTTGTTGTAGATCGATCGGCTTCCATGAAGGACGATCCGCGTGTTCTCTCCTTTTTACGGGAGGCGATCGGGCAAAAGCAGGCAGCGGATAAGTATGCTGTCATTGCAGTAGGTGCGGAGGCGGCAGTCGATCAACCGTTGACGACACGCCAAGAGGTACAGCCCTTGGGCGTGGATGTCAACCGGAATGCAACCAATTTGGCAGAAGGAATCCGATTGGCGTCTGCCATGATCCCTACCAATGCCAGAGGTAAAGTCGTCTTGCTGACAGATGGTCTGGAAACAAACGGAGATGCGGCAAGGCAGACGAGACTGGCGAGGGAGCGAGGAATCGCTGTAGAGGCTGTTTCCTTGCAGCAGCCTCACGGAGATGAGGTCGTTCTTACATCTGTACAGGTACCGCAAAGACTGTATGCGGGAGAGGAATACGGCATCACCGTTGATGTGGAGAGTACGATAGCGACCGAGGCAACCCTTCGCCTGTATGAAGGCAATCGCGAGGCGGGCCAGCAAACGGTACAGATCGGCAAGGGCAACAACCGCTTCGTTTTTTCGCAAAAAGCGATGCAGCAGGGTTTCCATCGCTATCGCGTGGAAATCGAGCCGCGACAAGATACCGTAGCGGCGAACAATCAGGCTACAGCCTATACGCAGGTAGCCGGGGCACCAGTCGTACTCGTAGCCGAAGGGCATCCAGGTGCCGCAAGTAACCTCGTTCAAGCGCTGGAAGCGGGCAATATCAAGGTAGAGCTGCGCGATCTCGCACTGCTGCCAAAGGAGCTTGAGGGCTACAAGCAATTTGCCTCCATTGTACTGGCAGATGTGCCCGCTACCAGCATGACGGATGCGGATATGGAACGCATGCGGACCGCTGTACGTGATTTGGGCATTGGTTTGATCATGACAGGCGGTAAAGATAGCTTCGGCATGGGTGGCTGGTTCCAGACACCAATCGAAGAGGCATTACCTGTTCACATGGATTTAAAAGGGAAGGAACAGCTCCCTTCACTCGGACTTCAGCTGGTCATCGACAAGTCGGGCAGTATGAGCGCAGATGCCAGAGGGGCGGATAAGATGGCACTGGCCAGGGAAGCTGCGATTCGAGCGACAACCATGATGAATGCACAAGACCACATCGGAGTGATCGCCTTTGATGATACGCCATGGGATGTCGTAGCTCCACAGTCCGTCACGAAGCTGGACGAAATCCAACAGCAGATCAGCAGAATCCAAGCGGATGGCGGGACAGATATTTTCCCTGCCTTACAGCTGGGCTACGAACGTGTAAAAGCGATGAACACGCAGCGTAAGCACGTGATCTTGCTCACCGATGGGCAGTCTGCGCTCAACGATGATTACGAGGGCCTGCTGCAGCAAATGACGGCTGAAAATATTACCGTTTCAACAGTGGCATTGGGTGATGATTCGGATAGGTCGCTGCTGGAGATGATTGCCGAGTTAGGAAAAGGCAGATATTACTTTGCAAACGATGCCGAATCCATCCCGAAAATCTTCAGTAAAGAAACAGCCTTAGCCAGCCGTACGTTTATTGTGGAGAAGCCTCAAGTACCAGGCTATACAGGGGTGGGAGCTTGGCCTGCGCTGAAGCAGACATTACCTCCGGTGCGTGCGTATATAGCAACGACACCGAAGCAAACAGCCGAATCATCGTTGATGAGTGCTGACGATGATCCGATTCTCACCCGTTGGCAGTACGGTCTGGGACGTTCTGTCGCCTGGACGAGTGATCTGGAAGGGAAGTGGTCACCGGACTGGGTGGCTTGGGGAGGAAACAGCCGTCTGTGGAACGAAATCGTGGCATGGACTTTCCCGCAAATTACAGAAGGCACTTGGAAGACGACTACGAGCGTGAACAGCGCAAAAGGCAATGTGAGGGTGACGATGCCAGCTGGTGGAAGCATGCCTCAAGAGATGGAGGCAGTTGTTCTCAATCAAGAGATGAAGCGCGAGGTCATCAAGCTTAAACCGGTTGCCCCAGGCGTCATGGAGGGTGAATTCGAGACGGCTGATCCGGGCACTTACATGATTCAGATCTCACAAAAAAATCAAGGCCGTGTCATGGCGAGCCAAACGACAGGCTTGACCGTTTCCTATTCACCGGAATACGGAATACATGCCGATGGAGAGAAAGAACTTCAAGAGTGGCTAAGTACTGGTGGAGGGAATCAGATCACCAAACCAGAAGAGGCTTTTGGTGGCACGCTTCCTGATAAATGGGACACACAGTCAATCAGTGAGTGGTTGCTGATGTTGGCGGCTTTGCTGCTGCCGATTGATATCGCCGTTCGCCGCCTGCAGTTGCCGGATCAATGGTGGGCAAGGCTATCTGGTCTATGGAGATTGCGCAGGTCCACGTCTGCCGATTCTGAACAACAGGCAGTATTGTCTCGCCTCGGCGAGAAGCGCTCTGCGACAAGACGGATACGCGAAGAGCGGACAGATGACCAGAAAGTCGTATCTGCTCCCCTTATTCATCCGGTAGGGACGGCTGGAACTCGGGTGAAGCCAGCAACAGTCAAGAACGAGCAGGCAAAAGAGAAACAGGAGAAGCAAACCCAGCCTGACGAAACGCTAAACAGACTATTGGCGGCCAAGAACCGGAAAAAGTCTTAGTCACAGACAAAAACAGCAGCCTGGCGAAAATCGCTACGGACTGCTGTTTTCTTTTTTGGGCTACTCTTCATACACGAGCGGGATTGCTATACCAAAAGCAGTCTCACCTTTAGGCAGATTCCCTTCCATAGATGCACCAGGATTATTCGCGCGGAAAGCAACTTCATAGGTTTCACCTGGCGCTACCTGGAGAGTGTCCGTCCACCATGGACTTCCTGTAACCTTTTTGCCGTCCCGACTCAAGATGAGCATGTGATGACCGTGGAGATACATCGATTGATTCTGGAAGCTGCGGTTGACGAAGGTCAGCTTTATGAGATCGCCCTCTTCAATCATTAGTGGTGTCTCAGGAAGCAAGTCGCCATTTACGGTCGACAAGCGCTTGAATTGACCGTCATAAAACCCATACTGACCATCAATGAGTAGTTGATATTCCCGATCAAAATGGGAAGAGAGATCAAAAGGAAGGGCAATTGGACTGCCGTAACGTGCAGGGTCAAAGACAGAAACCTCTGCATCTAAGAAGGGCACAGCATCTTCAGACCCGTCTGGACTTAAGAGCAGCCCTTTGTCTTGCTGGTTTGCAGCTGGAGCAAATAGTACGGGACGATTAGGCATCGTAAACTGAATGTCGTATCGACCGCCTGCCCCCGGCTGCAAGGCTTGGTTGGCAATCAAATTCGGTTCGTTTACTTCGGTTCCGTCAATCGCTACTACTTGAAAAGGAGTTCCTTGCAGCAAATAAGTGACAGGAGCATTTTCAGCGTTTATAAAGCGAAGGCGAACCGTTGTGCCAGGAGCAATCGTTTCGATTTTTCGCGTATGTGAGCCGTTTAATGTCGCGCCTGCCTTTTCGTCCTTGTGATGAATCATGGCGATGTCGCGGATGGCTGCGCCTGTAGTCGTCGCCTCGGCTGGCTCGATCACAAGGGCACCGAACAGCCCGTTCACTACTTGCTCAGGAATTTGCTGATGAGAATGATACCAATACGTTCCGGTTTGTTCTGCGCGAAAACGATAAACCGATTTTTCTCCTTTTGCAAGGCGATTATAGCTAGCGGGAGTCTGCATGCCATGCCAGTGGATGTCTATCCCTTCGGAAATATCCTTGTTCAGAAGGGTGATCTCGACGAGCTCCCCTTGCTTTATACGCAGCTCAGGTCCGGGATATTGTCCATTCAGGGTCCATGCTTCTACGGTTTTGCCTGATGCTTGATGGATGGTTGTTTTCTGTGCGTTCAGCGAAAACGTTCGATCAGGGTTTCCTTGTTTTAGTTCTGTTGGTGCATCGACACTTCTAAGTTTCCCTGTGGAGGGCATCGAATGGGCACTTGCCTTTACAGGGAAAGCGAAATCGGGGAGAGCGTGATCGTCTTGATTCTGACCTTCCAAAGGTGGTTGATCGGGAAGGCGACTCGCTATCATCGCTTGATTTCCCCAGATCGTCGCAATAAAAGCAGTCATCAGGAGAAACGCGGCAAAACGGATAAAGCGGAGCAGACGGCGTGGTTTTACCCAGTTTTCTGCAGTGGAGTGGTATTGATGCTTCCACGATTGCCGAATCCAGAGCAGGGACACTCCGGCTAATAATACGCCCCAAGCGAGAAACAAAATGGACGGTTCCAACGTAACAGCAGGAAAAAAGACTTGAAGGAAGAGGGCAATCAGACAGCCTAAGACGCTAGCTTGCAGCGGAACGAGCAATTCGGGGCAAGATGCGTCTCCTCGCCATTCCGCATCTAATGCGTCGTCCCGATCCGGCGAGTTTGCTTTTGCTGGCCTAACATTTTTCTCTTGTAACAAAATTCGGGTATATTCCGTATCTACTTGTGACTGTCTTGAATCCTTGCTGCCTTTCCCGGCCAACTCCCACAGTCGTGGAAAAGTAGAGAGCAGGCAACAAAGCAATGGAACAAAAATAAAAGGTAAAAAGCCAAGCAGCTTATCCTTTATGTAAAGCCAACCAAAGGATTCGAACAAAACCCACGTCATCACCAAATGCCCCCCAAATACAAAAAGGGCCGACCATAAAAAACATAGAGTGATGCGAGCACTGCTTATGAAAGCCCGTTTCGTCGGACGGAAAACGAGCTGGTTTGCCATGATTGTCGGGAGCAGCATGACGATGAGAAGGACCAGAAACAATCCTTGATGAATCCCGGCAAGCACTTCAAAATCAGCCATGATCAGTTCCTCCTGTTTACCAGTTCGATACTAATGATATAGAGAAACGGCTGAGGACCAAACGTACCGAGGCAGTATTTTCACTCCGCCTTAAGTCGGAGAAGTGCACTTGATCTACATAAAGGATATACGTTACCATTTTGGTATTCATTTTCGGTTTATCAGAATATTGGGAAGGGGACGACTTTTTTTATGTCCTTTGATTTTGTACAAACATAACAACGCGCTCGAGCTCCTCCTGCTTCGTCTGGTTTGAAAGTGAACAGACTGGTAAAAACGAGAGGAGAAGCAGACATGGAAAATAAGGATTGGATCAAAAGCTTTCAAGAGGAAGTGGAGGCACCATTCGCTGGGTGGGATTTTGCCAGATTGACTGCGACAGGCAGGATGCAGGATGCACCACTTGGCTGGAACTACGTAAATATCGTGAAAAAGAACATGCTCGGGATTCGCTCTATGCTGGAAATGGGAACAGGTGGTGGAGAACTGTTTTCTACGCTTGCGCCGTTCCCTGTGGAGACATATGCGACAGAAGGCTATAAGCCGAATGTAGCGGTGGCGAAAGCCAATCTGGAGCCCTTGGGTGTTCGTGTATTTCCGGTAGATGGGGAAGAGATATTGCCTTTTGAGGATCAGTCACTCGACTTGATTATCAATCGACATGAAGCCTATTTGCCATCTGAAATGAAGCGCCTGTTGAAGCCAGGGGGCACATTTGTTACGCAGCAAGTAGGCGGTCAAGACAATCTCGACCTGAATCGATTGCTGGGCGCTCCGATTCCGCCAGATTACTTGCACTGGAACCTGGACTATGCAGTGAACGAACTGGAGGAAGCTGGTCTTACGATTGTGGAGCAAAGAGAGGAAATGAGCTTTTCACGTTTTTACGACATAGGTGCTATTGTTTACTACTTGAAGGCTATCGAATGGCAGATTCGCGACTTTACTGTAGAAAAGTACGCCGATGCCTTGCTCGATCTGCACCACAAAATTGAAGCGGTTGGGTACATCGATATTCCTACCCATCGATTTCTCATGATTGCCCGACAAAAGTCCTAATTAAATCACTACCGATTGTCGATAAGACTGGTAGGGAGTGTTTAGGAAAAGCACCCTTTTTGGGTGCTTTTTTTATACACATATCGTAACCGGCGAAGGAGAAGTGAAACAGGATGAGTAAGAGCTTGGCAACACGGGTCGTTGCTCTTGTAGCGGTGATCATTGCCGTCATGATGGCAATCAATATTATCATGATTTACGAAAACAGCGTAGCCACTGTTGAAAAGACACTCTCGCGCTCAAGCATCAATACAGCATTGCATATCTCCCAAGGGCTTGATTCAGAGAAGATTGCGAAATTTATATCTCAGCCACAAGAATCTGACGACTATTGGTCTATCCGAAATACGCTGCTTGAGTACACCGAAAAAACAGGTGCCCTTTATGTTTATATTCTTCATACAGACGATGAAAAAGTAAAGATTATGGTGGATGGAACGGAGAAAGGAGCAGAGGGAGCATCTGCAATCGGTCAAGAGACGACCTCTACCGGTATGGCTGATATTGCTCCTGTTCTGGCAGGCGGATCGAACAGTACGCCAATCGTCAAAGACCCTGTATACGGGGACTACCTTAGTGCATTCGCACCGATTGAAGATCCATCTGGTCAAGTGATTGCGGTGCTTGGTGTGGATACTGCGGCCGACAAAGTGGAACTAATTAATGATCAGGTTTTGGATGAAACCATGCCACGCATCATTCTCGCTATGATTGTCGTAACGATTATTGCTTTGGTTGCTGTATTCTTCTTGATCAAAAAGATGCTGCGTCCACTGCAAGTTGTACAAGAGGCGTCTATGCGCATTGCTTCTGGCGATCTTACGTCTACAGAGATTTCAGTTTCCAACAAAAAAGACGAGATTGGCCGAATTGTCGTTGCTTTTGGTGAGATGACGACACAGCTGCGTCAAATCATTGGCGGAGTAAAAGAGACGACCGAGCATATTGACAGCATGGCGAATTCCATTCGGGAAGGGGCCAACTCTGTCCGCGAGCAAAACAAAAATATCGTGGTTACCAGCGAGGAGATTGCGCAAGGGAATGAGCAGACAGCAACTGCGATGGAGATGACGGTGCAAACGGTTCAAGAATTCTTGAGCGAGCTGTCTGAATTGAATACGGCGATTGACGAGATGGATGCAGTATCCAACCGGGTGTCCGATATCGGAGAGAGCAGCTACAAAGTATTGCAAGAGTTTTTGGCAGATGGAACAGAGACGAACAAACAATTTCATGAAGTACAAAATACAATGGCGATTCTCGAAGAAAAATCGAGCCGAATTAACGACGTGATTGAAACGATTCAGCAAATCGCCGGACAAACCAATCTGTTGGCGTTGAATGCTGCCATCGAGAGTGCGCGTGCTGGCGAAGCGGGCAGAGGCTTTGCTGTGGTAGCGGGAGAAGTTCGCAAGCTGGCTGAACAGACAGGTGCGGCAACCCACGTCATTCAGGAGAGCATCAAAGACATTCAAGATCAGGTAAGACAAGCAACGGAAAAGACAAATGCAACGCTGGATCGCTACAATGCGGGTACAGAGCGTTTGGATTCCGTCACACAAGGCATTACAGCCCTGTCTGACATGACGCATACCTTGAAGACGTCGCTTGCGAATGTCATGGCAAGTGTAGAGACGATGAAGCAAGGTCAGAACAAGGTGAATGAATCCGTGTTGACGGTTACTGCCATCTCGGAGCAAACAGCAGCAGCTACGGAAGAAGTATCTGCTACAATGCATGAGGTCAGTGGAAACGTTGATCAGTTCGTGTCTGAAACGGAGCAGGTGACAGACAGCATTCAGGAGCTGCGTAGCAAGGTGGATACGTTCCGATTGTAGACAAATTACTTTATCTATAAATGAAAAAACAGCTCTTCTACTGGCAGGATGATGCCGAGAAGAGCTGTTTTTTTGTGGCTGTAGTGGAGGGAAGAAGCGCATTTCCAGTCTACGCTTCGGCCTCCGCCCCGCAAGGGGTGGGGACTGTCCGCTCCGAGCTAAATGGCGGGAGGCGCTTCAAAAGTAGAGGTTTCGATGAGGTATTAGCAGAGTTGAAGCTAAAACCACTCCCGCCATTCAGCCCTCCGCTTTGTCGGGCTCCAGAGGCGCTTGGACTGGAAATGCGCTTCTTCCACGCGGCTTTTCATATAACGTCAAGCTTACACTACAAAATCCCAATGATCACAAGAACTACACTGTGCACACCTAATAGTACCATGCGCAGCCAGCCAAATGACTGTTTCAACTGACTATCCCGAATCGGAAAGATCGAATACCCGTTGCGCTTTTGCTGATGCCGCCAGAGGCTGCCGATCTGGCTAGCCGTCATGAACAGAAAAAGCAGGCCGGCAATGATTTTTGCATATGGGCCTGGCAAAATCAGGACCACGAAGCCTGAAAGCAGAATGAGTCTGAAGTACATACCCGCAAAGTCACCGGATCGAATAAATTTTTTGGCAAACAAATGACGTCCTGCTGTTGATTGACGGTAAGGCAGCCATTTCGTCAGGGCAATGAGCCACGAGCGTGACTTCACTTGGTGCTGCATGGCCGGGACATCCCTAAAGTTGTTCACGAACTGATAAAAGCGGTGACGCAAGCCGCTTTCGATGGCCAGCAGGCGATACCATTGTACGGAATGTTTTTTCTTATAGGTCAACATTCGTGAATGGAGCCAAATCAAGAGCGCAGCGCAGATTAGTACACCAAAGGGGATAGGACCCATGCGCAAGAATTGTCCTTCACTCAAGACCCAAGCGAGGAGGATATACGAAAAGAGAAATCGAGCGAGTGTATAGAATCCGATCTTCTTCTGATCTGGCAAACGTAAGAACGTCCAACTGCTGTAAATATTCCAGCCCTTCAAGAGCAGGGGAACGCCCCAGTAAAACCACAGCTGCACGCCTCGAGCGCCTACGACCCCTGTATACATAGGCATGAGCAGGAGCAGGACGATAAACACCACCATGCTCTGAATGGCAAAATTGTAAACGAGCGCCTTGCGGAAATAGCGATCCAGTCTTACTTCATGCGGAGTCAAAAAAAGCAAATCCGCTTCCAGCAAAAACGTGCGCAGGGGGGTTCTCACCACGACAAAAGCAATCACGAGGGCCATGGCATACGGCAAAGGGAACCAGGGTGGAATCATCGCGATGATGCTGCGGTAGTAGAAGGCGAGCAACCCCATCAAAAAGATCCCGACGAACGCCAAACCGCCATTCGCCATGTACTGGGCATACCGAATGAATTCTACTGAAAAGGCATGGAACCGTTTGCGAAATAATTGATCGACGTCTATTTTCACTGGCCGTCATCCTCTACGATATGCAAGTATATGTCGTCCAAGGAGCTATCTGGGAGCCCTGTAATACGACGAAGCTCCTCTAGCGTTCCTTGTGCTCTAATCTCGCCTTTGTGCAAAATGATGAATCGGTCACAATGCTTCTCGGCAGTCGCTAAAATATGTGTGGACATCAAAATGCCAGCCCCTTGCTCCTTGCAATGGTTCAACCACGTGAGAAGAGAACGAATCCCCAGAGGGTCCAGACCCAGGATCGGTTCATCCACGATGTACAGAGGCGGTTGTACGAGCAATGCCATCATGATCATGAGCTTTTGTCTCATCCCTTTGGAAAACTGCTGGGGAAATCGGTCTTTCATTTCTTCCATGCGGAATTCCTTTAAGAGAGGACGTGCTCGTTCATAAAAAGCTTCCTGGTCTAGTCCATGGCTCATGGCCATTAACTCGATATGCTCCCACAACGTAAGCTCTTCATAATAAATGGGAGACTCGGGAATATACCCGTAAGACAAGCGATAGTTTTCGGGGTCTGATTGAAAAGTCTTCCCCGCAATGCTGATTTCACCTGCGATTGGTTCCAAGAGTCCTAAAATATGCTTGATTGTCGTGCTTTTGCCTGCGCCATTCAGCCCGATTAGCGCCACAATTTCTTTTTCGCGTATGTGAAAGGAGACGTCTTTAATTACAGCGTGGTTGTAAGAGTACCCACCCGTTACCCCTTTTACCTCCAACAAGGTTGTCATGGTATCCTCCTTTGTGAATAAACGGTCATGTCCCCATTTATTTGAGAGAAATGCTAGATAGTCTTCCATCTATTTTAGCTGAATTCAGGATTTGGAAATACATTTGTTTGCCGCCTTTTTTTACACGAGACTGAACAAAGAGGGATAACCGTACAAGCAATGCTCCTCTCCGCTACATAAACAAGTAGTATAAAGGACGGACGGGGGAGGTGTAATCTATGACAGCAGGACCATATGAAAATCAGAAAGATATGGATCAGCATATACAGCGCATCTATTTGAAATTAGACAAATTCGAAGAACGAATCGATCATCTTGAGGGACAAATGATAGTAGTCACGAAGTGGTTGGAACGAATTGAACATCGATTGGGACGCATGGAGGATGTGCGTTATGATGTACTGCAAGTTTTGAACAAGCTGCAGACTGAGTTAGAAACGAAAGTAGAGAAGACGGAAAAAGACAAAGATATTATCTTGCAGTTACTGTCTAACGATAATCGGGACAAGGAAGCACTCGCTCAGTTTATGGAAGTAGAAAAAGACAGGAAACAAGAACGCTTTTTACAGGTTTGGGCAGTTTTAGGTCCTGTCATCGCCTCCGTTCTCTCCTCTTTTTTTACCCGATTTTTTATGTAGCGCATAATATGTTTAGAATGTGGAAAAGTTGTGTAATACGCTTTCCATTTTTCTACCGTAACTTCTTTCTATACTTGGAGGGCAGATTATAGAAAGAGAGGATATCCAAGTGAAGAAGTTTGATATTTCCATGCTTTCGGTTGCCATATTATTAACAGGGTTAGCTGTTTTAGGTTTTTATCAATCATGGGCAAAAGGCAATGACCCTGTATTGGTAACGGCTGGCGATACCTCCATTACACAAAATCAGCTTTACAGTGAAATGAAGAAAATGTACGGAAAACCAATGATACATGAACTTGTTGCGGAAGCCTTAATCAAGCAGGAAGCCAAGGCGCAAAACCTCGCGGTGTCGCAAGAAGATATGGATAAAGAGATTGATTCGATGAAACAACAGGTAGGTTCACCTGAGGCATTCCAAAACTACTTGAAAAGTATGGGAATGACCGAGGCCCAGCTGCGGGATAAGTTGCACGTGCTCATGACACGGGATAAGTTGTTGGATAAAGCATTCCCGGTTACCGAGGAGCAAATCAAAACCTATTATGATACAAATAAAGAACAGCTGGGGTCACCGGCACCTGAGTTTGATAAAGTGAAAGATCAGATCAAGATGATGCTGACTGACCAAAATCGCAGTCAGAACTACGGTACCTGGTTAAATACGCTTCAGGAAAAACACAAAGTAGAATGGCACGACCCGTCCTTTGACGATGCACCATTGCCAGGTGATGCACAAACACCTGCTCCATAGTGTAGAACTTATTCTAAAGACCTTGTCCTCTTAAATGAGTGCGAGGTCTTTTTCTGTGAAAACGATCATGACCGTTTTGTTTAGTAATGGGAGCAATCGGAGAAACTGTGGTCATAATTGCCGATGTGAGGAGCAATCCGAATGGCTCAGATTGGTTGCAGCTTAGATGACAACGTTCACTATATAAAAGAATCGCTCGGATACAGCAATGACATAGTGATTCGTGAGGTAATCCTAAATAGCCTAAAACCTGTTAGGGGAGCTGTCTTGTATACGGATGGCATGGTCGATTCGTATCTGGTACAAGCCGTATTAATCGATAGCCTTTTATACAAAATGCGCTTGAAGGAATGGGAAGGGATACACGAAGACGAGTTCGTTCCCTTTTTAAAAGAATCCGTCCTGACCGTAGGGGATATGGGGGATGTATTCGACTTTCCTACATTGTTTACAGCGTTGCTGTCCGGCTGTGTCATCATTCTCGTGGATGGCTGCTCGCAAGGAATTCATATCGGTTTGCAGGAGTGGAAGGATCGAGGAGTCACCGAGCCGTCATCGCAAACAGTCATTCGTGGTCCGCGGGAAAGCTTCACGGAGACACTTCGCACGAATATTACGCTGCTGCGGAGACGGATCTCCAGTGAAAAGCTGTGGATTGAAATCAACAGAATCGGCAAGGAAACCAAGACAGAAGTCGCAGTTGTGTATATGAAAGGGATTGTAGAAGAAGATGTTGTAGAAGAAGTACGCAATAGACTGGATCGAATCAGCATCGATGGCATCATGGAAAGCGGAATGATTGAGGAGCTGATTCAGGACGAAGCCTACACGCCTTTCCCCACCATCTCTAACTCGGAGCGCCCGGATGTAGTGGCCGCGAATCTATTAGAGGGGCGCGTAGCGATTCTTGTAGACGGGACTCCTTTTGTTTTGACCGTGCCCTCTCTCTTTGTTGAGTTTTTCCATTCAGCGGAAGACTACTATCAGCGCTTTGATTTTAGTACGTTGATTCGCATGCTGCGATTCGCCTGTTTTTTAATCGCGTTGCTTGCTCCCTCTCTCTATATCGCCATTACGACCTTCCACCAAGAGATGCTCCCGACACAGCTGCTGATCAGTTTGGCGGCACAGCGAGAAGGAGTGCCATTTCCAGCCTTTGTTGAGGCGATCATGATGGAAGTGGCTTTTGAGATATTGCGAGAGGCTGGAATCCGCATGCCGCGTGCAGTAGGTCAAGCCATTTCTATCGTGGGAACACTGGTCATCGGACAAGCAGCGGTAGAAGCGGGGATTGTTTCGGCAGCGATGGTCATTGTGGTTTCGATTACGGCAATATCCAGCTTTATTTTCCCAGCGAGCAACATGTCGATTACCGTGAGAATTCTTCGTTTTCCCCTGATGGTACTGGCTGCTTCTTTTGGCATATACGGAATCATTGTAGGGATACTTGCGTTAGTGCTGCATTTATGCAGTCTACGCTCGTTTGGCGTACCGTATATGGAATCGTTTGCTCCGTTTTCCTTGAAAGAGCAAAGAGACACGATCTTTCGCTTGCCTCGCTGGGCTTTGGACAAACGGCCTGAATCGATTACCAAAAACAATTTGCGCCGCCAATCCAAAGGGATAAAGCCATTACCACCGCAGAAGTAAGAGGCTTTCCACAGCATGTAAAGGAGTGGGCACCAGTGAAAGGGATAAAAGTTCTACTCTGCATCGTGCTCGTTATTATCCTAGCTGGTTGTTGGGATCGAAAAGAACTGAACGATTTGGCGATTGCTGTCGGGATCGGTATTGATAAAGTGCAAGGAGGCTATCAAGTTTCGGTTCAAGTAGTAGACCCTGCAGAGGTCGCGGCCAACAAGGGGAAGCCTGGACGCTCGCCGGTTACTCTCTTTACGATGAACGCTCCGACGATTTTTGAGGCTGTGCGGAAAATGACCACGATCTCTCCACGGAAAATTTATATGGCGCACACCCGGATGCTCATATTTGGCGAGGAGGTCGCGAGAGAAGGGATCGCTCCTGTCGTCGATTTTGTCTCGCGTGACCATGAGTTTCGGACTGACTTTTATATTGCCATCGCTAGAGGAACAACGGCACGCAACATCCTGCGAGTGATCACGCCGCTTGAGCAAATTCCTTCTACAGAAATGTTTGCTTCTTTGGAGACATCCTCCCAAGTATGGGCGCCTACCGCAGCAGTTACGATGGATCAATTGATTACTGACTTTACCAGCAAAGGGAAACAAGCTGTTTTGACAGGCGTGCGACTAACCGGACCTGTAAGGGAGGGAGACCAGCGAAAAAATGTCGAGCAAATAGATACGCCCGTGCTTCTTCAATATACGACATTGGCTACTTTCCGCGGAGACAAGATGATCAACTGGCTGAGTGAAGCGGACAGCAAAGCGTATAGTTACATTACAGGCAAAGTAAAAAGCACGGTAGGAAGCATGGCCTGCAAGGGGGGAGGACTCTTGACGCTGGAAGTCATGCGCTCCGACGCCAGAATAGAGGCAACGATGAAAAATGGCACGCCTGAGGTCATCGTTCACATCGATTTGGAAAATGATATTGGGGAAGTGCAATGCAAGCTAGATCTGACAGAGAAGGATACGATCAAGGAACTGGAAAAAGAGGCGGAAAAATCATTGGAAGCATTGGCGACAAAAGCAATTGCCAATGCCAAGAAAAATGGAGTAGACATCTATGGATTCGGCGAAGCGATCCATCGGAAATACCCGAAAGTATGGAAAAAGATAGGGAGCAATTGGGAAAAAGAATTTACCAAGCTGCCTGTACATGTCATAGCCGATGTGAAAATCAGACGTTTAGGAACCATCAATAATGCCTTTGAAGAAAAGTGACTGTGTAATAGGGCAGGGGGAGTTTGTATGTCGACATTTGCTGTCATCGTTGTGTCCATATTGGTTTGTGCATACGAGCTGCCCCGATTGATTCGGAAGCGGCAGCGCAAAGAGATCGCTGTCTTTCTCGGGTTGCTTGTCATCAGTGTTGGCTTGTACGCAGGAGCAGAAAAAGGGGTTGTCCCCAATCCTGTTTATTGGATGGAAATGGTTTACAAGCCGGTATACGACGGCGTCATGACATGGCTGAAGTAAACGAGGGGCATACTGAGTACACCCCCAGTAAAGGAGAGTAAATAGACGTGGACGGTCTTTTGATGAAGCTGCTCGTTAGTCCGGTGTTAGTTGTTTTGGCAGATGCTCTCTTTCCAGAAGTGAATTTCGCAAATCTATATCAGTCTGTCGGAGTCGGATTTGTCTTGGCAGTCGCCGGATATTTTTTGGATAGGGCGATTCTTACATCAGGGAGTCTTTGGCTGACGACCATGTTTGACTTGATTATCGGCTTTTTGATCGTTTATGGAAGCATTGTGTTTTTGCCGACGGCTCAAATCGCTGCAATCGGGGCCGGTTTTGTTGCGATATTTTTTGGCGTCGCTGAATATATCCAGCATGTTTGGCTGATACGCACAGGACGAACGGAAAGTGTATAGTGTTCAACGTGCAAACACACTCCTTGGGGGTGTGTTCTTTTGTGGAAAAACGTTACGATCGCTTTGTCACGATTCGCTCAATCCATGACCACGGAAGCCAATTTTTTGCGGCGATTGTAAGCGCCACGCCTCAGCCAACCGGGTAGCGGAATCGCGGCTTGGGAGTGGTGGCCGCATGGACAATCGTCGAGATGACTGCGTCGGGTGCAGGTGCCTTTTCTATGATCCCTTCTACGTGACGCATCAGTTGTTTCATTTGGGAGACGTAAGGAGAGGCTTCATCAAGCTGTTGGTCTTGCATTCCTTTTTCCCAGATTGCTGTACGAAAGGAGCCGGGCTCAACAAGGACGACTTGAACCTGAAAGGGTAGCATTTCAAGGCGAAGCGATTCGCTGAAGCCTTCGACTGCATGCTTGGATGCGGCATACGGCGAGAGACCAGGGAAACCAAATCGCCCACTGATGCTGCTTACGTTAATAATTCGTCCAGATTGTTGCTGGCGCATATAAGGCAAGACTGCCCGAGTGACGTCGATCAGTCCGAACACATTTACATCAAACTGCTTGCGCCATTCCTCAGAAGAGACTTCCTCGGCAAAGCCACCCAACGCGTAGCCGGCATTGTTCAGTAACAGATCTATGCGCCCATGCCGTGCGATGATAGAGGAGATCGCATCTTGAATTTGTTCCGGATGCGTAACATCAAGGGAAATAACTTCCAGGTGCTCAGGATCTATATGTAAGCTCGCCAATTTGTCAAGAGGGTCTCTTTTTGCTAGATCACGCATAGCAGCAATTACCTGAAAACCAGCCTTGACTAAAGCGACAGATGCGTGTTTACCAAAGCCACTTGAGGTACCAGTGACTAGTGCAATTGGTCTTTTTTGCATGAAATTCTCCTTTTATTTGGGTTGCATGGTAGCATTTAACTGCAAAGTTCACAAATTTGTTCATAAATTTGTTAACAAAATCATAACAAATAGCCTTTGTATTAAGGAAAATTTATGTATACTTAAATGGTTACCACGCTTGGGTAGAAGTGTGCAATACTGCCCCTTACTTTCCTGTTTGTTTTTGGAATGGCTGCTAATACTTTTCTTGTTTGGGCATTATAGTTGTGGAAAGTATTGAATGCGATTTCTTAATACAAATTGAAAAGTACGAAAACTTCTAGTTATAGGCGTGGATAGAACGTTACCAACACGAAGAAAGAGGGGTTCATAGGTATGAAGGGTTGGCAACAGTATTGGCGTCAGCTTTCCCTATTTGGTTTGCTGGCGCTAGTGTTAACCGGGTGTGGCAGAGATGAGCTCTCAGCGCTCAAGCCCTCTGGTCCGGTAGCTGCGATGCAGTTTGACCTGATGAAGCTGTCCTCCGCTATCATGATCGGCGTCTTCATTGTCGTTATGACGATCTTTACGTACGTCCTTATTCGTTATCGTAAGCGTCCCGGACAGCAAGGCATTCCTAAGCAGGTCGAAGGAAATCATGCACTTGAAATTCTTTGGACGGTAATTCCTTTCTTGCTCCTTATCATCATGGCGATTCCAACTGTTACTACCGGTTTCGCACTGCACAAGGAGTATCCAAAAGAGGAAGCAGTTCAAGTCAAGGTTACTGCTCACCAATTCTGGTGGGAATTCGAGTATCCTGATCTTGGAGTAGCAACTGCACAAGACTTGGTATTGCCAGTTGGCAAAAAGGTTCAATTCGTATTAAGCGCATCTGATGTTAAGCACGCATTCTGGATTCCTGCATTGGGCGGTAAAATCGATACGAACCCAGGGCAAGAAAACAAAATGTGGTTGCAAGCAGACAAAACAGGCATTTACTACGGTAAGTGTGCGGAGCTCTGTGGAGCGTCCCATGCCTTGATGGACTTCAAGGTAGAAGTAATGGAACAAGCAGATTTTGACACTTGGGTAGCTAACATGAAGGGCGTTCAGGCAAAAGAACCTGTAACGGCAACTTCTCCACTGGCTGCAGAAGGTCAACAAATCTTCGATAAGAGCTGTTTGGGATGTCACGCTGTGGCAGGTAAAGGCGGCAAGATGGGTCCAAACCTGACTAACTTTGCAGATCGCGAACGTGTAGCAGGTATCAAAGCTCATACGCCTCAAAACATTGCAGAGTGGCTGAAAGATCCGCAAAAAATGAAGCCGGGCAACAAAATGCCTAACCTCAACCTCGATGACACACAAGTGAAAGCGCTTGTAGAGTACATGGAGACATTGAGCGTAAGCGAAAAAAAGTAAAGTAAAACCTCATAAAACTTATTGCATTGACAATCGTCATAGGCAGTGACGCTTAAAAAGGAGGTAAACCCGTGTCTGCACATGCTTCTCATGCACCAAATCGCTCGGGGCTGTGGGATTATCTTACGACAGTGGACCATAAGAAGATTGCGATCCTGTATCTGATTGCTGGTGGGATTTTCTTCTTGGCCGGTGGTTTGGAAGCCCTGCTGATTCGTTTGCAGTTGATGTACCCAGAACTTCAATTGGTTGGTGCCAAGACTTTTAACGAATTAATTACGATGCACGGCACCACGATGATTTTCTTGGCGGTTATGCCGATCATTTTCGCTTTGATGAACGCGATTGTTCCCCTTCAAATCGGTGCACGCGACGTAGCATTCCCGTTTGTTAACGCACTCGGATTCTGGCTATTCTTCTTCGGGGGAGTGCTACTGAACACAAGCTGGTTCTTGGGTGGCGCACCTGATGCTGGTTGGACATCATATACCACTTTGGCTTTGAATCAATACAGTGGAATCGGCGTAGACTTCTACGTACTCGGTTTGCAAATTGCCGGTCTCGGAACGCTGATTGGTGGTATTAACTTCCTGGTTACCATCATCAACATGCGTGCTCCAGGTATGACATTCATGCGTATGCCAATGTTCACCTGGTCGTCCTTTATTACATCCGGTTTGATCCTCTTCGCATTCCCTGCGATTACCGTTGGTCTGGTTCTGTTGATGTTTGACCGTTTGTTCGGCGGAAACTTTTTCAACCCTGACGCAGGTGGTAACGTTGTTATCTGGGAGCACTTGTTCTGGATCTTCGGTCACCCCGAAGTATACATTTTGATTCTCCCAGCATTCGGTATCATTTCTGAAGTGGTTTCTACATTCTCAAGAAAGCGTCTGTTCGGTTACAGCTCCATGGTATTTGCAACTGCGCTGATCGGTTTCTTGGGCTTCATGGTGTGGGCTCACCACATGTTCACAACAGGTTTGGGCGCAATTGCCAACACACTGTTTGGACTTGCAACCATGTTGATTGCTGTTCCTACAGGTATCAAAATCTTTAACTGGCTGTTGACCATGTGGGGCGGTCAAATCCGCTTCCCTACCGCAAACCTGTTTGCAGTAGGATTTATCCCAACATTTACAATCGGTGGTATGACAGGGGTTATGCTTGCGGTTCCGCCGGCTGACTACCAATATCATGACAGTTATTTCGTAGTTGCTCACTTCCACTACGTTATCGTAGGGGGTCTCGTATTCGGTCTCTTTGCAGGTCTGTACTACTGGTGGCCGAAAATGTTCGGTAAAATGCTGAACGAAACAATCGGTAAATGGAACTTCTGGACGTTCTTCATTGGTTTCCACCTTACCTTCTTCCCGCAACACTTCCTGGGTCTGATGGGGATGCCGCGCCGCGTCTTTACATACCTCAAAGATCAGAACCTGGATATGGGTAACTTTATCAGTACGATCGGTGCATTTGGTATGACAATCGGTACCATCCTATTCTTGATCAACGTAGTCGTTGCAGCGAAAAGCTCCAAACGCGCTCCTGCAGATCCATGGGATGGACGTTCACTCGAATGGGCGATTCCTTCGCCGCCGCCAGAGTACAACTTCGTTCAAACGCCTCTCGTTCGCGGTTTGGATGCGTTGTGGGTGGAGAAAATGGCTGGTAACAAAGGCATGACGCCTGCGGAGCCGATTGGCGACATTCACATGCCATCGCCATCGTTCTTGCCATTCCTGATGTCTCTCGGATTGTTCGTAGCAGGCTATGGCTTTATCTACCACAACTATGTGGTCGTAGTCATTGGAATGCTCTTTACACTCGGCTGCATGTTTACCCGTTCTGTGAAAGACGATCCAGGTTATCACATTCATGAAGATGAACTCGAAGAGAAAGGGGTAAAGGCTTAATGGCTACTAATCACGCACATGCAGTATTGCCTGACGAACCGGAAAAAGCCACCCTTGAAGGCAAGAATAAGGTTCTTGGCTTCTGGCTCTTCCTTGGTGGGGAGACAGTTCTCTTCGGTTCCTTGTTTGCAACATTTATCGCTCTTCGTGATCAGGCAAATGGTGGACCAACGTCCCAATCGTTGTTTGACATGAATCTCGTTGCTGTGGCAACACTTCTCTTGCTTACCAGCTCGATGACAAGTGTTATGGCTACGCTGGCTCTGCACAAGAAAGACCTGAAGAAGATTCAGCTATGGCTGACCATCACTGTATTGCTCGGTCTCGGCTTCCTTGCTTTGGAGATTTACGAGTTCGTACACTATGTGAATGAAGGATTGAAAATGTCAACGAGTGCATTCTCGTCTGCCTTCTACACATTGGTTGGATTCCACGGAGCTCACGTAGCGTTCGGGATTTGCTGGATCATTCTTTTGCAAGTATCTGCGACGAAAAAGGGCCTGACGGTAGTAACTGCACCGAAGTTCTATCTGGCATGTCTGTACTGGCACTTTATCGACGTTGTATGGGTATTCATCTTTACCGTGGTATATCTCATGGGTATGATCGGTGGAAAGGTGGGATAATCTATGGGAGCACAAGCTCATAATGAAGAGGTACGCAAGCCGAAAGTCAAACACGATGGTCCGAAAAGACACATTGTTGCTTTCATCGGATCTCTCGTATTGACCGCACTGGCATTCATTGCGGTGGCGTATGAAGCAATTCCATCAGGTTTTACCGTACCATTCATCGTAGCATTGGCCTTTGTTCAAGCGTTCTTCCAGCTGTATGTCTGGATGCACATGGATCAAAAAGGTCATGAGTTTGCACGGATCAGTATTTTCGCAGGATTGTTTGTAATTATGTTGGCGATCTTCGTCTTTATTTTCTGGGTATGGATCTAGGAAATAGAGCGATGTGGGAGGACAGACTTTGGGTCTGTCCTCTTTTTTTTGTTTTGGTTTGGTAAGTAGCTGTAGTGGAGGGGAAGAAGCGAATTTCCAGTCTACGCTTCGGCCTACGCCCCGCTGAGGGAATGGACTGTCCGCTTCGGAATGAATGTCGGGAGCGCTTCAAAAGTAGAGTTTCGAGGAAGAATTCGCAGAGGTTGAAGCTAAAATCACTCCCGCCATTCACCCCTACGCTGGGGCGGGCTCCAGAGGCGCTTGGACTGGAAATTCGCTTCTTCCCACGTGGCTATTGCTTAAGGCATACTTCAAAAATAATTATTGACTAAACGATCTGAAAAATTCTTGACTAAACAGTCCGAAAAAGATAATCTAAACACAGAAGGGAGTATTCATAGCATGGGAAGAAGCAAGAAAGAGATCTCTTTCTTTTAGCCGTGAAGCATTACGCGAGAGAGAAGACGACTGCCGTCATTTCGTATTTGGAGCGACCGGGTTCGGTGAAGGAAAGCATTGCGGAGATTTTCCGTGAAATCGTAACGGTACTCAAGGATGAGAGTCGCTGCAAGGAATGCTTCATTCTGCTCAGTGCCATTGATCAAGTACCACATGATACGGAAATGGCAGCGTTTTTTAATGCCGATATGGCACGAATGTGAAGGTCAAGTGATTGGCTACAGGACTGCCGTACAATCAAAAATACGTGAGTGTTATCCAAATCAAAGACAAGAAAATTATGCATTACAAGGATTATTGGAATCCATTGGTGGCGATAGAGGCTTTCGGTGGCAGTATGCAATCGTTTTTGAACAGAGATCATCAGTTTGGGAACTGAGATTGGATAAGGAGCTGATCATATGGAACGTAAGGATAAGATACTGATCACAGGTGGAACGGGTACAACAGGAAGCCGTATTGCCAAAAAGCTAACGGAACTAGGCTACCATCCCCGTATAGCGAGCCGTACAAAACCATCTCTCGCCGACATCGAGCATGTACATTTTGATTGGAATGAAGTAGCAACCTTCGAGGACTCATTGAAAGATGTGAAAAAGCTATACCTGGTAGCACCAGTGGGTGTGTATGACCCATCTCCGATCGTACTTCCATTTCTGGATCGGGCTTTCAAATCAGGCGTGCAACGCATTGTCATGCTTAGCGCTTTAATTATTCCCGAGGACGGTCCTGTGTTTGGAAGGCTGCATGAAGCAGTTAGCAAACATGCTCCGGAATGGGCAATATTGAAGCCTTCTTATTTCATGCAAAATTTTATTCATGCACAACATGGACACTCAATCAAGGAGGAGGGCAAGATTGTTACGGCCACGGGTGACGGAAGGCTCGGATTCGTAGACGCTGATGATATCGCCGAAGTTGGAGTCCATGCGCTCATTGACGAGATTCCACATAACACCCATCATTTTATTACGGGACCAGAGGCGCTGAGCTACGCAGAAGTAGCTGCGATGATTGAAGCGGCAATTGGACGTACCATCAAGCATGAACATATTAGCAAGGAAGCATTGCAGGATAAGCTGGCCACAGCAGGCTTGGCGATGGAATATGCCGATTTCATGGCAGATTTGGACGAACATATTCGCAATGGTGCCGAAAACAGCGTAACCGATACGGTAGAACGGGTTACAGGAAGAAAGCCACGATCCATGGCGGACTTCATCTCGAGCCATTCCCATCATTGGAAGCGAGACTAAGCCATTTTTCGTACCCATTCCGGACTGAATGGTCAATAATTGATTCCGAGAGCCTCGTTGGATTCAACGGGGCTTTTCTCATGGAGCGGATACTCCTGCGAGTTGGGGCTTTTCCCGATTACTGAAGTCGAAATCACCCTATCGAAGCCTATTCTGTCAGCCTTTTCCCAGTCATAAACATGGAGAGAAGGGAGGATACAATCCGACAGAGTTTTCTTGCTTTTTGAAAAATACTTGCACCTGTCACAAAGGCTTTATATAATAAAAATATTAACATGCGTTAAAATAACGTTATATGAATTAGTCGTCACACATTGCAACTATAATCTGAGGAAAGCAGGGATCATGATGGTGAAATTGGTAGCAATTTATCGCAAGCCCGAAGATATTGATGCTTTTGACAAGCATTATTTCGAGGTACATGGCCCATTGGCAGAAAAAATGCCTGGCTTAATCAAAATGGAAGTGAGCAAAATCTACGGAACGCCAATGGGAGAATCCGACCTGCATCTGATGGCAGAAATGTACTTTGAATCGAAAGAAGCTTTGATGGAAGCGTTGTCATCTCCTGAAGGTCGCGCAGCAGGAAAAGACCTCCGTGGCTTCGCCGGACCAATTGTGTCCATGCATTTTGCAGAAGTCGTTTAATCATGACCACGAAAAGGTTGATAGACGAACAAGCGCTCCATCAGAAGCATTACGCAGAGATTTGTGAGAAGCTAAAGCAAGATCCATTTGCACAGTTTTTGGGCATCAAGCTGATTGAGCTGGGAGAAGGAACGGCGACTGCGGAAGTCACAGTTGCCGAGCATATGCTGAATGCGCACGGCACTGCACATGGCGCAATCATCTTCTCCCTGGCAGACTTTGTTTTTGCAGCGGCCTGTAATTCCTATGGAAAAACATCTGTAGCACTTTCGATGAATATCGGATTTTTGGCTGCTGCCATGAAAGGGAATCGCTTGGTGGCAACCGCGACCGAAGAGAAGAAAAACAATCGAACAGCCTGGTACCGTATCCGCGTAGAAACGGAGCATGGCTTGGTAGCGACCCTGGATGCACTGGCTTACCGGAAAAGTGATTACTTCGTCAAAATCGACGAAAACGAATAACTGACAGCGAAAATAAAACGGGGAAAGGATGCCAAAAGCCACGTGCTTAGGCTCCTTTCACTGTTTCAAGACGATACGAGAAAGGGGGCAAAGATGTCAGTGGAGATCCGTAATCGATTCAACCACTACCTGGGCATAGAAGTCGTGCATCGAGATGAACAGGGCTGTAAGGTAGCACTGAAAATTCGCCCCGAGCTGTTCAATAGCATCGAAGGTGTCGTACACGGAGGCGTTACGGCGACACTAGCCGATGTGGCAATGGGGCATGGGGCAGCACCTCATGTGGATGGCGTACAGCAATGTGTGACGGTGGAGAGCAAGATTCAATACCTGCACCCTGCACGTGGTGAGGTACTAGAGGCACAATCCCATGTATTGAAACAAGGAAAAAGCTTGATCGTGATGGAAGCACGCGTGACTTGTGATGGCAAGCTTGTGGCTTTTGCTACCGGTACGTATGCACGTGTTAACCCGCCTGCACAAGGAGGACGTTGATGATGGAAGAGAGCGTTCGCTTTGAACGTGAAGGACATATAGGACTGATTACGCTGAATCGTCCAGATGAACTGAATGCGCTGAACTACAATACATTGGAGCGCCTGGGAAACTTGATTGAGCAGGTGCGGTTGGATGCAAAAGAGATTCGTGTGGTCATCGTGAAGGCAGAAGGGCGAGCATTTAGCGCAGGGGCAGATTTGAAGGAGCGTCGTACACTAACGGAACAGCAGGTACGCCGCAATGTCCGCAAAATCCGCGATGTATTTACTGCGTTGGAGAGGCTTCCGCAGCCGACCATTGCCATGATCAACGGATTTGCTTTTGGCGGGGGTTTTGAGCTGGCGCTGGCCTGTGATTTCCGCTATGCCGTCGCAGATGCCAAAATGGGTCTGACAGAGGTGAGTTTGGGCATCATTCCTGGGGCGGGTGGTACGCAGCGGTTGTCTCGCTTGATCGGACCTTCCAAGGCAAAAGAGCTGATCCTGACTGCCAGGCGCATCCAAGCGGAGGAAGCGCAGCAAATCGGTTTTGTAAATGCAGTTGCAAAAGATATAGAAGAGCTGCGTGAGCTGGCAATGGGGCTGGCGAACGAGATTTTGGCAAATGCTCCGTTGGCGGTTTATCAGGCAAAATCAGCGATTGATCGCGGAAGCAGTGTCGATTTGCAGACAGGTCTTGATATCGAAACAATGTGCTATGAAGTGATTATTCCCACGACAGATCGTCTGGAAGCATTGGAAGCCTTTCGCGAAAAGCGAAAACCAGTTTTTAAGGGCGAGTAACATTTTCAAATAAGTACTCCTACCGAGTCATCACGCAAGGGAATGAGGGAAGCGACATGATCTTTAATACAGAAATGGAAACGCTACCAAGAGAGAAAATGACGGAACTGCAACTGGCACGCTTGAAAGAAACGGTCAAACGCGTATACGAGCGCGTTCCTTTCCATACAAAAGCATTCAATGAGGCCGGTGTAAAACCAGAAGATATTCAATCGATCGAAGACATACAGAAGCTCCCATTTATGAAAAAGACAGACTTGCGGGAAAATTATCCCTTCAATCTGTTTGCAGTCGAAATGAAGGAAGTGGCACGTATTCATGGTTCTTCCGGGACAAAAGGAAAACCGACTGTGGTCGGCTACACCAAAAAAGACCTAGAGAATTGGGCGGAGATCGTGGCACGCGCCATTTGCTGTGCGGGTGGAGAGCCAGGAGACATTTTCCATAACGCGTATGGCTACGGCCTTTTTACAGGCGGTTTGGGATTGCACAACGGCATCGAGCACATGGGGGCAGTCGCAGTGCCGGTATCCGGCGGCAATACCTCCCGTCAAATTACGTTGATCGAGGACTTCAAGCCACGTGGCATTGCAGCAACGCCATCCTATGTCCTCAACATCGTGGAAGAGATGAAAAAGCAAGGAATCGATCCACGTGAGACGAGTGTCAAATACGGGATTTTTGGTGCAGAGCCGTGGTCGGAAGAAATGCGCGTACAGCTGGAGCATGAGCTCGACATTAAAGCGGTGGACATTTACGGGTTGAGCGAAGTGATGGGGCCAGGTGTTTCCATTGAATGCCATGAGGTGCAGGATGGTCTGCATATCGCAGAAGACCATTTCTACGCAGAAATTATCGATCCGAATACCGGAGAAGTGCTCCCATACGGACAAGAGGGCGAGCTCGTATTCACGTCGCTGACGAAAGAAGCATTCCCGGTTGTGCGCTATCGCACGGGTGATATCGCTTCCCTCAATCCTGAGCCCTGTAAGTGTGGACGGACAACCATGCGGATGTCGCGCATCAAAGGGCGTGTAGATGACATGCTCATTATTCGCGGGGTCAATGTGTTCCCGACAGAGATCGAGTCCGTTCTGCTTACGTTTAACCAATTGGCTCCACACTACCAGGTCGTCATTGAACGCGACGGTGCCCTCGACCGTTTTGAGGTGCACTGCGAGCTGACACCAGCATATGCAAATGAGATCAGTGGAAATGACAGCTCTGCTCTCTCGCCATTGGTGAAAGAAATCTGCCATCACATCAAAAATACGTTGGGCGTGTCCGTGGTGCTGCGGGTGCAACCGCCAAATTCCTTGACGCGCAGCGAAGGCAAAGCGATTCGAGTCGTGGATAACCGAAACAAATCACAGGCAGCTATGTAAACCAGCTCCTGTAAAAAAAGGGTGTGACAGTTCATGGCCTATGAATATATTAGCGTAGCCAGTGAAGATGGTGTCGGTATCATTACGTTGAATCGACCGAAGATTCTAAATGCGTTGAATTTGCAGCTCGTCGACGAATTGGTTGACCAGCTGGAGCAAATGGACCACGACCCGGATATTCGGGTGATCATCCTGACTGGCAACGCGAGGGCGTTCGCAGCGGGTGCCGACATTAATGAAATGGCGGAAGCATCAGCCATCGAGATCATGAAGCGCAATCAGTTCGCGGTTTGGGATCGCATCTCACTCATCTCCAAGCCGATTATTGGTGCCGTCAGCGGTTTTGTGCTTGGTGGTGGCTGTGAATTAATGATGAACTGCGATATCGTGATCGCTTCGGAGACAGCCGTCATTGGTCAACCGGAAATCAAGCTGGGAGTCATGCCTGGGGCTGGTGGTACACAGCGTCTGACGCGTGTGGTAGGTGAGCGAAAAGCACTGGAGATGCTGCTCACAGGTGAACCGATTTCGGCCAAGGAAGCGTTGAAATACGGACTGGTCAATCGGGTAGTGCCAGTGGAGGCGTACTATCAAGAAGCGCTCAAGCTGGCGAAGCAAATCGCCCAGCAGCCGCCGCTCGCGGTACAGGTAATCAAAAAAGCCGTGTACAAAGCTGGTGATCTCCCCCTGCAAGAGGGAATGGATTACGAGCGAAACAGCTTTTATCTTCTTTTGGCAAGCGAAGATCGAAAAGAAGGCATGCAAGCTTTTCTGGAGAAGCGCAAACCCCGTTTTACGGGAAATTAGGAGGCGGCCATGTACGAAACGATTCTCTATGAGGTGTCAGAAGGCGTAGCAGTGGTGACCTTGAACCGTCCGGACAAATTCAATGCGTTTACAGCTGTCATGAACAAGGAAATCACCGATGCGTTGAAGCAAGCGCAGAAGGATGCGGATGTGCGCTGCATCGTTCTCACCGGAGCAGGGCGCGCGTTCAATGCGGGTCAGGATCTCAGTGACGTTTCTGGGGGAGGAGATGTGGATTACGGTGGTTTCTTGCGGGATCGTTATAATCCAATGATCCTCCAGTTTCAAAAAACAGAGAAACCGATCATCGCAGCGGTAAACGGTGTAGCAGCAGGTGCAGGTATGAGTGTTGCGCTGGCGTGCGATATTCGCCTGGCATCGGAAAAGGCATCCTTCGTCAATGCTTTTGTCAACATCGGGCTCGTTCCTGATTCAGGAGGCTGCTACTTCTTGCCGCGCATCGTCGGGATCGGCAAGGCGTTGGAGCTGGCGATGACGGGGGAAAAGGTATCCGCTGAGGAAGCGCTGCGGATAGGACTGGTCAATCAGGTGTACCCTGCCGAGAGCTTCATGGAGGATGCGTTGGCGTATGCCCGCAAGCTGGCGTCACTGCCGACGAAGGGGATTGGTTTGATCAAGCGCACGATGTACAAAGGTCTTGAGATGGGGTTGGAAGAGACCTTGGAATATGAAGCTTTTGCACAAGAAGCGGCTGGCAGCACAGAGGATCACAAAGAAGGGGTCACCGCTTTCATGGAAAAACGTGCGCCTCGTTTTACAGGCCGTTAGAGGCGAAGGGAGGCAAGCCCAAGTGAGTACGAAAACAGTAGGCGTCATCGGGGCGGGAACAATGGGAGCGGGAATTGCTCTCGTCTGTGCTCGCAAAGGACATCAGGTCATGCTGTTGGATGCGAATCAGGCGGTTTTGGATAAAGCGCTTGTCTATTTGCAATCGATCCTGACAAAAGACGTAGAGAAAAACAAAATCAGCGAGCAAGAAATGACAGAAACGCTAGAGCTGGTCCATCTCGTTTCGGAAATAGAGCAGTTGGCAGACTGCGATATCGTTATCGAAGCGGTGCCAGAGCGTCTAGATTTGAAAAAAAGCATTTTCAGCCAGCTTTGCGGGATTTGCAGAGAGGATGCCCTTTTACTAACGAATACTTCCTCCATCTCGATTACAGAGATTGCAGGAGGGCTATCGCATCCCGAGCGCATTCTCGGATTTCATTTTTTCAATCCGGCACCCGTCATGCCCTTGGTTGAGGTGATTCGCGGGAAAAAATCGAGCGAGGAAAATGTGGAAGTGGCGTATCGATTTGCGCAAGAGTTGGGCAAGGTGCCTGTTCTGGTGACGGACACCCCTGGCTTTATCGTCAATCGAATCGCACGTCCTTACTATAACGAAGCATTGCGCATCCTAGGCGATCATGTGGCAGATGTGGAGCAGATTGACCGCATCATGAAGCTGGCTGGCGGATTCAAAATGGGTCCGTTTGAGCTGCAAGACATGATTGGCATCGACATCAATTTTGCCACAACTAAATCGGTCTATACCGACTTCTTCCACGAAGGACGATTTAAGCCTAGCCGGATTCAGCAACAAATGGTTCAATCCGGCAGCTTGGGCAGAAAGACGGGGGAAGGCTTCTATGATTACAACAAATAAGGCTGTATTGCTCGTGGGCACAAGCCCGCTGTACGCAGAGTTGAATCAGCTGATGGTGGAAAGAGGCTACCAGGTGCTTACGCTTGCAGAAGCGATGGCGGAACCGGAGCTGGTCGAATTGGCTGTGGAAGTAAATAGCGTCGATATGCAGGCGAAAAAGAGGCAGGTACGCGAGCTGGATGACCTGTTGCCACCAAACGTACCGATCATCACGACTTCGCTCGCGGTTACAGCGACAGAAGTAGCGTCCTGGACACAGCATCCTGAACGCGTTTGCGGATTTGGAACGCTCGTGCCCTTGGTTGAACGGGAGCTGATCGAGATTGCCCCTGCCCTGCAAACGGAGCTGGATACAATTCGAGCAACGGAAGGCTTCTTTCAATCGCTCGGGAAAGAGACGGAAAACGTAAACGACGAGGTAGGTCTCGTGTTCCCGCGCATTTTAACACTCATTATCAATGAGGCTGCCTTTACCCTGATGGAAAAAGCAGCAACCGCTACCGATATCGATATCGCGATGAAAAAGGGCACCAACTACCCATACGGGCCTCTCGAATGGGCCGATCGCATCGGCTTGGATGAGATTTTTGCGATATCGAGAGGCTTGCAGCGCGATCTGGCCGAGGAGCGTTATCGTACAGCGCCGCTATTACGAAAGCTGGTGCTGGCAGGGCGTGTCGGCGTACGCAGTGGGCAAGGCTTCTACACGTACGAAGAAAAAGTGGGTGTAGAGGCATGAGCTTGACTAACAAGGAGGTGTACGTAGCGGCAGCAGTACGTACACCAATCGGCAAGCTGGGCGGAAGTCTGAAGAACACCCCCATCGACGACCTGACAGCGATTGTCTTGAATGGAGCGCTTGCAAAGGCAGGACAATCCGGTGAGATTGTGGATGGGGTCATCATGGGAAACGTCATATCGGCCGGACCGTTTATTAACATTGCACGCGTTGGTTTGTTGAAAGCAGGACTTCCTGACACCATACCTGGACTGACTGTGAATCGGGTGTGTGCATCCGGGCTAGAAGCAGTCAATTTGGCTGCGCAGTCCATCCAGGCAGGACATAGTCAGGTTATGCTGGCTGGCGGTGTAGAGAATTTGACTCGTTCACCGTACATCATGGAAAAATTCGAGCAGCCGTATCAACGTGGCGGACAGACGCTGATCGAGTCTTTTGGCGGACCACGTTCTGCTCCTGTCTCGCTTTATGGCGATCTGACCATGGGAGATACAGCGGAAAACGTGGCGGAGCAATTCGGCATCAGTCGCGAGGATCAAGATCGTTTTGCAGCAGAGAGCCAGTCTCGTGCTATCAACGCGATAGATGCAGGTCTGTTCCGCGATGAGATCATTCCGGTCACGTTAAAAGGGAAAAAAGGGGAAGAAACGCTGTTTGACACGGATGAATTCCCAAGAAGAGATTCCAGTGTGGAGTCATTGTCCAAGCTGCGTCCGGCCTTCCGAAAAGATGGCAGTGTCACAGCAGGCAACTCCTCCGGCATCAACGATGGTGCAGCGGCCTTGCTCTTGATGAATGAAGAAATGCTGCAAAAGACTGGCGTCGCTCCTTTAGGACGCATCGTTCATTTCGTCAGTGCTGGTGTTGATCCGCGCATTATGGGCATTGGTCCGGTCGCTGCGATCCGCAAGCTGCTCGCAGAAACGAACATGACCGTAGAGCAAATCGACCTGTTTGAGTTAAATGAAGCTTTTGCTTCCCAGTCACTCGCCTGCATGCGCGAGCTGGGACTGGACGCCTTGAAAACCAATGTAAATGGTGGAGCAATCGCGTTGGGTCATCCACTCGGAATGAGCGGTGCCCGACTGGCAGGTACGATTCTTTTCGAGCTGAGACGTCGCCAAAAGAAATACGGAATCGTTTCGTTGTGCATAGGCGGCGGTCAAGGATTGGCCACGTTAGTAGAAGCGCTATAGAAAAAAAACCTCGTGCATGGAAGGAGTGGAAGAATGAGTACACCTGTCATCATAGATGCTGTGCGCACGCCAATCGGCCGTATTGGTGGTGCGTTGAAGGATGTGCGCCCGGATGACCTGGGCGCATTGGTTATTCAAAAGCTGCTGGAGCGCAATCCTATCGATCCGAAGACGGTAGATGATGTCATCATGGGCTGTGCCAATCAGGCTGGGGAAGACAACCGCAATGTCGCGCGTATGTCACTTCTGTTGGCGGGACTGCCTGTCGAGGTGCCGGGAGTGACAGTGAACCGCCTGTGCGGCTCAGGTCTGGAGGCTGTGAACCAAAGCGCGAATGCAATCAAAGCCGGAGCAGGTCACGTCTATATCGCGGGCGGGACAGAGAGCATGACACGCTCTCCGCTGGTGATGATGAAGCCTGGCACTGCTTTTCAGCGCGGCAATCAGCAGCTGGTCGATACGACGTTGGGCTGGCGATTGGTCAACGAAAAAATGAAAGAGATGTATCCACCGATCAGCTTGGGGGAAACAGCGGAGAAGGTAGCGGAGCAATACGGTATTAGCCGTGAAGCGCAGGATGAGTTTGCTTTGCGCAGTCAGCAGAATTACGCACGTGCCTTGGCAGAAGGAAAGTGGGATGCAGAGATCGTTCCCGTTGAGCTGAAAGGGCGCAAAGGCGAGGTTACGCTGTTTGAACACGATGAGCATGCACGTCCGGAGACGACCATCGAACAGCTGCAAAAGCTGAAACCAGCATTCCAAGCAGATGGCAGTGTCACAGCAGGCAACTCCAGTGGTCTAAACGATGGAGCCTGCGCTCTGCTCATCATGGAACAGGAAGCGGCTCTTGCAGCTGGCTTGAAGCCTCGTGCAAGGATCGTCGCATCCGCAGTGGCAGGGGTCGATCCTTCCGTAATGGGAATTGGGCCAGTACCTGCTACGCGCAAAGTACTGAAGCAGGCAGGCTTGTCATTGGAGCAAATTGATCTGTTCGAATTCAACGAGGCTTTTGCGGCACAGGCAGTGGCGAGTGTACGCGAGCTGGGGGTCAACCCTGATCTGGTCAACGTAAATGGCGGAGCAATTGCTTTGGGCCATCCGCTCGGGTGTAGCGGAGCGCGCATCCTTACTACTCTGCTGTATGAAATGGAGCGTCGTGATGTCCGCTACGGGTTGGCAGCGATGTGCATTGGAGTTGGACAGGGGATTGCGACGATCATTGAGCGTGTGTAGCTTGGGCAAATAGGGAGGCAGGTACTCTTGATAGATAGACTGCAGCCGGGGACGACGGAAGAATTTACTGTGACAGTGACAAAGGACATGCTGCCTGTTTTTGAAGGACAAGTCGTGCATCCCGTGATGTCGACAGTCAGTATGATTTATTACATGGAATGGGCGGGAAGGCGCGTCATTTTACCATACCTGGAAGCCGATGAAGAGGGCTCGGGATTTGCTGTAGACATCAAGCATGTCGGCCCAGCAGTGATTGGTCAGGAGGTCACATTCCGGGCGACCTGTGTGCAGGTTACCGAAAAACGCGTGGTGTGCGAGGTTACGGCGGACACTACGCGTAATCGTGTAGGACTCGGGACGTTCGTCCAGGCCATCTTCAAAAAGGACGAGATCAAGCGTCGTTTTGAGGCCCTGCAAGCAGAGATCAACCAGGAAGTAAATGGGAATCAATAAATATGACAGAATAAATTGACTCTTTTAAAATGTTTTACTATAATTACGTTTAAATTACGTTATACGATTTTATCGTCATATACTCTCGGTCGATTCACGCACATCCTACAGAATATGGTACAATTTCACACAGCATATAGGTATGAATCGATTTGGGGGTAGAAGAAACGTGAAGCCACAATCCATGCTTTTTACAATTTACGGTGAATACGTCCGCCATTATGGAAGCGAAATCTGGATTGGTAGTCTGACCAAGCTGATGGGGGAATTCGGACTGTCGGAGCCGGCTGTTCGTGCAGCGATCTCCCGGATGCTTCGCCAAGGCTGGCTGGAATCGCGAAAAGTAGGGAACCGCAGCTTCTACTCGGTATCCGAGCGCGGCAAAAAGCGGCTGGAAGAGGCAGCGGCACGTATTTATAAGGTCGAGACAGATGTGTGGGACGGCAAGTGGTGCATTGCCAGCTACAACATCCCAGAGGAGCGTCGAGCGCTGCGTGATCAACTGCGCAAGGAGCTGGGCTGGATGGGCTTCGGGATGCTGACGACCAGCACATGGATCAGCCCGAATAACCTCAGTGATCGCGTGAAGGACCTGACGGAAGCCCACGAGATTACAGAGTATGTCGAGATTTTTACATCCGAGCATATGGGCTGGAGCAATCCGAAGCAGCTCGTACAGAAATGCTGGGATATCGATGAAATCAATGAAAAATACAAAGCCTTCATCGATGCGTACCGAGAAGAATACGAGCAGCTTTCAGCAAAACTCAGCAATGGGGAAGAGGTTCCAGACAGCCATTGCTTCGTGGAAAAGACAAAGCTGGTCCACCAATACCGCAAGTTCTTGTTCATCGATCCTGATTTGCCGCAGGAATTGTTGCCAGAGCTGTGGTTGGGCAAAGAGGCGGATCAGTTGTTCCAAAATTACTACCAGTTATTGAATCCAGGGGCAGTACGATTCTTCGAGACCGTGTATGAAGCTGCGCCATCCGCATAGGCGAAAGCTGCGAAGGAAAGGCCCTAGCACGTCTAGGGTCTTTTTCAATCAATCATTTTTCCATTATTTAAAATGTAAGCGTTTTACTTGGCTGTAGTTTGGTGGACGCGATACAAAGGGGGTACAGCACGAATATGACGGAATTGCTGCAGTACGTTGCAAACGGCCTTGTCAGCGGCGGGATTTACGCGATCGTAGCGGTTGGTTTCATCACGATTTACAACGTAAGCAAGGTGATTAATCTGGCGCAGGGTGAATTTTTGATGCTGGGCGGAATGGTCACAGTCGCTTTGATTGGCATGAATCTCCCGTATGGGTTGGCGGCATTGCTCGCGATCCTCATGGTCACCTTGATTGGGGTTTTGATGCAGAAATATGTAATCGCTTACGTCAAAAAGGCTAACCCAATTAGTTTGATTATTTTGACGATAGGCATTTCCACACTGATTCGCGGCATTGCCAGCTTTATTTGGGGAAAAGATGCGTTTGCACTCGAACCGATTACGAGCAATGAGCCGATCTCGATCGGCGGCGTGATGATCGCACAACAAAGTATCTGGATTTTGGCTGCTGTTCTTATCATTCTTTTTCTACTTTGGTACTTGATGGACAAGACGATTCTCGGCAAAAAAATTAACGCCTGTTCGATCAATCCGATGGCCGCTCGCCTGATGGGGATTAGCCCGACAAAGATGAGTATGCTGGCCTTTGCCATCAGTGGAGCGACAGGAGCAATTGCCGGAATCGTGATCGCGCCGCTTTCTGTGACGTCCTACGATATTGGCGTGCTGCTCGGAATCAAAGGCTTTTCCGCGGCCATTCTTGGCGGATTGGGAAATCCATTGGGTGCAGCCGTAGCCGCCTTTTTACTCGGGATCGTCGAGTCGCTGGGAGCTGGTTACATCAGTTCCGGCATGAAGGACGCGATCGCCTTTCTGGTGTTGATCGGCATGCTGTTGATTAAGCCATCCGGCATCTTTGGAGAACGCAGCGTTGGCAAAGGAGGGTTATGATGAAACAGATCATCGATAAGTGGGGCAAAAGCATTGGGATCTACCTGTTTTTCATGATTCTTTTCCCATTTGTTATGCCGGATGAATACTATCGTTCTGTCGGAATTATTATCGGTCTTCAAGCAATCGTAACCATCGGGCTATGCCTCGTGATGGGGCTGGCCGGACAAATTTCGCTGGGACAAGCAGCGTTTTGGGGGATAGGCGCCTATACGTCGGCAGTATTGACGACGAAGTACGGTCTGCCGCCATTTATTGGCCTCATAGCTGCTGCGATTGTCCCAGGGTTATTCGCCTTTATCCTCGGGCGGGCGATCGCGGGGCTGCAAGGTTACTACCTCGCCATGGCAACTCTCGCATTTGGCTACATCGTCCAGATCGGGATCACGGAATGGGAGTCCGTCACAGGGGGAGCAAACGGAATGATCAGCATTCCGCAGATGACTTACTTCGGTGGAAGCGAGCTATCCATGTACTTTCTGATTTGGGGAATCGTCACCTGTGTGCTGCTCTTCTCTCTCAATCTGCTGAATTCACGCGTTGGCAGAGCGTTTCGGGCGATTCACAAAAGTGAGATTGCCGCGACCTCGATGGGAATTGATGTCCGCAAGTTCAAGCTGAATGCCTTTGTGGTAAGCGGCATGTTCGCTGGTATTTCCGGCGGCTTGTATGCGCATTACATGGGAATTCTCGATCCGCAGCCGTTCGGACTGCACGAGTCGATCAAGTTTCTGACGATGGTCGTCATCGGCGGGATGACAAGCATCTGGGGCGCTTTGATCGGGACGATCCTGATTGGCTTTATCAGTGAAGGGCTGATCCTCTTGAGCGAAGTGGTGCCAGGCTTGCAGGGGGATGTGGACACGATTGTATTCGGTGCGATTCTCGTGCTGTTCATCATGTTCATGCCGGAAGGATTGGTTCCGCGCATCCGGGCTGCTTTCGAAAAAGGGCAGGGGAAAAAGGCGAAGGCCATGGCTGACGAAGCACAGCGAAAGCAGCAGGTGGAAAGGAAGGCTGCAACATGACAACACTTTTGGATGTGCAAAAGCTCTCTCGTGATTTTGGCGGCGTACGGGCAGTGAATCAAGTAGATTTTCAGGTGCGGGAAGGAGAGATTCTCGCGCTAATCGGTCCGAATGGCGCTGGGAAAAGCACCGTGCTCAACATGGTGTCGGGTGTGATCCCGCCTTCGGAAGGAGAGATTCGCTTCAGCAGCCAGCCGTTGACACGTGTAGAAGGCTATGAATATGCCGGACTGGGAATCACGCGAACCTTTCAAAACCTCCAGACCTTTGACGATATGACCGTCATGGAAAACGTCATGGTCGGCATGCATACCAAGACAAGTGCGAGTCTCTTTTCCTGCGGCATGAATCTCGCAAAGTCCCGCAAGGAAGAGAAGCTGATGCAGGAGCAGGCGCAGACGTGGATAGCGAATGTAGGACTGGCGGAGGAAGCGTCCTCGCTGGCTGGGAGCTTGCCATACGGGAAGCTGCGGCTGATGGAAATTGCCCGCGCGATGGTAGCCCAGCCGCGGCTGCTCTTGTTGGATGAGCCTGCCGCAGGTCTGAATCATACCGAGACCGCGGAGATGAGCCGCATGTTTTGCGAGATTCGCGACAACGGAACGGCTATTTTGCTAGTGGAGCATGACATGGACATGATCATGACGATTGCGGACCGCATCGTTGTATTGGATCAAGGATCAAAAATTGCAGAAGGAACCCCGCGTGAGATTCAGGAGAACCCGCGCGTGATTGCGGCGTATCTGGGTACAGAATGAAGCGCGAAAGAGGTGGACAAACATGGGGAAGGCAGTCCTTACAGTAGACAACATCACGGCTCGCTACGGTCCGGTGGAAGTGCTGCACGGGATTACTCTGCAAGTGAACGAGGGAGAAATCGTCTCCCTGTTAGGCGCAAATGGGGCAGGCAAAACGACACTTTTGAACTGTATCTGTGGTCTGCACGGCGACAAGGAAGGAAAGATTTGGTTTCGTGACGCGGACATTACGCGTGTTCCTGCGGAGCTGGTGGTACCTCGGGGCATGGCGCATGTACCGGAGCGCAGACAAATTTTTTCGACGCTGACCGTGGAGGACAATTTGTGGTTGGGTGCTTCTCATCGGATGCCCAAGACGAGCAAAAAGGAAATTGCCAAAGAAATGGAGACGGTGTATGAGCGTTTTCCCATTTTGGCAGAGCGAAAATGGCAGCTCGGGGGAACGCTTTCCGGGGGGCAGCAGCAGATGCTCGCCATTGGCAGGGCGCTCTTGTCTCGACCGCAGCTCCTCTTGTTGGACGAGCCTTCGCTAGGACTGGCTCCACTGATTGCCAAAGAAATCCTGACGATTGTGCAGGAGATTCGCTCGGAATGGGGCACCACGGTGCTGTTGGTCGAGCAAAATGCTCGCGCAGCGCTCGCTATTTCCGACCGGGCTTACGTACTCAGTACGGGAACCGTCATGCTGGAAGGGAAGGCAGACGAGATTAGCAATGACCCGCGTGTGCAATCTGCTTATTTGGGAAGCTCCCACGAAGCAGTTTAGTAACACTAGCAGTTTGATCAAGATCAACCACATACATGAGGGGGTACACCCATGAAAAAACGAACATTCAAAAAATGGCTTTTTCCAGCAGCAGTCGCTTCGCTCGTATTCTTGAGCGCCTGTGGAGGCGGCGCTACACCAGCAGCAGAGTCAGGCACTGGTGGCGCCAGCAAGGACCCGATCAAGGTCGGAGCAATTTTCTCGCTGACTGGTCCGAACAGTCCGCTCGGCGTACCGGAGAAGCAAGCGGTAGAGCTGTTGGTAAAAGAAATCAACGGCGCAGGCGGAGTAGATGGCCGACCGTTGGAAGTCATTTTTGAAGACGACAAGTCTGACAATACGGAAGCGGTAAAAGCAATCAAAAAGCTCGCTTCGAAAGAAAAGGTCGTAGCTGTACTCGGCTCCTCAGGCAGTGGTCCGTCTCTCGGGATGGCTGAGTATGCCGCAGCAGAAAAGCTCCCGTTGATCTCGATGGCAGCCGCAGACCAAATCACCAATCCGGTTCGTGCAGGCATCTACAAAACACCGCACACGGACGTGCACGGAACGAAGCGCATCTTCAAATATTTGAAGGAAAAAGGCATTACGAAAATCGCTACGCTCAATGACAGCAATCCATACGGAAGTGGCTGGACGACGCAGTTGCAAAAATATGCGCCTGAATACGGCATCACGATTGTAGCCGAAGAAAAGTACGGCACAAAAGATCCGTCCATGAGCTCCCAATTGACCAAGATCAAAGGAACGGATGCGCAGGCACTGATTGTGGCAGGTACGAATCCTGGACCCGCTACGATCGTGAAGGAAGCCAAGCAACTGAACCTCACTATTCCGATCATTAGCAGCCATGGCTCTGCGAACAGCAAATTCCTCGAACTGATTGGAGACGCTGGCGAGGGTGTCCTGATGGTAGCTGGAAAACTGCTCATCCCAGAACAAGTAGCGGCAGACGATCCGCAATCTGCGATCATCAAAAAATTCGTGGATGGCTATCAAGCTGCCTACAATACACAGCCAGACGGCTTCGCGGGATACGGATATGACGGCTTGAATTTGCTCGTGGAAGGCTTGAAGCAAGCAGGCGGCGACACATCCAAGCTGGGCGAAGTATTAGAAAAGGTGAAATACGTAGGGGTAACCGGAGAATTCAAGTTCACGGCTGATGATCATAATGGTCTGACAGAAGACAGTATGATCATGGTTGAAGTGAAGGAAGGAAAATTCCAGCTCGTTAAATAAGTGAAAGAAGTGAATTCCCTCCGCGTACTGATGAAGAATGCGGGGGGAATCGTTGTTTTCATCACAAGGGTAGGGGGATCATGCATGTCTCAATTGCTGAATAGCGTCTTAATGGTCGCACCGATTTTACAAAAAGCATTTTTGTCTGAATGTATGGTAGGAGTCACCGACAAAGAGAAGTTTCTCGCCTATTATCCGGCACAGGGCTTGAACCTGGGGATTCGAGTAGGAGACGAATTGCGCCCGGGGAGTATCAATGCGACAGCGGTAAAAGAGGGCAAGCGGGTAGTGAAGAAGATTTCCAAAGAGCTCTATGGCATTCCTTATATCGCAGTCGGTTATCCGCTTGTCGAAAACGGGCAAGTAGTCGGTTGCTTGGCGACAGGCGTGACGACTGATCAGGAGGATCACTTGCACGGTTTGGCTCAAAACTTGACGGACGCGCTGGAAAATATCGCACAGCACACAGAAAGTCTGGCAAAGGACGCGGACCATTTGGCACAAGCGAGCCACACGCTGAGTGATGCAGCTGGTCAATTAGGGCTGAAAATTGCAGAAACGACCCAGATTAACGAACTGATCCGCAATATCTCGACGCGCTCCAATGTACTCGGCTTGAATGCCGTTCTCGAAGCGGCACGTGCAGGGGCTGCTGGTCGTGGCTTTTCCGTGGTCGCAGAGGAAATCCGTCAGCTTTCCCAGACGACCGCTAGTTCAGCGAAGGGTATTTTCCTTCTATTAGATGAAATGAATGCACTCGTCGGGACGGTAACGGGCGAAATGGAGAAGACGATGAATCACAGTGTGAAGCAGTCGACACGAATACAGGAGCTGGATGCAGTCATGCAAGAGCTGCGGCACATGGCCGAGCAGTTGAAAAAGGCAGCAGAAATAACTGGGCGCGGAGAATAGATGAGTCCCTATGTAAGCGTATTGCAATAACGTATGACGTTATGTTATTATTGCGTTATAAAAACGTATTATAATTTTAACATAATGCATATCTGATAAAAGGAGGACGTTCTCCATGCAAATGAGGCTCGAACATGCGGATCTGACTGAAAACGAAAAGTTGGAAGCGTTTTTAGCGAGAATCGACCGCGGGGAAAAAATAGAGGCAGACGATTGGATGCCAGACGACTATCGCAACCAGTTGATCAAGCTGATTTCGATGCATGGCATCAGTGAGATCATGGGTGCCTTGCCGGAAAAAGAATGGGTACCAAAGGCGCCGACGCTGCGCAGAAAGCTGGCGATTATGGCGAAGGTCCAGGACGAGATGGGGCATGGTCAATTGCTGCTTCGCGTCGCAGAAGATTTGCTTGAACCATTGGGCAAGACGCGCGAGGATATCATGAATGATTTGTTTTCGAAAAGACTGAAATTTCACAATGTATTTCACATGGAAGCGCCTACCTGGGCTGATGCTGGTGTGATTGGCTGGTTGGTTGACGGAGCGGCTATCATTACGCAATCGATGTCCCTCGATACATCTTATGCACCTTACGCCCGCGCTCTGCATCGGATCTGTGCGGAAGAAAAGTTCCACGCCCAACACGGGGAGAGCATCGTGTTGGAGTTGGCAGAAGGCACCGATGAACAGCGCCAAATGCTGCAAGATGCCATCCATCGCTGGTGGCCTGCCCTCTTGATGTTTTTCGGGCCGCCGGAAAACGGCAACATTACGAGCAATCAGGAAGCCAACATGCGCTACAAGATTCGTACACAGACCAATGAAGAATTGCGCCAAGTATTCCTGAAAAAGTATTTGCCGCGTATTTTCCACCTTGGCTTCACAGTTCCAGACGATACGATTTACTTCGACGAGGCAGCAGACAAATGGGTCTACCAGCAGCCTGACTGGGAAGAGTTCAAGCAAATCGTCAAGGGAAACGGACCACGCTCCGCTCACCGTCTGAATCTTCGGGTAATGTCTTATGAGGAAACCAAATGGGTGCGCGACGCGATTATGTCGTACGGCCGACAAGTAGGGTAGGTGAATGTGGATGAGCAACGAGAACTTTTTCATATACGAAGTATTCAGCCAAAAAAGCGTAAATGCTCCGTTCGTCCAACAGTTCAGTTTGTTGGCACCCAATAAAGAAGTCGCATTGAGCATGGCGAGGGAGAATTTCCTGCGCCGTGAGCCTTGTTTTAATTTATGGGTAGTCAAGCGCGACGACATTTTTGGACTGCCCCCAGAGGAGCGTCCTTTCCTGGAGAGACTCGACAACAAGAGCTATCGGGAGACCAAAGGATACGGCGACTTGCAGTCGAGATGGCGCCACCATCGTGAGCAGTACGAAGAAAAACAGAAGCATGCAGGCAACGGCAGCTAAGCAGGAGGGATACAATCATGGGCGACCGTTTACATGTAGAAACAGTGGAAGCAGCAAAACAAAACCCGGCATTTGCAAAAGCCTTGACCGACCTGTTGTTCCAGCTTGCTGATGACGATTTTATATTGGCTTATCGTGGATCGGAATGGCTGGGGCTGGCTCCGCATATTGAAGAAGATGTGGCGTTTTCATCGATGTCTCAGGACATGATGGGCCATGCCGTGATGTTCTATGAAATGCTTGAACAGCTAGGGGTGGGCAAAGCAGACGATCTCGCACAGCTGCGCGAGGCGAAGGCGTTTTCCAATGCGATCTTGGTAGAGCGTAAAAACGGTGACGGCGAATACAACGATCAACCTCATTACGATTGGGCTTATGCCATTGTTCGCAGCTATGTGTACGGCTTATACAAGCAGATTCGCTTGGAGGCTCTTACACAGTCGTCATACGCACCACTCGCGCTGGTCAGTCGCAAAATGATGACAGAGCATCGCTATCATCTGATGCACTGGCAAGTCTGGTTGAAGCAATTGGCAAACAGTACGGCTGATGCGCGTCAGAGGCTGGAGGCAGCCATCGCAAAAGTTTGGAAGGATGCAGGGGAGCTGCCTTATCTTGGACCAAATCAGGTCGATATCGTTCAATTTGGTCTGATTGCAGAAGAAGAGCAACTGAAACAAAAATGGCTGACACTGACCAAAGACATTTTCGATAAAGCTGGCCTTGATTGGCGGGGTGAGCCAGGCGTGCCACAAGAGCGTGGCCGTCACGGTGAACATACTGCTGATCTGGTGCAAGCATTGGCTACCTTGTCTGAAGTGTATCGCATTGATCCGGCTGCAGGCTGGTAAAAAGGAGTGATTCTCTCATGGCGCAAGAAGAACTGCAACTGCATGAAGGGCTTGAAGCGACATGCTGGGAACTGCTGCAGCAAGTAACAGATCCCGAAATTCCGGTGATCAGCATGGTGGAGATGGGGATGATTCACAAAGTGCGCGTCGAGGCAGACGTCGTACACGTCGAGGTGCTCCCTACCTTTGTCGGCTGTCCGGCACTCGAGATCATGAAGAAGAACATCACAGAAAAGCTGGTGGAGGCAGAAGGAATCAATCAGGTTCAGGTAGCTTTTGTCTATGATCCAGCCTGGACATCTGATCGTATCGCCTTGGATGCTCGCGATAAGCTGAAAAGCTTTGGCATCGCGCCGCCACCGCTTGACTTCAAACCGGGAGATACATGGGAAGTAGCCTGTCCCTACTGTGATTCCCCGTATACACAAATGGAAAATTTGTTTGGCCCTGCTGCTTGTCGAAGTATTTTGTATTGCCGGCATTGCAAAAATCCGTTTGAGGCCCTAAAACCAATCTATTGAGAGAGATTGAGAGGAGCGAATGTCATGGGAGAGTACAAACAAATGTTTATGAATGGAGAATGGGTGACTGCCGAGAGTGGCGAGTCCATTCAGATTACGAATCCTGCTACAGGTGAAACAGTTGGCACAGTAACCTTTGGCGATGGTCGCGATGCCAACAAGGCCATCGACGCTGCTCATCAGGCATTTGCCAGCTGGTCTCGACTGACTGCTCGCGAGCGCGCCAAATATTTGTACAACTTGTCCGAGCTGGTGAAAAACAATCGGGATGAACTGGCGGGCATCATTTCTGCTGAAATGGGCAAGCCTTTGGGCGAGGCAAAAGGCGAAGTGCTGGGTGCCGCTGATAACTTTGTCTGGTACGCAGAAGAAGCCAAGCGTGTCAACGGAGAAACGATCCCATCCTCCGTGGCGAACAAGCGCATCATGGTGCTGCGTCAGCCTGTAGGGGTGGTAGGGGCGATTACCCCGTGGAACTTCCCGGTGAACATGGTGGCACGTAAGATCGCTCCGGCTTTGGCTGCGGGCTGCACGGTGGTTTTAAAGCCAGCAGAAAGCACGCCGCTGTCTGCGATTCGCATGTTTGAGCTGATTGAGCAGGCTGGCTTTCCAAAAGGCGTCGTAAACCTCGTCATTGGAAATCCTGAATCGATTGGGAAGGAGTTCATCGATAATCCGAAGCTCTCCAAAATCGGATTTACAGGCTCCACTCGTGTCGGCAAACTGTTGATGGAGGGCGCCGCGAAGCAAGTGAAGCGCGTCAGCATGGAGCTTGGTGGTCACGCGCCGTTCATCGTATTCCCGGATGCCGATCTGGATGCAGCCGTAAAAGGTCTGTTTGAGAGCAAGTTCCGCAACTCCGGTCAAATGTGCATTTGCACGAATCGTTTGTACGTCCATGAGGATGTCGCAGATGCGTTCACAGAAAAGCTGGTAGAGCGTCTGAAGCGTGCAAAGGTAGGGGATGGCCGCCAGAAAGAGACGGAGATCGGTCCACTGGTGAACGAGCGTGCCTTGAACAAGGTGCTCGAGCACATCGAGGACGCCAAGGAAAAAGGCGGGCAAGTGGTATACGGCGGAAATCGTTTGGTTGAAGGTGATTATGCGAAGGGCTTCTATTGCGAACCGACCTTGATTGCTGGCGTTACAACGGATATGAAAATCTCCTATGAGGAAACGTTCGGTCCTGTCGTTCCACTCGTGCGTTTTACAGAGGAAGCGGATGTCGTACAGATGGCAAACGACACCCGTTACGGCTTGGCTGCTTATGTGTACACCCGCGATAATCAGCGTTGCTTCCGTATGGCTGAGCTCCTCGAATACGGAATTGTTGGAATCAATGATGGTTCGCCTACGCAGACACAAGCGCCGTTTGGCGGTTTCAAGGAAAGTGGTATCGGCCGTGAGGGTGGCCGCTACGGAATGGATGAGTATTTGGAAACCAAGTTCGTTTCCTTTGGGCTGTAAGATAAGAAGCGAAGAAGAGTTCAGATAAGATCTGGACTCTTTTTATATTGGAAAGGTTTTAAAAGATACCGATGAACCAATAAAGCTGGTGAGAAGAAAAAGCACAGGGCTCGTAGACCTTGACAACGCCTACCCAGTCGGAACTTCCAAAAGGGGACCACGCTTGTCGAACACTTCTTCTCTGAGAAACTTCCGCCCGTAGGGTGGCTTTGGCTCGACGGTGCCCTTTTGGAAGTGGAGACGGACAGTCAATCCCCCTTGCGGGCGTGTCAGAGTCGAAGAGAACTGTGCTTTTTCTTCTCCTCCACTATGTAGATTCAATTGTGTAAGTTTTGTGAACTGTATTGTTCAACACTTTGTTCATTTTTGTCTACAAAGAAAAAGGGAATCAACGGTATAATGGAGATTGGATCAAGGGCAACATTTAATAGATAAAAATTGGTATTTCATATTGACACAAAACGTACATATGACGACGCCCAGCGAGTGTGGTTTCGTCCAAGAATTTCCATTTGGAAGGGAGGATATAAACATGGGAAATGCACATCAAATGCACGAGATGTCATCAGGAATGGGGCCAGCGTCCTTTTCGGACTTGTGGAGCCCTGACGTGATGCTTTTGACGCTGATTGTAGCAACCGCTTACTTTCTCATAACAGGTCCCATGCATAAACGTTTTGCCAATGCTACACCGGCTACGACGAAGCAACGCTTACTTTTTGTATTGGCAATCGTGTTGTTTTACGCCGCACAAGGAAGCCCTATCAGTTATTACGGCCATCATTACATGTTTAGTTTGCACATGCTCCAACAATCGATCTTGTACTTTGCCCTGCCACCGCTTATGCTTCTGGCAATGCCTGAATGGCTTTTGGCCAAGATTTTCCGTCCGAAAGCACTGAAGTTTATCCTTAACTCTTTGACACATCCGTTAGTAGCAGCGCTGTTGTTCAACTCACTATTTTCCTTCTACCATGTTCCGTTTATTTTCGATGCCATCGCGATCAATCATGAATGGATGACGTTTTATCATATCATTCTCGTGATTGCAGCATTTGCGATGTGGTGGCCAATTGTGAGTCCGTTGTCTGATAACAAACGACAACTGGCCGGATTGAAAAAACTGTCGTACGTTTTTGCAAATGGTGTCTTGATTACGCCAGCCTGTGCGCTGATTATTTTTGCGTCGGAACCACTGTACACTACGTATATAGCAGCTCCACAGCTATTCCAGAGCCTCGACGCGTTTAACGACCAGCGTCTTGGCGGAATCATTATGAAGCTGGTACAGGAGCTTGTTTACGGCTGTGTGCTGGCCTATGTCTTCTACCATTGGTACAAGGCAGAGAAGCAGGACGACATGCCGATGGATCAATCTTTCGGTGCGGAAAAGCCGACTTTTTAAATACGCGCGAACAGCAGAAACGTTTGTTGAATGAGGTGAAAAAATGGGGCTCCTATTGCCTACGGTAAGTACGGCTTTTATCGTCATTAGCGGAATACTCGTTGCGATTGGCTGGTACGCCATTGCGAAAAAGCAAGTAGAAAAGCATATGAAGATTATGAAATGGGCTGCAATCTGTGCCACGATCTTCTTTATCACGTATGTTTCCAGAACGGCTTTTATCGGAAACACGCATTTTGGTGGACCAGACAGCATCAAGCCAATCTATCAGACGTTCTTGTTCTTCCACATCATTCTGGCAACAGTCGGTGGTGTGATGGGCCTGATTACACTCAGATACGCTTACACGAAAAACTATGCTTCGCATCGTAAGATCGGTCCTTGGACGTCCATTGTTTGGTTTGTCACTTCCATTACAGGAGCTGCGGTTTATCTGCTGCTGTACTGGATTTATCCAGGTGGCGAGACGTCTGGCGTGCTGGATGTAATTTTTGGTAAGTAGTCGGTTTAGTAGTTTTTTTGGCAATGGATACAATGTAGTTAGTTTATCCAGTTATGATTCGGATGTTCAGATAGAAGGAAACAGGAGGTACAAAACGTGGACCAGCAAATGACCGTGCAGGAATCGCTTGATACCGATGCTTCTTTGCAGACACAGCCGGTAGGGCCTGCTACCTTTCGAGATTACGTACAACTGACGAAGCCTGGTATTACCCTGTCAAACTTGATGACCACTTTTGCTGCTTTATGGTTAGCGTCCTACGGTTATCCGAACTGGAAACTGGCTTTTTTCACCATGCTAGGAACCGCTTTGGTCATTATGTCGGGTGCGGCTTTGAACAATTTCTACGACCGTGATCTGGACAAAAAAATGAAGCGGACGCAAAATCGTGCGGTAGCGACCGGAAGAATTTCTGCACGTAACGCGATCCTCTTAGGAATCGGCCTGCTGTTGGCAGGGGTTACTGTGTTGGCTGTATATGCGAATCCCTTGGCGGCGGTTTGGGGATTGATCGGTCACATTTTTTACGTGTTGATTTACACGCCGCTGAAACGAGTGACCACTCTCAATACGGTGATTGGCGGTATTTCAGGTGCAGCTCCTCCGGTGATTGGGTGGGTAGCGGTAACAGGCACCATGGACATGACTGCTTGGCTGTTGTTCCTGGTCTTGTTCTTGTGGCAGCCACCCCATTTTTTGGCGTTGGCCATGCTGAAAACAGAAGAATACCGTGCAGGTAATCTGCCGATGCTACCGGTAGTAAAAGGCTTTGCCGAGACGAAACGACAAATGGTGCTGTGGGGTTCGGTGTTGTTCCCGGCTTCTTTGCTGCTGTTTGTCCATGCCAGCCTAGGCTATGTGTATTTGCTCATCATGGGCGTGATGGGGATTGTGTACCTGGTTCTGCTTTTCCAAGGGTTCAAAACCAAGGATGAACTTGCTTGGGCACGCAAACTGTTCGGTTATTCCATCCTTTATTTGACCGTGTTTTGTGCAGCGATCGTCATTAGTACCATGGTCAACTATTATTGACACGAAACACTCACTAAATGTTCACGGAACATCCCTTGCTTAGCAGGGGATGTTTCATTATCGTAAAAGAGGACATAGAACGAGGTGTTTTTTGATCCTCACAAGAAACAGGGTGAATTACTATGGAAAAATGGCTGAAGCCGTTAGCTTTTCTTGCTACCTTGATCATGTTTATCGTGATGGTAGCGGGTTCGCTTGTTACCAAGACAGATTCAGCGCTCGGCTGTGGGAATGACTGGCCGCTGTGCAACGGTAAATGGGTCCCGGAATACACATTGGCATCCATTATTGAATATTCTCACCGCCTGATTACAGGTGTTGCCGGTATTGTTGTCGTGATTTTCTCTGTACTCTGCTGGCGCTATTACAAAGGCAACCAAGAAGTTCGCAATCTCGCTATTTTTGGTTTATTTTTCATCGTAGTGGAGTCCATTCTCGGTGCTTCTGCCGTCATTTGGCCACAGTCCTCATCTGTTTTGGCTCTGCACTTCGGATTCTCCTTGCTTGCTTATTCAGGCGTGTTCTTGTTGAGTGTGTTCGTTTACCAGCGGGAAAAAACGCAAAGCTTGGTGAAGACGACCGTCTCAAAAGGCTTCCGCAACTGGATGTGGTTCGTCGCTACTTATACGTACGCTGTCGTTTATCTCGGAGCGTATGTCAGACATACGGGTTCAAGTATGGCATGTAGTGACTGGCCGCTGTGTCAGGGACAGGTCATCCCAGAGTTGTACGGACAGACCGGTATTCATTTTGCCCACAGAATCGCTGCGTTGGTGTTGGGATTCTTGTTGTTGGGGACAATGATTTACTGTATGCGCCATTTCAAGGAAAAACGGCGTGATTTGTACGGTGCAAGTATCCTGAGCTTTATTCTTTGCATTGCTCAGGTGTTCAGCGGTGGCTTCGTAATTATTTACAAGCTTCACCTGTACGCGACGCTGACTCACTCGATGATCATTACGATTTTGTTCGGGATCATCTGCTACATGTGTTTGCAGACGTTGAAGTCACCGACAAATGAAAAGTTGAGAAGATAAGAGGAAAGCTGCGCTCCTGATCGTGGGAGGGCAGCTTTTTTATTATGTAGCTGTAGTGGTGGGGGAAGAAGCGCATTTCCAGTCTACGCTTCGGCCTCCGCCCCGCAAGGGAGATTGACTGTCCGCTCAGAAATAAATGGCGGGAGCGCTTCAAAAGTAGTGTATCGAGGAAGTATTCGCAGAGGTTGAAGCTGAAAACCCCCGCCATTTATTTCTAAGCTGGGTAGGGCTCCAGAGGCGCTTGGACTGGAAATGCACTTCTTCCTACGCGACTTTTTATTAAACATCTTGCGAGTAAATTCAAAAAGCTCCTTGTCATACTTTCACAATGGTGTAAAAGTATCGGAGCACATAGACAGCTGTAGGGAAGTCCTGTCACATGTTCGGAAGGAGACCGCCCGAACGTAGAGAGGAAAAAGGCGACTGGAGAACATGTGGCAGGGCTTCGATCCCATCACAACCGATAGAGGACAACGAATTATGAACCGTCAGACTATTGCCCAGACGGTTTTTCAACATTCATCGGAACAAAAACACCATTTTTCCAATGGTAAATCTGTAGTGTCGTCTCAGGTTTGCCCGGCAGTAATTCACCTGTATCCGGGTTCAGCTCCTGCTGCGTTTGCCAGTGGTAAAGCAAAGGTTTTTCACTGTCGTCATGAAGGATTTGATAACTTCCTACGGTCTGGAAAAGTTGACCACCCGGCACGGAAACTGTTTGCCGTAACAATCCCTCCCATGCCTTGACCAGGCGTCCTTTATCCAAATACCACAGATTCGACTCGTAGACACAAATGCCGGTGCCGCCAGTATGATGGACGGTTTCAAATACCCGTTTATCTGCGAGCAAACGCAGTTCAGCGTCGTCGTTGTTGTCGATCTCGGAGTGATTCACTTCACGCGTATAGTCCCAATGATCCAATTGCAGGCGCGATGGATTCCAGTCCTCTTCCGCAATGAGGGCATAGGTACGATCTGGCTTCTGATCCAAAATGTAAAAGTTTCCGATATGCACGCTGCTGTTATGCTTGGCGACAATTTCCAGTTCCGGGTCATCATCCAGATTGAGGAGCTGAAAATCAAAGTAGTCGGTCACAACGGGATCTTTGGCTTGCTTGTTAATCCAGTCGATGACTTGGGCTTTGGTAGGGTTCTTAGATGCAAGGGAGACGGGGGCAGCGTGGACGAGATAAGGGATGGCGAGCCCCAAGGTCAAGGTGAGCAACAGGCGGGAATTACGCAACGGTAACGAGCTCCTTTCCGGGATGAGGTCGTTCAAACACGACCCTTCAGTTGGAAGACGAGCAGTCAGGAGCGAAAGTTACGAAGAAGTGGAGTAAATTTCAACCGCGAACAGCGCTGTCTTTTGTTACAATGAAAAGCAAACACATGATCGTGGAGAGTGATAGTAGTTATGCGGATATTACATACAGCCGACTGGCATTTCGGTCGGCAGCTGGAAGGGCGGGACCGCCGTATTGAGCAAGCGGCATTTGTGGACGAGCTTTGTCACATAGCGGATGAGCGTCAAGTGGATTTGGTGCTCATTGCTGGGGACGTGTATGATTCGGTCAATCCGCCTGCTTGGGCGGAAGAGCTTTTTTATGATGCATTAGAGCGTTTGTCTTCAGAAGGCAGGCGGGGTGTTGCCGTGATCGCGGGGAACCATGACCAGCCTGAGCGGGTTCGAGCTGCAGCACCGCTAGCCACAAAGCACGGGATCGTTTTGCTGGGGTTGCCAAAGGAAGCACCACTTCTCACACAGGAAGCATCGCCTGATCGCGTGCAAATTGTGCAGGGAGGCCCTTCTTGGCTGGAAATGAAGATTCCTGGCTGCGCCGCGAATGCGGTAATTTTGGCATTGCCTTATCCTTCTGAATCGCGATTAAAGGAGCTGTTGAGCGAAAGCTTTACCCAGGAGCAGATGCAACTTGCTTTTTCCGAGCGCATTGCGCAATTGCTTGCTGAACTGTCTGTTCATTTTCGCGAGGATACGGTCAACCTGGTCACGAGTCACTTGTTTGTCATGGGCGGCAAGGAAACAGATTCCGAGCGACCGATTCAAATTGGGGGAGCGTTGACTGTATCGCCGCAGGCTTTTCCGAAGAACGCTGATTATGTGGCGCTCGGCCATCTCCATCGACTGCAAAAGCTCAGCGACAAGCCGTTGGTGCGTTACAGCGGCTCCCCGATTTCGTACAGCTTTTCCGAAGCTGGTCAGAGCAAGGCAGTCGTACTGGTCGAGGTAGAGCCAGGGCAAGAAGTGCGTGAGGAGATCATTTATTTGACGAGCGCACGGCCATTGGCACGTTGGAAGGCGACGGAGGGAATCGAGCAGGTAGAGCGCTGGTTGGCAGAGGGACGCGATGCAGGGGCGTGGATTGATTTGGAGCTGCATGTGTCTGGCGTGATCGACCCGGCAGAATTTCAGCGTGTCCGCAAGCTTTCGGATGATTTCTTGAAAATACAGCGTGTTGTCGTGAGGGAAGAGCGTGAGGAGGAAGAGGAACAGCGGGTCGAGCTGACAGAGCTTTCGTCCGATCAATTGTTCAAACGCTTCTATGAACGAAGACGGGGAGCAGAGCCGGATGAGCAGCTGGTGGCCTTGTTCCAGCGTCTATTGGCCGAAACCGGAGGAGAGGGGGAAGAAGAGTGAGACCGATACGTTTGAAGCTGGCAGGGATGCACAGCTACCGAGAAATGCAAGAGGTCGATTTCGAAATGCTATGTCAGGCGGGACTGTTTGGGATATTCGGCCCGACTGGAAGCGGGAAATCGACGATCTTGGACGCGATCACGCTTGCGTTGTACGGGCAGGTCGTCCGGTTGGGCGGGGGAAACCACCCGAAAGAAGTGCTGAACCAGCTGGAGCAGCGCGTTTTCGTTTCCTTTACCTTTGAGCTGGGGACTGGCGATGAACGCAAACAATACACGGTGGAACGGGAATTTGGCCTGGATAAAAAGGGAAACAAGCGACAGCCGGAAGTGAGGCTGATTCAATCGGGAGCCTTGACCGGAGAGCCGGATGTCGTATTGGAGTCCAAGGCCACGTCCGCGACAGCCGCAATTGAGGCACTGATTGGTCTCACTTTGCAGGACTTTACCCGGGCGGTCGTTTTGCCACAGGGTCAATTTTCCCGCTTCTTGACGCTGAAGGGCAGTGAGCGCAATGAAATGCTGCAACGGATGTTCCGCCTACATATTTATGGGGAAAAGCTGAGCGAGCGCGTACGGCATGCGTTAGAGCAGGTCAAGGAACAGATGCATCGTTTGCAACTGGCGAGTGCAGCTTTGGGTGACGCAGGGCCGGAAGCCTTGGAGCTGGCGAGACAAACGTGGGAGGAAGCAGCGCAAAAAGAACAGGAATTCACCCAGCAAAAACAGGAGCTGGCAGGGAAGCTCAAGGAGCTGGAGCAGCTTAACCAGTGGCATCAGGAGCTATTGCAGGTCCAGATACAACTACAGCAGCAGGAAGCAAATGAAGCGGAAATGGCATCTCTAACCGCGAAGATTCGCAAATGGGAGTCGAGTATTCGACTGTGGCCATTACTCCAGCAATATGAGCGTTTGGATCAGGAATGGCATGCGACCGGTGCGGCATTGGAACGCAGCCGCGAACAACAGGAGAGTGCTCGTTTGGCCGTAGATGAGGCAGAGCAAGCGTATCAGAAGGTTCATGCCGAGTTGGCTGTACAGGAGCCGTTACTGATTCAGCAAAAAGGCAGGCTGGTACAGGCACAGGAGTGGGAAGAGGAGCTAAAGGCGATCCGGGAAGAGTGGACAGGTCTGGAGCGAGAGTGGAATGAAGTGTCAGTCGCCTTGACCAACACAGAACAACAGCTGGAAAAGGATGAAGCCGACTTAAAAAACTGGGAGCTTGCGTGGGCGGATCTGCAAGAACAGATGAAGCAGGTCACGATCTCTCCTGAATGGCGATCCCAAATAGCGGCAGCCAGAGAAGCGAAGCAGCAGTGGGAGAGGGACCATGCCAAGGTACGTGAGCTGGAAAAAGAACAACTCGCAGCACAAGAGCACATCCAGTCGACAACTCATACTGCTGATGAGCACAAGCGCAGCTGGGAAGCGTGTGCGAATCGATTGGCACAAAAAAGAGAAGAGCTGACAGCACCAGCCGACTCGGCTTTGATGAGCGAAGCAGAATGGGAGAAAGCAAGAAATGTACTGGCTGACATGAAGCAGGTAGGTCGCCAGTGGCGGGAAGTATTGCAGGCTTTCTCATCATGGCAGGAGAAGTCGCAGCACATCGTCCAGGAGCGTAAGCAGTTGGATGAGCGCAATCAAGAGCTGACTCGGGCAGTAGAGGCAAGCGAAGCACTTGTGAAAAGTTACCTGGCCCAACGAGATGAGCTGCGCCAGGAATGGGAACGCTGGCAGCAGGAAAATATGGCGCGATTTTTGCGAGAACGTTTAGAGGAAGGCAAGGAGTGTCCGGTATGTGGTTCCGAACACCACCCACACGGCCACCAGAACCATACAAAAGCGTCTGAAGCGGGAACGGAGGGTGATGACCTGCGTGCTCGAATCAAAGAGTCAGAAGAGGCATTGCGTACGGCTGAACAAGAAGCAGGCAAGACCAAGGAAGCCTGGTTGGCAGCAAAGGGGGCACTTGCTGCTTTTGATGAGCGCCTAGCAAGCGCAAAGGCTGAACAGGAACAGCTGGAAGCGCGCTTGGAAGCGATCAAGGCAGAGTGCCGAGGGTACGGACAGCCTTGGATCGTGGATTCTTTTGAAGAGCTTCTCGCCGTCTATCAGCGCGAGGAAAAAGAACTGATCGCCAAGCAAGCGGAGAGAGAGCGACTTAGAGCAGAGCGTGAGCAATTGCAGCAGCAGCTGGAGGCCTTGCGTGAGGAAGAAGCGGAAAAGAAACGCTTAATGGAGCGGAGCGCGCTGTTGCTCGAGCAGGCGCAGAAGGCAATCGATGAGAATAAAGCTCGCCTGGACGCTGCATCCATGCAAGAAAAGCATTCCAGAGAAGAGCTGGACGCGAAGCGCAATGAACTTCCTATCGAGGAAATCGAACAGCGGTACGAGGAAATCGGAAAATCAGATCGCCGATTGGCAGAACTGCAGCAGGTACGATCAGAGAAAGAAGCGCTGCGCGGAAAGCTGATGATGCAGGTAGAAGCCGCCAAGTCCCGCAAGGTAGAGGGCAAATCACGGGAAGCGGCGCTGAAGGAAAAGCTTGAAGATAGAAAGCGCATGTGGGAACAAAAGCATGCTCAATGGCTGGAACGCACGGGAGGACTTACTGCGCAGGAGTGTTTGATGCGGGTAGAGAATACGCTTAACGATTTGCGTCAGGCAGTCACGCTGGCAGAGACAAAGCGCAAAGAGACCGCCGAGGCGCGGGAAACGGTGCAAAACAATCTGGTCAAGTATTCGGAGACGCTGACTATCCTCACACGGCAACGCACGGAAGCTCACGAGACATTGTACCAAGCCTTGCAGGAAACTGATCTCGGTACGGTCGAGTATGTACGGGAACGGTACGCAGAGCGCGAGCAATTGCCACAGGCACAGGAGCAAGTCGAGGCTTACACACGAATTGCAGGGCAGCTTCGTTACGAGGAAGAAAGGCTGCAGCAAGCAATAGCAGGCCGTTCGTTTACGCAAGAAGAGCTCACCACTGCAAAAGAGGCGTGGGATCAGTGGGAGCAAGCCTTCCAGGAGGCGCAAAAGCATGTCGCTGTCGCCAAAGAGCACGTGGATCGCATGGAAAAAAATCATGACAAATGGCAAGAGCTTCATAAAGAGATGGTACAGCAGCAGGATGAGCAGAGCCGCTTGGAAGAGTTGAAAAAGTTGTTCGAAGCCAAGGCGTTTGTCCAGTTCATTGCGGAGGAAAAACTGGTATCAATCGCAAGAGACGCTTCCTATCACCTGAAGCGGATGACCGCCAACCGTTACGGGCTGGAAATCGGCGACGAGGGCGAATTTGTTTTGAGGGATGAGGGAGCTGGAGGAATGCGCCGTCCAGTAAGCACATTGTCTGGCGGGGAAACATTCCTGACCTCCTTGTCGCTGGCTCTTGCCCTGTCGATGGAGATTCAAATGCGTGGCGGGCGCCTGGAGTTTTTCTTCCTGGATGAAGGCTTTGGGACACTCGATCCGGAGCTTTTGGAAGTCGTTATGGATGCGCTTGAGCGACTGCGCATGGACGATTTCACCATCGGGGTCATTAGCCACGTACCGGAAATACGTGTGCGCATGCCGCGTCGTCTGGTCGTGACACCTGCAGAACCGATGGGAAAAGGCAGCATGCTGCATCTGGAAATGGAGTAGGGAAGGGGAAAAATCATGGCAGTCCAATTTATACTGGGACGGGCAGGAACGGGGAAGACAGAATCGATTCATCGGCAGATGCAAGCCCGGCTGCGGGAAAAGCCGTTGGGTTCGCCTATGATTCTGCTCGTGCCAGAACAGGCCAGCTTTCAGGAAGAGTATGCGCTCGCCACACTGCCAGAGCTAGGCGGTGTGATGGGGACACAAGTGCTTAGCTTCGGTCGATTGGCTCACAGGCTCATGCAGGAGCTGGGCGATCTGACTACCGTGCCTGTTGACGATCTGGGTAAACATATGGTTTTGCGTATGCTTTTGGAGCGACACAAGGAAGAGCTGAATGTATTCGGACGTTCGGCCACACAGCCTGGGTTCGCTTCTCAGCTCGGTCGCTTGATTAGCGAGTGCAAGTCGTATGGTGTTTCCTTCACCCATTCCGAGAATGTGGAGTGGGGAGGGGCCAATCTCAATCAAAAAATACATGACCTTCGCTTGATTATGAATGCGTACGAGGCTTACTTGTCAGAGGGGTATTGTGATGCGGACGACATCCTGAACCGAGTGGCAACGATGGTGCGTGATTCCATGTACATCAAGCAAGCTGAAATATTTATTGATGGCTTTACCGGGTTTACGAATCAAGAGCTGCGCTTGATCGAGCAGTTGATGCAGCACGCTAAGCACGTGACGATTGCGCTGACGCTTGACCCGAATGAACGTGATGCCTCCGTGGATGAACTGGGGCTATTCCACCCTACGCTGCGAACGTACCAAGCCTTGACACTGATGGCGCGTGAATCGGGTGTATCGATCGCCAAGCCGCTTTTATTGACCGAGGCACAGCGATTCAAGAGCAGTCCGTGGCTGCGTCAGGTCGAACAAGTGTATTTCCAATGGGGGGACCCGCCGATCCCGGATCAGCCCGGACGTGCGGACGAAGTGACGATGCTCTCCGCAGTGAACAGGCGTGCAGAGGTAGAGGCTGTGGCGTTGAAGCTCCTGCTTCTGTCGAGAGAAGAGGGGTATCGCTGGAAGGACATGGCGATTTTGCTTCGGGAAATCGGGACGTACGCTGATGAGATTTCGGCTGTGTTTACCGAATACGGCATCCCGCACTTCTTGGACCAGAAGCGCTCCGTCATGCACCATCCCTTGGTGGAGCTGGTGCGATCGGCATTGGAGGTCATTGTTACGAGGTGGCGGTACGACGCTGTTTTCCGCTGCTTGAAAACAGACCTGCTCCTGCTGGATATCACCGATGAGCATACAGCCCGGAAGGAAATCGACCGACTGGAAAACTACGTGCTGGCTCATGGTGTCTTTGGCTATCAATGGGCAGAAGAATCTGCTTGGCATTTCCGTGGGCAAGCAGGCGCTGAGGAAGACGCGAAAATCGATGAGTTGAGACGCAAATACGCAGCGCCGCTCTTGGCCTTTGAACAAGAGATGAAGCAAGCAACGGGCAAAAACGTACAGGAGATGACCCTTGCCCTGTACAACCTTCTGATCGCGTTGGATGTGCCTAACAAGCTGGAGAATTGGCAGCGAAAGGCAGAAAATAACGGTGATCTCGATGCGGCACAGGTGCACGGACAAGTATGGACAGGATTGATCGAGCTGATGGATCAGGTCGTGGAGGTCATGGGCGACGAGAGCATGGACCTGGCGACATTTGCCCGTGTGCTCGACAGCGGTCTGGAGACGATTGAATTGGGACTTGTTCCCCCGGCGCTGGATCAAGTGCTGATCGGGGCCATGGAGCGCTCTCGTCAACCGGATGTCAAAGCTCTGTTTTTGCTTGGCGTAAACGAGGGCATTATTCCGTTGCGTCCAAAAGAAGAAGGAATTTTGGATGAGGCAGAGCGTGAGCGACTGGCTGAAATGGGCATGTCTCTCGCACCGAGTGCGAAGCAACGGCTGATGGCTGAGCCTTACTTGCTGTACCAGGCGATGACGAGACCGTCGGAGAGGCTGATCCTGAGCTGCGCGTTGGCAGATGAAGAGGGCAAGGCCCTGTTGCCTTCCTCTGTGTTTACCCGCATCCGGGAAGTACTGCCGGATATCCCGCATCAGGTTTTTTACAATGAACCGACGGGGCAGCACGAGACAGATGCATTCCTGCTCGGACATCCGAGACGTGTGTTCCGCCATCTTTTGACGCTATTGCGATCGATGAAGAAAACAGGAGAGCTGCCAGACTTCTGGTGGGAGGTATACGACTGGTATATTCGCGCTTCTCCCGATGTCAAACGGGAACAGTGGCTGTTGTCCGGCTTGCGTTACTTCAATCGACCGCAGGAGCTGGATTTGGAAACGAGCACGACCTTGTACGGCAAACAACTGAAAATGAGCGTGTCTCGTCTCGAGCGATTCCAGTCATGTCCGTTCTCGCATTTCTCTTCCCACGGTCTCAGATTGGCGGAGAGAACGATGTACAAGCTGGAGCGTTTCGATGTGGGGGAACTTTTCCACGCTTCACTCAAGCGAGCCGTTGAAAAAATGAACGAAGACAATCTGGAGTGGAGCAAGCTGACGGAAGACAATAGCATGCAGCTGGCAAACGTGGTTGTAGAAGAACTGGTTCCTGCGACTCGCAGCAGCATTTTGACTCGGACAGCCCGGTATCGTTATTTGTCCGGCAAGCTGAAGCGAGCAGTTGGCCGCGCGATTTACGTACTCGGGGAGCATGCGAAGCGCAGCCGTTTTGCACCAGTAGGACTGGAGGTTTCGTTTGGGCCGAATTCAGATTTGCCGGGATTGGCTTTAACGCTAGAAAATGGGGTGGAGCTTCAGCTAATCGGACGGATTGACCGCGTTGACCAATCACTGGATAGTGAGGTCCCGTATTTGCGCGTGATTGACTACAAGTCCAGTCCCAAGCAGCTGTCTCTCTCCGACGTTTGGAATGGCCTGAACTTGCAACTGCTCGTCTATCTCGATGTTGTCGTGGCAAATGCCGAGGAATGGCTGGGGAAAAAAGCCGAAATGGGAGGCGTTTTCTACTATCAGGTAGCCGATCCTTTTGTGACGGCAAAACGCATGCTAACAGCTGACGAAGCGGCAAAGGAGCGGGCAAAGCGATTGCGCATGAAAGGCTTGATGCTCGCAGACCCAGAGCTGGCACGAATGATGGATGGCTATGTAGAGCAAGGGGCGTCAGAGCTGGTGCCATTTGAAATCAAAAAGGACGGAACGCTTTCGTCACGATCATCCGTGGCAACAGCCGAGCAGTTCCAAGCCTTGACTTCCTATGTTCGCGATACTGTGAAGCAAATCAGTACGCGCATGACCAACGGGGAAATCCAGATCGAACCATACACAAACGGGACGATGACCGCTTGCGATTACTGTTCGTACAGGCCAGTATGCAAGTTCGACGGAGATGCAGGCGGGAATGAGCACCGACAGCTTGCCAAATGGAACAACAAGCAAATATGGAGCATGCTGGCAGAGCAGCAGATGGCAGGAGAAGGAGGAATGACCGATGGCGGATCAACAATTGCAGGCCAAGCCTGAACAATGGACGGACGAGCAATGGCAAGCGATTATCCAGCGCGGGAATAATCTCCTGGTGGCAGCGGCGGCAGGCTCTGGGAAAACCTCCGTCCTGGTTGAGCGGATTATCCGACGCATCATGGACGAGAAGGACCCGGTTGGAGTCGATCAGCTGTTGGTGGTGACCTTTACCAATGCGGCAGCGGCAGAGATGCGTCACCGGATTGGCGATGCATTGCGAAAGGCATTGAAAGATGACCCGCACTCTTCTCATCTGCGAAGACAACTGGCACTGCTCCAGCGGGCGACGATTACGACACTTCACTCGTTTTGCTTGGGTATTTTGCGCCAGTATTACTATCTGATTGAACTCGATCCTGATTTTCGCATAGCCGATCAGATGGAAGGGGAGCTTTTGCGGCAGGATGTCTTGGAGGAACAGCTGGAGAGCTGGTACGAAAACGACGCTGATTTTCATGCATTAGCTGATGTGATGCTGGACGGTCAGGACGATCATGCCCTCACCCTACTGCTGCTCAGGCTGTATGAGTTTTCGCGCAGTCATCCGGCACCAGAACAATGGCTCGGAGAAGCGGCCGGAATGTTTGCGGTTCACGATAAAAACGGTTTGGACGGGCTGGAGTGGACCAGAAGCGTGCTGCGTTCTGTGGAGCTGGCACTCGGTGGAATGACGGCTAAGATGCGCAGGGCGGTTCTTTTGGCGGGCTCACCGGAAGGGCCTGCTGGCTATTTGCCTTTGCTTGAGGCGGAAGCAGCTGCCCTGCAGCGTGCAGGAGCGGCTTGCAGAGATGGTTGGGAAGCGACCGTCGAAGCTGTTCGGGGGGTTGTATTTGCCAAGCTGCCTCCAGTGAAAGGCACAGATCCGCTCGTGAAGGAACAGGTGCAGGACCTGCGAAACAGCGTGAAAAAGGAACTGGCAGAGCAAATCGAGCAATACTTTTCTACGACAGCCGAGCAGTACGTCGCAGATTTGCAGCGGATTGCTCCTCACATGCAGACATTGGCAAGACTGGTGACAGCATTTTCGGATGCTTTTCAATTGGAGAAGCGCTCGCGCGGCATAGTCGATTTTGGCGACTTGGAGCATCTGGCTCTGCGCATTCTAACCGAAACGAATGAGTCCGGGGAGACTGTTCCTTCGTCTATATCTGCCCAATTGCGCGAACAATTCGCTGAAGTGCTGGTAGACGAATATCAGGATATCAACCTCGTGCAGGAGACAATCTTGCAAATGGTTTCCCGAGACGGAACGAATGGTCAGCCAGCGAATCGCTTCATGGTAGGGGATGTGAAGCAGAGTATTTATCGGTTCCGCTTGGCAGAGCCGAAGCTGTTTCTCGAAAAATATGTGACCTATCAAAAAGATGGGGATGCTGACGAAACGTGCATCGGTCGGCGTATCGATCTGGCGGCGAACTTCCGCAGTAGAAGGGAAGTCGTAGATGCCGTCAACTTTTTGTTTCGTCAGATCATGTCTCACGGGGTAGGTGAGATCGGTTATGATCCTTCGGCGGAGCTGATCAACCGTGCGTCTTATCCAGAAGCACAGCCGAACCGTTTGCAGGCAGAGATGCATTTGATCGACCGGAATACAGCAATAGCAGAAGAAGGACAGGCGGTAGTTGCAGAGGGGACAGATGAGGGCGAAGCAGGTATTCCCGAGGGAGAGTCCGCAGAGGAAGCAAGTGTTGCACAGCTGGAAGCACGACTAATTGCCAGCCGTATTCGTCGCTGGATGGAGCCAGGCGAGGGAGAAGAACCGCTGCTCGTTTTCGATAAAAAGGCTGGGGGAATGCGCCCGCTGGCCTATCGCGATATCGTTATTTTGCTTCGTGCGACCTCAGGCTGGGGGCAAACGATGCAAGAAGAGCTGCACGCGGCAGGAATTCCCGTGTATGCCGAGCAGACTGCGGGTTATTTCGCGGCGACAGAGGTAGAAACGATGCTCTCCTTGCTGCGGGTCATCGACAACCCGCTCCAAGACATTCCATTGGCAGCTGTATTGCGGTCTCCTATCGTCGGCTTGCGAGAGGAGCAGCTTGCTCAAATCCGCATTCACTACGCGACAGGGCCGTTTCACCAAGCCGTACTCCAATATGCAGAAGAGCGCCCGGCCCAAGAGTCGTGGGAGAGAAGGCTGCGACAGTTTTTTGGCCGATTGGATCTATGGCGAACAGAGGCTCGCAGAGGTGCTTTATCGGAGCTGCTGACGATGCTGTACCGGGAGACGGGCTATCTCGATTATGTGGCGGCTCTGGAAAACGGTCAGCAGCGACAGGCCAACTTGCGTGCGCTCTATGATCGTGCGAGGCAATACGAAGCTGGCTCCTATCGTGGTTTGTTCCGCTTTTTGCGTTTTGTCGATCGCCTTCAAGAAGCGGGCAATGATATGGGCGAAGCAAGAACCATCGGGGAAAACGAGGATGTCGTACGCATCATGACGATCCACAAAAGTAAGGGGCTCGAGTTCCCGGTTGTTTTTGTGGCGGGTATGGGCAAGCAGTTTAATACGATGGATTTGAAAAGCCAGTTTTTGCTGCATAAAGATTTGGGCTTTGGCCCGATGGCTGTTGAGCCCTCCTTGCAACTGCGCTATCCGAGTCTGGCTGCGCTGGGCATCCGGCAAAAGCTGCGTCGGGATATGCTGGCAGAGGAAATGCGTGTGCTTTATGTGGCTTTGACGCGTGCACGCGAGAAGCTCATTCTTGTCGGTTCATCCAAGGATCTCGCAAAAAGTGTGACGGACTGGGGCAGACAGGATGACAGCGAGCGACTCAGTGACGAAGACTTGATTCAGGCAAAAGGATACCTAGACTGGGTGGGGCGTGCGATGCTGCGACATCCTGGTGCGGGATTGCTGCGGGCATATCCAGAGCAACAAGGCTCAGGAGAAATCGTGAGAGTCAGAAGTGTGCCGGATGATTCGGTTTGGTCGTTTCACTTCTATCAGGCAGATGAGCTCCGTGCCCAAGGAGAGTCAACCAACGACGATGCGTCTCTGTGGGAGCGAATGACCAGACGAGAGGCGATCGCGGAACGACCGTCTGATGACACTTTGCGAGAGATTGTCGACAAGAGATTAGGATGGCAGGACCCGCATCCAATTGCGCCACGCGTAGCTGCGAAATGGAGCGTCAGCGAACTAAAGCGACATGCAAAAGTCAGCAAAGGCGGACAGCCACTCACGCTGCCGTCCATTACGGAAAAGCCAAAGTTTTTGTCTGGGCAAAAATCCAATCGACTGACAGCAGCAGAAAAAGGAACCATCACGCACTTAGTGTTCCAGCATCTCGATTTGAAACGTCCGCTGGATGAAGCGGATATTCGGGAGCAGGTGGCGGCACTCGCGGCACGCCGCTTTTTGACTGACGAGCAGGTACAAGCAGTAGATGTTCCCCAGATCGCCCGATTCTTCGCTGATCCTTTGGGGCAGCGAATGAAGTCGGCGGCGGTCGTGCATCGTGAACTGCCATTTACCCTCGTGATTCCTGCTTATGAAATAGAAGCGGAGTTAGGTGAAGAGAGCGACGAGCAGGTTGTCGTCCAAGGGGTCATTGATTGCCTGTTGGAGGAGCAGGATGGAAGCCTCGTCCTGATCGATTTCAAGACAGATTGGATGGCAAAAGAGGCGACTGCCGCAGCCATCGAAGAGATGAAAAGAAGATACGAAGGCCAGATCAGGCTATATGTCCGGGCAATCAAGCAGATCATCAAGCCAAAAGGGAACGTGTCTAGTTATCTTTATTTGCTCTCAGGTGGATTCTCTCTTTCGTTTTCGGATGAAAGTATGGATTAGTATGTTAGACCGTCAGGGCAATAGCTCTGGCGGTCTTTTTGTTTATTAGAGCTGCTGTGGTGGGGGAAGAAGCGCATTTCCAGTCTTCGCTTCGGCCTACGCCCTGCAAGGGGGAATTGACTGTCCGCTCCGGAATAAATGGCGGGAGCGCTTCAAACGTAGAAGTTTCGAGGAGGTAGTTCATAAGTGAAGCTGAAATTCCCCGCCATTTTTTCCTGCGCTGAGGTGGGCTCCAGAGGCGCTTGGACTGGAAATACGCTTCTTCCCACGCGGCTTTTGGTTAAAAGAATTCAAGGAAGCTGCTTTGAACTGTCCCTCATTATGTTTTAAGAGCCAGAAGAGGATCAAAGCTATACGAAAGCACTGTCACATGTTTGGAAGGAGACCGCCCGAACGAAGAGAGGATACAGGCGGCTGGAAAACATGTGGCAGGGCTTCACCGACCACTACTGTTAGAAGACCACTAAAAATCTCACATTATAAGAACGTATGTGCTATTATTAGTTAGAATTTTCCTACTCATCTACTCAAATAGATAAGGAGTGAACTCGATGAAGATGTTTTTCCAATATAACTGGCAGGTACGGGACGAGTGGATGGAATGGTGTAAGCAGTTAACACCAGAAGAATTGCTGCGAGAGCGCACAGGTGGGGCTGGCACGATTTTGTATACTTTGTTTCACATTGCTGATGTTGAGTATAGCTGGCTTCGGGGCGTACAAGGAAAGCCGGATATTCAGGTGGCATACGAAACGCAGAAGTCTCTGGAAAAGGTAAAAGCAATGTCAGATGCCTGGCGCGTAGAGTTGCGAGATTTCATCGAGAATTGGTCAGACGAGATGGAGAACGAATCAGTAAAGGTAGCCTGGGATGATGAAGTGTACACGAAGGGAGAGTTGCTGCGCCATGTCATCGCCCACGAGATTCATCACATGGGACAGTTGTCCATTTGGGCGAGAGAGCTCGGGATTGCGCCTGTTTCCGCCAATGTCATTGGGCGCGGATTAGCGCGCAGGTAGCCCTGACAAAATCCGATCCAAGCTGCGCCTGTGCATAATTTTCCTCTTAACGGATCATACTCCAACTGTTTTCAATCACGGTTGGAAGTGAATGACCCGCTTGGGAGGTCGCACATGATGTCATGGAAAAATCAATTGCTGCGGAAAAAGTCAGTTGCGCAAATGCTGGAGCAGGTGGATAGAAACGAAAGCTCTCTCAAAAAGTCATTGGGTGCTTTTGACCTGACAATGCTGGGCATCGGCGCGATCATGGGAACAGGGATTTTTGTGTTAACAGGAGTTGCCGCTGCCTTGCATGCTGGACCGGCACTTGTTTTGTCTTTTGTTATTGCGGCACTTGCCTGTGTGTTTGCCGCACTCTGCTATGCGGAATTTGCATCGACTGTTCCGGTGTCGGGAAGCGCTTATACATACAGCTATGCGGCATTTGGCGAATTTGTCGCCTGGATGATCGGGTGGGACTTGATCCTCGAATACGGAGTGGCTTGTGCTGCGGTGGCAAGCGGATGGTCGGGGTATGCCCAAGGATTGCTAGCCGGGTTTAACATCCACCTGCCGCATGCGCTCACCAGTGCGTTTGATGCATCGAAAGGAACGATCGTCGATTTACCTGCGGTCCTCATCATTGTCATCATTACAGCTTTGTTGATGAAGGGAACGAGAGAGTCTGCGAGCTTGAATACCATTATGGTGTTAATAAAAGTAGCGGTAGTTGTCCTGTTCCTCGTCGTTGGCGTCATGTATGTCAAGCCGGAAAACTGGAGTCCATTCATGCCGTTTGGTTTTGCGGGAGTAGCAACTGGTGCCGCAACGGTGTTTTTTGCTTTTATCGGATTTGATGCGGTGTCTTCTGCGGCCGAAGAAGTGCGCAATCCCCAGCGCGACATGCCAATCGGGATCATCTCTTCCTTACTCGTGTGCACGATTTTGTACATTGCTGTCTCACTGACATTGACAGGGATTGTTCCGTACAAATTGTTGAATGTCAAAAATCCGGTCGCGTTTGCGCTCAGCTATGTCAATCAGGACTGGGTAGCAGGCTTCATTTCGCTGGGAGCCATTGTCGGGATCACGACCGTTTTGTTAGTCATGATGTATGGACAAGCCCGGATGTTTTTTGCGATGAGTCGAGATGGCTTGCTCCCCGAGCTTTTCTCGCACGTACATCCCCGCACACAGGTACCACAAAAGAGCACGCTCGTCGTGGCAGCCTTAGTAGCAACCTTCGGCGGATTATTGCCCCTCTCCAGCTTGGCCCAGCTCACCAACATCGGAACGCTGTTTGCATTTATTTTGGTCTCGATTGGACTGGTTGTACTGCGCCGTACTCATCCGCAATTACCGCGTGCTTTTCGCGTTCCATTTGTTCCGCTTGTTCCCTTGCTCTCGGTCCTCTTTTGCGGATATCTCGTTTTCAACCTGCCTACGCTGACAAAGGTCGGTTTTCTCGGTTGGCTGTCGGCCGGAGCGATCGTCTATTTCCTTTATGGGCGCAAACACAGTCGATTGGCAACAAAAGACGATTCCTCCCAAACATAAATGGCAGGTTAATCCGTTTAGGCATGTTCTACTGAGCATGTCTTTGTTTGCTATCTGACAAAGCGATCCAATTCGTGGTAGAGTAAAAGCAATTAAAACGACGAAGGAGGGCAGGCTATGAAGCGAAAACGAGCAGATCGACCTGGTTGGAGACGCGTGAAGCGATTGGGCTACCAGCAAAAATGGGTAGAATCTTTATCTTTCTCTGGGTACACTGTCCGTCTGACTCTGGACGAAGTAAGTGAGCCTGCCTACATGCCTGTCGGGGAAAAAACGCTGTGTGTGGGTGATCGAGGATATGTTTACTTGCAGTATTTTCCCAGTGGTCAAGCTTATGCCGTTACGAAAATGATGGATGAGCTGGGGAATACCGTGCAATGGTATATCGATATTTGCCGGGGACATGGCAAGGATGAGGACGGGCATATCTGGTATGACGATTTGTACCTCGACATCGTGGTACTGCCGACAGGAGAAGTATACCTGCTTGATCAGGATGAACTCGACGAGGCACTGATAAAAGGAGCTATCACGAAAGAGGATCACCAGTTTGCCACAAAGACGGCTGATGGCATGCTACAGGATATTTTAGCGGGGAAACGCGATGCCTTTGACTTTCCCAATTTCTTTGCATAGAATGGTGAAGAGTTTTCCATAGTGAAAAAAAGGAGGGGATGGGAATGGATAACAAGGGCGGGAAGTTCCCATTCTACTCTTTTTGCTTCGAAGAACGAAGGCGATGTTTGCTTTCGTTCTTTTTTTGTTGAACGGTATCCATTCCAAAGAATAGAACGTAGGGGGAGGCGCCATGCGGTATAAACGAGTCCTGGTCAAGTTAAGCGGTGGAGCGGTAGCCAAGGAAAACGGGTTTGGCTTTGATCCTGTGCAGCTGGAGCATATCGCGGGGGAGATTCTGGCTCTACTGGATATGGGCGTAGAAGTAGCCATCGTGATCGGCGGGGGCAATATTTTTCGCGGAAACATGGCCGATCAATGGGGAATCGAGCGGGTGGAGGCGGACAACATCGGTACATTGGCTACCGTCATCAACAGCTTGATGCTGCGCGGAGTTTTGAAGGCCCGTGTAAACAGGGAAGTCAGAGTGATGACTGCCGTTCCGATCAATGCAGTCGCCGAGCCGTACATTCGTCTGCGGGCCGTTCATCATTTGGAAAAGGGGCATGTGGTCATCTTCGCTGGGGGAAATGGTCAACCGTATGTGACCACTGACTATCCCGCTGTTCAGCGGGCGCTCGAGGTAGGCACGGACGCCCTTTTGGTCGCAAAGCACGGCGTAGATGGCGTGTACACGGCCGATCCGCGCAAGGATTCTACCGCGAAGCAGTATGTAGAGGTTTCTTTTGACGAGGTGGTCAGAAGAGATTTGCGTGTCATGGATCAGGCCGCGATGATTTTGGCCAGAGACCATCAATTGCCGCTGCACGTGTTTAACTTTGACCAGCCGGGAGCCATGGCGCGGATTTGTCGAGGGGAGCAGGTAGGTACGTACATTAGCACAGAGCTTGCGGCACTGTATAAGTAGTAGGCAAAGGTTGGCGCGTTTACGTTTGTAAAGCGAGACAGCGGCAGCCTAGGACGAGAAAATAAGTCCTGGACTGCCGCGGATCATTACATCTCACCTGGCGTTTTCTGTCCGATGGGGGGGATATTCCGAAGCTTGATCACGGTGAGTATGGCGATAGTGATCATGAGCCCGCCGCTAACGGCCACAACAGCATGCATGCCGTCGGTAAAGGCTATCTGGGCGCCATGAAGAAGGGTTGAACCAATAGGTTCGGGTAAAGCTTTAGCCGCCGAGACTGCCCCAGCCAGACTTTCGCGGGCGGCTCCGGATGTTAACGTCGTAACATCTCTCGGTATGAAGCGGGCAATTTGAGTGCGGTACACGTATGTTCCGATGCTGCCTAATACAGCGATACCAAGTGCGAATGCGAATTCACCGCTCGTCTGCAGCAAGGACGCCGCCGAACCCGCTTTCGCCGGCGGGGCCGAGCCGATGATTAGATCGCTGGACAAGCTCGCAAACGGGGCTGCTCCCACATTAAAAAAGATATAACCGACGATCAGGGTAGAGAGCCCGGATCCCGCCTCTACCTGGGACAGTAGAATACAACCAGTCGCTGATATGGCAAGACCTGCTCCGATCAGGAGCGACGGTCGGACCCGCCGAGCGATGATCGGCGACAAAAACATGCCCGCCATCGACGCAACCACTCCCGGGAGCATGCACATCGCTGCCGCAAGCGGCGATAGTCCTTCCACGAATTGAAGATGCTGTGCAATGAAGAGCATGGAAGCGCCTGTCAAAGTGATGCCGAACATGCCGCCCAGTGCCGTGCGGAAGGCGGGGTTTGCGAATAGGCGCAAGTCCATAAGCGGACTGTCCAACCGTTGCTGCCGTCTTACGAATAACGTCCCGAAAACAGCTCCAGCCGCGATGGCAATGAGCGGCAAAGTCTGTAGACCTTGCTTAGCGATTTCCTTTAGGCCGTATATTGCCGGTAGAATGGTGCACATCGACAGCATGACGCTAGTCATATCCAAATGACCAGGTGCGGGATCCCGATATTCGGGCAGAAGATGGGACGCAGTCAACAACAGCAGCGCCATGACTGGAACGCCGAGTAGAAAAATCGAACCCCATGAAAAATGCTCCAGCATCATCCCGCCGACCACTGGGCCAAGCGCCATGCCTCCCATGGAGCACATGAACCATATGCCTATGGCAAGGGAACGCTGCTTATGATCGCGGAACATATTGCTGATTAAAGCCAGGGACGAAGGCGATACCGTCGCCCCGGCTATGCCGAGCAGTGCCCGTGCTGCAATCAGCATTCCAGAGGTGCTGGAATAAGCGGCCAACACCGAAGCCAAACCGAATGCCGCTGCGCCGAACATCAGCAGCTTACGGCGGCCGATCCGATCTCCGAGCGAGCCCATCGTGATCAGAAACCCCGCGAGCATGAAGCCGTATATGTCCATGATCCAGAGCTGTTCTGTACTGTCAGCGCCGATAGAGACGCTTATGTGAGGAAGGGCGAGAATCATGACGGACAAGTCTATCGAAACGAGCAGTGCAGGCAATGAAAGCACGGCAAGTCCAATCCATTCGTTTAAACCGGCCCGTTTACTCGATGCAAGCGCAGCATCTTTCATTGGCCGTCCAGAACCTCTCCGAGTCGATCCAACATCACCTTTGTTCCGTGCTCACGCTGTTCAGGCGTATCGAGACCGTCCAGAAAAACGCCCTGCTCGGTATAGATCAAGCGCGTGCCGCCATCCACAGAATCGAATTCCACCGTCGTCACGGATACAGACATCCGCTTGTCTTCCATATCCAGCGTGTAGGAGTATACAATTCGCCTATTCTCAACGATTTCCTGATAGCAGGCATCGAATATGAAAACGGGTCCCCCAGGCGGACCACCGCGATTGAATTCGCGGCCGCCGACGCGGAAGTCGAACTCGTCGGCTTTAGGAAACCAACTGGCTTTGGCAGCTTGACCCGCCCATGCAGCGAATACACGGGCAGGGGAATGCTTATAGTTTCTTTCGATGACAAATGTGGAATGCTTGGCAGATCTTTCACTCATAGTCGAAACCTCCTTGTCCGGGTTCTTCCGGATGCTCATCTAAATATTCACCAAGTCGGTCGAGGTGGCGATCCATACTCGATTTTCTCTCGGCGAAAAACTTCTCATGCTTCATTCTCATCGTCCGTATGATGTTCATGAAATGCTCAACGGTAAACGGTTCATTCCTTTGCATCCGACTCGATACATTTTCAAGCTCGTGCAAGAGTTTCTGCTGCATGCGGATACTTTCTTTCAGGCTGTCTATTTGAATGGTAACAATGTCTGACAGGCTGAGTTGGTCTCCGGTCATACCGGCTTTAATCTGCTCCAGCGATAACCCCAACTCCTTTAAGGACAAAATTTGCTGTAGGCGTGAAATGTCCTTTTCGGTGTAGAGTCTGTAACCGGATGGCGAATAGCCGGATGGTGAAAACAAGCCTATCTGATCGTAAAAACGTAAAGTTCGTATCGTAATTCCTGCCATTTTGGCAAGTTCTCCGACTTTCCAATGTCGTTTCATGATCAGCCCCTTTCTTGATCGCTAGCTAGCGTTTCACCGGTAATTTCACTATAAACCGTTACGTTACGTAATGGTCAAGGAGCCTTATGAAGTTTTTTCCAATTCAAAAGGGAACTTGCCCGTTAGCGTTTCATAACCCGAAGAGTCTAAAACTTTATTTTCTCGAAATATTTCTAAGCCCCTTCTTCCTGCTTTTTTGTTTACAATGGATACAGAGTGTTGAATTGGTTTGAAAGGATGTCGTACATGAGTAAAACAGTTGTACTGGCAGAAAAGCCTTCGGTTGGACGCGACATTGCCAAAGTATTGCAGTGTCACAAAAAAGGAAACGGCTTTTTTGAAGGAGATAAATATATTGTGACATGGGCGCTCGGGCATTTGGTCACTCTCGCTGATCCAGAAGCGTACGGGCAGCAATTCAGCTCGTGGCGAATCGAGGATTTGCCGATTATGCCGTCCCCGTTGCGCTTGGTCGTGATCAAGGAAAGCAACAAGCAATTCCAGGTCGTCAAACAACAAATGAGACGCAACGATGTCGGGCAGATCGTCATTGCGACAGATGCAGGGCGGGAAGGAGAACTCGTTGCCCGGTGGATTCTTGAGCTGGTTCACGTGAATAAACCAATTAAGCGCCTGTGGATTTCCTCGGTGACAGATAAGGCAATCCGCGAAGGCTTCCGCAATCTGAAGGACGGCAAAAACTATGAAAACTTGTTTGCCTCCGCCGCTGCTCGTGCAGAAGCAGACTGGCTCGTAGGAATCAATGCCACCCGCGCCTTGACGTGCAAGCATAACGCCCAGCTCTCTTGCGGCCGTGTCCAGACGCCAACACTCGCTATTGTGGCAACGCGAGAAGAGGAGATTCGACGCTTTACGCCCAAGCCATTTTACGGGCTGTCTGCGGTGGCCCAAGGTCCGATTCAGCTCCAATGGCAGGATCAGCAAACAAAGGATTTCAAAACATTTTCCAAGGAAAAGGCTGATCAGCTAATAGCCGCTCTCAAACAGGAGAAAAGTGCTGAAATCATTGAGGTTAGTCGTGCACACAAAAAGACGTATGCTCCACAGCTGTACGATTTGACGGAGCTGCAACGGGATGCCAACCGGATGTTTGGCTATTCGCCAAAGCAGACGCTGTCCATCATGCAAGGGCTATATGAGCATCACAAGGCAGTGACGTACCCACGAACGGACTCTCGCTATCTCTCTGCTGATATCGTCGAGACGCTGCCGGATCGAATCAAGGCTGTCCAAATGAAGCCATATGCGCCCCTCGCCGCCAGAATCCTGCGTGCGCCGATCAAAGCAAGCAAATCGTTCGTGGATGACAGCAAAGTATCGGACCACCATGCGATTATCCCGACGGAGCAAGCTGTTTTTCTCGGTGATTTGAGCGATAAGGAACGCAAGATTTTCGACCTCATCGTGAAGCGCTTCCTGGCCGTTTTGCTGCCTGCTTTCGAATACGAGCAAACAACCATCCAGGCGAAAATCGGGAATGAAACGTTCCTGGCAAAAGGAAAAACCGTGCTCTCCCAAGGCTGGAGAGAGGCGTATGACCACGATGTGGAAGAAGACGATGCGAAGGACGGCGTAAAGGAACAAATCCTGCCTTCTCTTGCCAAAGGAGATCGCCTGCAAATCCAGTCGATATCACAGACCAAGGGCGAGACGAAGCCGCCAGAGCCATTTACAGAAGCGAGTCTGCTGTCTGCGATGGAAAACCCGGCGAAATACATGGCGAACGAGAGCAAGGATTTGATCAAAACGATTGGGGAAACAGGCGGACTAGGTACGGTAGCAACCCGCGCGGATGTGATCGAGAAGCTGTTCAACAGCTTTTTGCTAGAGAAGCGCGGCAAGCATATTTTTGTCACCGCAAAAGCCAAGCAATTGCTAGAGCTCGTCCCAGATGAAATGCAGTCGCCGACCTTGACCGCCCAATGGGAGCAAAAGCTCGGTGCCATCGCCAAGGGAAGCTTGAACAAGCGAGCGTTTATCGAAGAGATGAAAACGTACGCCAAAGAAGTCGTCCAACAGATCAAGAACAGCGATCAGACTTTCCGGCACGACAACCTGACCAGAAGCAGGTGCCCGGAGTGCAATAAGTTTTTGCTGGAGGTAAACGGGAAGCGCGGCAAAATGCAGGTGTGCCAGGATCGGGAATGCGGCTATCGCAAAAGCATTGCCAAGCAGACCAATGCCAGATGTCCAAAATGCCACAAAAGATTGGAGCTGCGCGGAGAAGGGGAAGGACAAACCTTTGTCTGTGCTTGTGGGCACAAGGAAAAATTGAAAACCTTCCAGGAGCGTCGCGATAAGGAAAAGGGCAGCAAGGTTTCGAAGAAAGAAGTAGCCAAGTATTTGAAGGGGCAAGACAAGGAGCAGGACGAAGGAATCAACTCAGCGTTGAAAGACGCACTGTCCAAATTAAAGTTCGACTAAAGAGGCATGAAACAAAAGCGTGAAACAAAAGGCGGCCGACCATTCAAGTCAGCCGCCTCTTTCTATTTACTTTTTCTCCAGCACAGCAAAGTAATTTTCTTCATCGTCTGCGAAGTTAAAGACGCGGCCAGAAGGCATCGTAACAATGTCTCCAACCTTCACATTTTTATTCATGAGGTCGTTACGCAATTCCTCGATATTTTCCGAAAAGAGCAGAAGCGAAGGAGTGCCAAGATTCATTCCGGGCGACATTTTCGCAACGAATTCCTTATTGTGCAGAACGATGCTTGTTTCAGCGCCTTGTGCGGGAGCAATTTCAATCCATCTCATTTCACCGTTCTTCTCTTCTGAAACAACGCGGAACCCTAGTTTTTCGGTCCAAAAGTTCACTGCTTGATCCTGATTATTGACATACAACATGATTTGACCGACTTTGCTAATCATCATGGACATTTTCCACTCCCTACATGGTAGTTAAAAACCGACGTTCCCAATCCTTTCCCATCCCGACGGTATCGGATACCCGATGCCAACGGACGTGGTCTAGCTTGTCTTCATCATAGCATGAATAATCAGACAAGATTTCTTTTCGATTGCGCATTTTAGAAAAAGGAATTGCATTTGGTGAAACAGGAGCATATACTCACAATTAAAAGTGAGTAATCACTCGCTAATCAAAAAAGGTTTTCTCGAGCCTGGTTCTGTGGCTTGTTTTTTTCTCATAAAAAGAAAGTGATTACTCACTCTATTATGTAAGTAGGGGGAAGCGTCTATGAAACCAGTTGTTCGCTCCATCTGTATCGGGGGACTGTTACTGGCATTGTCGGGGTGCAATTGGACATCCGAAAATCATCCGTCTTTGTCCGGCACAATCGAGGCCATCGAGCTGCCAATCGTAGCTGAAGTAGGCGGATTGGTGACAAACGTTACGGCAGAAGAGGGAAGTGCGGTAAAAAAAGGACAAGTGCTGGCCCAAATCGATAAACGAAGCTACCAAATAACTGTGGCAGAAGCACAGGCAGCACTGGACCAAGCGACAGCCAGACTTGAAGAAGCGAAGGCTGGTTCACGCGACACGATGATCCAAAGAAGCATGGCTAACGTCCAGCAGGCCAATGCGAATATCCAACTGGCACAAGCGAGAAAAAATCAGGCGGAAGCGGGAAAAGCACGTGCTGCTGAGCAGATGACACAGGCAGAATCGCAATGGCAGGGGGCGCAGCAGACCCTCTTGTATCAACAAAAAAGACTCGAGGAAGCAACAGCGCTCTTCGAAAAAGGAGCGATCTCTGCCAAAGACCTCGACACGCAAAAAGAAGCAGTGAACCAGGCAAAAACGCAGGCAGATCAATGGGCGGCACAAGTAGCACAGGTACAGGCACAGTACCGTTCTGCACAAGAAGACATCGCTGCTGCTGCTGCCCAAATCGGTACAGCACAAGCCGCGCAAGCCGGAGCGCAGGCGGATCTCGATCAGGTGAAGGAAGGAAGTACCGATTACGCGATTCGAGCACTGCTCGCCACCCAGCAGCAGGCGAAAGCGAAACTGGATCAAGCCTTATTGCAGCTGGAAAAATCCAAGATTACGGCAACAGACGATGGGACTCTCTTGCGCTCCTCTATCGAACAGGGGGAAGTAGCCAAAACAGGCGCTACCTTGTTTACGATGATGAAGACGGATCAGCTCGAGCTTGTCGTGTACATCCCGGAAGCACAATTGAATCGGGTGAAAAAAGGGCAGGAGGTTGGCATCAAGGTGGATGCCTATCCGGAAGAGACGTTTACGGGAACGATCAGTCGCATCTCGGAAAAAGCAGAGTTCACGCCGAAAAATGTACAGACGGCGGATGAACGCACCAAGCTTGTGTTCGCTGTTACGATTCACATCACAGATGGACTCGACAAAATCAAACCAGGTATGCCTGCCGATGTGCTGCTGGCAGACAAGGAGGGAGGTCAATGAACGCTGCTATCCAATGCGAGCAGTTGACGAAGCGTTTCGGAGATCGAGTAGCCGTGAACAGTTTGACGCTGACAGTTCCGAGAGGTTCGATTTACGGTTTTTTGGGTCCGAATGGCTCTGGGAAATCGACGACAATCCGAATGCTTTGCGGTTTGCTGACCCCGACGACGGGGAAGGGGACGGTACTTGGCTTCGATGTCATGACACAGAGTGAGGAAATTAAGCAACGGATCGGGTATATGTCGCAAAAGTTCAGCCTGTATGAAGATTTGACGGTGGAAGAGAATCTCGATTTTTATGCCGGGGTTTATCGATTAGGTGCAGCAGAACGCAAGGAGCGGAAAGCAGAATTGATTGAGATGGCAGGCCTCACAGGCAGGGAAAAGCAGCTTGCGGGTTCGCTGTCAGGGGGATGGAAGCAACGCCTCGCGCTCTCCTGCGCTCTTTTGCACAAGCCGGAGCTGTTGATTTTGGACGAACCGACAGCAGGAGTCGATCCTGTTTCCCGCCGGATTTTTTGGGACGTGATTCATGAGCTGGCGAAACAGGGGATCACGGTACTGGTGACCACACACTACATGGATGAGGCGCAGACATGCGATTGGATCGGCTTTATCTTTTTCGGCAATCTGCTGGCGGAAGGCACTCCACAAGCTTTGATTGATCGTATGGGAGCAGGCAATCTGGAGGATGTCTTCATCGATCTGGTTAGGCAGGAGGAAGCCAGACAGGCGGCGGAGGAGGGAGTCCGATGAGGCATTTTGTCTGGGAGCGTTACTGGTCTGTCGTGAAGAAGGAAGTCATCCAAATCAAGCGGGATCGTCCCAGTCTGGCGATTGCATTGGTCATGCCGCTGATGCTGTTGTTTTTGTTCGGATATGCGGTCAATACAGACGTCAATGACATCCAGATGGCAGTCTGGAATCAAAGCCCTTCTGCTGCCAGCCGAGAGCTGGTGGATCAGTTCGTCAATACGCGTGTATTCGAGGTGGCAGCCCATGTAAGTGGCTACGAGGAGATCGAAGCCATGCTGGATGATGGCTCCGTAAATGTAGCGCTCATTATCGGGCCGGACTACACCCGCAAGCGTGATCGCAACGAGCCGGTAGACGTGCAAATGCTGATTAATGGCTCCGACCCGAATATCGCCCGGACTGCCACCTCTCAAGCCCAGTTGATCGTCCAACATCAAGCGATCACGTTGCAGGAAATAAAGCTGCAAAAACAAGGCTTGGGGGAGCTGGAACAACCACTCGGCTTGGATACACGCGTGCTGTTTAACCCCAATATGGAGAGTATTGTCTTCAATATTCCCGGCTTGATCGGCTTGATTATGCAAAACGTCACGATGATTCTGACGGCGTTTTCCCTCGTACGTGAAAAGGAGCGGGGAACGATGGAGCAGTTAATCGTGACTCCGATACGCCCATTGGAGCTGATGCTCGGTAAAATTACCCCATATGTAGGCGTAGGTCTCTTTTCGTTTTGTCTGGTGCTATTGATCGGAACGTATTGGTTCGGGGTCCCGGTCAAAGGCAGCATTTCGCTTCTGGTGACGTTGTCTGTCTTGTTTTTGGTGACGACACTTCTCTTGGGCATTTTCATTTCTACAGTGGCAAAGACCCAGCTTCAAGCGATGCAAATGGCATTCGCCTTTATCCTGCCTAGCGTGCTTCTCTCCGGCTTTATGTTCCCGCGCGATTCGATGCCGCTCGTGATACAATGGTTAGGCGGGCTCGTCCCGTTGACCTATTTTCTGGAAATCCTGCGGGGAATTTTCTTAAAGGGCGTGGACATCGATGCGCTCTGGAAGGATGTCGTCGGAATGAGCAGCTTCTGTCTCTTGATCCTGACCGTCGCTATCCTGCGATTCCGCAAGAAGATCGAATAAGAGGAGCGTAATGGGTGATGAACAAGCCGCCAACATTTGTAGAAGGCCTGTTGCAATATGTAGAAGAGTTGAAAGACGAGAGTGAGATGACGGAGAAGCAGCGCAATATTTTGCGTGCATCAGTGAAGCTGTTCGCCGAAAAAGGCTTTCATGCCAGCTCCACCTCTGAAATTGCCAAAGAAGCAGGAGTGGCAGAGGGAACGATTTTTCGCCACTACAAATCGAAAAAGGATATTTTACTTGCCGTCGTAGCACCTGTATTGGTCAAATTCGCGGCGCCGTTTATCTTGAAAGATGTCCGTGAGATCTTCAAAGAGCAGAATAAAAAAACATTCTCCCAAATCGTGACAGAGCTGTACCGAAACCGGATCGACCTGGTGCTCGCGAATGAAAAGCATATTCGCATTTTGCTGCAAGAAGCCTTTTTCCATGACGAAATCAGGGAAGCACTCATCGCTACGGTTTTTACGGGTGTGAAGGAGATGGCAAATAAGCTGATCGAGGCAAAGGTAGAGGTAGGCGAACTGCGTCCACTCCCGACACAGGCTGTCTTTCGTGCGATCCTGTCCTCGATGATCGGGCTCGTTCTGTTCCGGCAAGTTTTGGATACCGATGAATTTACGCAGTTTAGCGACGATGAGCAAATCGCCCTGACCGTAGATATTTTGCTAAACGGGATTGGAAATCACTCTATCTAAAAATTTTTATCGATAAGTGAACGTTTTTCTCTCTATTTGGGTATAGAAATCCCTTCTGGGAATGGTATAATTGCAAACAACTTTTTGCTGTTTTTTGGAGGAGAGTATACCATGCAATTGTTATCAGAGAGAGAATGGCTCGCGTACCGAGAGAAAAACAAAGATCGTGCGCGCATGCTGATTTCTTGCCCGGATCGCGCGGGTATCGTCGCGGCGGTGTCGAACTTCTTGTTCCAACAAGGAGCCAACATCGTTCAGTCTGACCAGTACACGACCGATCCGGAAACAGGCCGGTTTTTCATGCGCATTGAATTCGATCTCATCAATCTGGACGAGCGCTGTGAAGAGATCAAGCAAGCATTCAGCCCTGTAGCCGAGAGCTTTGGCATGGAATGGTCGTTGGTCGAAGCGAACAAGCGCAAAAAGGTCGCGTTGTTTGTTTCCAAAGAAGATCACTGTCTTTTGGAGCTCTTGTGGCGCTGGAAGTCCGGGGAGCTGTTCGCGGATATCGCGGTTGTCGTCAGCAACCATCCTGACATGCAGGAGACTGTCGAGTCCTTCGGTATTCCGTATCGGTGTATTCCCGTCACGAAAGATAACAAGCCACAGGCAGAAGAGGAGCAGATTGCAGCAGCAGAGGGCGTTGATCTGATCGTTCTGGCTCGCTACATGCAGATTTTGTCCCCGCGCTTTTTGGAGGACTATGCGATGCGGATTATCAATATCCACCATTCCTTCCTCCCAGCGTTTGTCGGTGCGAAGCCTTACGAGCAGGCGTATCGCCGCGGCGTGAAGCTGATCGGAGCGACTGCGCACTACGTCACGGAAGAGCTGGACGCAGGGCCGATTATCGAGCAAGACGTTCAGCGTGTATCGCATCAGGAAGACGTCGAGGCATTGAAGCAGCTGGGACGTCAGGTAGAGCGTACGGTGCTGGCACGTGCAGTTCGTTGGCATCTGGAGGATCGGGTGCTGGTGTACGGCAATAAAACAATTGTGTTCCCATAAGCATTGCGTGTTATGAAGAGGCTATTCCTTTGAGGAAAAGCCTCTTTTTTTGCATGTTTTCTGGGAGAAGGCTGCACTCAAGAAGACCTCTCACGCTTTACCAACTCCAGAAACTGAGCAACAACAGGCCGCTGCTCTGTTTCACCGTCACGCGTGCAGACATACAAGGGACGCTTAATCTCGACCCCTGGCACGGTTACTCGACCGACCTCTCCACGCTCTACCATTTCCCTAACGGCCAGAGCAGGAGCCAGCATCGTCCCATATCCCGCCCGGACGGAGTGGATAGACTCGACCAGACCATGATACTGCATACCGACCTGTGGACGTTTCACCCCATGCTCGCGACAGAGGGCAAAAAGCCAATCGCGGGTAGAACTGCCTTGCTCCCGCAACAAAAATGGTTCCTCTACGAGCTGCTCCATACGGATCTCTTTTCCTGCAAGCGGATGATGGGCGGGCAAAATAAACCAATAGGATACATCCATCAAATGAAGCCGCTTGATAGGCAGCTCATCCCACGATTCCTTGATAATGACGGCCACATCGACCTCGCAGCCAAGAAGCAGTTCAATGGATTGCATGGAATTACGCGTGCGAATTTCCACATCGACTCCTTCATAATCGCGCTTGTACTGAGCCAGCCACTGTGGCACGAGATAATGGGAGGGGAGATAGGTAGAAGCAATCCTTAGCCGTCCTTTCTTTCCTTGTTTGATTTCTGTCAGCTGTGATTCGATTTCGCGTTCCCAGTCGTAAATGCGGCGTGCTTTTTCAAAAAGAAAGCGCCCTTCGTAGGTGAGAGAAATGCCGCGACCATCCGGTATGAGCAAGGTCATGCCCAATTCATTTTCGAGCTTGCGGATTTGGGCACTTACGGCAGGCTGGCTGATCGAGAGTGCGATTGCTGCTTCGGTGACACTGCCTCGTGACGCTACTTCTACGAAAATGCGGAGTGCATGTAAGTTCATCCTGTACCTCGATTCATAACTTTTGTTTATGAGTGATAGATAAAGATGTATTAGAAATGATGAGTGATTGCGCGTAAGGTATAGCTCAGAAAGAAAGAAAGAAAGAAAACGAGTAGAGAGAAGGATCAGGAGATGAGAGAAGTCAGTGGAAAGACACAAGTCGTGGCAGTCGCACTGGTGACAGCATTATGCATGATAGGAGATTCGATGCTGTATGTGGTGCTTCCTCTTTTCTGGAAGGAGGCGGGATTAACATCACTATGGGAAGTGGGGGTATTGCTTGCAGTGAACCGCTTCATCCGTGTACCACTCGGCCCTCTTGTTGGAAAATGGTATGAGCGCTCGGGCGGACGAATGGGTTTGATTGTGGCAGTGGCGTTGGCTTTTCTGACGACACTTTCGTACAGCTTGGAAGGCTTTTGGCTGTGGCTTATGATGCGATGCTTATGGGGAGTGGCTTGGACATTTTTAAGGCTGGGTGCGTATTCCTTGATCGTGACCGTTTCCGAAGGGCACAATCGCGGGCAGCTCATGGGCTTGTACAACGGACTGTATCGATTGGGCAGTCTTGGCGGCATGCTGGTCGGAGCGCTGCTGGCCTCTTGGTACGGGCTTTCTGTTGCCTCCATCGTACTTGCGGTGCCTTCCTTGTTTGCATTCATTCTTGTTTTTCGCTATATACGCCCTTCCTTTACCAGTCAGCATCCGACAGACATGAAGCACATGGATACAGGAAAACGCTTGTGGAATCAGGCGCAGGTGCTGATGACGATGGCGACGGCATTGCTCGTCACGATGGTGTACCAGGGGGTGTTTACCTCCACGCTAAGCAGAGTGATCGAAGTACGCGAACCGCTTATCATGATTGGAGGAGTCGTGCTGGGGGCAGCGGTGATTGCTAGTGTAATCCAAGCCATTCGCTGGGGGTGGGAGCCGTGGGCTGCCCCGTTTGTAGGGAAATTGTCGGACAGGCATGGCCGGACGAATCTATTTATCGGGACGTTGCTAGTCGCCTCCGTTCTGTTTGCCTCGTTGCAGACAACGTCTTCGCTTGTGCTATGGTTTGCGATTTTATTCGGCATCCAGCTGACCGCGACGATTATCACGACCGTGCTGGATACCCTTGCGGCAGATGAAGCTGCGAGACAGGACAACAGCCAAGTGGTAATGACACAGTATTCAGTCATGAGTGATCTTGGCGCGGCGTTGGGGCCGCTCCTTGCTTTCTGGCTGGATGAACACGCAGGTCTGGGGCCGATGTACATCGGAATAGCGATGATCTTGCTGCTGGTTGGTCTTGTATGGCTGTGGCGACCAAAGCGGATCAAGATGGAAAGCGCTTCTTAATAGTTGTCATGACGTGAGCAATGGCTGCCTCCTTGTCAGGACCGTGCAGCAGCATATGGTTGGAATGCTCGTACCAGGTGATTTGCGGGGAGGCAGCTTCGTCCACGCTGGTTGCGAGTATTTGTGCGCTCACGGCGTGTACAGTATCGTCTCGCCTTGCTTGCAGCAGGACGTAAGGGGTCGTAATTTGAGGCAAAAGCGGCTTCGTTTCTGCCAACAGCCTGCGAAATTGCAGCATGCTGCTAAAAGGGATTCTGCCGATGCCATGTATGTAGCGTTTGGAGTGGGTAGAGAAATCTTCACGCAAATAGTGCATCGCCTCTTTGACATCCCAATATTTATAAGGGGTGTTGATGGTAATCAGCAGGGCGACGGGGTATTTCGTCGTCAAGTGAAAGGCGAGCAGTCCCCCCATGGAAAATCCGATTACCACGATGGTGTCAGCGCGCATGGACAGTCGCTTGTAGCCTTCTTCTGCCGAGCGTAGCCAGTCGTGGCGGGTGCTTTTTGCCATGTGACGACGAGTAGTCCCATGTCCCTCCAAGGTAGGGCATTCCACTTGATAGCCAGCCTCGCGGAGCTTTTTGGCGAGTGGGAGTATATCGTTGATGTCTCCGGCAAATCCATGGATGAGTAAGCAACCGACTGTTCCTGACATGGAATCTCTTCCTCTCAGATACTGGGAAATTTGATGGATCATCCATATTATATACGAAAAGGTGAGGAGGAGGCGACCGCGCAAGTGTGCCCACACCAAGCAAAAAAAGGAAAGAAAAAGCGACTTCACGCAGCTGCGATGAAGTCGGCTATTCACTAACGGGGTTCTGTACCTGAAAAATAGGTTACAGTCCAATTGTTTTCAGTTCTGGAGAGACAAGTAGCGTAGGTTGCGTGCAGGCTTGGATATCTTCCGCTGTATAGCCTTCTGCTACTTCGACGAGGACGAGCCCGTCTGGAGTCACGTCCATGACAGCTCTGTCCGTAATGATACGATTGACAACCTTCTTGCCGGTAAGTGGCAGAGCACATTCATTCAAGATTTTTGTCTCACCATGCTTGTTGACATGATCCATGATGACGACGATTTTTTTCGCGCCGTGGACGAGATCCATGGCACCGCCCATGCCCTTGACCATTTTGCCAGGAATCATCCAGTTTGCGAGATCACCCGCAGCCGAAACCTCCATCGCCCCCAAAATAGCGAGGTCGATATGGCCGCCGCGAATCATCGCAAACGATTCAGCACTGGAGAAATAGGCCGCACCTGGAATAGCCGTAACGGTTTCTTTTCCGGCGTTGATCAGATCAGGATCGAGGTTTTCCTCCGTCGGGTAAGGGCCAATTCCGAGCAAGCCGTTTTCCGATTGCAGAACGACCGTTTTTCCTTCCGGGATGTAGTTGGCGACGAGCGTGGGCATTCCAATCCCCAAGTTTACGTAAAAGCCATCTTCTATTTCCCCGGCGGCACGAGTGGCGATTTGCTCACGTGTAAGCGACATCTGTGTTTTCCTCCCTTGAATGTAATCCGGTTCTCTCTTTTTCTGCTTACGAGCGGACAGTGCGTCGTTCGATGCGTTTTTCGAACGAAGGTGCCTGTATCACACGTTGCACATAGACACTTGGTGTGTGAATATGCTCAGGGTCCAGTTCACCTGTCTCTACGATTTCTTCCACCTCGACGATGGTGATTTTTCCGGCTGCTGCCATCATCGGATTGAAGTTTTGGGCTGTTTTACGGAAGACGAGATTGCCCATCTTGTCAGCCTTCCACGCCTTGATCAGTGCGAAATCACCCGTAATGCCATACTCAAGCAGGTACTCTTTCCCTGCGAAATCGCGCGTTTCCCGTCCTTCAGCGATAGGTGTGCCGACTCCAGCTGGGGTATAGAATGCCGGAATGCCAGCTCCGCCTGCGCGAATTCTCTCCGCCAGCGTCCCTTGTGGCGTCAACTCGACTTCGAGCTCACCGGACAAAAATTGACGTTCGAATTCCTTATTTTCTCCCACATAAGAGGAGACCATTTTTTTGATTTGCTTTTCACGTAAAAGGAGACCGAGTCCCCAATCATCTACCCCGCAGTTATTTGAGACGACTGTCAAGTTTTTCACTGCTTTGTCCCGCAGGGCGATAATCAGATTCTCCGGAATTCCTACCAGTCCGAAGCCGCCCACTAATAAAGTGGCACCATCGTGAATATCAGCCACGATGTCCGTGTAAGAAGTGTAAATTTTGGCCATGACGATCACTCCCAGCATGAAAAAATAAAGGATTTGTGTAAGCGCTAACAATAGGGGCGATGCAGTTGCCCCGTTTCCCTGCCCTTCTATCATACTAGATACGAGTTACAAACAAGTGACGAGACATTTGGATTATAAAAAATAATGTAAAATGACAGAAAAGTAGTACAACTATACCATTTTTTTCTGTAAAATATATTTTGTCAATATTTGTTGTTTCTTTGTCAGTATAGGAAGATTCAGTGAGAAATGTGGGGTTGCAGGAATGAAAAATACGAATAAATGGATAAGTCTCACGGTTGTGGTCCTGCTGCTCGTCGGGTGCGAAAAGCTAAATGAGGGTGTTGAAGGTCTGAAACGAACGAAAGAAGAAGATACTGTCATCAAGGTGAAAACAGTAAGTGCGTATACGGTGGAGAATGGCCAGAATGAGCGGCTGATGGAAGTGGCAGGTGTAGTGGCACCGCGTCAGGAGCTGGCTTTATCGTTTGGCGCCTCGGGCAAAATTTCAGGCATTCTCGTTGAAAAAGGAGCCACTGTCAAGGCGGGGCAGACGTTGGCGACATTAGATGGAACAGCCTTGCAGCAAGGGATTCATGCAGCCCAAGGACAGGTGGCAAGTGCTGCGATCAAGCGGGAAAAGGCCGCCAAGGGACCGGAGAGTCATGAGGTACAGACCCAGAAGCTGCAGGTAGAAAAAGCGAGAGAACAGATGCAAAAAGCTCGCGATGAGCTCACCAAAGCGGAGGTTCTGTATGCGAATGGAGCCATCTCGAAAGATGAAAAAGACAAGCTCGCATCGGCACTGCGACAGACCGAGCTGAGTCTGGAAGAAGAACAAGTGGCGTACAACAACCTGCTGAAGGGCGCCGATCCACTGGATATCGAAGAAGCGAATGCAAGTGTCCAGCAGGCCAACGTTCAATTGAGCCGGGCGAAGCAGGAAGCGGCTGATGCGGTGATCAAAGCTCCGTTTACAGGTGTGGTTGCAGCGATCTCCAAGACAGAATCGGAGCAAGCTGGACCAGGGACAGAGGTCATTCGGATGGTCGATACGAGCTCCTGGCTTGTCAAGCTGCAGGTAGAAAGGGAGCAAATCGCCCATTGGCAGGCAGGTAAAGTGGTAAAGGTGAAAGCTCCGGACGGCAGTGAAGCAGAAGGAAAAGTGACGTTTGTCTCACCTGTTGTGGATGCCAGCTTGGGGTCTTATCCAGTCGAGGTGACCGTAGACGGCAAGAATGTAGCATGGAAGGGTGGCATGACTGTCACTTGTCAGTACCCGCTGCCAGCGTCAAAGGTTGCGCTTGTTCCTGTTAGCAGCATCGGTGTCTCTGATGAAGAATATTACGTTATGAAAATCAATGAAAATTCAGTGGAAAAGACGTTTGTCAAAGTGGGGGCATTGCAAGGAACCTTCTATGAGGTAGTGGAAGGTCTCGTGCCTGGTGACCAGATTGTTGCTGCAGGCTTGTCGTATGTAGTGGATGGTGAGGCGGTGAAGGTGGCGGATGAATAACAAGACATTTTTATCGATTGTCCCCTCCTTCGCCCGCATCCTGGTGGTCATTTGCTGTCTGCTTGCGGCAGGAGCTTGGTTCGGGCTGGATATCAAGACTTTTCCGGATCGGTCTGTACCTGAATATACAATCAGTCTCTCAGCACCCAAACACTCCTCTGCGGAAGTAGACGAATCGGTCGCGAGAAAAGTAGAGGAATCGGTACGTTCATTGGGCAGTGTGCTTACGATTGCTTCCGAATCTCGGACGGGGTCGGCGGTTATTACTGTAAAAACATCGGAACAAATCGGTTCGGATTACAAGGAACGGTTGGAAAAGAAGCTGGGAGAAATCACGAAGCAGCTGCCCGTGCAGGAATGGAGCGTCAGTCAAAGCAATCTGGCAGATAGCAAAATTGGCTTTTATGTCCTGTACGGCACGGACTTGCAGACTTTGTCTGACGTTGCCCAAAATATCGTCTACGACAAACTGATCAATCTGCCAGGAATCGCTCGCATCGAAATGGACAAGCAAGCCTTGAAGGAGCAGGTAGATATCATTTTCCGACCGTCTATGCTACTCGCCTACGGGCTCACACCTGCTGATGTTCTGTCACAACTGCCGACAGATGTGGTTGGGGAAGAGGTAGGCTCTGTTGGAGCGGATAAGGATCGAACCATGATTCAATGGACGAGTAAATCGGAAGGGCTGCAAGATCTGGGAAAGCACTTGATCTCCACCGAAAAAGGATACGTGCCACTAAATACGTTGGCTGATCTTCGTGATCGACGCGGGAGCAAAGGCGAACAGATCGGGATGTATCGAGGCTCGCCTGCATTAGGAATCACGGTGTACGCAGCAGATGTCGGGCAGTTGCCTGTAATCAGCAAGCAAGTAAAGGAAGCGGTTGGAGAGTTGAATCAGGCTTCAGGCGGCAAGTACCGCCTCGATTTGTTCCGTGACGATGCGCAGACCATCACGGCTGCGTTGAGACAGCTTGGAGCACTGGCTGCTCTAACCGCTGTCATCTGTTCGCTCTTTTTGTACCTGACCCGCAAACAATGGGCAGGGGCTGTACTCGCGCTTTTGGCAAACGTACTTGCGGTCGGCAGTATACTTGGAGGCATGTGGCTTTGGGGAATCCCATTGACGCTCTCCACGCTTGGACCACTCGTGCTGTTTTCGCTATTGTTCACAGGAGCGGGCTCTGCGTTGTTTCATCAGTTTTCTCGATTGCCCTCGTATTCGTTTGTTCGTTGCTTGCAAGTGGCGTGGGGTTTGATGAAGCCGTTTTTGCTCACGGTTGTGGTAGTGGCAGCCTGTTGGACAGGTGTCGTTTTCACTGATTTCCTCAAGGCAGAAGACAAGGTTGTCTTGTACGATGCTTGGCCAGTTCTTTTGCTGGGGACGTTAGCTCTTATTCTTATCTATGGATTGATCACGCCAGTACTGACAGGAACGTGGCTGGAAGCTTCCGAACGAGTAGAGAAGAAAACACCACGGGCCTCCAATAAAGTGACAAGTTATTTTCAAGATCGCTGGGAGAGATTGGTGGAACAAGGCTATTTGCCTTATGGAATCACACTGGTTGCCTCGCTTGTCTTTGTCTTTTTGCTCAAGTCGTTTATTCTTGTAGATCCGTACGCCAAGCTTGATTATGGGGACAAGTCGCTTTCATTGCCAATGGTGCAGGGAAGCAGCATCGATGAGGCCATGCGGGCAGCACAAATAGCCGAGGAGCGTTTGCTCGCCATTGACGAAGTCCGAGATGTCTATACGATTGCCTCCGAAGAAAATCTGAGCTTTCAACTAAAGCTCGTGGACAAATACGATTGGACACAATCAGTCTCAGAGCTGGAAAAAGTACTGGACAAAGAGCTGCGAGATATTCCTCAGACAGACCCGTTTGCGCTGGTCATTAATACAGATAAGGCAACGCGTCTCGTCTTGACGATCATGGGGCCATCGTTGCAAACGACGCAGAACATTGCCAATGAAGTCCTGGCATTCATGGAAAAACAGAGTGCAAAGGATAAAGAGGGGCGAGAGCTGGTAACAGATGAACGAATCGGTCCGGGTGCAGAGGGGACCTTTATCGACATTCGTCCGAAACAAGAGATGCTGGCACGCTACCGGATTACGCAAGAGGAGATCAAGAGACAGCTGGAGAGCTATTTGGGAGAGAAAACAGCAGGCAGTGTCTATTGGAATGAGCGTCAGGTACCTATCCACGTCCGATTCCCTGACGGGTGGATGGACTATCCGGATCAAGTGAAAAATATTTTGATTCGAACCTCACAAGGTACGGTGCGACTATCTGAGCTGGTAGATTGGTCGATCGGCAGCGAGCCGCCCATTTATCAACGGGAAGACGGACTGTATGTTTTCAAGGTAAGCAGTGCCGTCTCAGACCCAAGTCGAATTGAGTTGTGGTCTTACATCATACCATATTCCATGCAAGAAAAGGTGACGATACCCGAAGGCTATACGGTATATAACGACGATGAGCTGAAGAAATTGGAGGAGAAAAAGCTCAACAAGGTTGATTGGAGCAGCCGGTTCTTGACGATTGGCAGTCTGGCTGCCCTCGTACTTATCATGAGCCTGCTTTTGCAACGCAGAACACGCGATGGATTATTTGTCCTCATTCTCTTGCCAGTCTTGTCTGGAGGATTTGCGCTGGGATTGCTGTGGTTGGATCGACCCATGAACGTTATGAGCTTCTATGGAATGGTTGCTGCCATTGCCGTTATCGTTTTGCAGGCACTTCTTGCGGTGGATGAGCTGTACAAGGCCCAAGCCGAACAGGAGCGTGTTTGGGACGGTATCAAGCTGGGGGCCAAACGCACCATGGTCAATCAAGCAGGGATGTATTTGGCGCTCGCGTTAGCCAGCCTTCCGTTAGCTGGGGGCTTGGGTACTGGGAATGACTCGTTTGCGTCCTTTGCCAGCGTATTGTTGTTTGGCATTCTAATGGGGGCTTTTGCTTCAATGGCACTTCTTCCTGGCATGCAATATGCAGCTGTGCAAAGACAGGCTGCCCATTCTGAGATGTCCTTGCCGATTCTCGCACGTCATTTGCGGATTTGGTGGGAAAACAACCAAGTGCGTCGCCGCGATATCAAAGAAAGAAAACGGGAACAGGCCCGCTCACAAAAAACAGGGCAAGCTGAAGCCGCGAACCATGATTCCCGGGAGTATGTGCCTGTACAAGAGGACTTCCTGCCTCTTTCTTCTTCTACACATGACGCCAACCGCTAAACAGGTTGGCGTTTTTCTGTTTCAATCGTTCACGTAGCTGTAACCGACTAACCAGGTATTCGTCATGGTAAGATAGGAAAGAGAATCGAAAGCAGGGGGTAGCAAACACGTGCGTCGATATCGAAAAGTATGGGATTACTTGCTTTTGATTGCCATTCTGCTCGGGTTGTTCATTTCTTCTTCACAGCCATACGCCAAGCAAGACATGCGAGGGACGATAGACAAGCTAGTGGATGAACAGAGCTTGCAGGACCGTATAGGCGACATATCAATTCCTTATGGAGGCAAGGATGTGAGCTTGGAAGAAAAGGGAGCGGCTGGTTTTATTGAGTTTTTGTTACGGAAAGGGACACACTTTACTGTTTTTGCTCTCTTGGCTTTTAGCTGGTATCGCGTGTTTTCGCAGCATCTCTCATTCGGGCAAGCACTGCCCTGGAGCGCTTTTTGCAGTGTGATGACGGCTGTTTTGGATGAATGGCACCAGACGTTTACACCGGATCGAACTGGAATGGTGCAGGATGTTTTGCTCGATGCATCTGGATCTGTCACCATGTTGTTGATAATTGCTCTCAATTACCTGTATTCACGAAGAGCATATCGTTATAAAATGTAGGGAGCCTATCCATCCTATGAAGGAGAGAAGGCTGTGATTGAATGATTGGAGAGTGGATTATATCGTGGTAGAAAAAAAGAATGTCCTTGTACTGAACTGCGGAAGTTCTTCGGTGAAGTACAAGCTGTATGAAATGCCTTCCAAAACATTGATCGCGCATGATTATTTGGAGCAAATTCAGCGGGACCAATATGAAGATACTATTCGGGGAGTGTTTGAATCCCTCAAACAATATTCGATAGATATCGTTTCCCATCGTGTTGTCCACGGAGGGGAAGCATTTAAGCAGTCCGTTATTATCAATGACCAAGTAAAAGACGAAATTCGCAGCCTGTCCCGTTTCGCCCCGCTTCATAACCCCATTAACCTGACCGGGATTGAAGTTGCTCAAAGTCTGTTTCCTGATTTAAATCACGTCGCTGTTTTCGATACAGCATTCCACCAAACCATGCCACCATCCTCTTATTTGTACGCACTGCCTTATGAATACTACGAACAATACGGAATTCGCAAATACGGTTTCCATGGAACGTCTCACCGCTATGTAATGGGCCGTGCAGCAGAAATGATGGGTCGCCCGAAAGAGCAGCTTCGCCTGATCAGCTGCCACATCGGAAGCGGAGTAAGTATCACAGCGATCCGAAATGGTGAATCGTATGATACGTCGATGGGTATGACACCGTTGGCTGGTTTGTCCATGGGTACGCGCAGCGGAAACATTGATCCAGGTATCATCCCGTATATTGAAGAAATCGAAAAGACCGATACGGCTGGCGCTATTAAGATTCTGAATAACAAGAGCGGTCTCATGGGCGTATCAGGTGTATCCAATGATTTGCGCGACGTTATGAAAAAAGCAGAAGAGGGACATCTCCGCAGCAAACTTGCCCTGGAATTATTTACTACCATTCTGCATAAGCATGTGGGACTGTACCTTGCTCGACTGAATGGAGTCGACGGCATTATCTTTACGGCAGGTGTTGGAGAGAATAGTGCTGCCGTGCGTGATTTGGTGTGCTCTGGTCTGGAATTTGCCGGGGTAAACCTGGATCGTGAGGTAAACCGCACCAGCAAAGGTGAGGCATTCATCAGCACCAAATACTCTCCGGTAAAAGTCATGGTAATCCCGACAAATGAAGAACTTGTAATGGCAATGGATGCATTCGAACTGGGACATAACTAGCCTGGAGTGTGCACCTAGAAAGAATAGGCTTTTCAGTATTGGAATTTCTCTGCTATACTAAGAGAATGAGGCTTCTGGTTTGAGGTTCTCACCATTTTTCTGAAAAAATAAAAGGAGTGCAAACTGGATGGCAGTACAAGTGGGAAGCATCATCGAAGGAAAAGTGACAGCGATTAAACCGTTTGGGATGTTCGTAGCAGTCAGCGAAACGGAGCAGGGGCTGGTCCACATTTCCCAAGTAGCAAACGGTTTTGTTAAGGATATCAATGATCACTTTACCGTGGGAGCACAAGTAAAGGTAAAAGTACTCTCCATTGATGATGCAGGTAAAATCTCGCTTTCGGTTCGCGCAGCACTCCCAGCGCCTGAGCGTCCGGAACGTGAAGAGCGCCGTGGCGGTGGATATCGTGGAGGCGACCGCGGAGGGAATGCAAAACGAGATAGCGGAGCTTCTTTCGAAGACAAAATGAAAAAATGGTTGAAGCACAGCGAAGAGAACCTTGCGACAATCAACAAAAAGAACGCAAAACGCGGCTACTAAGCCTTGCGATAACTAAGAAGGACGGGATCAGCTCCCGTCCTTTTTTGCGTTTCCTATTCGAGAGGATTCCCCTCTTTTTCCCAGTATTCAATCCCTCCGAGCATTTCTTTCACTCGAAAGCCGAGAGCAGCTAGTTTCGCGCAAGCCTTTGCAGCACCGTTGCAGTTCGGCCCCCAGCAGTAGACGACCAGGAGCTTGGTCGGGTCCAGAGCAGCCGTCGTTTCAGTGGAAATAAGCGAATGGGGGAGATTCAGAGCACCGGGAACGTGACCATCCCGATACGCTTTCTCGCTGCGAGCATCCAGGATGTAGAAGCCTTCCACACGGTTTTGGATGTCATTCCATACATCAGCGACATCTGTCTCGAGAGAAAGCTTGTCGAGAAAATGAGTGCGGGCTACTTCAGGTGACGCGGCGGGTGTTTGCAAAACATGGGACATATCCAATCCTCCTCGTTACGTGTGATGGTGATGTACAAAGCATAGCATTGAAGCAATCATCACAGTTATCTATACTATTTAATAAGGATCATTACTGATTTCTATGGGAGGAAGCGGGATGGAGCTGGTCTATTTACATACTTTTCGCGAAGTAGCCCGGTATGGGAGTTTTACACGGGCAGCAGAAGAACTGGGCTATGCTCAACCGACGGTAACGGCCCAAATGCAAAAGCTGGAGCAGTCGTATGGAGCCCCGCTATTTGAAAGATACGGACGCAAGCTGCGACTGATCCAAGCAGGTGAAGCCTTGCTGCCGTACGCTCGGGAATTGATTCGTCTGTATGGGGAATCTAAAGAAGTGATCAAGCAACAGACGACAGGTCCGATTGCGATTGGAACGATCGATACACTGGCGGCGTTCTTTCTGCCGCCGTATTTGCAGGCTTTTTGTCAGCAATACCCTCAGGTTGATTTGGTATTGCGGACGGCGGGGGAAGCAGAAATTGTGCAACAGATCAGGGATGGTTATCTCGATTTCGGGATCATTTTCGATCGCCCTTGTACAGACCCTGAGTTAGTCACCCACGTCATTCGCGAGGAAGAATTGGTGATCGTCATGCCACCCGCACATCGTTTTACAACAGCAACTGCACTCACTGTCCATGATTTGGGCGGAGAGCCGCTTGTATTGACCGAAGAAGGCTGTACGTATCGGGGGATGCTGCTGGAGGCCTTTGGAGAGGCTGGGATGGCTCAGCGAATCGCCTGTCAGTTCAGCAATCCGGAAGCGATCAAGCAGTGTGTACGCTGTGGCTTGGGGGTGGCTTTGCTGCCGCTCATGGCGGTCAAGAGAGAGCTCGCAGAAGGGGTGCTCACAGCTATCCCATTTCAGTCGGATAAGCCGCCGTTTTCCATTCAGCTTGTCTATCATAAAAAGAAATGGCTATCACCTTCGATGGTGACGCTTGTGGATACGATTACGAGATCACAGAGAGAGGAATCGTGAGCAGGATGCAGCTAGATATTTCACCATTTGTCGCATGTACACCTGAGGAGACAGTCTATCCGGGAGTGCGGCTTTATACCGTCAGCTACTACAGTCAAGACTTGCTGGTAAAAGCTGCATTGGCTGTGCCAGAGGCTTATTTTCAGGAGGAAGCATGTCTGCCGGCTCTCCTGTACTGCCGAGGAGGGATAAAAGGAGTGGGACGCGTCAGACCCGAGAGAATCAGTCAGATGGCTGCTTTTGGCTACGTGATCCTCGCTCCTCATTACCGTGGCAACGAAGGCGGAGAGGGCCGTGATGAATTCGGTGGGGCAGACAGGCATGATGTGTTTGCCGCATTTGAAATGCTCCGCAGCATGGAGAAGGTGGACAAGGGGCGAATCAGCGTCTACGGCTTTTCACGCGGTGGTGTCATGGCCTTGTTTACCGCAATGGAGTGCAAGGGCGTGCTGTCTTGCGTCGTATGGAGTGGCGTCAGCGACATGTTTTTGACCTATGAGGAGCGAGTTGATCTGAGAAGGATGCTGCGCAGAATCATCGGTCATCCGCGTAAGCAGGAGGATGCCTACCGTGATCGGACGCCTTTGTATCGGATAGACGAGATTTCTTGCCCTGTGCTGATCATCCATGGAACCGAAGATGAAAATGTGGGAGTGGAGCATGCTCATAAATTGGCAGATGCGCTGACGCGGGCTGGCAAACCGTATGAAAAATGGCTGGCGCAAGGGGCCAGCCATCTGTTTGTCGGGGAAGATATAGAGATGTATACGCGCAAGATGTTCGCTTGGCTGGATGCGCAAGCCTAATCTTCTTTTGGGGTAAGCGGCAGTGAGATGATGATTTCCGTTCCTTTCCCCAGCTTGCTGTTCACGTGTAGCTCCCCACCGTGGTTTTCGACCATTCGCCGCGAAATTGGCAGCCCCAGTCCTGTCCCATCCTCTTTTAAGGAGAAGAACGGATCGAATATGCGCACCAGATACTCTTGGGAAATACCTTCTCCCGTGTCTCTGACATGAATATGGAGAGCTTGATCATCCAGGCGGCTTTCAATTGAGAGAACGCCGCCGTCTTTCATGGCTTCAATGCTGTTTTTCATTAAATTTAACAGGATTTGCTTTAATTGCTCGACATCGACGTGAATGCGAATGCTCGGATCACAGCGGTCTACGATTTCAATCCCATGCAGCATGGCCTCGGCCTTCATCAAGGGAAGAATCGAATGAATGACACCAGCTAGCGCAACCTCGCGATAATCGGGCTTGGACGGTTTGGAGAGCATCAACAACTCCGTCACGATGCGGTTGACCCGTTCAATTTCCTGCAAGATTAAGGGCAAGTAATACAAATCGCGCTCTTGATTCGATAAACGCTGTTCCAATAGCTGAATAAAGCCGTAGATGACCGTTAGCGGATTGCGAATTTCATGAGCGGCTCCCGCTGCCAGCTGACCGACCATGGCCAGCTTCTCGGATTGATTCAAGTACTCTTGAATTTGTTCCTGGTCCGTAATGTCCAAGAAGGCGACCATCCACCCGGTTTCCTGATCGTGGTGATGATTGTGCAAAGGAATGTAGGAGACCAGGGCAATGAATGGTGTGTCATCTTTTTTGTACAAGGTCATTTTGCGATTGACGAACCAGGGGGTCGGCTCATTGCATGTGGGTGCTTCAAAGGAATCCTTGGACACGGGGTAGCCGTGATCGTCGAGCTTGACCAAATGCTGCGCCAACTGGTTTACATGAAGACCGACTGTCGAATGGGAGCGGGTAATAATCCCAACAGGCAGAGAGTTTAAGATTTGCTCCCGAATGTTTTTTTCTTCGGTCAAAATTTGCCGTTGCCTTTCATCTTGTGCGAATAGATTGGCGATGCTGCTCGACATTTTGTTGAACTCCTGCGCCAACTCAAGGAATTCATCTTGATGGGTATAAACGATTTGCTGGCCGAATGTTCCTTTCGACACTTCACGCGCTTGCTGCATCAGAGACTGGATCGGTCGCAACAGCTCATTGCGGAAGTAAAACGTACAGAATAGCCCAAACAAGATAGAGGCTACGGAAACGGAATACGTCAGGATTAACGAAACTTTGATGCTCTCATTCGAATTCTGAAACTCTTTATTCGTCTGATACTCCAGCTGATTGAGTGAAAAAGACAGATCTCGTTCCAACCGGTCGAGCAATGGCTGTACTTCATTGGTAAGGACATAGCTGACGGCTGGAACATTCCCTGCTTGCAGCAACGGATTGATTTTGTTCAAAAAAATAAAGTCGAGTTTTGATATCGATTCAATGATGGTAAACAAGCCACTGTTCGCCTCGGTTTTGGGAAGCGAGGAAAAGCGAGCTGTATCGATCAGATTTGTATAGTACTGATCCAAGTAAGATTCGTCCCGTGTCGATGTATACATGTTCAACGCATAGGTCTTGGTGTATATCTGGTTTTTGACTTCCAGTAAGGCACTCGTTTGCGGTAAGAGGTTTTGCGTCAAATACACTTCATCAGAGGTGACCTTGGTCATTTGATAGCTGAACAAGGTCGTTACGCAACCGATGAGAAGCATCATTACGAGATAGCTGAGCATGATTTTTTTCTGAAATCCGAGATTGCTGAAAAGGGGCATGCTGATTAACCTCCATACGAGCCACGGGAAGGAATGAGATTTTGCAGTTCCCGTTCTAAATCTTCACGTACATCATCTGGCACCATGTGTCCAAATTGACTGAGCTGGTTGACTCCTTCGGCAAGTCCGTACATGACTTTTCCATTGGGGAGATCCCCTTGAATAAACTGTTCCATGATGATGCGGTAGCACTGACGAACATCCTGCGTCATGGAGGCCAGTACATAGTCTGGTGCGATGTAGCGCTGATCGGCAATATATCCGATGGTGAATACTCCTGCGCGCTGCGCTTCTGTAATCACTTCGAGATTGAAGCTGTCGCCTGTGGTGTAGATGACATCCACACCTTGTGAAATCATGTCGCGAGTTGTGTGAATGGCCCCCTCAATATCATTGAAATCAGGAACCTTTCCCACAACGATAGAGGTTTTGGGCGATTCCTTTTTCACTCCTTCGATAAAGCCTTCTACTTGAAGGATCTCTGTGGGCTTGTCTACCATAATGTATCCGACTTTATCTGATTTCGTCATTTTAGCGGCTAGGATACCGACGAGCTTGCCAGCAGGCTTCATATCGTAACGAATCGTCGTCTGATTCGGATGCGGAGCCTCTCCGTTAAAGGAAACAAAGTGTGATTTCGGATAGCGAAGCGCCACGTCTGTAAAAGGATCAGAGAAGATGAGGCCATGACCGAGTATGAGATCATAGTCGTTGGCTGCATATTTCTCAGCCACCTTCGTGATCTGCTCCGGTTTTATATTATTAGCGATTTCGAGTGAAAAGTTAAATCTTTTTTGCAGTTCTGTCATACTCTCCAGTGCACTGCTGTTCCAGCCCTGATCATAAGTGGGGCCCTCCAGCAATAGGGCGACACGTACTTTGTCAGAAGAATGGCTGCTTTTATTTATGACTTTATCGAGATGCTTCATGCTTGTAACGAATTGACTGGTAATGAGCAGAAGCAGCCCGACTACCAAACCGGTAAATAAGACGGGAAATGGCAGCAGCTTTGGCATGCGGGATTCCTCCATAGAAAAAAAAGCATAATCCATTTGAAAATATAGATACACGTCATGCCTATTATATCGGTTCTCTGAAGGTTGTGCATGGAAAAAAGGGATACGGACAGGCTAATCATATGGAGAACATATCCCCCTGCCAAGAGGGAACAGAAGGGAGGCGTACACGCGATGGAAAACGATATAGTGGAAATCCCCCAGATTCATATTCCTGATGAGGTAACACAGGTCGACCGACCGGAGATTGGAGAGACCACTCCACACCCAAAACCAAACAGCCCTCTGGCGTCTAGCGGGACAGCCGAACCCGCCAGCGACAGCGATTCGAAAGAGAGCAGCGAGCGAATCGGATTTATTTCATAATGCCGATCGGATTTCGCGCTATTCGACAAAAGAAGTCATTTTCTCTCGTGGACAAGGCTTGCGATTTCTGCAAAAGTAGGAAGTAGAATAGCAAGCGAGATGCGAGGGGATAAGACTGCATGGCCCGATTGCTGATTGTAGATGACGCAGCCTTCACGAGAAGAGTGCTGACGGATATGTTAGGCGAACAACATGAAGTTTGTGGAGAAGCGAGCAATGGTTTGGAGGCAATTGAAAAGTACAAGGAGCTCAAGCCAGATATTGTCACCATGGATATTACCATGCCGCACATGCACGGGATTGAAGCCATGCGTCACATCTTGGACTTTGACCGTGATGCCAAAATTTTGATCTGCTCGGCAATCGGGCACCGGCAGAAGGTGCTGGAAGCGATGAAAACAGGAGCGAGTGATTTCGTCGTGAAGCCTTTTCAAAAAGAGCAGATTCTCGATGCAATCGCACGACTTTTGTAAACAGGAAAAAGCAAACAGCCGCCAAATCCCAGGTGGGAAGGCGGCTATTTTTTCTATAAGACAAGATTTACAAGCTGATTTCTGTCCCAATGCCGTTTGCTTTCGCACGTTCATAGACCGTTTTGGCAACGGCTGTGTCCAAATAGGCAACACCCACCGATTTGTACAGCGTGATTTCTTCATCGTTTTCTCGGCCGGGCTTTTTCCCAATCAGAATGTCTCCCAGCTCAGCGTGCATCTGATCAAAGCTCCATTCGCCGCGTTCAATCGGAATGAGCAGATCGCCTGCTTCGTGCCGGGCTCCCTCCAGCGTATCGACCACAACTTTGCTGTTTTGTACAGTAGTCAAGTCAACCTCCTGCATATGGGGAAGAAAAGCGCCGATGGCATTGATATGCGTGCCGGGACGCAAGCGTGTTCCATCAAACAATGGGCTGGTAGCCTTGGTGCTGCAAATTACGATTTCGGCGTTCGCAACCGCTTCATTGGCATCATCCATAACCGTGATTTCGCCTTGCCACTCCGGGTAGAGGGAGAGCAGTGTTTGTTTCATTTCGTCTGCTTTCTCACGCGTACGGTTATAGAAATAAATGTTTGTCAGCGGACGGACTTCCATGACGGCTTGAATCTGTCCGATCGATTGTGCCCCGCATCCTAATACAGCGCAGCTTTGCGCATTTTCTTTTGCCAAGTATTTGGTTGCAACGCCACTGCTTGCACCTGTGCGCATAATCGTCAACAGGCTCGCGTCCATCATCGCCACATGCTGTCCCGTTTTTGCTTCGGTCAATACGATCACGCTTTGGAGTGCTTTGATATCGTGCTTGTGATTCTCCGGGAAAATGCTGATGATTTTTACCGCTACGTAATCGTCCGTTTCCAAATAGGACGGCATGTATAGACTGGTTGCTCCGTATTTCGGATGGTCAATGGCAGTGCGAACAGGGGTGGTGACGTTTCCCAGCATATGCTCACGGAATACGTGCTCCACATCCTCCAAGCAATCTTTCATCGTGTAGATTTGTGCAATGTTTTCACGGCTTAATACGAGCATCTCATTCTTCCTTTCCATCAGGATTCGTCCAAATCCAAATCCTTTGTTTCCTTCGTAGCAGAAACCGCAATGAGAGAAATAACCCCGGAAACTACGATGTACAAAGCAATTGGCATCCAGGAGTTAAAAGAGCTTAACAAGGCAGTAGCGATCAGCGGAGCAGTACCGCCCGCCAAAGCAGCACCGAGCTGGTAGCCAACCGTTACCCCAGTATAGCGTACATTCGTACTGAAAATCTCGGAGAACATCGTACCCAATACAGCTGTGACTGGAGCCCAGAGAATCCCGAGCCCGATGACAGTAGCGACGGTAAGCCACAGAGCAGATTTTAATGACAGCATATAAAAGTACGGGAATGCAAACAGCATCATGGCTACAGTTCCCGCGATATACAATGGCTTTCTGCCTACTTTATCTGACAGCATGCCCATGTACGGAATGGCGATGGTTGTCACTAATGTGGCGATCGTCACGGCATTGAGTACCGTTATTCGGTCGTAGCCCAAGTAGTTCGTCGCGTAGGCAATAATAAACGTCGAGAAAATATAGAACGGCGCCGTTTCTACCACTTTGGCTCCTACGGCAATCAGAACAGCTTTCCAGTGATAGCGAAATGTATCTACGATGGGAACTTTTGCAATGTTCCCCGTCTTTTTTGCTTCCTGAAAAGCTGGCGTTTCATCGATGCCATTGCGAATCCAGAGTCCTAAAAAGACAAGTGCTGCACTCAACAGAAACGGAATTCGCCAGCCCCAAGACATGAATTGATCATCGGGAAGCGCACTCATCAAAGAAATGGCCAACGTACCGAGCAGCATGCCGATCGTTACACCCATTTGCGGGATACTTCCAAAAAAGCCGCGTCTGCCTTTGCCGGAGTACTCTACGGCGAGAAGCAATGCACCTCCCCATTCACCGCCGATCCCCAAGCCTTGAATCAAGCGCATCAGCACGAGAAGAATCGGAGCCCAGATGCCAATGGCATTGTAATCAGGCAGCAAACCGATCAAGACGGTAGCGCCTCCCATCAGCGACAACGTCAAGACCAGCGTCTTTTTACGACCGATTTTGTCCCCGATATGACTGAAGATCACGCCACCCAATGGCCGGATGAAAAAGGGAAGACCAAATGAGAGATAAGAGAGCAGTAAGCCTACAGTTGGGTCAGAAGAAGGAAAGAATAGCTTGTTGAAGACGAGCGATGCCATGGTTCCATACAGAAAAAAGTCAAACCACTCAATAGAGCTGCCAATCAGGCTCGCGACCAATGCTTTGTTTTGAACCTTTTTGGAAACGACCGCCTGTGTTTGTAATGCCATCGGGTAATCCTCCTTTGTCGGTAAATATTGAAGTGTCACTTCAATTTATGAGTGAAGTAGCACTTCAATTCTTGGGGATAAAGCGATTACATATCTGATAATAATAAAGATTATAAAATGCAATATAATTTGTAGCAATAGTAAAAACTGATACTTATGCTAACTTTACAACTTTTTTCAGGAAAGAGTATGATAGACCTATCCTTTTTACGGCGAGGTATGCAAATGGAACCTACCATTGGTGTATTAATCAAATCGCTTCGTGTCGGCAAAAAGAAGACACTCAAACAAATTGCGGAAAAAACACAGCTGTCGATCAGCTTTTTGTCCCAAGTAGAGCGTGGGAAGTCTTCCATTACGTTAGAGTCTTTGAAAAAAATTTCGGAAGCCTTGGGAGTAAGCCCGGGCTATTTCTTTTCGGGTGAGGCGAGTGGAGGGAATGGGCAGGTACGCAGGGCGAGGAAAGAGCGATCCCAACTTCAGCGTGCGCCTTTTGTGTATGAGGACCTGTCCGGTCATTTGGCGAATCCGTCGCTGGTACCGATTCTCGTTACGCTTTCACCGCATGGAGAAAAAGGCACGCCTTTTGTGCACAAGGGTCAAGAATTTATTTACGTCCTCGAGGGTGTGCTGACTCTTTTGCTGGGGGAAGAGGAGCATGATTTGTTCCCAGGAGACAGCATTCACATGGATTCATCCGTCCCGCACAACTGGGTGAACCGTACAGGCGAGGTCACCAGATTCCTTTGTGTCAATTCGCATGACAGCGACATGATTCCGACCGCTCCTTATTAATTGAGACAGAGCGTTTAGCGAAGTCATGTTTTCTACTATATAATAAAGGAACGCGTAGAAAAGAGCGGTAAAGAGGTGAAAGTGTGCCCGTAGAGCCTAACTATTTTCAACAGTATCAGCATGCTGATATCGATGAATTAGCTGATGTCATTGGAGAACTTTTGCAAAATCCGATCACGGTTGAAGATGCCGATCACAAACTGATTGCTTACAGCTCACACGGAGAAAGCACAGATGAAGCGCGCTGGTCTACCATCATGGGGCGACGGGTACCGGAAAAAGTGCTGACGCGCCTCTGGAAGGACGGCGTATTTCAGGAGCTGTTAACACAGGACGACCCTGTACACATCCCGGCCAAGGACGAAATCGGCTTGGGAAAGCGTGTGGCGATTGCCATTCGCAGAGGGAGCGATGTGCTCGGTTACATTTGGGCACAAGAGGTGAATCGACCGATTACCCAGGAAGATGATGAAATTCTTCGTCAGGCAGCACGCGTAGCCGTCTCGCGTCTCATCCAGCGGCAGGGAAAACGCAAGGCGGAGGAGCAGCGACGCAAGGAATTTCTGTGGGAGCTGTTACTGGGAAATCACAGCAGTGAGGCTACCATTCGCCAAAAAGCGGACACCTTGCAGATGCAGCTTCCGACCTCTTATTTAATCTGTATTATTGAAGCGGCAGGAGCTCGTCTGGATCAGTACTTGTATCCGTTATTAATGCGTGACAAGCTGCACTGGGTTGTCGACGGTTCGCAAATTGTCTTATTGATTGGTCTGTCCGATGCGAAAAAGGACAAGAGTGACGTACTCATTCGCAAGGTGGAACAGTTCCTCTCCGACTCGCTCGGCAAGCTCGAAGCACATGTCACGGAAGGACGCCAGGTGAGTGCCGGGTACGGGAGAGATTACAAGTCTTATACGGATATTGTGAAAAGCTACAGGGAAGCACTGCATGCGCTCAAGATCAAGAAGCTGTTCCCGCAGGAAAATGAGGGGATTCACGGGTACCACGAGCTTGGGATTTATCGCTATTTACTACAACTAAAGCAGTGGGAAGAGGAGCAGGGCTATCAGAATGAACGGCTGGAAAAGCTCAGACAGTACGATCGCGATAACCAGACTACGCTCTTGACGACATTGGAGACTTTTTTGGATGCCGCTGGCAAGGTCAACAAGACAGCAGAGAGCCTGCATATCCACATCAATACGTTGAGCTACCGACTGAGACGAATTGAGGAGATCATGCGTGTCGACCTCGACAATATGAACCAGCGGGCTGCCTTATATTTAGAGTTGAAAATAGCCAAATTAGATGGGGAACAGTAGTTTGTTTGTGAATTTTCACAAATGAAAAGACGCTAAAATTAAAGGAATCTCCAAGGAGTATGCCCGAAGATACGCTGTACAATAATAGTAACCGCAAAGAAATTGGCGTTTCCAAGGAGGACATACTTATCATGATCGTTGGAATTCCAAAAGAAATTAAAAATAATGAGAACCGCGTAGCCATTACCCCAGCAGGTGTAGCTGCTTTGGTACAAAACGGACATTCAGTTCGTGTAGAAACAAGTGCAGGGCAAGGCAGTGGTTTTACGAATGAAGATTACAAGGCAGTAGGCGCTGAGATCGTAGAAACAGCAGCAGAGGCATGGGCATCTGACATGGTAATGAAAGTAAAAGAACCACTCCCTGCTGAATACGGATATTTCCGCGAGGGTCTGATTCTGTTCACTTATTTGCATCTCGCACCAGAGCCTGAATTGACTCGTGAATTGATCGATAAAAAAGTGATTGCAATCGCTTACGAAACCATCCAGCTCGACAATGGAGCTCTGCCTCTGCTGATGCCGATGTCTGAAGTAGCAGGCCGCATGTCCGTTCAAATCGGCGCACAATTCTTGGAAAAGCAATACGGTGGAAAAGGCGTTCTACTCGGTGGCGTACCAGGCGTACCAAAAGGCGAGGTAGTCGTAATCGGCGGCGGGATCGTAGGAACAAACGCAGCGAAAATGGCGCTTGGACTGGGTGCAAATGTAACGATTATCGATGTAAACGCAGACCGTCTGCGCCAACTGGATGACTTGTTCCAAGGCCGCGTTCAAACGCTGATGTCCAATTCCTTCAACATCGCAAACGCTGTGAAAAAAGCAGATTTGCTGGTAGGCGCTGTACTCATTCCAGGTGCTCGTGCTCCACGTCTGGTAACAGAAGACATGGTAAAAGAGATGTCACCTGGTTCTGTGATCGTAGACGTAGCGATTGACCAAGGCGGATCGATTGAAACCGTTGACCGCATCACGACGCATGACAAGCCAACCTATGAGAAGCACGGTGTGATTCACTACGCTGTAGCCAACATGCCTGGTGCAGTCGCTCGTACATCTACATTGGCCCTGACCAACGTAACCGTTCCTTACGCGGTACAATTGGCGAACAAAGGCTACGCACAAGCGATTCGTGACAACAAAGCATTGGCAAAAGGCGTAAACGTCATCGACGGCAAAGTAGCTTACAAGGCTGTAGCTGATGCTCATAACTTGCCGTATGCTTCTATCGAAGAAGTTTTGCTGGTGAAAAACTAGGTTGATCTTATAAGCATAGAGAAGAAACTGCTTGCCCGAGCTTGAGGCAAGCAGTTTTTTCATTTTATTCGGGCTTAAGCGGGTCAGGGTATTTGAGTGCATCCATCTTCATTTTTCCGGAATCACTCAAGTACATATTTACTTGGATTTGGATAAGCGAATCCGGTGTGAGCTTATTGCGCTTGCGCATTTCGTATTTTCGCCATGCCTGGTAGTCTTTTTTAAACAGACTTTCCTCCAAGCTATACAGATCAGCTCCTGCTTTGACTCCTTTTAGAAACGTCCCGCGAATTTGCTCGGCTACCTGCTCTTCGGAGTTTTTTCGAATGAAAGCAGGCGTAACCGTACTCATCAGTTCACGAATAAATCCCTTGAGATGGACATTTACCTGAAAACGAGGATGCTCTTCTGTGGTAATCGGAACGATATCCAATTGAACGTGCTCGATGCGCATCGTCGCTTTGGGGGTTTTGTTCTGTCTGATAATGAGTCCAGCAAATCTCGTGTCTGGATTCATCCACCGAAGCCCCATTAAATCCCTACTTGGGAAGTAACCCTTCCAATGCCCCCGATGGATGGCGTGGACTCCATCAATGGAGAGACGAGAAATAAATTGGTTATGTTCTTTCCATGAACGCTGGTTAAGCGTGAGATTTGGCAATAATAAGGTGTTCGACGGCTCCCAAAAAATCGAGATAAATCGATAAAATTGCAGCGGCTCAATAAAAGAACGCTGCTGGTAAACATCCCATGGCTGATGCAGGAGAGAGGTCAACGGTGAAAACCCGACTAAAGAGTGGGTACTTAACACTTTGTCAATCGGCTCCCGTGTCGCAAACACCCATTTTGTATAACGAATCAGACCGTATCGGTTCATAATATCGTGGGTAGTGATAACGCCCTTTTCCAAGAGGCGTTCATGAAAGATGAGTGACGATACAAAGCCGAGAAATATAGGTATCTGTGAATTTTTTTGCAGGTTGTCGAATGCAGACTGAAGTGTTTCCCCTTTTCCGATCGAAATGGTCGCAGGTGGAGACTGAATCGTAGTGGATGACTCCTGCTTTGCGACCGTAGACAGATCAGTGGACTGTGCGTATAAAACATACTGATTGTTGACGAAATCAATGCCTATCGCAGATAAATAGCGAAGGTCCTGAATCGATTTCTGGTCCCAGCAGCCGCCAAGAAGAGTTGATGCCAACAGCAGCAAAGCAATAGCAATGCGCATACCCTTCATTTGTTATCGCCACCCTTAGCAAATCTCGTCCGAAGAAAACTGGTCATAGACTTGAACATGACAATGAACAGTGTGGACACAGAGTTGGAAGAACCCATTAAAATATATGATCTGCCAAATGAGGTCAGGGTGGACAAATAGTACACAATGGCAATCATTGCGAGGACAAAGCCGTACATGCCGATGGTCGCAGAAAGGAAAAAAACGGCAAAACGAGCCACGGTAACGGCTCCGCTTAATGCCTGATTGACCAGTGTGAAGGAGGCGACGACGGTAAGGGAGCCGATAAACAGCATCGAGGGCGATGTCAGCCCAGCACGAATGGAAGCATCGCCGATAATCAGTGCGCCGACCAGTGCCAGTGTTTGCCCGACGTTTTTGGGCAGACGGGCACCTGCCTCGCGAAGAAACTCAAAAATAAACAGGATGATAAATAGCTCCATCGGCGCGGAAAACGGCAGCCCTTTTCTGCCTTGTGTAACGGTAGCGAGTAATTGAAAAGGAAATTGCTCTACATTATAGGCGGTCAGCGCAATCCAGAAGCCAGGCAGAAAGATCGCGATCCAAAATCCCCCCAGGCGCAGCATGCGTTCCAGCCATACATAGGTAACAGGATATTGATCGTCTTCAGGAGATTTGATCAGTTCCAGCAAGGTTACAGGTGCCACGATGCCCAAGGGCGAACCGTCTACCAACACGATGACCTTGCCTTGCAGCAGCATGTAAATCGCAAAATCAGGACGTCCCGTATAATCAACCAATGGAAACAGCGAACGAGTGTTGTCGCTCAGCATTTTTTCCAGAATGGCGCTGTTCACAATTTTTTTTGATGCACATTTGTGTAGCCTCTCGCGCATCATCTCTACCAGATCTACAGATACCCCGTCTGTTATATACAGCATTCCGACTCTTGTTCGCGAGCGCGTTCCGAGAATAAAAGGCTCATAGGCCAGGGTAATCGTTCGCATACGCTTGCGAATAAGAGCCACGTTCGTGGAAAGATCCTCGACGAAGCCGTCCCGGGGACCTTTGATCGAAATCTCTGTATTGGCTTCTTCCGTGCTGCGTTCTGGCCGATTGGCGATGTCCCAGGCAAACGGAGGAGTGTCACCAATGAAAATCAGCAAATCTCCAGCAAAAAGTCGCTCAATCCACAGCTCTGGATTCGTGAAGAGAGGGGTGAGGGGCAGGGAGCGCAAATCACCCTCAGCCAGGAAACGCTCAAGCTGTGGCAATGCCGTATCTTGTAAGTGACGAACGTCTGCAAGTCCTTCGCAATAAAGCATCAACACAGGCTGGTCTTCAGATGTGACCGTACGCATAAAAACGACGTCCGCACAATGCGCGAATTTTGCTCGCAGTTCCTCTTCAAGGGTCATGGCCAATTCCCTCCTGTTTGGATGGTTTGCGCAGGGAAATCAGGATGAGTGCGAGTGAGACAATGATCATAATGACGAAGTAAAGCGGATAGTATACGTGCGTCAGGAAGGAAACAAACTGCATGTCACTATACGGGAGGCTGGTAAAGGCGATCATGCTCCCCCCGAGAAACAGGATCGTGTATTTGCGTTGTTTTCTGGTACGGATCGTGAGTAATTCTCCCAGGAGCAGCAAGCAGATGGTAATTCGAATAAAAGCGCCAGAGAGCCACTGGAAAATCGAGAAGAACTCCATATTTTCGATGTCTTTTCCGATGGTGAGGAGCCGCCATTGTTCAAATGCAGGAAAACGTTGACGCGCAGACTCGACAGGTCCGAATTCTGCAATCGCCCCCGTCAACGGACTGAGTGTCAACAGAAGCGTAATGCCGAGCATAACGAAATAGTGTACGAGGCGGAGTGGCTTGCGTACGTGATGCTGTAGCAATAGCAGCAGAAACAGCTCGGTAATACCGCCGCCAACGTAGAGTATCCCAAGCAGCAGAGGACGAATACCGTTCTGGAAAAGCGGCAGTAAAAGACTATAATCCTTTTTGGGAATATTGCCAAAAGCGACGAAAAATCCGAGCAACACGACGATAGGCAGAAGGATTCCTGCTGTGATTCCTATAGAAGTCATTCCCCCGATAGCTGCGAGCACACATAATCCCATCAAGGCGAATGCGGTCACCCACTCGGGTGTTCGAGGCAGGTAGTTGACCGTAGTCCATGTCTGGGTATCGATTAGATTGGTTAACGCCATCAGGTACAGGCAGATCATGATCGGAGCGAGCAAGAGATGGCTGACAATATTTCCTGTTCGCTGCTGAAGCCATTCAGACAATGCTTGTTGCTTTATTCTTCGATTGATCACAAACAAAAGATACACCCACAAGGAAAAAGGAATACCTGCAAGCAACACGCTTAACCAAGCATCTCTGCCTGCTTTGCTCAATAAGAGGGGGATGACGGTTACGTGGTTCGTAATGCCGATCGTCAGCATCATCACCATAATGGCTTGACCAATCCCGATTTTTCCGTCCACTTTCATGAAAGACTTGTCCCCCTGTGCGTGGTGGTGCTGTTAGGATTTGCCTTCTTGCTTGGAAATATGTATCAGGTATAAAGGTTACATCCTCCCGAGAAAGTATGGTATTCTACTATGAGGTAAAAAGGTAGAAACGGAGTAAGGAGTGCAGCCGATGTATCAGCTCATAAGAAAATATCTGTTCCAGCAAGATGCGGAAGAGATTCATGAAAAGACAATTGGTGCCTTAAGGCTGGTGGAGGATTCTGCTCCAGGCAAAAGCATCCTGAAGATGATCTATCAGGTAAAAGACCAGCGGTTGGAGAATAAGCTATGGGGAATGACGTTTCCGAATCCAGTCGGACTTGCAGCCGGCTTTGATAAAAATGCAGAAGTCTATCATGCATTGGGTGCCCTTGGTTTTGGGTTTGTGGAAATTGGGACGTTGACGCCGCAGGGACAGCCAGGCAATCCGAAGCCGCGTTTGTTCCGATTGCCGGAACATCAGGCTGTCATTAACCGGATGGGCTTCAACAATCACGGTGCGTATCTGGCTTCCCAGCATTTGGTCGATTACGCATACTCAGATGTTCCGATTGGGATTAACATTGGGAAAAACAAAGTAACGCCGAATGAAGAAGCGGCCATCGACTATAGCAAATGTATGGACATGCTCTATGCATACGGTCACTATTTCGTCATTAACATCAGTTCTCCGAATACCCCGAATCTGCGTGACTTGCAGGAAACAGAGAGCTTGCGTCATTTGGTGCGTGCAGTAAGGGAAAAGGCAACTGAAATGGAAGCGCGTTCCATCAAGAAAAAACCGATTCTGCTGAAGGTAGCGCCAGACATGTCGGATGAGCACATGCGCGATGTTGTTCACGCTGCTGTAGAAGAAGGAATTGCCGGAATTATCGCTACCAATACGACACTGTCACGCGAGGCGGTTTCCGGACATCGATTTGCCGAGGAAGCAGGAGGCTTGAGCGGAAGACCTCTTACGGAGCGTTCCACTGCTTGGGTGAAGGAGATTTATCAAGAAGTAGGAGACAAGGTGCCAATTATTGGTGTTGGCGGCATTTATAGCGGTGAAGACGCCTACGCGAAAATCCGAGCAGGAGCCAGTCTCGTTCAGGTGTATACGGGGATGATTTATCAGGGCCCAGGTATCGCCAAGCAAATCAACAAAAAACTGCTCAAGCTCATGCAACGCGATGGTTTTAAACATATTAGTGAAGTAATTGGCGTAGACGCAAAAGAATAGATAGAACAAGTACGCATAGATCGATGGCTCCGTTTGTAGTGGGGCATCGGTTTATGCGTTTTTGCTTATATTCTTCCGATTTATGTAGTGATTCGGTATAATGATGTGGGACAAACATGAATTGTCTGTCAATTGCATATTGTCGGCGTTAGGTGCCTTTATGTGACGCATAAAGGGTAACAGGGAATCGGGTGAAAGTCCCGAGCGGTCCCGCCACTGTAACCAGGGAGCTCTCTTTGATAAGGATACCACTCATTTTCGTATGGGGAAGGACAAAGAGCGCATGGATCTGGAAGCCAGGAGACCTACCTAGTAGCCACACCCACAAAACCTTCGCGGAAAGGAGCGGTGAATACGAGGCAATGAGGCTGTATAATCAGTCTGTTGTTTTGTGTGCACATCTCGTCCATTGATGGATGGGATTTTTTTGTTTGTTAGGAAAAGAACGAACGAAAGCCAGTTAAGGAGGAATGAACATGAATCGATCTCGTCTCGTAACTACTTGTCTGATGATCGCGGGCTTTGTCCTGTATTTTCTGCTCAATGAACCAGAGACAGGACACGCGATGCACATCATGGAAGGGTATTTGCCATTATCCTGGGCCTTGTTTTGGTGGGCTGTCTTCTTGCCATTTTTTATTCTTGGGATTCGTTCGATTAACAAGATTGTAAAAGAACATCCCGAAATGAAGCTCCTTATTGGTGTTGCAGGAGCGTTTGCCTTTGTTTTATCTGCACTGAAAATCCCTTCGGTTACAGGCAGCAGCTCTCACCCGACTGGAACGGGCCTTGGCGCCATTATGTTTGGACCTTTTGCGATGTCTGTGTTAGGGAGCATGGTGCTCTTGTTTCAAGCCTTACTTTTAGCACATGGAGGTTTGACTACGCTAGGGGCAAATGCTGTATCCATGGCAGTAGTAGGACCACTTGTGGCATACGGAATCTATCAGATGATCATGAAAGTGGGCGGAAGCCAGCGTCTGGCTGTTTTTGCAGCGGCTGCCTTGGCTGATCTTGCTACCTATGTGGTGACTTCGATTCAACTGGCACTCGCATTTCCAGCTGAATCTGGTGGAGTGTTGGCCTCGTTTGCCAAATTCGCAGGAATTTTTGCATTCACGCAAGTACCGCTCGCAATCAGTGAAGGTCTGTTGACCGTTCTTGTTTGGAACTGGTTGTTATCTTACAACGCAAAAGAGCTTACACAGCTTCGTTTGCTCAAACGGGAGGAATCGCTGTGAAAAAAGGATGGAACTGGCTTTTACTCTTGGGGGTAATCGTACTGGCGATTGTCCCGCTGTTGCTGGTGCAGGATTCGGAATTTGGCGGCGCAGACGGCGTGGCAGAGGAAGCGATCAAGGAGATCGCTCCGAGCTACGAACCGTGGTTCCAGCCGCTGATAGAACCGCCAGGGGGAGAGACGGAGAGTCTATTGTTTGCGGTGCAGGCGGCGTTGGGAGCGGGAGTGATCGGCTACGCCGTGGGCTTGTACAAAGGTCGGTTGGATAAGCGGAAAAAATGAACGGGCTGCAGCTTGATTCTCTCTCTTATCAAAACAGGCTGAAATGTCTGCCGCCAGCTCATAAGCTATTGCTGGCGAGTGCATTGTTACTGCTCGTCTTGGTGGGACATGTATGGATGCAGATGGCCGTTGTTGTCTGGATGACGGTATGGGTAGTGGTGTATGCCCAGATTCCTGTCCGTATCTATTGTGCCTTTATGATGGTGTCGCTCTCGTTTTTTGCGGCGGGGCTCCCTGCCCTAATGGTAGAAGGGGCGAGAGCAGGTGAAGTGCAGGTCCAGGTCGCAACAGCATGGGAAGTGGGATCGTATGTGCTCTATGTGCCGATGTCCTCCTTCAGTAAAGTTTGGATCTTATTTTGGCGTACCATGGCAAGCTTATCCTGCTTTGCCTTCCTTTTGTTTACCGTGCCGTTTGCCGAAATCCTGCAGGTGCTTCGCCGACTTCGTATGCCTGTCCTTGTGACTGACTTATTAATGATCATGTATCGGTTTATTTTTGTGTTAGTAACGATTTCTCACCAGCTCTGGATTGCTCAGCGTTCGCGCGGAGGTCATCGCGGCTTCCGCGCGACGCTTCGGGATGCGGGGATTCTCGTTGCGCAATTGTTTGTCAGAGCAATGCGCAAATACGAAGCCCTGCACAAAGGAATGGCGGCTAGAGGCTTCGGGGAGAGCATGCAGGTGCTCTCGTTTCATACCCATGCTCGCTCGCGCCGTTATGAGTGGGAGTCAATCGCAGGCTGTATGCTGCTGGTGCTGCTTGAGTGGTGGACAGGAGGTTGGCGGTTATGACATCAAGGTTGTTGGAGTTTATTGATTTGCAGTACACGTATCCGGGGGGGCGGGGACCCGTTCTGTCTGGGCTGTCCTTATGGATTCCAGAAGGGAAAAAATGTGTCCTTTTGGGACGGAATGGCTGTGGGAAGTCGACCTTGTTCTTGCATGGAAACGGGATCATCGAGCCACAGCAGGGACAGGTGCTGTGGAAGGGGAAACCGCTTGTCTACAAACGCGCTGCACTGCAAGAATTGACACAAAAGGTAGGCTTGGTCTTTCAAGATCCCGAGCATCAGCTGATCGCAAGCACGGTCGCGGAAGATATCTCCTACGGTTTATGCAATCAGAAGCTGCCTGTAGACGTAATCCGGGCAAAGGTAGAAAAGGTGCTGGATGCATTCGGGTTGAGAGAGCTGGCAGAAGCTCCGATACATCATTTGAGCCTGGGACAAAAACGGCGTCTGGCACTCGCGGGGGTTATGGTCATGGAGCCTGAGCTTTTGCTGTTGGACGAGCCTACTGCATATCTGGATCGCTATCAGACAAAAAATTTGCTGCGGGAGCTCGATGCCATTCACCAGCAAGGAACGACGGTTTTGATGGCGACACACGATATGGATATTGCGTTTGAATGGGCGGAGTGGATTTGCATCATGGATGAAGGCAGGCTTGTTTTCGCGGGAGATCCGCAGGAGGCATTGGAAAACAGAGTGATGCTCGAGAGTCTTCATCTGGGCATGCCGTTGCTTGTCGATGTGTGGGAGGCACTGCCTGAGCAGTGGAAGCGCGAACTGGGCGGAAATATTCCGCGTTCGGTCGAGGAGCTGCGCAAAAGGCTCAGTGTTCAGCGGGTATGGTGAATGGAGCGGGCGCTTTCGGGTAAGCTAACCCCAAAAAGCCATGGAGGTACGCGTATGCAACATGACTCTGTCTCGAGTTCATCTGTCCCGAATCATCAGGAAAAAGGAATCTCTCGTGATGTAAAGGATGAACTGATGTATCAAGTATTGGAGAAAGAGATGACCACCGCCGAACAGGAAAAGAAGATAAAGGATGATTACCTAAAAGGAAAGGCGTAAATTTGCGCCAAAGAGCCCTTCTCGCCACATAAAAGGCGTGAAGGGCTTTTTTCATGGAATGATTCTCGCTGAAAAGTTAAGAAGATTTGTGCGGATTTTGTAGGGATATGTCCATTCATCACGAATAACGTAAAGAAGGCACTTACTTACAATGGGAGAAGTGATGAGGTTGTGATTTCAACTTTGAATAAGACGCTATGCGTTCAGCAACTCGTAGAAAAATTAAGAGACAAGCAGCTCCTTCATATACCGATCGCTGATCTTCGAGAATCCAATAAAGCGTTGTATGAATACGTCAATCAGCTCAATGATTCAATTGCGATCATTCCGACTACGATAAATTCTGTCATTACAGGCGTCATCCGCTTCCAAGAAGGGTATTTTATTACCTTGGGCATGCTCATCTGGAAAGACGCCAACAAAAAAGGGGCGTTCAAAGAAGGGACGTTTCTTTTCTACAAGCATGACGCTCATGATTCCATTGAGGATTGCGTCCATATTACCAACTCCATCGAAAATCACAATCTGATGGAAAGCTTGTTCTTTGCGTGCTGCGAGAGCAAAGATGGCGATTCCGTGCTTTCCTATTCGCATATCGAACATGCCATTACTTACGGAGAGCTGTATCGTGACATGAAGACCAAAATCAAAAAAGGGTTTGCGTAATCGCTGCAAAACGAGAGGCGGAAAAGCTTTACTTTCCAGATATTGAGTGATATACTGCTTGAAATTTTAAAAATTTCCAATGGAAGAGGAGTTTACCTATTCATGATGACCAAGAAGTAACGTCTTGCCATTCACCAGATGGCCCGACCCCCTCCATGTAAATGGTTTTGTTTACCCACAAATAAAAACCGCTTACAACAAAATGGAGGAATATCACGATGAGTAAACCTGAAATGAATGTAGCCTTAGTAATCGGTCCGGATACGGATCTGGATAGCCACGCAATCCGAAATACACTCGAGTATTTTGGAGCTCGAGTCTTTACGTACTGGATTGGTCGACCAAGCGATTTGATCGATGTATTGAATGGCAGCGACCTATACCCAAATACCGACATGATTGTTCTGAATTTCCATGGCGATGAGGGAAGCCTCATTATGCCAGAGCTGGGTGAGGACGTTTACGAGGAAGGAGAACCAAAGGGTGATTTTGGTCCTGACGAGGTTAGACGTTTTGCCAAGCTGGATGGAAAAATCGTGGTAGGTAACGGATGCTCGCTTGGTTATCCCGAATTAGCGAAGGCCTTTCTCGACAGAGGTTGCCATACGTATATCGGGCCAGATGATTACCCGGACGGAAATTCTGCGCTGATGTTCGCACTGCGCTTTTTCTACGAGGTAATTCAAAACAAGAAAAGCGTGGAAGAAGCTTTTCGAATCGCAAAAGCAACTGATGAAGAAACCGAGATGTATCAGCTTTATGTAAAAGAGTAAATGCAACGCAAAGGGAGCCTTGTACTAGGCTCTTTTTGCGTTTTTATGCACGAGAAGTCGTAGGCGTACGATTCGTCTTTGTCGAGAATTGTCATAGTGGTTTTCGCCATGGAAGTAAAAAAATAGTAGGCGGGGAAGGAGAACTGCTTGCTGAGGTTGGGAAAGAGGGAGAGGAAGGATACACGATCGTCTACATGTACGAGGGAGAAGGGACGATTGGGGCAAATGCTTGCTCCTTTTTGCTTAATAGGTCATCGTACAGGCAAAACATCTGCGAAACGCATACAGTAGTGTTGTCTAAGGAAAGGGGGAGGCATAATGAGTATCTTTAATGGCTTTGATGACTTTGCTCTGATCCTGGTCTTGTTCGTTTTGCTTGTCATTGTTGGATGTTCTTGGGATTAGGAAATATGTGTAGCAAAAGAGTAATGCAAAGGGACATACAATCCCTTTGCATTATTCATTTATGAAACGAGGTGAGAGTAAAAGGTGGCTAGACAAATGAATGGCTTTAGCCCTGAATTTGCAGATTGGCTCAAGTCGAATAAGGTCTCGATCAGAAAGCTGCATAAAAATCCCGATTCCCTTGGGCGGTATTATCAAGAGTGGACCAAGACGAGCCGTCGGGCGAGAAGAGAGTCTCGTTCGCCAAGGGTTTCTAATCTAAACCTTGATATAGATACCCTTTTAAATGGTGTACGCATAGCAAACGAGGTATTCAGAACTTTCCAAGGATCGAATGGGATTGGAAATATGTTTAGAAGGTTCATGTAGGAATTACGAAGCTTGTCGGGAGTTATTCCAGCAATCCCAGCTCTTCGTAAACCTTGCTGGACACGACACCGTTTGGCCTTAATTTTCGATCGCGCTGAAATTTCTTAAGAGCAGCAGTTGTAGAGGAACGAAACTTACCATCACAGACCCCGTGAAAATAACCAGCGCTCTTCAATCGAGACTGGATGAGCTGTACATCTCCACCAACGTCGCCTTCCGCTAAATTCCTAGGATCATGGCCTGGGTCCCCCAATAAATGCCCATAGATCGTTACTTTTGTTCCGAGTGGAGTTATCTTGAATAATTCGATTACGTCATTGTTTCTCATACGAATACAACCGTGGCTTAAATGCTGGCCGATTGAATGAGGCTTGTTTGTGCCGTGGATGCCATAAATTCCCCATGGGACGTTTAACCCCAGCCATCTCGGACCGAATGAGGGTCCCCAATCTTTTCCTTTTGCTACGACTTTATATTCGCCAACAGGTGTAGGTGTTGAAGGATTACCAACTGCAACCGCATAGGTTTTCAATACTTTCCCATGCTTCCGGATGATCAGTTGATGTTTTCTCGGATAGACCTCAATTGTATAAATACCTTGATCGCTTATGATTGGTAACGAAGGATCGGCGTAAGCGATTTTCTGGCCGGTAGCGGCTGAAATACTTACGGTCAGAAGGATAATCGCAGCACCTTTTATGACAAAGCGAGTTATCTTTTGAATCAACATGATCAATGCGCATCCCATCATCTGTTTTTGACAATCTGCTTTTAATTTGTGATTGAGAATCGTCTTTTATTCGAACGCATATGAAAGCCCTCCTCATCAGAGAAGGGCTTTTTCCTGCAACTTATAGGTCGTAATACAGTTCATACTCTTTCGGATTCACCGTCCGCTCAACTTGCTCAATCTCACCGCGTTTTTGTGCAATCCAGCCTTCAATTACTTCTTTTGTGAAAACATCCCCTTCGAGCAAGAAGTCATGGTCTTGTTCAAGTGCGACAAGTGCTTCTGCGAGAGAGCCGGGAGCGCTCTTGATTTCGTGTTTTTCCGCATCGGACAAGTCATAGATGTTTTTATCCAATGGCCCAAAGCCCAGTGCACGCGGGTCGAGCTTGCGCTTGATGCCATCGAGGCCGGCCATTAGCATGGCAGCAAAAGCCAAGTACGGGTTAGCAGTAGAGTCCGGGGTGCGGAACTCAATGCGGGAAGCTTTTGGCGTAACGGCAGCAATCGGAATCCGAACGGCAGCAGAGCGATTTCCTTTGGAGAAGACCAGATTCACTGGTGCTTCGTATCCCGGAACCAGACGCTTGAACGAGTTGGTGCTTGGGTTCGTCAAGGCAATGAGTGCAGGGGCGTGGTGTAAAATACCGCCAATGTAGTGCAGCGCCGTCTCACTGAGGTTTGCGTAACCGCCTTGCTCATAGAACAACGGGGTATCGCCGTTAAACAAGCTTTGGTGAACATGCATCCCTGAACCGTTATCACCAACGATTGGTTTTGGCATGAAGGTAGCTGTTTTGCCGTGCTTCGCAGCTACGTTGCGCACGATGTATTTGAACAGCAATAGATTGTCTGCTGTACGAGTCAGTGTATCGAAGCGGAAATTAATCTCACCTTGACCGGCTGTTGCCACCTCATGGTGATGGCGCTCTACAAGCATACCGCATTTCGTCATCAACGTGCACATTTCATTGCGGATATCCATTTGGGAGTCGGTTGGTTGAACAGGGAAGTATCCGCCCTTGTTGCGTACTTTGTAGCCGAGGTTTTGTCCTTCTTTACCTGTGTTCCAGAAAGCTTCTTCTGAATCGATGTGGAAGAAGGAGCCAGATGGACCAGAGGCATAGCGTACGTTGTCAAAAAGGAAGAACTCGGATTCTGGACCAAAGTAAGCGGCGGTAGCGAGGCCGGTTTGTTGCAGATAGGCTTCAGCCTTGAGTGCAATACCGCGTGGATCGCGTGTGTAGACGGTGTTGTCTGGATTGACGATGTTGCAGATGATATTCATGGTTTTGGCTTCTACAAATGGATCGATGAAGGCGGTTGCCGGATCGGGCATCGCTACCATGTCGCTTTCCTCGATGGACTTATAGCCGGTAAGACTAGAGCCGTCAAATGCGACGCCATTTCGGAATGTTCCTTCATCTACCGCGTAGGCAGGAACGGTGACATGGTGTTGGCGGCCGAGGAGGTCAACGATGCGAAAATCTACATATTCCACTTTTTCTGCGTCAATTGTGGACAAGACTGTTTTCATATCCAATATGATTCACTCCATTCACGAATTAAAGTTATGAATTCATTATCAACGTTCGGGTTTTCCTTGATTTCTATATTCCGAATTATATCGACAATTCTCATTGTTCGTCAAGAGGTTTTCTGACGTTTATTGTTAGATTTTCTAACATCATATTCTGGGGTTTAGAAAATGGTTACTTTCTAATAAAATGTAGACAAACCAAGACTTATAAACGCGGAGGCGATATAGATGAAGGTTCTCGTACTGGGAGCGGGGGGCATTGGCGGTTATTTTGGTGGCAGGCTGGTTGAATCGGGGATAGATGTAACATTTCTTGTGCGCGAACGTAGATACAAACAGCTGCAAGAGCGAGGCTTGCGCATTCAGAGCATTCATGGGGATTTGCTTCTGGAGCAGCCGCAACTGATCCAAGCGGGTGAGGAAGCAGGTCCATTTGATGTTGTGCTATTGTCCAACAAAGCTTACACGCTGGAAGATAGCGTCGATGCCATTGCTCCTTACGTAGGCGAGGACACAGTCGTCATTCCGCTGTTGAACGGAATCGCGCATATGGAGCTGCTGTGGGGTCGTTTTGGCCGGGAGCGCGTGCTCGGGGGTCTTTGTTTCATTGAGACGACGCTGAATGCTGACGGAGATGTCGTGCAGACAAGTCCTATTCATGATGCGGTTTTCGGTGAGTGGGAAGGCGGAAAAAGCGAGCGTGTAGAGCGAATCGAGCAAGCCTTTTCCAAGATCAACGGAACGATACGTGCAAGCGCAAATATTCAACGGGAAGCTTGGCACAAATACTTGTTTATTGCGACGTTTTCCGGTATTACCACACTGATGAATTCCGCGGTTGGACCAATCCGGGATTCGGCTTGGGGCGTAGAGCTGACGCGTCAGCTCGCAGATGAAATCGCTTCTGTCATGAACGCTTTGGAGGCACCAATCAAGCCGGATATCGTCGATAAGCAGATGGAGACTTTCCAAAATCAGCGTCCCCAAACGAAATCGTCCATGCTGCGTGACATGGAAAAAGGTCTTCCGGTGGAGGCGGATCATCTTCAAGGCTATCTCTTGGAGAGAGCAGAACAAAAAGGTTTGTCCACACCGCTTTTAAAAGTTGTCTACAATAATCTGAAGGTTTATGAACAGAAGCGTGCAGGAGACAAATAAGGTATAATACTGGGTGAAATCTCTTTCACTCACGCATTATTAAAAGTAGGAGGGGTAAAGATGGAAGTCATCAAGATTTCACCCCGTGGATATTGTTACGGTGTAGTAGATGCCATGGTCTTGGCACTGCGAACAGCGCAAAACTTTGACTTGCCCCGCCCGATTCATATCTTGGGCATGATCGTACACAATGCTCACGTCGTCGAGGCGTTTGAAAAACAAGGGATAAAAACATTGGATGGGGAGGATCGGCTCGCTCTGTTGGATCAGATTCATGAGGGAACGGTAATCTTCACTGCCCATGGCGTATCTCCTGAGGTGCGCAAGAAAGCACGCGATAAAGGCCTGACCGTCGTCGATGCGACTTGCCCGGATGTAACGAAGACACATGATTTGATCCGTGAAAAAGTAGCAGATGGCTATCATGTGCTCTACATCGGGAAAAAAGGACATCCAGAGCCAGAGGGGGCTATGGGGATCGCGCCGGATCACGTGCATCTTGTTCAAAAGCTGGAAGAGCTGGACGCGCTCGATCTACCAACAAACAAGCTGATCGTCACGAATCAGACGACAATGAGCCAATGGGACGTCAAACATCTGATGGACGCCATTCTTAAGCGTTTTCCTGGCGTGGAAGTTCATAATGAAATTTGTCTCGCTACGCAGGTTCGTCAGGAAGCTGTAGCGGAGCAAGTAGGAGAAGCGGATTTGTGCATCGTCGTAGGCGATCCGCGCAGCAACAACTCCAATCGTTTGGCACAGGTCTCGGAAGAAATCGCGAATGTCCCGTCGTATCGAATCGCTGATTTGTCTGAGCTGGACATTGAATGGCTGCGTGGAAAGAAAAATGTGGCGGTTACTTCTGGCGCTTCGACGCCGACTCCATTGACGAAGGAAGTCATCACCTTCTTGGAGCAGTTCGATGAGTTCAACCCGACTACATGGGAAAAGAAGCGGACGGTCAACATGGCGAAAATATTGCCAACGGTAAAATAAATCATGTAGGCATGCTCTGTGTTATGTTTTCTTACACGGTTAACTAACCTCAAAATAGGAGAGTTATATGCCAGAATCACTTTCCGCTTTCGGGCTGGGGGGCGCAAAAGGCAGATACGTAAGTCTTTGCGCCCTTTATCTTTTTATTTACTACGGGCTTGGCGCTTTTGCTCCGCTCATTACGCAATACTACGAATCCATCCATCTAACCGGGACCCAAATTGGTCTCATCAGTGCAGTTGCGCCGATCGTTTCCATTGTGGCACAGCCGATGTGGGGTATGATCTGTGATCGCTTTCAAATTCGCAAAACTGTGCTGATTCTGACATTGACCATCACCGGGTTGGTGGGACTTCTCTTTACGGGTGTCTCTACCTTTGTCTACGTCTTCTTGCTCTACATCCTGTTGTCGTTTTTTCAAAGTGCCGTCGTTCCCATCTCAGATAGCTTGGCTCTCGGTTATGCCAAGGGACATGGCATTCAGTTTGGCGACATTCGCTTGTGGGGAGCAATCGGCTTTGCGTTAGCGGCGTTCATCACCGGTCTTCTCGTTGAGCAGTGGGGGCCACATGTTCTTTTTTACTCGTTTTGCTTGGCGTTTCTGTTTGCCATTCTGTTTCTTCAGAAGGTTCCGGAAGAAGTGACAGAGGCTTCGCGGTTTCGTGTCAGTATGCTTGCGGGGATAAGGGATTTGGCCCGAATTCCGCGATTTGCGTTGTTTTTGATTTCATCCTTTTGCATGATGGGTTCTGTAAACGCCAATAATATTTGGTTTTCTCTGTTTTATCAGGATATCGGAGGGACCGTTGCCGGAATTGGTCTTGCCTTCTTGTTGTTTGCAGGCAGTGAGGCTCCTTTTATGAAGCTGGCGGGTTATATTGTCCGCAGGTGGGGATTGGAGCTGACGCTCTTGCTATCTGCGATTTTTTGCGCAATGCGCTGGTTCTGGTATAGCTCAGCTCCAAGTACCACTGCCGTGATTGCCATGTTCTTTGTCCAGGGGATTTCAGTAGGTTTTTATTTGGCAACAGCGGCCCAATTTGTGCGCGAAAATACGCCCGCATCCCTTCAGGTGACGGCGCTGGCCATCTTCTTTTCAGTGGGAGGCGGGCTTGGTTCGATGTTTTGCAATTTAGTAGCAGGGTGGATGAAAGATTCGTTTTCGGTGCTAGCCATTTATTTGTTTTTTGGAATCATCACTACGATCGGGATCATTCCTCTGCTCATGATAAAATTCGGACGGTGGAAGCAAATCTCACCAGACGAAGAAGTGCAAGCCTAGTCAATGACGAGCATGCCTTGGAAGCCTGTTTCCGGATAGCCAGGTGCGTCTGATACGAAATGATACCGACCGCGTTTGGCGGCTGAAAACTGTAAGAGAGTCGATTGGGTTGGCTTCAATTCTGTGGATGTAAGATTCAGATCACGAATGGATAGATTGTGAGGGCGCGTATCGGTGTTGACGATCATCAACGAGACGCGCTCTCCTTCGTGTGCAGTCAATTGATTGGGCACAAAGCCAGCGCTAGAAATCGTAACGGTATGTGTCCGCGTCGCGACAGCGTACGAAGCGGGCAGGCGGTGGTGATGATGTGTCCAAAGTAGCGTTAATGTCACAGCCAGAGCGATGAGTGGATAACGAAGCTGCCGATACCAGTGACGAGACATTTTGCTTTCAACTCCTTTGAGGACCATAGCATGGGAAGTTACTATTATCCTGTCCCCGGAGTGAGGGGGATAAACACTTTTTCCCTATTCGATTGAAGAAGGGGTGGAAAAACGTATGAAAAAAATCGTTTCGGGTATGATCAGCTTTTGTATGGCCGCAACTGTTGATGATTGATTCAACAGCCTTTTTTTATTTTGTATTTTTTGTAACCTTTTGCTATTTCTTACGATTAATTAACGTTGAAAAAAATACGGGAGGATGTACATGATGAAAAAGCTGAATAAAGTGATTTTTTCGGTAACAACTGCAACTCTACTTGCTACTACGCCAATCCATCTGACGAATAATGGTCAAGTGCTTGCGGAGGAGAGCAAGGCAAAGGAGCTTACACCTGAATGGAAAGTGAAGGTAGAGCTTGCAATCCAAAAGGTAAAGGAAAGGCTGCCGTATTTAGCCGATTTTTCTTACAGTACGCTTAAGATTTTAGAAAAAAATGATGGAACGAATCGTATAACCATCATCTTGCAAACGTCCAAGGAGAAGAAGAAACCGTCTTTTGAATTCAGTTTGGATAAACAAGGGAATCCCGATACTTTTCGCTACAACGAGGAATTTCCCGAAGAAGGAAGGCCGAAGATTGAGCATGACAAGGTAGTCAGCAAAACAACAGATTTTATGAAGCAATGGTACGGAGCAGATATGGGTGGCTTCAAATATAACCCTAATTATTCGGATCAAAATGAAGCTTTGTTTACTAAACAGGTAAACGGTCTTCCATATTTGAATGTGAATGTTAATCTAACCGTAAACAGCAAGGGGGAAGTCATATCGAAAGGGTCAGGCTTATATGATCTCGGGGGCGATGATGCACCAGCCCTCGAAGATTTGAAGTTTGCTGATCCTAAGGAAGCCATATCCAAGGATCAGGCTGAAAAAGCCTTCGCCAAACACCTGAAGCTCTTTTATTTGAAACAGCCAGTAGAGAGATGGGACGAGAAAACGAAGAAATACTTGTATGGCTCTCCTACCTTACGCTACAAATCGGAATTCTCGGAATTTATCGATGCCAAAACAGGCAAGGAAGTTCCTGATTATGAAGGTTCGGGGAGTGCATATAACCCCATTGTCAGAGTGAATCCTGTCGGTAAGGAAGTAACCGTAAAGACGACAGAGGAAGCAGTAGCTATGTTCGCTGCTTTTAGGATCGAGAGCAAAGCTGAAAAAATAAAAGAAGGCGTTTCTGAAGATACGAAAGGTAAGAAATATACACATGAAATCAATAAAGACTTTGATGCTGAAATTGAAACGGAGGAAGAAACAGGACGATTCGTGAGCTACCGTGTGGTTGACAAGAGAAAGGGAGGAATAAAATTCCCTAAAGAAGATCCAAACGGAAAGAAATGGCTAACGCCAGAAGAATCGATGAAACTAGCTATTGCTGCGCTGGAAAAGTACGGACCAAAGCATTTAAAAGAAGTGATGCCAATTGGGACAGCAGAGTTTCAACAGAGAGGTGCTGTGCTGGGCTTCAAGTTTGCAAATGTGCACGAAGGGATTCCCGTTCTGGATGATGAGATTTTTATCAGAATAGACCGTATCACGGGAGAGGTGAAAGGTCTGCATATGGAGGATGTATCTTGGGAACCACTCATTCTGCCTGACCCCAAAAAAGCTGTATCACATGAGCAGGGGCTAAAGGAATACTTGAAAGTGCGTCCACTGGAGCTGCAATATCTCACACCGGATGCCGATATTTTGTCAGATAACCCAAGTTATCAACCCATTCTGGTGTACAGAACAGCCATATCTCTAGACCACCGAGAAATTGATGCCCTAACCGGCAAATTTACTACTACAGGTGAAATTCATTACAATCCGTACTAAGACAGGAGGCTAACCCGTGCAGGAGGATATCGAGCAGCGGATTAGCGCGATCTATCATGCTCACTATCAGGACGTTTACTACTTTCTGCTCCATTTTACCGGCAACCAGAATGATGCCGAGGATTTGACGCAGGAGGTTTTTACGAGAGTGTTAAAAGGGCTCGCCGGATTTGATGGCAGAGTCACTCTGAAAACATGGCTCTTCTCCATTGCCAAGCATGCGGCGATCGACCAGCATCGCAAGCAGAAGGTCAAATCCTTTTTCTCAGAAAACTGGCTGATGAAGCTGGCGACCAAGGAAGGGAGTCCGGAAAACGTCCTGACCAAGAGGGAAAACGTTCGTGAGCTGAAGCAAGCGATCCAAAAGCTAGCGCCCCATTATCGTCTGGTTCTGATTTTGCGCTGCATCGAGGAATACAGCATCAAGGAGACAGCAGAAATCCTGGGTGTATCGGAATCCAAGGTGAAAGTAAACACCCATCGGGCATTAAAGCTGGTCAAAGAAATGATGGATGATACGGAGGAAGGGGGCTTTCTAAATGAGTGGGCTAGAGGATGAGAAGCTGACGGTCCAACTGCGAGGGTTAAGAAGGCAAGACCCACCCCCTCGTCAGGAATTTGTCACCTATTTGGATCAGACGTTGGTTAAACAGGCAAGGCAGATGAAGCAGAGGAAAAAAGTGGGCCGTATCTTGTCGATGACAGGAGGTGCAGCTGCAACTGTCGTACTGGCTCTCTTGGTAGCTGTGCCTGACGGAAAAGAAGCACCAGATGGGACTAGCAGTGTACGTACGGAGCAGCGTGCAGAGAATGCGCCTTTACTGGCAAAAGAGAAGGACATACCGGAGCAAAGGAATATTCCTCTTGTTGCCGAGCAGCGGAAAATAAGCCAGGTGAAAGAACAGCCCAAACAGAAAGAACAGAGTGTCATTACGCAATCACAATCGCTCCCAAAAACGGCAATCACGGCAAGCAATACGCCGACGCTGTCTGTGGAGCAATATATGAAGCAGAAATTAGGCGATAAGAGTAAGCAATATCAACTCGCTTCTAACCATCAGGAAAAAGATACGGCTGTTTTTCAACGCGTGATTAACGGTATACCGTTCGCCGACAGTGTCGTGAAGGTTCACTTGGAGTCAGATGGATCACCAGCGGGTATGGTCATTGAGGAGAATCTCGATGCAGAAGCGGATCTCTCGATATTCCCCAACCCGGAAAAGGCAATTTCCAAAGAGGAAGCAGTACAAAGGCTGACAGCCAGTTTGAAGCAAGAAGAAGTAGCGACTTTTGCAGGCTATATCAATGCATTGAACGGGGAAGTCCTCGATCGTCGCTTTCAGAGCGTGGCAGCAACTGGTAGCTATAGCTTCATCCCGATTCAGGCACAAGGTAAGCTGCTCATGGCCAACTCGGATGAGGAGATAGCCACTCTGATCCAAAAAGAGTTCGGTGTAGGTATCGAAGAGGTTAACCGTCCATTATCAACAGAAGAACACGACTCGTACATGGAATATACGTGGAAAATGACAGATGCTACTTATCTCACTGCGAGGTTTGCCAAGAAATCTGGTCAACTGCTGGCGTATCGGATGAGAACAAATACGGAGTCACATACTTCCTCGGATCTGTCCCAAGCAGAAGCAGCCCAAATCGGTGCCAAAAAACTGGCGTACTATTTGCCAAGACAAATCACGCAGCTTGCAATGGAGGGCTCGGCGGTGGAAGACTCAGCAATCAGGCTAGACTTCATTGCCATTACACAAGGAGCATTAGCGGAGAGTCACAAGTATAAGGTTTGGGTGGATAGCACCAGCAGACAGGTAGTAGGCCTGGAAGGGAATTTTTCAGAGATAGGCGAGTTATCTACAGAGCCTAACAAGGGGAATAGTCCCTCACTGGAACTGCTCTATGTTTGGCCGGAATTAAACGGAAAACGGACGCCAGCACCCTATCTGGTGTACCAGGTGAAACAATAAAACGACCGGGCTGCCTATTTGTTCATATGCGCTGCCTTTTCTCTCCATCCTTATACCACTGTGGCTCCACGCCATACCGCGACTTATTTTGAATTACGATGTAGGGGAAGGTGACGTCATTGCGAAATAAAATCATGCTTGCCTTGGTTCTTATCGGGGTTGTCCTGTTCATGGTCATTCAGATCATGATTATCCCGGAGAACGAAGCTCAATCCGAGCAATATCAATTGGCTCAGCAAAGCCCGCTGACTCACGATTTGGAATCTATTTTGCCATACAAAAACAAATACATGGGCGCTACTTCGAATCTGGTCATGTTCAATCATCTGCCGTTGGATCAGCTCAAGAGAACCTTTCAGCTTCGTCCGGAGAAGTTTACGATTGAGATCCATTACGAGGACAAGACGACCGATGTCGAGGCAAAATTGTTCAAGCAAGCGATGCTGTATAACTCCGTGTCAGCCTTTGCGCTGGTAGACAATTTGCAAACAATCGAATATCGTTTTTCAGATACTACGATTGTTGCCGCACGAGTTGCTATTCAAGGTCTCTTCGGTGAGGATTTGGCATCGCTGTTGACAAAAGAAAAGTGGAAGACAGGTGTGCAGGACAAGTTGCGGGATGACCAATTTGTTGAAGAGGGAATGATGGAAATAGAGCGTATATAGTCAGTCATCTGAAGCCAAACTCCTTGGAGGTTACTTTACAAAATGGAGAGTCTTACTTAGGCTTTCCATTAAGATAAAAGAAAAAAGGGGCGAGCCTGATACTCGTCCCTTTTGCTTTTAGATAAATACGTGTAGCAACAAATACGTTGCTGCAGCGAGCAAGGCAGAAATCGGAAGCGTAATAAACCAGGTGATCACGATGCGTTTGGCAACGCCCCAATTGACGCTTTTTAGCCGTTTGGCTGCACCGACCCCCATGATCCCGGAAGAGATGACGTGGGTTGAGCTAACAGGCAAGCCTAACTGCGTAAAGGTAAAAATGATCGAAGACGAGGTGAGATCGGCAGTGGCCCCATTAATCGGTTCAATCTTGGTGATTTTGCCCCCGACCGTCTTGATGATTTTCCAGCCTCCGACAGAGGTTCCCAATCCCATCGCGAGGGCACAAATGAACTGCACCCAGAAAGGAATCGTGCTCGTATCTGCATGCAGGTCTGCGGCTACAAGCGCGAACACGATAATGCCCATCGCTTTCTGTGCGTCATTCGTTCCATGCGTAAAGGATTGCAGGGCCGCCGTGAAAATTTGAAAGAGGCGAAAACCCCGATTGACCTTGGTGGGGGGAACCATGACCCGACTGAAAATGAAATAGACCAAATTCATCATGAGATAAGCGGCAACCAGCGCGATAACCGGTGACAAAATGAGCGCCTGGAATATTTTTAAAAAACCAGCCCAATTGATCTGCGCGCTCCCGGCGGAAGCGAGGACAGCACCTACGAGTGAGCCGATGAGAGCGTGAGACGAACTGCTGGGGATACCGTACCACCACGTAATCAAATTCCAAAGGATCGCAGCCAGGAGAGCAGCCATGACCACAAGCACACCGAATTCCAACTTGGCTGGATCGGCGATATCTCCACCGATTGTTTTCGCGACCCCGGTAAATGTCAGGGCACCGATAAAATTCATGATAGCCGCCAGGCCAATGGCAATCTTAGGCGGGAGAGCTTTGGTGGATACGGTGGTTGCAATGGCATTGGCTGTATCATGAAATCCGTTGATAAAGTCAAAGGAAACAGCCAGGATAATAACCGCAATAACAAGAGGAAGGCTCGTATGCATGAAAGTAGGTCTCCTTGGTTTAAGAGTTGCCCATGATCACGGATTCCATCGCATCGGCGACATCCTCGCAATGATCCATGACATCTTCCAGCACTTCGTAAACCTCTTTGAGCTGCATGATGTGAATCGGATCGCTTGAGGTCTTGAACAATTGCCTGATGCTCCCCCTCACCAATTCATCCCCTTCGCTTTCCAAATCGTTAATGCGGATGATGTACTCCTTCATATCGGCCAGCTTTTGCTTTTGGAGTAGTTCGATGGCGAGAAGAATTTGCTTGGTAGCGTCTTCGATGAGTTGACCGAATCTCACCATCGTTTCATCTGCTTCTATGATGTCGTACATATAGAGCCTCGAAGCGCAAAACTCCAATCCATCCAGCACATCATCCAGCTTGACGGCAAGGTCCAGGACGTCCTCACGCTCGATGGCGGTAATAAATGTTTTGTTGATTTGCACGATGATTTCATGGATAAGCTTGTCGCCTTTTGTTTCGTACTCCTTCATCTCTGTAGAAAAGGTTTTGACAGTCTCTAATGAAGTAATCTTGTATTCATTAAAATAGATCGCTGTTTGATGTACATTTTTCGCAATCTCATACAAATCATCCAAGAGTGCGTCCGATTTGGTAAAAAGCATAAACAAACCTCCACTTCAAAAACCCGAATAGGAGTATTTTGAGTGGAGGAGGTGGGGATTATGCACTTTTTCACTAACTCTTTACGTTAAGAGTAATTGGGCTGCCATATAGGCGGCCACTCCCCACATAATCACAGCTGAAACCATGTTGAGGCCGCGCTGCAATTTTCCAGAACGGTCCAATCGTCCTGCCGTGCGACCAGCTACGGAAAGGCCAAAAAACCAGAGGCAGGATACGAGGATACAGGCAAACGTAAAGCCCCATTTTTCTGTTCCGGTATAACTGAGTGAACTGGTGCCGATCACGCCGATCGTATCGAGAATCGCATGCGGGTTCAACAGGGAGACAGAGGCAGCAAACATGATCTGTTTTTTGGCTGAAAAGCGCTCTTTTTCTTCATCCTCCGTATTTGGACGGCTGCGCCAAGTTAAATACCCCATGTACACCAAAAAGAAGAAGCCGACGATATACAGAACCGTTTTCAGCCATGTGACTGTCAATACGACCAAAGAGACTCCCAATACCGCCAATAAAATGAGCAGCGTATCACAGAGTGCCGCAGTCAGTACGACAGGCATGGCGCGAAGTAATGTAGGTTGTAGAGCCCCCTGATTAAAAACGAAAACATTTTGTGCGCCGAGCGGTAAAATAAGTCCAAAAGCAAGCACAAAACCGTGCAAAATCGCTTCCAGCATGATCATTTCCTCCCCGTTTCTCTCTCGATGCAAAGGCCATCTGCATTACTGTCATTATTCACGGTTGTGAATCCGTTGTCTCCAGCCAATTGGTTTACATCCAAACCAACCAATTTGTACAATGATAAAACGAGGAGGAATGTGCCTGTGCTGACGATAGACTGGAAGCCTGACAAATCATCTGACATCCCGATCTACGCGCAGATCGTGGCTTATATTAAGGGGAAAATCGCAGGCGGTGAATGGCCGATCAATAGTAAATTGCCAACACAAAGAGCGTTAGCGCAAGCCTTTGATGTAAACCGCAGTACGGTGGTGACGGCGTTGGAAGAGCTAAAAGCGGATGGATTCATTGAAGCGACAGTAGGCAGTGGCTCCGTCGTTAGCAACAACACGTGGTCCTTATTGACGACCGCCCCTCCACCCAATTGGCTAGGCTACGTTCAGGCAGGGGCGCATCTCCCCAACTCGCCGACGATTCAGGATATCAATCGTTATGAGCCAGACCCGAGGTACATTCGCTTGGGGACAGGGGAGCTTTCGCCGAGCTTGATTCCAGTTGCGGAGATGGAAGAGGTCATGGCTAGCTTGCAGGGCAGAATGACTCATCTCGGATATTCGGAGCCAAAAGGGCTGTTGCCTTTGCGCCAGGCGATCAGCGATCATTTGCGGAGCAGGGGGATCGAAGCTTCTCCGGCTTCTATTTTGATCGTTTCGGGGGCCCTTCAAGCTTTGCAGTTGATATCGATTGGCATCCTTCACCGTGGATCTGCCATCTTGCTCGAACAGCCTTCGTATTTATTCTCACTGCCTTTGTTTCAATCCTCGGGAATGCGTCTGGTTGGTGTGCCGATGGATGCGGAAGGAATCTCTCCCCAAGTGTTAGCGAGACAAAAACAGGCGCATAACGCGGCACTGCTCTATACGATTTCGGCTTACCACAATCCGACGGGGATTAGCCTGTCAGAGAATCGAAGGGAGCAAGTCCTGGCTGCCTGTGAGCGGGAGAGACTGCCTGTATTGGAAGACGATGTTTATGGAGAATTGTGGTTAGACGAGCCGGGGGCCTTGCCGTTGAAGGCGAGGGATCAGAGCGGGTTAGTCTTGTATTTGGGCAGCTTGTCCAAAACACTCAGTCCGGGGCTGCGGATTGGCTGGATTGTAGGGCCAGAGCCTGTCATTGAACGCCTCGCGGATGTGAAAATGCAAACGGACTACGGAGCGAGTGCTATTTCCCAATGGGTGGCGACAGAATGGCTCACAAGCGGGAGATATTCCCGGCATCTGGATCAGCTAAGAGCGGCACTGCGACACAGAAGGGACAGGATGTGTGAATGGCTTGCCCGCTGGTTTGACGATTTGGCAGATTGGCGTATTCCACATGGCGGTTTTTATATTTGGCTGCGTCTGCATCAGGCGGTTTCGATGCGCAAGCTTTTTACAGAAGCACTGGCAAAAGGTGTCCTGTTAAACCCCGGCTTTGTTTATGATCATACGGATAGTCATCATCTTCGCTTGTCCTACGTGTACGCAGAGGAAGCCGACATGGAAAAGGCGCTGTTTGTATTATCACACCTTCTGCGTGGCAGGAGATAATGAGAAGAAGACACCTGTGTTATGTCAGGTGTCTTCCGTTATTTCAGTGGTAGGGGAACTGCGTGGAGTACCCGCTATACTGCTGATAAGCTTGTTGCAGTTGTTGCTGCTGGGCAGCTTCCAGCTTGTACCATCCCTTTTGGAACATGAGATTGAAAGCATCGCGTGCTGACTGATGGGTTTCATTCAAAATTTGCAGCATGTCATCATAAAGCTGCTGATGGCTGGCTTCACGAACGGCGACGTTAAAGTTATCTGTCAAGTATTTGCAGGTAGCCAGACAGTCGTTGAGGTAGTCACGATCGTTCATTTGCGGACCTTTTACTTGTGGCAGCTGACCGGATTGCGGATTGGCGATCTGGTTTTGGTTTGGCATCCCGATTCCTCCCTTATTGCATTTGATGTTGTGGTTGGGATTGCTGTTGCTGTTGCTGGGACTGTGTCTGCGGAAGGGTCGCCATTACTGCGGTGTTGTTGTTTTGCAGGTGACTCAGCAGTTTTTGGTAGTGTCGCTGGTGCATTTGTCCTTGCTGCTCCAGACATTGCTTGACCTGAGGATCAGTAGCCTGCTGTGCGAAAGCATGCAGCTTTTTGAAAGCGATCAGTTCCCATGACAAAGCATCCTTGAGGTAGCTCAAGTCCTTCGTCGAGATGACCTTGGGAGGTTCGGGAATCGGTGCTTGTGTAAAGGGCTTGGAAGGCAGGATGGATGGCATCGGGTTGCTCCTTTCAGATGGAATCATGTATAGGATAAGCAACAAGTGAGGATGTAACCCCTGAGGATTGCAGCCAAAAAAAATCCGGTCGCAAAGGACCGGATCAGGATAGCTCCAAGGAAGAAACGACGATGTCGATGCTGGCAGGAGCGATATTGAGACAATATTGAGCTTCTTTGTACAACGTAGATTGAAGTGCATAGATAAGTGCTGGAATATTTGTCAGGTAAGGCAGTTTAAGAGCAATCGAAACCTGAAACCGAGGCAAATCCTCAAAGCTGGAGACGATTTTGACCACATGATGGACCTCGTCAAACTGGTCGCAGGCCGCTTGCACGATTTTTCGTAACACCTGAGGATGAATCATGATGCGTCCGCCTGAAAACGGAGGATGAACCACGGTTGTTTCCCCAATGACTTCTTTTTTCGAGCTGAAAATCTGTTGGGCAGAAGAAATGAGGAGCTGGAGAAAATCTTTTTCTACTTCCACACGCGGAATCGGTATTGTGTGCTTGCCCATTGTTTCCCTTACGTAGCGGGCAGCCTCGATTTCCTGAGGAGGCTTGATGGATTCAATCGGGATGAAGTCCACCTGAAAAGGCAAATGCAGGGCTTCGACGATACGACCAATCATCCGCTGCGAAGTTCCTAATACGAGTAGTCGGCTTGGTTGAATCTCGCCAAGACTTTGTCGGACTTCTTCAGCGTGCTCCTTATAATGAAAAATAGCTCGTTTTACCGCCTGAATTTTTGTCTTCTCATATTTGGCAGAGGTTCCGGCCACCTTGCGTCCCTGGTAAATCAGGATGCCATCATCAATAATGGCGTCGATGTTCATTCGGTGAGCAAGTTCTAATGCACTGGTGCTTTTTCCTGTTCCACTGGTGCCGTACAAGGCGTAAATTTCCATGGGACCTCCTTCGTCATTTTTCTCGACTATGCTTGATCTTTTTTATTATACATGACAAGGAAGGGGGACAAAACGACTTTACTGATATTGTGCCCCCATCTCCCGCGATCTTTCCGCAGCACGAAGAATGGCTGCAGTGACGGCTTCCTGGAATTGATAGGCTTCCAATACTTCCAGTCCTGCCTGGGTCGTTCCACCCGGACTCGTTACTTTTTGGCGGAGAATGGAAGGCTCTTCGCGTGTATCGAGCAGCATATGTGCCGCGCCAATCACGGTTTGCAGTGTTAATTGGCGTGCCATTTCCCGATCCAGTCCCGCTGTGGCACCCGCCCCCATCATGGCTTCGACCAAATAGTAAATGTAAGCAGGACCGCTTCCAGACAATCCAGTAATGATATCCAGCTCTTCCTCGGCGACTTCATATACGGTGCCAATTGCTTCGAAAAGTTTGGTAGCCAGTTCGCGGTGCTCTTCCTGGACAAAAGGATTCGCGCACATTCCTGTAGCAGACAGACCAACCGCAGACGATGTATTGGGCATTGTGCGGATGATCGGGCACTCTGCACCGACCCACTCTCCGATCAAGCTGGTAGAGACGCCAGCGACCACCGAAATGATCAATTGGTCAGAACGAACGACCCCACGTAAATCCTGCAAAGCCTCTGCTGCATCCTTCGGCTTGATGGCCAAAATCAAAATATCGGAAGAGCGGACTACGTCAAATTTGTCCTGGGCAGCAGTTACCCCGTAGTCATTTGCCAACTGCTCCAAACGCTCCATGTTGTTGCGGTTGGTGACGGAAATACGCTCAGAAGGGAGTAAGCCTTTCTTTACGATACCGGAAAGCATGGCCTCCACGATCGAGCCTGCACCGAGAAAGCCGATCCGCCCTTCTGTAATCGCTGTTGTTTGGTTACTCATGGTGATTCCCTCCCTTTGGACTATCGAATTTGGCCGTTTCCGCGTACGACATACTTGTAAGAAGTGAGTGCTGGCAAGCCCATTGGCCCACGAGCGTGAAGCTTTTGCGTGCTGATGCCGATCTCCGCACCAAAGCCGAATTCTCCACCATCTGTAAAGCGGGTAGAGGCGTTGTGATACACCGCTGTGGCATCGATCGCAGTCAAAAACTGACGGGCTGTGATTTCATCTTCCGTTACGATTGCCTCGGAATGGCCGGAAGTATGCGCTGTAATATGGTCAATGGCCTCGCCCAAGCTATCGACAGTGCGAACCGCCAGAATCAGCGCAGAGTATTCCGTATCCCAGTCCTCTGATGTAGCATGGTGCAATTGAGCGGCTAGGTCGGAATGCAGCTCTATCGTACGCTCACAAGCACGGAGCTCAACGCCCTTCGCCAGGAGTTTTTGAAGCAAGGCACGTTGGTTTTCCTGTGGCCAGCTGCGGTGTACGAGCAGTGTTTCGGCAGCATTGCAGACGGCAGGCCGACTTGTTTTGGCATTGATCACGATGCTTTCAGCCATGTTATATTGAGCGGCTTCATCCACATAAATGTGGCAGTTGCCAACGCCTGTTTCGAGTACAGGAACGCTTGCGATTTGCAGAACCCGCTGGATCAGTCCTGCGCCACCCCGAGGGATGATGACATCGACGAGACCATTGGCGGTGCACAAGTAATCGACAGAGGCATGTTCGGCAAAAGGCAAGTACTGCACCGCTTCCGCGTCAAGTCCGGTCGCAGTGAGCGCTTGACGAATGCTAGTCACCAATGCGAGATTGCTGTGAACAGCGCTGTGGCTGCCACGCAAGACGATCGCATTGCCTGTTTTGATAGCGATAGCTGCTGCGTCTACGGTGACGTTCGGTCTGGCTTCGTACACCATTCCAATGACACCGAGAGGGACGCGGATTTGTTCGATGAAAAGTCCGTTTGGCCGTGTCCATGAGTCGATCCGTTCCCCGACCGGATCATCGAGGGATACCAGTTGCGTCAGGCTATCCACGAGCTGTGCAATTCGCTCCGGCGTCAACAGGAGACGATCCAGATAGGAGGCAGGCTGACCATCTGCTTCCGCGAGGGCGATGTCCTTGGCGTTTTCTGAGAGAATGACAGTCTCATCAGCCAGCAGCTGGTTGCCGATTGCGACGAGCACCTGGTCTTTTACTTTGCGAGAGAGTATTGCCATTTTTCGTGAAGCCTGTTTGGCCAGGCTCATTTGTGTATGCACTTTTTCCTTCAAGCTTTCCATGGTTTCTCCAACTCCTTTTTCTATCTGCATGGATTGTTTAGATGACAGGCGTCCATTCATCGCGATGTATGACAGTACCGCTGTGTCGCGTTACGTTATCAGGGGAAAGAAAATCACTTAACTGTGCTGCAGTGAATCTGCTGATACCGCGACCGATCAACGTACCCTCACAGTAAACCTCGATTACCTCACCTTGCTCGAACATACCGGATACATCGCGGACACCTGCCAAGAGCAAGCTTTTGCTGTTTTCCAAAATCGCTTCCGCTGCACCGCTATCAACCGTGATTTTTCCGCGGGTAGGGGAGTGAAGCGCAATCCATTGCTTGCGTGTAGGAACGCCGTTCGTAGTAGGTGCTTCTGGATGGTAGTTGACGTAGGTGCCATTCCCGTTGCCAGTGAGGACCTCCAGTAAACCCGTGGTATTCGTCAATTTTCCGATAAAGCTCGGAATTCCTAATGATTGGGCGGTTTTGGCTGCGATCAGCTTGGAGCGCATACCGCCTGTTCCCAGTTGGGAAGCTCCGCCTGCAAGTGCCTCGATTTCGTCCGTCACACATTCGAGCCAGCCCATGTGTTTGGCATCCGCATGATAACGCGGGTCTTTGTCGTACAAGCCATTCGTATCAGTCAGGATCATGTACAAATCGGCATGGACGAGACCAGCGACGAGAGAACCAAGCATATCATTGTCTCCGAAGGTCAATTCCGCTACGGATACCGTGTCGTTTTCGTTGATGATTGGCAAAATGTTTTTATCCAATAGCAGTGACAACGTGGAGAATGCGTGCTGATACCGTTCCTTGTGAGAAAAGTCACCGCGTGTCAGCAAGATTTGCGCCACGCTGAAGTTATGGGCGCCGAACATTTGCGTATAGGTTTGCATCAACAAGCTCTGCCCGATGGCCGCGGCTGCCTGCTTGGCTGCCAAGGATCGCGGTCGCTGCTGATAGCCGAGACTTTGATAGCCGCTGGCGACAGCTCCCGAGGAGACTAAGACAACCTGATGACCCGCTTCACGCAATTGGCTGATAGCGGAGACGAGCAGCGACATTTTCGCCGGATCAACACCGCCTGTACCTGCTGCAATCGAACTGCTCCCCACCTTTACTACCAAACGCAATTTCCCCTTTTTCATGCGTAAAACCCCCTTCTTGCATACAAAAAAGCCCTCTCGTCTCTTTGATAAGGACGAAAGGGCTTGATAACCTCACGCGGTACCACCTTATTTGACGTTTTGGACTGAAGGCATACTTCAGCCAAGAAACGCCCGGCTCTCTTTCTTTGATAACAGGTGAAAGAAACCTGTCCAGGTCTTCCCTGGATGCTCTGGGGTGGGTTCAAACCGATTCAAGGACGAAACCTCTCAGCCGGTGGATTTCGCTCTCTGGACCTGAAGGGCGGTTTTACTATTCCCCGTCATTGCCGCTCACTATGTGCTTATTAATTCACTATTATTCGCTTGGTCCGCCAGAAATGTCAAGAGGCTTATTGAAATTGTTCATTCCCGTAAGCGCCCATCCGTGATTTGATTTCGAACCGTTTGCTCTTTTGATCGCGCACGAGTCGGTAGCGAAGCGTGCGGTCAGAAGCAAAGGAGGAATCGGTTGCATCTTCCACGGTCACACTGAGTTCTCCATTGCTTTTTTGGACAGTCGTGTTTCGAACCGAGATCAAAGTCGGATAGTCGACACGGGGGATTGCTACGTATAGTTTTTCCTTTACCAGCTTGGTTGTCATGTTGTCGTACATGGCTTCTGCCATTGGGCGACTCCAAAAACGACCGAAGTAATCCGTTATCTTGTCTTTACTGTCGAAGCGCTCAGGCAATTCGCGAAAGACAAGACCATCCTCAAACACAGTTTTTCCCTTCCCATTGTCCGCAGCAGCATAATATACATTTTCCAGTTGATGCTCGGCTTGCTTCAAAAAGAGGACGACATCCATTTTGTTATCGCCAAGCTTTTGGATGGCAGACTGCTTGGCAGGCTTGCTCTGTGTTTTGGCCTTGTTTTTTTCCTGCTCCTGCTTTACTTGCGTCATGCATCCTGTGACGAGCAAAGAGAGAGCGAGAATAAACATCCAGTTTTTCCAGTTGATTTTCATGGCACACCTCACTTGGGAGCAGTCGTATAACGTTAGCGTGTGTGTCAAAAAAGACAAATAGCCCAGTTAATATATGGATAGGGGTTGTCTGACTCTCGGATTATGTCTATCATGGAGAGAGTTGGACAGATCGAACGATTGAGGTGGAATATATGTTTGGGTTTGGCAAAAAAGCGAAGAAGCTGGACGGTATTGATGTTCTGATTATCAAAACCGAGGAAGCGAAAAATCGCAACTTTTATCAGGTTGCTTTTCCGAGCGTGGTAGCGAATGATATTTTGTCCATGCTGCAAAAATTGGAGAAATCAAAAATGAACAAGCAAGAGTTTCTCGGGGAAATCGGCGGTTTCCGTATCGTGACCCACTTGGAAGCCTTGACTAGTTTTGAAATTTTGGATGAGGCTGACATGGAGGCACATCCGGTACAGATTCAAGACTTTGCCAACATGCTTCTGCGTCGTTTGGAAGCGTTGGAGGAAAGTGGCAAGTTCGGCGAAAGCGAAGATTTAGCATTCATCATGGGTGAATTGACTATGCTGCGTGATGGCAGTTTTGTACCACAAGACTAAATTATGAGAGCCGTAGGGATAACCGACGGCTTTTTTTCTTTTCCCACTGGTAATTAGGCCTTATGGCAGGAGGCCTAGTCGTCCTCGCCAGTTTTTCTTTAGGGATATCCATGACAGGGACCTCTCTTGGGATTATCGTCCTGTTCACTCTCATCAACATTTTCTTATATCGGCTGCTCGTGACCAAGGGATCAGGCTGGTTAGAGCAGATTGAAGGATAGTCAGCGCATAGAGAAAAAGGATATAATTGGGCCGCTCATAAAAAGTGCGGCTCTTTTTCATTTGTTTTGAAAAAGTATAACAAAGTTCCGTTTTCCTCCCGATACAAGAAAGAGAGAGATCAGACCCAGGAAAATAGACCAATAGGGCAGGAATGGATGCTACTGGGGGCGAATTCCAAAAAAAGGGAGTAAGGAATGATCATGGAAAGAAAGGAGTTATCGTAAGTCATGGTAAAACGTTTTGCAATCGTTTTTCTCTTGGCACTGCTAGTGGTGCAAAGCGTTTTTTCAGGGAGTGCGAATGCGGCTGCACCTGGCATGTATACGGACATACAGGGACATTGGGCGCGTGAGCACATCGACGAAATGGCGGATCTGGGCATCGTAAAGAGGAAGGGATATCAGCCTTTTTACCCAAACAAGCCGATTACTCGAGGCGAAGCTTTGGCTATGCTGAATCGCGTATTTGAAACGGTATATGGTCCGATAGAAAAGCCAGAACGTAAGCCAAACCTGGATCATCGCTATCTACTCCGGGGGGAAGTAGATCAACTGCTGAGCAATCTGAAGACCATGATGAAAATCGAAACGGACGATCTGGGCAAGTTTGATCCCGGAGACCGGATGCTGTACTATCTATATTTGGCTGAAACCGGGCACCTGATGAAAAAGCAAGAGAAGGAAAATCCGGACTGGTGGATGTCCAGTGCCGGGATGCAGTGGCCATTGACGAGAGAAGAGGCCAGCTTGATACTATTTCACATGCTGGCACCGCAAAAATTCCGTACAGCCAATATTAAACCACAGGATGCAGTCTCTTTCTTTAACAGCCATTACGAATGGAAACGCGACCGATTCTATCGGGATACATATTCACCGTACCCACTGGCTATCCGGGAATTCAATCTGTTTCACACGGACAAGACCTTTTCTCCGAACAAGATCCTGACACGTGCGGAATACGTCGTTGTCATGGATCGACTGATCGATTATTACCGGATAGATGTAGCTTCACAGTTCCGGGGTTCGCCTGCGAATCAGCAGCACATCGCGCAGGTGTATTTACGAGCAGCGAATTTGGCGTACGAAACAAAAAATCAGAAGCAGCTATCTGCGCTCTTTACAGACGATGCGCTCAAAAGCATGGCAAAGCTGGAGCAAGTGCCCTCCTACAATGGACCGGTAAAAGTATCGGTCAAGGCAGACGAAAACAATTCGAAAGCCCTTTGGGTAATAGCTCATTACCTAGACCCGAAAAACGGAGACTTCCAGATTGAATACCGATTGGAAGAAGACGCGTCCAATACTTACGGACGCAAGATCACCACACTGATTTACTCGCAAAAGTAGCACAGAAAAAGGGGGACTGGACAACAGAGTGCCCCTTTTCTTTTCATTCGTGAAGTGACGATTGCAACTGACAGAATTTTCGATTACAATAAAAACTGAACGGTGATTCAGTTGGTGGGAGCGTAGCATCTCCGGGCGTGTAAGACAGCCAAAACGTGGGATGTCATTTTTTAACCCACACACTGAATGAGCATTCATTCAACATGAGACATGTGCTGATGTACACAGGAATATCTATAGAGAAAGTAGAAGTTTTAAAAATGATCTGCTAGTCTGAATATTAGGTATTCACTGTTGCGAGGCCATTCTTTTGACCATGAATAAGCCATGACTAGGTTTTTAAAAAGGAGGATTTGGAGATGGAACGCAAAATTCGCAAGGCGGCAGTTCTCGGTTCAGGCGTCATGGGCGCCGGGATCGCAGCACATTTAGCCAACGTCGGTATTCCCACTTATTTACTGGACATCGTGCCGCGTGAATTAACAGCAGATGAGAGTGCAAAAGGACTTTCTTTGTCTGATAGCGTGGTGAAAAACCGGATCGCACAAGCGGGCCGTGACCGACTTTTGAAGGAGAAGCCGGCGCCGCTCTACGATAAAAAGAACATCGACCTGATTACAGTTGGTAACTTCGAAGACCATCTGGCTTGCTTGAGCGAGGTCGATTGGATTATTGAGGTAGTTGTCGAGAACATCGAGGTGAAGAAAAGCGTCTTCGCCATGGTAGAAGCGCATCGCAAGCCAGGGACCATCGTGTCTTCCAATACGTCCGGGGTTTCAATCAACGAAATGGCAGAGGGACGCTCTGATGACTTCCGCAAGCATTTCCTCGGCACGCACTTTTTTAACCCACCGCGCTACTTGAAACTGTTGGAGCTGATCCCAGGTCTTGATACAGACCCGCAAGTTATCTCTTTCATGAAGCATTTTGGTGAGCATGTGCTCGGCAAAGGAATGGTCGTTTGCAAGGATACGCCTAACTTTATCGCTAATCGCATCGGTACATATGGATTGCAGGTTTCGATCCACGAAATGGTGCGACTGGGGCTTGGGGTAGATGAGGTAGATGCGTTGACAGGACCGGTCATCGGCCGTCCAAAAAGCGCGACGTTCCGCACACTCGATGTCGTCGGACTGGATACGTACGTACATGTGGCTGGTAACGTCAGGAATAAAAGCACGGATGAGCAGGAGCGCTCGGTTTTTGAAGTGCCGGAGTTCGTTCTGCAAATGGTGGAGAAAAGATGGATCGGGCAAAAGGCTGGTCAAGGCTTTTTCAAGCAGGTGAAGACAGAGAAAGGCAAAGAGATTATGGCTCTGTCGGTTGACACGCTGGAATACCGTCCAAGTGTGAGGCCGAAGTTCGCTTCCCTCGAAGCAGCCAAAACAGCCAAGACTTTGCCTGAGAAGTTGAGAGCGCTCGCATACGGCAAGGACAAGGGCAGTGAGTTCGTCTGGAGTGTCTTCAAAAAGGTACTGCTGTACTCTGCTGAAAAGGCGCATGAGATCGCAGACGATATCGTCTCTGTTGACCAGGCCATGAAGTGGGGCTTCGGCTGGGAGATGGGGCCGTTCGAAACATGGGATGCTATCGGTCTCGAAAAGTCAGTGGCAAGAATGCGTGAGGAAAACGAGAAGATTCCAGCACTCGTTGAGGAGCTGCTCGCGAGTGGGAAAACCTCCTTTTATCAAAAAGAGCAAGGAAAGCGCAGTGTGTTTTCTATCGGAGGCACTTACAAGGACATCGAAGAGAGCAAGGAAAACATCAACCTGGCCGCCCTTAAGGAACAAGGCAAGCTGATCAAGAAAAATGCGGGTGCCGCCTTGATCGATTTGGGCGATGGAGTCGCATGTCTGGAATTCACCTCCCCGCACAATGCACTCGGGATGGATGTCCTGCACATGGCAAGCCAGGCCGCAGAGGAAGTGCAAAAGAACTTCGCTGGCCTAGTTATCGGTAATCAAGGCAAAAACTTCTGCGTCGGGATGAATCTCGCCATGGCGCTGATGGAAGCTCAGGATGAGAACTGGCTGGAGCTCGATATGCTCGTCACGAACTTCCACAAAACAGCACGGGCACTGCGCTACATGCATCGTCCAGTCGTCGCAGCGCCGTTCGGCATGACACTGGGCGGCGGTGTCGAGGTGGTCTATCTCGCGGATCGCGTGCAGGTATCGGCAGAGACGTACCTCGGACTGGTAGAGGTGGGAGTAGGACTTCTGCCAGGTGGCGGAGGAACGAAGGAGATGCTGTTCCGAGCAATGGAAAACGTTCCAGAGGGAGGCAGCGTGCCAGTTGATCCGTTCCCATTCGTTGCGAAGGCGTTTGAAGCCATTGCCATGGCAAAGGTATCTACGAGTGGTCAGGAAGCCATCAATCTGGGGTACCTGCGACCGACTGACCGCATCAGCGTGAATGCTGATCATCTGCTATACGATGCGAAGCAGCTGGTGCTCGCGATGGATAAAGAGGGCTACACGCCGCCAGCGCCACGCAAAATTCGCGTCATCGGAGAAACGGGTTATGCGAACCTGCGCCAAAATATTTATGCCATGAAGAAGAGTGGATATATTTCCGAGCATGATGAACTGATCGCAAGCAAAGTTGCCTATGTCATGTCTGGTGGTAACGTGCCGGCGGGTACAGAAGTGACAGAAAGCTACATTCTGGAGCTGGAAAAGCAAGCGTTCCTCGAACTGATCAAGACACCGAAAAGCCAGCAACGGATGCAGCATATGCTGACCAAAAACAAGCCTTTGCGTAACTAGGAAGAGGGAGGGATAACGATGAGAGAAGCAGTTATTGTCGCGGGGGCCCGCACCGCTATCGGGAAAGCGAAAAAAGGAAGTCTCAAGGATTTTCATCCAGTCGATATGGGAGCCGCAGTTGTAAGCGACCTGTTGCGACGCGTGCCACAGCTCGATCCGGCGGATATCGAGGATATCATCATGGGGACGGCTGTACCGGAAGCCGAGCAAGGCATGAATATGGCTCGCTTGATCGGACTGCGTGCCGGATTGCCGACAAATGTATCGGGAATCACGATCAATCGCTTTTGCTCTTCCGGTTTGCAGACGATTGCTTACGCTGCTCAGCAGATCATGGTCGGCAGCTCCGATGTGGTTGTCGCTGGCGGGGTGGAGAGCATGAGTCTGGTGCCAATGCTCGGTCACAAAATTGCACTCAATCCGACTCTGGTTGAAACGAAGCCGGAAGCGTACATGAGCATGGGGCATACGGCTGAAGAAGTAGCGAAGAGGTACAACATTTCTCGTGAGGATCAGGATGCTTTTGCTCTGCAAAGCCATCAGCGTGCGACGGCTGCGATTGCTTCAGGGAAATTCCAAGATGAAATCGTACCATTGACAGTCAAGCAGCATTTCGTGGATGAAGCTGGCAAGGTCCACGTCCAGGAACGTATTTTTGACAAGGATGAAGGAGCGCGCTCGGACACGACGATGGAGGCACTCGCCAAGCTCAGGCCGGTCTTTCACGTGCAAGGCAGCGTAACGGCAGGAAACTCTTCGCAAACGAGCGACGGCGCGGCAGCAGTTCTCGTGATGTCTGCCGAAAAAGCAGCCGAGCTGGGTGTCGAGCCGATTGCCAAGTTCCGTTCCTTTACGGTTGGCGGTGTAGACCCTGACGTCATGGGGATTGGTCCGGTTGTCGCGATTCCAAAAGCGTTGAAGCTGGCGGGAATCAGCTTGGAGGATGTCGATCTGTTTGAGTTAAACGAAGCATTCGCTTCTCAATCGATTGCCGTGATTCGCGAGTTGGGACTCGATCCTGAAAAGGTCAATGTAAATGGCGGGGCAATCGCATTAGGGCATCCACTCGGTTGCAGTGGTGCCAAGCTGACCGTCCAGCTTTTGAATGAAATGAAGCGCAGAGGCGGCAAATACGGAGTCGTTACGATGTGTATCGGCGGGGGAATGGGAGCCGCTGGCGTTTTTGAGATGATCTAATTTTAAAATAAGGAGAGGGATAGTAATGGCAGAAACAAAAGATTTGATCCGCGGTGGAAGCTTTTTGATCGATGCAGGTTCAGCTGATGATGTATTCGTGCCAGAAGAATACACCGAAGAGCAAAAGATGATCGCCAAGACGACAGAGGATTTCGTGAACAATGAAGTTCGTCCTCATCTGGAAGAGCTTGAAAACCACCAATTTGATATTTCGGTTCGTCTGTTGAAGGAAGCAGGGGAGCTCGGTCTGTTAGCCGGTGACGTTCCGGAGAAATACGAGGGACTGGGGCTGGATAAAGTCAGCACTGCACTCGTCACAGAAAAGTTCTCGCTGGCTCGCGGCTTTGCACTCAGCTATGGCGCCCATGTCGGTATCGGCTCACTGCCGATCGTGTACTTTGGAAACGAGGAGCAAAAACAGCGTTACCTGCCTGATCTGGCGTCTGGAAAACGAATCGCTGCTTACTGCCTGACAGAGCCAGGCTCTGGCTCAGATGCGCTGGGTGCGAAAACGACAGCGACGCTCTCCGCAGATGGCACGCACTATATTCTCAACGGAGAGAAGCAATGGATCACAAATGCTGGCTTTGCTGATGTGTTTATCGTATACGCGAAAATTGATAGCGAGAAATTTACTGCCTTTATCGTCGAGCGCACATTCCCAGGTGTTTCGTTTGGACCGGAAGAGAAGAAGATGGGGATCAAATGCTCCTCGACACGCACAGTCATTTTGCAAGATGTACCTGTGCCGGTAGCCAATCTGCTCGGTGAGCCTGGAAGAGGTCACGTGATCGCGTTCAACATCTTGAACGTTGGTCGTTACAAGCTCGCAGTGGGCGCAGTCGGCTCCTCGAAAAAAGCGGTGGAACTCGCTACAAACTACGCAAAAGAACGCAAGCAGTTCAAAACACCAATTGCCAACTTTACCTTAATCAAAAACAAACTGGCGAACATGGCAGTGAAAACGTATGCGGCTGAAAGCTCCGTCTATCGGACAGTGGGTCTGTTCGATACAGCGCTGACTCGCTTGGGTGAGAAAGCAGATGATGGCGCGGAGGTTGCGAAGGCGATTGCCGATTATGCAATCGAATGCTCGATCAATAAAGTATTTGCCACGGAGGTTTTGGATTACTGCGTGGACGAAGGCGTGCAAATCCACGGTGGATACGGCTTTATGTCCGAGTATGAGATCGAGAACATGTACCGTGACTCGCGGATTAACCGCATTTTCGAAGGAACGAACGAAATCAACCGCATGCTCATCCCGGATACGCTCGTGAAAAAGGCGATGAAAGGCGAGCTGCCGCTTATGCAAGCAGCAAGCAGCCTGCAAGCAGATCTGATGAGCTATTATCCGGAAGAGATTGAAGATGCCCCTTTGGCTATGGAGAAGCATCTGATCAACATCACGCGCAAAATCATTTTGATGGTGGCTGGTTCTGCGCTGATGAAATACCAACAGGCGATGTCCAAAGAACAGGAACTCTTGGCATTCGCGGCTGACATGCTGATCGAGCTGTATGCAATGGACAGCATCGTGAAGCGGACAGAGAAAGCAATGGCAGCAAATGGCATCGAAGCCGAGCAGCAAAAGCTGGAAATGACCGCTGTGTATGTGCATGAGGCGTTCGATCGTATCGAAGGCTGGGCAAAAGAAGCATTGGCGGCGATGGAAGAGGGCGACGAGCTTCGTCTGCGCCTCTCGATCCTCAAAAAGCTGACTCGCCGCACGCCGATCAACACGGTGGCACTCAAGCGTTCCATTGCGGATCGTGTGATCGAAGCGGGAGCATATGTGGTGTAGTTCCAAACAGTAAATGGGAAAGGGAGCAAAGCTCAGACTTTGCTCCTTTTCATTGTTTATCTGTTCGTTGACGAAAAGCTGCATGAGCTGCGGCAACAAGTACTGAATGATATGGTTGGTTCAAATCACTCGTACTCCCAACAGTATTTGCAGGGCGTTGGGATTTATTCGATTTGGCGGCAGGATGTGCCAATTCGCATGCATATTTTGGGAAGCTCTCACGAACGCTAACAGAACATACTTCGCAAAGGGCGGGAGTGTACGAAATGGCGATGAGAGGGTGGCTAAGAAGAAAAAAGACATCGGTCAAAGACAGGATTAGCCACTCGAGTGCGCCTATCCATGTTCGTGAGATCAGTGAGCGATTAGACGATAATATTGCTGAGCTGAATGCGATCTTTACGATGACGCCTGATTTGGTGATACGGACGTTTGACAGCCGACATGCGGGTGGTAAGGTCACACTTGTCTATCTAACCGGATTGGTTGACAAAAACTCTATAAACAATAACGTGCTTCGTCCCCTGTTGTCTCATAGAGAAGGAGAAAGCCCCAGTATTTTTGACCTGTTATCCGTTGGTAAGGTGTCCGTTGTATACGACTTTCAGACCGTAGAAAACGATATTTTGAAGGGAAGCAGCGTTCTATTTATCGAGGGACGAAAAGAAGCGCTCGTGGTCGAGACAAATGGATGGCCGCAGAGGGCTCTTGAAGACCCGCAGCTGGAGGCCTCACTGAAGGGAGCTCATCAAGGATTTGTCGAAACCGACTCCCAAAACATCGCCTTAATTCGCCGCTATATTCCTAACCGCGAGCTGAAAATCAAAGAGATTTGGATCGGAGAACGAGGGGGGACAAAGCTCTCTATCATGTATTTGGCCGATGTCGTCAATCCGCAGGTGCTGCAGGAGCTGGAAGATCGGCTTGGACGAATCAAGGTTGATTCGATCCTCAATACAGGAGAGCTGGAGGAGTATATCGAGGATAATCCATACTCCCCTTTTCCACAGTTCATCACAACGGAAAGACCTGATACGACCAGCTCTCATTTGCTTCAAGGGAAGATTGCCGTTGTCGTTGATCGATCACCAAGCGTAATGATTGCTCCCGTTTCTTTTGTTTCCTTTTTCCAAAATGTCGATGATTACAGCATACGCTGGCCTGTTGCTTCATTTATTCGCTTGCTTCGATACCTGGCTTTTATCGTGGCCACTTTTTTGCCCGCGATCTATATTGCGTTGATTTCATTCAATTATGAGGTCATCCCGCTCGATTTGATCCTGTCGATCGGAGAGTCGCGCGAAAAAGTGCCGTTTCCTCCTTTGCTGGAAGCGCTGCTCATGGAGCTCACACTGGAAATGCTCCGGGAATCTGGGATTCGCTTGCCTGCTCCAATTGGACAAACAGTCGGTATCGTCGGCGGTATCGTTATCGGTCAAGCAGTCGTCCAAGCCGGAATCGTAAGTAACATTATGGTGATTGTCGTGGCTTTTACCGCGATATCTTCGTTTATCATCCCGAATTACGATATGTCTTCCGCAATCAGACTCATCCGTTTTGCCATGATGGTCTTGGCGGCGATGTTTGGAATCGTCGGGATTGTAGTGGGGCTTATGGCCCTAATTGGTCATTTGATTTCGTTACAATCCCTGGGTGTCCCCTATGGAAGTCCTCTGGCTCCTGTACGCTTCTCAGATTGGAAAGACCTGTTTGTTCGTTTGCCTATGTGGAAGATGCTTGATCGCCCCAAGGGAGCCAGAACGGTCCAGGCTAAGCGGCAAGGGGATAATCAGCCAGAGGGGGATGCGAAATGAAAAAGTACGCATATTACGAGCTGTCCGTCCTCCAATACATCCTTCTCATTCACGGGACGCAGGTCGGGATCGGTGTCTTGACAATACCGCGAGAATTGGCGGAACAGGCGGGGACAGACGGATGGATGTCCTTGTTTATTGGATGGGCAGCAGCCGTGCTCGTAAGCCTCGTTACCACGAATATGATGAAACGTTACCCGGATAAGACGATCATCGATATATTCCACCTCCTGTTGGGCAAGTATTTGGGAAAAGTGGCGACGATATTGATGGGCATGTATTTTGCACTTGCAACGACCGTCCTCATTGCCAATACCACTGCGATCATTAATGTATGGATATTGTCACAGACACCTGCGTACATCATTGTTATCCTGCTTGCGATTCCCGCCTATATCGTCGTACAGGGGGGACTGCGTGTGATTGGGAGGTATTCTGAGCTGGTGTTTTATCTCACTCTCTGGATGCCGCTTGTCCTCGCGACCGCTTTAAAGGACGCACATTGGTTGCACTTTTTGCCTCTGATAAAAGAGGGGTGGATGCCGATATTGACAGCCAGCAAGACTACGGTTTTGTCCTTTCTTGGGTTTGAAATGGCGTATTTTGTTTACCCCTTTCTGCAGAAAAAACAATACGCATCAGTCGGCATTGTCGTGGCAAACACGCTGACCTTGCTCGTTTATTTGTACATCACAATCATTTGCTTTGCTTTTTTCTGCCCGGATGAGATCGTTGAATATGTATGGCCTACGCTGAACTTGTGGAAGGTGATAGAATATCGCTTTCTGGAGCGCATCGATATTATTTTTCTCGCGTTTTACTTGTTCATTTTATCGACAACGGGATTGACCTACCTGTATTTCACCGTTTTCTCTACAAGCCAGTTATTCAATAGCCGGGATCATCGAAAGCATTTATGGGTGCTCCTGATGCTACTATCGGTTGTGGCTTGGGTGTATACGCCTTCTTTTGTTGACCTGAAAAAAATGACAGAGACCTGGAGTTTTGTTGGACTGATAATTGCTTACTTACTTCCACTATTGGCTTGGGGACCAATTTGGCTGTCAAAGCGAGGAGCGGGGGGGAAAGAAGCATGAAGCGGTTTATACGGATCATTTTGTCGTTCGTTTTGATCGTGATGCTAACCGGGTGTTACGATCGATTGAATCTCGAGGATGCAACCCTTTCTCTTATGATCGGAATTGATTTGAATGAAAAAAATGAACTCCTCATTTATATGACAAGCCCAGTGTTCAGCAGGGAAGCAAAAGAAAAAACAGAGGAATTCGGCCTCCGGGCATCTAGCATGCGAGAAGCGAGAATGGGCTTTGATGAGATCGTAACGGCTCTGACCGTATCAGGCAAAATCCAATTGATTGTGCTGGGAAAGCGTTTATTGCAGCACCCGGATTGGTTTCGGTTATTGGATGTCGTTTTTCGTGATGCGAAGTTCACAGTCAACGCACGAATGGTCATGCTTGATGGCCCTTTGAACGAGCTGTTTGAATACAAGCCAAAGGACAAACCTCGCCTTGCGCTGCATATGACGAAATTAATTGATACAGCCAATCAAAGAAATCTGACGGTAAAGACCAGAGCGCAGGAATTTCATCGGCAAATGTTTGAAAAAGGCATGACGCCCCATATATCGGAGTTGAAGAAGACGAAGCATGCGGTGAGAGTAATGGGAACCGCATTGTTAACGAAAAAAGGAGCTTATGCCGGATTGATCGAGCCGCGGGATACAATTCTCTTGCAGATGCTTCTTCATGGAAAACAGGGAGAAATATCCGTCACTCTCCCGGTTAAGTTGCCAAGCGATCAGAATCCCATTGTAAAGGAAAGAGTCAGCTTTTTTGTAAAAGGCGTCAACAAAAAAGTGAAGACGACCTATCGAGACGGTACATTCCATTTCGATATTCAGTTGAAATTGCGTGTGTCTATATCAGAGAGGCTGTTTCCTTTCAACATGGAAAAAGAGTACAAAAAGCTGGAACAGATGATTGCCGAAGAACTCCACAAGAACTATGCCCAGCTTATCAAAAAATGCCAGGAAGCCAAGACGGATCCTTTTGGTTTTGGCCTTTATGCGCGAGCCTATGAATATGAGGAATGGAAAAAAGTTAAAGATGACTGGCCGACAGCCTTTTCAAAAGCAACGGTTCAATTGAAACCAGAAGTGACGATTAAAGGAAATGGAGTCATAAAATAAGAAAACACCCTGGTATCCGAACGGGACCAGGGTGTTGCTTATTTAATAGATCGCTTCCCAGCCTGCAGGAGTGACGAACAGGCGAATCGCTTTGATTTTGCGGTCGTCCATCAGGGTGAAGTAGTGGCGGTAGTTCGGCGGTACGGAGATCAGATCGCCTGGCTCCAGCTCGACGTCGAAGTAGCGACCGTCTTTGCCTTTGATAGCGAAAATACCGTGACCATCGACGCAGAAGCGGCACTCATCGTCGGTGTGGTGATGCTCGCCCTTGAATTTCACCAGCAACTCGTCGAGGTTAGGCGTTTTGTCAGAGAGGACGATAATGTCTGCTGTCAAGTAACCGCGACGTTTGCTGATCGCATCGATTTCCGGCTTGAACGTGTCGAGAATTTCTTGTTTCTCCTCGTCGGTTGGGCTGTAGTTATCACGGTGCTTTGGATCAAGTCGATCCACGCCCCATTTTTCGTAAATGATCTCTTGAGTGTCCAGGAAGGAGACAACTTCCTCGGGTGCTGAAATGTACTCATTGTTGTCGTGAAAACGAATTTGTGCCATCGTTTATTCCTCCTTAATTGGTGGTTGTAGTGGACACGACTGCTTGGCGCAATTGCAGCCAGCGGGCGTGATACTCGAATAGGAATTCAAAAGCTTCCAGGTGGCGCTTGGCTTCGAAGTCATTTCCGCCCCAGGTGTAGATACCGTGGTTACGGATGAGTACGCCAGGAACTTCTGGTGTGATCACTTTTTCAATTTCGGCAGCCAAGGTCGGAATATCGGCAAAGTTCTCAACAATCGGAACAGTAATGCGCGCGTTTTCTTCCCAGATTCCAAGTCCCTTGATCAGCTCTTGTCCTTGAAGGGAGAAAGCGCGTTGTCCAAAGTACAGCTCGGAAATGAGGTTGTTCCACACGGTATGGACGTGGAAGCAAGCACCTGCCTTCGGGAACGTTTTGTAGACGACAGCGTGGATGAGTGTTTCCGCGGAAGGCTTGAGTGCAGTTTCATCCACCGGACGCGAGTCTTGATCCACGACCAGATAATCTTCAGGGGACAGCTTGGTTTTGTCTTTGCCACTTGCCGTTACGGCAAATTGCAAGGGATCATTTTGTATCTTTATGGAGAGATTGCCACTGGTGCCGGGAAACCAGTCCCGGCGGGCAAATGTCAGCTTGGCGTCATCCAGACGGCGAAAGGCATCCAGACGTTGTTCGAGTGTTGCGGTCATGATTTAGACAACCTCCTGTTGGACTTGCTGTAAAATGCGAATCACATCGTGGAACGTGGCAAACTTGCTATGCGGCAATTGCAGCTCTTCCGCCTTGTCAGCGAGGAAGGAACGGGCAATCACATAGTCAGCGATTTTGGCTCCAGCCAAATCCGTGATGGAATCGCCGATGACGATGCGGAAATGGGATGCTGGATCGTAACGGCGGATGATTGTCGTCTTGCACATGCCGCAGCCGTTCGAGCAATGTTCATCGCAAGCGTTGGGCCACGTAATGGTGATGCGCTCTCCGCTGAAATCACTGCCGTTGCAGTAAATCGGCACATCGGAGAGATCGAAAGGTGCCAGGATAGGCTCCAGGAAAAAGTCGATGCCGCCACTCGTGATCAACAGCTCGATGCCTTCTTCGCGGCAATAGCTCACGAATTCAGCAAATCCTGGGCGGATGGTCGCTTCTTGGACAATAAAATCGATAATGTCCTGGCGCAAGGAGGAGGGCAGGAGCTGAAACAGCTTGCCGACCCCTTCCTGAACGCTTATTTTTTGTGAAAGGATTTGCTCCGTCAAGGCTTCCCACTCAGGGGGAGCAAACTTGCGGACAATCGCTACAATGTTGTCTTTTTCGGTAATCGTTCCGTCGAAATCGCAGAACAGGACGAGCTTTTTGCTCATCGTGCGCCACCCCACTTTTCCAGGGCGATCGCCAGCTCTTGTGATTCCGCTGCGGCTTCTTCCAATGTTCGGCCAGCGGTGACAGCCTCAATCGCAGCAACGAACGCTTTCGCTCCTGCGGTTGCTCCACCGGGATGACCGTGGATTCCGCCTCCTGCATTGACGATTTGATCTAAACCAAAGTCTTGATACAGCTGTGGAACCAGCCCTGGATGAATGCCGGCAGACGGAACCGGGAAGGAACGGCGGACACCGTTCAGCGGGTCGGTCAAATGCTTGGCGAGCCGCAACGCTTCTGTTTTGTCCAAGGCGACATTGCCATAAGGAGATGGGAAGAGCACCAAATCTGCCCCAGCTACACGCATCAACGTTCCGAGCAGAAGCGGGGTGGCGATGCCGTAGTCAGGCGATGGATAGTAAGCGCCTGCCAATGCTGGATGTGCCATGATCGGTACGTGTACATCAGGATCGGCTGCCAAACGATGCAGGGCATCGAAACCAAAGGCCAGCACGTTGAACAAGAGGCAGTCAGCACCCGCATCTACTGCACGTTTCGCTTTTTCGTTCAGCTCATGCACAGGTCCAGTCAAGTTGGCTGCATAGAGGACGGGCTTGCCTGTTTCGGCTTCCGTCTCTTGGGCGATTTGCTTGAACGCTTTGATCCGTTCGATAAAAGGAGCACGGTCATCTGCAAAGAAGATTTCGTCATCTTTCACGAGATCGACTCCACCCAAGGCTTGCGCCCGGAATTGCGTCCTCAGATCGTCGAAAGGAAGACCCAGGCACGATTTGAAAATGCTCATCAAGAGCGGACGGTTATGTGCCCCTAAACGTTCGCGCAGACCATCAATGCCGAACTTCGGTCCCGGAAAAGCCTGGAGGAATGAGTCAGGGAAAACGATGTCGACGAGCTTGATTTTGCCATCCATCGATAGTTTGCCGAATATTCCAGTCAACAAGGATGGAATGTCCGCTGTAAAATTACGAGTCGGATAGCTGACGGTAATCAGACCGCGTGTTTCTCCGTTTTCCAGTGTCGCAAGTGGTGTCGCGCTCACGGCTTCACCGAGATACGGTGCTAGCTCAGCTTGCTTGGCAAGCGGCAGGTCCGTCCAGGAGCCGACTGTCATACCAACAGCAATGGCTTGGGCTTTCTTGTTCAAGTCTTTTGCTTGTGTGAGATAGGTAACGAGGATACGTTGTTCACTCATGGTACGTCTAATCCTCCTTGTATGAATTAAAAAAGCCTCCCCTTTGAGCAGGGAGGCGGTTGTCGACTATGAAAGCGTCTCGTCTCCTCTCATCTCTCGGGTCAGTAGCCGAGACGAGCCAAAGACGCTCCATCTCGACTCTTATCCGTTGGAATTAGCACCGTTTCGCTATCCAAGGTACGCATTATCATCGTACGTTTCATGGTATAGCGCCGGTTGCCGGGCATCATAGGGCCAGTCCCTCAGCCAGCTCGCGATAAGAGTTATTCGTTTCCCCCCATGATATGACGTTCATTGTCAGGAGTCAATCTTTGTTTTTGCAGAGAATGTGCAGCAGGTTATTAGAAAAATAAGACGAAGGTGAAACTTTTTGGCAATTCCTTCGTGGTAAGGGAGGAAGGGGTGTGAACGGCTTGGGAAAGTAGGTCTGGAGGATGTGTACCAGCTGCATGTAAACGATATTTACCGCTATCTTTTCCGGCTGACACGAGATGAGAGGCTGGCAGAGGATTTGACACAGGAAACCTTTTGTCGTGCCTTCTCTTCCTTGGACGACTACCGTGGAGAAAAAGTACGGCCCTGGCTGTTCAAGGTGGCCTATCACGCTTTCGTGGACGGTTATCGCAAGAAGACGAAACAACGATTTGCGTTTGTGGAAGCCCTGCCAGAGCGGCGTGATCAATCTGCGGTCGATCCGGCAGAGCATGTCGTGAACAAGGAGCTGTGGGAAGTGGCTCATGATTATTTGGAGAAGCTTCCGGAAAAGCAGAGACAGGTCATTTTGTTATCTGCCATGCAGTTTTCCTACGCGGAAATGGCCGTGGTACTCGGGATCGAGCTGGCAGACGTCAAACGTTCCTTGTTTCGGGGACGGCAAAAGATGCGGCAGTTGTGGAGGGAGGAAAGCCGATGATGAACAAGGATGAGAATAATCGCGAGCAAAGACTGCTTGCTTATTTGCGTGGGGAAATGGCGGAAGAAGATTCAAAACAATTCGAGGAGGAAATAGCTGCTGACGAGGAATATGCACAGCGGTTGGAGAGGCTTTTGCTGGGGGAAGAAATGGGAGAGGACAACGTGAAAACCAAACAGCCTGAAACGCTGTCAGCTGAAAAACAGCGCGCCATTGTTCGCCGGGGGAAGTGGAAAAATCGGTTGTCCAACGCTGGATTCACTATAGGGCTTCCCTTTTTGGCCGGAGTTGTGTTGTTGATTCTGAATGGCTGGGTCGGGTCATTGATGCATGAAGATCTGTTCCGCGTTGCGAAGTCGATGGTCAACTTTACGCAGCCAGGTGTGAGAGTGGGGAGTAGCGGTTCACAAGTTGGATTGCTGTACGGCAATATCAGCATGGAACTGCGTGAGAGGGTTGGGGGAGAAGAAAAGAACGCGGGTCGTTTTGAGAGTACGAATGTGCTATGGAATGTGAATGCGAAGCCGCAATGGACGAACGGGGTCAGGGAGCAAAAGTTGTTTTTCCGTTATCCGACAGAGGGGGAAACGGAGGATACCATGTCTCTGACTTTACCTGTCTGGACGACAATGGAGAAGCTGCCCGAGGGAACTGTTTCGCAGCTTGCGATATCTTTTGACCACTTCCTGACGTACGAGGAGTACTATAAACTGGTTACCCGCCATGTTACCTCCTCGGGTCAAGATACAGTCTGGCTTGCAGTAGACACAGGGGTAGAGCTCAAGCAGGCTGAAAGCGATGCCGGAGATGTGCTATTTGGTTCCGGGGAAGTATGGGGATTTGCCCAGCGAGAAATGGATTACGGTGGTGCATATGAAAAAGGGGATGGGGACAGAGTAATCGCAAACTATCTGGAGGAAATGAGGTATTTGTCAGAGCAAGAAGAACTGGCTCGCGATATCGGAAAATCCTTACTCTTTGGCAGAGATCTACAGATAGCAGAGCGATACAGCTACATGCATAAAAACGGGGTTCGCATCTACGGAGCTGTCCTAACAGGTCCAACCAAGGAACTGCTGAAACTCAAAGCCGAAAAGTCGATAACAGCAGCGTTTCTAGGCAAGGTAGATTGGTGGAATTGGGAGCGGCCAGCGGTATCGGGAACTCATTACACCTACTAATTGCAAGGTGCGAATTTTTGCACAAAAGGGTGTTGACATCGTGGAAGCGTTGGTTGTATGATTCAAACTAAATCAAAAACCGAATACGTTTTGGATACCTTATCCAGAGAAGGTGGAGGGACTGGCCCGATGATACCCGGCAACCGACATGACGCCATTCAGACGCGAGGAAGCGACTGATTAACAGGCGACATGCACGGTGCTAATTCCTGCAGAAACAAAAGTGGTCTGGAAGATAAGGGGGACATCAACACGGTTCTTACACGTGACGACAGCGACCTCTTTTCTTCGGGAAAAGAGGTCTTTTTTTTCACTCTCGGGACACAAACCAAACAAGTAGAGATAGAGGAAAAATACGTAGAGGGGAGTTTTGGAATCATGGCATATCGCGCATTGACTGAACAGGAAGCAGTGGAGTACGTAAAAGGAATACCGGGTCTTTTTAGCGAAGGAGCAGAGCTGACCAGCCGCGAAATCGGGGATGGCAACCTCAATCTGGTCTTTGATATTCAGGAGCCGGCAACCGGTAAGAGCGTCATTGTCAAGCAAGCACTGCCTTTTGCCCGCGTCGTGGGAGAATCTTGGCCGCTTACGATTGATCGGGCTCGCATCGAGAGCGAGGCACTCCGCATTCAGTACAAATACGTTCCAGACTTGGTGCCACAGGTGTATCATTTCGACGGGGAACTTGCGTTGACTGTCATGGAAAACGTCGGGGACCACATCATCATGCGCAAAGGTCTGATCGAAGGAAAGCGGTACCCGCTATTCGCGAAGCAAATTGGTCGTTTTCTCGCGCAAACCTTGTTCTTCACATCCGATCTGGGTGCACATCCGTACGATAAAAAAGCGTTAGTCGGAACATTCATAAATCCAGAATTATGCAAAATCACAGAAGATCTCGTTTTTACCGATCCGTATGAAAATGCGCCTACCAACGACTTCAACCCGTTGATTCGCCGGGAAGTCGAGGCGATCTGGAACAACAGGCCGCTGAAGCTGGAAATCGCCAAGCTGAAATACGATTTCCTTACCCGCTCGGAAGCGCTATTGCATGGCGACTTGCATACCGGAAGTATTTTCATCACGGAAAACAGCTTGAAAGCAATCGATCCGGAGTTCGCTTACTACGGCCCAATCGGTTTTGACATCGGGGCGGTCATTGCCAATCTGCTGCTCAACTACGCAGGACAGCACGGTTTGCAAAAAGATCAAGGAGAACGGGAAGCGTACCGCGAATACTTACTGGAAACGGTCGAGGATGTCTGGAATGAATTCGTTTCGCAATTCGTTCAGCTCTGGCACAAGCACGCCAAAGAGCGCAGCGCCCATGTCGAAGGACTGTGGCAAAGCTACGTGAAACGCTTGATTCAGGATACAGCAGGCTATGCCGGATGCAAAATCTTGCGCCGTGTCATCGGCTTGGCAGGCGTAGCAGATCTGAATGCCATTGAAGACGACCGGACTCGCGCAGAAGCAGAGCGTCTGGCTCTCTCGATTGGAGAAGCGCTGATTCTCGGTCGCGGCGGCATCGACGAATCGACAGATATCACGGACATCGTACGCACAGTAACTGAACGCTACTACCAGGAGGCTACAACAGTATGACAACCAGCACCCAATTGGCACCTGTAAAGTGGGAGAATGATGCATTGGTCTTGCTTGACCAGACGCGTCTGCCAGTAGAAACGATTTATTTGAACTTGACTACCTCCGAGCAAGTATGGGGTTCCATCCGCCGTTTGGAAGTGCGTGGCGCACCAGCGATTGGCATGGCAGCGGCTTACGGGCTCTACCTTGGTATTCGTGGCAGTGAAGCGGGTAACTACGACGAGTTTTGGCAGGAACTGAACCAGCAGGCAGATTATTTGGGTTCTTCCCGTCCGACAGCCGTGAATCTGTTCTGGGCGTTGGATCGCATCAAGGCTCGTGTTGAAAAAGAAAGTGGAGCGTCTATTGCCGAGTTGAAGGCGGCAGTGCTGGATGAAGCACTGGCGATTCAAAAGGAAGACGCTGAAGTATGCCGGACCATCGGAGAGCATTTGCTCACTCTGTTGCATGACGGGATGGGAATTCTCACGCACTGTAATCCAGGGGCATTGGCTACAGCAGCGTACGGTACGGCTACTGCTCCATTTTATTTGGCAAAGGAACGCGGCTGGAATCTGAAGGTGTACGCGGACGAAACCCGTCCTGTCCTGCAAGGCGCCCGTCTTACTGCATTCGAATTGCAGCAAGCAGGGATTGATGTGACGCTGATCTGCGACAACATGGCGGCGATGGTGATGTCTCAAGGGAAAGTAGAGGCTGTCATCGTGGGTACAGACCGCGTAGCAGCGAATGGAGATGTCGCCAACAAAATCGGTACGTATGGGGTAGCGGTATTGGCAAAAGCTCACGGCATTCCTTTTTACGTGGCAGCTCCCTTGTCCTCTGTCGATCTGGAGACACCGACAGGCGCAGATATTCCGATTGAAGAGCGCCCATCCGAGGAAATTACCCATGGCTTGGGCAAACAGGTTGCTCCAGACGATATCAAGGTGTACAATCCTGCGTTCGATGTAACGCCTGCGAAGTACATTACAGCGATCGTCACGGAGACAGGCATTTTCAAGCCGGAAGAGATCGGCAATAGCAAAAAATAAAAGAACTTTTAATAAGCGTTCGCCGTATTGCTGCTGGCGGGCGCTTTTTGCTCATTTTGGCGTTTTCCAGTAAAATATCCAAGAAAAGGGGAGATACGTATGCAAACGATTCAACGGATAGCAATCAATAAAGATACGTACTTGAAACAATTAGAATTAGCTGATGCTGAGGAGTTATTTTTGCTTACGGATTCGAACCGGGAGAATCTTATGGAATGGCTGCCGTGGCTGAATTATACGAAGAAGGTAGAGGATTCGCGTCAATTCATCCAAGCGACGATCAATCAGTACAACGATAATCGCGGCATCAACTACGGCATTTGGTACCAAGGACGTCTGGCTGGTACAGTCGGCGTACATACGGTGGATTGGATCAACAAAAAGACGTCCATTGGCTATTGGCTGGGTGCGCAATTTCAGGGCAAGGGCCTGATGACAGAAGCAGTGGCGACCTACTTGGACGTATTGATCTTCGGGTCATGGGATTTGGAAAAAGTAACGATTCAGGCTGCTACGGAAAACTACAAGAGCAGATCGATCCCGGAACGTTTAGGGTTTCAACTGGAAGGGGTACTCCGACGGAATGAATTCCTTTACGATCATTACGTGGATCATGCCACATACAGCCTGTTAAAAGAGGAATGGCTTGACTGGAAAACCGATAAAAAAATTTAGATTGAACTGTATGCTTTGATTGACAATGAAAATTCTGTAAATTACGATAGTGAGGACAGATCAAGAGGGCTGCGCGTGATTCGCAAGCCCTTTTTTTAGTCCTGCTGTTAGGTTTGAATAAATAGAGGTGATTTACATGCAGACACTTCGGCAATTATCTTGGTTTTTCCGAGCCTATTGGAAACGGTATGTCATTGGAATCTCTGTGCTGTTTATCATCGATGTCCTCATGCTTTGGCCACCGAAATTAATCGGGGACACGGTGGATTCGATTCGCAACAGCTCCCTGACGGACGCTGACTTGACGCAAACAGTGGTCATCTTGCTCGTGTTGGGTGTTAGCTTGTATGGATTGCGGTTTCTCTGGCGGTACTTGTTAAATGGGGGAGCCTTGATTCTGGAGAGGACGCTGCGCGAGCGACTGTTTGCCCATTTGACGAGAATGACCCCGTCGTTTTTTCATCGCAAACGCAGTGGCGATCTGATGGCCGTCGCTACCAACGACATTCCTGCCATTGAACAAACGGCTAGCACAGGGGTGCTAACGCTTGTTGATGCGCTGTTCATGACCTTGTTAACACTGGGCGTCATGGTGACCGCGATTGATTGGAAGCTCACGCTGGCTGCACTGATCCCGATGCCATTTTTGGCTTGGTCAACGGCTTACTATGGAAGGTTGCTGCATGAGCGTTTTTACTTGGCGCAGGAAGCCTTCGGAGAGATGAATGATCATGTCCAACAATCCGTATCGGGCGTTCGGGTATTGAGAGCATTTGTTCAGGAAAAGGCCGATATCGAGGCATATCGCCGGGTCAGTGAAAAAACGCTGGAGCGAAATGTGAGCGTTTCGCGGATCGACGCCCTGTTCGAGCCGACGATCGCGATTATTATTGGCTTCAGCTTTTTGATTGGTCTGGCCTATGGGACGTATTTGGTGTTCACCAGCGCCATCTCCTTAGGGGATTTGGTTGCGTTCAATTTATACTTGGGACTTTTAATTTGGCCGATGTTCGCCTTTGGTTGGCTAGTCAATGTGTTGCAGCGAGGCGGCGCTTCCCACAAGCGTTTTACAGAGCTAATGGTAGAGCAGCCAGATGTGACGGAGGCAGCGAATCCGATTGCAAACCAAATCGCCAATACTGTAGAAGCACGCCAATTTTCCTTTACGTATCCAGGCACTGACAAGCCGGCACTCACTGACATCTCGTTTCGTTTAGGCGAAGGAGAGACGCTTGGGATTGTCGGGCGGACGGGAAGCGGCAAGTCGACGCTATGCCGTGCCTTATTGCATCAATATCAGATGAAGGAACAAGCTCTGTTTATCGGGGGCATCCCGATCGAAGGACTCGCTTTTGATACGCTGCGGGAAAAAATCGGCTACGTGCCTCAGGAGCATTTGCTGTTCTCACGGACGATTGCAGAAAATGTTACATTCGGGAAACCACAAGCGACGACCGAGGAAGTGATGCATGCGTTGGAGCTTGCGGAGATGAAGAGAGATCTGGCCCAATTCAGAGATGGATTGCAAACCATGGTTGGAGAGAAGGGGGTCACCCTCTCCGGGGGGCAAAAACAGCGGATTTCCATTGCACGCGCTCTGTTGATGGATGCGGGTATCCTGATTCTCGACGATTCTTTATCGGCTGTGGACGCGAGGACTGAGGAAAGTATCCTTCGTCATCTGCGACAGGAGCGCGCGGATAAAACGACCATTATTACGGCTCATCGACTGTCTGCCGTACAGCACGCCCAACTGATTCTCGTGCTGGATGAGGGGCAGATCGTCGAGCAGGGGACACATGATGAGCTAATGCAGCGCAACGGCTGGTATGCAGAGCAGTACCGTCGTCAGCAAATGGAACAGGATGTGGCTGGTTGAAAGGGGGAAGCGTTTCATGAGCAAAGAAAATGTATGGGGGCGTTTGACCGAGTACGCCAGACCATTTCAAAAGCAAATACTGGGAGCGCTGTTCCTGCTCTTGCTGGGAACGAGTGCAGAGCTGGCGGGGCCTTTTTTAGCCAAGGTCATGATTGATAATCACATTCTGGCGATTCAAAAGCCTTGGTATCAATTGGACGAAGTGCCACCACAAGCAGCGGGGCAAGTCGCTTCAGTGAACGGTACGAACTATATTCGTGAAGATGTCGCAGCAGAGACAGGTCTTGCTTTGGACAGTATCAATCAAAAAGAAGTAACCGTGCTGACAGAAGGCACGACCTATTACTTGATTTCCGGCAAAGTGAATCAAAACGGGGAGAAGCAATTCACCCCGATTGCGCCAGAAAACGGCAGGGAGCGCTTCGAGGTAAAAACGAAGGATCAATCAGGACAAAACACGACCTTCACAGGCATTCGGCTGACCGCAGCGGAAGTCAAGGCTATGTATCAGGGGGATGTCCTGCCGATTATCTGGCTGTCCGTAGGTTATGGAGTACTGATCTTGCTCTCAGCTGGTTTCAACTACGTCCAGATTTTGTGGCTGCAAAAGATCGCCCAGCGCATCATTCAGCAAATGCGGATGAAGCTGTTTATCCATTTGCAAAAGCTCCCGGTTGCCTTTTTTGACAAAACGCCAGTAGGTGCGCTTGTCTCTCGTGTGAGCAATGATACAGAAGCCATCCGTGAGCTGTATGTAAGTGTGCTCGCCACATTTGTACAAAACGGTCTTTATTTAATTGGAATCTTGATCGCGCTCTACATCTTGCAGCCGCAGCTCGCCTTCTTCTGCTTTTTGACGGTGCCAGTGCTCGTACTGTTAGTCTACGTGTATCAAAGGTACAGCTCTCGCTACTATGCAGTGATTCGCGCGAAGCTCGGTGATATGAACACAACGATCAATGAAATGATCCAGAACATGACGATCGTGCAGGCTTTTCGTCGGGAGAAAGGTGTACAAAAGGAGTTTGCGGATGTAAACGAAGACTACTTCAAGGTGCGGATGAAAGAAATCAATCTGGAATCCTTGCTTTTGCGCCCAGCGGTAGATTTGATCTGGAAAATTTCCTTGACTCTGATCGTATGGTATTACGGCTCGACTTCCTTCCACAGCGCGATTTCCTTCGGTGCGCTTTTTGCTTTTGTCGATTACATGGGACGTTTTTTCGAACCGATCAACATGATCATGAATCGGTTGTCCCAAATGCAGCAGGCGACCATTTCGGCGGGACGCGTCTTCGAAATTATGGATGAGGTGCCAGAGAAGAAAGAAACGGGTGCACAAATCGAGCGCCCGCGTGGAGAGGTTGTTTTTGAAAACGTCTCTTTTGCATATCAGGGTGACGATTACGTCTTGAAAAACGTCTCCTTTACGGCGCAGCCTGGTCAGACGATTGCACTGGTGGGGCACACCGGATCGGGAAAAAGCTCTCTGATGAATTTACTGCTCGGGTTCTATCCGGTGACAAAAGGAAGCATTTTGATCGACGGGCAAGATATGAGACAGATTGATACGCACTCATTGCGCAGTCATGTCGGACTCGTTTTGCAGGACCCGTTCTTGTTTACGGGAAGCATTGGATTCAATATTCGTATGTATAATGAGACGGTTACGGATGAAGAAGTGAAGCGGGCTGCAAAAGCGGTACGTGCTGACGAATTCATTTCCAAGCTGCCGGGCAGTTATGACGAACCAGTCGTCGAGCGAGGCATGACGCTATCCGCCGGTCAACGCCAATTGATTTCCTTTGCTCGGGCATTGGCTGCTGATCCCGCGATGCTGATCTTGGATGAAGCAACGGCAAGCATTGACAGTGAAACAGAGCTAGCTATTCAGGAAGCGTTGCATGTACTATCAAAAGGTAGGACGACATTCATCATTGCACATCGATTGTCGACGATTCAGCATGCCGACCAGATTCTTGTTTTGTCCCGTGGAGAAATCATGGAGCGAGGTACACATGATGAACTCATGGCGCAAAATGGTCTTTATCAAAAAATGTATCAGCTTCAACAGGGGAGTGCTTCCGTAGAGAGTGCTTAGTAGGGAGCTAGGAAGGAGAAACAACACCATGTCACAGTCACGTTACACCTTTTGGGTGTTGATTTTGGTTGTCGGCATTGCGGGGTTAAGTCAAGGCTTGACGATCCCGATGCTGACGGTTTTATTGGAAAAACAAGGTGTTTCATCCGTGATGAATGGACTCAACGCCGCTGCTTTGTATATTGGGATGGTCATGGTCAATCCATTTTTGGAAATCCCGCTGCGGCGCATTGGATACCGGGCCACGATCTTATGGGGGTTGCTGTTGGTGACGATCGCAACAGCACTCATCCCGATGTTCAACCATTTGGCGATCTGGTTCGTTTTACGTTTATTGATGGGTGTGGGCGATAGCGGTTTACATTACGCCAGCCAAATGTGGGTGACCAAGATTGCAGCTCCCGAGAATCGGGGACGCGATCTGTCCATTTACGGGCTGGCCTATGGAGTGGGCTTTAGTATTGGTCCATTAGGCTTAAGCGTGCTGCATTTGGGGATTTGGGTACCGTTTGGCGGCTTGCTCGTTTTGTATCTGGTTGCCTTCTTATTATTATCCAGGATCAAAAATGAGTTCCCCGAACAGATCGAACAAACGGAAAAGAAGCAAAACAAATATGCGTTTGTTTTGCGGCTTGCTTGGCTGGCGCTCATTCCTTCGTTTTTGTACGGATTCATGGAGACGTCACTTAACGGCAGTTTCCCCGTTTATGCCTTGCGTACCGGTTTGTCCGTTGAATGGGTTTCCTTGATTCTTCCGTCGTTTGTCGTGGGAAGTATTATCTTGCAGATGCCGCTGGGGGCATTGAGTGACCGAATAGGACGCAAGCAGGTCATGCTCGTGTGCGCTCTTGTTGGGGGAGTGGCCTTCTTCCTGTTCCCGTTTGCAGGTGAAAACGTATGGCTGATGATGCTGTTGTTGGCCATAGCAGGAGCGGCTGTCGGTTCTTTTTACTCGCTGGGCTTGGCTTTTTCGGCAGATATTTTACCAGCATCGATGGTTCCTACCGCAGGAATCATCGCGGGCGTCAATTTTGGTGTCGCAAGTATTTTGGCTCCGAATGTGAATGGCCTGCTGATGGACGTGTGGGAGCCGTGGACGATCTTTTGGCTGATGGGATCGCTGCTCATTGTTTTTGCGGCAGCTTGTCTGTTTTTCAAACAAAAAGCAACCCAGGAACAGACGTATTCGATGCCCTTGCAAAAACAGGGGTAAAGACAAGGATGGATAAGCTTCGCCAAGCTTTTTGGCGAGGCTTTTATTTTTTTTTGCCCAAAAAAGCATAAACGGGCATCAAGGAGGGAAGCGTATGAATAGTAAGTAGAACAGCATGATTGGAAGGGGTTACCCGATGCTGACACCATGCATTTTCAGAAGAGGCATTGCCTGGATCTTATTTTTCGTGCTTAGTCTGGTAATCATCCCGTTTTTCTCAGATGACGGCCAGACTCCGACACCGTCTGCACCTGCACCTGCCACTACAAATGCAACTTCGCAGCCATAGCTTTATTCTTGTTTTCACCCAAAAAAAGACACGCCATTGACGACGGCGTGTCTTTTTTCTGTAGGGTTAGCGGGTGACAAAATTTTGCGTGAAATACGGGCGACCGTCTTTCATAACAATACCGACACCGAGCTGCTTGAATTTTGGAGAGAGCAAGTTTTGACGATGGCCTGCGGAGTTCATCCAGCTCATGTGGGCTTCGATCCCGTCTAGCTGTCCGTAGGCAATATTTTCACCAGCTGAGCTGTAACGAATGCCGGCTTGTTTCAAACGATCAAACGGACTTCCCGTAGAGGGGGAAGTATGGTTGAAAAAGTTATGCTGGGCCATGTCTTGGCTGTGTGCTCTGGCCACTGCTGCAACTTGTTCATCCCAAGTGACAACAGGCAGCTTGGCACGTTGCCTCGCCACGTTGAGCAAGTCCAAATTTTGTTTCTCGTATGCGAGCGCTGCCTGCTTTATCTGTGTGTCTGTCAGTTTAGGCAGTTCGGGTAATTTCGAATAGGAAATGGGATACATCAAGCCAATCGCAATGGTGGCAAAATGCTCAGGAGTAGAGATGCGCACGCCTGCGACCTTATTTCCACCCAGCTGATCGATAGAGAAGGTGATCGCCTGATTGTTCTGTACATAGGTCGGATGAGTAAGGGTATTTTTTTGGATACGCAGACTTGGGATGATCGTCAGCGTGTTTTGCGGTGCACCCCAGCTGTTTTGCAGGTCTTTTGTGGTAGAGCCAATCGTGATGCCATTCAGATTCAGTTTGGCTCCATTGGTAAATAAAGTCACGACTTTGCCATTTTGCATGCCGACTTGAATATAGTTGTTCAAATCTTGATTGTAAATCCAACATTCCACGCCCGTATGACTAGGATCAATGCGAGCAGGCTTGCCTAATGTTTGTTCTACCTGTGCTGTGCTCATTCCTAGCTGAAGGTTATAGACGTTATTCGTTTTAACGGCTGCTGCTTGAGGGACAGCAGGTGCAGCTGAAACAGGAAGGACAGGGGCAACGTGGCCGAGCAGAGCCAGCGAAAGGCTCAGGGCGAGGATGCTGGTTACTTTGTGTTTACGCATGTATCTTCCTCCTCGGTTGGGATAGAATCTGCCTTGTTGGTAATGGTATCGGCAGGAAGCAGCCACAAAAATAGGGACCAAGGATGCAAAAATAAAACCCCCGCAATAGAGCGGAGGTTATGGTCGACGATCCCGGATGACATACGTTTTGGCGATCAGATCATGCCAGCCTTGCTTTCGTGGGTGCCAGGCAACCCATAGATAGCCCAGTCCGAATACAAGTGAAGAGACGAATTTGCCGATGACTTCGCGTAAAAATACCTGTCCGCCAGTCAGATTGCCTCGCGCCTGTCTGGCACTGATGACACGGATGCCTGTGATCAGCTTTCCCAAGGTTTGTCCGGTCCACCAAGTCAGCAAGATCATATAGAGGAGATCAAACAACACCTCTAACAAATCAATGAAGTGAAAAGAGGCGTATGGAACGGCAAAAAAACGTCGCAACGGATTGAAAATGAGATAGCTAATGCCGATCAAGAACAGCGAATCAAGGAGCGACGCTACCACACGAATCCAGAAGCCCGCATACAAATGTTGTGGATGGGCTTCTGAATAGGGGGCAAGGGAATCGGGATCATGTGCTTTTTCTTCGTTGGGAAGCTGGTTCATCGGAAGCCACTCCTTTTTTGTTTTAACAGGCTAGGGCATGAACTGATACAGTAGGCGAGGTGAATTTTGGCGGTCCCATATTCGATTGAGCCCCAGCGGATCAGGATTCGACCAGTACTGCTTCATACTGAATAACAGCTTGCTGATGGAGAGCTGATCTGCATAGCGGATAACCATGGCTTCTTTTTCTCCAGACAAAGAGAGGGCGTAGCGTGTCGCTTCCTCCAAATCACCGAATTCATCGATGAGCCCCAGGCGTTTTGCTTGCTCACCGGAATAGACACGGCCGTCAGCGATTTCCAGTACGCGTTGACGGGAGAGGTTGCGGCCTTTGACGATAACGTCGACGAAATTGTTGTAGCTTTCGTTGACGAGTGTTTGGAAAATTTGCCGCTCGGGGTCGGTCAAGGGCCGGGCTGGACTGCCGATGTCCTTAAAGCGTCCGCTTTTGATCGCGTATTGATGCACACCCAGCTTATTCGCTGCTTCACTGTAGTTAACCAAATTGAAAATCACACCGAGACTACCGGTCAATGTATTGGGATTGGCAAAAATCGCATCGCCTGTTGTGGCCAAGTAATAGCCCCCTGAGGCTGCTGTGGAGCCCATACTGACCACGATGGGAAGATTGCGGACCTGCTTGAGCTTCAGCAAGCGTCTGTGCAGTTCATCTGTAGCGACGACCTCTCCGCCTGGACTATCAATGCGAAGGACAACGGCTTTTACCAGCTCATCCTCTTCAATTCGGCGGAGCTGTTCAGTCAATAGCTCCGTCATCGAGGGCAGCCCAGCGGTGCTTTGCTGTCCCGAAATCACGCCGTTGACAAACAGCTGCACAATTTTGCTGTTGCCATAGCCCGATACGACATTTTCTTCCCAAGCGAAACCAGGATGGTCGACGAGCTCCGTGTAAGTCCCGTAAATACCCTCCACCAAAAGCCCTAATAGAAAAACGACCAGTACGATGACGAGAGTGACCCATTTTTTTCGATGCATGAAAACCACCTCGCACTTAGCATGAGCCGTTGAGGGCAGAGTTACGCATGGGACGAGCACTGGAAAAAATGGATTGACGCGATCGGATACGTGGATGGAGGATGACGACCAAAAGGCTGGATAGTAAATTCATGCAATCTTTTGACTATTGCGGTAAAATAGAAATACAAGAACTACAAGCTTGTTCTATCGCAATAGGGGGACAGACAAATGATTATACAGGTGTCGAATTTGACGAAGAACTACGGCGATCTGAAAGTGTTGAAGGGCATTACGACTCAGGTAGCAGAAAAGGAAGTAGTCTGTGTCATTGGTCCGTCAGGCTCGGGAAAGAGCACGTTTTTACGTTGCTTGAATCAGCTGGAGGAAATGAGCAGCGGAAGGATTGTTATCAACGGACATGATTTGTCAGACCCCAAGACCGATATTAATAAAGTCAGAGAAGAGGTCGGGATGGTCTTTCAGCGCTTTAATCTTTTTCCGCATAAAACGGTACTGGAAAACGTCATGCTGGCCCCTGTAAAAGTAAAGAAAATGTCTCAGGAAGAAGCTCGCAAGCAAGGCTTGGCTCTCTTGCAGAAGGTAGGGCTACAGGATAAGGCTGATGTGTATCCCGAGCGGCTGTCGGGGGGGCAGATGCAACGAGTGGCAATCGCAAGGGCGCTCGCCATGAATCCAAAGGTTATGCTGTTTGATGAGCCGACATCCGCCCTGGACCCGGAGCTTGTAGGAGAGGTGCTGGCCGTCATCAAAAATTTAGCCAAAGAAGGCATGACAATGGTGATCGTGACGCACGAAATGAATTTTGCCAAGGAAGTGGGCGACCGAATCATTTTTATGGATCAAGGTATTATTATGGCAGAAGGTCATCCCAGTGAGGTTTTTGGCAATAACGTTAACGATCGCTTGCGTTCGTTCTTGGGCAAGGTATTGGCGTAAAAGAAAGGCACCAGTGCTTCGTTTTGTTTCATGAAAAACGAGGCACTGGTGCCGTATTATTTTGCTGCATCCAACAATTGACTGACCGTGACAAATCGATAGCCTTGCGAACGCAAATCCGTGATGAGCTCCCGGAGCGCAGCGACTGTTTGCGCTTGGTTCAGACCCCCATCATGAAACAGGATGATATCCCCGGAGGAGACATTGCTCTTGACGCTTTTGGCAATGACGTTAGCCGTGCGTGCCAAAGACCAATCACGAGGATCAACGGACCAGACAATGATGTCGTAGCCACTGGATTGAACCGCATTCATGACGTCATGTGTCAGGATGCCGTAGGGGGGACGGTAATATTGCGCCAAAATACCGGTTGTCTTCAAAATGGAGCGTTCTGCATGCTTGATTTCTTCGTATACTTCATGCTCGGTCAGCTTGTTCAGATCAAAATGGTGGTAGCCATGGTTGCCGATTTCATGCCCAGCCTTGTAAATCCACTGCATGACCTTTGGATGCTTGTCCACTTGTGAGCCAAGGACAAAAAACGTAGCGCGAACGTTGTACTGATGCAGCACCTCAAGAATTTTGGGCGTATAGATAGCATCCGGCCCATCATCAAAAGTAAGAGCGACGACCTTTTTCTCTGTGTCGATTCTGTGGATCGGCTCATACGAAGGCAGTGTTTGTTGGGCGAAAGCAGGTAGGGTGCCGTAGCCAAGAAGGCAGGCGAAAAGTAAGGCGTACCGTATGCATTTGCGCATGGACAATCGCCTCCTTCTTCTGGGATGTGATTAGGTTCACCTCCTGCCAGGGAAAACATGCTACCAAAAGAAAACAGCGGTCAGAGTATGCGGCGGTTATGTTAAAATGAAAGAACCGTACATAGGAGAGGAGAGAGTTTGGTGGAACTCCGCGGTATTTTGCAAGGACTAACACACGAGTACCATGGAGGGGACAAGCCGGTAGACTACTATTTGAATATCGGTGAAGATCGCCTTCCGCTTAATGAATGGCTGGGCAGTGAATTGACGATTTCGTTTTTAGGTGAAAAAAACTGCATTGCCTGTGGCCGCAAAACAAACAAGACGTTTAACAGCGGGTATTGCTATCCCTGTTTTACCAAACTGCCGGAAAATGACTTGTGCATCGTCAAGCCGCATGAATGTCATTTTGACTTGGGGACTTGCCGGGACGAGAGCTTCGGCGAGAGATACTGCATGATTCCTCATTTTGTCTATCTGGCAGTGTCGAGTGATATAAAGGTAGGATTGACTCGCAAGCATAATGAATTGAGACGCTGGGTGGATCAAGGCGCAATTCGCGCGATTCCAATTGCAGAGGTTCCGACGCGTCGAATGGCTGGGGAGCTTGAATTCCACTTGAGTCAGTTTTTGCCGGACAAGACCAACTGGCGCAAAATGCTCAAGGGAGATGTGAAGGAAATAGACTTGCTCGCCATGCGTGACGAAGTGTACGGTCATTTTCCTGAACAGTTTAAAGCATTCCAATATCGCGAGGATGAATGGGTAGACATTGCCTATCCGATCCTGGAGTCTCTGGATAAAATCAATTCCAAGACACTCGATAAAGAAGAACAGCTCGGCGGCCGATTGATCGGTGTGAAAGCACAGTATTTGATTTTTGACAATGGTGTATTCCAGGCGAGAAAGCACGCTGGCTATCAAGTCGAGATCAAAGCAAAACCGTCTGCATAATGACGTGCAAACTCCTCACACTAGGACATGTGAAGGAGGATGGGCAGATGGATGAGCACATTGAGTACACCATGCCTTTAACCGGGACACTGGCTGAGGCTGTGGAAGACCAGAATGCCAAGCAACTAGGGGTGCCCTTCTCGCCGCTTTCGCAAATGTGGCAGGTAAACCCGGATGCTCGGACGAATGAAGAAGAGACTGCGAAAAGCAGGCGCAATGAAAGCAACATGCCGCAATAGCAGTTTACGTATGAACGACAGCCAGAAGACAGTGATGGCTGTCGTTTTTGTTTAGCACGGTGAATACGTGAGGAGGCAGAGGTATGCACGTCTGGTTGCATTCTTTTTGGGTAGCGATGGTGCTAATCGGTTGCATGTGGGGGATGTACGAAATCGGAGCAAAACAAATCGGAAATATGAATACGAAAAAAGCAGCACTTGCAACGCCAGTTATTTCCACACAAGCGAGTCAGAAGTTGGTGGACCGTGACGCCGTTGTTGAAGCGTTTGATTGGACAGACGACAAGGGTGTAGGCCTCGAGTATAACGAAGCTGAGCTGTTACAAATGCAAAAAGATCCGGACAACCATAACTACAAAAAAGTTCTCCGCCGTTTTGTGCAGAGTGAGTTGAAAACGGAAATCGAGAGCTTTCAAACGATAGGCAGTCAATTAAATCCCAGGAGAATTCTTGTAGCGACGACAGACGGCATGCTGTACGAGGTGACGATGAAAAAAAGGAGTAATCATCGGCAATTGTGGACGGTAGAAGGATACAACATGACGGCTGGATATAGGACGGATGTGGAGAAAGAGCAAGACCTGCTGCCGGAAGATATGTATCCAACCTATCGAGTGATGGAGCTAGCCGAAGCCGATTTGCAAATCCAAGCGTGGGCGAAGCCGCTTATTCAGAACAGTCAGGGCCATACATTTAACACTGCTCTAAACGGCAAAACCTATCTCTTGATCAAAACATCCCAGAGCGAAACAGATTCGGTGGAGATTGAGGGAATTAGAATCTGGGTGGAAGAAATGCTCGTCCATTATCAAACATATGAATTTGGAGAAGGGGCAGATCGTTCCATACTTAATAACTACTTGCTGATTGAAGTGCCGGAAACTGCAGAATCTGGCGTGACGTTTTACAATACGGTAACCGTTGTCCGTTAGGTGTACTTCTTTTACAATGAAAGAAACGACGACATAAACCAAAAGCGAGGAAATACATATGACGATGAAAGCCTACCTGTACAACAAATGTGATACATGCCGCAAAGCGAAAAAATGGCTCACGGATCAAAATATTCCCTTTGAAGAAATTCCGATTGTTGATGCACCGCCGTCCAAAGAGGAGCTGCGCCAAATTTGGCAGACAAGCGGTCTCGATTTACGCAAGTTTTTCAATGTGAGTGGTGTCCATTACCGCGAGCTGGGCTTAAAGGACAAGCTTCCTACGATGTCAGAGGATGAAATGCTTGAGCTGTTGGCTTCCAATGGCAAGCTGATCAAACGGCCACTTATCACAAACGATCGTACTGTAACCCTTGGTTTCAAAGAAGAAGAACTGGAGAAGGCTTGGGGAGGGAAGGCATGATGCGCCAACCTTCCAAAAGACTGAACCATCTTTCAGCCGATATTTTTTCAGAGATGGAGGCTCGCAAACGGGAAGTTGCCAAAACAAGAACAGTATACGACTTGAGCATTGGCAGTCCTGATCAGCAGCCTGACGAGAAGCTTCTGCAAACGTTAATCCATGCCATCCAGCAACCAGCTGCTTTTCGCTATCCATTGAGCGATGGAACGGCGGCCTTCCGAGAAGAGGTCGCCCGCTGGTATCAATATCGTTTTGGGGTGGAGCTGGCGCCAGATGGGGAGGTTCATTCCTTGATGGGGTCTCAGGATGGCTTGGCTCACTTTGCTTTGGCATGGACCGATCCTGGAGATATCGTCCTCGTACCTGATCCTGGGTATCCGATCTACGAAGGCAGTGTTCATTTGGCGGGGGCGGTACCTTACCGGATGCCTCTGCGGGCAGAAAATGATTTTTTGCCAAAGCTGGCAGACATTCCGGAGGAGATTGCGGCTCGTGCAATGTTTATGATTCTGAACTATCCGAATAATCCAATTTCCGCGGTCGCTACCCTTGCGTTTTTTGAAGAGGTCGTGGCGTTTGCCAAACGTTTTGACATTATCGTAGTTCATGATTTGGCTTACTCGGAGATGGTGTTTGACGGCTACCAAGCGCCGAGCTTTTTGCAAGTGCCAGGAGCGAAGGAAGTGGGAATTGAATTTAACTCGTTTTCCAAGAGCTTCAACATGGCAGGCTGCCGGATCGCTTACGTTGTAGGGAATGCAGACATCATCAAGCCGCTTGCGATTGTAAAATCCAATATCGATTACGGCGTCTTTTTGCCTGTACAGCAAATGGCCATTGAGGCTATGCGAAATGATCGGGAATCGGGTGGGACAAACACAGTCGCGCCCGTTTACCAGGAACGGCGTGATGTACTGCTAGGGGAATTGGCAAAAGCAGGATGGAGCATCCCATCTCCCAAGGCGACCATGTTCGTCTGGGCAGCGGTACCGAACGGCTGGACGTCGCGAGAGTTTGCCTTCGCGTTACTGGAAAAAGCCGGAGTCGTGGTCGTTCCGGGAAGTGCCTTCGGCGAAGAAGGAGAAGGGTATGTAAGAATGGCCCTCGTCCAACCTCCCGAGATCCTGTTAGAGGCTGTAGCTGCCATCGATCAATCCGGGATTCTTCGCATGAAAACTAGTGTGTAGCGGTTGAAGTGAAAAAAGAGGGGATGAGCTTTCATGCGTTTGCGCGAAGAAATGCCTGACTTTCCTGGGATTACGGAGTGGATCAATGGGCAAGTAACCAAAGCTGATTTAGCTGGAAGTCCTGTCTTGGTGCATATTTGGTCCGTCAGTTGTTACATGTGCAAGGAATCGATGCCAAGCATAAACGAATGGCGAGATCAATACGCTGCTAATGGTTTGAAGGTCATTGGAATTCATATGCCTCATTCGGAAAAAGATACAGATATCGAGATGATCAAGAAAGCGATTGCAGAACAACATTTGACACACCCTATTGCAATCGATAATGATAGAAAGACAGCCGATGCATTCCAGAATGAATACGTCCCCGCTTTTTACTTGTTTGACGAGGCTCTTCAGTTACGTCACTTTCAGGCAGGAGAAAAGGGTCTCGAACTGGTAAAAAAACGCTTGTTCAGAATTTTGGGGATCGAAGAGGAATCCTAGAATGTTCGTCTAATTATGTATGTGTAATGGATTGTACCCGATAGGAGGATATGTAAACGATGGAATTCCCGAAAAATCTACGTTACAGTGAAGAGCATGAGTGGGTGCGAGTAGAAGGAAACAAGGCGTACATCGGAATCACTTCTTTTGCTCAATCAGAGCTGGGTGACATCGTGTTTGTCGAGTTGCCTGAGGTAGGCGCGACAATCCAACAGGATGAGCCGTTTGGCAGTGTAGAATCGGTAAAAACCGTTTCTGAGCTGTACGCTCCTGTAACTGGTAAAGTAGTAGAAGTAAATGGCGAACTGGAAGACGCACCTGAACTGGTGAACTCCTCGCCATATGAGCAAGCATGGATGATCGTCGTGGAATTGTCTGATGCAGCTGAGTTGGACAAGCTGATGGATGCAGACAAGTACGAAGCGATGGTAAAAGAATAGGAAACAAAAAAGCCGGGGCTTTTGTGCTCCGGCTTTTCTTTATTTATGGACGAATTACTCCAACTTGAATGTTCGTACTGCATCATTAAGTTCTTCTGCCATTTTTGCGAGCATCGTTGCAGCTGAAGAGATTTCCTCCATGGAAGCGGTTTGCTCTTCTGCTGCTGCTGCAACCGTTTGAGAGTTGCCCGCTGATTGTTCTGCGATTTGTGTAATATGCGTAATGGCGGATACAATCGTCTGCATTTGCTGACTGATCTTGCTCATTTCCGCTGTCACTTCATTCATACGTACGAGCAGCTCCGACGTGGAGCCAGTAATTTGCTCAAATGCATTTCCTGTTGAGCGAACAAGAGTCATGCCTTCTCCCAAAATAGAAGAGCCATGATTCATTGCCGAGATCGCCGAGCCTGTGTCCTGCTGAATCACGGTGACGATGTGACTGACCTGCTCGGCGGCAGAGCTGGACTGTTCGGCCAACTTGCGCACCTCGTCGGCTACAACGGCAAAGCCTCGTCCTTGTTCTCCCGCGCGAGCTGCTTCGATAGCAGCGTTCAGAGCGAGCAGGTTGGTTTGATTGGCAATCGTGGTGATGAGTGAGATCATTTCCCCAATTTCTTGGGAGCGTTGGCCTAGCGCATTGACAATGGTAGAAGTCTTGGCCATCTGGCTATGGATCACATCCATGTGCTCGACCGTTTTGGCTGCCATCTGATTGCCATCTTTGGCTTGGCGGTTCGCTTCTTGTGTAGAGAGATTTACATCCTCGATGCCTTTTTCCATCGCTTCGATGTGTACGGCAATCTCGTTGATGACTTCATAGCCTTGAACGGTTGCATCCACTTGCTGCTCAGTACCGTAGGCAATTTCTTGAACGGATTGAGCGATCTGCTCTGTTGCTTTGCTCGTCTGTTCCGCACTTGCCATTAATTGCTCAGACGTAGCAGCAACCTGTTGAGCGTTGAAGCTGACTTGACCCAGCGTTTCGCGCAAGGTTGCCGTCATGGAGTTGAAGCGATTTGCCATAACCCCCATCTCATCAGCTGTTTGAATGTCCATAGAAGCGGTAAAATCGCCATTGGAGAGGGCATGCGACAGCTGGTTGGCGCGATCGATTTGTTTGGTCAGGTATTTGCTGAAGTAATAAATGACAGCAATCATGATCAAAAGACCGATCAGACTTACGGTACATAGCTCAAAGAACAAGTCATAGAGAGGATCGGCAATTTCTTTTTCCGGCATGACCAGAGCGATTGTCCAGTTTGTATCTCCGAGCTCTTGAAAATAAACACGATTGATGCCGTTTTCATCGGTAAACGTCTTCATTCCTGACTTCTCTTCTAGAAGAGAAGGACCGATTGCAGCCAAGGAAGCATTCTCGTCAGATTGAACGGATTGATTCATCAGCTTGTCTGCTTGAGGATGAGCGAGGTACCTCCCTTTTTTATCCACCAAAAATGCCCAGCCTGTTTCGCCTACTTTTGTACTGGAGACGAGCTTTTCCACGTCAGTGAGTGTAATATCGTCTGTGGCCACACCCAGAAGCTTTTTATCCGGCGTGTAAAAAGGAGCGACTACCGTCACCATAGAGACCTTGGAAATCTCGTCATAGTACGGCTCGGAATAATCGGTTTCCTTCTTGGTCGAAATACCGACCTTGTACCAGTCTTGATTTGGATAGTTATAGGAGTCGCTGCTGTACTCATCTGTAATGTTAACCTTGCCGTCGGTCTTAGCCCCGTAAGTAGCAACGAGTTTCTTGTTCGGGTCAAAAGCGTAAGGTTCCATGAAAATTCCCATTCCGACCGTCGTATCATTAATGAGAACGGTTTTGGACAGCAGGGAATTTAACTGCTCTAGCGAATTTGTAACAGGACCCATTTCGATAAAGCGAGCCATACTCAGCGTTACCTTGCTATGGGCTTCCAGTTGCTTTTCCACATTACTGCCGACCATATCTAGTTGATAATTCATTTTGTCTTCAATTTCCCGATTTAGTTGGTCGACAGAAAACCAGAAACCGATTCCCACGACGAGTAAAAGAGTCAAGATAATGACAGGCAAGGTAATGGTCAGTGTTCGAGCACGAAGACTTTTGAAACGAAGCATGACAAACCGCTCTCCTTTTGAATTTTTGCTAAAATGATTATTATTCCTTATTATCGGATAGATCAAGACTACCTTGTATGATGAATTTAGGCAAATGAGAGAAAAAATTCATACTAATCAGAAAATGTTGCGGAAATCGAAGCAAATCGAGTAAAATAGATAAACCAAATCTTTATTTGATTTCCTTCATTGGTATCATTTGCGGGTGGAGTGTTAATGGGTATATAAGCTACAATGCGGATACAGACAGAGTTTCGACCAAAAGAACGGATATGGACGTTTCATTTGGCGAAGAAGGAGGGAGACTATATGAGTTTTTGTTGTGGTGCTGGAATGGTAGGTTCCGTAGGCTCAGTCCGTCATTATAAAACGCTTGTACACAATGTCCCCATCATGTTTTGTCCTGTATGTGACAGAATTGAGGTTCATCCCGGTATTGAGGGAGAATACGAAATTTTAGTAGAATATGCTCAGGGAGATCAGGCTCCAGAAGTGGATTTTGCTGACTTTGTGAGTGTTGACAATACATCCGAGTTGTTTGAGAATTGTACCATGACGGATGAAGCGGCCAGCTTCGCCGAAGTATTAAAGCAGCAGATTGATATTTCACTTGATCTGCTCGGGATCGCCAAGGAGTTGCAGGATGACGATTGGCGGGAAGCATTGATGATTCGTTTAAGACGGTTAAGCGAGCGATTGAAGCAGTACAATAAAAGAAAAGCTAATGTCGCACAAGAGCGCATGACCTGAGTTGACGTGGGAGGCAGTGTGAATGTTTCATTTGAAAGCCGTTCACCACATCGCATTGAATTGTAGTGATGTTGTGAAGGTAGCTCGTTTTTTTAAGGACATTTTGGAAGTCCCTATCCCGGAAGAGAATATGACGGAAGGAGCACCTGTCTACTTTCAAATTGGCACATACACACGGATCGGTCTTCATCCTCATGGCGGGGAAGCTGGGAAAGGCGGCGTAGGGCAGGTCGATCATCTCGCCTTCTCTGTGCAGAGCCGTGCTGAGCTGGACTATCTGGTCGATAAGTTGGAGGCAGAAAATATTTGCTATCGTGGCCCAATTACACAGCCTACTAGCTATAATTTGTACTTTGAGACACCCGATGGTCACCACCTTGAGGTGCGACTCGATAAAGACGAGTTCGATGAGTAGTGTTTCAGGAAGCATCTGCGTAAAGCGGATGCTTTTTTATTTTTTGCCATCTTACTACTGCGGTGCTGAAAAAAAGCTGTGGATGATCTTCTTTACGTTTTTAAAAGTACCGATGAACGCCCATAACTGGTGATAAGAAAAAGCACAGAGCTCGCAGACCTCGCAGACCTTGACAACGCCTACCCAGTCGGAACTTAAAAAAGGGGACCCGGTTGTCGAACACTTCTTCCCTGAGAAGCGTCCGCCCGTAGGGTGGCTTTGGCTCGACGGTCCCCTTTTTTAAGTGTAGACGGCCAGTCAATCCCCCTTGCGGGCGTGTCAGAGTCGAAGAGAACTGTGCTTTTTCTTCTCCTCCACTATGTTGACTAAAAAAGCCCTCTCTAAAGGTCTTTCTAAAATGTCGAGAAAAAGATGGCTCCCCTGACAACAGCCGACAGTGACTCTCATTCCTCGCCAAAGGATTCGACCTGACAGGCCCCGAACCCAATTGGGAAGAGAGGGGTGGCGTACAGATGATCGGAATGGGCAGACTGCTTTTTGAACTGGGCGAGCGACTGCAAGGAAAAGCACACTTGCGATTCATAACAGCAGGATGGGAGCGCAGGATCGGAATTGTAGTGGATGATTCACCGTCACAGTGGCAATTGACGATAGCAAAAGGCGTTGCATCCTGGGATGTATGGACAGAAGAGCAGTCTGCCGATTTGATCATCAGGGGAGAGGAAAAACAAATGCACATGCTGTTTGGCGGCGATGAGCTCGTCTATGTTCTAGCTAAAGAAAAGGTGCAAATAGCAGGGCCATTGCGCGACCAATTGAAGCTCGATGCCATTTTGCGACTGACCTGTCGGTGAACTGTCCATGGGGCAGTGTGATATAATAGGAAGAAAACGGTTTTGGAGGAGGCGCTTTGATGTCTACTGTTATGTCGTTGCAACAGACGGTTGCCGCACGTAAAGATGCTATTGCCGAAACATTCCGTCATCTGCATGAGAATCCGGAGATAAGCTGGAAGGAAGTAGAAACGACTCGTTATTTGGCGGAGCGCATGCGTGCCTTGGGACTGCGTGTTACGACTTTTGACGATTGTACAGGATTAGTGGCTGAATGGGGCGAAGGGAAGCCAGTTGTTGGCTTGCGCACAGATATCGATGCTCTCTGGCAAGAAGTAAACGGTGAATGGCGCGCGAATCATTCCTGCGGTCATGACGCCCATATGACATTGATCGTGGAAACGGTAGAAGCATTGGTTGCCGCTGGATATCAACCGTCGGGAACGTTAAAAATTTTGTTCCAACCAGCAGAAGAAAAAGGAACGGGAGCATTGAAGCTGGTGGAGAAGGGTGTCGTCGATGACATCGATTATTTGTACGGTGTTCACTTAAGACCGATTCAGGAAATGGCGAATGGAACGGCGGGACCCGCGATCTACAACGGTGCAGCCATGTTTCTCTACGGGGAAATCACAGGAGTCGCTGCGCACGGAGCGAGACCGCATCTCGGGATCAATGCGATTGAAGTAGCGGGGGCGATTATTTCAGGTCTCGGTCAAGTACATATCAATCCAATGGTGCCGGCCACTGTCAAAATGACCATGCTGCAAGCCGGGGGAGAGAGCTACAACATTATTCCGGACAAAGCGCGTTTTGCCCTCGATCTGCGAGCGCAGACGAATCAGGCGATGGATGACCTCGTGAATCGCGTTCGTCAAATGATCGACGGAGTTGCGATGTCTTTTCAGGCACGCATAGAGGTAGAATCCGGCTCTCGCATGGTGGCGGCAGAGGTCGATGATCAAGCAAAGGCATTTATGGAGCAGGCGATTGTAGATGTGCTCGGGCAAGAGAATTTGCGAGCGGCGCCTGTCAGTCCGGGGGCGGAGGATTTCCACTATTATACGGTGGAGCGTCCTCAAATCAAGGCGACGATGCTGGCTCTCGGATGTGATTTAGTGCCGGGGCTTCATCACCCGCTGATGCATTTTGACCGCTCTGCATTGGAAAAAGGTGTGGCGATTTTGTGTCAAACAGTCGTAAAAACGTTTGAAAATACGTAAATCTTTATGCCTTGTGAGAGCAACACCAAGAGAGTAAACTCTTGGTGTTGCTCTTTTTGTGGGAAAAATGTCTCTGCGTACTTCACGAATAGTCGATAGACTGACTGGTTTGTGGACAAAATACTGCTGTTGGGGAATAATACGCATGAGGAGGGTTATTCACACATTCTCCATAAGAGATTATAAAATTATGTAGCTTATTTAACTAAATGTGATATACTAATTACATAATCGAGCGACAATTAGAAAGTCACAATAAATGGTACACATTTTGGGAAGGAGATCGTTCACACATGGAAACCAATACGGTTCAAAAGCTTACTGACATTCTTGGAGCTACAAAAGTGTATCATAACTTGCCTGTAGCTAATCTTGTTGAAATGGCAGTGAAGCGTGGCGAAGGGATTTTGACCGATAAGGGGGCGCTCAATGCGCTAACAGGGAAGTTTACCGGCCGTTCGCCAAAGGACAAATTTGTGGTGGACGAAGCTTCCGTACACGATAAAATCAACTGGGGTCCGGTTAACCAACCAATCAGTACTGAAAAATTCCAAGCACTTCAACAAGACGTGCTCCAATACTTACAATCAAAAGATGAACTGTTTGTCTTCGATGGCTTTGCGGGTGCAGATACAACCTATCGCCTGCCAATCCGCGTAGTGAACGAATTCGCTTGGCATAACCTGTTTGCGCGTCAGCTGTTCATCCGTCCGTCTGAAGAAGAACTGGCTGCGCACGAATCAGAATTCACGGTTATCTATGCGCCTAATTTCAAAGCCAATCCTGCGGTACACGGAACGAACTCCGAGACTTTCATCGTATTGAGCTTTGAGCAAAAGACTGTGTTGATCGGTGGCACTGAGTATGCTGGCGAAATGAAAAAGTCGATCTTCAGCGTAATGAACATGCTGCTTCCAGAGCGCAACGTACTCTCGATGCACTGCTCTGCGAACGTAGGCAAAGACGGAGACGTTGCCCTGTTCTTCGGCTTGTCCGGTACAGGAAAAACAACGCTGTCTGCTGACCCAGACCGTTTCTTGATCGGTGACGATGAGCACGGCTGGTCTGACAATGGCGTGTTCAATATCGAAGGCGGATGCTATGCAAAATGCGTCAAGCTGTCTGAAGAAGGCGAACCGCAAATCTGGAAAGCCATCCAGTTCGGTACCGTACTTGAAAATGTAGACGTAAACGAAGCGACTCGTGTAGCAGACTACGATAGCACCAAATATACAGAGAATACACGCGCTGCGTACCCAGTGGAAGCAATTCCGGGTGCTGTGATTCCAGGCGTGGGCGGGCAACCAAATGTCATCGTCTTTTTGACAGCCGATTCGTTCGGTGTATTGCCTCCAATCTCCAAGCTGAATAAAGAGCAAGCGATGTACCACTTCCTGTCTGGCTACACCAGCAAAATGGCAGGGACAGAGCGTGGCGTAACTGCTCCGCAAACAGAGTTTTCTACTTGCTTCGGATCTCCATTCTTGCCACTGCATCCGGTAGTATATGCGGAAATGCTCGGTAAGAAGATTGACGAGCGCAAGGTTCAAGTATACCTGGTGAACACTGGTTGGACTGGTGGCCCGGTAGGTGTTGGGCAACGTATGAAGCTGTCCTACACACGTGCGATGGTAACAGCAGCATTGAACGGTGAGCTGGAAAAGGTAGACTATGTAGCTGACGAGATTTTCGGGGTACAAGTACCGACTTCTTGCCCGAACGTTCCCGCTGAAGTTCTTCAACCTCGCAATACATGGGCAAACAAGGAAGATTATGACAAGCAAGCGGCTGATCTGGCTGCACGCTTCATTGAGAACTTTGAGAAAAAATTCCCGAATGCAGCAGATATTGCGAATGCGGGTCCAAAAGTAAAGTAATCGAACAAGAAAGAAACGGGTAGACGATAAGGTCTATCCGTTTTTTCTTCGTGAAAACAGAAAAACCGTCAGCCTGTGACCGACGGTTTTTATCTCATGTTATATGCTGCCATCGAATACTTTCGAGGTATTGATTGGTATAACTTTTCCATTTGACTGACGGAAAAGAGTCAGGTAAGCTTCCGAAGGGAGTCCTTCAATAGTGTGATAGCGATACATAACGAGAAACTCCTGATCACTCATTCCTGTCAGATTGACATAACCTTTGGAAACGACTTCTTTCTCTGGTCCGCAATAGTACAAGCTGCCTTTTACATCGGAAGTGTCACAAGGAAGCGGCAAGGTGTCTTTTGCCTGCTTGACAATTGCTTCTGGAATGCTACTGCCACCGTTGTTTCCGCCAGCGCCTGAAAAACGGACAGCAGGAGTTTTATTGTCCCATTCCTGCTTAATGCCGAGTGCATTGGCAACAGTCGCTACAGGTGCATAAACGTTTCCATTATATATGAATGGTTCTGCTTTCGTTTTGATGACCTGGTCATTGACTATCAATTTAATGTTGGAGAAACGAGCAGATACTTTCTCTGTGCCCGTTTTTGCTAAGACTGTGGTACCACCTACGAGTAGTAAGACAGTAGCTAGTCCAATTGCGAGTTTCTTGTTACTCTTTTTCAAAATGATCCATCCCTTTCCAGTTATCCAGTGGTGTTTTTTACAAAAAGTACCTGGAATTTAGACGGAAATGTATGCCTAAAAGTTACAAAGGGAAAAATGCTGCGGAGGCAAGAATATTTAGGAAGGGATTCATGCGCAAAATTTGACTTTCTAAATATAATGATATAAAAAATACAGATATGTTTCATTCCTTGATTTATAATTATTCTTATTATAAGATAGTTATTGAGAATGGATTGAGAATTTACCAACTCACTTTTGACGTGTATGGAGGGAATTCAGATGACAGCAGTACCGCATTTGCAAATAAAAAACCTTCGCGCCAAGATCGAGGACAAAGAGATCCTCAAAGGCCTGAATTTGGAGATCAAGGGCGGCGAAGTGCACGCGATCATGGGACCAAATGGTACCGGTAAATCGACATTGGCATCTACGTTGATGGGTCACCCAAAATATGAGGTAACCGATGGCGAAGTGCTGATCAATGACGAAGACTTGTTGGAAATGGCAGTAGACGAGCGCGCACGTGCAGGTCTGTTCCTGGCGATGCAATACCCGTCCGAAATCAGCGGTGTAACCAATTCTGACTTCCTGCGTTCCGCAATCAACGCGCGCCGTGGCGAAGGCAACGAAATCTCCCTGATGAAATTCATCCGTGAGATGGACAAAAAGATGAACACACTGGAAATGGATGAATCTTTCTCTCACCGTTACCTGAATGAGGGTTTCTCCGGTGGTGAGAAAAAGCGTAACGAGATTCTGCAAATGATGCTCTTGGAGCCAAGCATCTGTATTCTGGATGAAATCGACTCCGGTTTGGACATCGACGCATTGAAAATCGTTGCCGCTGGAGTAAACGAAATGCGCTCCGCAGACCGTGGGTTCTTGATTATTACGCACTACCAACGTTTGCTGAACTATGTAAAGCCTGACTTCGTACACGTCATGATGCAAGGTCGTATCGTGAAGTCCGGTGGTCCTGAGCTGGCTGAACGCCTGGAGGCAGAAGGCTACGACTGGATCAAGGAAGAGCTCGGCATCGAGGACGAAACCGTAAACGCCAACGTGTAGGAAGAAGGAGGCAGCAGTGAAATGAGTGTGGATGTACAGCTACGCTTCGATTCCGAGGCGATCACCCAGTACTCCAAAGCTAATCAGGAGCCTGCCTGGTTCCTGGAAAAGCGCCTCGCTGGACTGAAGGCGGCGGGAGAGCTGGCGCTCCCTGCCTTGGAGAAAACGAAGATTGATAAATGGAATACCGTTGATTTCGATCCGTTCCAAACCACTGCGAAGGTGGCAGCGGCGAATGAACTGAGCGATTTGGTAAAAGCACAAATCGATGTCGACAGTGTAAAAAACCTGTTGGTACAAAAAAATGCTTCTACCGTTTTTCAAGCAGTATCCGATGAGTTGAAGGCACAAGGCGTGATCTTCACGACTTTTGCTGATGCTCTGCAATCACATGGCGATCTCGTGCAAAAATATTTGCTGAACGTTATCGCACTTGATGAGCACAAGCTGACTGCTCTTCATACCGCAGTTGTGAATGGTGGCGTATTCCTCTACGTTCCGAAAAACGTGGAAGTAGATGTTCCCCTGCAAGCTGTGTATGAAATCGCAGGCGACAATGCTCTGTTGGCTCCACATGTTTTGATCGTGGCAGAAGCGAACAGCAAAGTAACCTACGTGGATACATATGTATCTGGCGAAGGCAAAAGTATGGTTGCGAACAGCCTAGTTGAAGTATATGTAGGCGCGGGCGCATCTGTGCAAGTAGCTTCTGTGCGTTCTCTGTCTGTGGACGTTCACGACTACAGCTTCCGTCGTGCAACTGTTGAGCGCGATGGAAAAATGGAATGGATTTTGGGTGAGATGAATGATGGCAATACTGTTGCCAACAACACTACCATCCTCAAGGGAACTGCTTCGATCGCAGAGACCAAATCCATTTCTGTAGGTACTGGTTCCCAACGCCAAAACCTCACTTCCCAAGTTCAGCATATCGGCACGCACACGGAGTCTGACATGGTGAGCAAGGCTGTTATGACGGATGAAGCAGTGAGTATCCTGAATGGTATCACGAAAATCGAAAAAGGCGCTGAAAAGGCAAACGGCGTACAGGCGGAAAACATCCTGATGCTGAGCGATAAATCTCGCGGTGATGCCAACCCGATCCTGTTGATCGACGAGGATGACGTTAAAGCGGGTCACGCAGCTTCGGTAGGACGTTTTAGTGAAGAGTCTATCTTCTACTTGATGTCTCGTGGTATTTCCCGTCAAGGCGCAGAACGTCTGATCATTCTCGGCTTCCTGGAGCCAGTTGTTGCTGAGATTCCAGTAGAAGAAGTGAAAAACAGACTCCGTCAGGCGCTTGAAAGGAAGTTAGGCTAATGAACGCCAAGGAGCTTCGGAAATATTTTCCCATCCTACACCAAGAAGTAAACGGACATCAGCTCGTTTATTTGGATAATGGTGCAACCTCTCAAAAACCGATTCAGGTTATCGAGGCGATGGATAAATACTACAGGGAGTATAACTCCAATGTGCACCGTGGTGTGCACACCTTGGGCAACATAGCGACAGATGGGTACGAAGGCGCGCGTGAAAAAGTTCGCGCCTTCATCAACGCCCGTGAAGCCGCAGAAATCGTCTTTACGCGTGGTACGACCTCTGCTTGTAATACGGTAGCGTACGGCTATGCTCGCAAGTACCTGGGGCCAGGAGATGAAATCGTGACCACATTGGTGGAGCATCACGCCAATTTCATTCCTTGGCAGCAGGCAGCCAAGGCGACCGGAGCGACTTTTAAGTTCATTCCGCTGGCAGAGGACGGAACCGTTACTCTGGAGGCGGTCAAGGAAACGATTACGGACAATACTAAGATCGTTGCCATTCACCATGTTTCCAACGTATTGGGGGATACTACCCCAATCAAGGAAATTGCCCAAATCGCTCATCAGCATGGCGCACTTTTGTTTGTTGACGGAGCGCAGGGTGCTCCACACAAGAAAATCGACGTCCAGGATTTGGATTGCGATTTTTATACGTTTTCAGCGCATAAGATGGCTGGTCCGACAGGCGTAGGTGTTCTGTACGGCAAGCGTGAGGTGCTGGAGCGTGTGGAGCCGATGGAGTTCGGTGGAGAAATGATCGACTACGTGGATATGTACGATTCCACGTGGAAGGAGCTTCCTTGGAAATTTGAAGGAGGAACTCCGATCATCGCAGGAGCTATCGGCTTGGGAGCAGCGATCGACTTTTTGGAAGAGATCGGAATGGACAATATCGAGCGTCATGAAAAACATCTCGTCAAGTACGCGATGGAACAAATGCGCGAGATAGAAGGATTGAAGATTTACGGCCCACAGCAGGACCGCAGCTGTTTAATTACATTCAACCTGGATACAGTACATCCGCATGACCTGGCGACGGTGCTGGACAGTTACGGAATCGCAGTTCGTGCCGGTCATCACTGCGCACAACCGCTGATGCGTTGGCTGAATGTGACGGCTACCGCTCGGGCAAGCTTCTATCTGTACAACACAGAAGAAGAAGTAGATGTGCTGATCGCGGGCTTGAAGAAGACGAAGGAGTATTTCGGCAATGTCTTCTCTTGATGATTTATACCGCCGCGTCATTATGGATCACTACCAGAAACCGCGCAACCGCGGCAAGCTGGAAGAATCCGACGGACTCATTGTGAATTTGAATAACCCGACCTGTGGCGACAGCATCTCGCTCTCCTTGAAAGTGGAGGACGGCAAAGTGGTGGACGCGAAGTTCCTCGGCGAAGGCTGTTCGATCAGCATGTCGTCTGCATCCATGATGACAGATGCTGTCAAAGGCAAGCCAGTAGCAGAAGCACTGGAGCTGTCGCAAAAATTCTCCGATATGATGCAAGGCAAAGAAATCGATGACTCGATTGATCTTGGTGATATCGAAGCCTTGTCTGGCGTTGCCAAGTTCCCAGCGCGAATCAAGTGCGCGACATTGGCTTGGAAAGCATTGGAGCAAGGTGTCAAACAGGCGGAGCAGGAATAGTGATGGGTAAGGGACATGAACACGAAGGAGTGAGCAACGATGGCTGTTAAAGGCCCAGAAATACAGGAGTATCAGTACGGCTTTCACGATAAGGACGTTTCTGTATTCCGTACCAAAAAGGGTTTGACCCGCGAGATCGTCGAAGAAATTTCGAAGATCAAGGATGAGCCAGCATGGATGCTGGAATTCCGTCTAAAAGCATTGGACATCTTCAACAGCATGCCGATGCCAAAATGGGGCGGCGATCTGGATGACCTCGATTTTGACAGCATCACCTACTACGTAAAGCCTTCTGAAAAGCAAGGCCGTAGCTGGGATGAGGTGCCGGAAGAAATCAAGGCAACCTTCGACAAGCTGGGTATTCCAGAAGCAGAGCAAAAGTTCCTCGCAGGTGTATCTGCTCAGTATGAATCTGAGGTAGTTTACCACAACATGCAGGAAGACCTGGAAAAACTGGGCGTTCTCTTCTGCGACATGGATTCCGCAGTAAAACTGCACCCAGAAATCGTGAAAGAATACTTCGCGACAGTGATTCCTCCAGCAGACAACAAGTTTGCTGCATTGAACTCGGCAGTATGGTCCGGTGGTTCCTTCATTTACGTACCAAAAGGCGTAAAAGTAGAAACTCCGCTGCAAGCATACTTCCGCATCAACTCCGAGAACATGGGTCAATTCGAGCGTACGTTGATCATCGCCGATGAAGATTCCTTTGTTCACTATGTAGAGGGCTGTACAGCTCCAATCTACAGCACGGATTCCTTGCACTCCGCTGTTGTAGAAATCATTGTAAAAGAACGCGCTCGCTGCCGTTACACCACGATCCAAAACTGGTCCAACAACGTATACAACCTCGTTACTAAACGTGCGGTTGCTTACGCGGATGCGAACATGGAATGGATCGATGGTAACATCGGTTCCAAGCTGACGATGAAATACCCAGCTGTTATCATGAAAGGACCTCGCGCGAAAGGTACCGTTCTTTCCATTGCTGTAGCAGGAAAAGGACAACACCAAGACGCAGGTGCGAAAATGATTCACCTGGCGCCTGATTGCACATCGACTATCATTTCCAAGTCGATCTCTCGCGATGGCGGAAAAGTAACCTACCGTGGTCTGTCCCAGTTCGGACGCAAATCGGAAGGCTCCAAGTCCAACATCAAGTGCGATACGCTGATTCTGGATAAACTGTCCACGTCCGACACGATCCCGTACAACGAGATCATGAACGACAGCATCACGCTTGAGCACGAGGCGACTGTATCCAAGGTATCCGAGGATCAACTCTTCTACCTGATGAGCCGCGGTTTGTCAGAAGCAGAAGCAACTGAGATGATCGTAATGGGCTTCATCGAGCCATTCACAAAAGAATTGCCGATGGAGTACGCGGTAGAGATGAACCGTCTCATCAAGTTCGAGATGGAGGGAAGTATCGGTTAATCCTTGCGCCACAAGGGTTTTCGGTCTTCCAAATAGGGCTTGCCCAGATTTTTCTAAAAGGTATTTGGAGTAGAGGGATAAAGCGTCGTCCTCAAACTTCCTATGTAACGTGTAAATACGTGTCTGCTGCGACTTTGACACTCGTGTGTCCTTGTCGCTCAGGCACGTATTTTATTTTTGCGCCCGTTTTTAACTGCTTCGAATGCTGATATTTTGCGTTCTTTTGAGGGAGTTGAGAATTAGGGTAAGCTGTTCTTTCGTGAAGTGCTGTACATGGTTTTCTATCCTTATTTCTTTCGAATAGGATGGGGCAAAAAAAGAACCCACCCTGTAGCAATTTCACTAAGGGTGGGAGTGTGGTTCGTTACTCTACCTATGGCTCACTCTTTAGGGATTCAATCCAATCAGCATGACAGGTATCGCACAATAGTTCATCGCGATCCTGCTTACCTTGGAAAAACGTGATTTGGCGGACGCTGTCGGTTTCACGTTCACAGTAATAACAGCGATATTTCCCCAATTCGTTCCCTCCTTGAAGAGTTTTCAAGAGTAACGATAAATATCTTCCCCAACAAAGTTGTTATCTAACACACTAGGTAATTTTTAAGTTATCAAAAGCTCAATTGCGTCTGATTTTACTTTTTGCTCAGGGAGAGAAGGCATTTAAGGCTTGGCTTAACACAACGGTAATTCAATTTTAATTGCACCTAGAACATACATCTGATTGAAAGATCATTTTTATCACCATTAAATATCGTACAACAAACGGTATAGTGCTGCACACAACACACGAATGTGTTACTCCAATGTTAGGGATGTTGGATTAGAATGTAGACCTATTACTTCGATGACCTCGGCAGAGGCTACCTTTCTAGAACCTTCCATGAAATAACCAGTAACACCTATCTTAATCCTGTTTGAATGAACTAGTTCTCGCATATGCGGGAAAACAATCCACATTCTAGCTGTTCCTACTCTGGAAACAGATTTTGTATTGTCCAAAACGACGTTCCCATACTCATCTTCAAATTCTGGATGGATTGCATATATTCCGGTTACTTTTATGTCATCGCCTTCATAAGAAAAATCACTACGGTATCCTTGGAACGGTGGCTTTCTTCCACCAGCATCTTCAGGAAAAAAAGTATATTTTACCCGGAAATCGGCTGGATGATTTAATCGTTCTTCATATGGTGTCCACATTATATCTCCTCGTTTCCAAAAAAATGATTTTATGTGCTATTCAATAAACAAAACATGACGTTTGTACCCAGGGGGAGGGGTGCAGCATCCGATTGAACCTGCCCTTCCCGGTGTGTAGAGTGGATATAAATTAATTACCCATAAAGAGTACGGTGAAAGAGAAGACTCGAATAACGGGATAATTGGAATTGGTTGAATGCTATTCTGATGGTTCTCGAAATTCAAGGAAAGCTGCAAGTGGTGATGAAAAAGCGAAATGAATTTCCTATGTTGAACAAGCTTTCAGGTGGATTAACATTGATCAAGAGGGGAACGGGATGAAAGCAGGACGTAAGTTGGATGTGAAAGTTGATGAGGCGTTTAGCTACGAAGTCGGTAAATTCCCTCCAGATTACTACATTATCGTTGATGGAGAGATTCAAAAGTTGCCATGTTGCCAAATGAGACATGCTACATCAGTGAAGCAAAGAAAATGTCAAACGTCACAATCTGAAAAGCAATAAAGAGTGAAGCGCCTCATGCAGAAATTATAAAGTTTATGATGCCGACGATAATAAGAAATCCAATAAAAAATAGGATTCCATAACAGATTAATAACAATAATTTGTCAGGTTCATTTTTCATTACATGTTCTCCTTGATAGGGATGTCTGAGGATATAACTTCATTTGAGACACCCCCTAAATGTTGATTAGTGAAAATATTACCATTTTGTGCTTTGAAATCTCAAGTATTTGGACTTTATTAAAGAGCAATTTATCAAAATGTGTATGAAGAGAATACAGGGAAAAGGTAAATACAGCACTTAAAAGAGGCATTGTTAATCGCTATCGATTGTAACTAGAATACATGGGGAGCGAGAAGAGTGGAGCGGGAAAATGAAAACCCGACCATTGGATCGGGCAAAAGAAAGAAATTCTTCTATGAAGCTAACCAATCGATGACAAACGCAATGGACATAACTACGATGTAAGTGTATTCCTGGAACGTTTTAAACACGGGAACACCTCCAAAAGCGTTTCCTAAATCGTACCATGTCAAAGCCGGAATGATCCAGTCAGTTTAACTTACGGCGCTGTTTTAATAGTGAGTATAGAAAGATGAGCAGACACCCAATAAGACTTACACAGCTTATTAATGTATCGTATGGATGGTAATTGTGCTCCAGATCCTGAATGGTGTTCATACCCCATAATAGAATGGGGAATAAAAGAAAATAATGCAATTTCGTATCATCTACAAACCTGATATAGACAAGAGCAAGGATAGTAGTAATGGCAAAAGTCTGAAGGAATCCTTGCATTTCATCGAATGAAATTGTTACCGGAATGTCACTTGCAAGAATCATTTGCATACACCAAAGAAGAAAGAACCAGCCAGTTGCTAATGTGCCCACTGTGAGCTTTAAAAATAATTTCATGGATAAATGATCTCCTTGTATTCAAGTTGATAAGTGAGACACGAAATGAACGGTAATTGTGGAGAAATTGCACCGTCTGAACTCCACCGTATTCAAAAGTAATCCAGCGTTCACCTGGTCTCGCAGCATCAAGAATACCGTATTTATATTCTGGTCGACTGATGTAAAAGCCTGCTGAGTGTTGTATTACTTTAGCGTCATTTGAAACGAATTTAGATGTTCCATCTGAAAAATGAGCGGTTACCCAAACTGGAGCAGTATTACCAGGATAAAAAACTCTTGGAATATCTGCTTTTATATCAAACTTTGCTACGGTTACTTGTGCATTCACACTTTCTTCAACTACTGGTTTAGGTGACGCAGCATTTTCTTCATTTCAGAATCTCTCCCTAGCCATTGGTTTGGAGAATAGAAATGATTATCTAACAAGCATTACGAAAAATTACATAAAATGGTTACTAGGAAACCGGGGACTTTTTTGTGCGTGTTGAAACATGTACATTCACTCCACACAATGATAAAATGTTCGTATATACAAGATGACGCTGCCCCACATCAACGAAGTATGCCTACGTATTCAGGCATGCTTTTTTCGGGCGAGCACAAACCTTTTCACAAATGCGCAGTTGCCCTTCTATAAGCAGGCAGCCGTAGAGGTTTTCATACTTTTTGGAGCGGGGTTGCACATATGATAGTGGTAAAGCAATTAATGGATCATTGCCACCGCTTTTTTGGGAGTCGAGGAGAGCTTTATCAATCCGAAGATGCGGATATCCTGATTGCCGTCTATCCGGCTACGCGCAAGCGAGGATGGTGGACGTATGCCACACTTGAGCTGCACAAGATGGGAGCAACGGAGCTCCTCGTCTATTCCTATCAGTTTGAGCAGAGAATGATCACGCATTTGGCAAGGGTAGCGGCCCAGGTGATTCATCAGTGGGAGAGTCAATCCACCCGTATGGAGTCTGGGAGCATCTTTTCGCTCGGAGATACAATCGTGGAAAAATCGGTTTTGAATCATTTGGTACTGACCCCTGCCTATTATGAAGAGGCTGGACTTGAATATTATACAAACGGCAAGGACGTAATCAGGTTCATGATGCTTCATGCAATCGCGGATTCTGAAGCAAAGTTTTTGGAACAATATGGACTTATGGCATTACAGGAATGGTTAGCGCACTCCGGTGTCGATTCCCTGAATGTTACGCGTACGCCTGCCATCTGAGAAGGGAGCGAGCGAAATGTCAGCGATTCGCTTGAGAGTCACCGTAGTAGTGGAGCACGAAGGGAAAGTCCTGCTCATCCGTGAGCAGACACAACGAGGCATCTTTTACAACCTGCCAGGGGGAATCGTAGAATATTTGGAAGCGATTCCAGACGCGGCGAAAAGAGAAGTAATGGAAGAGACCGGACTCCTCGTGGAAATGGAGCGATTGATCTGGATAGACGATCGGATCGATCAGGAAGGAAATGGCAAGCATACTGTCGGAGTGGGAGTTCTGGCGAAGCTCGTCGGTGAAGAGACAAACCCTACGCCAGGTGGTATCGTCGATGAAGAAATCGAATGGGCTGGCTGGGTCACGCTAGAAGAGTGGAAGCAACTGCCGAACGACCACAAAACACGCCCGGATCAAGTCAAGCAAGTCCTGTCAGATCCCACTTATCAGCCGATGTACTTGGGAAATATGCTGAGCCAAGCAGAATAAAAACAAGAGACACCGCCCTTTTCCTAGTGAAGAGGAGCGGTGTTTTTTGATCACGCTTTTTGCTGAATGGAAGCTTTTCTTCCTTTTGCGACAGCCAACACGACAATGACAGCCGAGAGAACAGCACCGAGTGTCAATGGCTCGGACAGGAGGATCGAGGCTGCGATGATTGATAAAAAGGGCTGAAGGTATTGAATTTGACTGACTTTGGAGACGCCGCCGAGTGCCAGTCCGTGATACCAGGCGAAAAATCCGAGAAACATACTGACCACGCTAATATAGCCAAAACCGATCCAGACAGGCCAAGTGGCTTGTTTTAATTCAGCGAATAGTGGACCTGCGAGCGGAACGACGAGAAAAGGAAAGGCAAAGATCAACGACCAACTAATGACCTGCCAGCCGCCCATCGTCTTGGAGAGCTCACCGCCGACTGCGTATCCGATCGCAGCACTGATGACCGCCCCGAGCAAGGCGAGATCCGCCCATTGAAGGGCACCGAAGCCAGAACTGATCGCGTAGGCGATAATCGTCACGCAGGCGATCGCGCTAGAAATCCAATACTTGCGGGTTGGGCGTTCTCCTGAAAAAAATATCGCTGCACCTGCTGTAGCCAATGGCAATAGTGCGATGATGACTGCGCCGTGGGTAGCAGGCACTCTCTCCATTGCCCACGACGAGAAAAACGGGAAGCCCGCTACTACGCCAGCAGATACGAGCAACAGTTTCTTGGTCTCTTGCCAGGTAGGAAACGGTACTCGTTTGATTAGGAGCACCAAAGCAGCCAGTACAGCCGCGATCAACGCTCGTCCCAGCCCTGCTGAGAGGGGAGAGAGCACGGTAACAACTACCTTCGTTGCGGGCAAGGTCAAGCTGAAGCTAAGCACCCCGATGAAGCCATACAGCAAGCCCATTTTCTCTGCATGCAGCCGGTCAGGAGTAGTTGGCTGCTCTTTTTTTACGTGTTGCTTCTCGATAGGAAGCTGTGCGCTCATCCGAATCCCATCCTTTATCGAATAAAAGTTTCTGTTGTTCCATCTTAGAGGCGAACGATTATGAAAGGTAGAGCCAATTGGCAGCAGGAGCAGTAAGCCAATTTGTCGAAAGGGAGGAAAACAGCAAGTGTGGAGGACGGATACGGATGGAATGGAAGCCGGACAAAGAAGCGGGAGTCCCGATCTATATGCAAATCGCCAAAGAGCTGGAACGCCAGATTGTGCTGGGAGTGTTGTCCCCTGGTACATCTCTGCCGCCGGAAAGAGTGTTGGCACGGCGCTTTGGCGTCAATCGTGGGACTGTATCGGCAGCGTATGAAGAATTGCGGGCAAAAGGTATTTTACAATCGTGGCAAGGGAGCGGTACTTGGGTCAGTCGTGATCTGTGGGGCGTCAAACAAATGCCAAACTGGTATACCTACACGAATGGCGGGGCCTTCTTGCCAGCCTATCCACTTGCGAAACGAATTCAAGATGCATGCTTCGATTCCTCGATCATCAATCTGGCAAAGGCCGAATTAGCAACGACGATGATCCCGTCATTGATACCAACGACGCAGGAGGAAGAAAAAGAATTCAAGCTGGAGCTGGGCTACGCGCATCCAAAGGGGGAGCCGTTTCTGCGTGAGGCACTGGCTGTGCATCTTCAAGAAAACTACGGCATTCACGCTTCTCCAGACGAAATTTTGGTGACGTCAGGAGCACAGCAGGCATTGCATCTCATTACACTATGTCTGTTGAATCCTGGAGATGCAATCGCAATGGAGGGACCCTCTTATTCGTATTCCTTGCCCTTATTCAGTTCAGCTGGCCTGCGTTTATTTCGCTTGCCGATGGATGAGGACGGTATTGTACCCGAGGCTGTCTACGATTTGCAGCGCGAGCATCGCATTCGCATGGTTTTCGCGAACCCGACCTATCATAATCCAACCGGGACGATTTTAAGCGAGGCACGTCGATCTCAGCTGCTCGATATTTGTCAGGAGCTGCGCCTGCCACTTGTGGAGGACGACGCTTACGGCGCACTTACACTGGCTGGAAGGCCTAGACCGCCCAAGCCGATCAAAGCCATCGACAAGACAGGAGCTGTTCTGTATGTCGGGAGTCTTTCGAAAACGATTGCGCCAGGCTTGCGGATTGGCTGGCTGGTGGGACCTAGATCTGTCGTAGAACGATTAGCCGATGCCAAGCAGCAAATGGACTTTGGTACGAGCAGCGTCTCCCAGCAATTCGCCCGGCAATTTGTTGAGCGAGAGAGCTGGAACAATCAGCAGGAGCGAATGTCTCGTTACTTGTTGGAGCAGCAACAAGCGATGGTACGCGCTATGCACAATAATCTCTCTGATTACGCCGTATGGAATGAGCCGAGTGGCAGCTATCATATTTGGTGTCGGTTGCTTGCTCCTAGGGAGGAAAAGGAATTGCTGGATGATGCGATCAGAGAGGGCGTCGTCTTTACACCTGGCAGCGTCTATGGAGCCGAAGCGGGCTGGCTGCGACTGACCTATTCGTGGGAGTGCCCCGCGAATATCGAAGAAGGGATTCGACGCATCCAAAAAGTCCTTCAACAGAAAAAGCGATAAGAAAAGGGATTATTTCCTTATTTATGAAACTAATTTCCATCTGACTCGTATGCACTATAGAGGCAATTTTAGAAAGGGGGGACAGTCGTGGGCGTTCTTGAAACCGTCTACATGGTCTGCCTTGTACTTGGTCTAATCTACACGGTCATCTCGCTGTTGTTTGGCGATACGCTCTCAGATTGGCTGGGACATCTGCATCTGCCTTTTGCACAGCCCATTTTGTTGGTCAGCGGTATGACTGCCTTTGGGGGAGCGGGGTATTTGTTATCTCGTTACACTTCTCTCGGTGCGCTTGTCGTGTTGATGCTGGCTGCTGTCATTGGCAGCGCTTTGGCTCTTGTCTCGTACTTCCTGTGGGTAAAGCCGATGAGCCATGCGGAAAATTCCACGAGCTATTCCATGAGTCAACTAGGAGGAAAGCTGGGGGAAGTCGGGACGACGATCCCTGCAGAAGGGCTGGGAGAAGTGCTGCTGCCGATGATTAGTGGAACCACTTACCATATGGCGGCGAGTCTTGATGGCGAGATTATCCCGCAAGGAACCCGTGTCGTCGTAGTCGAGGTGCGTGACCATGTCTTGTATGTAATCCCCTTTTACACTGAATCTGGCGGAGGAGATGAGAAATGATGTTAGATCCAGGCATTTTGACGATAGTAGGTGTTGTCGTCGCAGTCTTTCTCGTTTTGGGTATTGCCTTTTGGGCCCGTTACAAAACAGTGGGTGCAGATGAAGCCATGATCGTGACGGGTAGTTATCTCGGCTCGAAAAACGTACTCAGTGACGAATCTGGACGCAAGATGAAGATCGTCCGCGGAGGCGGCGCATTTATCCTCCCTATTTTTCAACAAGCAAACTTTCTGAGTCTTCTGTCTCATAAGCTCGACGTATCGACTCCTGAGGTGTATACCGAACAGGGCGTTCCTGTCATGGCAGATGGCGTAGCGATCATCAAGGTAGGCGGCTCGATTGAAGATATCGCGACCGCATCCGAGCAATTTATGGGCAAGAGTGACGAGGCACTGCGCGGAGAAGCCCAGGAAGTACTCGAAGGCTATTTGCGGGCAATCCTCGGCAGTATGACGGTAGAGGAAATTTACAAGAACCGTGAGCGATTCGCACAAGAGGTGCAAGCTGTAGCGACAAAGGATTTGAAGAAAATGGGGCTGTCCGTTGTCAGCTTCACGATCAAGGATGTCCGGGACAAAAACGGCTATTTAGCTGCCCTTGGAATTCCGCAAATCGCTGCAGTGAAGCGCGATGCGACCATCTCACAGGCTGATGCGGACAAAGAAGCACGGATCAAGCAGGCTCAGGCAGAGGAAGAGGCACGCAAGGCAGAGCTGCTGAAGGAAACGAATATTGCCGAAGCAGAAAAGGAAAAAGAGCTGAAGGTAGCGGCGTTCAAGCAAGAGCAGGACAAAGCAAAGGCGAGCGCGGACCAAGCCTACAAGCTGCAAGAAGCTGTCGCCAAGCAGCAGGTTACGGAAGAAGAGATGAAGATCGATCTCGTCCGCAAGCAGAAGGAAATTGAGCTGGAGGAAAAAGAAATTCTTCGCCGCGAAAAGCAATATGATGCGGAAGTGAAGAAAAAGGCCGACGCCGACCGTTACTCTGTGGAACAGGCCGCAGAAGCGGAAAAAGCGAAGAAGCTGAGAGAAGCAGACGCGATCAAGTACCGTATTGAAGCGGAAGCAAAAGCAAATGCTGAGCAGAAGCGTCTGGAAGGCTTGGCGATTGCCGAGGCTGAAAAAGCACGCGGTAGCGCTGAGGCAGAAGTCACGCGCCTCAAGCTCGAAGCCGAAGCAGAAGGGAAAGAGAAGCTGGCTGAAGCATTTGAAAAATTCGGTCATGCGGCTGTACTCGATATTATTGCGAAAATGCTCCCTGAGCTGGCTGAGAAAATTGCAGAGCCAATGAAGGCGATCGACAAGGTAACGATCGTGGATGCAGGAGGCGGTCAGGGAGATGGCGTCAATCGTCTGAGCGGGAATGTTACGAAGCTGATGGCCCAGCTGCCAGAAATGCTGAAAGACGTATCCGGTTTGGATATGAACAAAATGATCTCAGACTTTATGCAAAAGGGTGGTACCGCGCCCACACAGCAACAGCCTGTACCCGTAAAAGTTCAGGTAGAGACGGATGCTATTTTGGAGGAAGAAAAGCAATAACGAAATCGATCAGAGGAGAAGTGCCCCTTTTAAGCGAGGGGCACTTTTTCGTGGGAAGAAAATCAAGGATAGTCTACCTGCTTCGCACGTCTATATCCTCTCAACAATTCGCTGACCGTTACGAATTGATATCCTCTATTTTTCAGCTCAGGCAATATTTGCTCGAGAGCTTGTAAAGTCTGTTTTCGATTGCCTCCGTAATCGTGAAATAGCACGATGTCTCCATTCCGAGCGTTGTTCAAAACCTTGTTGACGATCTTTGAAACACCGGGATCGGTCCAATCACGCGTGTCTTGATGCCAGGACCACATGATCATAAGAAAACCGGCTTGCTTGGCTGTATCGACAACGGTCTCGTCATAATATCCCCGAGAGATTTGACGATTTCCGGGTACTGGCTCACACGATTGCCAACGACAAAAAAGGTAGAAGTCGCTTGATACTGCTTCAGCAGTGCTGCGATTTGAGGTGTGTATACCTGATCAGGACCATCGTCAAAGGTAAGGGCAATTACCTTGCTCTCCGTCGGCACTTCCCAAACGATTTCTCCTCTTGTTTCGTAATACTCGCGATTTTTTCCCCGAATGGCACTGGCTGTTTCGTTGAAGGAAGGAGCAAGAATGACAGCTAGCAAAAGGGGGAAAAAGAGGATATGCTTTTTTATTCGTTCACCTCGTTGCCAGAGACTTTCGTGCTAGGTAGCAGTTCATGATGATGTGCTCACCGTTACTATGCGACAAATCTTGATGAATATCCTTTTTTGTCCTTGTGGAAAAGACACTTGTTCTTTTTGTGTGGATAAATTAAGCTAGTAACAGCATAAGACGTGAGAGTTAGATGGAGGAATCGATCATGAAGGTAGCAAAATTTGGGGGAACATCACTGGCGAATGCCGAGCAAATAAAAAAAGTATGCCAAATTGTTATGGCAGATCGGGACAGACGATTCATTGTTGTATCAGCACCTGGAAAACGGCACAAGGAAGACACGAAGGTTACTGATTTGTTAATCGCATATGCTGAGCGATTCTTGGCTGGGGAGCCTACAGAAGAAGCGAAACAAGCCATTTTCTTGCGCTATCGGGAGATCGTGGCAGGTCTCGGGCTTTCTGCTGAGATTGGTCAAGCGATCGAAGGGGAGCTCGGGGAGGTTCTCGCAAACAAGCCGGGCTTGTCCGCGGAAAGATTCATGGATGCGGTCAAAGCTGCGGGAGAGGATACGTGCGCCAAAGTTGTCGCTCATTATTTGCAGAGCTTGGGCGAGGTAGCGACCTACATCAATCCAAAGGATGCAGGAATGCTGGTTACGGATGAAGCAAGCAATGCCCATATCCTCCCCGAAGCGTATGCCAAATTGGCGACATTGCGAGAGCGAGAGGGAATCGTCATTTTTCCTGGCTTCTTCGGCTATTCGCGTGCCGGTGATCTGGTTACTTTTTCACGAGGTGGCTCGGATATTACGGGATCGATTCTGGCTGCGGCGGTTCAGGCAGAGGTCTACGAGAATTTTACCGATGTCGATTCTGTGTATGTGGTCAATCCGAACCTGATTGCCGATCCGAAAAAGGTGACAGAGATTACGTATCGAGAGATGAGGGAGCTGTCCTATTCCGGTTTTAGTGTGTTCCACGAGGAAGCGTTGATTCCCGCGTATCAAGCAGATATACCCGTATGTATCAAGAATACGAACAATCCGTCTGCGCCTGGTACGATGATTGTGGCCGAGAGAGGCTCTGCTACAAACAGAGTGTCGGGTATTGCAAGTGACGGCGGCTTTTGCAGCATTTACGTCAGCAAGTATTTGATGAACCGCGAAATTGGCTTTGGTCGTAAACTGCTGCAAATTCTGGAGGAGGAAGAGCTTTCGTACGAGCATACTCCATCTGGAATTGATAACATTTCCGTTATTTTGCGAGAGCGCGATCTCACGGAAGAAAAGGAGCAGCGGATTGTAGAGCGCATCCGCCGTGAGCTGTTCGCTGATGATGTCGCTGTTCAGCACAGTCTTGCACTCGTCATGATTGTCGGTGAGGGCATGCGTCAATCTGTGGGGACAACTGCGAGAGCTACTACTGCGTTGGCTGCTGCGAAAATCAATCTGGAAATGATCAATCAGGGGTCATCGGAAGTAAGCATGATGTTCGGGGTAAAAGCCGAAGAGGCAGATCGTGCTGTGATTGCTTTGTATCAAGAGTTTTTTGGAGGAGAAGAACCAATGGTTTCCTCATCGTCACAAGCCGCTTCTGTCAGTGTATAGTCGCGTGCTTCAAATGAGCTGCTATTTCCATCCTGTACCCATTGATAGACACGCCATTCTGGCTGTGCGGTTGCGAGTCCCACAATCCAATAGCTGAGTGTGGGATAATGCCAGCCAGCTATGTCTCGTGCAGAAGGGATTGGAGGCGTGTGGGGGTGTGTATGCAAGACCCCCAACCATTGAAGATTGTGCTTGCGGATGTGCTGCAAGGCTTGAAGAAATGTTGCCCCATCCCAAGCGAATACATGCTTTTCAGGTGAGATGGGCATCGGTACACAGGCCGTAATCGTTGCTCCACAACCTGCGAGCAAAGCAGAATACTCATAAGGAAACGCCTCTTGTGCTTCGACCAGGAGGCGTTTCGCTACTTTTTTCGTCAGGAATATTTTGTTATTCTTAATCGCAAAGGGTTCGCCCAACCAAGCGGGATTTTTCATTCGGCTTCCGTCCTTCTTCTCTATTCGGCCATGATTTGGAGGTTAGCAATCGATGACTAGGATACAAGTGGGAGTTTGCGGCTGGGGCGATCAGCATGAATTGTATGTACAAGGTGTACGCAATCGAGACAAGCTGTCCGTATATGCCAGCCACTTTCCAATTGTAGAGGTGGATAGTTCTTTTTACGCTATTTTACCACAGCGAAATTACGAATCGTGGGTGAAGGATACACCTGAACGATTTGGCTTTATCGTCAAGCCTCATCAAGGGATGACGGGACATCAACGGGGGGACGCTTCGGGAAGCAGACGGGAATTGTTTCGTCAGTTCGAAGAGAGCATTCAGCCGGTCGTGGAGGCTGGCAAGCTCAAAGCATTGCTGTTTCAGTATCCGCCGTGGTTTGATTGTACCCGAGAGCATGTCCAGTATGTGACTGCTTGCCGCCAAGCCATGCAGGCGTATCCCTTTGCGGTGGAGTTTCGCCATCAAAGCTGGTTTGAATCGCGATATTCGGAGCGAACGCTGGATTTCTTGCGCAAGATCGAAGCGACACATGTCGTATGTGATGAACCCCAAGTCGGAAAAGCCTCAGTCCCGATTGTTCCTGCCGTGACGAAGTCATCTTTGGCGTTGGTCCGCTTTCATGGGCGCAACAAAGCGGGCTGGCGTGATCCCGGAGAGGGACAAAATTGGCGGGATGTCCGTTATTTATATCGATACAGTGAGACAGAGCTTGCAGAGTGGGTTGAACACATCAGATTGCTCGAACGGGAAGCGGATGAAGTCTGCATTTTGTTCAACAATAACTCTGGAGGAGATGCAGCAGCGAATGCGAAGCAGTTTTCGGAGATGCTTGGCCTTGCGCCTACTGGTCTGAATCCTCGTCAGATGGACCTGTTCTCTACGTAGCAAGAAAGAAGGGGAGTTCATGCTTGTAGCAATTGCCATCTTGTTTGTCATCATCGGAGTCGTGGCTGGCATCATTGGCAGTATCGCGGGTCTGGGTGGTGGGATTTTTTTCGTGCCTGCTCTGCTGTATTTTGCGAACTGGTACATGCCTGGATCGATGAACCCGCAAGTAGCAGCGGCGACTTCGCTGATCGTAATCGCGGTAACCGCCCTATCTTCCTCCCTTTCTTATCTCAAGCAAAAAAAAGTAGACAAAGAGAGTGCCCTGCTCTTTTTTATCGGGAGTGCACCAGGTGCTATTGTGGGCGTATATCTTAATACATTACTAGCAGTGGAGGGCTTTTCGCTGCTGTTTGGCTTGTTTCAGCTCTGCATGTTCATCGTACTGATGGTCAAAGACAAAATCAAACCACGCAGCATCGAGTGGGAAGTCCAGCGCCACTTCGTCGACAACGAAGGAAATGAATATGTGTACGGGTATAGCAAATGGTCCGTGATTACGATTGCCTTCTTTGTCGGGATTACCTCGTCGCTATTTGGCGTCGGTGGCGGCATCCTGATGGTTCCAGCCATGATGATTTTGTTTCGCTTCCCGCCACACATCGCCACGGCTACGTCCATGGTGGTCATCTTTTTATCAGCGGTGGTTGGATCAATCACGAATATCTTCCACGACAACGTACACTGGTTGTATGCAGTGATGCTCGCGCCAGGAGCATGGGCGGGCGGAAAGCTCGGAGCGATTGCCGCCAGTAAAATGAAGGGTCGCACCATCGTGCTGTTTTTGCGTGTTCTGATATTGGGAATTGCCATACAAATGATCGGAGAAGCGATTTTTGGATAATGAGACGAGAGGGAGGGGAAAGTCGTGGCTGACACCTGTACCTTACACATTTTGCATACGAATGACTTGCACAGCCATTTTGATACGATGCCGCGAATTGCAACCTGCCTGAGCATGCACCGAGAAGAGTGGGAGGGCAGGAGCGAGCATGTGCTGACGGTCGACATTGGAGACCATATGGATCGAATGGATATCCGATCGGAGGCGAGCTTTGGGAAAACAAACGTCGAGATCATGAACAGAAGCGGGATTCAATACGCGACGATCGGAAACAATGAAGGCATCACACTCCCAAAAGACAAGCTGAATGAACTGTACACAGATGCTCGATTCACGATCATTACGGGCAATCTGTTTGAACCGACAACAAATTCTGTCCCGTCTTGGGCAGTACCATACGCCATTCATACCGTAGGCGAGCTGCGTTTGGCCATCTTGGGAATGACGATTCCCTTTGGCCCCTCCTATCAAAGTATGGGATGGGAGATCAAGGAACCGATCCCGATTCTGCGTGAGCAGATTGCGGCGCTGCGCTCGTCTGTGGATGTTGTCATTTTGCTTTCGCACCTCGGCTATCAGACAGATTGTGTGCTGGCAAATGAAATCGATGGGCTGGATATCATTTTGGGCGGACACTCTCACCGGACGCTGCCTCATGGAGAACGTTTGGGAGGCACCTTGATCACACAAGCGGGGCGATTTGGCGAGTATGTCGGCCATGTAAAGCTCGTCTGGGACCAGAAGCGTAAAGCGATTACAGATGTGCAAGCAGAGCTTTTCCAGACAGAACAGTATCAGGTAGACGAAGCATTGAGCCAGTTCATTGAGAGTGAGAAAGTATGGGCAGAGAATCGTTTGTTTCAGCCGATTGTTCAATTGGAACAAGACATGCACATCGGATGGACGGAGGAGACCCCCTATGGTTCCTTCATCGCAGCAAGTATTCGCAAATGGACGGGGGCTGAGATCGGCATGGCAAATGGAGGGCTGTTGCTTGCAGATTTGCCGCGGGGCAGCTTGTCTTTTGCCGACTTGCTGCACAGTATGCCTCACCCGATCAATGCTTGCGCGGTCACGATTACAGGTGCACAGCTCACCACTGTTCTGGAGCAAGCTATTCAACCGGAAATGGTTTATCGGGAGCTGCGTGGGTACGGTTTTCGCGGCAAAATAGAAGGCTGGATGTGTGTGGACGGATTGCACATCCGCTACAGTGAGGATGACCAACCGCAAATTATCCAGATTGAAGTCAACGGGCAACCGCTGGATCGGGAGCGTCTGTATCGAGTCGGGACGATCGACATGTTTATGTACAATCGGATTTTTCCCGATTTGCTGCTCGGCAGTGAGGTTACGTTTTTCTTGCCCGAGATGCTGCGTGAAGTACTCGCCACTACGATAAAGGACCAGCACATGCTGCAAAATGCGTTTCGTCCACGTTGGGAAAAGATATCGTCCACGTCAAAAAACCAATCGTAGAGACCGGGTTTTCGGGAATGCTATCGAAAACGGGAGGAGACGAGCGATGCGCTTCATTGATGAGGTATACAAGCTGTACAAAGGACATTTTAATGGCGATGAGGAGGACATTACAGCGATTGTCGTCGGCATTCTCGCGGAACAGTCTCGGGATGATTTGCTGGACTTGGTCAAGGAAATGGACGAGGAAGAGCTGTTTCACATGCTCGCGACATATATGATTGAAGTCATGAAACGAAAGGTTGCAATGGATGATGAACAATCCCCCACAACCGTGATGCATTAACCTCACATTTCTCTTCTGAATGTCATAGGATGGTAACGCCAACAGACAGGGGAGAAAAGGAGGGATCTTGATGGTAGAGGTAGTGCCAATCCACTTTCCAGAGGGGACGGCTATTGCTGTCACCGTTCGTTTGCCTAAGACGACGCTATTGGCTGTCACGACCGATCATGGCTACATCATGTGTGGAGCGCTGGATGTGGGGCTCTTGAACGAACGGTTAGCAGCGAGGGAAATTCTTGCTGGTCGTGCGGTAGGGGTCAAGACCATACAGGAATTGCTGGATGCGCCGCTGGAGTCCGTGACGACAACGGCGGAGAAGAAGGGGATTACGGCTGGCATGATTGGTCGGGATGCGGTCGTGAAAATGCTCTAAACAACAAATGGTTGCCTATAGAAAAAAACCTTTGTTCCATGACAAAGGTTTTTTAGTTTTCTCGGGCCTTGTTTACCAGCGGGCATTTTGTTCTTCACAGATTCCGATCTTGCTTTGCACCGCAATCGTTTTTCCATCAGGTGTTGAGAGTGTCCCGTCATATCGGCCGATTACTTGATGGAGAGTGGTCCGCACCAACGCAAAATTTTTGTGCTCGGTTCGAGCAAAGAGCGGTGTAAAGGTAAGACGTACGGCAGACGATTCTTCACTCGCAAGCGTCCACGGGAGCATCCGGTTGTCAGGATCGTAGGAAAAACAAATTTGTTCACTCAGCTTGTAGAGGACACCATCGATCATGAAGCCATTTTCCGTCATACCCGTTCCGTCCGTCCAGCCTCTGCCAAAGTTAAAGCCTGCGACCCCATCCGCGTGACGGAAAGAGCAGGTCGTCCAGTTCCAGCGCGTGTGATACGGCCAAACGCCACGACCAAAATCCAGACTGGCAAAGGCATTCTGCCGATCCAGCAAATAGGTTTTCCCGTTATAGGCAATGGTGCCGTGCACAGGTCGGGCCGTTTGCTTCGAGGTGAACTGAAATCGCTGCGCACTCCACGGAATCACGACATTTAAGGACTCGAATGGCGGATCAATCACGATTTCGAGCGAGAGAGGCTTATCGCCGGGACAAATGGCAGTCGCTTCTACACTTGTTCCACTGGCTTCTGGCTGAAAGGAGACCGAGAGCTTGCGACTCGCAAAATGGCAAGGTTCATCTACGGTGGCACCAAGCCGAATCCCTGCACCAAAAGGAACCGTAACGGCACTGTCCGCGGTCTCCCCTGTCGTCAGATCAATAAAATGGACAAAGACAATGCCAGCGTAATCCAGATTGACCATCGCAATCGACATCGCACATTCAGGCGCGGTGATAAACCAAAAATTCCATTTTTTCCGGCGAAGCCAATGTCCGCTAAATTGGCAGTCATGCAGTGGGTAGCGGGACCAGCCAATTGATTCTGGAAGCAAGCGGCCATCTTGGTCACATAATGAAAGAGGCTGCGTTAATTCTTTTTCGACAAGCGGCATACGACCATCTCCCTTGCAAACAAGGATTCTTCCAGACAAACTCGTCACCAGTGTCTTTCCTCGGTAGACATGAAAAGAAAATCTAGAAAAAATTTCATGTAGAATCAAGTCGAATCACGCTATAATAGGGATACCCTGAGGAAAGGCGAAGGAAAGGAAATGCGACTGAAATCCATTCAAAAATGCCAGCCGGGTGATAAACTGGCTCGTTCCATCTATACAGAGAATGGAACGATTCTCGTTGGGGCCGGAGTAGAACTAACCCAACGAATGATAGATCGACTCAAAAGCAAAAACGTGAACAGTCTCTACATCCAAGACAAGCGTACCGATGATATCATCGTGGAGACAGTCATTTCCGAAAATACTCGCAGACAAGCAATGTCCATGATTCATGATACATTCCGAACCGTTCATCAAGTCCCGGACAAATGGCAGCAGCTTTTTTCGGACAAGGGTTTGGGACGTAAGCTGCGAGATGTCATGCAGATCGTTGCGGATGAACTGAACAACAGTGATTCAGCCATGAATTTATTGGCAGATGCTTGCGCCTTCGACAATTACATATTCACGCACTCATTTAACGTTGCCTTGTATAGCACAGCTCTCGCCATAAATACCGGCTGTTCGGAAAAAGATGTGTTGGAGATTAGTATTGGCGGTATGCTCCACGACATCGGAAAAGTGCATATCCCAGACAACATTTTGAAAAAGCCAGGCCGTCTTACGCAAGAAGAATTTGAAATCATGAAAAGACATACGGAGATCGGTTTTGAAATGCTTCGTCGACAAGACGACATCCCGTTGCTTGCAGCCCATTGCGCTTTCCAGCATCACGAGCGCTGGGATGGCTCCGGATATCCTCGGCACCTGAAAAAAGAAGAGATTCATCCGTTTGGTCGCTTGATGGCAGTGGCTGATGTATTCGATGCCCTGACATCGCATCGGGTATACCGTCGCGGAATGCTTCCTCACGAAGCGATGGAGGTGCTCTACTCCGGTTCAGGCAAACTGTTTGACCATGTGTATGTAGAGGCTTTGCGAAATACGATTGCACTCTACCCTGTTGGTCTGACCGTCACTCTGAACAATGGGCTGTCTGGTGTCGTGGTCGACTCGAACAAAGGAATGCCGAGCCGCCCGATCGTCAGAGTTCTGGTGGATGAAGAAGGTAGGGATATCGAGCATCCTTATGAGTGTGACTTGTCCAAAATGCTGACGCTTATGATCATCGCCTGTGGTGATTTGGTATAATCAGAGCCAGTCCTTCTTTTTGAAAATAAAAAACATCGTCGTGCCGATAGCCGCCATACATCCCAGCACGATGTAGTAGCCGTAGGGTGAACGCAGCTCAGGCATCACATCAAAGTTCATCCCGTAAATGCCGGTCACAATCGTCAACGGCATAAAAATCGTCGTCAAGGCGGTAAAGACACGCATAATATCGTTGGCTCTGCCGGCAAGCGCCGCTTGATACGCTTCGCGCAAGTTTCCGATGAGGTCGCGAAACGCTTCAAAGCTCTCTACAATTTTGCTGGCATCCTCTACAATATCGCCAAAGTACTTCCGCAGATAAGGCTGAATGAGCGGGAGTTCTTTTTTATGTAGGGCGTCAATCAAATCCCGCTGGGGAACAAGCATTTTACGGGCGTACAAGATTTCACTGCGTAGCCCGATAATTTGATCCAGATGGGATTTTTTCGTGTGCATCAAAATTTGTTCTTCCAGATCTTCGAGCAGGTCTTCAATTTTTTCGGTCACATCAAAATAACGATCAACAATTTGATCTACCAAGTAGTACAGAAACGCGTCGGGGCGATTGACCTCTTTTTCCCGGATGATCGACAGCATGGTAGCGAATTCGGGGGCCTCCTGCTTCGTTACGGTGATGATGGTGCTGCTGCCCAAAAAAATATTGATTTCGCGCAAGAAGATATCATGATTGTGGAAGGTAATGCCATTGATGACCATAAAGTAATGATCATCGTAATTTTGCAGCTTGGGCCGCTGTTCTTCCTCGTCGATGCAGTCCTCAATAGCCAGATGATGCAGTCCGAACAGCGGCTGTAAAATATCCAAATCGAATGGCGCGGCATGAATCCAGTAAAACCCGTTTACAGGTGGAGTAGCAGCCTCTTCGATGTCTTCTATCTCAGTGATGATTCCGTTTTGTACCAGTCTGATCTTCATGATCGTTTCTCCTGCAAGTGGTTTCGGTTGCGGCGGGTAGACGGGGCCAGATCTGTGTGAGGATCAGTTCATAAGCAGAGCGAAGCGCTCGGCGGCTGGGCGGAGCCTGTGATGCACGCTGTTGCTTGGGAGTCGTCATGCAAGTTCGCCTCCTCGATGAAAGTCTTCACCCTATACGTATGAACGTTAACTCGTCCTTTTTCCCGCTGTGGATGACAGCGATGACTTTTCCATATATGTCATCTTTCAAGAGGAGCTGCAGCAATGCACGGCCGACGAGTCCAGTCGCTCCAAATAATACCGCACGTTCATTGCCATAGTGTTCCTCACTTTCTACGATCCCTCCCTCTTATTTTACCGTTTCGGACGGTTTGACCAAAGCCATTTTTTGCATACTACAGATAAACTGAACAGATGAAAAGGTGGATGTATCGACATGTGGACAAGCAAGAGGGCAGGTATGATTGGCTGCATCGTATGGATGTTGACAGGTGCCGGGTGGGGACAAGCAGCTTTTGCCTTGGAGGCAAGAGACGTACAGCCTCCTCCGACTGTGTTCGAGGAAATCCAGATCAAACGGCAGGATGTGACAGGCGATGGCCGGCCGGATCTCGTTACGTTGCTAGGAAAGAGATTTGCGGCAGACAGTCCTTACTTCGAACGCGTAAAAATCATGGTTCAAGACCCCGTTGCGAAAAAAACAACCTTTTTTACCACACCGTATGGCGCTTATCAGCCGGAGATGTTCTTTTGTGATTTTACCGGAGGGAGTGTGCAGCAAATTTTGCTTCAGGCGCCGACTGGGGGCAGTGCAGGGACGTCTGAGTTTTATTTGTTCGCAGACAAGGACAACAAGCCGGCGATTCTGCCTGTTCCGCAGCCCTTGACGATTTCGGGCTCCTATCAGGATCATTACAAAGTGCCATTGACGATCAAGGAGACGGGGGAGACTGTTGTTCTCGATTTGTCTGATCGCAAAAAAATCTATGAAGAAAATGGTGTCTACAAGAACGGGAAGCTGGTTTCGCCAGTAGAGGTCATGCCTAACACGTTCAGCGTGCTCAAGCCCATCGATGAGAACCGCGATGGCATCTGTGAATTAAAAGGGGAGCAGAGGGTCAGCGGTGTTGCCAACGCCGATACGATCGCGTATGTGGAGTCGTACTGGAAGTGGGACAAGACAAGCTGGAAGCTGCAACGGGCAGTCGTGAGGAAAGCGGAAATGTAGGCGTAGCTAGGCTCATACGACCGCCCATGGTCAAGGTGGGCGGTTTACACCCGTTTGTAAAGGGGTATATAATTGAAAGGATATTCCAGAGATATATGTACTCGGATAAAAGGAGTTCAGGCTATGAGCACATGTCCGTTTTCCACCTTTTTTGGTTTGAAAGGGAAAGGAAAAAGTGAATCTTTTTTTCAGGGGGTGAAGGAAAAGGGGGAAGTGCAAATTGTAGGGAAAAGCACCCTCACGAAGCAACTAGCAATGATCAACCTGACCGAAGAAGACCTGACCATTGTGAAAGCACTTCAGCCACTTATCATTCAAAATATTGACGCTATTGTCGACTATTTTTATGCCAGTATTGAGAAAGAACCGCTTTTAATGAAGATTGTCAACCAAAACAGCACGATCGAACGGTTGAAATTAACGCTGAACCGCCATATCTCCGAAATGTTTTGCGGACGCATCGACAGTGCTTACATAGAACAGCGCAGTAGAATTGCGGTTATTCATATGAGAATTGGCTTGGAACCAAAATGGTACTTGAGTGCGTTCCAAAACATACAGGTTTCCTTGATAGATCTCTTGCATAAAAACATCGCGGACAAGGACGAATTCGTACAAGCCCTCACGGTTGTCACGAAGATTCTCAACATCGAACAGCAAATTGTGCTGGAGGAATACGAAAACGAGCATGAAAAGGCGCGGCGAGCGGAACAAGACAAAAAGGACGAGCTGCGAATCCTCCTGACCAATTCTGCGCATGAGCTGGCAGCGGTCTCAGAAGAAAACAGCGCGTCTGTTGTGCAATTGACAGAACAGTCGAGAGAAGTGCTTCGTTTTGCTGAAAATGGCACGGGCTTTTCCACGAAAGCACAAGACCTGTCCCGTGAAGGCAAAGAAAAGCTGGAAAAACAACAGGAACAAATGTGCTTGATTCAGAGCAGCGTCAAGCAAATCTCGGAAGAAATGAACGCGATGGAGGAAAACGCAGAAAAGATCCAAGGCATTGTAGAGGTCGTGACGGCAATTGCTGAGCAGACGAATCTCTTGGCGTTAAATGCTGCGATTGAAGCAGCACGTGCTGGCGAACAGGGACGCGGATTTGCTGTCGTAGCCGATGAGGTACGCAAGCTGGCAGAACAGACCAAAAAGTCAGTTTTCGGTGTGCGTGAGCTGATCGAGAAGACGAACCAACAGACAGTGGTCCTCTCGTCTGTCGTTGTAGAAATTCAGGCGCTGGTCCAATCAAGCACGGCGGTAGTAAACGAGACGAATGCCTTTTTTGAAGGAATCATGAGCGCTGTCTCTGACAGTAAAGAACAGAGCTCACGAATTCAGCGTGAGCTGGAAAACTTCTTCAAAGTCATGGAGGATATGAACCAAGCGGTGGCACAGGTAGCCAGCTCTGCGGATGAGCTATCGGAAATAACAGAAAACCTGTAAAAAACAAAAATCAGTATTAAGTTGTCGGTTCAAAGGGACAATATTGGCGGCAATTACGCAATGGAGGACTGTAAACGTTTACGGAAATAACAGGACTTTGTCCATTGTTGCGAATGGCGTGAATTTCCCCAGGTTCTACAAAATAGTATTCACCCGTGCTGACATGCGTTGTTTGTGCTCGTTGTACTTCATTTTCATTATTCGTTTGGACATAAATCATATTCGTTAGCGTGCCTGAGACTACCAATTCCCATCCAAAAGAGTCACCGTGATTATGGGGGATGGATTCCTGATCTGTCGGCAGATGGATCAAGACAACCTCTACATGTGGCGTGGAGAATAATACTTTGCGTCCATAGGGTAGGTTTAGCGGCTCCGGGATGTATGGACGGAGTTGTTCCATGCAAGGAGACAGGGAAATGAGAGCGTGTCTAAGCTGGGCAGGAGTAGGCGAAACGAGGGAGCCAAATGCTTGTTCCAGACGTGCCAGATTCATAAATAACCTCCCAAACGAAAGTCATACTTCCTACACCATATGATCAAATTTCAAGAGTAGTGATAGCCTGAGCTTGTCCAAAAGGAAATTATTTACTATTATTATTGTATTGTAAATCAACAGGATTACTTGAGTTTAGGGCGCTTTTAAAGAAAAAGCGTCTTTTTTGTGCTATCGACAATCAGCTCACTAACCACCTATTATGGAGGTACGGCAACAAATGCCGTACAGGAAGATTTGGGGAAACGTCCCCCATCAAAATATTTCGAGAAACATAAGCTTTTTCTGATTTTCATTCAAGAGGAGGCATGCGCATGTCAACTGCCATAATCAGTGTACGCACCCACTAGAGGGGGGGCGTTGATTCAAACCACCTGTCATGATCGGGGAGGTTTGGATGCAGATGAATAAGAAATGGTATTTGTATGTCAATGCGTTGTCATCCTTGGGATCACGGATGAATTTGATCGCGTGTAGCGCGTTGATTTTTACATTTGAACATAGTGCTTATTGGATGACCGCTTTTTTCGTCGCAAGACAGCTAGGGGGGATGTTGTTTAGCCCCCTGGCAGGAATAATGGCTGATCGAATGGACAGAAGGCGTACCATGATCGCAAGCGACTTGGGGGCCGGTCTTGCTATTTTGGCCATCGCTATTTATCCAACGCCGTATGTTTTAATCGCAGCGGCTTTTCTCAATGGAATGCTGTATACGCTGTTTCATATTAGCTTTCAGGCATCTTTGCCACAAATTTTTGGGAGTGAGCAACTGGTTCAGGTCAATGGATTAAAGGTCAGGCTGGAGTCATTGGTAGGCATCATGGGCTTCATGCTGGGAGGATGGCTGACAGATCACTACGGTTATACGATTGTGATCACTTTGGATGCCGCCAGCTTTCTTTTCTCTGCATGGATTCTGACGAGACTTCGTTGGGAGGAGAAGGGAATCACTGCACTGGCTACGTCATCTGATGCGGGTATCAGAGGAAAAGCAGCGAGCGGCTTTCGTGTCACCCTTCGTTACTTGCGGGAAACACCTGTGCTTCTGACGATTAGCCTGTTAGCTTTTCTCGTATCGCTCAGCACGTCTGCGTATAATTACGGGTTGCCTTTTTTGGCGGATCAGTTGCGTGGCAGTGATGCTACCTTGCACGGATTGATGTGGACGGCGATGAGCGTCGGAGGCTTGATTGGCTCCTATGTGGCAGCTCGCTTGCGGGTGAAGCTGGTGAATGGGATGCTCGTCGCTTATGCTGTTTTTTCCGTGGGGATTGCAGGGGCATTCGCGGCAAACCATGCTGTGTCTGTGCTATTGCTCTTGATTTTCGCGGGTCTGTTTTCCGGCGCAGCACAGGTTTATGAGAGCACACTCTTGCAACAAGCCCAAAATGAGCTGCGCGGCAAGGTGATGGGGGTGCAGGGGCTCTTGAGTCGAAGCGGGTACTTCGCTGGTTTTCTCATCGCTCCATTCATGACGGGTGCCTTCACTTTATTTGGGATGCTGGTCTTTGCCCAATTGATGTTTGTCGCAGGGCTGATTGGATTTAGTTTGTATCTTGTTTTTTCCCCCAAAAAATAGAAATCTGGCTACTTGATACACGTAGTCTTTTTTCCACCTTCTAACCATAGGATGTACCAGTTGGGAGGTGTCGGGATTGGCCGTATTTCGACCCCGTCGGCGTTGGAGAAACCCGCTTTCACGTACGAAAGCGTTTTTGATCGCATTGGTTATCTTTTTTGTTTTGACGATACAGACACTTGTGTTTTTGCAAAATCGATTGGAGCCTACTCTCTTGATCCTGGCGACACAAAAAGCCAAGCAACTGGCGAAAGAAGCGATAACAGATGCCGTAACCAAGCGGATTTCGCAGCAAGGCGTCGACTTCAATCAGATTGTCAAAATCGAGAAGAACAACGAGGGGCAGATTCAAGCGTATCAGTTCAACTTCAAGGAATATGCGAGAATCGTGGGAGAAACAACAGCGAGAGTCCAGAACAAGCTCCAAGAGTTCGAGCAAGAAAAAGTAGACCGCACGATCCCGCTTGGTTTGGCTACGGGGAACTCCTTTTTGGCATCAATGGGGCCGAATTTGCCAGTGACTTTCGTGCCCATTGGCTCGGTTAAGACCAAGCTGGAGACAGAGCTGAAGGAAGCAGGCATCAATATGGTGCTGGCGACGGTATATATTTTTGTGGAGGTTGATCTGCGCATTGTTATCCCTTTTGCGACTGAGGAGCAGACGGTCACGACGAAAATCCCGATCACGCACTCCTTGATCATTGGCGATGTACCGACGTATTTGTACAACAACCCGGAAGGCAAGCCGGATGTGCCGCGTGCCCCTGGGGATACATCGACCAGCACTCCTTAAAGGATAACCAGGAAAAAGCGCCAGTCTGTTGCTGGTGCTTTTTTGTTTTTTCGTTAGAGACCAAGGTTTGTTAATTATTCACATTTTCTGCAATCATTTGCCGCTATGATGAAGGGTGGATGTGATACCTATGAAGAAACAAAAGAAAATCCTCTTTCTCATCTTGTTAGTGGCGGGAACTCTGCTCGATTGGTCCAGTAGTCAGCAGAAACAGGACGTCGATCCGTACACGATAGGAATTGTGATTGCCAATGAGGATAGAAAAGATAAAGTAGCGGGATTGAAGGCAGGATTGCAATCGCTAGGTCTCGGTGAAGGAGCACGTGTTCAGTATGTGCCTGTGTATTTGAATACGGTTCCGACTCTTGAAGAGGAGCGCTCCCTTGTCCAGGACTTGATTTCAAAAAAGCCTGATGTAATCGTAACGACAGGGGCGCACGAGACCTTTTTGATTCAACAGGAGACAACGACGGTTCCCATTGTTTTTATTGGTGTCGCCTCATCGGTAGAGCTGCCTCTTGTTGAGACCGAGGGAACGGTTACGTGTGGAATCAGCAATGGCCAAATGAATGTCATTGGGAAAAGATTGGAGCTGACAACTCGTTTGTTGCCCGATGCCAAGCGCATTCTGATCATTGCCGATTCTCATGCTCCTACGACAGAGCAAGCTATCGTAGAAGCAGGGTCAGCTGCTTCCTTGCTTGGCGTTCGCTTGCAGGTGAAGCAGGTTGCTTCCTCAAAAGACCTAGAACAATTGCTCAGTAGGCTCTCTCCAGGAGAATACGACGCCATGCTTCCTTTACCTAGCTATGTTCTGGAAGACGCGATCACCGATTGCTTGCCTCTTTTGATCGATAAGCAATTGTTTGTCATGGGCTCTTACCCAGAGCAGGTGAAGGCTGGCTTGTATGCCGCTTACGGCGTTTCCTTTCATGCACAAGGCATGCAGGCTGCTCATATGGTGGCTCGGGTGTTGGATGGAGTTCCTCCTACCGCTCTGTCAATCGAATGGCCCGATGACGTGCGTTTAGCTGTCAATGCCACTTCCCTGTCCAAGCTTCCGATTACCGTAACAGATCAACAGTGGTCACTGGCACAAGAATGGTATGGAGTGAAGAATAAATGAGGAGGAGCATACTACCGCGCATCAATCGACTGAAGACAAAGATGCTCCTGTTTGGGCTATGCATGTCCATCATCCCTTTTCTGATTCTCGGTTATATCAATTTGCATACCAGTAAAGAAAAGGTTCGAGAAGAGGTAGACAGAGCCAATCAGATCTACGTGGAAAATACGTTGGCGCAATTAGATATGCTTTTTTTACATACTTCCCAATCCATGCAGGTGGTTCAGCAGCGTTTTCTCAATGAGCGCCCTAGCGATGATGATGCTTATTTTTTGTTGAATACGTTATTGAAAACCTCCCCTTATATGGAGGAGGTCGCGCTTTTTAATCAGGATGGAGAGTCGGAGTATTTGCTGAATCGCTGGAAACACCAAAGGCTGGACATACCCAGGGAGCAGGACAACCAACTTCTCCCCACCATTCAGTCGGGGAAACCATACATCGGAAGCATTGTCCGATCAGCGGAAGGGAAGCTGCTGGTGACGGTCGCAATCCCTCATGTATCTGCCAAAGGTGTAAAAGGCGGCATGTACGCAAAGCTCAATGTAAAACAGTTGCTCGAACAAGTCACACTGCGAGCTCGATATGAAAATGAGGCCTATTTGTTTGTCACAGATGGGAAAAGCGGCATGTTTGCAGATCCGTTTATGCTGGGCAAGCCTTCTGATGGCTCTTTGACCTATTATGAACAAGCGGTTCCTCCCGCCTGGACACTACCAAATCGAACGGATAAGCCTGTTATCCGTACGTATCAGGCTTCCAATGGAGATAGCATGGTCAACTATGCCATGCGCTCTTCTGTCACACATTGGGTCATTATGCTGGAACAGTCGAGTCAAACGGCGTTTGCTGCCTTTTCAAAATTGGAACAATCTCTGCTCTTTACGACCTTATTCATCGCACTCATCGTTCTGGGGATTAGCATTGTGTTTTCTGTCTCGTTTAGCCGATTAATGGAAAAGATCGAATCCGCTGTGCAAAAAATCGCAGGTGGTGACTTATCCGTACGTATTCCTGTGACGACTTCAGACGAAATTGGCAGGCTAGCAGCGTCCTGCAATGAAATGGCTCAAAGTTTGGAGATGAAGACCAATCAGCTTCTCGAAGAAAAAAAACGGCTTGATCTCGTCGTCAGTGGCATGGGGATGGGGTTGATTCTCGTAGATGAATCTTTTCGCATTCGCTGGATTAACCAAACAGCGTCGGCGTGGTTCCAGGATGCGGCTAATCTCCTGGGAAAAGACTGCCATCAGACGATTGGTCAGCAATTCAGTTCATGCAGTAGTTGCATGCTCCGAACGCGACAAATGGTAAACCAAAAGCAGACCGACCTTATTTCCTCCAGAGTTGATCAGAATGGGCGTGCCCGATTTTATCGACATCAGGTTTTCCCTCTGCATCCGGAGAAAGAGTCGTCTGCTTTTCTGGAGGTCATCGAGGACATCACGGAGAAACGAGAGCTGGAAGCCGCTATCGCACAAGCAGACAAGCTCGCTGCTATTGGACTCTTGGCGTCGGGCATCGCCCATGAAATCAATAATCCATTAGGCATTCTGTCGTTGTATGGACAAGACTTGCGAGACCGTTTAGTGGACGAGGATATTCGAGATTTACAGGACACAGGAGAGCTTACCCAATACTTGGACACGATGGACAAACAAATTAACCGTTGCAAGGAAATCACGACCCGATTGCTGCATTTTTCGGGAAAATCACCAGTTACCGTAGAAAAAGTAGATATTCATCAAGTCCTATCAGACATTCTCATTCTTCTGTCCCATGAAATACGTGTCAAACAGGTAACGGTAAACCAGTCTCTGTTGGCCTCTGCTCCGTTTCTTCTCGCTACGCCTGGACAGCTTCAGCAAATCTTGCTTAATCTGTTAACCAATGCGCTGTACGCGACCCAGGAGCGAGGAAATATTGAGATAGCAACGGATTCTCCTTCGAATGATCGAATCCGTCTATGGATCAGAGATGATGGATGCGGTATACCTGCAGCAGAATTGCCACATGTTTTGGAGCCCTTTTATACAACCAAGCCTCCTGGAAAAGGGACTGGTCTCGGGTTATCGGTCTGCTACGGGATTGTGACGAATTTAGGCGGAGAAATCGAGATCGAAAGTACGCCAAACAAAGGCACGACTGTTACGGTCAACCTGCCGTTGGCAAAGGGGGAATGAACAAAAAGATGCGCGCTGACACTCGTATACTCATCGTTGATGACGAAGCAGATTTCCGCCATCTATTAACCAGTCGATTAAAGAGGAAGGGATATACCACACTGGAAGCATCTGACGGAATCAGCGCACAGCAGCTAGTAACCAGCGAAACGATTCACGTCATTTTGCTTGATTTGAAAATGCCCGGGATGGACGGTCTCTCCTTCCTGCAATGGTGCAAGGAAAGCTCTCCTGCCATTCAAATCATTGTTGTGACCGGACACGGAACAATTGAGACAGCTATCGAAGCGATGAAACGCGGCGCTTATGATTATTTGACAAAACCTTACAACCTCAATGAATTGGAGGTTTTGATTTCCAAGGCCGTCGAAAAACAGCTGTTGACCGAGGAAAACCAACAGTTGAGAGAAGCTCTATCGACAAACGGGAAAACGACGTTTCAAATCGTTGCGGAAAGCCCGAAGCTAAAAGAGGTCCTAGCAACTGCCAAGCGAGTAGCCAGTACGGATTTTCTCGTTCTCTTAAAAGGGGAAAGTGGGACAGGGAAGGATGTCATCGCGAGACTCATATATGAATGTAGTGAGAGAGCATCCGAGGCATTCGTACCGATCAATTTGGGAGCAATACCTGAAACGATGCTGGAAAGTGAACTGTTTGGGCACGAAAAGGGAGCTTTTACAGGCGCAACTGCTCAGAAAAAAGGACTGGTAGAGATTGCCCACCTGGGGACGCTCTTTTTGGATGAAGTGGGGGACTTGCCATTTCCTTTGCAGGTCAAGCTGCTCCGTTTTCTGGAAACCGGCGAATTTCGCCGAATAGGGAGCCCGATTCTGCACAAGGTGGATGTTCGTATCATTGCTGCTACCAATGCCGATCTGGAGAAGAAAGTGGAAGAAGGAACGTTTCGATCCGATCTTTATTTCCGGCTGCATGTCATGGATATAACGATTCCGCCTCTCAGCCAGAGAAGAGAGGACATTTTGCCACTGTCGGCGTTCTTTTTGAATCGGCTCAAGCGTAAGTATCCAGTCAAACCGCTTTCTGAGAACGCGCAGACAGCTCTTTTAGCTTACTCATTCCCAGGGAATGTTCGGGAGTTGGCTCATATGATCGAACGTGCTGTCGTTTTGGCAAAAGGAGAGGAAATTGACGCTAAGGATCTCTTTCCTCACGAGCAGTCAGTACCTCACAACCGGTCAGATCGGAAGCTCATTTCATCAGCAGATACTGGGGAGGAAGAGGTATTTTTACTGAAAAATGTAGAGCGAGAACATATCAAGCATGTGCTGCACGTTCTGCAATGGAACAAGACCAAGACAGCTGAGAAGCTGGGGATCAGCGTACGTAATCTGTATCGAAAAATCGAAGAGTACGAGCTGCGACCGTGACATTTTGTCGCGTACTGACCATGACATTTTGGCATGGTCTTTTCTTTTTCTTGCTGTTCGGAAGCGCCGAGTTGTTCGTTTTCCTGCTTCTATGGTTTGGCATGTCTCTTGCTACTCTCATGAAGTGAATGCACGATCAACATGGAGGAGTGAGACCTATGATCAAAAAAGAGAAGACAGGCTGGAAGAAGCTGTCCATGGTAGTAGTGGCGCTGCTGGTCTTTGCAGGCTGCGCTACACAGCCGACCGCTCAACCCACCTCAACAGCGAGTGGGGCAACCGGAGCGATCAGTCTAGATACGTACACCCCGCCTAGTTTGGACAAGGTGCCAGAAGGGCCATTGGGAGAATCGATTAAGTATGGACATAAGTTAATGAATGAAACGAGCACAGCGATCCCTGAGTACACAGGGAATAAGCTCTCCTGCTCCAGCTGTCACGGCAATGCCGGAATGGATGCGACCTCTCCTTTAACGGGTGTCACCGCAGTCTATCCTCAGTACATTCCAAGGTCTGGCAAAGTGCTTACCATTGAGGATCGCATCAATGGTTGTTTTCAACGAAGTATGAACGGAAAACCATTGCCTTACAACAGCGATGAAATGAGAGCGATGGTTGCCTATCTGACGTATATCTCAACAGATGTACCAGTAGGAATTAAAGAGCGCCCGTGGATAGAGAAAAATGATATGAAGAGCGTACCTCAACCGAATGTGGCAAATGGAGAAGCCCTCTTTCAAAAATCGTGTATACAATGCCATGCAGCTGATGGTTCAGGAACAGGCCCAAACTCTGGACCAGCTCTATGGGGGGATAACTCCTTCAATATTGGTGCAGGTATGGCCCGAATTTCCAAAGCTGCTGGCTACATTCAGCGCAACATGCCTCTAGGGGAAATGGGCGGTATCAAGCAAGGGTCGCTAACGGATCAAGAAGCAGCGGACCTAGCTGCCTATATTTTGTCCAAGCCGCGTCCAGACTTTGCCAAAAAGGCACAAGACTGGCCAGCTGGTGGTGTTCCAAAGGACGTGCCGTATGAAGTAGACAGCGCCAAGAAGAAGCAATAGGAACTCAATACCTAACCCAAGAAGGGGCTGTCCCAAAAGTTATAAAATGACTGAGGGATAGTCCTCTTTTTGATAAGATGGAAGTATCTTGCATTGGGCTGTAGGGGGCTTGGAAATGCTGATCAAATGGATTACATGTAAAGTATCGGAGAGTCAAAAGCAATCGTTTTCCCACGCGCAGGAAAAATGGCGACCATTAGAAGGGATCGAAGGCTTTCTTGGACAAATAGGCGGATGGAATCAGGATCAGCCGTTGGAGGCTTGTATCCTTGCTTTTTGGGAGGACATGCATCATTATCAATCCTTCATGGAGAAGGACCACGATCCGATTTTTCATCAGTCAGGGCAGAGTCAGACGTACGAAGCCATATCAGTAAAGCTTTTCTCAAAGATCGTGGATATGGGTGAACGAAATATCCTAGGTGCTCTAGAGAACGGGGAAATTCTTGGCGTAGTCTGTGCCAAAGACGGGATGTCAGCGACTGAGGCCATGCTGGGAGGAGTCGTTGCTCAAAGCCAAAAGAACAGCATTGAGTATTTGACCGCGTCACTGTGGAAAAAGGATAGTAGCCAGATCAATGAGAAAGAGCAGACACCAGATTATTCCGTCATACTTGAACCAGCATGGCGTATTATCAAAAAAGGAGGCACAAAATGAGCAGAACCTTTCAAAAAGGCATTATTTTCGATATGGACAACACCTTGTTGCAATCCAGGATCAATTTTGCCGATATGAAGTGGGCCATTTTTCAGCTATGGGTGGACAATGGGATCGTTTCTTCTACATTTGAGTGGGAAAAGCATACCGCATCGCAGCTCATTGAGATCGGGCGAAAAACGGAGCAGATGACGAGAGATCTGGAGCAAGCAATGTGGGATGCGGTAACCGCGATCGAGAAGGAAGGGATGCATGGCGCTGTTTTGGAGCAGCACGCGGTAGAAGTGCTAGAGGAGTTGAAGAACCGCTATCAGCTGTATATCCTGACGAATAACGCTTATGCCGCCGCAGAGGAGGCTTTGAACGAGACAGGAATCGCCTCTTATTTTGATGAAATCGTCGCCCGCGAGCAGATGGCGACCTTGAAGCCATCTCCCTCCGGCATTCACTATATTCGCAGCCGCAAGCCAGATTGGCCTGTTTCGTCTTGGACGATGATCGGGGATTCGTGGATCGATGGTAAGGCAGCCTGCGACGGACAAGTTGCTTTTATTGCCTATCAAGGGAACGAGCAGGACATGGAGCAAAATGGTGTAGTGCCAAAGGCGTACATAAATGATTTGAAAGAACTCCTGACCGTTCTTGAAAAGTGCGAGCAAGGGTAAAGTGCACTTCCCCAATAAATGATTACAGACAATAACGAAAAATGTGCTATACTTTGCATAACTGAATACCAGCCTTCAGGGTAGGGTGCAATTCCCGACCGGCGGTAATGACGAACGCACGTCTGAGCCCGCGACTCGCTATCGTAAGCAGTTGATAGCGACTGACTTGGTGCAAATCCAAGGCCGACGGTACAGTCCGGATGGGAGAAGGTATTTGGAATGGCCTATTTCGCTGTTTTTTCAAAAAACGGTTGAAGTCAGGCTTCTTTCTCAACGCCCTGAGCATACTAATCACGGGTGTTTTTGTTTTTCGTAAAAACTTCATAGCGACAATCTTCAGGGCAAGGTGAAATTCCTGACCGGCGGTAATGACGTACGGACGTCTGAGCCCGCGACTCGCTGACCACGCTTGCAGCGACTGATCTGGTGAAAAACCAGAGCCGACGGTACAGTCCGGATGGAAGAAGATTTTTGTGCTTTCTTCATTTATTTTTTTCAAAAAACGGATGAGGTAAGGCTTCTTTCCCTATGCCCTGAAACGCTTTGAAGTTTCAAGGGCTTTTTGCGTTGTGGTTGGCTGGAATGATGGAACAGAAAGGAGTGCGGTATGGAACAGGACAGCAGGTACATGGATCTGGCGCTGGAGCTGGCACGATCGGTACGAGGCCAAACCAGCCCGAATCCCATGGTCGGAGCTGTGATTGTGAAGGATGGAACCATCGTGGGGATGGGAGCGCATCTGCGCGCTGGCGAACCGCATGCCGAGGTGCATGCTCTGCGGATGGCTGGGGAAAAAGCGCAAGGCGCGACGGCGTACGTGACGCTTGAGCCTTGCAGTCACTACGGGAAAACACCGCCGTGTGCAGAGGCATTGATCGCAGCTGATGTAAGTCGTGTCGTTGTAGCTACGCTCGACCCGAATCCACTAGTGGCGGGACGAGGAATCGAGATGCTGCGGGCAGCAGGGCTGGAAGTGGCGGTGGGCGTGAGAGAAGAGGAAGCGAAGGCGCTCAATGAAGTCTTTTTTCATTACATCCAAACCAGACGTCCATTTGTGACGGTAAAGACGGCCAGTACATTGGACGGGAAAATCGCTTCGTTCACCGGACACAGTCGGTGGATTACTGGAGCAGAGGCTCGGGCAGAGGTGCATGAACTGCGCAGGCAGCACGATGCAATCCTGGTTGGGGTAGGAACGATTCTCGCTGACGACCCACTGTTGACGGCGCGCAAGGAAGAGCAGCGTTTTGGAAGCCAGCCAGTTCGCGTGATTTTGGACAGCTATTTACGGACGCCGCTGGATGCCCGTGTTGTCCAGAATGCAGATGCGAAGACATGGATCTTTACGACAGGTGCCGCCCCAAGGGAAAAACAGGAGCTGCTCACGGCAAACGGAGTAAATGTCATCACAACGGCAGAGCCAATTCGCGTGGAAAAGGTACTGGATACGTTGGGAGAGCTGGGGATCACCTCGTTGCTTGTGGAAGGCGGGCAGGAAGTAAACGGCTCCTTTTTGCAGGCGAGAGCGATTCAAAAGGTCGTGAGCCATATCGCGCTAAAGCTGATCGGAGGAAGCGGCGCGCCCTCGCCATTCGGTGGTCAAGGCTTTGCGACGATGGGAGAAGCAGTACAACTGACGAATGTCACGATCACATCGATCGGGAAAGACGATGTACAGATTATCGGGTACCCACAATGGGAGGATCAGACGTAGCAAGTGAGGAGGAGAGAGCATGTTCACGGGACTGGTCGAAGAAGTGGGCGTGTTGGAATCGATTCAAGGGAACGAACAGGCGAGTCGACTGGTTATCCGCGCACAGCAGGTACTCGAAGGGGTGAAGCTCGGCGACAGTATTTCGGTCAATGGCATTTGCCTTACGGTTACTTCTTATACCAATCGTCAGTTTAGCGTCGATGTGATGCCGGAGACGATGAACAAGACGAGCTTGAGCCAATTACGCAGCGGACAACGGGTCAATTTGGAGAGAGCGATGCGGCTGGGGGATCGTTTTGGCGGGCATATCGTCTCCGGACATGTGGATGGGACCGGAACGGTTGTTTCACGAGAGGTAAATGCGAATGCTGTCGTGTTTCGGATTGAGGCCAAACCGCTGCTATTGAAGTACGTTATTACCCGTGGATCGATTTGTATAGATGGCATCAGTCTCACCGTGGTGGACGTAAACGATAGCGGTTTTACCGTTTCGATCATTCCGCATACGCTGGCGAATACGAGCCTTGCAGACAGACGACCTGGGGACTTGGTGAATCTCGAAACAGATGTCATCGGTAAATATGTGGAGCGTTTGTTAGGTTATCAAAACCATGGCGGTACAGAAAAATCTGGCGGGCTCAGTCTAGCCTTTTTGCAGGAAAACGGCTTCGCGTGAGTAGGAGGGAGAAAGCATGTTTCATCGCATAGAAGAAGCATTGGAAGATTTGCGTCAGGGCAAGGCGGTCATCGTGGTAGATGATGAGGATCGGGAAAACGAAGGAGATTTTGTCTGCATGGCCGAAGCGGCTACTCCTGAAATGATCAACTTCATGGTTACTCATGGGAGAGGACTCGTTTGCGTACCGGTGACAGAAGAGCACGCGACGCGCTTGCAGCTTCATCCGATGGTGAATGCCAATACAGACAAGCAAGGAACGGCTTTTACCGTGTCCATCGATGAAGGAAGTACACACACAGGGATATCCGCTCATGAGCGCTCTCAGACTGTCTTGGCCATGCTCGATGATCTGAAGACCGCAGAAGACTTCCGCAGACCGGGCCACATTTTTCCGTTAATCGCGAAATCTGGCGGTGTATTGCGCAGAGCGGGACATACGGAGGCGGCAGTTGATTTGGCTCGCTTGGCGGGGGGGATTCCGGCGGGAGTTATTTGCGAAATTATGAACGAAGATGGCTCCATGGCGCGTCTGCCGCAATTGGTAGAGATCGCACGCCGCTTTGATCTCAAGCTGATTACGATTGCAGACTTGATCGCGTATCGGATGCGGACGGAATCCATGGTGAAAAGGGAGATCGAAGTGCAGCTTCCGACTGCCTACGGTGATTTTCGGATAGCGGCCTACACGAACGAGCTGGATGGCAAAGAGCATGTAGCTCTCATCAAGGGAGAGATCGGACCGGATGAGCCCATTCTCGTCCGCGTGCACTCGGAGTGCCTGACAGGCGATATTTTCGGCTCTCATCGCTGCGACTGCGGTCCACAGCTGCACGCTGCATTGGAACAGATCGAAGCGAACGGACGCGGCATTTTACTGTACATGCGCCAGGAGGGCAGAGGCATTGGTTTGATCAATAAGCTGCGTGCCTACAAGCTGCAGGAGGAAGGCTTGGATACGGTTGAGGCCAATGAAAAGCTAGGGTTCGCCGCTGATCTGCGGGATTACGGTATCGGGGCACAAATTTTGCGAGATTTAGGAGTGCAGCGCATGCGGCTGTTGACCAACAACCCACGAAAAATCCGCGGGCTTACCGGTTATGGATTAACAGTAGAAGAGCGGGTGCCGCTTCAAATGCCGGAGCATCTGCACAACAAACAGTATCTATCAACAAAACAAGAGAAGCTGGGGCACCTGCTTCATCTGCACGGATAAGGAGAGGGAATAAGCGATGAGAACATTCGAAGGACATTTGGTTGGAACAGGTTTGCGTGTAGGGATTGTGGCAGGACGCTTTAACGAATTGATTGTGAGCAAGCTGGTCGGAGGGGCTCTCGATGCCCTGAAGCGCCATGGCGTAGAAGATGAGCACGTCGACGTGGCTTGGGTACCGGGGGCATTTGAAATTCCGTTGATCGCCAAAAAAATGGCGGAATCCGGTCGCTATGACGCGGTTGTTACATTGGGAGCTGTCATTCGTGGCTCCACTCCGCACTTCGACTACGTATGCAATGAGACGGCAAAAGGTGTGGCGTCCCTATCGCTATCGACTGGGATACCCGTCATTTTTGGTGTCTTGACGACAGACAATATTGAGCAAGCCATCGAGCGAGCGGGAACAAAAGCAGGCAACAAAGGCTGGGAAGCAGCAGCGGCAGCGATCGAAATGGCTAATTTATCCAGGCAGTTCGCCTAATCATTTCATATGGATAACGAGATAGTAAAAACGGGGGCTTCGGCTCCCGTTTTCTATTTTTTTGGATAAAATCACCACGGACAGGTCAAAGTAAGAAAGATTTTCCTGAAAAAAGGGGGGATCTAGCCTGAAGCCGACCGATTGGTGGAAAGCGCAAGTAGAGGCCATACAAGCAAAGCGGCGCAGCGGTTCAGTTCATGCACGGCGCAGCGAACAAATTACACCGGAGATGGTCAAACAATGCATGCAAAACGTGGATGACCTCAGTAGCTTGTCATTGAAGATGAATGACGAAGAGGTACACGTTTTTTTTCTCGATACGCTGGTAGATGTGTCCCAGATTTATGAGGATGTCTTTCTTCCATTGCAGCGTTCCGATGGCAGAGACCCGATGCAGGCGCTCCCTTTCTCACAGGAATGTCTTCTTGACGATATGGAGACGTTGATGAGCAACTTGCTACGCGGTCATACCATCCTGTTTTTCCTGGATAGGAATCTCATTCTGCATGTGAATACATTTCAGGTCCCGCATCGTTCCATTACGAAATCCGAGACGGAGGCGACCGTCCTTGGACCGCAAGACTCCTTTGTTGAAATGCTGGAGATCAATTTGTCCTTGATTCGGAGAAGACTGGCTACGCCTCATCTGAAAATATCGAGCTACACGATTGGCACCGAGGCGCAGAACAAGGTAGCCGTGATTTATTTGGACAATATCGCGAACGCGGAAAATGTGGAGCGCGTGAAAAAAAGGATCGACAATGTCATTTACCCTGGATTTGTCGGGATGCCAGTCTTAAAGCAAATGCTGGAGGACAAGCCGTACTCTCCGTTCCCGCAGTTTGGGTTGACGGGTCGGCCTGACAATGCGACAGCGGCCTTGTTGGACGGCAGGATCGTAATCATGCTGAATGGCAGTCCGGATGCCGCCATCTGTCCGACTTCCTTTCTGGAGATGTTTAGCAGCCCCGAAGACTTCTACAACCGATGGTCAACGGCGAGCCTGCTGCGGATGATTCGCTTTTTCGGATTGTTTATCACCATTATGCTCACCTCCAGCTACGTCTCTGTCTTGACGTATCATCCGGAAATGCTTCCCCCCGCTTTGCTGACGATTTTGTCTGAATCACGCAGTCGGGTGCCTTTTCCGCCCGTGATCGAGGTACTCATTATTGAGCTTGTCATCGAGATCCTGCGGGAAGCGGGGATACGCATGCCGACTAAAATTGGCCAGACAATCGGTATCGTTGGCGGTATCGTGATCGGGACTGCCTCTGTACAAGCGGGGTTAGCCAGTAATATCCTGATCGTCCTTGTTTCGGTATCGGCACTGCTTTCTTTTGTGCCACCCAATTTTTTGATGAGTAATGCGATTCGGCTCGTTCGCTATGGTTTCATCTTGATGGCAGGCTTATTGGGCATGTACGGCCAGATACTGGCACTGGCGTTTTTATTCGCGCACTTGCTCAATTTGACTTCACTCGGGACGCCGTACATGGCCCCGGGAGTTCCGCGTCAATGGACCGATTTGATGAATAGTCTCGTACGTGCACCATTGAAGTTTATCGTCAATCGCAACCGCATGTCCCGGGCAAAGCAAAAGCATGTCCGGCCAGTTGGGGAGGACTAGGGAGATGGATAGAGGGAGAATTCACAGCCTGAATCCGATCCTGGTAATCGGATTGATTATGAATACGATGGTGGGGGTTAATTTACTTGGACTGGCTCATCATGCAAGCAAAATGGGCTACAACCTGTGGTGGTCTCCAATTTTGCTGGGGTGCATTGTCAGCTTAACGCTAATTCCGATGATGGCCTTGTGCCGACGCTATCCAGAGGATAATCTTTTTCGGATTCACGAAAAGCTGTTGGGAAAATGGCTGGGACGATGTTTCAATATCCTGATTATCGTCTACGCCATTCTGAATGTATCTACCGCCAATGAAGGATACATCAGGCTGGTTCAAACCTCCATGATGAGCAATCAGACAGCCACATTGCCATTGCTCGGATTGACATTGGTTATGGTCTACATCGCAAATGGCGGAATCAAATTGATCGCGCGTTTTTGCCTGCTGACCTTCTTTTTTACGGGCTGGATGGTTTTTCTTTTGCAGTACGGATTTCAAAAGGGAGGAATCACGCATATTTTTCCTCTTTTTCATACAGATTGGCGCAGTATAGCCGAAACCGTGCACAATTCGTACGCGAGTATGCTTGGGTATGAATTGGTCCTGTTTTTCTACCCATATATCCAGGAGAAGAACAAGGCACACAAGCATGTGCTGATTGGGATATGGATCGTTGTTTTGTTGTACGTCATGATCCTGATCACGAGCGTATCTTATTTTTCCGAATGGCAAATGGACAATCTCATTTATCCCATTTTGAATTTATTTAAGGCAGTAGAGCTGTCTTTTTTGGAGCGGATCGAAAATCTCGGGATTGGTCTCTGGGTCTTCCTCATTCTCAGCACGAGTACAGGATATTTGTGGGTTGCGCGTAAAGGTCTTGAAGAAATGGCAGAAAAGACTCGACTGTGGCATCTGCTTTTACCGACAATCATTTCGTTTTTATTCATTGTGGGGCCATTATCTGTAGAAAAACAACGCTACATTTATGACAAGGTGACGGTATATATAGCCTATGGATTGATCTTGTGGCCGATTTTTTTGTTATTGATTCATTCCTTGAAGTTCGGTAGAGGAGAGCGGGTATCATGAAGAGGGCGAGCTGGTTCATTGCTACAGTTATCCTCTTGCTCAGCCTTTGCGGTTGTGGGCGCGAACTCGAACGGCCGGCACTGGAAGACATGGCTATGATTGGGGTTATGGGTTTTGATTATGTGGATCGTGAAAAGATAGATGTCACCGTGTCGGTACCGGTACCATCCAAGAATAAAGAAACGACACAGGTGTACTCGACTCATGCCTCGATGACCAGTGAGGCCATGCTGAATCTCGCGACAAAAGCAGAGAGAACCATGTCCCTCTCGCAATTGCGTGTGATTTTGTTCAGTGAAGAATACGCCCGCAAAGTAGGGATCGGAAAAGTCATCCTCGATCTCTATCGCAATCCGATTGTAGGAGAAAATGTATACATTGCTGTCGTACAAGGAAAAGCGAAAGATGTCATCAAAGGAACCTATAACCACAGGCCGGAAATCAACACGTATTTGAACAACTTGCTCCGTCCGCGAGTGGAGACGGCCTTTTCGTCTTTTGCGACCATTCACGATTTTGTTTTTATGATGACCAGCAACACAATGGACCCTAATCTTCCTTATCTCATCCACATTAATGGAGAGATTCAGATCATCAAGGCGGCCCTTTTTCGAGTAGACAGGATGATCGGATTTTATTCACAGCGAGAGGGGAAGATGGTTCAGGGGTTTCTGGGAAGAGAACGTTTGCCACGTATGAGCTTCGAGTTCCAACACGTGACGAAGACAGGTAAAAAACAAACGGAAAGGGTCGTCTTCGATTTTGTGCGGGCAAAAACAAAGGTAAGAAGCAAAGGCAGCCTGAAAAAGCCTGTCATCGACATCGATCTTCGGGTAAGAGGGATGCTGGTAGGCTATTCAGGCAACAAGGATTTGGAGAAGCGGCCTCAATATCGGGCCTTGGTTCGAGAGCTTGAGACACGGATCAAAAAGGAGAGCATGGATATGCTGGTACGTTTTCAAAAGCAAGGGGTTGACCCGGCGCAGCTAGAGGAGAGCATTCGCCAAAAATACTATGGGAAATGGACACGGGAAACGGGTCTCGCCCTTTATAAAAAAGCTAGATTCAACGTCAAGGTTCATGTGGATATAGTCGGTTTTGGCACACTGAAATAAGGAGCGATAGCATTCCGGCGCAGTTAGAACAGGCGCTTGAATTCGCGCCAGATCGCACCCAAAGTCCGACGATTTACATTTTGGAGCTTGCCGTACAACAGGTTCGTCAAACCGATGAAGGTGAGCTCCTGATCCCTCGTATACGGATACCAATTAAACTCACGCTTGCGTTTGCCCGGATCATGGATGACAGAGATGCTGTGTGTAAAGGCTTGTAGTCCTGAAGGCCCGCGATAGCGGCCGATACCGCTCTGTTTGACCCCGCCAAAAGGAAGATGGGGATTGGCGTAGCTGATAATGACGTCATTGATGCACACATTTCCGCTGTCGAGCTGACGAGCTACGCGATCCGCTTTTGTTTTATCGGCTGACCATACCGAGGCATTCAGCCCGTACGGTGAGCTGTTAGCCAGGCGGACAGCCTCCTCTTCGGTGGCAAAAGTCATAATGGGCAACACCGGACCAAAGGTTTCTTCCCGCATGATTTTCATGTCTGATGTCACGTTTGTGAGAATGGTCGGGGCGATATACATACTGTCAGAGGAAGGAAGTCCTCCGGTGACAGCGGTCGCGCCCGCAGTCAGTGCTTCGTGCACATGCTCACGGACAATTCCGATTTGTTGAGAAGACGTCATCGACCCAACCTCGGCCTGATCCGGATAGCTTTGGCGTAATGCTTTTGTCTTTTCGGTGACCAGCTTGAGAAATTCAGGGTATACCTTTTCATGGACAAAAAGCCGTTCGACAGACATACATACCTGTCCGGAGTTCGTAAAAGCCCCCCACACCGCGCCATTTGCTGCCCGTTCCAGATGAGCGTCTTCAAACACGATCATCGGGTCTTTGCCGCCAAGCTCCAGTTCTACTGGAATCAAATGCTCCGACGCTGCCGCCATAATTTTTTTGCCTGTCGCGACAGAGCCTGTGAAAAATACTTTATCTGGGCGAGCAGCTACCAGCGCCTGTCCAGCTTCTCGTCCCCCATGCAGGACGGTTACGACTCCATACGGCATAGAAACAGCGGAAAACACCTCTTCAATGAGCAGTCCGGTAGAAGCAGTCACCTCGGAAGGTTTTAAAATAACAGTATTGCCTGCTACGAGGGCAGATAATACGGGAATGACGGCAAGCTGAAACGGATAATTCCACGGAGAGATGACCGCGACGACACCCATCGGCTTGTAGTGGATATACGATTTCTTCGGCCACAGCACGAGGGAGGTTGGTACTGGCTGATCGGCCAGCATCTGATAGGCATGTTTTTCATAAAAACGGATGGTGTCGACAGTGACGAAAATTTCAGTCATGTACGCTTCCAATGTAACTTTTCCGGTAGCCTCACTAATTTTTCGGGCGATTTCTGCGCCGTGATCGACTAAATAGTGCCGCAACCGCGTCAAATAGTCCAGGCGCTCGGCTAACGATGTAGCGGACCAAGCTGGAAAGGCAAGACGCGCACGTGCCATCGCGTCTTCAACTTGTTCTGGAGTCGCTTCCTGTAAAGAGCCAAGAAGCTCTCCAGTAGCGGGATTTTGCATGGACATGACTGCCATCATGATTCACCTCGATTCAGGAGATTAAGATTCAGAAGAGAAGAGTGTATGCATTAAATGGGCAAAGGCCTGTTCAAAACGGGCAATCGTTTCTTCCGGTCTCTGTAACTCGTCGAGCAAAAATTGAAAAAGGAATCCGTCGATTGCAGAGTAAATGAGTGAGATGGCGGAGTCTTCGTCGATGGTCAATGAGGATTGTTCTTCGCGCTGCAATCGTACGAGCATACGAGAGATGAGCTGATGCAGACGGGACCGAATGACTTTTACCTGTTCACCAAACGCAGGAACGTACATGGCCTGTACCTGCAAGTCATACCAGAGCCGATGCAGCTTCCGATCCTCTTGCAGACTCCGGCACAAGACACGAGCGAGAGCCGCTGACCATTCGCCAGATGGAGCTGCGATTACTTCGCGTTCCAACTCCTCCATGAAACGTCCCTTGTAACTAGAGATTACAGCGAGCAAAAGCTCTTCTTTGCTTGCAAAGTAATAATGCAGAATGCCGAGTGAGACGCCAGATTCCTTGGCAATGTCGCGCAAGGAAACATGTGCATACCCTTTTTCAGCCAGACAAGCAGTCGCTTGCTCAATCAAAAAAGCACGTTTTGCTTCGGCTTTTTTCTGGGTAGTCACTTTTTCACCTCTTTTTTGGACGACTGTCCAGTTTTTCTGCTTTTATTGTATTTTTACGGATGATAGTTGTCAATGAAAAGAGCTGCCCATAAAAAAGAAGCGGCTTCAATGCCGCTTCTTTTGCCGCTCCCAACGTCGTAAATACGGATAAGGATCAAATGACCAATCTGCGTCACCTGTTTCCCGGTACATACCGTAGTGCAGATGAGGAGGGAATTTGCCTGAGGTGCCGGGCTTCCCGTATCCTGAGCTGCCGACATATCCGATCACTTCTCCTGGCTCCACGATGTCACCCGGCTTCAAGCCCTTTTTAAACGAGGACAGATGTGCAAAGTAATGGTATACATTGCCCATGTCACGCATCCCGATTCGCCATCCGCCATACCTGTTCCAGCCGAGTACCTCAATGACTCCGTATGCTGTGCTGAGGACAGGGGTGCCGTGACTCGCAAAAATATCAGTCCCCTCATGGATACGCCGTCCACCCCAGCCGCGCGGCGCCCCCCAAGTACTGCGGTAGCTGTAATCGTACCGGGCGGGGATAGGAAAATGCCGCTCATCCAGGTCCAAATGTTGATACTTGGCATACACCTGTGCGAACTGCCTAATCGTCTTCACGGACCGATCGCGCTGGTAGTACGACCAAAGACCAATTTGCCAATCTTCATGAGAGAAGCCGTATTGGGATAGGTAGCGAATGAAAGTAGTGAGTGCATCGAGATCGTTATGACGATCCGCAAGCCCATCGCCATCCCCGTCCATTCCGATCCCGTCAAAAAACTGAATGGATACCGGATTAGTATCCTCCGTATCAGGATTGAACGTACCTGCCCAACGATCGCTTGGAATGTCCACGGCTGTTAGCCGCGAGAGATTTTCTTGCTCCTGCTTCTTTCTGCGTATTTTCATGGTTCGCTCGTATTGATCAATGGCTGCCAGATAATTCCACGGAATGCCGTGCATCGATTCCAAGCGCAAAAAAAGCTGCAAGCGCTCTTGAAGAACTGGGTCTTGCTCTTTGGCGGACGGAGCGATTCCGGCGACGGATTCTAGTGGCGAAATAGCTGCAACCACACACAAGCTGATCTGAATGATTAGGCGGAAAACTCGCATGCCGTCTCCCTCCAGCCTTGTAGTCTTTTGTTGTAGTTTCTGCCAGTTGGAGTGGATTATCCAAGATACTTTTGGAAGAGCTTTTGGCTGTTATCGAGGAAAGTTTTGTAAATTTGCGGGAAAAGAGGCAGGAGCACACCATATGGTCAAAGAATTGAAATCAGGAGGAGTGTATTCCTTAAAAATCGTCATGAGGAGGCTGTGTGATGAGCAAAAAAGTGTTGATTGTAACAGGGGATGCCGTGGAGGCACTGGAGGTTTTCTATCCGTATTACCGCTGCCTGGAAGAAGGGTATGAAACGGTCATTGCAGCACCCAGCGTGAAAACCCTGCACACCGTTTGCCATGATTTCGAAGCGCACAGTGCGACGTACACAGAAAAGCCAGCTTATCAGCTTCCCGCCCATGTTGCATTTTCAGACATTAACCCTGAGGCGTTTGACGCCTTGATTATTCCGGGTGGACGAGCACCTGAGCATATCAGGCTCAATGAGCATCTGAAGCCAATTGTGGCGCACTTTTTCGAGACGAACAAGCCGGTTGCAGCCATCTGCCACGGCTCCCAAGTATTGACTATCGTTCGCGAGCACTTGGCAGGCCGTGAAATCACAGCTTACCAGGCTTGCAGACCGGATGTAGAAGCGTGCGGTGCGATCTACCAAACGGAAACGCTCCATGTCGATCGCAATCTTGTTTCCGGACATGCATGGCCAGACTTGCCAGGCTTCATGCGTGAATTCCTCCATTTGCTCAAGTAAACAACTAGTCCTCCAAACTTCCGTCACTGCTGGCGGAAGTTTTTTCGTACTGACAGATGCTTTTCATCCAGCCTTTTCCTCTGTATCATTAAGGGAAAGTATGTTCGTCTGTTTCATGTGAGGAGTGAAATTGATCGTGCTGTCATTTATTCATACAGCGGATGTCCATCTGGATGCGCCGCTTCAAATGCTGGGGGAGCGTTACGAGCTGCGTCAGGATGATTTTCGTCAGACGATGAAAAGAATCTGTGACCTCGTCCGCGACAAGGGAGCGGACTTCTGGCTCATTGCCGGAGATTTGCTGGAATACCACGGGGGAAGAAGATCCACTGCGATGTTTTTACGTGATCTTTTTGCCAGCATCGCACCAATCCCTGTCGTGATCGCACCTGGCAATCACGATCCGTGGCGAGCGGATTCGTTTTATCAAACATTGGAATGGCCAGGGAACGTTTACTGGTTTACACCTGAGTGGGGCGTGTATGAATTTCCCGAAAAGTCATGCGTAATATACGGCTGGGGCTTCGGGCAGCCACATGTATACGAGTCGCCACTCGATACGTTTCCAGGCAAATTAGAGGGGTATGCCCATCATCTGATGGTTTTGCATGCCAGTGTGCTTTCTAATTCAGGAGACGAAGAGCATCATCCGTATGCACCTGTCACCTTGCAGCAGCTCGTACAGACTGGCATGGACTATGTTGCGCTGGGACATATTCACAAGCCGGAGCAATTCATGCATCCCGTCAAAAAACAGCCTTTCGCAGCTTACCCAGGCTCTCCAGAAGGATTGACGAGCAAGGAAGCGGGGGAACGAAATGTTTTGTATGGAGAGCTGGATCATGATGACAGACTGAAGCTCACGGCGATTCCTGTCCAGTCACGCAAAATTCGAAGGCTTACAATCGAAGGGAATGGAGTCGAAACGACTGAGCAGCTCATTGATCAGATGGAGCAGCAACTCGCGGAGGAAAAGGATTCCGATATGCTGTACATCACGCTGACAGGGGAACGTGCTGCGCATTTTCAGCCTCCATTGTCCGTCATTCAGCAGCGATTTTCCCGTTTTTTTGTGCTGCAGCTGACAGACCGGACCTGGCCTGATGTGGATGAGGAAAAGCTGATCGCAGATGGTGGCGTCTGGGGGAGATGGCTTTCCAAGCTGGCAGAGGCGGAGTCCCGTGCGCAAAATGAGGACGAGCGAGAAATCGTCAGGTTAGCCAAGCAAGAGGCTTTGGCGCGGATTGGAGGGACCATTCGATGAAAATAGAGGAGCTGGTGCTTGGGGGCTTCGGAAAATGGCAGGATGCTACCTTCCGTTTTGCTCCAGGCCTTAATCTGTTTTATGCCCCCAATGAGTCAGGAAAATCAACCATCCTTCAAGGTATATTCGCTGCCTTGTATGGAATGAAGCGCGATTACGTCAAATCGGCGCGATACTTGCCTGAATATGAAAAGTACCGTCCGTGGCAGAGTGGCGCGTACGAAACGATCATTACGTACAAATTAGCGGGCGAAACCTATCGCCTGCATCGTCAGTTGACCAAGGAACGGGAGGAGGCTCGCCTCTTTTTGGACCCGGAATGGACAGAACTGACTGAGCTTTATTTGGAAGACAGACGCAAGGAACGGAATTTTATCGAAAAGCATACGGGCCTTACACGCAGTCTATTTACGGATTTGACGTGGATCAGGAGGGAACCGCTTCAAGCAGCTGAGCATTTGATTCCGACTTTTACGACTGCGGAAGAAGCCAATCCGGCTGTCCAACAAATTTTGGCGGAGCTGGATCGGGAGGTTGCGGTCATCGGCAAAAAAGAACGAGCCGAAAATACACTTTTGGGAAAAGCCGCTACGAAGGTGGCGCAAAAAGAGCAGGAGAAGGAAAACGCAAAAGCAGCGTGGCGAACGATCAGCCAACTGACGCTGCAAATAGCGGAAGCCACAGAAGAATGTCAGCAATTAGAACTGCGGCGTAGCCGATTGCAGCAGCGGCTGGATCGCTCAACCGGACAAGCGAAAGCATTGCAGGAACGCTGGCAACGAAGCCATGCTCCCATCAGTCAACAAGACTGGGCGTGGTGGGAGCAAACAGCTCGTTCTGAGGTCGAGTTGGCGATACACGAAGAGGCAAGACGTGGTCTCACTCAGGTAAATATGCCGACGGTTGCCGTACAACAGGTTGATGACCAGCTCATACCCTTACAGCACGATTACGAAAAAGGGGCACAATTGCTCAAACAACGAGAAACATTGCATATTCGTTTGGCGACATTGGCTGTGTCAACCCTTGCTTCAAGTCCGCGAAGTACAACATCACGCAGTACCCGACAAGGCAATCAGGCAAAAAGGAGGCGGGGAGCTGCACTTATGTGGGGCGGTGCAGGGATATTGTCTGTTCTCGGGTTAATCGGCTTCGTGAGTGGACATCCCGTTCTGGGAGGAATTTCTGCGACTGCCGCTTTGTTGCTGTTCGGTTTTGGAGTTTTCTTGCTGCGGCTAAAAGGGGGTACAGGCGGACCCAAACAGACTGCAGAAAATGACGCGGTACAGGAAAGTCAAAGAGTACAAGAAGAAATCGCTTCACTCGATGCTGAACTTGCCACACTCGTTCAGAGATGGGGTGCGAGTAATTGGGATACATTTTTAGAAAGACGGGAAGAGCTACTGAAAAGCACAAGCAAGCAACAATCTGAGCAGCTTCTATCGGAAATGGCGAAAACAAAGCAGGAGGCTAATCTGTCTGCAAGCTGGGGTGAGGCACTACGGACCTTGCTTGATCAGGAAAAAAATGCGCTTGAGACCGAGCAAGGCAAATTGCGCGTCGAGATGGTGGAGATTGAGGAGAGACTGCAGGAGCTGCGGGAACAAATGGCCAGAGGAAATGGTGAGATGGCGGTTCATGAGAGCCTGTCATTATCTCGCGCGACGGATGAGCTTGAGGAAGCGCAGGCAGTACTTCGTCAGCTGCAAAAAAAGCGGGATGCCCTTCAGTTGGCTCGGGAAATGCTGCAGGAGGCAGTGGGGGAATGGCGACGGGATAGCACACCCGCTGTGAATCAGCAGGCTTCGGAGATCATCGAGCATATTTCAGGGGGAGTGTATCGAGATGTCAGACTCGATCCCCGTGACGGATTTGCCGTCCGTTTGCTTGCGCCGACCAAACAAATGGTGCTCGAACAGGATCAATGTTCCACTGGGACCATCGATCAGCTGTACCTTGCCCAGCGTTTGGCATTGGTTCATCATGCCAAGCAGTCGGAGCCATTGCCACTCTTTTTCGATGATCATTTTGTCCATTATGATGAAGAGCGTTTGCGCCGAACGCTTGACTATGTAGCGATGCTGGCACAAGAGCATCAAGTGTTTCTTTTCACCTGTCATGAGCGAGAGCTGCGTATGCTTGCGCCATTGCTTCGTCAAGAGAACCGCCATGCTGTGCATCGGATCGGGTAATTGTTTCCGGGGCAGGAAAGAGGTTGCCCCTCCGAAATCCAACCTCTATAATGGAGATTGTTATTGTCTTGTATCATGATGTCACATGAGGAGTGAGCCCTATGACGCAACGCAAGCCGGAGTGGCTCAAGATCAACCTTGTTTCAGGATCAGAACTAGCCAGCTTTAAAGAGCTTAAGCAAACCATGCGCACGAAGACGCTACATACCGTTTGTGAAGAAGCGAAATGCCCCAACATTCATGAATGCTGGGCAAGCGGTACAGCAACTTTCATGATTTTGGGTGATATATGTACCCGAGCCTGTCGGTTTTGTGCAGTAAAAACTGGACTGCCAACAGAGCTGGATACGGCCGAACCAGAACGTGTAGCAGAAGCAGCCGAACAAATGCGTTTGAAGCACGTCGTTGTTACTTCCGTTGCTCGTGATGATTTGGCAGATGGAGGCGCACAAATTTTTGCCGATACGATTCGTGCGATTCGTCGTCGACTGCCGTTTGCCTCCGTAGAAGTATTGATTCCCGATTTTATGGGGAACTGGGATGCGTTAAAAGTGGTCATGGACGCAAAGCCTGACGTACTAAACCACAATATTGAGGCGGTTCGCCGGATGTCAGATCGCGTACGGGCAAGAGCCAAGTACGATCGGACGCTGGAACTGTTGAAAAAGGCGAAGGAATTCCAGCCGAGCATTCCAACGAAGTCCAGTCTGATGATTGGTGTAGGCGAGACGATGGAGGAAATTATCGAAACGATGGATGACCTGCGTTCTGTCGACGTCAACATCATGACGATTGGTCAGTATTTGCAACCGACCAAGAAGCATTTGAAGGTAGAAAAGTTTTACCATCCAGATGAATTCGCTCGCTTGAAGGAAGAAGGCATGAAGCGTGGCTTTAGTCACGTAGAGTCAGGGCCATTAGTGCGCAGCTCGTATCACGCTCACGAACAGGCAAGCGCAGCGAAGGAAACGATTGCGAAAGAATCCATGCCGAAAGCACAATAATAAGCAACCCCCTCAGCCGCCCTATACGAGCGGAAAAGAGGGGGTTTTTCAATTCATGGGGGAGAAAAGTACTTTAGCGACTGGTTGTACCTGTATGAGCTTTGTGAGTAGTCTTCGTAGGCTGGGGTGTTCCACCCATACGCTTGACTAGCGTATCAATGCTATTCGCATCTTCTGTACGCGCTGTACTCACATTACTGGAGCGGCTGGCGACACGAGCGATTTCCTGGATATCATTTGGATTGTCGGTTACATACACTCTGTAATAGCGTGGTGATACCGATTCTGCATTCATTTTGGCCTGTTTTTTCGCTGTACGTGCATCTGCTCCTTGTGTGTTCAGCCCCACAAAAATTTCTCGATCCGTTACCAAGACGGTAGATCGTTGAACGCCAGGACAGCTCGCAGTAACATTCCCAACAGCCTGTGCCAATGTGTTACGATCTACATAGACGTTGGTTACGCCAGCGGTACGCATATGCTGACGGTCAGTCTGTGCATAGCCCATTCGTGGCATTCCGGTTTGCATGACACCTGCACCGCCACGGTTCCAGGCACGATTTTGATAAATAGACTGGTTCATACCGGCTGGCCCGTTGTTAATACCCATCGTACCCATTCCTGTCGTACCCATCCCTGCATTATGATCCGTAAAGGCATTATACGGTCTCATACCGCTCGTGAAAGCGTTGTAGTTGTTGACATTTGCCCGTGGATAGGTACCATTTGGGAACATGCCGTTGTTGGTTCCATTGTTGTTGTTGGTGAGCCCCATTCCATTACGGACGTGACCACCACCAAAATTGTTGGAACGTACTCCGTTGTTGTTGTTGTTGTCACCGTTGAACCAGTCAAAGTTGTTCAAACCCATACCGTCGTAGTTACGGACGTGCATTCCATCAACGTTTCTGGTGTAAGGCGCGGCTTGATTTGTCATTGTCCTGTTTGGTTGTGTGTAATTAGGCGCAGCGTTGTTGTTACAACCAGAAGCCAAGAGCACAATACCTGCAATTGCAGAATACAACCATGTCTTTTTCAATGGTAACACCCCCTACACGATAGAATGTCCAAAGGCACATGGCAGTTATCGTGGGAAATTTAGCTCATGTTGCGTGAAATATGATAAGATGGACATAGTATACATGCGTAAGGAGGAAGCGAGTTTGATTCGCACGCAAGCCGGTACTTATGAAGTCATGGAAGTAAATCGAGACGGCTGGAACCTTGAAGCGTTCAAGGAGCGCTATAGCGATATCCTCGACAAGTACGATTATATTGTAGGGGACTGGGGCTATGGTCAGCTTCGTCTTCGTGGGTTTTATACTGACGCCAATCGCAAAGTACCGTTCGAGCAGCGGATCGCCGCTTTGGATGAGTACCTACATGAGTTTTGCAATTTTGGTTGTCCGTACTTCGTTTTGCGCAAGGTAAAAGCAAACGTTGGCAACAGTGACGACCAAAGCGGACAAGACGAAGCTACCTTTGATGTCATCATTGATATTCGTCAGGATATTCCGCGTGAAGAGGGTGGCTCTTCGCCCTATGTAGAACGAAAAGAACGCAGACGCTATCACCCGCGTCAAAATAAGCAGGATCGCCAGAATAATGCTGGTGCTGAACGCAATGGGGCGGGGAGAAACGAACGTGGGGAGAAGCCAAAGTTTCAAAAGGATCGCCCCGATAAAAACGGCAAGGATTCCAACTCACGAGAGCGCCGTCCCAATCAATTGAAACCCAATCGTGAACGCGATAAAGTCCCAACAGGACCAAATACGCCGAAGCGCGATTCCTAAAAACGAATCAGAATAACAGAAGCATAAAAAAGAGCCCTGTATGTTAGGGCTCTTTTCGTTTTTCGATCTAATAACCGCCGCCCCAACCACCAGGGGATCCGCCCCAACCACCAGGAGATCCACCCCAGCCACCGGGTGTTCCACCCCAGCCACCTGGAGATCCGCCCCATCCAGGGTAACCAGGCCAGCCTCCCCATGTGGGCCAATAACCAGGCCAGCATGTATTGCATCCCCACCAAGGATATGGCTGTGGGACGACAACGACTTCAGGACCCCGTCTTCTCCGGAAAAAAACTGGATGAGCCTGATCTTCTGGAATGTATTGGAAATCCTGTTCTGCTGAGTAATAAGGTGACTGGTCATATTGTGCAGGAACAAATTGGCTTTGATCGTATTCGTTTGAATCGTATTGAGTTTGATCGTATTGGTTTTGGTCATATGGATAAGGTTGCATGTTGCGATTGGCACTCCTCTCGTTATCTGTCTGTGCATCTGTGCAGTAGCAGTATACGAGGCATTCGCCTGTAAGGAGCATTGTCCAACAGGAAATGGGCGGAGCCTACAAATAAAAAAAGGAAGAGCCCGCAATCGCTCTTCCTTTGGTGAATTAAATGGCTGCTTCCAAAAATGCTTTCAATTCTTCTGCTTCACGCTCGTTCAAGTTGAACGCGAATTCCAGATAGCCTTCTTCTTCCAGATCATCATGTCCGATAATAGCGGAGCGCCCATTTTGAATGTTGATGACAATCGCCTTCCCATAAAAACGGTTGGTCGTCGTAATCGCGAGGTCAAAACGCGTAGTTTCGCCCGTGAAGCTGACAAAGCGCGTTCGAGTATCCTCAGCTTCGTCGTACAAGTAGAACAAATCATTTGCCATATAGGTATCCCTCTACTTCCATAAAAGATTTGGTTTGTGTTCGGTATTGTGTACAGCGCGGACAAAGCGAATGGTTTTGGTTTTGGCACGCATGACGATTGAATGCGTTTCCACCATATCATCACCGAGATAGCGCACGCCTTGCAACAGCTCTCCATCAGAGACACCTGTTGCCGCAAAAATGGCATCGTCCCCTTTGACCAGATCGTTCAGCGTCAAGAGCTGCTCCGGATTATCGAGCCCCATTTTGATGCAGCGCTCGCGCTCGGTGTCGTTTTGCGGCTTGAGCTGGGCTTGCATGTCGCCACCTAGGCACTTGATCGCCGCGGCACTGATCACGCCCTCTGGCGCACCACCGATACCCAAGAACAGGTCAATCCCTGTATGCGGCAGACAAGCAGCAATCGCAGCACCTACATCGCCATCTCCAAAAAGCTTCACTCGCGCACCCTTTTCACGAATGGCGTCAATAATCGCCTGGTGGCGGTCGCGTTCCTGAATAATGACAGTCACATCTTGTACGCGCTTGTTGTTTGCTTTTGCTACAACCTCTATCATTTTATCCACGGGATCGTAAAGGTTGATTTGTCCGGCAGCACGTTTGCCGACGGCCATTTTCATCATGTACATGTCTGGTGCATGCAAGAGTGTTCCACGGTCGCCGATCGCGATAACAGACATGGCATTGTTGTGACCTTTGGCGACAATCGTCGTTCCTTCTAGCGGATCAACCGCCACATCTACCTCAGGCCCGCCTGCTTCCGGGTTGCCGAGCTTTTCACCGATATAGAGCATGGGGGCTTCATCCAGTTCACCTTCGCCAATGACGACGGTACCCCTCATGTTGATCGTATCAAACATGGCGCGCATGGCGCTGGTCGCTGCTCCATCTGCTTCATTCTTTTTCCCGCGTCCCATCCAATGAGAAGAGGCGAGTGCAGCCATTTCCGTTACCCGCACAATTTCCAGAGCCAATTCGCGTTCCACAGTGTGTTCCTCCCCTTATGCTTGCCGGCAAAAATTCACCCCAATCATTGTAACATAAAGTTATCACCGATTCGTCTTTTCAGCACCGAGAAAGTGGCGAGAACCTGAAAAGGAGGGGCGGAGTGTAGGGGATCTACATGAGCACCGGACTTTGAAAGGTGAACGCCACTTTCGATGTCGAATAATCCCCCGGTACAACTACGTGATCAAAAGACGAACGTGATTCGTGACAGGTCGTACAAATTTGGTATACTGAGGGATGAAAAGAGGTGAAACCGGTGAGCAATTCCTATTTGCAGGAAGGGGAATTGGTGCTTCTCGTCCTGGTGCTAACATTTGTGTTTACCGTTTACTACTCAAAACGCAAAGCAAAAAAGCGAAAGTAAGGAGAAATATATGTACGACGTGAATACAAAACGAATCGACCAAGTATTGGAACATATGTCTCGTATGCTTGATCTGTTGGACAAGCTCAGCGAACGAGGAGCCAAAGCGGTTTTGGCAGATGAAGTAGCTGTTGCAGCGATGGAGCGAGCCCTGCACTTGTCTATCGAAGGAATAGTGGATGTCGGAAACGCGCTGATCGACGGATTCATTATGCGAGATCCAGGAAGCTACAGCGACATCGTGGAAATTTTGCGGGATGAGCAAGTTATCACGGATGAACAGGCTTTGATCCTGACACGTGTAACTGATTTCCGCAAGCATCTGGTTAATGATTATACAAGTGTGCCGGTCAATGAGATGTACAGCCTGGTAGAAGAAGCTGCCGGTACCATTCGTCAGTTTGAGCCACAGGTGAGAGCCTTCCTGAAAAAAGAACTGTTTTAAAAAGTGTTTTCAATCCATCACCAATCGTAGCGGATATTTTATACAAAAGACTTTCGTTTGTTTACTAAAACGTCTTCATCCACTACAATAGGGAGAAAGGACGGTGATACGTATGACAAACGAAGGAACGTCCACTCGTGATCAAATCCTGCACATGCTCAAAGTCAAAGGTTCACTCCCTGTCAGCGACATGGCCGTCGAGCTAGGGATTACGGAAATGGCGGTACGACGTCATTTGAACACTCTGGAGAGAGATAATTTGATCAAGTCTACGCTTGTTCGCCAAGCGATGGGACGCCCAACGAATGTTTATTCATTGTCGCAGGAAGCAGACGAACTGTTCCCGCGCAATTATTCTCATTTGACATTAGATTTTTTACAAGACATAAAGGAAATCGACGGTTTGTCCAAAATAGAGATGCTATTTAGACGCCGTGAGAATCGCTTGGAGGAGACTTATCGCTCCCACATGCAAGGCGACTTGGAAAATCGTGTAGCCAAGCTGGCCGAGCTGCAAAACGATAAAGGCTATATGGTGGAATGGGAAAAGGACGAAAATGGAGACGGCTATCGGATTCAGGAGTTCAATTGTCCAATCTCGCAAGTAGCTCGTGAATTCAACCAAGCGTGTAGCTGTGAGCTGTCCTTGTTCCGTCGGGTTTTGAAAGCCAATGTCGAGCAAACCACGTGCATGGCAAAAGGCGGAGACAAATGCGTGTTTCACATCAAGGAAGCGAAATAAACGGTCCATAACGAAAGTCCACTCGAATCGGGTGGATTTTTTCTTTTGTTTACAAGATTTCCCTGATGAGCAGGCACAGGATGCGGTTAAGGCCCTGTGCCTTTTTTTCTATAATCAAGCAGGCATTAAGTACCTTTTTGCTCCATTCTAGCAATCTTAATGTTGTTTTAACGTTTTCTTTATGTTGGACATTTACTATTTATAGTGTAAAAAACAACAAAACACACAGAAAAACAACAGAAAGGCGGAATGATATCAGGATAATACTGGTTAACCGGATAGCCGTCGTGACGAAAAACAGATGAGGAGAGATCCGTAATGAAAAAAATGGTATCAAGTATAGCCGCTTCTGCCATCTTGTTGGGTGGAATCCTGCCAGTCGTTGATTCCGCTCATGCAAATGACAAATTTTCTGAGAAAAAGATGACGATGACATTTGACGTGATCAGTGACATCCAAGGTGACCTCCGAGATTTTGGTCACGTTTTGCGAGACATTAATGAGGAAAATCCAAAGTCCGAAGCGCTGATCATTAACGGTGATATTACTCCTCGCGGCTACGATTTTGAATATCAAGCCGTGCAAGATGTGCTCGATAAAAATCCTCACCCTGACAACGTGTGGTACAGCATCGGTAATCATGAGTTTTATGTGCCGAAGTGGAAGAATCCCCAAACGCTTGCACAAAGTACCTGGCCAAACGGCACAACGGAAGAAGAGTTGTTCGATAACTTCTACCAATTCAGCGGAGAAGACAAGGTCTATCACCAGAAAGAAATCAATGGATATCCCTTTCTCTTCCTCGGCACAGAAAAATACATGAAATACCACGATCCAAAATTGTGGGATGAAGTATACATGAGCGACGAGCAACTGGATTGGCTGAAAGAAAATCTGAAGCATTACAGCAAGCAGGATAAGAATAGGCCCATTTTCGTATTCTCCCACCATGTGCTTCCGGACAGTGTCTCCGGCTCCAGACAAAATCCATACTTGAACGATTACCTGAATGTGGACGAGCTTCTTGACATCTTGAAAGACTACCCGCAAGTCGTTTTCTTCACGAGCCACACCCATTGGGATCTGAACCTTCCGGACTGGGCAGGCAATAAGAAAGTCAAAGGCGGAGACAAACGCGGTTTTACCGTCGTAAACACGGGCGGCATTGAAACGGGATGGATGTCAGCTGGTCCAGACGGCGGCGAAAAAGTCACGCCGGATGGAGGGGCTTTCAAGCAAGGGCTGCGCTTGCAAGTGTACGGTGATGATGTCGTCATCCAAGCGTATGACTATCAACACGACAAAGTAATTAAGAAGCTCGGCATCCGTAATGGAAAAATCGAGCAGTTGGCGCCGGATGTACAGGCAGATGATGATGATAATGTGCTTGTCAACGCGACGCAATACATGGAGTACGCAGTTGGCAAGCAAAAAAACTGGCGGGATTTTGACCCCGAAAATCCTCCGACATTTCCAGGAAACCAGGTCGTGTATGTCCGTCATAAAGGGGAAATGACCCTGGAAGACGGCACGCCAATGATGGTCAAATTCAAGAAATAACAAGGTCTTAAACCATTGAAATCGTGGCTTTAAGTGGAAGAGACTAGACAAAAAGCAGGAAGCGGCTGAAGGCCGTTTCCTGTTTTTTTGCGATAGGTAGGACGAAGGTTTACACTAAGAGGGGAGAGCTTGTACAACCGGCTTACTACAACAGATGGGAGATGGAACAACGTGAAACAATATAAAGGCTACTTGCTTGATCTGGATGGGACGATTTATCGGGGAAAAGAAGCGATTCCGGGAGCAGCAGCATTCATCACCCACTTAAAAACTCATCAGATTCCGTATTTGTTCCTGACCAACAATTCTTCAGCCTCTGCACAGAACGTCGCAGAACGGCTGGTAGCAATGGGCATAGAAGCCCAAGCTCGGGACGTGTATACCACGAGCATGGCGACCGCTACTTATTTACGAGAGCAGGCACCAGCGGGTACACGCGTCTACGTGATTGGAGAGGCAGGCTTGCATGATCAGCTGACGGATGCAGGCTATGTGATGACAGAAGAAGATCCGGCTTATGTCATTGTCGGGATCGATCGTGCGTTTACGTATGAAAAACTGGCGATCGCCGCACGTGCTATCCGTGCAGGAGCAACTTTTATCGCTACAAATGCAGATGCTGCCCTGCCGACAGATGCTGGTCTGTTCCCCGGCAATGGTTCACTGGTGGCAGCCGTCTCTGTTGCCTCCGCGACCAAACCTATCGTGATTGGCAAACCGGAGTCCATTATCGTCCGTTACGCTCTGAATCAGCTTGGTACTGCTGCGGCTGACACGCTGATCGTCGGGGACAATTTGTATACGGACATTGAGGCAGGTGCCAACAGCGGCTTGGACAGCTTGCTCGTTTTGACCGGCTATTCCACGCGCGAAGAAGCAGACAAGCATCATGCTGCGCCTACCCATATTGCAGTAGACTTGCCTGAATGGCAGCGACGAATCTCACTATGATTCTGCGCATTCTTCCTGCTGCTTCTGGCGGTGGGCAATGCGGCTGGAGGCGGCGGCTGCGACCGCTCCGACGAGATCGTCCAAAAAAGTATGGACACCAAAACGCTTGTCGTTGAGTTCGGCGAGTTTGCCGTGCTTCAGCTTGTCTACATAACCGAAGTTGGTGAATCCGATGCTCCCGTACAGGTTGACGATGGCGAGGGCGAGTACCTCGTCTATGCCGTATAGCGGCTCGTCTGTTTCAATAATCGCCTGAAGCGGGGGCAGCAGCTGCTTTTGTTCTGCGAGGATGTCGAGCTGAATCCCGGTCAGCAACGCATTTTGGACCTCGCGTTTTTTCAAGACGGACGCCACACTGTCGAGACACAGGTCCAAGGAGATGTCCGGGATGTATTTCGACTGCAGGAACATGACAATTTCAGCAATGTCGTTCAGACTGACCCCTCGTTTTTCCAAAAGCTCAATAACGAAGTCCAGACAACTCTCGCTATTTAGTGGATGCTCACTCATGCTTGTGGTTCCTCCTTTTTCACGTGCGTGTTCAAAAAGTCGACTTTTCAGCACCCAGAAAGTCGGCATGAATGCATCTAGTATCTGCATACAGATAGGCACCTATCCCGATCTAACGACATACAATGCCAGAAGAGCAGTATGCAAGGAGGGTGAACAACTGTATGGAAGAAAAAGAGCTTCTTCAGGAGAAGTATGGTTTTGAACTCCAGGGATATCGGACGACGGGGGCAAGCAAGGTACTGGAAACGGATCGAGGCCTTTACTACATGTTCGAGGCGCCAGCCGGATATAAATACAAAAGCAAGTTTATTGAGAAAGTAAAAAAACATTTGAGTCAACAGCAAAACATTCGCTTGTTAAAGCTGGTGAACACAACAAGCGGGCAGGCTCACATCGTCGATGATGAGCAGCTTTACTATTTATACAGAGGCGTGCGAGAGGCAGTGCCCGAGAATCCATATTATGCCAGTGGTCAGTCACTCGCAAAGTTCCATCAGGCCACGAGTGATTTTTCATCTGACAAGATGTTTATCCCCTACAGCTCTCTTGGCAACTGGCCGAGCATGTGGCGCAAAAAGCTGCGGAATTTTAATGAATACCGGGATGAAATGGATGAGGAAAATGTAGAGCTGGCGCCAATGGATGAATATTTGTTGACCTGCTTCACGTACATTACTCAGCTCGGTGAATTGTCCGTTCAATATTTGTTGGATGCCGGATACGATAAAGTCGTGAAGGAAACAGCGAGTCTCGGGAAAGTAGCCTACCAAAATTTTGATCAAGGGTATATGCTATGGAAAGAGAAGGATGTACGTCTAATGGCAGGTGAATGGAACTGGGTTCTTGATATGCGTACTCGCGATGTGGGGCAGTGGATTAAAGCCGAGACAAAGCGAAACGGCTGGAATGAAGAGGCTGTGTCCAGCTTTCTCGACGGCTACAACAGCGTCTCTGCTCTGCTGCCAGCTGAATATGCCGTGATTTATGCGCTCATGCTCTATCCAGGCAGGTTTTTGAAGCTCGTCGAGACTTACATGGAGTTGCCGATAGAAGAGCGACAGGAAGTCAACATCCAGGCATGGCAAACGCAGCTGGAAGACGAGCTAACCAAAATGGAAGACGGACTTCGAAAGTTCCCACTATTCATTGCACAGCGTTATGACGTATCCATTCCACAAATTGATTGGTTGTGGAGGAAAAAAGATGATCAAGCAACAAGTTTTCGTTACGAGGAAACTCAATCCTGAAGTGATCGCGATGCTTGAAAAAGTAGCCGTGGTCGAGCAATGGACAAAAAATGCGCCGATCCCGCGCGAATTGTTGCTGGAAAAGATTGAACATGTAGATGCCGTCTTGACCATGCTGACAGAACGAGTGGACGAAGAATTTTTGGCGAGTACAAAACGACTCCGAATCGTGGCGAACATGGCGGTCGGTTACGACAATATTGATTTGGAAGCGTGCAGACGACACGAGGTCATCGTAACCAACACGCCCGATGTGCTGACGGAGTCTACAGCCGATTTGGCTTTCGCTTTATTGATGGCAACAGGCCGCCGATTGACGGAAGCCAATCGATTTTTATTGCAGGGGGAGTGGACATCGTGGAGTCCGACCCTCATGGCTGGACAAAATGTATATGGTTCGACTCTAGGGATTATTGGCATGGGGCGAATTGGAGAAGCTGTGGCGAGACGCGCCAAAGGATTTGGCATGCGAATTTTGTATCACAACCGGAATCGCAAACCGCAGGCTGAGCAAGAGACAGGAGCGCGGTATGCCGATTTGGCGGAGCTACTGCAAGAGTCCGATTACGTCGTTCTGCTTACACCGCTGACAGCGGACACACGCATGTTGATGGGGGAAAAACAATTTTCGCTCATGAAAGAAACCGCAGTGTTTATCAATGTTTCTCGTGGTGGGACAGTAGATGAGACCGCACTGTATCAAGCGTTGGTAGACAAAAAGATTTGGGCGGCAGGCCTGGATGTTTTTGCGGTCGAGCCTGTCCCGATGGATAACCCGCTCTTGCAACTGCCGAATGTAGTAGCATTGCCGCATATCGGTAGTGCAACTGTGCAAACGAGGGCGGAGATGGCGAGGCTGGCTGCTGCTAACATCGTAGAGGTGCTAAGTGGAAGGGGACCACTGACTGCCGTATGAACACGTTCTTTGTTTTCATTACAGGCCTCTTCGTGCTTCTCTTGATTGCAGCAGTAGCCGTTTCGTTTCACGTAACCTGGCGCTTGACGCATCCTGTACGAAAGCCGATTCACATGGAACCCCGAGATTTTGGAATTGAACAGGTCGAGCCCGTTGTTTTTTCGAGCAGGGAAACGACGATCTCGTTGGCTGGATGGTACTTGTCGGCAGAAAAAAATGGGCGAGTTTCGAATGGAAATACGCTGATCTTTGCTCACGGGTATAGTCAAAATAGATTAGAGCCACATTTGCCAGCGTTGTCTCTGGCTGCAAGACTTGTCGAGGCTGGCTTTGATGTATTGCTGTTCGACTTTCGGAATGCAGGGGAGTCCAGCGAAGCACTGACTACAATTGGTCTTCGTGAACAGCAAGACCTGCTTGGGGCCATCGATTTTGCAGCAGCGAAGAAGCCAGAGCATAGACTTGGTCTTGTCGGCTTTTCCATGGGGGCGGCAACCTCTTTGATGGTTGGCGGAGTGGATGAGCGCATCACTGCGATTGTGGCAGATTCACCGTTCTATTCCTTGCGTGAATACTTGGCTGAGAACTTGCCGCAGTGGACGGGCCTGCCCCGTTTTCCATTCAACTGGCTCATCCTTACCTTGTGTCCTGTTTTGCTTGGAGCCAACCCGCGAGACGTCAATCCGTATCAGGCAGTCAAGCAAGCGAACAAACCGATTCTTTTTATTCACGGGACAGGCGATACAACGATCCCCATGGTAAACAGCGAACGACTCTTTGAGCTGACCCAAGACGAAGATTCCGAGATTTGGATCGTACCGCGAGCGGGTCACGTCCGCAGCTATGCGTTAGTTCCTGACGAATACGGGAAGCGTGTCATTGCCTTTTTGGAAAAAGGAAGGGGAAAGGGGAAATGAAAAAAGCAGCTACGCGGTTGCTGTAGCTGCTTTCATGTCGATGTGACTGGATTAGAATACTTGTTGAACTTCTTTGATGCCTGGGATTTCTTCCACCAGTGCACGCTCGATTCCTGCTTTCAGGGTGATGGTAGAGGAAGGGCAGCTACCGCAAGCACCCATCAGGCGCAGCTTCACGATGCCATCTTCTACATCAACGAGTTGTACGTCTCCGCCGTCACGTTGCAGGTAAGGACGCAGTTTATCGAGAACTTCTTGTACTTGATCCATGATATCCATGTTACATTCACTCCTTTCCAACCTCTCCTTTATTATAATCATACTATGGTGAGAAATCCATGGCTTACATGCCCTGTTGACACTTTGAAGTTCCGCTGACACACCGAAGTTTAGTAGCATGGACTTTTTGTAATCTTTGCATGTTATAATAAAAAAGAAAGAAGCAAGTACTTCAATATAAGGAGTCAGATCTTCGTGAACGTATTTCGCAATGTGAAGGAACTGATTGGTAATACGCCGATCGTCGAAATTACACAATTTGAGCTCCCAGAGGGTGTCCGCTTGTTCGCCAAACTGGAATATTTTAACCCAGGCGGAAGCGTAAAAGACAGACTCGGCATGGAGTTGATTCGTGCCGCAGAAGAGAACGGCCAATTGGCCCCAGGTGGTACCATTATTGAACCGACAGCAGGAAATACAGGCATTGGTGTAGCGCTGGCCGCTGTAGGAACCGGTTATAAAGTCATTTTCTGCGTACCAGCGAAGTTTTCCGAGGAAAAGCAAGAGCTGATGCGTGCCCTCGGAGCAGAAGTCGTCAATACACCGACAGAGCTGGGGATTAAGGGTGCAATTGCCAAGGCAAAAGAACTCGCAGAATCGATTCCAGGTGCTTTTGTTCCACAGCAATTTGCTAACCCGGCGAATCCAGACGCACACTACAAAACAACAGGTCCGGAAATTTGGAGTCAAATGGACGGCCAAGTACACGTATTTGTGGCAGGCGCGGGCTCTGGCGGTACTTTCATGGGTGCTGCTCGCTACTTGAAGGAACAAAATCCAAACGTAAAAACGGTCATTGTCGAGCCAGAAGGTTCCATCTTGAATGGGGGAGAATCCGGCCCGCACAAAACGGAAGGGATCGGCATGGAGTTTTTGCCTCCGTTCATGGATACGAGCTACTTCAACGCCATTCACACGATTCTCGATGTGGAAGCATTCGATCTGGTCAAGCAGCTGGCTGCCAAGGAAGGCTTGCTCGTAGGCAGCTCCTCAGGTGCAGCCATGGCAGCGGCACTGCGCGAAGCAAGAGAAGCAGCTCCAGGGACAAACATCGTTACACTGTTTGCTGACGGCAGCGAACGTTATCTAAGCAAGAAAATTTACCAGGGGGGAATTTAAGATGCGTATCAAAACTCGTCTGATCCACGGCGGAATCGATGGAGATCCACATACTGGAGCCGTATCCGTTCCAATTTACCAGGTAAGCACTTATAAACAGGAAGCAATTGGCGTTCACAAGGGTTTCGAATACTCCCGTACCGGGAACCCGACCCGTCACGCATTGGAAACATACATCGCAGAAATCGAAGGCGGCGCACGCGGCTTTGCATTTGGTTCTGGTATGGCTGCACTCTCCACGATCCTTTCGCTGTTCAACAAAGGCGACCATCTCGTGGTAGGTGACGATGTATACGGTGGTACTTACCGTGTCGTTACGCGCGTATTCTCCCGTATGGGTCTGGAAGCAACCTATGTAGATACGAGTGATCTGGCAGCAGTTGAGGCGGCAATTCGCCCGGAAACCAAAGCCATCATTATGGAAACACCGACAAACCCGCTGCTGAAAGTAAGCGACATCAGCGCGTTGGCAGGCATCGCGAAAGCAAAAGGCGTACTGCTCGTGGTAGACAACACGTTCATGACACCATACTGGCAAAATCCGCTGGATCTCGGTGCTGACATCGTGTTCCACAGCGCAACGAAATATTTGGGCGGACACAGCGACGTAGTAGCAGGTCTGGTTGTAGCAAAAGATGCACAAGTGGGCGAAGACCTCCATTTTGTGCAAAATGCAATTGGCGGTGTGCTTGGACCACAAGATTCTTGGCTCTTGCTCCGCGGTATGAAGACGCTGGGAATTCGAATGGAAGAGCATGAGCACAATGCACGTACGATAGCAAAATGGCTGTCTGAGCGCAGCGACATCAAGCGCGTGATCTATCCTGGTCTGTCCAGCCATTCCGGTCATGAGCTGATTCAAAAGCAAGCGCGTGGCTTTGGCGGTATGATTTCCTTCGACGTAGGCAGCGCAGAGCGTGCTGACGAAGTGTTGGCAAAGGTAAAATACTACACGCTGGCAGAATCGCTGGGTGCAGTGGAGAGCTTGATCAGCGTACCTGCACGCATGACACATGCTTCTATCCCGGCAGAACGACGTGCTGAGCTGGGCATTACGGATGGCTTGGTGCGTATCTCTGTTGGTATTGAAGATGTGCAGGACTTGATCGAGGATCTGGACCAAGCATTGTCCTAAGCTAGCTGACCCGGGGGAGGGCGGATATAGTGACTGTCGATATCAAGGTTTTTGGGACAGAGCAATTGTGCGCAAGCTGCGTCAATTTGCCATCTGCAAAGGAAACAGCCGAGTGGCTGGAGGCCGCACTCTCTCGCAAGTATGGGAGTGACAGCATCCGCATCGTTTATAGCGACTTTCAACAGCCGCAGACAGACGATGACAAAAGCTGGGCGAATCGCATTATCGAGGAAGATTTATGGTATCCGCTTGTCGTAATTTCCGGGGAAATTGTCGGTGAGGGAAATCCGAAATTAAAGGATATCTATGAAAAGCTGGAGAGCATGGGCGTGCAGCCGATTGCTTCGACAGCAGATGCCGAATAAAAGGAGCGACCAGATGCTTACGTCTGGTCGTTTTTTGATATTTTAAAATCCAGTTGAAATCACATCGTTCATGTATCAGCACTTCAAAGTGTGCTGGATAACGTGAAGGAACGTGCTGTTTACTATTTGTATATCATTCGTAAACCTTTTGTAACGAAATAGATCAGGCTTCGTCCTATAGTAGTAAATGTAACCAATAACTTACCATCTAGTGGAGGCCATAACGATGAATAAAAAATGGATGAAGCCTGTTACATATTTGCTGCTTGCAGGAGTTGTAGGCGTAGCTGGATTTTCTGCAATGAATACACAGGTAGCACACGCAGACTCTGAAAAAGGAAAGCTGTTCTCTGCGGCAGCTGAATTGAAGCTCGCGAAAAACACCTATGTGATCGATCAAAAAACGGCTGATGTGAATGGCGATAAGAAGGATGACGTCGTATACCTGATTGGCGAAAAAGAAAAAGCGGATGACATCTATTCTTCCAATATGAACATCGTAGTGAAAGACGGAAAATCCGGCGCGTATAGCCAAACAGCTATCAAAGAGCTGGGCGGTTATGAAGGGGAGCTGACTCTCGTAGATTTCACAGGTGATCATGTTGCCGATGCGTTTGTGAAAACAGCGACTGGCGGAAGCGGTGGTGTTTACAGCCACGTAATCGCTACCTTTGAAAACAACAAGCCAGCCGTGATTTTTGGTGAAAAGGAAAACGAAGGAATCCGTTACGAGGGGAAATTCGTGGATGGCTTTAAAGTAGAGGGCAAAGGCTCCCACCTGGATAAGCCGCTGACGCTTGACGTTAGTGCCAACCAGGATGTATACGTAGCGGCCAAGCTGTATGACAAAGCAGGGAAAGTACAGCCAACCGAAGATGCTGTTTCTGTATTCTCCTATCCATTCGGTTCTTTGACTCCAGTCGATACGGATGCGAACGGTACATTTGAGCTGGTAGGGGAGCAACGACTTGTAGGTATGAACAACACTGATACCGTTTCCCGCATCAACTCCGTATGGGGCTACCAAGGGGAAGGCAAATGGAATCCATGGGAAGTAGAGTATTCTACTTTCTTGAAAAAACACCCGGGTGAAGCGATCAACACGATGATTGAAAAGTAAAAATTGTAGAGCTTGATAAAACAGCCTTCTTTTCATGACGGAAATGAAAAAGGAGGCTGTTTTTCGTTGCCAGCGAATGGTTCTACCAACCGACTTTTGCTCATATGGATTTTGGGTACAGGGGTAACCAAAGGAGGAAGAGCGGATGGACCAACCGATTGCTCGCTACTACGAGTTGAAGGAAATTCAAAAACAGGTAGAGGAAGAGTTGAACGAGCTGCGGAGTAAACTGATTGAAGCTTACAGCGAAGCAGGCAGCGCAGAGGAAGGCGATTACAAGCTGCTGATCTCCTATCAGGAGCGGCGAGAATACAACGATGAGCGTCTTTACAACGCTTTGCCAGATCCTTCGCTTTGGCGCCTCATGTCGAAGGCGGATACCGGGAAAATTTCGAGCTTGCTCAAGCTGAATGTCATCCAAGAGAAGATACTCGCAGACACCTTTGAACCAAAAAAAGTACCTGTTTTACGTGTTCAAAAGCGATAAGCCAGCAAAAAGAGAGTGCCGTCAGGATTAGTCTTGACGGTTTTTTTTGCATGGGAAGAATTATTTTGTATAATGGAATGATATTAAAAATTCCTGTTTTTTCCTTGTTTTTCTCTAGCATTTGGAGGAGGATCGTGCAGATGAAAGTCTTATTTTGCAGCCAGCCATTTCAAGAAAACAAAGTCGATGAAACCTACGAATATGAGTATATGTGCGCAAAACAACTCGGCTTGGACATTCATCTGATCAGCTTGGAACAACTGATATACCAGGACAATCCATTAGCGGCTGTGAAACAAATCCAACCCTCTCCTGAAAAAGTTATGGCTATCTACAGGGGATGGATGCTAAAACCGTTCCTGTACCAAAAATTGTATGACGCCCTGCTAGCCAAAAATATAGAATTAATCAATACACCCGAAAAGTACGTGCATTGCCATTACCTGCCTAAATCTTATGAAGTCATCAAAGATTTCACCCCGCTCTCGGTCTGGCTGCACAAAGAAGAGATAGACGCGTCATTTGAAAACGTGCATCGGATCGTAAATAGATTTGGACAGGCTCCGATCATGATCAAAGATTATGTGAAATCTCGAAAGCACGATTGGAATGAGGCTTGCTATATTCCCGATGCTTCCGATAAAGAAAAGGTACAGCAAGTGACCAGTCGATTTTTGGAGTTGCAACAGGATGAGTTGAATGAGGGAATCGTCTTTCGAGAATTTGTGAAGCTTCAATTTTTGACCCATCACTCGCAGAGCAAAATGCCATTATCTCAGGAATATCGCGTTTTCTTTTTGGATGGCGACCCCATGTACATGGCGAATTACTGGGAGGAAGGACAATATGACGATACGCCGCCAGACCTCCAGCCATTTTTAGAAGTAGCGAAAAAAATCAAGAGCCGCTTTTTTACTATGGACATCGCCAAGCTGGAAAATAGCTCGTGGACCATCCTCGAGCTAGGGGATGCACAGGTGTCTGCTCTGCCTGAACAGGCTGATAGATTTGAATTTTTCACGAGGTTAAAAAGAAATCTTCCATAGAAAGAGGGATTTCCCCATGAAAATAGGCTTGGCTCAGACGAGGTTTCCCCAATCAGCGTCGGAGGGGCTTGAAATCATCAAGCAGCAGATAATCAACGCTGCGCAAAACAATTGCGATCTAATTTGCTTTCCTGAATCGGTGATTCCGGGGCTGCGCGGTGTAGGCTATGAAGTAGAAGCATACGATCATGAGGTACAACGGAGAGCTTTGGAAGAGATCCGTGCTCTGGCGAAGGAACGCCAGCTCGCCGTCATTTTACCGATGGAATGGAAGGATGAGCGAGGCTATCATCTAGTCGCCTTTGTGGTGGGGAAACAGGGAGAAGATCTTGGGCTGCAAATCAAAAATCAGATCGATCCTGATGAGGATCAGTTTGACTATGTCCCGGGCGAAGGGCGCCAATTGTTTACGATAGAGGGTGTGTCGTTTGGCATTGTCATTTGCCATGAGGGATGGCGATATCCAGAGACGGTACGGTGGGCGGCACGCCGTGGAGCGAGCATTGTTTTCCATCCGATGTTTACAGGGGAAGTCAGCAATCCCGATTTTTACAATGGGGCAATGGTTTGCCGAAGCTTGGAAAACAACATCTACTTCGCCAGCGTGAACTACGCGATTCCGAATCAACGAGTGACGACGACGCTGATCTCACCTACGGGAGAACGGCTATGTGTGGCAGCTTCAGGGGGCGAGGAACTGCTTGTGTACGAGATTGATCCTGTGAAAGCTACGCGAATATTAGCCCAGCGCTTCCAGCCTGAGTTGGTTGAATAGGGGAGGTATCGTCTTACCTTGAGAAAAGACAGTGAATCATAGAATTCGATAAATAACCATCACCAACCAAAAAAACTGACGTCATACGATCCCGACGTCAGCTTTTTATCAGTCTACATCTCCATCTCCACATAACGTCCATACTTGGGGACAGCTACCCGATCAAACTCCGCAGCCAATTGGACTAAACCATCGGCCAACTCCTGACCATACATAGGTGGACCGTGACCAGTGATTGCATACGCAGGGGCGAGAGCTGCCAGCTTTTCGACGGATTGCCGAGCTGCCTGCCAATCGGTTGTCAAATAAACAGGAGGACCGGTCAATTGTTTTTGCTGGGTCACGACTTGGTACAACGAGTCCTGCTTCACCGTAACAAAAGCGTCCCCTGCGAGGAGAGTCCTGTCTTCATCACGAAAGAAGGAAATGTGCCCGGGCGAATGTCCAGGTGTATGTATCCAGCGCCATCCAGGCATTCCGGGAACACTCCCGTCTTCGGGCAATGGATGAACATGGCTGCCCAAATCGATTGGTTCATTTGGAAACAACGGCGACAGCTTCGCAAGCAGCCCGCCCTCAACAGTTGCATCTGGCTCTGGATAGTATTGTTGTCCGGTCAAATAAGGGATTTCAAGCGCATGGGCATAGACGGGAACCTTCCACGCTTTTACGAGCTCGACGACTGCCCCGACATGATCGAAATGACCGTGAGTGAGCATGATGGCTCTCGGCTTGGCTTCCTCACCAAAGCGCTCCCGGGCAATCTCGATGATTTGTTCCGCCGATTGTGGCATCCCTGCATCAACCAGAACCCATGATTTTGAATCCCCGACCAGCGCGATGTTCACAATTTGAACGGTGTAGCACTCTACATCTGGTCTGACTGTCTCTTCGACTCCACTTCGAAAGGACGTCATCGGCATGTAATTGTCAGCTAGCGTATCTTTCATATCCTCATAAGTGTTTGGCTCCACTAAAAAACCTCCAAGCTGGTTTTTTCGGTCTACGATATTATGCCGATTCAGCTTGGAGATTATCATCCTGATGTTTTTCGAATTATTTGACGATAGGTCCCGCAAGTCCTTCCGCCCAATCTAATATAAATGCCGCTTGTCCGGGATTGAGAGTTTGTGGAAGGCTGTCCCTTGTAAAAAACGCATGTTCAGAGCTCTCAGGACCTTCCTGCTTTAGATCCCCATGATACGAGGTTACTCGAAAGATGATTTGCACGCTGAACACCTTGTCGCCGTTCGGGTATTCTCTGCAACCCGATGGGCCGGAGTATATTCCAAACAGCTCTGGCGCTTCAATGATCAGATTGGTTTCTTCTTCTACTTCACGAAAGAGAGTTTCTATAAAGGTTTCCCCGATTTCCATGAGACCTCCAGGCAGACACCAGTTGTTCTGGTCTTTACGCCGCTGTAGCAAAATACGTCCAAGCTCGTCCTCGATGATCGCGCCGCAGCCTACGGTTATCAGCCGTTCTTGCCCGATCAGGCGGCGCATCGTTTGAATATAATCATTCATTTGGAAAAATCACCCTTTCTATTCTTGGATTATACAAAAAGAAAACCTGTTAGACCATCCGGTCAACAGGCTTGTGCACTATCCCATATGCTTTTTGTACATCCATAGCTGACCGCTCTTGATGACACGAGCCATCTGACCGACCAGAGACATTTTCCCCATGCTGGCAAAGCCTTCCTTTTTGCCGAGGGAACCGAGGAAGCCTTTGTGCTTGAGAGCAGGCAATGAAGCTGGATACTCCTCGCCTTTGATGTCTTTTTTCAACATCAGGGCAATTTGATCGCCTTGGATCTCAGCGGTTTGTGCGCTCGGCGCGATGATCGTGCTTGCACAGTCACCTACGACATACACGTTCGTATGGGATGGGATTTGATGATACTGATTTAGTTTGGCGCGTCCGATGTTGTCTGTTTCGATCGGCAGAGAGCGCACGATTTTGTTCGCTTGAATACCTGCTGTCCATACGATAACATCACTTTCAACAGGCTGGTTGTGGTTGTACACGATCCCTTGCTCGATGCCAGTGACATTTGCCATGGAAACAAGCTGTACATCGTGCTCAATGAACCATTGAGATGCATATTCCTGAAGTTTTTTCGGGAATGGGCTCAAAATGCTTTGACCGCGGTCGATGATGCGTACATTCAGGTCGGGACGGCTCTCGCGCAGCTCAGCAGCCATTTCCACCCCGGAAAGACCACCGCCCACAACGCTAACCGTGCCGTATGGGTTCACATTATTGATTGCCATGTATGTGTTGCGAGTAGCTCCCATGGTTTGAATCGAACATGTAAATTGATCAGCACCAGGGATATCATGGTAACGATCCTCACAACCCAATCCGATTACAAGCCAATCGTAGGAGAGGGTGTCCCCGTTAGCAAAATTGACGACCTGCTCGTCCAATTCCACGCCAGCAATTTCACCGTATTTGACGGTCAGGCGTGGATCGTTTGGAAAAGTAACACGCAGGTGAGATTCCGGTGTAGTACCTGCCGCCAGAGCGTAATACTCTGTTTTCAAGCCATGAAACGGCATACGGTCTACGAGGGTTATAAACACGTCATCTGGTAAATCAGGGGACAGGACTCGCTCAATAATACGAAGACCCCCGTATCCTCCTCCAAGGATCACAAGTCGTTTCATAGAAGGTCTAGTCCTTTCTTCTGTCCGTTTTTTACAGCACCCACTCTATTTTTAGTCTCTTTCACTAAAAATGCAAGCAGAATCTTTTTCCCGTTTTCTTCGCTGGATTTTTATCAAAGTCGCGGTACAATATAGTACGTGATGATGTCGAAATAATCGGTAGGTGACAATAGATGAAACCACTAGTAGAATTTTGCGCGAGCAATGTTTCCTCCTATACGCAATCCGTCGTGGATGCATTGGAAAATGATCCCGATCTGGATGTGGACGTACTCGAGTACGGCTGTCTGGGGTATTGCGGTGAATGCTACATGGAGCCATTCGCGCTCGTAAACGGTACTTTGGTACAAGCGCCAACAGCCGATGAATTACTGGTGAAAATCAAGAATAAATTACGGGAGGAAGAAGAGCTGCTGGATGCAGATTTTCCTCTGTAAGTTGTTCTCTTAGGATGTTCATTGGGGAGCATGATCAACCGCGCACGTACCAAAATAGTAAAGCTGATGCCCACGTGATAGGGAGCATCAGCTTTTTTTATGGATTAATGTTCTTTGATCACGTTGTAGAAGGTATCGCGTTCCAGTGCGCGTTTTCCTGCGCCTTTGATCAACCAAACCAACTCATCTACAGTCAGAGCTTGTTGGGTAAGTGCACCGGCTGAGTGACTGATGCGCTCCTCGATCAAGGTTCCGTGAGCATCGGAAATTCCCATTTGCAGAGAAAGCTGTGTGAGCTGGGTACCGATGTTGATGAAGTATGCTTTGATATGCTGGAAGTTATCGAGCATCAGACGGCTGATCGCCATTGTTTTCAAATCATCAATCGCAGAGTTGCGGCGCTTGATGCCAGCTGTTGCTTTGATCGGTTGAACAGCCAATGGAATGAACACCATGAAGCCGTTTGTGTCATCTTGCAGCTCGCGCAGGCGGAGCATATGGATCACTCGCTCTTCCAATGTCTCGATGGAGCCGTACAGCATGGTGGTATGTGTTTTCAAGCCCAGCTCATGAGCGGTGCGGTGTACTTGCAGGTACATATCTGTGCTTGCTTTTTCCGGGCTCATTTTCATACGATAGCGCTCAGTCAAAATCTCGGCGCCACCGCCAGTAAGGCTTTGGAGACCAGCTTTCATCAGCTCTTGCAAAACCTCGCGGATGGATAGACCGGAAATGCGGGAGAAGAACTCAATCTCTGCACCTGTGTACGATTTAATCGTCACATCCGGGTACGCCTTTCTCAAGGTACGAAGGGTGTCGAGGTAGTATTCGAATGGCTTGTGCTGGTTATGTCCGCCAACGATATGGAATTCGCGGATACCCGGATGGAAGCGAGTTTCTACATAATGAAGCAACTCTTCCATGCTCATCGTGTAGGCACCCTCATCCCCTTCATCGCGGCGGAAGCCACAGAATTTGCAATGAGCTTCACACACGTTGGTTGGGTTGATGTACAGATTTTGCAAAAAGTAAACGTTATCCTGATTCTTGCGATAGTTAACAACGTTAGCCAATTGTCCAATCGTCAAAAGATCGTTGGAATTAAAAAGGGTGACACCGTCTTCCAAGGTAAGTCTTTCGCCATGCATAACTTTTTCTGCGATTCCGGCGAGAGATTTGTCTTGTATGGCAATCGTTTCAAGCGCCATTCCAAACACGTCCTTTCAAAGTCAATGGTTCTTAGATGAAAGAGCTTTAATCCAGTCATACCCAATCGATATTCGTTCCATGGGAGTGGAAAGGCTCTTAGGAATAGAGTAAATCTCGGGCAACAAGAGCACCTATATTATAAACCTCTTGGTAAGTACGAACAATATCATAAGTTCACCAACTCTCTTGTAGGAAGTCATGAATGTAAAAACATAACAATTACCGTCGTATTTTTGGTATATTTTCGGAAATAAAGGAATTTTTGTTTGCGAAATTCTAGCTGTTCTTGTAAAATATAGTAAGAAAGCCTGATCTATTCACTAGGAGGAGCTTCAAATGCGGGACGTTTTGCTCGAGAAAATCGAACTCCTTCGACAGCGTATGGTAAATATGGGGTTAGAGTTTGGGTTAGATCATCCAGATGTCCTAGAATACAGTATACAAATTGATCAACTACACAACGAACTGAACCAGATCGATCATAGTCTGTCTAAGGCAGAGAACCGGAAGAAAGCGTATAGATTTTATTTAATGGAAAACAATGCACACTTTGCATAGGAAGGGGAAACCCTTCTTTTTTATTTGGAAAGAGAGAATGAGCGCGTAAAGTGCAGGGGAACCTTGTGAGAAGAAGCGTTTCTTTGTAAACTGAATACAATGGTTATAACAAGTGCAGGAATGATGAGCCTGTGAAGGAGGGAAAGAAGCATGATTACATTGACAGAGCGCGCCAGTCTGAAAGTAAAAGAAATGCTGGCAGCAGAAGGCAAGCCCGATGTGTTTTTGCGGGTAGGTGTCAGAACAGGTGGTTGCAGCGGCTTTACCTACGGGATGGGCTGGGACGAAGAGATGAAGGAAGGCGACGAGACCTTCGAGCAAAACGGTGTGAAAATTGTTGTCGATAAGGACAGCTATCCATACATTAAAGGTACAGAGATCGATTTCAAGGAATCGATGATGGGCGGAGGCTTCTCCATCGAGAATCCCAATGCAGTCGCTTCCTGCGGCTGTGGATCTTCGTTTAAGACGGCACTCGCTGAAGGCAAAGCGGAGAAATGTGACGACTAAAATTGCATACAGAGACCTCTTGTATTCGTGCAGATAACTGACACGAATGCAAGAGGTTTTTTTATTGAAAAGGACAAAGTGTTTTACAAAATATGGTTCTCTTCATATAGTTAGAAATAAATGGAATGTACATACAAAAGGAAGGTAGGATGTCTTCAGCATGCAGACGATAAGACGGATTTTGACGATCTTTTTTTCGCTTATTTTTTTATATGGTGCAGTCCCTCCGACGATTCATGGGGCTCCCGAGTCAAAAGCGGTAGTGGGAGGTAGTCTTGCGTTCTCTCCCCGTGGGCAAGTAGAAGTTGGTCAGAAGGTCACGATAACAGCAACGATTGCCAAGAGAGGGGAGATAAAAGAAGAAGCGAGATTCAGTATCGAAGGCCCCGACGAAGAGCTTGAGATGGACGAAGTGATAATAAAAGAAAAAAGCAAAAAATATGAGGTTACGGGAACATTTATCCCTGAGGAGCCAGGGAAATATACTATTAAGTTAAGTCTGTTCATGGAAGATGAAGATGGACAAGAGATAGAGGCATTGGTTGATGGCAGTATCCGTATCAACTCGAAGTGGATTTACTACTATGTTCCTGAGAATGGCAACCATTCGAGAGGAACAATCTACAAGGATAGATTGGGAAAACAGGAAGCGCTGAAAATAAGCAAGGCCAATCATTTAACGGGTGAAATTCATCAGGATGAGGATGGGATTTATTACTTGCGTGTCACGGATCCAAGAGAGCTTGGAGGGATATTCAAAAGCACGCTTTACACGATCAAACATGGACGGAATACGCCAGAAGCACTCGAGTTTGCAGGGAAAAAAATTACGTCCCTATCCGTTGTAGATGGCTATATACACTTTACGGCGTATACAAGTGATAACAAATTCGTATTGTACAAGTCAAAACGAAAATCTGACAAGAAAGAGATAGTACGAGAAAACGTAGATTTCGCAACCGTATCAGATGATTGGTATTATTTTCACGACAGTGTGGATCAGGGACTATATAAAATGAGGCTGGACGGAACGGACGAAACAAAACTGACCGATGATGACACAAAAATATATATAAACCAGAGCCCGATTGGTGTCTATACTGATGCGATCTCTTTTCGGGATAGCAATTTTAAACATGTCCTCATGACCAAGGATGGAAAGATCTTAAAGGAGATGAAAGCTCTCAACGGATATATCGTAGAAGTAGTGGATGGAAGCATCTACTATAGTACTCATGACAATGCGTTGTACCGTGCAGAGATCGATTCGGACGAAAAAGAAAAAATCGTCGATTTCGAGAAAGATGCCATTGTAGAGATTAACGTAGCGAAACAATATGTCCTCTACATGAAAAAGAACAAGGAGCTATATAAGGTGAAATGGTAATAACACTTGAAATCCATACGAAGGTATGGATTTTTTTGTGCGGATTTTCCTTAATGAAAGAAAAATTTTCAAATCGTGTCACAAAATGACGCCTTTATTTGTTATACGTGCGAATCGGAGGTGAGAGGGCTTGGATCATAACGAAATGGAGCAAGTGCTAAAGGAGGTCAGAGCGGGGGATATCGACCAATTTGGTTTGATCATCGATGCGATGCAAAAGCCGTTGTTCGTATACTGCTACCACATGCTGGGGCATCGACAGGAAGCGGAGGATGCTGTCCAGGAGGTTTTCTTGAAAGCATTCGAGCAGTTGGATAGCTATCGTCACACCGTTTCTTTTTCGGCATGGATGTATAAGATCGCGTATCATCATTGCCTGAACCTGTTGAACAGGGCGAAGCTGAATCGCGTGGTCACTTTTTTGCGAGCGGGGATTCAGACCTTCAGTCGCCATGAGGGAGAAAAGAAGATTGAAGATACCGAGTACTTGAACAACCCTCTTCATGTAGCGATATCAAAGCTATCCGTAAAGGAGCGGAATCTCCTGATCTTGCGTGTGGTGGAAGAACGCAGCTACGACGAGCTGGCCTTGTTGTTTGATACGAAGCCAGCTACGCTGCGAAAACAGTATGAGCGAGCATTGAAAAAATGTAAATCTTACATGCTCGTGAGTGAAGGCGGTGATAGACATGACTCGATCTCAGCAACCCGATGATTGGAAACAGCAGTTACTAGCAGCCGCCGATGATTTCGATGTCAAGAATCAGGTCCTTCAAAAAATCAGGGAACGAAAAAATATGTCGGAGGGAAAACAGATGAAAAAAAGGTTGGGATTACTTGTCGCGGCTATTCTTGTGTTTGGAGGAACATCCGCTTATGCAGCCATGAAGGTATACGAATTGAAGAATGAGAAAGGGGAAGCAGTTGTAAAAGTACAGCAGACTGAAATGCCACAACCGCAAAGTAGTGCGGAAATAAAAACCTTTGAAGATGCAAGAAATTCGCTAAAGCCAGGAGAAGGCGCAGCAATCTATATGCCTGGACCGGACAATCCGGATAAACTTGTCTCCTTTACCTATAATCCTGTTATTCATGAATCCACACCACCGCTTCAGAAAGAAGTGGGGAGCTTTTATGAGGTACCAAATGAGCTCACGGGTGGCTACAAATTTGTAAAAGGGCATGTAAACTATACATTTGATTATAGCCAACCAGAGTTATTCGAAGAAATGTACAAGGAGGCAGAGAAGGAGAAGAAGCAAATCGTTGTGAGAAAAGTATCTCCTAAGCCAAATTTTGATAGAGTATATACGTTGTACAAAGGGAGTGAAGGGGCAGAGACGGAAGGGGACGTCTACATTGCCATCACGAACTTTGAAGGTATGAAATGGATCGAGGAAGATGCAGGACAGGATGGAATCGTAGAAAAAGTAAAAGTGCAAAAATACGAGGGAATGTATGTGGCCAAGAAGTTATTGGACGGAAAAGAAGAAAAAAAGGTACAGGTTTATCAAGAGGACAAGAATAGACTCATCGAAGTGGTTGCCATGAATCCTGCTCTGACGAAAAAAGATTTACTGATGATTACCGAAAATTTAAAGTAGATACACCTAATCGAAAATGTAACATTTATCCATATATGTACGTAATTACAAGAGCAGCTCCTTATTGGAGTCTGCTCTTAACTTTTTAGGGCAAAAGCATGAGTAAGGAGTGAAGAGATTGGCTGATGTTGCGCAAGAACAAAAAGGCTTACAGTGGCTATTGCTGGGGGCATTTGGGATCGGCTTACTGTTTGACTTGATGTTTTACGGGAAAGGATTGGGCATCTCTTATCTATTGTTCGTAATCGGCTTGTACGGTCTTTTTATTTGGCAGGCTAGGCAACGCATTCATTTACGCTTTTCTCGAAAGCAAGTACTCGACTGGACATGGACACTTCCGATTTTGCTATTGGCCTTTACCTTTTTTCTATTTTCCAATCCGCATTTTCATCTGTTCAACCTGTTACTAATTCCATTATTATTCGTGATCCAAACGATCCTGATCACCAAGCGTCATCAAGCGAAATGGTACGAAGCAGGCTTTTTCATGGAGATGATGGAGACATTGCTCCTTTACACCCCAAAGTATACGCGCCTGCCATTTAGGCTGACAAAGGAACGGATTAAGGACAGGTTGGACCAGGAGAAGTATGGGGTGATGAAGAAGGTTTTTATCGGAATCGGCATCTCGGTGCCTCTTCTGGTGATTGTACTCTCCTTGCTCTCGAATGCGGATAGTGTGTTTGGCCATTTTCTGGGTCAAATACCGCGAAGGGTGATTGATGTCGATTCACTTGAAGCAATCTTCCGAATGATGCTAATCGGGCTCATTACAATCCTTGTGTTTGCTTACATGTATTCTCTTTTCGGGAAACGAGAAGAAGTAGCGGAATTGCCTGTGCCCGAAGATGACAAGAAGATCGTCTGGGACGGGGTAATCCTTGTAACGATTTTGGCGATCATCAACATCGTGTACACAGCATTTACATATATTCAAATATCGTATTTGTTCAGCGGGGCGAAGCGGATTTTACCAGATGAATTGACGTACGCCGAATATGCTAGAAATGGCTTCAATGAGCTGGTGACGGTCACTGTTATTAATTTCTTGATTCTCCTATGCACGATGCACTTTGCATCACGGGCAAAACCAATGCTCTACCGGATTATTCAAGTTTTGCTGAGTATGCTGACGATTTGTACGGGTTTCATGCTCGTGTCCGCCTATTTCCGCCTCTCGCTGTATGAGGATGCTTACGGGTATACGCATACGAGGCTGTTAGCTCACGCTTTCATGATATTCCTGTTTGTGTTGTTTATCATTGCTCTTTTGAAAATTTGGCGAGATGGTTTCTCTTTGATCAAGTATTATGCGATTGTGACACTAGTGAGTTACGTCTTTCTGAACTACATCAATATGGACGTCATCATTGCCAAAAACAATATACAGCGTTACCATTCGACCGGAAACATCGATATCGAGTATTTGAGCGAGCTGTCTTATGACGCGATACCAGTGGTTATGGAGCTTGTACGTAACAAAAAGGTAGAAGAGAGGTTTATGGAGATGCTGCAGGAGCGGAAAGAGATTTTGTATGAGGACGATAGCTGGCAGTCTTTTAATCTCTCGGAGTATCGGGCAAAAGCTTATTTTCCATGAAAATAGTAAGGGCGGAGACGAGGTAATCTATCGTCTCCGTTTTGGTTGGAGCAAAAAGAGATAGAACAAGATTCCTCCTGCTATGATGATGACAATCCCTGTGGAAAAATAATCATTCCAATCGGGATTTGCTGAACGGACAGGCACTGTACCAGACCCCAATGCTTGCAAGTCTTCCCCTGTGTCTGCTTTTAGGGCTGTTCGTGTACAGATGTTGGTTTCTAGCTCATTTAGCTCCTAGCACCTTGCCTGTAAATACAGCAGCAGACAGATCCTTTGCTGTTAAAGGGTCAGGAGGTCTGGCACAACTACAGGCCGACGCAGGAAAAGGCTGGATGAAAAAGGTGAAAAGAATGACAAACGAGAAAAATGTAAGAATACCTTGAGCGTTCCTTAAAATCATCACTGATCCACTCCTCTAAACCATAAGAAGGGGAAAAGGGAGGATTGTTCCGAAAATGATGACATCAATTATTTTAAGTATCCTGGTGGGAATAATCTTTCTCGCCTACCATACGACTTATGTCAAAACAACGACAGTGAAGCTGACGATCCCTTCTGTACCCCCACTTACATTGGTTCATCTTTCCGATCCTCATGGACGAAAACGGTATTGGAATGGAGAGCTGCACAAACTGGTGAATGTTCACGATCCGGATTTGGTGATGGTGACGGGAGATTTGACACAGCACAGCGGGCAGTTGATGCGTGTGTTGAATGAGCTTGCGAAAATAAAGAGCGAGGATGGGATATTCTTCGTTCCAGGTAATTACGAGAGAGAAGCAGGAAGATTTCACAAAAAGGTCTATTCCGATGCGGTCTACCGTTCCCAAAAAAAGGCCTGGCAACAGGTGATGACAGTGTTGGAAAACGAGAGTACCGTGATAAAAAAGGACGCCAGTCGCATTTGGATATACGGCTTCGATAATTCGATATACGGCAATGAACGGCGTCCGGAACAAGAGATCCAGCAGGCGGGCTTGACCATCTTTTTAGCTCACTCTCCCAGCGTTATCTCGTTGATTCACAACGAGGGTTTGAAAGCTGACCTTCTCTTGACCGGACATACCCACGGTGGACAAGTTCGCTTGTTCAATCGGACGGTTGGTGCCTACAAGCATTTTCATGTAGGGCAAAAAGAGGATCACTCGGTTGGCATATTTGGCATCAGTCGCGGACTAGGTACTTCCAGACTGCCAATCCGGTTGAATTGCTTTCCAGAGATCACGGTATATGCGATCAATCAATCATGAACGCTCATGTTCAATAATCGTTCTCTAATTCGTCACTGTTCGTTCACAGCATGCCAGATTTTGGATTGATTTCATCGAGTAAGATGGAAGTGTAGAAAAAGAAGAAAGAAGGGGTCATTGTGAACAAGAAGTGGGGTCTATTGGTTTCTTCAGTTGCATTGTCTGCAATGTTGATTACAGCATGCGGCGGAGACAAGGATCAAGCTGCTAGCACGGATGCAGCGGCTCCTGCAGCGACTACTGGCACACAAGTGAATATAGAAGCTAGCAACTGGAAATTCAATCAAGAAACCTATGAAGTAAAAGCTGGCGAAGAATTCACGATCAACTTCAAGTCGACAGAAGGCTATCATGGAATTGGCATCCAAGGACTGGATGTAGACCTCCAAAAAGATGGCAGCAAAACGATGAAAATCGATACAGCTGGCGAGTACACCATCTTTTGCAACGTGATTTGTGGACCAGATCATGCCAAAATGGTAGCAAAATTAGTCGTGAAATAATTCGATTCAAAGAAGATCGATCGTGACATACAGGTGAGAAGTCACCAAGCATAAGTCCTCCCATGATGGAGGGCTTTTTTGCTTGTTATATACATGTTTTCGCGATTTTTGCACATGGTAAGGAGGAAAAGTTTTCAAGTCGGTGATGCGATCCAAAAAGGAGATGAGTGACACTGGATAAGAAACACTACTACGTGACCTTGCAAGCAGGAACGACAGTGGCAGAAATCCGCGATGAAAAAGGTTCGGCCACGTACGATTTTGAGATCGAAGCGACCGATGTCCAAGTAGGCATGATGCGAGATTTGTTCAATAACTGTGTCCATGGGGATTTCATGATGTGGATGCATGGACATACGCTATGGTCTGACATGCCGGATCGGGACAACGACGAATACGATGACAACCTGCGAGCCATCTACCAGCTTATTTATCAGTATGGCACCGAAAAGACGAAAAGCGATCTGAAGCAAATGGGTCTCGTAAAGCTATTGGGGCTGGATAAAGAAGAGCTGCGTCCTTTTTAACGGATCAATCATAAACGATTTCTACCAGAAGGAGTGAATAGTATGAAGATGTGGAAGCAAGGAATGATGACAACAGCGCTGGTAATGGGGCTCGCCATGCCAGGTGTCGCGTTGGCCCAAGATGTATCTGCAACAGTTGCCCAGGTGATCAAGCCGACTCACAGCCATGATGAGCATGGAGAGAAGCTCGTGAAGGTGCGGCATAGCTCAAACAGAGGCGTTCATCAAAAAATGTACATGCTCTTGCTAGCGGAAAAATATGCACCGGATAGCATAGAGAAATGGCAAGCAGCGTTTAAAGAACGCGATCGTTTAATGAGTGAGTTCGAAGCGCTGAGTGACGACCCGAAGTGGCAGGCGAAGCGGGAAGAACGAAAGCAACTGATCAACAAGCTGAATGAACAAGTTAAAAAGGGCCAAATAACCAACGAACAGATGGAAAAGCAGCTCAAGGAATGGAAAGACAAAAACATGGGGCCAAAAGAAGATCGTGACGTCCGAAAAGCTCGGATCGAGCAAATGAAAAAAACACACGAAGCTTTTGACTCTGCGATTGAATCTGGCGATACTGCCAAGATCAAGGAGTCACTCCAACAAATGCTGGAACAAATGCAAGCAAACAATTCTCGCATGGCGGAAAAGCTGGCTATGAAGAAAAAATAACGCTTCGAACAAAAAAAGGACGTGACCGACTTACTGGTACGCGTCCTTTTCCATATCGGTTACAAGCATAGCAGGGGTCCATTCATCCAGGAAGACCCTCTCTTCGGTTTGGCAGGAGGGACACCAGCCTGTATGGATGCATTGGTGGCGCGTACGATCCATGTAACCATTGTCCATCTTGGAATCGTCTATCTCCCGGTAAGGACTGTAGTCGCCATAAAAGTCATATAGACGGCCTGCGTCTTGCAGAGCTTGACCGCACGTTGTGCACGCTTGTTGGAGGGCAGTAAAGCCATTGCAAACTGGACAGAGATGAATCAAAGCGTATCGCCTCCTCGCTCCTCCTACTTTGCGCGCGAACAAAAGCGGTTATGCAAAGGAATAAAAAATCCCTGTGGCAGCCATAGGAGGCAACAACAGGGACGAAACATTTTTACGATTTGAAGTTGTCCATGCTGGAAGAATGACCAGGCTGCAATTTGGCATCCGGATTAAAGTAGGAAACCGCGTTGTTTACAGCGGTAGGGGCCTCACCAAATCCGACAGCGATCAGCTTGACCTTACCGGGGTAGGTTGCGATATCGCCTGCTGCGAAAATGCCTGGAATGTTTGATTCCATGCGGGTATCGACCACGATGGAGCCTTTTTCGAGCTCCAGCCCCCAGTTCTTGATCGGACCGAGAGAGGAGATGAAGCCGAAGTTGACAATGACTGCATCGACTTCCAGATCGATTTCTTCTTTTGTCGTGCAATGTGATAGCGTGAGTTTTTCGATGCGTTCCTCGCCGTGCAAAGCTGCAATTTCGTAAGGTGTCGTGACGTTTACTTTGGAGGACATGAGCATTTCTACGCTGTGCTCATGTGCGCGGAACTTATCTCTGCGATGGATGAGGTGTACTTCTTTTGCGATAGGTTCTAGCATGAGGGACCAGTCCAGAGCGGAATCACCGCCGCCAATAACAGCTACGCGCTGTCCCTTGAAGGAGTTCAGATCGGTAACAAAATAGTGCAGATTGGATTTTTCATATTTGACGGCATCTGGATGTTCCAGCCTGCGAGGTTCGAACGCTCCTACCCCAGCAGTGATGATTACGGATTTGGAGTAGTGAGTGCCTTTGTCCGTTGTGATTTCAAACACATCGTCTACTTTTTTTACGACATTTTCCACTTTCTCTTCCAGGCAAACGGTTTGCTGAAAGCGTGAAATCTGATCTTTCAGATTATTGATCAAATCTTGTGCTAAAACCTTTGGAAATCCGGCTACATCATATATGTACTTCTCCGGATAAAGAGCGGATAACTGCCCGCCTAGCTGGGGCATGCTCTCAATGATTTTTACACTGGCCTGCCTCATCCCGCCGTAAAAAGCGGTAAATAACCCGGCAGGGCCTCCACCAATGATCGTAATGTCGTAGATTTGCTCGTCCTTTTGCAGAAAATTCAATCCAAAGCACCTCCGAATTAATCGTAAGCGAACTCCTCAACCATTATAACCCATACAAGTGGAAAAACAGGAGAGAAAATTCGAAAGATGATAGGCAAAAAAACCTTGCAAATCCAATCGGTAGCCGATAAGATGAGGATGACTGTAAAGAAATTGTCACATTTTTCTTTGTCTGACTTTGTGCATTTTTTCACAGAGTGGTTCGGATGGCATCACAGGGCAATAATTCCGATACTACACGGATCATGAAATGGGGCATCTTAATTTGTACCAGACCACGTGAAAAATCGCACAATCTTCCTTACGTTACCATGAATAATGACATCATATATGATTGGAAGGGATACTGATGGGTACACCCAAAATCCTGATTCTTGGCGCTGGATACGGTGGTTTGCTCACAACGTTGCAGCTTCAGAAAAAGCTCAACTACAATGAGGCAGAAATCACCTTGGTCAACAAGCACAACTATCACTACATCACGACCTGGCTGCATGAGCCGGCTGCAGGTACAGCACCAGCGGATCACGCCCGCGTTAGTCTGGATGGCATTTTGAACAAGGACAAAGTCAACTTTGTCAAAGGAACGGTGCAAGCCATTCAGCCAGAGGAGCAGACCGTCACGCTCGAAAGTGGCGAGGTGCTGTCGTATGACTATCTCGTCATCGGATTGGGCAGCGAGCCAGAAACGTTCGGAATTGAGGGACTCAAGGAGCATGCCTTTAGCATTCGCAGCATCAATGCGGTCCGCAATATTCGTGAGCACATTGAGTACATGTTCTCCAAATTTAAAAATGAGCCGGATCGTACGGACTACCTCACATTTGTTGTGGGTGGAGCTGGCTTTACAGGCATTGAGTTTTGTGGAGAGCTCGGCGATCGTCTGCCAGAGCTGTGCCGAGAATTTGATGTCGATCCAGAGCTGGTGAAAGTCTACTGCATTGAGGCAGCACCAACTGCATTGCCTGGCTTTGATCCTGAACTGATCCAATATGCAATCGATGTATTGGAGAGAAAAGGCATCGAGTTCAAGATTGGAACACCGATCAAGCAGTGCACCCCGGATGGAGTGCTGTTGGCTACCGGGGAAGAAATCAAATCGAAGACGGTTATCTGGGCAGCAGGTGTCCGCGGCAACAGCATCGTGGAAAAAGCAGGCTTCGAAGTCATGCGCGGTCGGGTCAAGGTAGATGAATACTTGCGCGCGCCTGGTCATGAGAATGTTTTTGTCGTAGGAGATTGTGCCTTGATTTTCAACGAAGAAGGACGTCCGTACCCGCCAACTGCGCAAATCGCGGTACAGGAAGGCGAGACGCTGGGGGAGAATCTGGCTGCCTTAATCCGTGGCGATCTGCCTCAAAAATTCATCCCGCATCTGCAAGGAACACTGGCCTCTCTTGGAAAAGGCGAGGGGATCGGGCAAGTTGGTTCGAAAAAGCTGTTCGGCAGCACAGCAGCCATGATGAAAAAAGCGAGCGACCTGCGCTACTTGTACAAAATCGGCGGCGTCGGTCTCGCCTTGAAGAAAGTAAAGTTGTAAAACGATGCGTCACGCGAGCATTCAAGTCCGGGGGCTCATGGTCCGCGAAGAGATGGATCGGTACAACGCTATGATGGAAGTGGGCCTTTACCTGGAGGAACAGGGGCGACACGATTTAGCATGGCATGTACAGCGTGAAGTAGATATTCTCATCCTGCCTGCCATCGAACGGCTCAAAGAAAAGGGCCGCGAAAGGGATCGGGAAAATCTGCGATACATGATTGATAATGGGCTGCTGGATGACGAGGATGATTGATAGGTACCCCCGGCGAAGAAGAGCCGGGGGTTTCGTTTAGCTAGGACATGGAAGGAGCGAGCTGGATGCGCGAAGGGAAGGTTTGGCTAGGCGCCTGCGGGATCGTCATTCGCGGGCAAGAAGCATTGGTTGTCAAAAAAACGTACAGCGGATTAAAAGGGCAATGGTCGTTTCCTGCGGGATTCGTGCAGGAGGGTGAGACTGTAGATGAAGCAGCAGTGCGTGAGGTACTGGAAGAAACGGGTGTCGAGGCAGTCGTACGACAAGTAGCGGGAATCCGTTCAGGAGTCATCCGAGAGTCCATTAGCGACAATATGGTCGTTTTTTGGATGGATTACATAGGGGGAGAACCGCGTCCACAGGAAGGTGAGATCGCGGAGGCGAGATTTATGCCGATACAAGAGTTGCTTCATGACCCGTTGTCTTCGACATATTTGAAAATCATATTGCCGGACTATATCAGGCGGGAGCAGGGAATGACAGGTCAATCGTTTGATATCGACCCCGTTTTTCAATACACTTCCTATAAAATCTTTAAGTAATCCTGCGAATAAGCTAGATAAACTGCAATGTTTCCGCTTACATTGCGGTTTTTTTATTGATTTTTCGCGATGAAATACATTGTGAACCAAGGGAAGTTTCTGATATAGTTAGATACATCAAAATAATCTGAAAATACATGCAATTAATTCTCGCGCATGTATGCCGAAAGGGGAGCTCAACATGAGACAAAAACAAGAACAGTGCCCGTACTGCCATGGCCAAGGGTATTTCCAACTGCTCCTGGGGGGCTCGGAGAATTGCCCTAACTGTGATGGAGCAGGTACACAGGAAGCTCAGAAGGAAGCTGTTTCTTCTCATCAATAATGATTAGGGAACCTCGCATAGAAAACCGTCGAAGCGAATGCATCGGCGGTTTTTTCTGTCAGGCATGCATGCATACACATACAATAGGCTTCTCTTATTGACCGATCCCTCGCCTTTTTGCTACACTTAATACCGAAAATAGCCCGTCTTTCCTGTATTTGCATAAAGAAGTGGCAAAAGGTGGACAAGGTGGCAGGAGGTCTTTTTCGTCGATGAACTTGATGCAATTTATGGTATCCATTGTTCTGTTCTCCGTGCTAGGGTTTGGCATTGGGTTTATTTTAAACATGATTTTGAAAACGACATGGTTTCCTGTTGTGATCGGCGTCGGTGTAGTTGTAGGTGCACTTGTCTATCAACAAATCGTTCCGGGAATTTGGGATGCGCTCATTCTGGGCTGCGGCATGGCAGGTACAGTAGCGAGTGGCTGGACCATTCAAACGCTTCGCAAAAAAGGATATCGGATGTTTTAACAACAAGTACAAGCAGGCCTTTGTTTCAGGCCTGTTTTTCTTTTGGCATTTTATTGGAAAAACGTGCAACTGACTGAATATTTCTGTAATCAACCAAAATTTGTGTATACTTTCCTCCTCGTCGGGACATGACTAGAAACGAGAGGAGGTTTAACAAGAAATGAATGGGAAGCAGTTCGTAAGTATCGTCGCGCTGTTCATCCTGGTCTTGACGGCCTTCGCAAGCGATGGATACAGCTATAATGTTGTGGGAGACCACGGTGTCTCATCCACTTTTGGAATCAAGGAAACGAAAGAGGGGCAACATGTCGTCAAAAAACGGACGGTATCTGCCAGTTCTCTTACTCAAGTGATTGATAAAGCGGATGTATTTCACGATCAATATCCAAAAGTACGTGTAGTAGCGACAGGCTACTATGCCGGATACGAGTCGACGGGCAAAAATCCATCTCACCCGTCCTATGGCATTACATATTCAGGGGTAAAAGTACGTAGAGACGACTATTCCACGATTGCAGCTGATCTGCGCGTTTTCCCGCTGGGGACTATTTTGTACATTCCCGGTTATGGATATGGCGTCGTAGCTGACAAGGGTGGAGCGATTCGCGGCCATAAGATTGACCTGTATTTCGAGACTAAGCAGGACGTATTCTCGCAATGGGGGAAAAAATCAGTGGACGTGTATATCGTAAAAAAAGGCGAAGGCAAAGTAACGGAAGCTTTTCTGAATAGCTTGAACGAAAAAGGAATCGCAGCGATGGCGGAACCCGTCAGCGGCAAACAACAAACTGAATAGCAACTAACGAAAACGAATGGATGCCACATCGGTGGCATGAAAGAAAAAAGAAAAAACGTTCAAGGCACAGGCTTTGAACGTTTTTTGTGTCATTTTGTATGAATCAAATCAACCAGCTTCTCCAGTCCTTCCAAAATGCGAGGAGAAGGGCGGCAATAGAGGCCTTCTTCCAACAAGTGGACCTGATTGTTTCGAATCGCAGTCATGTTCACCCATTCTGGTCGGCTTGTAATCATGTCAGGCTTGATTCGCTTCAGTTCAATTCCGCACCAGACGATGCAAATATGATCCGGATTGCGTTCCATGACCATTTCCCGCGTGGCCTTGACGTTCGCGACAGGATAGTCTGCAAAAATATTGGTGGCACCCGCAATCTCACTTACATCGGTCAGCCAATTTTCCTGACCAGGTGTGTAGATGGGATTCGGCCACCATTCCCAGTACAGCTTCGGGCGTTGAACGTACTTCGCTGCTTTTTGTCGGATGCTTTCAATGGTTTCGTCAAATTGGACCGCAAGCTGCTCGGCTTGCCTCTGTGTTCCTGTCGCCTCACCGACGAGTCGGATGTCATGAGCAATTTCCCCGATTCGGGAAGGGTTCAGGACGATATGAGGAATGTCTCTGTCGCGCAGAGCTTCTATATTTTTCTCCATGCCAGGAACAGAGAGCGACGCTACGACCAGATCCGGTTGGAGGGCAGCGACCAGGTCCATATCAATTGTTAAATCGGGCCCAACTCGGGGGAGATGCTGCCACTCCAGCGGCCAGTCAGAGTGATCATCCAAACCGACGACATGCTCATGCAAGCCTAAATAATACAGGATTTCGGTATTGCTGGGGCAGATGGAAACAATGCGCATGGGAGCCCTCCTTTAAAAAAACGGATGGAGCAATAACGCAATCATCACGCCTAACCAACCGCCGATCAATACCTCGATGGGTTGATGACCGAGCAGTTCTTTCAGTTTTTTCGCTTTTTCCTGGTTAGGGCGTACTTTTAACGATTTCATTCCTTCTAGCAGGTGGTTGAATTCATCGACCAGCTTATTTAAGACAACGGCTTGCATACCGGCATGGCGGCGGACACCTGCGGCATCAAACATCACGATTACACCGAGAATGGCGGAAATAGCGAACATGTTGCTGCCAAAGCCCTCGCGCAGTCCCACGGCTGTGGATAGTGCTGTCACGGCAGAAGAGTGAGAGCTGGGCATACCGCCTGTACTCATGAGCAGTGACCATTGCCACGTTTTCGTTGCAAAAAAATGGAGGGGAATTTTAACAAATTGGGCGATCCCTATGGCTAGCAGTGCTGCCCATAAGGGGAAGTTTTCAAAAAAATCCGCCACGGAAAATCCATTCCTTTCTACTGTGCGCTTATCTCTAGGATTATTGTAACAGAAGGGCGTTGTCTTAATCCGTGAAGTTTTTGTTTGGATGTAAAGTCACTGCCAATCTGTGTTACCATGAAGACGGAAGGTTCGAAACGGAGGCATGCATCCATGGGGTATCCCGAGCAGTATTTACAGTTCATTGAAAAATTCAATGATGGAGAATACTACGAATGCCACGATCTGTTGGAAGACATCTGGATGGAAGATAAGTCAGACAAGTTTTTGCAAGGATTGCTGCAATTGTCAGTCGGACTGTATCACCAAGAGTACGGCAATATAAAAGGTGCTCGCTGGATGTTAGGCAATGCACGAAAGTATTTGACCCGTTACCAGCCAGTTCATTGGGGACTGGACGTAACAAGAGTTCTTCGTTACATAGATGAATGCGAGAAATTGTTGCCGGAAAAGGATGTCATTTCTTATACAGAGGCAAAAGCCATGACGTTTCCACCCTTGCGCTTATATGTCGACACATCATGTTAAACAAATGTGCCCATATAGTATCCTACCACACAGAAAGAGGGAAGAGTATATGAAAGTAGCAGTAGAAAAACGCATACAGCTTGTGAATATCGCGTGTGATGAACTGATTGTCCCACTATGGAAGGGTGAGGAGATTTCTCAAGTATACCCGGAATTGGACGAAGCTTTTGGAGGCAGTCTGAGTGGCTTGCAGCAGGACAAGGAAATTACCGGTGAGGCGAAGGAAATTACGGTTGTCCACGGAATGAACAGCGTAGCTGCGAAAAAACTGTTGATCGTCGGGATGGGTGAACCAGGCAAATTTGATTTCGTCACAGCCCGAAATGCATGGGGACGTGCAGCCAAAACAGTTGTGGGAAAAGGCAACGGCAAAACAGTGGTTGTTGATTTGCCAACAACAGAGCATCTGAGTGCTGACCGTCTGGCGCAGGCAGTAACGGAAGCCTTTGGACTTGCCGAATACAACTACGAGGGCTACCGTCAAAAGGCAAAGCGTGAGTTTGACCCAATTGCGACGGTGCAAATTTTGTCAGCAGATGCCGATGCTTCGTTGGTACAGGCAGGTGTTGCACGTGGTTCGGCGCTCGTATCCGGGACGAATCTGGCACGCACGCTCGTCAATGAACCAGCTAACTACTTGACTCCACGCGCATTGAAGGATGCGATGGTCGAGGTAGCAGAGCGCTATGGCATGACTGTGGAAGTAATGGAAAAAGCGAAGCTGGAAGAGCTGGGGATGGGCGGAGTACTCTCTGTAGCGAAAGGCAGCGAGCTTGAGCCTTATGTCGTGGTAGTCAAATATCAAGGAAGAGACACGTGGGACGATGTCATCGGCTTGATCGGGAAAGGCGTGACGTTTGATACAGGTGGGATTTCCATCAAGCCAGTAGCTGGCATGGAAGACATGAAGTCGGACATGGGTGGAGCGGCTGCGATGATCGGCGCATTGGAGGCACTGGGGCAAATCAAACCGAAAGTAAACGTACTCGCTGTCGTCGGTACCGTGGAAAACATGCCATCCGGAACAGCATTCCGTCCAGGCGATGTCATCACGACCATGAGCGGCAAAACGGTGGAGATTATTACGACAGACGCAGAAGGTCGCCTCGTCCTGGCTGATTGCATCACCTATGCAAAAGAGCAAGGTGTGTCTTGCCTGGTGGATGCCGCTACCTTGACAGGTGGTATCGTGGTCGCGCTCGGTCATTTCTGCTCCGGTGCGATGACCAACGACAAAGCACTGATGGATGAGCTAATGAATGCAGCAGATGTCGCAGGCGAGCGTTTGTGGCAGCTCCCTACCTTTGAGGAGTATCGCAGCCTGAACAAGAGCCGCTTTGCCGATTTGAAAAACTCGGGTGGACGTTATGGCCACGGCATCATCGGTGGTGTTTTCCTGCAAGAATTCGTTGGCGACACACCTTGGGTACATCTGGACATCGCGGGTACGGCATACACAGCAAGTGCTGGCGACATGCAACCAGTTGGCGGTACCGGAGCAATGACGCGCACGATTGTTGAGTTTGTTTCCAGCCGTAGTGAATAAGAGGTAGTTCCATATCTCATTTCAATATAAAAGAGGAGTGTTTTCACATGGCACAAAATCCAAGCAACGAAGCACGTCGTCAACTGCTGGAGGATGCAAAAACGATCGCAGTAGTGGGTCTGTCCAACAAGCCGGACCGCACCAGCTATATGGTATCGCAAGCTATGCAGAACGTGGGCTACAAGATCATCCCGGTCAATCCTGTCATCGCGGGTGAAACGGTTTTGGGTGAAAAAGTGCTTGCCAGTCTGTCTGAGATCGATCAACCAGTCGACATCGTCGATGTGTTCCGCCGAAGCGAAGACATGATGCCTGTTGCAGAGGATGCATTGAAAATGAAGAACAAGCCAAAAGTGTTCTGGATGCAACAAGGCATTGCCAATGAAGAAGCGGCTAAACTGGTTGCAGATCAAGGCATCGAGGTTGTGCAGGACATGTGCATCAAGGTAGATCACGCCCTTTTGCGGGTTGGAAAATAATCGAGAACACTGATCAGCGAGGGGAGTGGAACCAACATGTTTATCAATCCATCAGCAGACACCAAACGCGACCGTATTCCCCCTAATCAGAAGCAGACGACAGGTTTTCCTGTCCTGCACTACGGGGAGGTTCCTGAATATACAGACCTGTCCACCGAGTGGAGCTTTCGTCTTTTCGGTCTCGTCGAAGAGGAAGTTGCATTGACCTATGAGCAAATGATGGCTCTGCCAAAAGGCGGCACGACCAATGATATTCACTGCGTTACAGGGTGGAGCAAGCTGGACAATGAATGGGAAGGCATTCCGGTGGAGGAAGTTCTGAAGCTGGTAAAGGTGAAGCCGGAAGCGAAGTACGTCATGCTGCACGCTGAGCACGGATGGACGGTGAACATTCCGCTTGTCGACTTCATGAAAAACGGTAATCTGTTCGCTACGAAACATAATGGCGAGGATTTGACCCCTGAGCACGGCTGGCCGCTGCGCTTTGTCATCCCGCATCTCTACTTCTGGAAAAGCGCCAAGTGGGTACGTGGGATTGAGTTTATGGAGAAAGACAAACAAGGGTTTTGGGAGAAGAACGGGTATAATATGTATGGCGACCCGTGGCTTGAACAACGTTTCGCTTGGGATTAAATAGAAATAGAAAGGGGCGGATAATCTCCGCCTCTTAATTTGTTTTAAAGGACTTAATTTCACAAGCTACTCGTCGTCCTGGTCCACCTACGGCTTCACCATATGAGTCTATGACTATTTCAGAAAACAGAGTATGCATAATAAGTTTTTTGTGTTCGAGTTCAAAATGGCCCCAGTTTTCTTTCATAGTACGTGCCATATCGATGACTTCTTGATTTGTTAACTTAACAATTGGTTTAGCAGGTGCTACTTGTGAGGTTAATTGATTACGAATTGCTGTTTCACGATCATTTTCTTCCTGCATCCGCTGGCCCAAATCTTCTATTGATATGGCCTCATTAGCGAATGCCATTTGCCACTTCTTTTTTCTTTTCTGTATTTCGGATAGTTCATTTTCTAGTTGGCTGTTGTCTATTGTGTCAACCTCCAAGTCCTCTCTTGAGAAATTGATATCTTTTTTCCATGATCCACTAACAATTACATCTGCTTTTTATAATACAAGCTTTTCAATTGTATCCTCGGCAATAATTGGCAAATCACATACTCCAAGGGAGAATCTGCCACGACAACGATAAAAACGATAGTTCTGGAGCTTTTGTTTCTTTTCGCCACCATTAATTGTATTTCCACATCTTGAACACCGCAGTAGCCCTGTAAAGGGGAAGCATACGTGAGTTTTTTCCTGGTGTAACGATCCAGAAACAATTTCCTACCACGTGGGCAATAGCAACCGTCATACGCTAGGAATTTGCCTTGTAGGTGATTTCCGGACACAGCAACCAACCGCAGCACAGCTCGATGCGGCGAATCGCCTGATCCAGCACCTACAGGTACAGATTCCAACCATGAAGCAGGTGCTTGGTCACCAGGAGTACCCCGGATATGCGTGGAAAAACTGCCCTGCATTTCCGATGGGCAAGTTTCGGTCGGATTATTCACAGTATTTACAGAAGCCTGTGGACAAAGCGGACAAACCACAGCAAGTCCCGGTTGCCATCAGCCTGAATGGCTCGCTGTTAGCAGTGACTGGTTTCCTACAGGATGGCGTGTCTATGCTACCTGTCAGAGCGGTAGCCAATACTGCTGGTGGAAAAGTGGAGTGGATTGAACAGACGAAGGACGTTCTCGTTAACGGCAAAGACCTAAACGAGAAGGTCATAGAGGGATCGGCTTATGCTCCTGCTCGTGAGCTGGCTGCCGCACTTTGTCTTCAGGTTGAGTGGGACGGAAGTACAAATACAGTAATGTTGAAAGGATGACTATTGTGGATAAGACGAACAAAAAGAAACAGGGAGTTTTGATGATCGTTGGAGGCGTTCTTGCAATTGCAGGAGCAGGTTATGGGCTACTGTCAGATGAACAAACCAAGGCGATCCAGCAGGCAATTGAGGAAAGCCGTCAGGAAGAAATGAGTTAGATCAGATTCTGAAAAAGCATATGATGGCGATTCATTTGGAGCATCCATACTATGGTTATCCACGAATGCAGGTAGCATTAA
>NZ_VFNO01000008.1:0-41804 GCF_006715575.1 Brevibacillus sp. AG162
GGAGTGGTTCGTTTTGTTCCTTTATTTCGCCTGTTTTTGAAAGGCGGACTCTTAATATAACATGAACGGTTCGCTTGATCAAATGAAATAATTGGAAATTATACTTCAGTACCTTTAAGTCAGATTAAACTGCCCAATAGCTTAATGAGGCAGCCTGATCATCTCCAGCAGCCTCTGATGTTTTGGTAAGCTATCGATCCTGTTCGTTCCATCATTAGAGTGATCTCTTATCCCAAAAGCTTAAATACCTTATTACTCCTATCAATTCCGAGTTGCTTCCAGATGATATATCCATCGGATTTTACTACTTTTGCAACCATTACAGTACACAATTAGATCGCAATCGTCCCTGCTGAATTGAACCTTCATCTAAGAAATTCTTTTTCTTTCAGATCATCGACCCAATCAATATTTGTTGGAATCATACCTAGGAAATTATCTGAAGGATATTGACTATGTAGCGATAAATCGCGAACACGATCCCCGCACTCCTGCAAAATCTCAGGAAGGCTGCCTATATGATCCACATCCTGATGCGTCAAAATCACAGCTTTTAGCTTGTCGAACGATACTCCTACCTTTTCCATCGCCACACGGAAATCTTTCATTTGTACTGGGAATCCGGTGTCTATTAAAACAGCCATTTCCGGATCCCACAAAAGAATGGGGTGGTATTCCCATGAAAATCTAGATAAAGCATTTCTACTCCCTTTGAAATTCCCATCATATCAGACCTATGTAAAATTTTATTTTTACGTAAGGTTATGTATTATGTTGGTTTCGTTGTTGTCAACATCTGTAAACCAAACTCCACTTTTACCGGTATCTTCTTATCGTGATAGTCACTCGTCTCGGGACTTGTTCCATATCTCGTTTGGGTTCCATCGCCAATTTGACCACTTTCATTTACTCCCCAAGACCAGACCGTCCCGTCTTTTTTGAGGGCGAGAACATGATGATAACCTGAAGAAATGGCTATCACATCCGTTAGCCCAACGACTTTTGCAGGGATCATATTTTCCATGGTATTGGTACCGAGCCCTAACCTTCCCTGTGTATTTCTCCCCCACGCCCAAACTGAGCCGTCTTTTTTTATCGCAAAGCTTTGCTCGTTGCCAACTGCAACGGAGACAACATCCGTCAATCCTTTTACCTGTACGGGAAGAAAGCGATTGGTCTTCGTACCATCGCCAAGTTGCCCATAATTGTTATTTCCCCACGCCCAGACTGTCCCATCCTTTTTCACGGCTAGATTGTGCAAACTAAAGCCTGCCGCAATGGCGGTTACATTCTCAAGTCCTTTTACTTTTGTCGGGAGAAGATTGTGATTTGTTGAGCCATTTCCCAATTGACCACGGCTTTCTTGCCCCCATGACCAGACAGTCCCGTCCTCTTTCAGCGCAAGTGTATGCGAAAAACCGTCCGCTATGGAAACGACACGATCAACCCCTTTCACCTGCACAATATACTCATACATCGACTTTTCTCCCCATGTGGAAAGGGCCGCTCTGTATTCGGCCAGTCTCTTTTCAAACTCCTTATAGCTTTCCTGAGTAGTGCCTGGATCATCTAACTGCTGTCCCCACACTCTGCTTCCCCAAACCCAAACGGTACCATCACTTTTTCGAACAGTCGTGCGGGCATAAGAAGCGACTACTTGCTTTACATCTGAAATCTCTTTCAGTTTTTCAGGGATCGGATTGGTTTCAAGCTCAATTGGTAAGAAGCCAAGAGCTAGATTTTGATTGCTTCCCCACGAGAAGACGTCCCCTTCTTTGGTCAAGGCAGTAGAAAAATTAATTCCTGCTGAAAGGGAAACGGCCCCATCCACACGATGCTTCGCTTTCGCTGGACGAAGAATATGCCACTCTTCCCCCTTGCCTTCCAGATCCGCCCAGTTCCCGACTTGTCCATAATAAGAATCTCCCCATCCCCAGAGGTCACCTTGCTCGTCAAGCACCAACGAATGACCCGCACCCGTAGCAATTGCTACGATTTTCGGGGTTTTCTTACCTGGTGCCTCAGCAGCCTGTACTGAAAGGAAGGTCGAAAATAAGGCGAAGCAAACGGATACCATGACAAGCATCAACCGAAACATGATAAATCTATCTCCCCTCACTCTTTTTCAATATTTTAGCAAATCAACTAGCAAAAGTAATCGGCACCATAAATGATCACGATACCGAAAAATAAAAAAACACAACAGATTTCGCAGCTATCCGTTGTGCTTGTTTAACTATCGAACGCGTTCGTTCCGTATTTTCGTTATAGTCAATAAGTAAGCTTAGATAAGGTAACCTTAATGGCATCCCACTTAAGTCATGTAATCTTGGACTGATTGGTGGGGCGCTAATCTATACCTCCAGTTTTCCCCCTTTTTTCATCAGGGAACTTTTTGCAGTTTCAGGGGGATTTGTTCTTGATGCTCTCCCCGATCATCTGTCCATTTTATATCCATCTTCAATTCGGAGAAGTAGTATTCCAGCTGTTCATTCGGTGTATCTTTTGCTGGAAAGTCGGGTGAGAGGAGGTTCGGATATTCACGAAAAAGCAGTACTGGTTGCTTTTGATTGAATTCTTCAAAGTCAATGTGTTCGATATTTCCGCTCGGCTTGCCATTGACTAGATGAGCCTGGTAATACAGCTTCGTGACTTCACTATCCATTTTCTTTGTCAAATAAAATGGATAGACAACTGTTGTGTGCTCATTCTCAATCGGCCTGATTTCCATGACCACGATCCAATTGTCGCTCTCCCCCGTAAACGTGTGCACCCAATCATCATTCGCAGAGCAACCGCCAAGAAGTAGAAACACCATCAGAAACAAGACAATGTGCCTCATCCCAATCCCCCTTAGATGGTTAGGTCTTCAGACTACGGTCCCCATCACTCTTGCTCATCCGCCCAATCCAAAAATCCGGACAACAGGCTCTCTTCTTCCGCTTCATTCCCGCGTAGCTTTGCTTCTAACCGATCAATCCGCTTGCGATACGCCTCTGCGTCGGCCTTGGACCTGTTTCGCAACAGACTCCCGCGCTTCTTCCACTGCTCATACGCATGCCTTGTATAGTGCAAAGCCTTCTCCCAATCCTTCAACTGGTGCTCGTACAGCTTGGCAGCCTCAATATACACCTCTTCCGGGACATACCCCGTGGACTGAATGCACGACTCCCAAACAGTTAAAGCTTGCTGCCAATCCTTTTGCTTTTTGTGCAGATAACCGATAGCGAGCTTGGCCCGGTTACTCCACGCATGATCGCTGTCGGCGACGAGACGATAGCCTGCCATCGCAGCTTCCTGATCCCCAAGCGCATCGTACCATCTGGCAATTTCGTAGCTTTCCTCGGGAGATACCGTTACACTCCCTTGCCCTACCAATAGCCGCGTCATGTGAATATACATCGTGATCAGAGACAGGACGTCTGTCTCGTTATGCCGCAGCACGCCCTCGATAACATCAGGGTCTTGGGCATGCAAAAAGTCGAAATACCGCACCGGTGCCAAATAGCCGGGCAAATCATCCTCGCGAAAAACATCCAGCTTTTCCTGCTCGATGATGCCCAATCGGCACGATTCCAGCTCCGCCTTCCACAGTCTCCTCGCCCCGTGCAACAGGTCAAAATGACCAAAGGTAGGCAGAGCAGGCACTTGATCGCGCACCAGCGTATGTCTCGTTCGCACTTGCGGCCAGTCAAAGGACTTCCCGTTAAAGGTCACCAGATGCGAGGACCTTTGTGCTTGCTCCAAAAACGATTGGTACAACGTCACCTCTGCATGCGGGCCCGGGAGAAAATGCTGGCGCACCACGACGTGTTCCCCCTCGAAGCGACTGTATCCCAAAAGAAAAATCGCATTGCCTGCCCCACCTGACAGCCCTGTCGTCTCCGTATCGAAAAACAACAAGTCTTCTGGTTTCCTGCCCGCAGCGGACAGCGGATGCTCTCGACCAGCCGTTTCCCACATACGGATCGCCTCATGCAGCTCGGAAAAGGCGTAAGCCCCATGCTGCTGATCGATCGGATAGCGAACCTCGCGAATCATAACGTACTCGTCATCCCAGATGTAGGGCGATGCCTGCATTTCCTTCCACTTGTCGGCAAAAGGGATCTGTAGCTCTGCGCTGCTAGCCGCTGGTACAGCTGCCCTCAACTCTTCCCCCGGATCTTTCTCGTGAATGGGCGGTTCCGATTCGACTGCTGGCGCTACTGCTTTGTCCGTTTCCAGAGAGAGATGTCCCTTCATCCGTTGCAGCTTGGATTTAAGAGACATAAGTACTTCCTCCTTGAGCAATTCGCAGCAAGGTCATGGCTAGCCCCTTGCTGCCGTCATCTGTCGCTCCCACACAAGATGGACATCCTGACTCACACGGGCAAGAGACAATCATCCGCTCTGCCTGTGTCAAAATCGTCTCCATTTCCTTATACACTTGCTCGCTCAAGCCGATGCCTCCCGGATAACGGTCGTACAGAAAAATCGTAGGCTCCTGCGAATGAACGGCCTTTCGTTGCGGTATCACGTGCAGGTCCATCGGATCGCACATGACAAACAGCGGAGCTACGTGCTGCAACACATGCGCCAAACCGACCAAGCCGCGTTCCACATCCTCTGCCCCAATCTCGCCGAGCAGCGCTTCAGAAAAACCGATCCACGCCGCATTTGTATGCAGCTCCTCTTCCGGCAAATGAATCGGTCCCGAGCCGATGTTTTCATGCGTCTCGAACTTGATTTTCTTAAAGATCGTCGCCATCGCATTCACAGCCACTTCGCCATAAGCCAAGGTGCTCTGCGCATGACGACGGGACTGATCCTGCTCCAATACCTTCAGCGAGACGGCCAAGTTGGCGTCCGTGTAATAATCGACTTGGACTTCCCGGACATACGCCTTCTTTTCTTCGTAGTCCAGCTTTTCCACCTGGAACTGCGTCGCCTGATGCAGGTAGATAGCCTCGTCATGCAAAAGCGTCATGGAGCTGAACCGGTCCATTTCCCCGATGACACGCTCATTTCCCCGTTCACTGATATCGATGATCACGACATTTTCCTGCGAGGCTGACCGCAGACTGATGTTGTGGGCCGGGAACGAATCGTTCATCCAGAACCACTTGCCCCGCGAGTAATGCAAGACCTGTTCCTCGGTCAAAAACTCCAGAATTTCTACGATTTCCGCGCGACCGAATGTATCTCCCTCACGAAACGGCAGCTCGTATGCCGCACATTTGAGATGATCGACCAAAATGATCAGGTTATCGGGATTGATCCGCGCTGTCTCAGGACTGCGGTCGAAAAAGTACTCCGGATTGGCAATCACATACTGATCCAACGGCGTGGAGCTGCCGACCATAACGACGACGGATTCTCCCTGCCGTCTTCCCGCCCGTCCTGCCTGCTGCCATGTGCTTGCGACCGAGCCCGGATAGCCAGTAATGACACATGCCTGCAACTGCCCGATATCTACCCCGAGCTCCAGCGCATTGGTGCTGACCACGCCCATAATGTCGCCATTGCGCAAGCCGCGTTCGATCTCTCTGCGCTGGCTCGGCAAATAGCCGCCGCGATACCCTTGGATCGTTTTTGGCCCGAGCTTGCGGCGAATCAACTCCTGCAAATACGTGAGCAAAATCTCTACACGTACACGGCTTCTAGCAAACAGAATCGTCTGAATACCATTGGTCAAAAACTGCTCGGTAATGTCTCGCGCCTCCAATGTGGCACTGCGTCTAATATTGAGCTGCTTGTTGACCACAGGCGGATTGTAGAAAAGGAAATGCTTGATGCCAGACGGAGCTCCATTGTTGTTGACCAGCTCTACCTCTTCTTCTGTCAGGGCTTCCGCCAATTGCTTCGGGTTGGCGATGGTAGCCGATGTGCAAATGAATTGCGGATGACTTCCATAAAAGGTGCAAATGCGCTTCAACCGCCGAATGACATTGGCGACATGACTGCCAAAAACGCCGCGATATGTATGCAGCTCGTCAATGACGATGTATTTGAGATGCTCGAAAAAGGACACCCACTTGGTGTGATGGGGCAAAATGGCGGAGTGCAGCATGTCTGGGTTGGTAATGACGATATTTCCTGCCTTGCGTACCATCTGCCGGATATTTGCAGGCGTATCACCATCATATGTTTCGGATTTGATCGAAAGGCCCATTTCCGTAATCAGCTCGTGCAGCTCTGACTTTTGATCCTGCGCCAAGGCCTTGGTTGGGAATAAGTAAAGAGCCCGCGCTTGCGTGTCTTCCGATAACGTCTGGAGAATTGGCAAATGATAGCACATGCTTTTGCCTGAAGCCGTGGGCGTAACCGCTACGATGTGTTTGCCTTCGCGCACATGGCGAAAAGACGTTTCTTGATGCGTGTATAAGGAGGGAATGCCTCTATTCGTCAGGGCATCTCGAATGCGTCCGTCCAGTTCACTCGGAAATGGAACAGACTTTGCTTCACGAGCAGGAATGACCCTCCAATGCGCAATGTTATCGCGAAATCGTTCGTCTGTTTTTATGTGATCCAATATGGCTGCGATATTTTTTTTCACATTCATCTTCGTCACCTTCTTGCTACCATTTTACGAATGGACGTTCGGCATGTAAACATGGAATAATGATCCACACGTTGAACTCAAGTTGTGGACGACATGGAGCAGTATAGATACTGGAAAAAATAGGCTCTAAAATGATTTAATATGCGAAAGTCGAGTTTAAGGCAGATTAGCTTTTCAATCTCTATCATGATTAATTGGAGATGATTACCCTTGATCGTAGAATTAGTAATTCTCCCTTTGATATTTGCTTTGCTATTACCTATCGCATTCGGTGTAAAAAAAATTACAGTGCAAAATGATAAAATAATTGAACTTCTAGAAGAATTGAAAAAGCGTTAAAAGCTATTTCTAAAAATCGCTATGAGAAGAATCTTGTTCGTTCCCATCTGCGTGCCGACGAAAAAAAGCAATCAGATCAACCTTCCCTTGATCCGATTGCTTTTCTTTATGGGAGTGCTTGTATGTGTTTCTTATCTTGTATGAAGAATGGACCGTCTTTTCCTTAAAAGAACTGTAAAGCAAGTTAATGAAACAAGGATGCAAGATGATGCTCCAGCACTTTCGTGATCCGTTCCCCATTGACACGCTCTGGCTCGAGATAGGCATGCAGTGCCAGACCATCGATGACGGCATAGAGCTTCTCTGCTTCCATCTCTTTGTCCAGCTCTTTGCGTAATAAATTCAGTTGATCAGCAGAGTCCAACAGCTTGCGGACGCCGGCATAGATCCCGTCATGCTGTGCGTCAAAGCCTTCTTTCTTGTGTCGGAAGTACACGGTAAAAGCAAACCATACTTCCATTTCGACCATCTTTTCTTGATTCGTAGGGAGAAGCTCCAAAAAGATTTTGGTGATTTTCTCTTTTGGCGCCCATTCTTCATTGGCGGCGATTTCGGCAATTCGAGCTGTCGCCCTCTCTTTTACGAGCTGCATGGCATACATCAGCAGTTCATCCTGTGTTGCGAAGTAATGTCGCAGTGCACCTAATGAAAGTCCCGCTTCTTTTGCAATGCCCCTTACCGTTGCCCCCTCCATTCCTTGCTCGACAATGACACGCCACGTTGCTTCTGCTATTTGTTCTCTTCTTTTCTCATGATCGATTATTTTTGGCATAGTTGTATTTTAACAAGATTGGCAAGGGACAAGCAACCTTAATGGTACAGTTGTATTATTTTAAAATCGATGATAAAATTCTTTTTGTTAGCACAACTGTATTACAAAAACTTCTCATATAGGAGAAGAAACTTCCGAAAAGGGGACCTATACTAGTGAATTTTGTTGCATGGATGATTGTCGCATGCGAAATTGCATTTTGGGTGGTCATTGTACTTGGCCTTTTCACAAGGTACGTGCTCAAACAAAAAAAGGCCGGGCTTTTTCTTCTCGCCCTGACGCCTGTTGTTGATGTAGTTTTGCTCATCGTTACGAGCTTGGATTTGTATCGTGGGGCTACCGCTACGATTCCTCATGCGCTGGCTGCTGTTTATATCGGGGTATCGCTTGCGTTTGGGAAAAGCATGATTCAATGGGCGGATGAAAAATTTCAGCAGTACGTCACAAAGCAAGGTACGCCTAAACCCAAGTTATACGGCATGGAGTATGCCAAGCATTACGCAAAAAGCTGGTTTAGACATCTCTTCTCCTATGTAATTGGGGCGGCTCTCTTAGCAGGGACCATCTACTTTATCGATGATACGGAACGAACTGCTTCTTTGTGGCATATTCTCCGGCTATGGACCGTTGTTCTGGGGATTGATCTCTTGATTACAGCCAGCTATTTTCTCTTTCCAAAGAAAGATAATCGAGGCACCGTTTCTAAAAATGATTGGTGAGAGGCTTATCTGCTAGCTTTCGTCTTCGCTGTCATCCTCACCAAATGCAAATTCAATGTAAATAAATTGAATCACCAGCTGGCATATTTGATCATTTTCATCCAACCCAAAATAAACAGGATAGGCTCCGTCTCCAAATCCCGTCTGAATCATCGGAATCGATAAATCGGTGCCTGGTATCGTCCAGTTTATATAGTCTCCAGCGCTTCTTTGGTATTTTGGATGGTCTTTGTAACTTTGTGCGAAAACATCAGCAAAATAATCATCATAAATATTGCCCTCTGGATTCTCTTTTTTCCACCTATCATAAAATTCCAGATAAGCATCTCTCGTTTTGACATCTACCACAGTAGCAAGGCCTGCATCCACATTAAAGCCAAAATATTCACCTTCCTCTAGGTTTTCGAGATCCTCGTCTCCAATGAGGGCTTCCGTAAATTTTTGGGGAGTTTTATCTGTAAACTCTACCTTAGCAGCTGCATACCGGTAATGGTCTTCTTCGACTGTTACCACACAAACGGTTAATGGGAAGGTTCCTGTAGGGACTTTTTGAAAATACGGGGCACTATTTTTCTCCAGATACACAAGCGGATCACGAACCATGATGTCTCCAGTGGGAATCGTTATTTCTCCCAATGAAAGCAAGTTGATTGGTTTCCCACTGATCTCCGTTGATGTGAAATAGGTGTGTAAATCAACAAGAGGCGCTAACTTCTGTTTATTTTGTTCATATCGTGCTAGCCATTGCTCATTCGGAATCTTATTCATCTTTATACCCATCCTAAAATTGTCTATTTGTAAATCACTTCTAAAATTATACAAAATCACCCACAGAAACGGTAGAACGGCTTGGCTGTTTGCATAACGGGCAAGCCGATGCATAGGCATGTTTAGTGGATGAAGTACGACAAAACCTATGCCTGTCCAAGGATGAAGGAGGTTGCCCCCGAATGAATCCGCCAGACAAAGGGAATCAAATTCCTCAGCCGATGAGAAGTGACGGGACCGGATGGGTCGATCTCGGTCCACGGAACGTCATGCGTGATCGGCAAAATCCGAATATGCTAGTTCCTCCCGTCACAGATGCGGGCTTGCTGCCCAATCTGAAATTTTCCTTCTCAGATGCGTTTATGACATTAAATCATGGCGGGTGGTCCCGTGAAGTCACCATACGCGAGCTGCCAATCGCCACTACGCTTGCGGGTGTAAACATGAGCCTGACGCCAGGCGGTGTGCGCGAGCTGCACTGGCATCAGCAGGCGGAATGGGCCTACATGCTGCTCGGCCGTGCACGAATTACATCCGTTGACCAACGCGGACGTAATTTTATCGCAGATATCGGCAAAGGCGATCTATGGTATTTCCCTCCCGGCATCCCCCACTCGATTCAGGGACTTGAGGAAGGCTGCGAGTTTTTGCTCGTTTTCGACGATGGGCATTTTTCCGATCTGAATACACTATCGATCTCTGATTGGTTTGCTCATACGCCACCAGATGTGCTTTCCGCGAATTTCGGTGTGCCTGAATCAGCTTTTGCCGATATTCCCTGCAAGCAAGTGTACATATATCAGGACGAGGTTCCTGGTTCCATCGAAGCAGATGAAGTAGAATCTCCGTACGGAACCGTCCCCCTCCCTTTTTCCCATCGTTTACTCGCCCAACGCCCTCTCATTACACCTGGAGGCAGCGTGCGAATCGTCGATTCCCGCAACTTTCCGATCTCGAAGACAATCGCGGCAGCACTCGTAGAGTTACGTCCCGGTGCCATGAGAGAGCTGCATTGGCATCCCAATACCGACGAGTGGCAATATTACATTTCAGGCCAAGCGCGGATGACCGTTTTTACCGGAAACGGAAACGCCCGAACTTTTGACTACCAAGCAGGTGACGTCGGTTACGTACCTTTTGCAACGGGGCATTACATCCAAAATACCGGGACCGAAACGGTGTGGTTTTTGGAAATGTTCAAGAGTGACCGCTTTGTCGACGTTTCGCTGAATCAATGGATGGCGCTCACCCCGCATGAACTCGTCGCTTCCAACTTGTGTGTAGATCCTGAATTGCTGGATGCTTTGCGCAAGGATAAATGGCCCGTCGTCAAATATCCTGGATATGGCTATGTCCCGTGACTACAAGAAGAGACCAGCCCGAATGGACTGGTCTTCTTACTACTTCTCTATTTTTGGGGTCTTGTAGCTCTTCGGTTGCTTCAGACCACGCTGCTCCATGACCTTTCGCAGACGGTCTGGGTAATCCGTGATGATCCCGTCTACGCCATCGTCAATCAACTTGTTCATCGTAGGTGCGTCATTGACCGTCCACGGAATTACCTTCATCCCGACCTTGTGGGCGTCTTCTACCATTTTCCTCGTGACATAGGGCACGTAATTCTCGTCGGTGACTTTGCCGTTCTGTGGAGAGCCATGCACGGGGGAAATGGCATCTGCACCGAACGAGTGTGCCGCCGCCACGAGGTCTCCTCCAAAGTCGTCAATGTCGATTCCGCCCAACCACGGTGAAGCTCCCGGTTGACCTGGCTGCAAGAATTGCGCACCGTTCGTCAGTGCCACAATCGGCAAGCGCGGCTCAACCTCTTTCATGCGCATAAGCGCCCCCCAGTCAAAGCTTTGGATCGATACCCGATCAAGCATCCCGGCATCGCGGACTTCGCGAGCGACGATCTGCACGAAATCTTCACGCGGAGCGGTTTGCTCCGGTGCTCCCGCCTCTACCTTCGTCTCGATATTCATCCACACATGATTGGCCTTGTAGTCTTTGACGAGATCAAATACATCACTCAACAGCGGCATCCCGGCACCTGGGCTTGGACGCTGCTCTGGGTATTGCGGCAATGTCTGTGCGCCACAGTCCAGCGTGCGTACTTGGTCGAGTGTGAGGTCCTTTATGTACTTGCCAACGTACGGATACTCAGGATCACCAACGAAAAGTGGGCCTGTGTCCCGGCACTTGGCACCCGAAATCTTGCGGTCATGCGTAATCACTGCCTGCTTGTCCTCCGTGATTTGCACGTCGAGCTCGAGCGTGCTCACCCCTAATTCAAGGGCATGGGAAAACGACGCCAATGTGGACTCTACCGTGAGCCCGAGTCCGCCGCGGTGAGCTTGAAGATCGAACTCTTTTGGAGAGGTTTTTGACCAGTGAGGATTGCCAGCGGTAGAAGCAATTGGTGCTACACACACCATAAGGGCAGCAGTTGCTATCATTACTTTGTTTCTCATCATTTGCTTCACTCCTTAAAGTATGGCTTACCGTTTTCACTATAAATGAATGATGTAAATTTCTATTCCTATCTCTATTAAGTAATCATAAAAGATTTATTTACCCGAATAATAGAACAGCGGCGAGCTAAGACCTGAACATAAAGTCTTAGACTCGCCGCTGTTTTATTCAGCTATCGTATCCCTTTCACTTCATCATCCATGAATGGACGCTTGACTGGAAGCCGCATTGGCATCCTTTAGGTTCCGGTTTTTCACTCCTAGCGATAAGACGAAACAGATAAGCAAAATCATACACGCTAGCGCATACGGATAGTTGATATCTATATCGAATAAAAATCCAGCTACGATCGGACCTGCAATATTGCCAAGACTGGTAAAGGCTGAGTTAAGGCCAGCAACATACCCCTGTTGATCCTTTGCAAGCATCGACATTTGGGTACTGATGGCCGGTCGCAAAATATCGATCGCCAGAAATACGATAAAGGTAACCGCAAAAATCATCCAAAATCCGTGAACAAACAGCGTCAGAACAATAAACAAGCCAGCAAAGAGCAGACAGACCGAAATGACCTTTTTCTCGCCAAAGCGATTCATGATCCAGCTAAAGGCAGTAAGCTGGACCACTGCGCCTGCAATTGACCCGAATGTAATGATAAACGCGATATCTTTCGGCTCAAATCCAAACTTATGGTCGACAAACAATGAAAAGACCGTTTCAAAATTAGCCAGTCCGAAAGACATGACAAACACAATGATCAAACTGAAAAAATAAGGCTCTCGATAGGAGTACATTAACTGGGAAAGAAGACTGCTTCGTTGTTTTTCACTAGAATGTGAGTCAGATAATGCTTCTTCCGACGGTTTCGATTCCTTGAGGATGAACAACGTGATGCATGCAGCAATCAGTCCTGCAATTCCCGCGGTATAGAAAGGTGCGCGAATACCAAATTCAGCAATGTATCCTCCTATGCCTGGACCGATAATAAAACCAGTCGTAATGGCTGCCGTAATATACCCCATCCCGGCCGCTCGTTCTTCATTCGTTGTAATATCTGCTGAGTAAGCCATTACAGCCGGCATAATCAGTGCGGCACTAATACCGCCTAACAACCTAGAAACAAACAGCAGGACCGGAGAATTCGCTATACCGAACATCCCTTCTGAGATAGCAAACACGACCAAGCCAATCACAATGATCTTTTTTCTTCCGAATGAATCGGCCCATCGCCCGGCAATTGGGGAAAAAAGAAGCTGCGTCAGCGAAAAGGCTGCAACTAACAGGCCGATTGTCCCCCCAGTAATTCCCAAACTCTCCATGTACTTTGGCATAATCGGTATAACAAGCCCGATCCCCGTAAAGACAAGGAAAATATTGAACATCAGAATCAGTAGGGCTCCCTGATTTTTTAATAATAATGCCATTTACGATTCCTCCAATCTAGTACCAAAACACTGAATATCCATTCTAGATAATCGTGTAAAAAAAGCTAGCGGGACGGTTTGACAATGCCAAATAAAAACACATCCATCGCTAACCGAAAAGTTGCCAGCGCTTCCTCTCGTTCCATTCGCCGCGAGTGTTGATTTAAACCAAACATCAGGCTGTCCAGGATAATGGCGACTCCGGTTACATTCGTCATTTCAAATTCGCCGTTATCAATCCCCTTCTGGAGCAGCTGTTGATTAAAGTCAATATAACCTTGGATCATTTCGTTGATGCGCTCCTCCACATCCGAAGGCTTATCCGACATGTCGAAAAATTCATCAGCAGCCTTGGTCAGCGGATGGTTCATAAAATCGGTCGCAAAATGTTCAGCCATTCCATACAATTTATCGATCGAAGTCGTGTAGAGCTGTTCTTTGGTCAGCCATTTCTCTTCCCATTCGCTGTTCCAAGCTTCAATCAGATGTAAAAATAGCCCTTCCTTGCTCTTGAAATGATAATAAATGTTACCGCCGCTGTATCCAGTAGCTTTCACGATATCTTCTATGGATGTGGCCTTGTAGCCTTTTTGCATAAATAAAATCCTGGATGCATCCGCTATCTTCTTCTTTGTCTGCTCCGTTTGCTGCTTCTTTTTATTCAATGGTCCTTCACCAACTTCCCATCCAGAAATACTGAACTTTCATTCAGTATTATAAGGGTTACAAACATAGTTGGCAAACCTTCTTTAGTTTGAGTCAACATAGTGGAGGAGAAGAAAAAGCACAGGTCTCTTCGACTCTGACACGCCAGCTGGGGGATTCACTGGTCGTCTCCACTTTAAAAAGGGGACCGTCGAGCCAAAGCCACCCTACGGGCGGAAGCTTCTCATGGAAGAAGTGTTCGACAAGCGTGGTCCCCTTTTTAAAGTTCCGACTGGGTTGGCGTTGTCAAGGTCTAGGAGCCCTGTGCTTTTTCTTCTCACTAGCTTTATTGGTTCGTTTAAGGCCTTTTAAAACTTAGGATGATAATGACTGCCTGCCTATCTAAAGTATGGACCCACGGAATTTATACTTTCCAATATGATAAAAAAGCTGGCGTCAGTCTAAGCCAGCAACAGACCGCACAAAGCCCCCGTAACCACAACCACCCATGGCGGCAGCTTCCAGTGCTCCAGCATGATAAACAAAATAGCCGCTACGATAAAATCCGGAGGAGCAAGAATGGTACTCGTCCAAATCGGATCGTACAGGGCTGCGAGTAAAATACCGACGACTGCTGCATTCACACCCACCAGCACTCCTTGAATTTTGGAATTTCTCCTCAAGGAATTCCAGAACGGCAATGCGCCGATGACGAGTAAAAAGGCCGGTAGAAAAATCGCAATCGTAGCTACTACTGCACCGACTCCTCCTGCAATCATTGCTCCCAAATAAGCGGCAAACGTAAACAATGGCCCCGGTACCGCTTGTGTAGCCCCGTAGCCCGTCAGAAAAGCTTCTTGCGTTACCCAGCCTGTCGGGATCACCTCTCTCTCCAGCAAAGGCAGTACAACATGACCTCCGCCAAAAACAAGTGAGCCCGCACGGTAAAAGCTCTCAAACAACGCTAGCAAGGAAAAGCCTGTGCTCTCTCGGAGGATGGGCAGCACAAGCAAAAGTCCGAAGAAAACAATCCAGCAGGCAATTGCTAGTGCACGACTGATCGGCACACGAAATTCTGGGAGCTCCGAAGCTTTTTGCTGCCGGAAAAAAAGCAGTCCTGCTATTCCTGCTAGGATCATGACTGTGACCTGACTCCATGCAGAATGCCACAGTAACGTGATGGTAGCAGCGCTGATCGCGATCGTCACCCGCGTTCGATCCGGAGCCAGCTTTTGTCCCATCCCCCATACGGCATGAGCAACAATCGCAACAGCTACTACTTTTAGACCGTGAATCCAAGAAGCACTGCCACTGTCAACACCTTGTAAAGTGAAAGCAAATATCAGAAGCGCCAACACCGAAGGCAGAGTGAAGCCGATCCATGCAGCAACCCCTCCCCACAATCCGGCTCGCATGATCCCAATTCCGATCCCTACCTGGCTGCTTGCGGGACCAGGGAGGAACTGACAAAGCGCAACCAAATCTGCGTAGCTTTGCTCATCCATCCATTTTCTACGTCGAATGTATTCGTTGTAAAAATAACCGAGATGCGCGATGGGACCGCCGAATGAAGTCAAACCGAGCTTGGTAGAAACAAGCAAAACTTCCATCACAGACCCCCATCTACTTTTTTGGGGCTCTATTCCTTCTGGGAGTTTATATTCCACTTCGCTGCTCACCTCCAGTTTCCGCTTTCATCATACAGGCTATTTATCGCTTTTACTATTGTGTTCATTGTAAAAAATTCGTAAAAAAAGGCTCCGCATCGATACGGAGCCTAAACCCTGCTATTCCATTCGAAATACCGGTCCTCTCGCCACGAACGGCAGATTACTCCCCTTCGGCAGCATGATGGCATGACTCCGGGTTACTTTGATCCGATCGCATTCCCCATCGGTAATGATCAAAATCGGTCCGTCCTTTGGAAAATCGGTTGCTTTCTCCAGCATGTCAATGCCCGGCTGCAGGATCGTTCCCCCGCGTCCTTTTACTTTGACGCGGCCTGCAATGTCCTCGGGAGAAAGGTAGCCCGCATCATACGCCTGCGCATCACAAAAGACCACGCGCGCATACGGAACATCTCGCGCTTCACTGTAGCTCACGATCGCCCCCAATGCCTTGCCGAGCAGCTTGGTATCCATCGAGCCGGATGTATCAATCACGACGCCAAACGTGCGTGCCAGCTGATCCGTTTCCCGAAAGCTCCAGGCAGGACGGGCAATATCAGGCGTAGAGGACTGTCTACGGCTTGCCCTTGCATAGGTGCGGCTCTTTTCCAACGGAGGAAAATGCTCGTCAAACCAACGGGCAAGCTGAACATCCCACGGAATCGGCGGTTGTCCCAAGGCGCGAATCTCTTCTACCAACCCCGCAGGCAAAAGCCCTCTCCCTTTCTCTTGGTGGTAGATCAAGCCTTGCGACATCGCATTGCGATAAAAGTCATCCAACGTCGTTCCCGGACCCTTTTCCCAAAAACGCGGATCGTCTCCATCCAGAATATCGCCCATCCCGATTCCTCGTAAGGTGTAGAGCTTGCGATACGTACGCATGTCCGTCACGATTCGATCGTAAATGGCCTCTGCCGAAAGTCCCTTCAAGTCTGGGTCGTACAGTCCGCCAATTTGCGGAAAACGTCCGACACCGAGCTCCATCAGCCATTGATTGATCACGTAATCGCAGCTGACATTCCAGTAATACGGGTCCCGGCCTTGGCAACGCTCATGGTGGCGAAGCCCTGCGTGCAACAGCTCGTGTGCCATCACGAATTTGCATTCCTCTTCATCCAAACCCGCCGCAGGATTGATGAAGATTTCGTTGGATGTTACATCAATGGCTGCCACCGAGATTTGCAGCCGCTGACAGATCTGTGAATCCTCGATAATCGTGAAATGACTCGCTAAGGAAGCCAGCAATGGATAATGATTGATGAACCAGCGCTTGGCCTTTTGTGCCTCAGACAACTGGTTCTCTTCATTCCCGAGAGCATCAGAATAGCCGCCCGCTACGCTGACAGCACTTTGCACAGCTTGCGCCAGCCCGATCCCCAAGAGCCGCTCCCACTTTACATCTCGATTGTAGGTGTACCGGACGTATTTATCCGCGAACAGCATATCTGCCTGTTTTTCTCCGCCCGTTCCAAACAGCTTCAAATGCTCTGGCACCCCGTGCTCTACGAACCAGTCATACAGCTCTTCTTCGCTCTTTCCCGATTTATCCAGCTCAAAGGCCATTTCAGCAGGAGGCCTCCCCAGCTTCATGTCTCTCAAAAAACGCGTAATATAGCAATCGCATGCGATGTTCCACAAAATCGGCTGCTCTTTTTCCACAAAATGTCCGAAGCCCAAATGCAGCAGCGCATGTGCGAGAACATAAATCCATTCCCCGACTTCCCCTCTGCGCTTCGGATGCGCGTACAAGCTGCCTTCCCGGGTCGCGACTACCCAACCGTTATCCGGACAAATACTTCGCTCGGAACGAATAAAGTGCGCTCGGGAGGACAGCGGACCAAACATCGGGTGATGACTCAAAAAATGGACGGCCTGCTCGTAATTTTGCGTCGACGGGTCGTTTTGAACTCCTCTGGCCATTGGCTATTTTCCCTTCCTGTCCATAGCCAGACGCGGTAAATCACGAATGACCTCCACAACGAACCAGTCTGGCAATCCGTCGCCATCCTCGTGCCGCGCGACTACCATTTGCGCCATTTCCAAAGAGATGGAAGAGAGCTCCTTCAAGAGAGCTTTCGCCCGGTGCGCGAACCGTTTATGCTGCTCCCCCAAGGAGGCTTTATCCGCTGGCAGTTCTTTTTTGATCTGCGAACGGAATGAATCGGACAGAAAATACAGTACGTCCCGATCCTCTGGAGCCGTAGGGAAAGAAGCCTCTCCCTCCAAAATACGGTTGAGCTGGTATTTGCCTTGAATGTTCTTGTGAAAAGCCCGAAATTGAGCAGCATGCTGTGGCGTCAAGCATCCGAAGGCCAGTACCCCCACCATCTCTGTCGTCAAGTTCTCACCGAATTCGTTCAGGGCATCTGAGAGCATGTGCCAGGAACGCGGAGTAGAAAACGGTTCCTCGCTCTTCGGTGGCTGCGACCACAAATAGTCCGGGCGCACCTCCAAAAATTGCAGCACGTAGGAATGGATGCCGTTGCTGTACGCCCAATTCATCCATTGTTCATACGAGACTAGCAATTGCACATGGAACATCCGGTTGATCAGAGCAGACGACATCGGTTTGACAATGGCGCTATCCTGCGCGCGGTTTCCTGCTCCAATCACAATAGACCCTTTTGGCAGATGGTAATCCCCGATTCTCCGCTCATGAATCAGACTGTAAAACGCCTTTTGCACTTCTTGCGAGCATGCATTCAATTCGTCAAGAAACAAGCAGTACGGTTCTTCTCGCGCAATTTGCGCAGGTGGGCAAAATCTGCTTTTCCCGTCTACGATCTGTGGGACACCGATAATATCCTCAGGTGCCAGCTGACTACCCAATAACGATACGCAAGGCAGGCCCACCTGCTCAGCAAACGCCTCGACAAGAGACGACTTGCCGATACCCGGTGCGCCCCAAATAAATACTGGACGAGCTACCGCAACGTTTAGCAGCACATCCATCAGTTGATTTTGCGTTACTTGAATTCCTAGATTCATTTCATAACCTCTCTTGTTTGATTGATTTTTGCAGCAATCTACCTCTTTCCATGATGGATTTCCATTGACTAGAGCGACCGTCACACCACAAATATTTCCTAATATTACAAGAAGATTGAATAACGGGCAAGAAAGAAAGGCACCGCATGGTAAACCGTGCCTGAATAAAAACAATAAAACCGACAATTCCCTTATGCATGATATCGGAATAGGATGAAAAGACATAAATAAAGGAGGACGTTTTATTTGTCTCAAGCAAATATCCCCAGCATTACACCGCTGTTTACCATTACACAAAGCCAAGTCGTAAACTTGCTACTCGCATCCTTCGCTTTGGAGGAACTTGGTTTAAGCCATATCATTAACGCAGAGGCAGAGAAGCTTCAATATGTCCTTGGCACGCTTCCAGGATTGACAGGTCCCCCTGCAACCATTAGTGATTTGCTAAACGTGAATTCCAGCGTAGTAAATACGCTCAGAGAGATCACAAAGAAAGACATTCTGCTGAACAACAAGCTGAATTCCGTATTAACAGCATCGTTTATTGCGAGTCAGACAGGACCAACGGGAGCCACTGGAGCGACTGGACTACCAGGAGCAACCGGACCAGGCGGAGTGGGAACAGGAACAACGGGTGCTACTGGCGCAACAGGAGTAGGCATAACGGGTGCGACAGGAGTCGGCTTGACTGGGGCGACCGGGGCAACTGGGGCGACCGGAGCTGGAGATACTGGAAGTACTGGTGTCACGGGGGCAACTGGCGCTACTGGTACTACAGGCGTTACTGGTACTACAGGAGCCACGGGTGTAACAGGCGCGACGGGGACTATTTCCAGTGTTTTCGGTAACTTCTGGCTATCCTCCGCTATCGATATTTCGCCAAATACGATCGTCCCGCTTAATGTATCGAATGCAGACAATTCACTTGGCTTTTTACTCGCTGGCGGACAAGTGACCGTACCTGCAAGCGGCATCTACCTCATCAGCTATCGTGTTACTACTGCACAGGAGAGTGAAGTGTCATTCATTATCAGGAGGAATGGCACCAATATTACGGGATCTGCTGGAACGTCAAGCAGTGCGGATAGTGCAGTGGATGGAAATGCATTCGGTATGGTTACCTCTTTCACCCGATTTGTAGCAGGAGACATCGTAGACATATTCCGTATGGGAGGTATCGCAGACCAGTTTTTGCAAAGCTTCGCAGACGGAACGACGACGGTGACCGGCTTCCTCACTTTAGTGAAGATTGCCGACTAAACCAAACATAAATCATTACGCCACTCGGAGCACAGCTACGACTCGATCCTGGCTGTCGTTGCGAGTGAAGCTCTTACTTCGGACAAGCTCGGCACTCCTCCTTATGTAACATTCCTTTTTTTACCACGTCACATAGGCAAAGGGGGAATAAAAAGATGAGAAAAATTGTGAAAACCAGTGGCATCACCATGTTGGTCGTATCCTTGGTCGGATGCAGCTCGAGCGAGCAGTTCGTATCAAGAAGCGAAAACGGAAACAAACCAGCAGCATCTGTTGCGCAAAGCCAAAACAATCAGGTAGCCTCCAGTCCAAGTCCTCCCAGCCAACTAGCTGATTACGCCCTGAAAAAATCGGCCGATCCCCTCCCCAATGACATGTACTTCAAAGATTACGGCACCAACCAATTTGTCACGACGACGAAGGACCGCCTGTCTACTTTTGCCGCTGATGTGGACACCGCCTCTTACACCATGATGCGCCATTTTATAAAAGACGGTACTCTCCCGCCAGCTGAAGCCATTCGGGTGGAGGAATTCATCAATTTCTTCCCCACTTCGTATCCCGCGCCTACCAATCAGACATTTGCGATCAAAGCCGATAGTGGCCCCTCTCCCTTTCAAAAAAATCTTCAAGTAGTGCGAATCGGGATCAAAGGAAAGGAATTAAGTGCAGAAGAGCGGAAGCCCGCTAATCTCGTCTTTGTCATTGACGTATCTGGCTCGATGAATCGGGAGAACCGATTAGAACTGGTGAAAAAAAGCTTACATGTCCTTGTCGATCAACTCCAACCTACAGATTCAGTAGGGATCGTCGTCTACGGATCAGAGGGACGCGTTCTTTTGCCCCCAACCTCTGCCGAAGACAAACACGCGATTTTATCAGCCATCGATGAACTGCAACCCGAAGGCTCCACCAATGCGGAAGAAGGGCTCGTGCTCGGTTATGAAATGGCGGCCCGTTCCTTCAAGCCTAGTGCCATTAACAGGGTGATTTTATGCTCCGACGGGGTGGCGAATGTAGGAGAAACAGGGGCCGAGGGCATTTTGCGTTCGATCGAGGACTATGCGCGAAAAGACATTTACTTGAGCACCTTTGGCTTTGGCATGGGAAACTATAATGATGTTCTGATGGAGCAGCTGGCGAATAAAGGAGAAGGCAACTACGCCTACATTGATACGTTTTCGGAGGCTCGCCGCATTTTTACGGAATCATTGACGGGCACCCTCCAAACGATCGCTCGTGACGTAAAAATTCAGGTGGAATTCGACCCTAAGAAGGTAGACTCGTATCGCTTGATCGGCTATGAGAACCGCGATGTCCGCGACAAAGATTTTCGCAACGACAAGACAGATGCGGGGGAGATCGGCGCTGGCCATAGTGTGACCGCTCTTTATGAAGTGAAGCTCGCTTCCCCTGCCCATGCAGATATCGGGACGGTTCGCGTGCGCTATCATCATGCCTCTTCCCAAAAAGTAGAGGAAATCTCCGAGTCTGTGAAGATGCAAAATGCCTTGTCTCCAGAAGTGGCGTTCCTTGCTGCTGTAGCAGAATACGGGGAAATATTGCGGGAGAGTCCGTATGCCGAAAGAAGCTCCCTTGCCGATGTACTCAAACTGGCGGAAGCCACAGCCACCGGAGAGGAACAGCTCGAATTTGTCCGTTTGGTTAAAGACAGCATGGCAATCAGCAGGAACTAATGCTTGTTCCTAGACTCTGGTGTCGCGCCTGTACCTCATCCAAATATAGACCATCAAGCCAATCGCCGAACCGATTAGCAAAAATGTGATGCCGTAATGACGTATATAAACGACGACCTTGAGCCACTCTTTCTCAAGCGCCTGTCCCAACAGTAAAAACGTGACACTCCAAAGAAATGCGCCGGCGTAAGCAAAAAAGGCGAATCGTCGAAACCCCATCGCAGAGACTCCTGCCAAATAGGCGGTAATATGACGGACGCCAGGCAAAAAATAGCCGATGAGCAACAGGTATGGACCGTACTTGGCAAACAGCTTTTGGGTCGACTCTATTTTTTTCGGTGTAATATGCAAGTACGGTCCAACCTTCAGAAGCAGCGGCAGTCCCCACTTCCATGCGATGGCATAGCTGATCGTTATGCCTACAGCCGCTCCCAAAAAGGCACTCAGCACCGTAAACGGCATGTGCAAAACACCGCGGGAAACCGCATAGCCAGCGTACGTCATTAGTACCTCATCGGGTATGGGGAGCCCTACAACACCAAGTGTGAGCGAAAAAAAGATGCCGACATATCCATATTTCATCAAAAAAAGATCCAGATGCTGCTCCACGGCTACCTCCAGTAATGTTGTCCTACTTCATTGTATTCTCTCCCCATTCTTTGGCATTCTGGCTTTTTTACAAAAATTCAGGCCAGGGCATATGGTATCCTAAAAAGATCTTATTTCCTTTTTCAGGTGACGCCATGAACTATATGGAACAAATAACATATGCCCTTTCTTTTATCGAAAAGCAGTTAACGGAAAAAGTAACACTCGATGAAGTGGCTTCAGCAGCCGGATATTCCAAGTACCATTTTCAACGGTTGTTTTTTCACGTGACAGGAGAAACTGTCGGCCAATACATTTCGAAGAGACGCTTGACCGAAGCTGCCAAAGCGCTGTCGCTCGAACAAAAGAGCGTGACAGAAGTCGCCTTTACATATGGCTTTGATTCCCACGAAGCCTTTACTCGCGCCTTTACGAAACGTTTTGGTCTGCCTCCTTCTGCACTTCGCCGATCAGGAAAAATGCCGCGGTACACCATGCTGGAACGTATCGAGCTACCTTATTTGGAAAATATTCAGCTGCAATCGATTGAGCCCGTCTACATCCCTGCCCACGAAGAACTGAACCTGGTAGGCTACTCCTCCACTACCCGTTCGACAACAGATATTGTCCATTGTTGGAAGCGTTTGGGACAGAAAATCTCCATGCAGAAAAACCAGAAGCGATATGGGGTCATTCGCTACCCGGATGCTTTCGAGCTTTCGTTAAGCTTTGCCTATTTTGCTGGCATACACACTACGGAGCATGTTGGTACAGACGGATTGGAATTGCTCACTCTGCCTGCATCTGGTTATCTTGTCTTCCCTCACAAAGGATCGGTGCAAAATCTCAAACTGACGTATCAATACATATACGGGAGCTGGATGACACACGCAGCCACATCCGACCAGCTTTATGCCCGATACGATTTTGAATACTACGACCACCGCTTTCTTGGAAGTGACCATCCTGATTCGCTTTGCTTCATATATATACCCGTTCTAGCCCGAGAATAGTTGATGGCAGTTCGCATTTTCGATCAAGTTTTCCTCGTTTTCCTGTCGTACGCTGGACATGTGAAAAGGAGTGAATCGAATGAAAGAACTGACCTATTTGACAGCAACGGAGATGGGCACATGGATTCGAGAGCGTAAAATAAGTGCCGAAGAAGCTACCCGGCATACCTTTAAAAGAATCGCCTCGCTTAATGGCAAAATGAACGCTATCGTCGCTTATGACGAGCAGGCTGCTCTCGAATCCGCCAAGCAAGCGGACAAAGAAATGGCGGAAGGCAATATTCGGGGGCCCCTTCACGGGGTGCCAATCACAATCAAGGATTCCTTTGCCACAGCCGGACTCCCTACTACTTCTGGCTTCCCCCCTCTAAAAGGCTACATTCCGCAACATGACGCAGCCATCGTCCGCAGACTGAAACAGGCAGGAGCCGTTTTGATTGGCAAAACGAATGTCTCTACTCTGCTCATGGATCTCCAAACAGACAACGATATTTACGGTCGGACGAATAATCCGTGGAATCAGGCGAGGACTTCGGGAGGTAGCAGCGGAGGCTCGGCAGCTGCGGTTGCCGCGGGACTTTCTTATTTGGATATCGGGAGTGACATCGGAGGATCGTTGCGCGTCCCCGCTCATTATTGTGGTGTATTCAGCTTGAAGCCGACAGAAGGAGCCGTTCCGGCAACAGGACACATGCCCGGCTTTGAAGGAATGTCTGATTATAGATCGTCTCGTCACCTGGCCTGCTATGGCCCTGTAGCCCGTTCGATCGAAGACCTGGAAGTGGCGTTTTCCATCATGAGTGGCGGAACCGGCAATGCTGGCTTGCCTCATGGACCACAAGTCTTGCCCCCTCCCCTAAAGGAGCAGCCCCTGCACATTCGCTGGATGGAGGAGCTGCCCGGCTACCCGACGAGTCGAGCCATTCGGGATCAGTTGCGCCGCTTCGTCAAAATGCTGGAGCAACAAGGGATGCATGTTGAACAAGTGACGGCACCGCCCTTGGATGTACGCAAAACCTGGGAAACATGGGGAAAAATCATCGACGCGGAGTTAAACTCAACGACGTCTCCACTCATTCGCGGTTTTGCTCATCTCATTACGATGCCGATTTATCGCCAGGTTCCCACGGCTACCATGCTCATCCCGTTGACGTTCAAAAACTACATGCGAGTCTTAACCATTCGGGAGCAGCTCATTCGCAGCTTCGAGCAATTCATGGCAGACTGTGACTTGTTCTTGTGTCCGGTCAGCTGCACGACAGCCTTTCCTCATATGGCAAAATCGAAAATGTGGGGCTACAAGCCGATATACACCAAACCGCTGTACGTAGACGAGAACCCGCAAAACTACTGGGCCGCTACGACTTTTTATACGAGTCTGTTTAATGTCACAGGAAGTCCGGTCGTGACGATGCCGATCGGTTTTGATGAGCAAGGTCTTCCTATCGGCATACAGTGTGTGGGCAAGCGATGGCGTGATAGGGAATTGCTACAGGGAGCGTCGAAATTGTATACGACCTGCCCAGAGTGGCGGGCACCTGAAATTTCTGTGGAGCCGCATTGAGAATAAAATATTCCAGCTCAGCTTGCATAAAGCCCCTTTCCCTATGAAGAAAACTACCAGTGCGAACCCCCATTTCTGGTAATGAGGAGGGGCTTTATGCTTCCATTATTGAAAAAGCGCCTGACACTGATCGTTTCCCTGCTTTGCATGACGCTTCACCTGTCCGGTCTATCGTTTGCAAAAGAGACAACAAACACTCCATCTGCCCAACAGTCACCTCTCTTCCAATCGAGGTCGTTTCTTCATTCGCAGGAGAGGCTTGCCTACTCGCTCGGCATTCAAGCATACATCTATGACTATCCATTAGTGATGTCCGCCAAAACAATGGAAGCCATGGTCAAAAACCGGGCGCCGATCAACCAGTTTTATTATGCGGACACACTCGCTTCCCCAACTTTTCGGGATATCGTGACGCCGAACTCCGATACATTGTATATGAGCGCATGGCTGGATTTGTCAGAGACCCCCGTCCACTTGACTGTCCCCGCCAATCCACAAAACCGCTACTATACCGTGAAAACCACTTACGGGAGTCAAAAGCTATACGCTGCATTTTACAAAGGAACAGCTTCCCAAGACGTCTGCTTTCTGGTCGATCAACGTCTATGACAACCAGCTGTTTTTAGCCAAAACAGCAGCCGATCGCGCATCGGTTCGCAGCAATACAGGAACACTTGCGTACAATCCGGATGGCTCCCTCGATCTGTATTTGCAACAGCAACCGCCCAAAGGCAAGGAAGGCAACTGGCTCCCGCTCCCTGAAGGCGAGTTTAATCTCGTTTTGCGGATATTTGCACCGGAGCCTGCAACGCTGGACAAACAGCACGCTTGGCCCGCTGTCATGGAAAGCAACCCAATACCTTAACACAACGAAAAAGGCACCGCCCCATCGTGAGCAGTGCCTTCTGTATTGAGTCTGTTACTTCTTCAAATCTTCAATGGAGTTGATCTCCATATAGGTTGGAACAGCCAAGCCCAGCTTGGTTCCTTGCAGATTCGGACCGAGGTCCTCTACGTCTTTCCCCAGCTTTTCCATGTAGTCAGCGTGCGTGGTTGGCAGCCAAGCTGCTACCATTCCATCCACATCGCCGTTCGATACACCGACCCACATTGGGCCAGCTTCTACTTGGCTCATTTCCACCTGGTATTTCAGCTTTTGCTCCAGAACCGTCTTCACCACATTTGTGCTGGCGATCTCAGAATCCCACGCGACGTAGGCGAGCGTCAATTTTTTGCCTTCTGCAGGCTGGATGCCTTCTACCCACTTGTTGACGGTAGCCTCATTGTTTTTCACCCATTCGGCTGCTGCCTCTTCCGGCTTTTTGCCGCTCTCGATATCGAGCATCACTTTTTCCATGTCCGCAGGTGTCCACGAAAACTTGTCGAGGAACGCATACGCACTTGGGTGCTCCTCCTTCAGTCCTTTGCGCACGATGGTATGAATCTGTTCATCCTTCCCGAAGACGCCTTTCGGGTCTTCGAGATATTTCATCTCGAACTTGGAGAACATCCAGTGAGGTGTCCAGCCAGTCACGATAATCGGCTTTTTGTCTTTGTAGGCTTGTGTCAGTGCTGCCGTCATCGCTGCACTAGAGCCCTCTACCAGTTCCCAATCTTTCAGATCGTAGTCTTTCATGGCTTTTTCCGTCGCTTTCATCAGACCAGCGCCCGGATCGATTCCGATAATTTTATGATCCACTTGTGCTCCAACGCTATTCGGTGCAGACGTACCCGCATTGCCCTCGGCAGGCTGATTTCCCTGCGGTGTTCCCGCGGTTGAACATCCTGCCATCACCATGCTGAGTCCGAGTGCGACTGCCAGCCCTTTCAAGGCGCCTTTTTTCATTTTCATGAAAACCCCTCCTACGCGTTTTTTCTCTTTCCAACACTTTGCGTGAGACGATCCAGCAGAATCGCCAAAATAACGATGGCCAGACCCGCCTCAAAACCTTCACCGATCTTGATCTGTGTCACGGCACGATACACGTCTGCCCCCAAGCCTTTCGCCCCAATCATCGAGGCAATCACGACCATGGACAACGCGAGCATAATGCTCTGGTTAATTCCGGCCATCATTGTCGTCTTGGCAATCGGCAACTGTACCTTCGTCAGCTTTTGCCAGTAGGTTGAACCGAATGCCTCAGAAGCTTCGATCAGATCGGCAGGAACTTGACGAATTCCCAGGTTGGTCAGCCGGATCGTCGGTGGCATCGCAAAAATGACAGAAGCGATAACCCCCGGTACTTTACCGAGCCCAAAGAAAAAGATGGCAGGAATCAAGTACACAAACGCCGGCATCGTCTGCATGAAATCAAGCAGCGGTGTGACGACCTTTTGCACGGAATCATTCTTCGCGCACCAGATACCGACGGGAATCCCGATAATCACCGAGATCAGCCCTGCCGTCAATACCAGCGCAAGTGTTTCCATTGAATGCTCCCAATAACCCAGATTCTGAATCAGAAGAAGTCCAATGAAGGTAAAAAGAGCAATTGCCACTTTGCCAGCCCGATAAGCCAGCAGCGTAAACAAAATGATCAGGACCCAAAACGGGATTCCTGTTAGAATCCACGAAAACAAGTCAACGGTTCCACCGATTCCAGCTGATATGAAGTCGAACAAGAAGCCCAAATTCTCTTCCAGTCCATCTACAATCGTTTCTACCCAACTGTCGAGCGGCAGCTTCGGAAATAGTTGATTTTGACTCATGATGGATTCACCTGCCCCTCTTCATTCGTTGGCTCTGGAACTTGTTGATTTACTTTTCCTGCCAACCCACCCAAGACGGCTCCTTTTACAATCACGCCCAGGAGACGATTTTGTTCCCCGATAACCGCCACGGGAATATCCGAAAACGCAACAAGGTCAAACATCTCATTGAGAAGTGTCTGCGGTCCGACAGTCGGTACCTCCGTTCGCAGCACGGATTCCAGCGACTGTCCTGCTTCCTTGGCTCCGTTTACCGCGTCTGCCGTCAGCACACCCAGCAATGTTTTTCGTTTATCCACCACGTACAAACTGGAAACACCGCGCTCACGCATCATTTGCAGTGCGACGCGAGGCCCTTTGTCCAGAGTGATCGTCTCTGCCCGCTTCATGACTTTTTCAGCGGACAATACCTTGGAACGATCCACATCTTCTACGAAGCGCTCTACGTATTCGTTTGCCGGATTGGTCATGATTTCTTCCGGCGAGCCGATTTGCACGATCGCACCGTCTTTCATCAAAGCGATCCGATCCCCGATCTTCAATGCTTCGTCCAGATCATGCGTAATGAAAATAATGGTCTTCTGCATGGTGCTTTGCAGTTCCAACAGCTCATCCTGCATGTCCTTGCGAATTAACGGGTCCAAGGCACTGAATGCCTCATCCATCAACAGCACATCGGGCTCATTCGCGAGTGCGCGGGCCAGCCCCACACGCTGCTGCATCCCGCCACTCAGCTGATCCGGGTAGCTTGCTTCCCAACCGCCGAGTCCGACGAGTGCGAGTGACTTTTTCGCTTTTGCCTCACGCTCGGCCTTTGGCATCCCTTGAATCTCCAAGCCGTACTCCGCATTTTCAAGTACCGTCCTGTGAGGGAACAAGGCGAACTTTTGAAATACCATGCCCAGTTTCTTTCTTCTTACATCCTGTAACTGCTCGGTGTTCATACTGACGATATCCGTACCGTCAATCAGGATTCTGCCTTCTGTCGGTTCAATCAACCGGTTCAACAATCGAACCAAGGTCGACTTCCCGCTTCCCGAAAGCCCCATGATGACGAAAATTTCGCCTGCATGCACCTCAAAACTCGCTTGATTCACCCCAAGGGTAAGACCCGTTTCCTTCAATATTTCTTGCTTGGTCTTCCCCTGCTTCACCTGGGACAATGCGCGTTGGGGTTGGCGTCCAAAGATTTTGGTCAAATTCTCTACTTTGATCTTGGGCATATGTTCACCTCCAACTTTTACGCCCGGCATCCGGACTGTTCTTTACCCTTACAATTGTAACCAGCCATTTTTTTTACCTCAAACTGGGTGAGGCATGATAATCCGCCATTTTCAGCGTTCAGAAAAAACTTTACGTACTTTACTTCCTGTATTCTCAGTTTATCACGTATATACTGTACAATATCTCCATTTACTTTTTGCTTTTGGAGACGTACAATTCTAGTCAGGTTACTATGACTAGAGGAGCTGCTTTTTTCAAAATGGATACCAATCAGGAAAAAATCCTCGAAAAAGCTCAGGAACGCGTGATTGAAACGCTGGCTCGCAACATGGATCTGTATGGAATTACCATGTCAACGGGACTGCTGTATGGCACATTGCTCTTTCAGGACAAGTCAATGACACTCGATGAGATGGGCGAAGCACTGGGCATGAGCAAAACCAGCATGAGCACCGGCGTCCGCACATTGATGGACTTAAATATGGTAGAAAAGATATGGAAAAAAGGGACACGGAAGGATCATTACGAGGTCAATCTGGATTGGTACCAGAACTTCATCGACCTCTTTTCCGTGAAGTGGAGACACGCCTGTGAACATAATGTACATGCGTTGAAAAAGTCGCTCCTTGAGCTTCGCGCTCTCCAGCAATCCGAAGAGCTTACGGAAGAAGTCAGTGAGCGTGTGGAACTTAGTATCAAGCGCATTGAAAATGGGTTGGAATATTATTTGTGGCTGTCCCGTTTGATCGACTCCTTCGAATCACATGATATCTTTCAGTTTGTACCGAAAAAGGAAAATGAATCATAAGAAGTTCGCGATCGAAAAAGACTCGTTCCTTCCAATAGGAATGAGTCTTTTTTGTGGTACAATTATCCAGAGCGGATTCACGCTCTTCTATGATGAAAGGAGTGGTCAGTTATGAAAAAGGACATGAATCAACGTTCTTATAAAGCTGTGCGTGTACCAAACAACCAAAAAGGGGAACACCAACACTAGCCCCCTTTCACTTAGGAGGAAATGGATTGATTCGAAAAACAGCTCTACTGATTATTGATGCGCAGGTAGGTATTATCGAAGGGCAATTTGGTCCTGTTTTTCAGCCGGCTACACTTGTCCAAACATTGAAAAAAGTAAGAGAAGATGCCTATAGCAAGGATATTCCTGTGCTGTACGTTCAGGATGCGGATGTCGGAGAAGTCGGTTCGGACGACTTTGCCATTCATCCTGAGATCGCCCCTCTGCCATCAGAAACGGTGATTCAAAAACTGGCGACAGACTCGTTTCACGGAACAGACCTGCACGAAAAGCTACAAGCACTCGGGATTAACCACCTCGTCATCATGGGCTGCAAAACCGAGTTTTGTATCGACAGCGCCTGCCGCAAAGCGACGACACTCGGCTATGATGTGACGCTCGTCAAAGACGGGCACTCTACATCGGACAGTAAGGCCCTGTCAGCGGAACAAATCATCGCCCATCACAATACGTGCTTGCATGGATTGGGAAATATTGAGCCATTTATTTTGGTGCGGGAATCAACAGAGGATGTCTTCGCGCCTACCCATGATTCTTACCGCTAACGTTTTGCTGAACTTCTCGAAACCGTCTCTTCAGGCGGTTTCTTGTTTTGTCCTACTTACGATTGGACCTTGCTATAATAGAAGAAACGAATCTGCCTATCGAAGGAGAAACCATGTCGACTACTATCGCTATACCAAGATTGGGCGTAGGAGCTGTCATCCTAAACGACAAGAATGAGCTTTTGCTGGTTTTACGAAACAGAGATCCAGAGAAAGATACGTGGAGCATTCCCGGGGGAAAAGTTGATCCCTATGAACAACTGGAGACGAGTGTCATCCGTGAAATCAAAGAAGAAGTCAATCTCGATGTCGAGGTAAAGGCCCTGCTGTGCACCGCAGAAACCATCCGCCCGGAAAGTGCCGAGCATTGGGTTTCGGTCATTTACGAAGTCACAATCCTGAGTGGAGAAGCACGCAATTTAGAGGAAGGCGGGGCGATTGGAGACATGCGCTGGTTTTCACTCGATGCACTTCCGTCGAATCTGGCTTGCTTCGCCGTACCAGCTATCGAGCATTTGCAAAACCGGAACCGTTCATGAAAAACAAAACGGACAGTTGCCCATGTGGCCTGTCCGTTTTTTCTTGAAGAAGATTACTCCCCTTCTTTGATAATCTCTTGCACTCTGCCCACTTGTCCATCCGTCAAACGAACCTTGATTCCATGTGGATGTGTACTGGAATTCGTCAGGATATCCTTGACAATCCCACGGGTGCGCTTGCCCGTGCGTTGGTCCTGTTTCAATACAATGTCTACTTCAAGACCCGCTGTGATGTCTTTTCGGTTTTTTCCGTTCATTTTTCCCTTCTCCTTTTTTCGTTCTATGTCCCACCTATGATATAATCGACAAACAAATCCATCTCACCGGAGGAATCCATGCTTACTTTTGAAGAAAAACTAGCGATTATTGAATCTTTTCCACAACTGACTCGGAATGACGTCTCCCTGAAACGGGTTAATTTTCATTATGAGGAAAGCCTTCATGACAAAAAGACAGTCGTCTATCATCTGCATCCGAACGGCAACGGCTTTGTGTTTGCCGCGTTTTTGAAGGGCTACCAAAAAGACGACAAGGGCTATGTCAACATCCGTGATTTCTCGGCGGACGAGCTGCGCAAGGTAGTCGAGGCTTCGATCCAATCCCTCTCCGTGAAACGTGAACCAGCTCCAAAAGCTACGAGTGCAGCTGAACAATTGGAGCAAACATGGATTGACAAGCAAAACCGCACGCTCTTGCTGCAACAGGAAGACGCGCTGTGGAACGTATACCATGGGATGAACCTGGAAGCTTCCTTTGAATCGTACGTGGAAGCGGAGCAGTATTTGATTGAAGAAGGATTTTCCCTGCAACAATAAAGTCCTTCCTCCTCCCTGCTACATGTACCATACCAAATCGTAGACGTTTTGATCAAATTGGCGCAAGCGATCCGACTGCTTGCGCCATCCCAACACAGGGGGACGATGCGACATGATCAAGTACAGAGATACACTTCTTACAAATATCCATAAACAGATTGAGACGTGGTATGCCCAGAAGTCTCCCGTCTCTCATGAAGAGTTATATCGCTTTCTTCATTCGTTGAAGGGGACATCTGGGACAATTGGATTGACCGACTTGTCTGATCTGTCTCAGATCCTTCTGGATCGAATGGATGACATGCCTGTAAAGGAATGGTCGCTCGGTGAATGGCGAGTGTTTTTGCAAGAGTTGATCACCTTATGCTACGAACAGCGATCCGAACCGGAAGTTTTCATCGAGAACTCCACTCTTCAACGGGAAACCCCTTGTGAGCAACAACCTTTGGTCCTCATCCTGGATGATGACGTCACCCTGCTTATGTATCTAAAGGAATATTTAGAAAAACGCAATTGGTCTGTTATCGCAACGGTCTATCCTCATAAGGCTCTCGACTATTTTCACGACATGAATCCTGACTGCTTCATTCTGGATTTGAACATCCCGGAAACAGGCGGCTTCCAAGTGATGCAGACGATCAGCGAAAAAATAAAGAAGCAATACGTGCCTACGACCATCATCAGCATCGATTGCGAACGGGAGACCCGTCTGAATGCCTATCGTTTGGGCGCAGATGACGTCATGTGCAAACCGCTTGATATGGAAGAGCTGGTCGTACGCCTCGAACGCCAGCTTCGCCGGAAGCGCTGGATGAACAGTATCTTGTTTTTGGACGAGCTTACGGGTGTCAACAATCGCAATTCTTTTGTTGATACGTACCAACGGCTTCTTTCTGATGCCCAGCGAACCAACACCCCCTTCTCACTGGCATTTTTGGATATCGATTTTTTCAAAGGGGTCAATGATACATACGGGCATCTGATCGGCGACGAGGTGCTCACTCGTTTTGCCGCTTTCATCGGGCAGAGCGCCGAAAAACAGGATGTATTATTCCGGTACGGCGGAGAGGAATTTATCCTGTTGATGCCGCGTACGAGTGTACAAACAGGAAAGATGCGCCTGGAGCAGATGCTGTCTGCTTTTTGTTCGCTTGCGTTCGAAGCTCCTGAAGGAACGTTTTCTTTGAGCTTTTCCGGTGGAATCGTACAAGTAGATGAACCTCATAAACCGCATACGTATTGGGTAGAAGCTGCGGACACGGCTTTGTATGCTGCGAAAAATGCGGGGCGGCGCCGGATTGAAACCGCTCAAATCACAGAGACGCATGACTCTCCCAAGGTAAAACTGAAGGTCGCCATTATTGATGATGATCCGATGATTCGCGTGATGCTGGCCGATTCCATCCAAACCAGTTTTGACGGTTGGATGCACGTCGACATCCAGACTTACGAAGAAGGAGCAGCTTTCTTCGACTCCACCTGGCATCAGGGACAAGAGCCATATCTCGTCATTTTAGACGGGATGATGCCACAGATGGATGGCCTCGAGGTTCTCCAGAAAATCCGGAATTTGCCGAATGCCAAGAAATATACGGTGATTATGCTGACAGGTCGTACTGAAGAGCAAGACATTGTCCGAGCCCTTCAGCTCGGTGCTGACGACTATATGACCAAGCCATTTCGTACACGCGAACTGGAGGCTCGCATTATGCGACTGGTTAAGCGAATGTTGTAAGGAGGTAGCAAGATGGCAACAATTATGCTGGCCGAAGACGAAGCCGTGTTGCGCATGTTGATTGGCGACACGCTCGAAGACGAGGGACACGAGCTCGATATCGCTTGCGATGGAGAGGAAGCCCTGCAAAAAATCGGTCAAAATGAGTACGACTTGATTATTTTAGATTATATGATGCCAAAGCTGACAGGCTTTGAAGTATTGCAGCAGCTCAAACAGATGGACGATAAAAAGACAGTCAAGGTCCTGATCCTCTCGGCAAAAAGTCAACATGCCGAACAGGAGAAAATGCGTGCAGCTGGTGCCGATGACTTCATGCCAAAGCCCTTTAGCCCGATGGACCTTGTCCGGAAAGTAGAGGAAATGCTCGCATGACCGGGTTCTGGGCGTTTATCAGAAAAAGCATCACCCGTCGCTTCATGGCGATGATGCTTCTTTTTCTGTCACTGTTGATTGCGGGCGCTTCCATCGTTCAATATTTGAATAGCAACACATTAACCCAATATCAGACGGCGATATACCATACCAAGGAAAAACAAAATTTGGTCGCAGACATCGCTGAGCACACGAACCAAATCTTTTTTCGCGCAAGGGGTTATTACGCTTTTTTGAGCCCATCTGAGTACAATGAGTTATTTCTTGAAAAAAAGAAGCTGGAACAAGCGCTGGATAATTTTAAGAAGCTTCCGCTCAATGATGAGGAGCAAGCGCTTGTCGCTTCGATCGAGTCTTTCTTCACGAACTTTTTCGCCAATGTGTTTCCTACTTTTTCGAGCTATGCAAAGAACGGAGACTTTGAATCCCTGCGAAAAGCTTCGGCCAGTGGCGTGAATCAGGAAGTAAACAACTTGCTTACATACGCCGGGCGGTATCAGGAAGAGCACGATCAGCTTTTATATACGAGAAACCAACTACTGTTCGAAGAGCTGTCACAGCTAAGCACCTGGTTTCTCGTGTACTCGCTGATGGTGCTGGTGATCATGGTGGCAGTCACCATTCAAACCACACGGGATATCGGCAGGCCGTTGGTTCGTCTATCCGAAGATGCTGAACAGTTTGCCAATGGCGGTACACCTCTTTTGCAGGATTTGAACAGGATTGACGAAATCGGCAGGCTCTCCCGCTCCCTCGACTATTTGATCAGGCAAATTCAAGCCAAAGAAGAAGTTCTCATGGCACAAAACGAAGAGCTACAAGCCCAGCAGGATGAACTGATGATGCAGCAAGAAGAGCTGCAAGAAGCAATGGGCAAGATGGAGGATAACGAACGGTATTTGGAAAAGAAAAACCGTTTCATCCTCTCTTTGTCGAATACGTTGGATAAAGGTGAGCTGCTTTCCAGTATCATTCGCAATATAACCGAGGTCATGGATGCCGATAAAGGTGTCATCGTCATGCTGAACACTGACAGGGATGCAGCCAGTTTTGGCGTTTCCCAGAACGGTCTGGAGCAATTGCGCAAAGGATTGGATGATGGTCCATTCGTGCGAACCAGGGAAACGGGCCTGCCGTATGTCCTGATGCGTGAAAGTACTGACGCTGAGCGCGGCTACACAGAGGAAATGTCACAAACATGTGAGCTTTACCTCCCAGTATTAGATGCCCAGCAGACAATCGTTGCATGTATCATCCTCTCCCGTATCGGTCGAAAATTCACGAATCAGGAGCTACAAGTCATCATCGGAATCGCCAAGCAGATTTCCTTGGCATTCGATAAGCTCGCGATGTTTGAAGAGACGGAGCGTCAGCGGAAAATGACACAGGATATGCTCGATTCTGTACAAGAAGGCATTCAGCTCATTGATCTGGGTGGAGAAACGCTGCAAGTAAACCGGAATTTCTGTGAGCTATTGATCTACGACAATCAGCTCGCTTCGCAAGGATTTGACTTGGAACAGTTCCTTTCCCATCTACAGAGTCGAACCTTAGAACCCGATCGGCTGATTCAGTATGTCAGAGCAGTCGTTTTAGACGAAGGCGCCATTCCTTCAGGTAGTATTGTGTTTCAGATGACCGGGCCGGAAGTACGCTATATTCAGCTCTATGCAGAGCCTCTGTTCCGGAATCAGGAGAAATGGAGTACCTTGCTCGTTTATCGTGACTTTACCAAGGAATACGAGATCGACCAAATGAAGTCGGAATTCGTCAGTACGGTCAGTCATGAGCTGCGTACTCCTCTCGCCAGTGTGCTCGGCTTTGCGGAGCTGCTATTAACGAAGGAGCTCAAGCCCGAGCGTCAACAACGGTATTTAGCGACCATTTATCAAGAAGCGACCCGCCTGACTGCGCTAATCAACGATTTCTTGGATTTGCAACGCATGGAATCCGGGAGACAGACGTATGAGGTAGAGAACGTTGCGATTGATCAAGTGATTCAGGACATTTTCGGACTTTATCAAGTCCAGTCCCCTCTCCATAGATTCGAACTCGATTTGCAAACGGAGCAAACCGTTGTTTATGGCGACCAAGCCAAGCTGCGTCAAGTATTTGTGAATCTAATCAGTAATGCCGTCAAATACTCTCCACATGGCGGCCATGTCCGGGTGAGCTGTCGCCAAGATGGGAACCGCTTGCTCGTGGAGGTCCAGGATGAAGGGCTAGGCATTCCTTCCGAAGCTATCCCTCATCTGTTTACCAAATTTTATCGTGTTGATAACTCGGATCGCCGCGAGATTGGCGGTACAGGACTGGGACTCGCCATTGTTCAGGAGATCGTCCATATGCACCATGGAGAAGTTGCCGTTACGTCCGAATCAGGCAAGGGTAGTACATTTACAGTTACCCTTCCGCTGGCTGAGCACGCCTTGTCCCCTGACTATCCTGCGGGAAGTGAGGAGGCAGTCTCTCCAACTGGTCAATGCAATGGAAACGTTGTGATCATCGAGGACGATTTGAACCTAACCGAACTGTTGCGTGATGAGCTGACGAGTTCTGGATTCCGTGTCAATTCCTTCTCTACAGCTTCTGAGGCAGTAGCAGCAATCGAGGAGCTGCGACCGGATGCTGTCGTGCTTGACCTTATCTTGAAGAACGGCGAGAGTGGTTGGAAGGTCATTGAGGAAATACGCAAAAACCCGGATTTACGGACCATTCCAATCGTGATCTCCAGTGCTTTTGAGGAAAAGAAAAAGGCATTTGATCTGGGGGCAACCGGCTATCTGATCAAGCCTTATCATCCAGATACCTTGTCAAAAGCGATTTTGCTGGCCATCACGAATCATGAAGCAACGGGACAGATCTTCATTCCCGATGAACAGTAAAGATGACCATGGACAAAAGAGGCTGCGGTTATGAAAGCGCGGCCTCTTTTTTTACCTTCTACCAAAGAAAATCTTGGTATATTCATGCGCTTTCCATCACACATTAATAGAGGTTACTTTGTGCACTTTTGCCCTGCAAAGGAGGAGTTCATGTGTATTTCTCAAAAAAAGCAGTCGTTCCAATCGAAGAAGAGGAAACAGATGTATGGACGTGCAGTAATGAGGGCTGTACGTGCTGGATGAGAGATAACTTTTCCTTTGATAAGAGCCCGAGCTGCCCCTTTTGCCATTCCCGTATGGTAAAAGACACGCGCATGCTGCCAGTCATAACTAATCACAGCAGCAGGCGGAACTCTTGAGCCCTTCTTTTCTTTTTTCTTGCGGGTATTCTTCCTCTTCTCTACAATAAATTCATGACGTACGAATGTTAGAGGAGTATGCCCATGAACCGAAAAGAGATGGAAGATCAAGTGATTCAAGCCTACCAGCGCGACGAGGGCATGATGATTCTCGTTTTTGCCCAATGGTGTGTGAATCACGGTCTAGATGCACGCGAATTATACCGTCGCGCTTATCCCGCTCAAGGGGAAAATACGTTACTCGCTCAAATGCTGGACAATACCGTTCCCAAAGAAGAAGCAGAGGACATTCCTGATGCGACTCTCCTTGGTGTATTGTCGCTGTTTGGCAATGACGATTTGGCGTTTGTGGTCAGTGAGACCATCGATGAAATGAAAAAGAATCCGAAATAATGCTGAAAGCCATACTCGTGCGAAAGCTGCGCACTCGGGTGTGGCTTTCTTTCTTTTTTTCCCTTTCCAAAACTCCCCTCCCCTGTCCAAATACGAATCAAAGAAAACTTTATTATCATGAAACCATTCACAGTTTATTGTTTGAGCGACAACGTCAGCCGACAAACGATGAAATGGAGAATATCGAAATGTATACAGATTCAAAAATCTTGAAATCTCTGTTTTACATCCAGCTCTTCTCAAGTTTTCTCGTTGTAGTCGGTCATTTCACGGCTTCTGCCCTTTCGTTTACGGATCCATTTTGGATCGTGGCCCTCAATCAGATCAGTCGCTACGGCACGGTCCTGTTGACGATCGCCACCGGTTATTTGACTGCTTATTCTTTTGAAGCCAAGAGCCCTACTGCTCGCGAGTTTTTTTCAGGGAAGCTCCTGTATATTTTTGTCCCGTATTTAGTATCTGGCGTCCTGTACCATTACTTGTTGAAAAAAGGAATGCCTCATACTGCCCAGGACTTCACAAACATTGTTCTCGGCAAAACAGGTGATCATCTGTACTTTGTGTTTATGATTTGCCAGTATTACGTTTTTGCCTATCTGTTTCGCCATGTAATCACGAAGCGCAACATTTTGTATGTCATTTGGATTCTGCTCGGTATTCAGTACGTGTACATTAATTTCATCCATCAGGGCTGGTTCGGGCTCACCACGCGTCACATGCTCCCGAGCTGGATTTTTACCCTGTACATGGGGCACGTGTTGTATTGGTACCGTGAATCGATTCTTTCCTTTTTGCGAAACAACCGCTCCATCCTGACGCTGATGACGGGTGTTTCCACTGCGGCTGCGATGTTTTTTGTTGTCTCAAACAAGCTGTATGTGGCTGTGCATTTGACTTTTGTGTTCGCCACGCTTCTATCGTTTCTCGTGCTCATGGTCTTCTTTCTGGAACGCGTCGATCGTTTGCACATCAAGTTTCGAAAAGGGCTGACGTATTTTATTTTCTTGTTTCACTCTGCTTTTTTGATCATGTTCAAAGATTATCTGTTTGCGAAATACGGCGAGGTCGCTTGGCTGTTTGAAAACACGTGGTACTCTCTCTTGTACTTGCTCCTCATTATCGGGTGCAGTTGTCTGTTGGCGCTCATGCTGGTCTGGCTGGTAAACAAACTGGAGCGTATCTCCAAAACCATACGACAAACACGCAGGCAGCTTCACGCTAGCGAATAAACAGCTTTTTCACAAAAAAATGACCTATTCATGGTGCACGTCTGTATCGATCGTGCCTTCATGAATAGGTCGTTTTTTGTGGCATTAAATATGATGGCTCATCGACATCGAGCCACTCGTACACGTGTCGCAGGGCTTGAATTGCATGGAAAATTTCGTCTGCTGATCAGTAGACTCGCACGTAATCGTTCCTCCATGCCGCTCAATGATTTCTTTGCAGACGTATAAGCCAATTCCAGTACCGAGCTCCTTCGTCGTGAAAAACGGTTCAAAAATAACCGAAAGCAGGTCAGGTGGAATTGGCGATCCATTGTTGGAAACGGTAATCAAGGAACTGTCAGGCGTTTGGGACACCTCAATGACAATCTCCTTTTCGCCTGTTTTTTTATGTAACGCATCCAGCGCATTGGAAATGATGTTGATAAACACCTGCTTCATCTCATCCTTGTAGCCTTTTAGTTGAAAGGTAGGATCGATACTGCATTTGATATCCACATTCACGTCAACGATATTCGGATAGAGGAAGGAAAGAATCTCATCGAACAACTCCCAAACGCTAAAAACCTCCATTTGCTTATAGACCGCTCCCTTTTTCGAGACCAGCAAAAACTGCGAAACCCGGTAGTTCAATTGCCGCAGCTCATTTTCAATAATCTCTACGTAAGGGAGATTCGGATAATCTTCTTTTAACAAACGAGAGAATCCCATAATGGAAGTAAGCGGATTCCGGAATTCATGGACGAAGCTGGATGCCATTTGTCCCAGAATCGTGAGCCTGTCTTTGTGAGAACGCTCGATAAATAGCTTCTTCTCTTCCAAATCGCTGTCTTTGAGGTCGGTGTATTTGAAAACAGCGTGTACCAAAAAGACATCAAAGCATTCGTTTATTTTTAATAAGGCAGGCATTAAAGCGGCAGGCGTAAACGGACCTTTTTGGAGAAGATCGATAACCATTTCCCGGCCCATGCACACGTTGGAAACGAAATCGCCAATGTTGGTCTCTGCCCGGTTTCGTTCATATGCGACCTTGTAAGCCAATTCTTTAATATCCTCAAGAGTGATTTCCGAACGAAAATATTCAATAACCATACGATACAGTGCTTGCCCATTCAGATGGATCAATCCTTTGTATTGATCACTGTCCGAAACGGCAATTCGTCGCTTGAATTCTTTCACGATCGTTGCCTCGTGCTCGTCCAAATATACTGCCAAGTCATCCATCGGCATCTATCCCCACTCCGAATAATAGGCAAATCCCCTTCCAACCTATTATACTACCATCACCGTTAATTAACTAAATATTTTTACTAGTTGAACAAAAAGAAATGACAAGGGGAAAGGAGCTACTTGTCATCGTAGCTCCTTTTGCTTACTACGTGCTTATTTTTATAATCGTCAATGTCGCTCCAGCCCCTGTAAGAAGGGTAGCGGTTCCCAATAATCCAAACAGTTGCAGCGTGATTGTGGCTCCAGCGGTGAGAGGGGCGATGACGGTATTATTGAACGATGAAAGTGATAAAGTTGGTGAGATGATGGTTGGTGTGTATGGCGTCCCATTTATCAAGATCCTCGAGCTAACCAGTAATGCAGCTGTTGTATTGATGGAATACGAAATCAGATAGTTGCCAGCCGACGGAACCGTAAATACGGTATTGGCGCCATTCACGGAAATGCCACCTGCTAACACCTGGTTGTTCGGTAGAGGGATATTCGTTCCTCCTAGGATTACTGCTATGAGAGATCCTGAGGTATTGGCTCCGAAGGCGTTGATGTTGGTGAAGACTGTACCGGTTGCTCCGGTTGATCCAGTTGATCCGGTCGCTCCGGTCGCTCCGGTTGTTCCGGTCTCTCCTGTTGCTCCGGTTGCCCCGGTCTCTCCAGTTGCTCCGGTAATTCCGGTGGCTCCTGTCGCCCCCGGTGCTCCCGTCTCTCCTGTTACTCCAGTAATTCCGATGGCTCCAGTCTCGCCCGTTGTTCCAGTTGATCCTGTCTCTCCGGTTACTCCGGTGGCCCCGATCTCTCCGGTTGTTCCAGTCGCTCCGGTTACTCCAGTGGCTCCCGTCTCTCCGGTTGTTCCAGTCGCTCCGGTTGTTCCGGTTGTTCCGGTTGTTCCGGTTGTTCCGGTTGTTCCGGTGACTCCCGTTGATCCGGTCTCTCCGGTTGTTCCAGTGGCCCCCGTCTCTCCTGTTGTTCCAGTCGCTCCGGTTGTTCCGGTGACTCCCGTTGATCCGGTCGCTCCGGTTGCGCCGGTCTCTCCGGTTGTTCCGGTTGTTCCTGTTGTTCCGGTTGTTCCGGTTGTTCCGGTTGTTCCTGTCGCTCCCGTTGCCCCGGTCTCTCCCGTGGCTCCAGTCTCTCCCGTGGCTCCAGTCTCTCCTGTGGCTCCAGTCTCGCCCGTTGTTCCAGTTGATCCGGTCTCTCCGGTAATTCCGGTGGCTCCGGTTAATCCAGTGGCCCCGATCTCTCCTGTTGTTCCAGTGGCTCCGGTTGTTCCAGTGGCTCCCGTCTCTCCGGTGGCTCCAATCTCGCCCGTTGTTCCAGTTGATCCTGTCTCTCCGGTTACTCCGGTAATTCCGGTGGCTCCGGTTGATCCAGTGGCCCCGATCTCTCCTGTTGCTCCGGTTAATCCGGCCTCTCCCGTTTCTCCGGTTGTTCCAGTAGCTCCCGTCTCTCCGGTTGTTCCAGTGGCTCCCGTCTCTCCGGTTGTTCCAGTGGCTCCCGTCTCTCCGGTGGCTCCGGTAATTCCGATGGCTCCGGTTGGTCCAGTTGGTCCAGTCTCTCCCGTTGTTCCTGTCTCTCCTGTTGTTCCAGTGGCTCCCGTTGATCCGGTCTCTCCGGTGGCTCCGGTGGCTCCAGTCTCTCCTGTCGCTCCAGTCTCTCCCGTTGCTCCAGTAATTCCGGTGGCTCCTGTCGCTCCCGTTGCTCCCGTCTCTCCGGTTACTCCAGTAATTCCGGTGGCTCCAGTCTCGCCCGTTGTTCCAGTTGATCCTGTCGCTCCGGTTACTCCGGTAATTCCGGTGGCTCCGGTTGATCCAGTGGCCCCAGTCTCTCCGGTTGTTCCAGTAGCTCCGGTCTCTCCGGTTACTCCAGTGGCTCCCGTCTCTCCGGTTGTTCCAGTGGCTCCGGTTGTTCCCGTTGTTCCGGTTGTTCCAGTGACTCCCGTTGATCCGGTCTCTCCGGTGGCTCCGGTAATTCCTGTCGCTCCAGTCTCTCCCGTTGCTCCGGTTGATCAGTTGTTCCGGTTGTTCCGGTTGTTCCGGTTGTTCCGGTTGTTCCGGTTGTTCCGGTTGTTCCTGTCTCTCCGGTTACTCCAGTGGCTCCGGTCTCTCCGGTTGTTCCTGTCGCTCCAGTCTCTCCCGTTGCTCCGGTTGATCCAGTTGTTCCAATTGTTCCAGTTGTTCCTGTCTCTCCGGTTACTCCAGTGGCTCCGGCCTCTCCGGTTGTTCCAGTGGCTCCCGTCTCTCCTGTTACTCCAGTAATTCCGGTGGCTCCTGTCTCACCCGTTG
>NZ_VFNO01000008.1:41902-257804 GCF_006715575.1 Brevibacillus sp. AG162
TGTTCCAGTCGCTCCTGTCTCTCCGGTTACTCCAGTGGCTCCCGTCTCTCCGGTTACTCCAGTGGCTCCCGTCTCTCCGGTTGTTCCAGTGACTCCCGTCTCTCCTGTTACTCCAGTAATTCCGGTGGCTCCTGTCTCACCCGTTGTTCCAGTCGCTCCTGTCTCTCCGGTTACTCCAGTGGCTCCCGTCTCTCCGGTTACTCCAGTGGCTCCCGTCTCTCCGGTTGTTCCAGTGACTCCGGTCGCTCCGGTGGCTCCCGTCTCTCCGGTGGCTCCGGTAATTCCTGTCGCTCCAGTCTCTCCCGTTGCTCCGGTTGATCCAGTAGTTCCGGTTGTTCCTGTCTCTCCGGCTACTCCAGTGGCTCCGTTCTCTCCGGTTACCCCAGTGGCTCCGGTCTCTCCGGTTACCCCAGTGGCTCCGGTCTCTCCGGTTACCCCAGTGGCTCCGGTCTCTCCGGTTACCCCAGTGGCTCCGGTCTCTCCGGTTGTTCCTGTCGCTCCGGTTGATCCAGTTGATCCGGTCTCTCCTGTTACTCCAGTAATTCCGGTAGCTCCAGTCTCGCCCGTTGTTCCAGTTGATCCTGTCTCTCCGGTAATTCCGGTGGCTCCCGTCTCTCCTGTTACTCCAGTAATTCCGGTGGCTCCTGTCTCACCCGTTGTTCCAGTTGATCCTGTCTCTCCGGTTGCTCCAGTCGCTCCGGTTGTTCCAGTGACTCCCGTTGATCCGGTCTCTCCGGTTGCGCCGGTGGCTCCCGTCTCTCCTGTCGCTCCGGTCTCGCCCGTTGCTCCGGTTGATCCAGTGGCTCCAATCTCTCCGGTTACTCCAGTAGCTCCGGTTACTCCAGTTGCTCCCGTCTCTCCTGTTACTCCAGTGGCTCCCGTCTCTCCGGTTGTTCCAGTGGCTCCGATCTCTCCGGTTACTCCAGTGGCTCCCGTCTCTCCGGTTACTCCAGTGGCTCCGGTCTCTCCGGTTACTCCAGTGGCTCCCATCTCTCCGGTTGTTCCAGTGGCTCCCGTCTCTCCGGCTGTTCCAGTCGCTCCAGTCGCTCCCGTCTCTCCGGTTACTCCAGTAATTCCGGTGGCTCCTGTCTCACCCGTTGTTCCAGTTGATCCTGTCTCTCCGGTTACTCCAGTGGCTCCCGTCTCTCCGGTTGTTCCAGTCGCTCCGGTTGTTCCAGTGACTCCCGTTGATCCGGTCTCTCCGGTTGCGCCGGTGGCTCCCGTCTCTCCGGTTGTTCCAGTGGCTCCGATCTCTCCGGTTACTCCAGTGGCTCCGGTCTCTCCGGTTACTCCAGTGGCTCCGGTCTCTCCGGTTACTCCAGTGGCTCCCATCTCTCCGGTTGTTCCAGTGGCTCCCGTCTCTCCGGCTGTTCCAGTCGCTCCCGTCTCTCCGGCTGTTCCAGTCGCTCCCGTCTCTCCGGTTACTCCTGTTACTCCTGTTGCTCCGGCTGCTCCTGTCTCTCCAGTAGTCCCAGTTGCTCCAGTTGCTCCAGTGGCTCCAGTCTCTCCTGTTACTCCAGTAATTCCGGTTGCTCCGGCCGCTCCGGTCTCTCCTGTTGCTCCAGTCTCCCCTGCTGTTCCGGTTGTTCCAGTGAATCCGGTCTGACCAGTTGTTCCTGTCGCTCCAATCTCGCCCGTTGTTCCAGTTGCTCCTGTTGCTCCTGTTGCTCCGGTGGCTCCGGTTGATCCAGTGGCCCCGACCTCTCCAGTTGTTCCAGTCGCTCCGGTGGATCCGGTCTCACCAGTTGTTCCTGTCGCTCCGGTCGTTCCGGTCCCTCCTATTGTACCAGTCGCTCCGGTTGTTCCGGTCCCTCCTATTGTACCAGTCGCTCCGGTTGTTCCGGTCCCTCCCGTTGCTCCGGTTGATCCAGTCGCTCCTGTTGTTCCTGTCTCTCCGATGGCTCCAGTCTCCCCTGCTGTTCCGGTGGCTCCGGTTGAACCTGCTTTACCAGTCTCTCCCGTTGCTCCGGCTGCTCCTGTCTCTCCAGTAGTTCCCGTTGTTCCTCTCGTCCCAGTAGCTCCCGTTGTTCCTCTCGCCCCGGTAGCTCCCGTCGAACCTCTCGTCCCGGTAGCTCCCGTTGTTCCTCTCGCCCCGGTAGCTCCCGTCGAACCTCTCGTCCCGGTAGCTCCCGTTGTTCCTCTCGCCCCAGTTGCTCCCGTCGAACCTCTCGCCCCAGTTGCTCCCGTCGAACCTCTCGCCCCAGTTGCTCCCGTCGAACCTCTCGCCCCAGTTGCTCCTGTCGGTCCAGTTGCTCCCCTAACACCCTTAGCACCTGTTGCCCCGGTTGGACCAGTTGGCCCCGTAATCCTCCTTGCCGGATGTTTAGAAGCATCCAGCACAGCCTCCAGTTTCTTTTGCAAAAGCATGTCTTGTTTTGTCGTTGCTTCGAGCATGTCCCGCGCACTCTTGTTTAACTCGAGCAAATCGGCAATAGTGGCTCCTGGTCCAGATAGTCCGGGAATTGTCCCGAGTGCATACTGAATTTTTTCAGCTTCCGCATTTAAAATATGACTGAGCCCCAACTCTTCCATAGCTAAAGAAGACAGCATTAAATTGAGCGCTTCTTCACGCCCTATATGAATGGTCGGGGTGATATTCGGTAAATTTGGAAATGACATGATTCTCCTCCTCTTTGAAAAGGATGTTCCCCTCCCTCATGAGTTGTTACACAAGAAGCCATGGCATACTGATTTCCCAATCACTTGAAAAAGTATTGGACAAAAAGAATGGCGCTTACAGACAACCACGAGAAAATAGAAGAAGAAAGGAAACCGTTGCTCATTCATTAGAGGAATCAATACGAGGAGTAATCGTTATCGAAGTGCTTTACCTAACCGTAAACGGGGTCTTTGTGTACATCCATCCTCTTCCTCCAAAAAAGAAGCCATCCCCCTTAATCTAAAAAGGGATTCCAACACACTGTCATGCAGCTCTTACCAGAAACGGATGGAGAATCTCCTTCTTTAATCAACGAGGATCGATTCTATTTTTGTAGAGAAGACCTGTGCAAATAACAACTTCCCCAAAACAATACGGACAACAAGAAGGAGTATAGCCATCTATTGTTCTACCGAATCCAGTTCCTCCAGTCTTGCAAAATAAGCTTCGTTGTATGCTACACTTGGATGCGTGGGGTAGTACAGCTTTGCCATGTCGTGGTGAATTTTAGCCTTTCGTTGATCCCCGAGCCGATCGTAGCAGTAGCATAGCTGTATATGAGGCAGCCACGTCCATGCCGATTCATCTACCTTCCCCATGGAACCTTGTGGCCGCTCCAATAATGTTGCTTGCCGGTACCAGTAAATGGCCTTCGGGAAATCTTGCTTCTCCGCAAAAAAAGCCCCCATCCTGCAGCAAATCTCCGCACGCGGAAGGTCAATTGCAAGTGTCCTGCTCAAAGATTGAATCTGTTTTTCAGGTTGCTTCAAGTGTGCGTAACACTCTGACTGCTTCTGGCACGCCCATATTTGGTCCTCGATCCAGCCCAAGCCTCCGTCCAAAAACAACTGATATTGCTCAGCCGCCTCTTCATACCTCGCATGATCGAACAATTCATTCGCAAAATAAAATTGGTCACGTGGATCAAAAACTTCGCCATTTTCCTTGCGCTTTACATAGATTTGCAGATTCCGGTCTGTGTACGGCTTATTTTTTTGATGAGTAATGGCGATTTCACTGTGCAGGATTTCCCCCGCGACAGCCAAATACTCATGGACCGCCCCATGCCAAACAAAGTTACACTTCCGTCTGACGAGGCGATTTCTTCGCAAATAGTGAACAGGCTTCCCTCGCTCATCTACCTTTAAGTGGTACGGCATCGAGACACTGTCGTAATCAAAATTGTCCATAGTCTTCAGTGCAGCAAAACGTTCCCGATCCACTTCCAAAAGCACATCGTCCGCATCCAACCAAAAAATGTACGTCATCTTGGCTTGCGCAAAAGCAAAGTTACGCGCTGCTGAAAAATCGTCCACCCAGGTAAAATCAAACAATTGTGCACCATAGGTCAATGCAATTTCCTTGGTCCGATCTGTCGACCCTGTATCGACAATGATGATTTCATCCACCAAATCGTAGACCGTCGACAAGCATCGACCGAGTGATTCTTCCTCATCCCGAACGATCATGCACAAGCTAATCGTGAACATGCAGATCGCCCCCTCCCCAGAAAATCATTTTCTCAACATCCTATTTCCTTCCATCCCCCTTTATGTATCCGTACTTTCATAACCATCTCCTCGCACGAATATGGTGTAACAATATGTTCTGACAACACTGAAAAGAAGGTGATCATCCGAATGAGCCCGCCTCTCCTTTCACTATGCATGATCGTCAAAGACGAAGCAGATCAGATCGAAGCATGTCTGTCCAGCGTGCATATGGTGGTAGACGAGATCATTGTTGTCGATACAGGATCTACCGATGGTACACAGGATATTTGTCGGAAATACGGGGCCAAAGTTCTGGAGATTCCTTGGGAAAACAGCTTTGCGAAAGCGAGAAACGCCGGCTTGCAGGTTGCCAAGGGAGAGTGGATTTTATGGCTGGATGCGGATGAAATCGTACAGGAAGAAAAACCGGGAGTACTTCGTCAGGCTGTAAGTGCGAGCAAAGGCGACGCCTTTTTTATGAAAATGATCCATTACACTGGTTCGCAAAAGGAGCAAGCTTCGCGCCACTCCGCCTACCGATCCGGGCAAATCCGTTTGTTTCGCAACAAAAAAGGATTTCGATTTGTGCGAGACATACACGAAGTGCTTCAATGGCCGGCCACCGTTTCTCGAGAGCTCGCCGTCCCTTTGCTACCTGTACATATTCACCATCTTGGCTATATGGACGATGCCGTTCAACGAAAACAAAAAGCTTTGCGCAACTTGAGGCTCTTACGTCACGAAAGAAAGCAATCCAAACAAGACCCGTGGTGCGATTACCATCTCGCAAACGAATTTTTTCGCGCCAAACAATTAGAGCATGCATTTACACTGGTGAATCAAGCAATGAAAGGCTTTTTGACCACCAATCAACCTCCTCCGTCTATTTGCTACAAGCTAAAATTCGATATTCTTTTCCAGCATGGCAGTATGCGCGGAGCATGGCCGGGGATTGCACGAGCTATTCAAATCTACCCCAATTACGTAGACCTTCATTTTTACAAAGGCGTTTTCCTGATGGAGCATGGTCTGTATGCCGAGGCGATAAAAGCTTTTGAGCATTGCTTAGAGATCGGGGACAATCAGTGGGAGCATTTTAGTGAGCAAGGAATGGGGAGCTTTTACGCTTTTCACTTCTTGGGACGGTGCATGGAGCGCATGGGCAAGGAACATGAATCCCTTGTCTACGATTACACAGCGAGCTCCATACACGCTTCGTACTTCGCACAAAAGCGAGAGGTGGTGCTATGAGCATGAAAACGAGCGTGCTAATCGGAAGTCCAGTTTGTCAGAAACCAGATATTCTCCGATTATTTTTGTTTTCATTAGAAAGGCTGTCGACCTCAAACTTGACGTTGCACTATATGTTCGTAGACGACAACACCGATCCGCTTTCGAGCAAAATCCTTCAAAACTTTGCAGACAAACACACGGGACAGGTCGACATTATCCCCGCTGCTGGCAGCATCCGTCCTGACACATACGATGAAACGACCCATTACTGGAGCGACGCTCTCGTTTGGAAGGTAGCCGGATTCAAGGACGAAATGATCGCCCGCGCCAAACATCAAGATTACGACGCCCTCTTCCTCATCGATTCGGATTTGCTTCTCCAGCCAGCTACTTTGGAAGTTTTGCTCGCCTCTGAAAAAGAGATCATATCTGAAATCTTCTGGACGAGCTGGACCCAAGATACCGTCCCTGTCCCTCAAGTGTGGCTCAAAGATGAATACACCCAATTCGAATGCGCACGCCATGAACAAATTTCCTTAGAAGAACAATACCTGCGGAAATACGCTTTCTACGGACAACTCCGTGTCCCCGGCGTATACGAAGTAGGTGGTTTAGGGGCTTGCACCCTCATCCGCAAAAAAGCACTGCAGGCTGGCGTCAGCTTTAAGCAAATTCCGAATCTGAGCTTTTGGGGCGAGGACCGTCATTTCTGCATTCGGGCGCAGGCTTTAGGGTTGTCCCTTTTTGTGGATACACACCATCCCGCTTTTCATCTCTACCGGGAAAGTGACTTTGCGGAAGCGCGAACCTGGATGAAGCAAATCTACGGCTCCGCTCCTTTACGCGTCAAAACCATTCACCCTCCTGTGGTCAACAATACGATTCCCCTTGGAAACTAAGCCATTATATGGTATATTCATTCCACGTCTATTTGGATGGAAAGGTACGGTAACTACGTATGCCAACAACTACTTTGTAATGGCCTAAAAAACTGGATAGCTTGCCCTTCGGAAAACGAACTGTTTTTCGCACAGGTGCAGTCTGCCCTTTTTTCCCATTACAAAGGAACGTAACGAAATCTGTAGGTGTAAATCCTAACGGAGGTTCGCTATGGGGAATCTCCGTTTTTTTGTGTCCAAAAACAGGCCTGCCCTACAGGACATCCAAATAGCAGGTGCGTTCCTTTCACTTTTTTACATGAGGTGAAGGACCATGCATACCATCGAGCATACGTGGGTTTTACGTGAAAATCATGAAAATCAGCCAGTCCGGCGATATTGCAGCAATTGCGGGCGAACCGTTCTCTTTTTCGATACAAACGTCCGCCGCCACAACGCAAACGGCAAAAACATCTATCGCTTCGCTATCTATAAATGCGAAAAAAATCATACGTGGAACGAAAAGCTGGCCATCTACAAAGCCTTTACAGATCATCGGGAGGTGCCAGATACGGAGTTCAGTGAAAAAATCGCGCCACTCACTCCTCTCCCCTTGCATGACTACCAGGAAAAGGGCGTTCGGGAAGTGACGATTCGGATCGAGCGCGCAGAGGCTCGCTTCCGTCTCGACAAGCTGCTGTCTGAACAGATAGAAGGCTGGAGCCGCAGCCAGATTGTCCGCAAGATCAAGGACGGGCAAATTCGCCTGAATGAGCAGGAAACGAAACCAAGCACTGTATTAAGTGCAGCAGATATCATTCAGATTCGGATTGGGTAAAAGTATGTATGGGAAAAGTCGCAGACGGGATCTGCGGCTTTTCTGTTATTTCTTCAATACGACCGCTTTTCGCGGCTCGTCCCACTCGACTTGCAATCCAAGCAAGTCAGCCAGCTCTCTTGTTTTCGCGAAAGTAGTTCCCTGGTCGTTTACATAGGAGACTTCCTGTCCGTTCACTGTTACTTTTTGAGTGGAAGGCTCCCATTCCACGGCTCCACCCACTGCCTCCGCAATCATTCGGATGGGTACATAGGATACATCATCGATTAGTTTCCCAGTGGAAGAAAGTGTCAGTTCAACTGTACACTTATCCACATCAGGCTGTGGTTTTTGTGGATAAGCTGTGAGAAACCTGTGGACATCCTGTTGAAACTTTGCCCATGCGTCCTTCGCTGACACTCCCGTATATTTTTGAGCGGTCGTATTGACGACAAAAAAGGCCGGGCAGTTTTTCCCTGTAATGTCGTAATGACGCCACAGGTGCTCGACTCCCCAGCCATGTCGTTTCAAGATATCCGCGGTCAATGCCACTGTTTGCTCGTACATTTTCGCATAGCTTCCATCTGCATTGACGCACATTTCAATCCCAATCGTGCAGTTGTTCGGGTAATTGCTCAATTTGGTCAAGGCGGCCTGTGAATAAGTTTTCGCCCCGACGTGGTAGCCCATCTCGTCCTCGGGCAGACAGCGAATGATTTGCTTGTCGTCCACGATGTAGTGGGCGCTCGCTACTGTCGTCGGTCTGTTGAAGTAGTTTCGGTTTGCAACGGCATCTGCACCGCTGCGTTCGTTGGCCGTCCAGTGGATGACGACTCCTTTTGGGACGATCTTCTTTTTGGGACGGGAATTTACGTTGGACAGAAGCATCTCGGTGATTTTCATTGTTTACTAGGACTCCTTTCGTTTAGCTCGCTCAGCCTTTGCCTTGATTTCGGCGCTGACTAATCTCTCGATGGATTTGGGCATCGGCCATCCTGCGCGGTGGGCATTGGCGGTCAGGCTTGTCCACGTGTGGTAGATGAGGCCGAAGGTGACGCCGTAAAATAAGAAGCCTGGGGTGCCCATGACGCGGTCTAGGAGATTGGCTACGGCTGGTAGGGCCATGAGGAATAAGGTGCGCGGAATTCGGGACAGGCCGTAGTCGGAGGAGTAGGATTGGTCTTTTTTGGCGGCGGAGATGCCTGTGATCCAGTCGAGGACAATTAGGAAGAAGAGGACGATCAGGATGTCTTGGCGGTTGGTGCCGTATAGATAGTGAAAGGCGGGCGACACGATTGCACCTGCTGTTGTCGCCCAGGCGTTTGCTGGGGTTGCGATGCTTTCTAAGGTGTGTAGGGGTTTCATGGTGTGTCTCCTCCTTTAGTTGGTTGTGAAAAAATGATAGCCTCGCTAGAAACGAGGCTATCATTTTTATTTTTTACAAGAAAAACTTTATTACAAGCTTAGACCGTATACGATCGACCTGTGATTGTTTTGAACTCTTCTGTAGTAATCTTGTTGAATGAAACAACCTGCTTGAGTTGAGCATCATTTGCCCACCCGCGATCATAATAATACTTCCATTTTTGATAGTCAGTCATTTTACAGTCCTCCTAGAGATAGTCTTCGTTCAAGACCAGCGATGGATTGGCCGAGAACGTGATTGTCATCTTGCAATTGAATAATTTCTAAATCCTTTTTTGCCAATTGCTGTCCGAGTACCTCGTTGTCAGTCTGCAATCGCATGATTTGTAGTTCCTTATCTACCATCTGCTGACCGATGATTTCAAGTTCTGTCGGCGGAATCGGCTTGCTTTTGATTGTATCAATCTCCTGTTGTGTCAGACCTTCCACCCACTGCTCACCATTCCATTTGGGTTGGAAAAAGCCTTCAGGGATTTGTGCAGTAATGATATTGTCTCCTAAGGAAATTTGACGAGAATCATGCTGCCTTACCTGTTCAGCATCAAAAAGGACGGGCTCTAGAAAGACCCCGTCTTGACTGATTTTGTTTACTTGTATTAGCATGAGTTACCTCCCTATTGTTCTGCACGGAATGTAATTCCGTCCATTGACAACCAAGAATTACCACCCGTAGAAACAACAATATATCCGTTACTACCGACTTCAATACTAGAAAAGACGATAGTTCCGTTATAACTCGAAGCTGAGAAGTAATGACTAACATTGGGACGATACCCTGCTGGTAGTTTAAACGCTGGCACAGTCCCTCCTACAGTACCGCCCTTTATCATTCCTCTTAAATGAACGATCCCAAAGTCATCCTTGAAATAACCAGCACTTGAATAGCCAGCCCCATAATTCACCCAGCCATTCAACAATACAGGAGCAATCCATTGCCCCTGTTGCTTGCGGGCATATGTTGTCTCGACAACAGACAGCCGAGTTTCGTTGTCTGATGCTTGCTGCACGACTTCGTTTAGTACAGACTTGTCACTGGTTGCGTATTGGATCGACGCTTCCAGGGCAGTGCTAGTTAATAGGTGCTTGTCCACCGTAATATAGGTTACTTCGTATACTGCGGTTGGATCGTAGTGGGCATATGATATCGTTGCATTTGCTCCCCCATTTGCTGTTGACGATCCTAAGTAGTTTGAGTAGAGGGTCCATTGATTGTCGACCTTACCGTTTTTGTATATAAACAATATTTTGTTCGAGCGATTTTTAAGATTATTTGAAACAGAGCCAGAACTAGAACCTGTGTTTATCTGAGCATAATCCAGCTCATTTCGAACAATAGGATTTGCTCTTTCTCTAACAATCACACCCTCAGCCAGTTCCACCAAGTTCTGTCCTTCATGGAATGACAGACTGCCTTCTGCTGTAATTGGTTCTTCTACGGCTTCCGCGAGCTGATAGGTGAGCTTATAAGGGGTGAAGCCTGAAACCAGTGTTGTAGGAATTGTTTCTACATTGTAGTCAACATTCACTTGTCCATCTCCAGGCGCTAGTGTAATTTTTCTCCAACGTCTACTTCCCGTAGTATATGAGAGATTAACATTTCTTTCATCATGCATGACCCAGCCATTAAAGAATGCTTTAATTTCCGCATCTGATGGATTATAACCTTCCCCCCAGCCTGTGTCGGTGTCTTTGACTGTGAGGTATAATCCCCCACCAGTCATATACACATTATCAGGGATTTCGAATCCCCCAACAGTTATATTATCAAGTGTACTACCATCGAACTTTGTACCGTGAACCGCCCCCCTTTCTACTCCACCACCTGACAATACAGTAATATTCTTATGACCAATTTTGTCTGCCTGTAGTTTATAATCCAATGCTCCGTCCAGTATGATCTCTTTGAATCGTGCCAACTTGAATACCTGCCCATCACGCTCGAAAACGGAATCGTACACCTTTCCTTCCACGTTGGAAGCAAGCTTCGTTTGCAAGTACTGGTATTCCTCATTTTGTGGTTCAAATTGCGTGGCTACTGAGCCGATTTCAAGTTGCGGGTTGGTGAAAGTGAAAGTCCCAGTTGTATTTGTGTCGGCGGTTAAACGTGCCACGATCTCTACGATGCTGCTGTCGGGGGTGTAAGTGACGCTGTATCTCCCGGTTGAGGCTTTAAAACCGGACGTTACGTACGCTACATAGTTTCCGTATTTGTCGTATCCGTACAACTCCAATGCGATGCCAGAACCTGCAAGGTTAGATATCATGATATCAGAGCTGAAAGTGAGAGTCTGGCCTTCAGCAATCTTCACTCGGTATTGATTTAGCCGATATACTCCAGTAGCGGAAACGTCGTGTTTCAACTTATATGGTTCTATGATTGTTGTATCAGAATCAAGCGCCCACCCCAAAAATGGTGGCAACAGGTTCTTCCCATACTGCTTGATGTACGGATTTCGTAAGTGCTGAACAGAATCGACATACGGAAACTTTTCAGCGAGTTTGTCGCCTGTGTATTCAGGGTCTACGTCTATTTTGTCATATGTGCTTTTGTCTACTTCGTATGCTCTGACATTTTTGATATCAAAATTCACTTCTGCAAAAACACCATTCGCATAGCAAATACCTGCAATTATGGCTCCATTTATATCAACAGTATTGTAAAACTTATGCTTTGCTATTTGCCAATTCCCGATATTAGACATATTGATAGGAGTTGCGTCTAAACCGGTATCGCCACCTAATTTAACGACTCCAACTCCCGACGTTCTGGAATTCAGCTTAACATCGGCCATAAACAGATAATATTTCCCTGCTTTAATTAAAATCCTAGAAGTGTCTGCATTTAGAAACGATACAAAGCCTTCTGTCGTACTTGGAGTCTTCACATTTTGTGAAGCTGTATTATCCATAATTGAAGGTTCAGGTGTTATCACTGTGTTAGAATGTGACGTCCTGTAAGTTCGTGTCCCTAGTAGGTTCACCAGCGTCCGCCCCTTGATGCTCAAAACATTGACTGGCGTGGCGCGGTCAGTCGTGATGACTTGTAAGCCGTGTTTCAATGTACTACTTTGTTTGGCTGTACTGCTGAATTCATCCAGTATGGCCTGCTCAGAATTGGCAATTTTCTTCAGAAAGTCATTGAACAGTTGCGGCGTAGCCATTGTAGGGCGTGAAATGTCTTCACTGACAAGTTCTATCCGCCCTGTGATTTTCGTCTTATCACCTTGATATGACATCAGATCAACTCCTCCCAGTCATAATAGAATTCCTCGTTGGGACTGATTGTTTTCAATCCAAATGTCTGAATAGCCAGCGCTTTTCCTTGATCATCTACGATCGCAGCCTCACTAAATGCATTCCCCGGAATTTTGTCACGAATCAGTTTTACTGAGAAGCGTACAACCCCGTCAGCAGGATATGACTTCCCCTCTACCGGCAGTGTGGCTACTCGACGAAATAGGTCGGTCTGCGTTGCGGGAATTGGCTTGTCTTTGGTAACATTGGACGGATCATGTCCACCATCACCAAATGCTAAGCTGACCACTCTCGGGAACGATCCGTCACCGCCAAGTGCTTTTGCATAACTATTTCGCGCGTGAAGTGTTGTTATTTGAGCCATCTAAACCATCACCATCCTTTGTGTGCAAATACCATCTTTACGACGTATTTGTATGCGTGATTTGCTATGACCTCCTGTGGAGGTCTCCTCAATCGTAAGTGGTGCCCCTACAATGCCTTGGATTGCCCAAGAACTATCTATTGGTAGTCGTTTTATGGGGTAAAACTCATTTTCTCCCCAGTTCGTTGATACTGCTTTTCTTAATGGTCGTCTGATAACGAAATACCGTCGGTCTCGATGATAGATTTCTCTTCCGGAAAGAGACCATGTTCCATCTAGAGGTATAGTCCCGTCTATTGGAAAAACATAAGGACCTGGGAACTTCGCACGAGATAATATGCGAAGTGATAAACGTCGTCGGGGATTTAACGGTATCTGATCAAAGACAGAAAAAACAGCTCTGTTTACATGAACCGGACGGAGCTGTTCGAAGTCTTCACGTAACTGGCTGATGAGTACCTGTTGAGTATTGAGAAAACGGAACCAGATTTCTTTTTTTAAGAAGTCCTCATCAATGCTGAAAAGATTACCGGCATCTTTTCCCAACTCTCGCAATACTCGTAACGTGAATCTTGCCTTGCTCAGGTTTTTCATGCGGATTGCAGCTCTTCGCTCCTCATATGTCCCTGTCCCAATGTATCCAAAGTAAATCCAATCCCAAATATCCAGTCCCCAGGTTGCATATGGAAGCAGAAACTGTGCAGACCACTCACGAATTCCCTCACTCTGAAAGTCTATTTCTCCGCTAGCTGCCTCGAAATGTGTTTCTGCTTCTTTGTTTTCATACCAATATGTTGGCAGCTTCTCTCTATATCGAAGAGGTATCATTTACGTCACCACCAGAGAGAGACTTGCAACTGAGTTTGTCGGTTTTATAATATTAGTTGTCCCATCATTTAGTGTGTAATTCGTGAAGTCATTTACCCCATCAACAAAAAAGAACGAACCGATTTGTTGATACACAATCAAGTTACGCCCTTTTAGATAGTTTTTTATTCGATTTGAAATCAGTTCTATGGCTGCAGTGCGTTTAGTATCATCAAGCATTAGTAATTTTACAGAGACTTTGACAGCAAAAATAGGAGCCGGATGGGACTTTAAGTCGTGCCCTGCCATTCGCTTATCATCCCAAAGTAATCCAGTTACGCTATCTGCAAAGTCCTGCGTTACTGGTTGGCCTGCTAGATCAGTGAGATAAATATCAATTGAAACATCGTTTCGTTCTTTTTCAATTGCGATTGCACCACCCACACCTTCAATTTCAAGGGCCCACGACTCATAGTCTTTGCATCGACCGTTTCCTTCCTCCGTTCTTTTCTTTTCCAAAATACGTTGTCTATAGGATTCCTCGTCTTCGCCCTCTTTTATATCGACTCCTTCTTCGTAACCATGTGCAATCAGAAAGTCGCCATCTGCCCACACTACAAACGCTTGAAGAAATCCATATTCTTTGATCTGCTGTTGCTCTGAAATTTCCTCTGCCAGAGGATACCATAGGTCATAGAAGATTTCCCCTTCTTCTGTTGCAGGTGGCGCTTCCCCCTTTGCCTGCGCATAAGCAGCAGCACGATTGACAATCCGTTGATAAATCTGATCCGGTGTCTCCCTTAGCAAAGGCATTTCCGGTTTTGGCGGTCTTATCGTTGCCATGCATCCACCTCCATTCTCGTCGAACCACGCATCCCAGCAATCTCCACATGCAAAATAACTCGATTCCCCTCATAGCGGATATCGAGCACCTCTGCACGCTCAATCTCACTGTGCGCTTCCAGTGCCTCTTGCACCTGTGCTTTCATCACGGCCAAGGACAGTCGAGACCGCATTCGCCCTTTGTCTGACAAAAAATCCACACCATACCGTTCCGAGTAGATCGCATAGCGGAACCGCCGTGTATGGAGGATCTTTTTTACAGTTTCCTCCAAGTACTCCACGTACGTTTTGGTACGTAAATATCTGCCGTCTGGTCCCTGCCGCAGTTGCCTCGTCTCCCAATCAAACCGATATGTCCACGGGATCGGCAGTTCGGTTCCTTGCGCCAATATCTCTTCTGTCCCTTGCAACTGTGGAAACATTACTCCACCACCCCAAGCAAGAGGAATTGCTCGTTGTTGCAACGCAACAGAGCTACTTTTTTACCCACATCTTCTGGTTTCAATTGGGCAGAACGCAATGCCGACAGCTCATACGGCTCCAAGGGAGTCGGGTCCTCGTCCAGCTTTACGGACAAGGGCGAGAGCGACAAAAGCTTCCCGAATTCCCCTTGGGTGTTAACGATGCCGTCCTGCGCATGCCCTCGCAGTTTTGCAATAACTGAATGCATCCCTTACGTCCTCCTTTCCAATTGGAGATCCATCGTATATTGACCGCCCTGCCAACGAACTTGGCAGTTGGTGACGATCCAATCTGTGATGGTTTTATTGTCTTTTTCCATGATTTTGATGAGCCAGCCCGCGCGCAGTCCCGCTGCATTCTTATCCTCGTGCCTGACCGAAATGGAGCGTGTCCTGGGGATTTTGGACAACGCTGCAAGCTGCTTGGTTGCTAATCCAGCGACGTTTTTGTCCTCGCCTGCGTCAATGACTTTCTGCATGCGCCCTATTCGTTTGACCAGGCTATCGTTCGCTTTCGTTGAACTGCTTACTACTCGATCATCCCGGTAACGCTCGACCGTCACGACGGTGTATACATCCTCGATACTCTCACCCGTCGAACTGCTTGTGATCAAACTCGCCTTGAACATCGGGATGATGCTGTTTTTGCCTTCGGGCAGCACAGTTAGCTTGTCGCGCTGGTATTGCACGAAATAGCGGATGCCTGTCTTTTCGTACGCTTGCTCGGTTAGCGATGTAAAGAGTGACGTATAGGATTGAGATGGAATTCTCTCCTTGATCATAAAACCAAATGCCGGACAGTTAAAACTGATTCCGGCACCCTTAATGACTCGTGCAAGCTCTGTTCCTGCGTCCCCGTCCAGCTTGATTCTAGAGATTTCGTTTTTTTGCAAATACCAGCCTAGCTCGTACGCCGATGCAGATATGTCGCCTGTGCGATCGTCTCGGTCGAAACGAACGAGCGGGCCATGGAAAAGCTGCTGGGATTCTTTTAGCTCTGCCCCCGCGAAGAGCATCAAAAAACCCGCCGATTGCAGCGGCGGGCCTTCCTTGATTCTCACATCACAATTTTGAGCGATTTGTCCCCTGGCCGAGGACCAGGACAACTCGGTAACGGCCGGGGTCAGGTCATAGCGGTTCTGTTCTTTTCCGTAAATGACTTTCATTCCATTCACTCCGTTACTTAACTACTTTTAACTTTTCATTTATCTCTAATTTCTTGTACTCGGATTTTTTGCTGTCAATGCGAGGAGCCGATTGCTGCTTCTGCGTCTTCTTGGCTACCTTCCCACTCGTATTCGGACGAGCCGGCTGCTGTTTCGTAATAACCGTACCTGGGGATAGAAGCTGCGTCTGATTACTCCACGTAATGAATTCATCTTTTACAAACAGCGGCAGCTCGATCGAGCCATGAAAATCGACGTTTTTCCCATGAAATTTACCATCACATGGTCCAATTAGTACGTTCCACGCTAAGTCCAGTTCATCGATGGTCAACAGTGCCTCTGAACCCGTTAAACGATCCAGTCCGGCAAGCCACTGTCTGGGCCCTTGATAGCCCTGCACCTCGACATACGGGGCCGTACTGTCTCCGGGTAAAAAGAAGTCAAAGGAGATGGACTTTGGGCGTCTGGAGGAGATGCGATTGCCGGACAACAACGTAATCGATGTCGTGCTTTCGATGTCGTTTCCGTAGCCGCGAAACTGGATTTCAGCAGGTGTGACTGGAAACGTCAGCCTATATTTACCTTGTAGGCGGATCATGTCGTTACCCCTCCCCTCGTCTCTAGTGCATCGAGCAGTGAGCGTTCGATGATATCTTTAATCCGTTGAGCGACAGACGGGTCACTGAGCATTTTCAGCATGGTCGGGATATCCTGCAACACTCCTTGTACATGTAATGGTATCGAAATTTGCGGAATCGTAATCGCGACAGGATGGAGCTTCTCTTGCAAATTACTAACTGGCGAGTAGTTTGGAACAGGAGGTCCTGTTTGTATCGTTGGTTGAATAGTCGCAGACTCTGAAGGAGGCTTGTCCTGCCACCACGACTTGACTCCATCGTATAGGGCACCACCCGCAAACGATCCTCCCATACCTCCAATAAACCCGCCGACGATACCGCCGATTGCTGTACCAAGCCCAGGTAAGACTGAACCAATCGCTGCTCCAGCAGCCGCTCCCGCTGCAGCTCCGCCCCAGCCGCCAAGAGATTCTGCCCCCACTTTTGCCGCAGTATCCAGCTTGTTATCTGAGTCTGCGATTTCTTTGACTCCTAGTAAACTTCCCAGAAGAGGTATTCTTCTGACCCCCCCTTTGAACATGCTTTTCCAGCCACCCTTGCTGGCAGCTTTCCCTTCCTCTACTTGATTGCCGCCAATATCTGGAGCAGGTTTATTTCCGGTAGGTGTTGGAGTAGAACCCCCACTGTCTGGGCTAGGCTTATTTCCAGAAGGTGCTGCATCCGGTGTTTTACTTTTGCCTTCATTTTTACCTGCTGCTCCTTTGGAACCACCGCTATCCAGACCAGGCTTTTTACCTGTAGTGGGGATATCAGGTACACAGTTTTGATTATCGCTACCCAGCTGCTTTCCTTTGTATTGGCGGTTAATTCTATAAGAACGCTTACTTTCTCTTTTTCCGCTTCTATTCTGTTTGCCATCACATGAGCAATTTTCCCCACCGATGTCCGTGTCGTTGTTTTTCGGAATGAGCGATGATTGATCCGACTCAATCGCATCAGAGGTAGATGAGGAACCTCCCACATCTGTATCAGATGCTTTTTTCCCTTTTCTGAACCGCCCTTTCATCCGTTGCCAAAGACTTGGTTTCTCTTCGTTACCTCCAACATCGGTGTTAGACTCTTTTTTATTCCGTCTGAATCGCTCTTTCAACTGCTGCCAACGACTTGGTTTCCCCTCTTTGCCTCCCACATCGGTGTCGGCTTCCTTTTTATTCCGTCTGAATCGGTCTTTCATCCGTTGCCAGCGACTTGGTTTCGTCTCGGTTTCCGGTTTACTATTTGCGTCCTTGGGGTTGAGGGACTTCTTGTCGTCAGAAGTGGACTCGGAGCCTCCCACGTCTGTCTCTTCTTTCTGTTGTTTTTTGTCTGCTCTCGACTCTAGCCACGACGAGAAAAGCTCTTTCATTGGTAAGAATGCAGTTAAAGCCTTCAGAGCTAATCCAGAAAAAACGGTCACAGCAACCAAAGTAGTTCTTGAACCACTCGACATATCATTAAAAGTGTTAATCAAAGTTGTAGCCGCATCCGCCACCATCATGGTAAACGTTGACCAGTCACTAGCAATCTTGGTTGCCGCCTCCATTGCTGCGTTCTTCGCAGTTGCTTGTGCCTGCATGGTCTGAAGATGTGGATTTGCCTGAACTGCGGATTCATAAGCTGACTGTGCCATACCATCTTGAAATTGGTGATCACTTTTACCGACAGCAATATCCTTGGCACTATTTTTTAGGTAAACCTTGTCGGAATTAGGTGCCGCTTTGTTCTGTGGATCTTCCTTTTCTCTAGCCATGTAAAACATTGCTTTTGCCAAGGCGAAATTTTGAGCATCTTTATCCCCAGAACTTAGGGCCTGTTCGATTCTTTTTACTTCTTCGGCAGCTCTGGCCTGTGGATTATCGTAATTTTGTGATCGATAGTGAGCCTCGAGTGTTTTGGCTAATTCACCTTGACCAGCCAAATTCAACGTACTTTTTCGTAGAGCATTAAACGTTTTGTCATCGCTTAAAAGCTTGCCCATCCCCTCAACGGTAGTTGCCATTTTATCCGGGGAACCGATGAAGTTACCATTTTGGGTATTGAAATCGGCAAGGGACTCTAAGAACTTAAGATTATAGCTACTCCCACCATACCTCTCCATATGTTGAATCGCATCTGCCGTTCTACTTATATCTTTATTTTGAGTAGATCCAGTAATGGCCTCCATCATCTTCAACGTATCTTCTGGAGTTAATTTGGTTGTGAGAGCAAGCTTCGCAATTTTTTCGGCGTATAGTACACCATCTTGGGGATTACTTTGCTCGGCTTTAGCGATAATCGCCATCAGTTGGGAGGGTTTCATATAAGGATTTATCTCTGTAAGTTTCTTTGCCCGCTCCTCTAATATGTCGGCTTGCGCTTCTGTCTTTCCGGTTGCAACGTAGTTTCCACGTTCTTTTGCTATTGCCTTGGCCTCATCTGTTATCCCACTAATCGACGATCCAAGCGCTACGCCTATGACAAACGAACCCATACTTGCAAGCTCACCTTTTATAGAAAGCACCTTGCCCATAGCTTCGCCCATATCAACCTTGGGTTTCACAGTCATGTTGCCTAGCTTCTTCGTCTCCTCCCTTAATTTCTGCATGTCATTTTGCATCCTTGACATGCCCTCGGAGTACTCTTTAGCCATTTTTTGCATCTCACTGCTTGTTTCACCCATAGCCTTGGTCAGTTTTTCGGCTTCCTTGGTAATTTGTTGCATTTCTTCGCGGGCTTCTCTTAACTTCTTTTCAGCTCTTCTAGACATTCTTTCACCCCCTGTCCTCCCCTGATGTGTCTACATCCGCAAAACCCGAAAAAAGCCGGGAGACCTACCCCCCAGCCCTTTCCTCGTCCTCCGCCTCAATCATCTGACAAGCAAAAATAAACAGCTTCTGCTTGTACAAATCGACTTCGTACTCGAGTAGATCCGACGGGCGGCCTCTGCCTTTTAGAAAAGCGCGGCAAATATGCCAGGCCTCGCCGTCAGATCGGATCAGTTTTTTGCTTCTTCAATGGCTTCTTCTTCCGTCTGGGTTGCATTGACTTCACGGACAGCATTGAGCAGCTTGGTGTAGCCTTCTGGATTGTCGCGGAAAATTTTCTCGACGAGCTCGTACTTGGTGCCGACCTTGTACGCTTTCTTCAGCTCTTCCTGGTTCCAAGGGAAATCGTGCTCGGTGGCCTTCACCAATCGGGCATCGTTGTACAGGAACCAATCCGTTTTCTCTCCTTTGTCAGCCATGCGTTCGCAATCGCGCAGCTCGGACAAATTCAGTTGGCGAACCTTCCATTCGTCACCGTCGATCGTTACGGTGATTTCTTTTCGCGGAGCTTGTTCATTGGCTTTGGCCAAAAATTTCTCGAGTTTGTTTTTGTTCATATGCAAGCACTCTCCTATTCGGTGTAGGTTGGCAATTCATCCAGGTAGTCCGGCTTTTCGATGGACATCCCTTTTAGGTCGTATGTCGCGTGATCGTTGCCGTCTGCTTTTGCTTCCCACAGCGTAATCTCGTCTGGGTTCAGCACGATATTGGAGATGCGGACACGCTCGGAGTTGCCCGCTTCCTTGTCCAGCGTCTCGCCGATCAGGAATGGGAGGACTGGGGTCTTGCCTTGAGTCAATTGATCGACGCAGTAGTATTTCAGCGCAGCGTTGGTTGCGGTAATTTTCAATGTCACTTCTACATGCCAGTCGTTGACGGTCTGGATTTTTCCTTTTTGCAGACGATTCGTGTCGCCGTACTCTACCTTGAGGACCATTTTTCCTTCAAGGGTACCGAAGATCGGGTCTCCGTTTTCATCGTAAATTTGGCAGTTCTTCAGTTTAATATCGCGTGCAATAGCCAATTACAGCACCTCCCAGTCAATGTCAAAGTATTCGATGGCATCAAGCGGCTTCGCAGACAAGAGGAAACCACGGCGATCCCCGATGCCGTTCTTTTGATCCGTAAACGTCCAGCCTGTATCAATTGCGCCTTGCTGCTCGCGGACGGTCATGTACGCATTGACGGCAGAGACAAACACCGCGCCGCCCAAATCGTTGTTGCCGAGCTTGCCTTTGTATTTCTTGCCGACTTGGCTGATATCATTGACGATCTGATCCAGCGTCATGCTGACACGGATTTTTCCGTAGTCCTCGCGCTCATGCGTACCCAGTACAGCCAGCGTATTGACGGCGCTCTCGATGATGTACACATCTCCGTCGCGGGTTGCGATCAGCGTACCAGAGCCCAGCGCACTCAAAATATCGGTGTGGCCCCAGTCCTTGAGCGCTTTTTTCAACGGAACGACGACGGCTGTCAGCGATTCATGCGCAGGTGTCGCGGCGATCATACCCGCTACCCATGCGGCCCACTCCAGGCTGCCGTATACTTTCCCGTTGTTGTGTTGACCAGCAATAGCACTGTTCACGACAAAACGGGCATTTTGCGCCACAGATCGCTCGATGTGCTTCGCCATGTTCTCATCATCCGCCGCCTTGCCGCCGATCACCAGCGTGCTGAGCTTCTTATTTTGCGCACGACGGTCGCTCATGAATTGCTTCGCAGCCGCTTGTACAGCCGCATCGTCAAAAGGCAGATACATCGTGTCAAAATCAGCACCGGACACAGCCATGAACAGCTTAGTCGAGTCCGCAGAAGTGAGCGCTGCTGTACCGCTTGTCGCTCCTGTCAGCGCTGTATCTGGCACAATTGTAACGGCAGTCTCACCCAGCTTTTTCACACGCACATAATTGGATTGGCTCGTTTTCGCTGCCAGCTCATTCGCATCCGCAAACGAAAACTTCTCGGTTTGAAGCGGGCCTGTTACCTGGAGTTCCTTCTTGCCTGGCTCAGACGTTGAGGCAGTGATCGCAACCTTCAACTCGTTACCTACCAAACCTGGGTACAGAGCCTCGACTCTGATCGCATCGGCTTGCTCATACGCTGCTTTTGTGGCTGTGCCATTCGTCATGCGGTACGCGAGAATCGTCGCGCCACCTTCTGCTGCCAGCTCCACGGTATCGACCTTGCCAAATGTCTGTGCCAGTCGCTCCTCAAAGCTCCCCAGCTTGACGAGCTCATCTGGCGCGCCCCACTCTGCTTGATACGGCACCAGTACGACACCGCTCTTCGGTACTACACGTTCTTTTGCTTTTGCGATCAGTTCGACCGTTACACCCGGACGTTCACGTTGAATGGTCATGCTTACACCCCGCCTTTGTATTTGGTCAGTCGGCTCTTCACTTGTCCTTCTGCCAGTAATTGATTATCTGCTTCAGTAAAAAGAGCACCTGCTACCTCGAACCGTTCGGCTCCAAGATAGGCGGCGCTCTTGATCCACTCTTGTTTGGTTTGCACAAGCTCTGGGGCCTGTGCTTGTTGTTCTTTTCGTGCCACTATGATCGGACCCCCTCTACATCAAATTCGTTGATTTTGTCTGTGGCTGCTCTCTGCACCGCCACGTTGTAGGTGAACTGGAACGCGATTTCCGTCCGGTCCTTTTTATCCCGCCAAATACGCAAGGTGGAGCTGTCGATCTCGATGGACAATCCAGACGTCCTGCCTTGATAGCTGAACTGCCTTTGGCGAAGAAGCTCACGCAGCGGCTCTGCTGAAAGCGGCTGGTAGACACCTGCTACCTTTGGATAGTGGAGGACGATGGCTGCTTCTGAGACCACTTGATAGGAAGTGAGGCTTCTTCCTTCTTCGCGGACCCCTTGCGTCAAAAGAAACGCGATAGGCGGCTGGAATCGCTGCGCCATCCAGTCGTCCACATTCACAACAATAGCCAGCTCTGGATACGCTTCATTCACCAGTTCAATGAGAACGGCTAGCTCTCGATCCATCCAGCTCCACCTCCCATGCTTGCGGTATTCTCTTCTGTCTTCGTCACATGTCTCTTCCCCCCACTACTTCCCTTCATTTGGCAAGGCATCCACGGCAAATGCCCGCCGAGCAGGGAGCGAGTAGCCTGTGGCTTTGAACTCGCAACATCGTGTGGCGCCAATCGCCATTTTCCCTGATCGCCGGACATTAGAGTCGGCGGTGTACATAAAAAGCCACCCGACAGCTTCATCGGATGGCTCGTATCTCTCTTACTTGTTTCGCTTGACTCAAGTATAACCGATTCGGAGAAAAAACCGGGAAAATGACCCGATGTGTCAGGAAGTGTCAACCTTTGTCAGCCTCTGCCATGCTTGCGAAAATGAAAAGAAGCTGTCATCATCAGACAGCTTCTCGTCTATTGAGCCAGGCTCTGTTTTTCATTATCCAGTCTGCTGAGCCTGATCGCCATACATCGCCCATGCCATTTTCATCACGGCACTGCGCTTGATTTCGTAATACCGCTGACGGGACACGCCGATTTCTTTTGCAATCAGATTGTTCTTGTCGCCATCCAGCAAAGCTTCGACTACCAATCGCTCCTGCTCACCCGGAATCGTCTCGACCGCTTTATTGATCCGCTCGATTTTATCCTGCAAATTTTGCAGCCTCTTCCATTTCCGCTCCCGGCGTACAACCTCCGCGTGCGTCTTATCTCCCGTGGTACCCTTTCCTTTTGGCATGCCTGCATCCAATCCGTACTGTGCGACCATTCCTTCCCCCGCCTCGCGCAAAAAACGCTGGATACGCACGATCTCGATCTGCATGTAATTGTAGTCGCGGATTTCTTCCTCGGCTTTTTGTAGAAAATCTACGATGGGTGCTTGCTCACTCAACCGGACTAAGCCTTCTTTTCTAGCGGATACTGTCTCTTGCTGCCCTTTTGCCTCTTGATCCCGCATGTACTTGTCCCACTCCGGGCAAGATTCGATTTTTCCTACGTGCTTATCATGAACCTGGCAATGTGATTTCTTTCCCCAGCACGTTGCCGGACACACCTCGCATACTGCTTCCATGAAAACATCTTTGCTGATCAAGGCACTATTCCCCCTCGGTCATATATATGAAGTCCGTATGATTGCTTATCGGTTTTCGTTGACTCTTGCGTCTTTTCTTAATCTTTGAGACAAACCGATCTGTCCGATAATGACTCCGATCAATAAGACAACTGCTCCGATTAATGCTGCTTCTATCATTTCGTACGTATCTCCTTTGCATCATCATTTTCTTGTATAATGAAAGGGGGCAAAGAGGATACTCACCAGTTGTATTCTTTGCCCCAAGCCTTCAATGGGGATTCCGATCGTCAGTCGGAGTCTCCTTTTTTTGTTCCAGTTGCTCTTTCTTTTTCTCTTTGTTTGCCTTTAATTGCAGGTTGAACAAGTTATTAATCCGAATCTGCAAATCTACCTGCTTAAACGTGACGATTAAAGCAAGGAAGCACACGACAACCGCGAGAACCTGAACGTAATCAATCGTCATCATAGCATCACTTCTCCACTGCGGATCGCTTCGAGCATCGCAGTTTTCATTTCTTGCATGCTCTCTTCGCGAGGTAGTTTGATAAAGGAAGCAAGATACTCCATGTCGGGAAGCAGAAAGTCGAGGATCGTCAGTACGGCCCGATTATCCCCTGACTGTGCTTTTTGGAGGGTCAGGCTGAACGAGTCAGCTTCTCGGCCAATTGGCGCAAATATTTGTTTTTGCATTTACTCACTCCTTGTCTGGTCATATTCAGTTTTTTGGCTACCTGTTCTTCCGTCATTCCATGTATGACGACATGCTTGATAATGATCCGGGCTTTTTCTGGGAGTTGCATCAACACCTCCTGAACATACAGTTCCGACAGGTTGTCCTCGATCGCTTCCGTTCCCCGCATCCCCTCTTTGATCACCGTCTCCCTGTACAAACGCTTCTTGGCGGCGTACTGCAATCGCCAAGCAATCCTTTTGAGCACTTTTCTGCAATGCTCTTTTAACTGCTCATCTGTCACATGCTTCACCTTCTGTCTTTTTCATCCGGAAACAGGAACACTCGTTCTCTTTGTAGTACAAGTATCTCATACTCGAAATCAAAGTTCAAGTTTTTTCCACTACATTTTTTGGAATGCCTACCTCTCAAAAAACATGAAAAAGGCACGATCCATAACCAAGATCGTGCCTACGTATATATATTCGATTGTCTTACAAAACGAACTCACCTTACATCCCGAAAGTACATAATTCTCATACTTTTTCATTTTCATCATTTGTACGTACGTAAGACCTTTCATGATGGGTTTATTGAACAGAAAACACAAAATATGATATAGTAAATAAAAATCCGTTGTAAAGTCATTTCTTCAAGAGTTCTGGATATAAATAAAACCGTAGGTGTTCCAGCACCTACGGTTGATCCAATAGACGTTCCCAAAAGGGATCGGCTCATAGGTTACAGCGTATAGACCGCCTGGCTCCCAAGCTCAAGGGCGGTCTACTTCTTTTTGAGGTATGTCAGTAAGGCAAGAATGAACATGCCAAACATGAACATAAGCGAAAGCGCCTGATATACCTCCATCAGCATCACCCCCCCATTGTTAGACATGAGTGAGTGAGCCGACCACCCTTGAGAAAGCCGATCTATTGAATTGCATTAATTTTACGAGAATTCCTGATTGAACACAATGTATACAGCCCCGTTATTATAAAATAAAAAAGCAAGCCCCCCTCGCATATCACAATAGAAGAGTTGGCTTGCTTTTCTATCTTTCGCACTCTTTTAATCCCAAATATTCGGACGTTCAACACCCATGCTTCTCATATAATCTAGCAGTTGACCGGTATGTACCGACTCATGATAGGCGATTCGCAGCAGCATGTCTCCAAGCGTGCGGACATAGCCTACATCGGATCGATCGATGCGGACACTCTCCAGGTCGCTCTTGGACAACCCTCTGACGAAGCGGAGAAATTCTTCTCGATACGGCATAGCAAAGGCCAAATCTTCATCTACAGTCGAAAACTCTTTGGTTTCATACGGATTGGGGATAGTAGACAGAGCGGCACTCCCCCGTTGGATCAAAATCTGGTGATACAAAAACTCACCCTCGATGACATGGCGAATCATTTCCCCGCACGTGAACGCTTTATCGTCAGGCTTCCAGTTCAGCATTTCTTTAGGAATTGCCCTCCAAACTTTGATGCTTCTACGTCTTACTTCCTCAAAGTTTAAGATTAAGAGATCATTTTCGTTCATGTCATTCTCCCCTCTCCGTTAGCTCGTCCTAGTTTTTTTGATAGAGATCACATGTCGCTACGTGATCATTAACCATGCCGACTGCTTGCATAAAGGCGTAGCAAATTGTTGAACCGACAAACGTAAAACCGCGCTTTTTCAGATCCTTGCTCATCTTGTCGCTGATTTCGGTAGAAGCAGGCACATCCTTCATTTCCTGAAAATGATTATGGATCGGCTTCCCGCCTACAAACGACCAAATATAGCTGCTAAAGGACCCAAACTCCTCCACAACCCGCAAATACGCGTGGGCGTTCTTCACGACACCGCGAATCTTCAGCCTGTTTCGAACAATGCCTTCGTCTGTCAGCAATTGCTCGATCTTGGCTTCATCGTATTGAACGATTTTCTCCGCTTCAAAGTTATCAAACGCTCTTCGGTAATTTTCCCGCTTCTTCAAGATCGTGTACCAGCTCAGTCCGGCTTGAGCCCCTTCCAAATTCAAATATTCAAAGAGCAAGCGATCCTCATAGACAGGAACTCCCCACTCGTGATCGTGATAATCCATATAGATAGGGTCTTGATTCACCCAGCCGCACCGATTCATGGAAAGAAACCTCCTCTACATAATGCGAACGTATATTCTTATATAAAGAATATACAATCATTGGGTATTCTGCAAGTTTTTCTTTACAAAAAAAGACCTCATCAACCTGAGGTCTCCATGCAATCAAGCAGTTAAAATAATTGGCTTCCCCTTCGTTATAACGATGGTGTGCTCGTATTGAGCTACGTAACTCTTATCAGGCGTAATGATCGCCCAACCGTCCCTGCCATCCTCCACAAATTCCGTCCCCGTTGAAATAAATGTTTCGACTGCCAACACGAGACCTTCTGTGAGCAAACGCCTATCCTTCTTATCATAGTAATTCAAAATGTAAGCAGGCTCTTCATGCAAGCTTTTGCCGATGCCATGTCCCGTAAGGTTTTTGACCACTGTAAAGCCTTTTTTCCTGGCCTCCTGGTGGACAATGCGACCAATCTGGCTTAGCTTTGATCCCGCCTTTGCTGCATCCAATGCCTTGTACAGCGACTCCTCGGCGCATTGGCATAAGGATTGCTTCTCAGGCTCGCCTCCCCCTACCACGATAGAAGCACCTGTATCGGCAAAATATCCATCCAGCTCTGCCGAGACATCAATATTGATGATATCGCCATTTTGCAGAACTGTATCATCAGGGATGCCGTGCGCAACAATGTGATTGACACTGATGCACGTATGCCCAGGAAAATCATAGGTGATATTCGGTGCAGACCGCGCTCCGTACTTTGCCAAGATCTCTCCGCCAATCCGGTCGAGTTCTTTTGTTGTCACGCCTGCCCGCACTGCTTTTATCATCGCCTCTCTTGCTTCTGCCACAATGCTACCGATCCGCTTCAAACAGATCAAATCATGTTCATTTTGAATCGACATGTGTTTCCCTCCTTTTCGCATTTACCAGTATTTACCCGATCCGTTTCTTCATTTGAACATTTTTCTTCGCCAATCGCAACCTGCAGAAAAACAAAGAACCCCAGAAGCATCCTCTGCGGCTCTTATCTTACGAAACTAGGCTAGATTCAGTGCATATATTCCTTGCGATGCGGTCGACTGCTTTTGAATAAACCCGATGGAGATTCGGTTAAATTCTTCCGGCTGATCGACATTGACGACATGGCCGCAGTCAGCGACTAGACTCAACTGTGCAAATTGTCTTTTTTTCACACGCATCTGGACGAACGGCAAAAACATATGGTCTTCTTCACCCATAATGAACAAGGTAGGGATGGGAGACTCTTTATCAAAGAGGGTTCCTAGGAAGCGATTAATGCCTTTTGTCAGCTTGAACCATCTCTTGAATTCTTTTTGACAAAGCTTTTTGGCTTCGCGGATAAACAAGGAACGCGATTCTTTATGACGCTTACTCGGCATGATCACCCAGGCAAACAGTCGATACAGCCACATGTACGGGATGAAATGTTTGACCAGATTCCCCAGCGTGATCAGCACCCGCGACCGCACGTTCATGTGCGTCACAGCTCCTGCCAAAACCATCGAGCGCATTCTCTCTGGGGCCTGCTCCGAAATAATCTGCACAATGATCGTCCCCAAGGAAATCCCCACAAAATGGGTGGAAGTGATTTTTAAATGATCCAAAACCTCTATAATATCTCTGCTGACATCATCAAAGGTGTATGTTTTAAACAGCTTGCCTGGGATGTTCTTCGATTTTCCGTGACCACGCATATCTACTAGAAGAACATTGAATTTCTCTTTATATGCCTTAAGTTGTTTATACCAAATCGATGAGCTGCCCCCTGCCCCATGGACAAAAGTCACCCATTCGCAATCTTCACCACGTATGTATGTCTTATAATGGATCACTTATATATCCCCCCACCAGTATTATATAGGAGGGCTGTCCCAGGTGAAAGGATTACCATAATATTGAAATTTTTGTGTACATAAAGGCATATCGTTTCACCCCAGTCTCTCAACCAAAAACCAAACGACATTTGAAATGAGTAAAGACTGTCCGATTCCAAAACTGAACCCTGTGAAAAATCGCAGCATGTTATTGCTTGTCCGCCACTTCCATTGTTGGGTAAAGCCATCAATCAGCATCGGCAATAACAGGAATCCAATCAAATAGTAAGAGGTCACGATATGCATCCCTGCAAAAACAGGCGCCAGCAGGTATCCAGCCAATATCGAAACACATCTGGCACATAGCGGCATTTTTTTACCACCGATATAAAAGGAACGATCTGCTCGCCGATGACAGGGAATCCACTGCGTATTGATCTTCATCAGCTCCCTCAATGTGAGCAATCTGGCTTGCAATCGCAATCGGGTGTATCACAATCTGGAACCGGACAATCAGCTGGAATATAGTTGCAATCTAACGAACAACTTTTACGCTTCTTACGATAGAAGATGATCATGCAAATAAAAAGAAGAAGACCTACACCAATCAAGACTCCCCCCGTTACATAATCCCCTTCATACAAAAATACGCCTCCCGCTATCCATGCGATCATGCAAACCGTTAATCCAAGAAAAAACAGATACATCCTCTCCCTTCTTTTCTTTCTACGTCAAAGAATATCAGCCGTTTCACTTTGGGTTACGTTCTGGGCTTGAATTGATTGGTGATCGCATCCAAATATTGATAGCGCTCTTGCCTTGCGTATTTGAGCTGATAGATGGGAATCGGAACAGAGGCCTTTTCCCTTCTACTTGTATTTCTGTCTTCCACTTGCACATATTCCAGTTCCATGTCGTACAGGCTCATGAAGCTCTCCGCCGCTTCCCGAGCTGACACACAAGAGACCGGATCGGGAATCACCTTATTCTTACGTATATCATGCTTGTAAAAACCCGTAACCTGGCCTGTCCAAGGATTTACTTTCACGGAGTACATCCGGTTTGTCAATACGATCCCATTTTTCCGCTCATAGAAGTAATACGTATTGCCTGTCCCGCGTAAATAACATAATTCATAGTAGTGCAGCTCGGTAATTCCCTGTTCGATGTATTTTTCCAAGTAGCACGTAGCTATTCGCAAAGCATCGCAGTCCGACAGCCGCGGCGCTATATACTCCATTTTTTGATTAACCGTAAAGGCAAGTAACTCGTTGGTCTGCCGATTGAGAGTAACGCATACAAAATCAGGATCGTAGACAGTTTCCGCGTCTTCTGCTTCTGGCAGCGACCAGAAGTAATGGATAGTAGAAGGCCAGTCCGGCTTCTTCGCAGCATCAATATATTTGAAATAACCGCTCCTAGGTTGAAACGTAACCCCATCCTCGTTTGGTGTCACAAGCGTTTTTCTTTCGATATCCGCTTCGGTTACATCAATTTGAAAAGATTCCTTCACCCACAACTCAATCTCTTGCACGTTTGCAAAAATAAGAGATCCCCCTCGGGTTACTACAGGAATAATCTCTGAGTGTTTTTCTTTCGATCGTCTGCCTCCTATCACGGTCTTGGTGATTTGCCCTGTCTCGGCATGAATAACGGCATAGTCCATCGGTGGCTCATCAGGGAGATACTGGAGTATCCCTTCTTCCTGTTCGTCGCAGACGAGCATCATATTTTCCTGAAACAAAGCAAGATACGCTTGTTTTGCCTCCTCCATTGTTATCACTTTTGGCTTGGAGGGCTTGTTTTTCGGATCAAAATCATGAAGTCCCCGGTAGTAGATGTCAGTCAAATTACCCCACTCGTCTAACGTAATAAACAGATACACGCTAGCAAGCGGATTATCGTGAAAACAATAACGATAAGAAAGTTTCCACTTCTTTTCCTCACGATACTCTGACAAGCTCGCCGTGCCATCTCTCACCATCTCATTCAGATGGTCGCCATACAGTGCTTCCGCTACATCTATGATACGTTGCGTTGCTGTCTCGGTATCGATCGGCTCTCCAGAAGCAACCGAATCTTGATGAATTTCATCCTCCAAACGAAACTCGGTTATATAACCCGTTTTTTTGTCGATTTCCAGCTTTGTACGCTCATGACCTAATTTTATCTCCCAAGTTCTCCAGTTATCGCGCGTTTTGATTCGCTGCTGAGACAATTCAAGCATACCGGGAAACATCGCAAACCATCTCTCCATCGTCTCCCGAACCGCTTCAGTCGGATATGTAATCATCGATTTCCCTCCGGAACGAAAAAACCGTCAATGCAGACACTGACGGCTTTCTCTATTTAAATGCTAAATCCTAATCATCATCACCATCATCCAGATCATCGTCGTCGGTGTCATTCGTGTTCGTGTCATCACTTGTAGATGCATCTGCCGGAGCGCTGCCATTTTTATCGGCTGGTGTCTGGTCATCATCGTCATCATCATCATCGGTAGAGCTATTGTCGATGGTGGTAGTCGAGAGCACTTTTCCGGTAATGGCATGTATGCGTACATCTACCGTTTGGGAATCTTTTTTCGTGATCACTCGATAGACTGCTCCACTCTTTGTTTCGATTAAATCAACATCATCGATCTTGCCGCCACTTGTTCTTTCCGTCGCAATCTGTTTCGCTTGCTGTTCCGTAATTTTTGTCTGTGGCTGCGCTGGTGGATTTGAGCTTTGATTCGGCTTCGACTGCTGCTGTGTTTGTGTCTGGGTTGAAGTAGCAGGCTGTTGTTTGCCTGGCGCAACAGTCCCCACCGTTCCCGCTCCTGCTGGTTTTGTCGCGTTGCCTGAAGCATCCTTCCCGCTGCCGTTCGGTTGCGCTGTGCTGGCTGTCGGATTTGAACCCGGCTGCGTTGAATTCGTCGCCGTTTCATTTGCCTTCGGCTGCGCAGTGGCTGCGACCAAGGAGAGCTCTTTCAAATCAATAATTTCGCCCGTCTGTGCATTCACCATCACACTATACGTTCCGCGCTCATTGAGGAGCTGGAGATTGTAGATGCTGTTTTCTCCTACGTCCGTCATGGAAATCGATTCAATCTTCCCCGGGTAGCGGGCCGTCACGATCTGTTTGACTTCCTCCGCTGACAATGACTGCAAATCCATGCTCGCGAAGATCCGTTGCATGCCAAATGCCGTCGTGACCAACAGAAAGCTCGCCAGCAGCCCTATTTTCCATTTTTTATTCATACGTACCTCCTGCTATTTCTTAGCCTGCCCTGGCAGAAAAACGGTCACGAGCGTCCATTTCCCTTCTTCGCTATCCAGTGCAATATCGCCTTGATGGGCATCAACGATCTGTTTGGCAATGGAAAGCCCCAGTCCTACGCCACCTGTTTCGCGGCTGCGGGCTTTGTCAACACGGAAGAAACGATCAAAAACATGCTGCAAATCTTCCTTGGGAATCCCCATTCCGTAATCCTTGACTGAGATATATGGGCGGTCCCCTTGAAGCCCCACCCCAACCTCGATTTCATTCGAGCTGTATTTCATCGCATTGTCGAGTAAAACGACGAGCACTTGTTTTAGTTTTTGTTCATCGGCCATCACAGGAACCGATTCGTGGTTTGCGCCCAGTTGAAAGGACCTGCCATACGCATTGGTTAATTGCGAAATGGTCGTTTGGCACATCGGGATCAAGTCGATTTCTTTGACATCCAGATTCCATTCGGCGCTATTGTTTGCGAGAAGGAGCATTTGATTGGTCATATCCTTCATGCGCACGGCTTCCGAATAGATCGCTTCCACCGACTCTGCCAGAACCTCCGGCTTTTTCGTCCCCCAACGCTTCAATAGCTTCGCATAGCTTTCTACTACGGTCAGCGGCGTTTTCAATTCATGGGAAGCATCTGAGACGAACTGCTGCTGCTTCTCGAAGTTTTGCTGCAATAAATCCATCATTTTGTTAAAGGTACTGCCTAACGCGTGCAATTCATCCTTGGATGTGTGCTCAAGCGGTATTTTCTTAAAAATACTGCGCGCTTGAATGTCTTCCATTGTTTGAATCATCGAGTTGACTGGTCGCAAAATCAGATTGCTCAACATGCGTCCAGCAAAAAAAGCAGGAATCAGCACGAACAGCGAAGCAAATAACAGAACGTTTTGCAGCAGGTTCAAATTCTTTTGCAAGCCCGCAATACTTTCAATCACTTCTAGCGTGACAATTTTTCCATTCGTCCAAATAATCGGGACCTTGACGTACGCGTATTTCACACCTTTGACATCGAAGACACCGTCACTCGCCTTTCTTTCAAAGAGGGGCTTCGGGGCCGGGATTGGTTGCGTGCTGTCTACTTCCTGCGTGACGATGGCCCGTGACTGCTGATCGATAATCCGGATCATCCCGTACGATGGCAAATACGGCTGCAGCAGCGTAGCAGGGTCAAAATTTTCCACACCGGTCTGATTGAGTCCACTCTGGATGTGCAGAACTTCTCGTTGCAGACGATCCAGCTCTCCGTCTGTTGTCACTTTGTAGAACACGAAGTAAATGAAGCTGTTGACCATGAGCAGCAGAAGCAAGAGCGCGACCGTGGAGAACAAATGAATTTTATTTTTGATTTTCATAATCTACCCCTTCAGCATATAACCAACGCCTCGTACTGTATGCAAAAGCGGGGTTTCATACCCTTGGTCCACCTTTTTACGCAAGTAACGGATATACACGTCAACGACATTTGTGTCTCCGAAATAATCAAATCCCCATACGTGTGTAAGAATCTGTTCACGATTCAGAACTTGGTTTTTATTCTGCATCAGATAAAGCAACAAATCGAATTCACGCGGTGTCAGCTCGATCTGACTGGAACCTCTTGTTACTTCCCTCGATTTTTCATCCAGGCTTAAATCTGCTACTTCTACTTTGCAGCTGGCTTCCACTTTTCTTGTCATTTGGGACAAGCGGAGGCAGGAACGGATGCGAGCCAGCAGCTCTTCGATTTCAAAAGGCTTCGTAATGTAGTCGTTCGCGCCTTGATCGAGTCCATTTACCTTGTCCACGACTGCATTTCTTGCCGTCAACAAAATGACTGGCGTCGCGGAGTCCTTTACCCGAATCCGGCGAAGCACTTCTATCCCTGACAAGCCTGGCAGCAATACATCGAGCAAAATCAAGTTCCATCCACCTTGATTGTATTGTTCCAGCGCCTCTAGCCCTGTTTTGGCGATCTCGCTTTCGTATCCTTCGTATTCCAGCTCTAATTGAATCACACGAGCAATTTTCTCTTCATCTTCCACAATTAATATTCGCTCCGACATGTAATCCTCCTAAACCTTGCATCCATTATCCAGATGAGTTTAGCAAATATTGGCTGTGGATCAAAGAGTAATCCGTACGAAAGATATAATTCCTTACTTATATCGATAATCCCACCCACTGCCAGTACGCGTAATAAAAGACGACCATCAGGATCGCGTGGGCTACACCTGCATACAAGCTCAATCGCAGCAAATCCTTTGGCAAAAAGGTTTCCTTGCCGCTTTCCTGGAACATGAGCAATGCTTTGGAGCTGACAGGGAAGGTCAGGCAGTAGTTCATGCCGATCATTCCTAAGAACAACACGGTCACTTCATTCAAATCAAGGCTGCTCGCAAAGTAGAGAAGCGGCGGAACAAGAATGACGGCTCTCGTCGTGTGCGATGTAATGTACAGATGGGATGTCAGTGTCAGCAAAGTAATAACCACAATAATCAGAAGCGACGATTCGCCTTCCAACTGCTCGGTGATCGCGAACAGCTTCTTCATGATCCACTCTGCCGCGCCGCTCTCCAACAACGACTTTCCGAGGGCAATGGCCGCCCCTACAAACAGAATCAGGTTCCACGAGACAGACTGTACGCCATCCTTCCACTTCATGACGCCCACATTGGGGAGTGTCAAAAGAAAGGCGCCGACAACTGTCGTGGTAGCAATCTCGATTCCGTGAAAACGCTCTGTCAGCCAGAAAATGACCATCGCCCCGATCACAGCAACCGTATATTTTTCGTTGCGGGACAAGGTAAGAGAAAGCTTTTTACTCGCGAGTGGGCGCTGCATCTCTTCTTTAGAGAGAAACAGAGCCAGAACAATCCGGCAAGTAACGATGCTGGCCACAACCCCGAACGGCAGTCCCCACAACAGCCACTCCGCGAAACTAATCCCTTCCCCATTGAACTCCTTCAGCATATCGAGTGCGATAAAATGGGAGCCCGCTCCAATCATGGTGGAACTCGTCGATACTAAAATAATCGTCGGAATCAGGATCGCCATGGCTTTCGTAATTTGTTTGTTCCCGATTTCTGAGGTCAGCGAGTGGAAAACAGGCAGTAGCACCGCTGCGCGTCCAGAAGTAGACGGGATAAAGAATGCGAGAAATTGAACGACGACCGTCAAGAGCCAAAACAAGCTTTTGACATTCTTTGCCTTGCTCACGACCAGATCTGTGAGTTTTCCTGCCAAGCCTGTCACTTGGAGAGCGCCGCCGAGAATGAACGAGCCAATCATTAACCAAATGACATCGGAGGCGAGCGAGTCGAACAAAATTTCCTGGTCAGCCGTTCCTGTCACGACGAGGAGTAACACGGAGCCAATCGCTACATAGGCGGAGTTCAGCGAGGTTGTCGTCCACAGGATCACAGCGACACAGAAGCCGAACAAGCTCCATTTGGCCTCAAATGTCAGGGAAGACGGCAGCATGAGCAGTAATTCAACGAACATAATCAGGACGATCGGAAGGACCCACGCAGGCCTTTCCTTTGCAATAGTCTGTGCAATCACGATACTTGCTCCTTCTCCATTAAACGATTTGCGAGCTGCAGGCCCACCATGATGGTTCTCATGGAGCTTTCCGAGCAATCGGTCAGCCATTTCTGCGCATGCATGAACGCTTCTTCCAACGTAGACGGCATCGGCAAAATACTCGTGTACGCATCAATTCCGTGCTCATAATTGAGTCGGGCACCTTTGCCAACAGTCCCAACCAAAGCCACTACCGGCAGGGCATGCTTCTTTGCCCTCTTTGCCACTTCCACTGGAATTTTTCCTCGCGGTGTTTGAAAATCAATGCTTCCTTCCGCCGTAAACACAAGGTCTGTCTCTTGAAGCATCCGATCCAAATCAATGTATTTCATGATGATGTCGTAGCGTGGAAACAGATTTGCACCCGTCAGCGCATGCAGTCCGGCTCCCAAGCCACCCGAGGCACCACTGCCCGGCATGTCTCTGACGTCGATACCGAAATCCCGCTCGATGATAGCCGCGAATTGTTCGAGTGCTTCTTCCAACTCAACGACTTGCTCAGGCGTCGCTCCCTTTTGCGGGCCAAACACGCGAGCGACTCCGTTTTCCCCACACAGCTTGTTAAACCAGTTGCAAGCCACATCGATTTGCACCTGCTTGAGTCTTTTGTCCATGCCGGATACATCAATTTTCGTTACTTTTGCCAGCGAAATTCCGCCTTCAATACGGATTTCTTGACCGCTTGCATCCAAAAATTTCGCGCCAAGTGCTTGCGCCATTCCTGCCCCGCCATCGGAAGTACCGGAATCGCCGCAGCCTAGCAAAATACGATCTGCCCCCATGTCCAGTGCCGCTTTGATCAATTCACCGACGCCATGTGTCGTCGTTTTGCGCGGATCACGCAAGCTTCTCGGAACCAGTCGCAGTCCGGCTGCTGCTGCCATCTCAATCACAGCCGTTTGACCTGTCGTCTTTGATCCGAATATCCCGAAATGGGAAGGAACCTTTTCTCCTACGGGACCTGTTACTTCCTTATCAATAATTGAGCCATTCGAAATTTTCACAATCGCTTTTGTAAAGCCTTCTCCTCCGTCTACCATCGGCAGTGTTTGTACTTGGGAGAGCGGGAGTACGCGCAGAATTCCTTCTTTCATGCACTCAGCTGCTTGCTCGGCATCTAAACTTTCCTTAAAGCCCGAAGGCACAACGAGTATACGCATAAAAAACAACATCCCTTCTCTTTATTTGAATTTGCTTTCGCATTTGTCTCACTTGAGTAAGACCCATACTAAGCTTCAAAAAAGAGAAGGGAATAATAGGAAGATGAGAAATTGATGAGAGAAAAGCAAAAAGATTACGATTCTAAGCGTTTCGTTTTCTGCGCAGCTGATAATAGGTCACAGCCAGGGCAAGCGCCAGTACCGTCCCCTTAATTATATCGTAAGCATAATACGGCAGATTGAGCATCGTCATGCCGTTGAGTAGCACCCCGATCAGGATGGCTCCCACAAATGTACCAAAAACGTTTGGCTTTCCTGCACCGAATACGGAGAAGCCTACGAAAGCAGCCGCTACTGCATCCATCAGCATGGAGCCGCCGCTACTCACCTGCCCGGTACCGATCCGTGCTGCCAAGAGCATCCCGCCCAAGCCTGCAAAAAGAGCGGAGAGCACATAAGCCAAGGTACGATAGCGATTCACAGGAATCCCCGACAGACGGGCCGCTTCCAAATTGCCGCCTGTCATGTACAGCATTCGCCCCTGCCTCGTATAGGTCAAGTACACATGCGTGATCGCGACAAGTAAAAAGGTCAGGATAACAGGGACTGGTACGGAGAGAATTTCTCCTTGGCCCAGCCATAGGAACCATTCCTGGAATTTTCCCGGAGCCTGTGAGCCGTCCTGCATTGGCATGTTTGCGTAGATCGAGTAGCCTTGGGAATACGTCATATGAATGCCGTTGACGATGTAGAGCATCGCCAAAGTAGCCAGCAAATCAGGAATGCGGATTTTCACAACCAGGAAGGCGTTGACCAGCCCGACGAGCAAGCTGAGTACAATCGGGACAACCAGTGTCGTGAAAACTCCTTGTTCGTACCAAACCATCATCGAAGCAGAAACGACTGTGGTCAACGAAACCGTCGATCCTACAGACAAGTCAAAGCCTCCGACGATCAGCGAGAACGTAACGCCAATCGCAACAAATGTCACAATCGAGATGGAGCGAAGAATGTCCGTCAAGTTGTCGTACGTGAAGAAATACGGGTTGGTCAAACTGAATAACAGCATGACAATGACAATAACTGCAACCGTACCGTATTTGTAAACAAAATCAAATAAACTAAACTTTTTATCTGCCACGTTACTCACCTCCGCTTGCGTAGTACATAATCAGCTCTTGTGTTGCTTCCTCGCGACTCAATTCCTTCACGATCCTGCCCTCGAACATGACGAGAATCCGGTCTGCGATCCCGATGACTTCCTGAAACTCACAGGAGAAATACAGGACACCCTTTTTCTGCTCAGCGAGATTTCCGATCAGGCGGTAAATGTCGCTTTTCGCGCCAATATCTACCCCTTTTGTCGGCTCGTCAAACATAAAGAGGTGAGCGTTTGTATCCAGCCATTTGCCGATTGCGACTTTTTGCTGGTTTCCGCCGCTGAGGAAACCGACCAGCTGCTTGATATCGGCTGTTTTCACACCAAGGCGCTGCACGAGCTCTCTTGCGTTAGCCGCTTCTGCTCCTCTTTTGATAAAACCGAACCAGGACTTCTTTTTCAACGAGGCGACAGACAGGTTGTTCTGCACAGACTCCTCTACGAAAATTCCTTCCTTGCGCCTTTCCTCCGGAACGAGCACGATTCCAGCATCGACGGCGTCTTTTGGCGAGCGCAGTTGGATACGTGTTCCATGCAATCGAACGGCTCCAGCCTTTGCCTCATCTGCACCGAAGAGCAATCGGGCAAGCTCGGTCTTCCCTGCCCCAACCAGACCGACGACGCCAACGATCTCTCCCTCGCGAACCTGCATGTCGACTCCGCGTACTTTGCCGCCAGCCACTCCTGACGCCTCAAAAATCGTTTCGCCAATCGGCACTTCCAGCTTCGGGAACTCCTCGTCGAAGCTTTTGCCCAGCATGTTCGCGATCACTTCGTCCATATTGGTCTTCGCCGTGTCTGTGGTCACGACATGCTGACCATCACGCATAATCGTGATCCGATCACAGATTTCAAAGATTTCCGGCAGGCGGTGGGAAATGTAAATGATCCCGACCCCAGCTTTTTTCAACTGCGCAATGATTTGAAACAGCCGTCCGCTCTCCTTTGTGCTCAACGGCGCGGTCGGTTCATCGAAAATAACGTACTTGGCCTTTTGAACGGTAGCCCGTGCAATCAAAATCAATTGCTTTTCCGACAGCGTACATTCTTCGACGAGCATCCTCACCGGAATGGGGAAGCCGAAATTTTTTAAAATCTGCTCCGATTCGTTGTACAAGCTCTGCCAGTTGATCAGCCCCTTGGTTTTTGCTTGGACAAGCTGGTCGAGCAAAATATTTTCGGCAACGCTCAAATACGGGATCAAGGCGGTGTCCACTTCCTGATATACACATTGAATGCCCTGTGCTTTAGCGTCCTGCGGAGATTGAATCGACACGGACTGGCCATCGATGGTGATTGTACCGCTATCTGCCTGATACGCTCCCGTGAGAATTTTCATCAGGGTGCTCTTCCCCGCGCCATTCGCTCCGAGCAGTGCATGAACCTCCCCTGCGCGCACCTCAAAATCAACGGATCGCAGGGCAGGAACCCCAGAAAACTGCTTCGCTATCCCTTTCATCTGCAATGTGGGCATCATTCACACCTCCTGTTTACCTGCGTGTTCCAACCTCTATAAGGAAAAATCCCGTTGACGATACAGATCAACGGGAAAAGCCAATTTGGTTCTTACTTGCCCCACTCTTGCACGTATTGGGACAGGTCGCCCATCGTTACTTTCTTATCCTTCGGCAGGTCTTCCTGTTTCACCAGCACTGGATTCAGCTTCACGTTGTCTGGCACTTGTTCGCCTTTGATTTTTTGGAACACGGTTTGCGCATGAATGCGTCCGATATTGGATGGGTCTACTGCTGCCGTCGCTGTCCACGGAGAGTTTTCCGCCTGAATCATTTGCAGATCCTCATCGCTCAAATCGATGGAGTATACTTTGATTTCCGTACGCCCTGCCTGCTGGATGGCACGTGTAGCCCCTTTGGCAAATTCATCCCAAGCCGCCCATACTGCTGTGATGTCGCCTTTGTTCGGATACTTTTTCAAGATCGCTTCCATCTGCGTTTGTGTATCGAGTGCCGTATTGTTGGTGGCAGAACCAAATGCCGCAATTTCTTTAATATCCGGGTATTTCTTCTGGAAAGCTTCATACGTGACTTGGCGTTTTTCCATAGGAGCAAAGCCAGCTACCCAAATTTTGACGATGTTTCCTTTGCCGTTTGTATCTGCAGCCAGCTTCTCCAGGCTCAGCTCTGCCAACTTGTTGTCATCCTGCGCCACAACTGGCACACCAGGAATGTTGATGTCTGTATCAAACAGGACGACCGGGATTTTTTTATCCACGGCCTTTTGCGTGCCCTGCTGTAACGCTTCCGCCGTACCATGGTCGATCAGAATGCCATCAAACTTTTGGTTCACAGCCGCGTCGAGGTTGGACGCCATTTTTGCCAGATCGGTATCTGCGTTGAATACGGTCAACTCGCCGCCGTTTTTCTCCACCTCTGTCTTCACGCCATTGATGTATTGTGCAGAGAATGTTCCTACGTTTTGACGCATGATCAGTGCGATTCTCTTCGCCTTCTCTCCCGAAGCACCGCCGTTTGTGCTGCCGGTTCCCGTTGTCGCTCCGCTGCCGCACGCCGTCACAAGAATAGATGCTGCCAAAACAAGTGATGTGATCAGACCGAGTTTCTTTTTCATTGAGATGCTCCCCCTTTTTCTTTTTGAAAACAGATAACAAGATTAAATATTTTGTTTCCCTTCATTCACTTTCAAGAAGGAAACAAAAGCCTCGTAGAAGAAGCGTATTTCCAGTCCAAGCGCCTCTGGAGCCCACCCCAGCGTAGGAAGAAATGGCGGGGAATTTCAGCTTCAGTTATGAAATCCTTCCTCGAACCTTCTACGTTTGAAGCGCTCCCGCCATTTCTTCCGAAGCGGACAGTCTTCACTCACAGCGGGGCGGAGGCCGAAGCGTAGACTGGAAATGCGCTTCTTCCCCACGACAGCTACGCAAAAAATCCTCTTTCACAGAGAAAGAGGACAAAAATCGACAAGATTCTCGCCTCTTATCTGTCAGGTATTCTACCTGTTGGAGTTAGCACCTTGGCTCGAAAGAACGCATTCTCTCGTGCTAGGTTGCCGGGCTTCATAGGGCCATTCCCTCAGCCTTCTCTTGATAAGAGTAGTTTCTATTTTCAAAACGTTTGTATAAGTATATACAGAATATAATCTGGCAATTACCTATCTGTCAACTAGGTTTACCGAAAGAATTTTCTTGATAAATATTCCAGTTTCTTGTGTAACACCAAGAGGGATTTTGTTGTGTCTTGTCGAATTATCGTAGATTGATACAAGCCTAGCAAATATTTGCGATGGGGATGCTACATGAGTCTATTAAAAGAAGTCATTCTTCAATGGTTTTTCGCGATTATCCCGTTTGTGTTTTTCAACATTTATTACCGTGACAAAATGAGGAACTACAGCCGTTCCTTTATCGTCATCACCAGCTCAGCCTGCATGTTTCTCGCGATGACCTTCGCCCCGAGTGTCACGACTGGCATGTTTTTTGATATCCGACATGTCATCATTCTTTTCGGACTGGTTTATGGCGGAATCGAGATTGCCTTGCTCCTTCTGATAGAAGCCTTGGTTTATCGTTACTACCTGGGTGGAGAAGGAACATGGGTTGCCCTGCTGATCCTTACAGTCAATTTTGTCTTGTCACTCTTTTTGTATCGACACTACAAAGCCAGTTATCGGAAAACACTGTATCTTTTTATGACGAGTGCGATTTTTTCTACGGTTGCTTTAGGGACTACTTATTACTTTTTTCCCGCGTATGTAACTCAACACCTCGTTTACTACACCATGCTGATTCCTATTCAAAACTTTTTCGGCCTCTGGTTATTAATGTCGCTTTTCAGCAAATGCGTTTCGGATAAGGAGCTGTTTATCCGCCACGCGCAAAATGAAAAAATCCAAACGATGAGCCATGTTGCTGCATCGCTCGCACACGAGGTTCGCAATCCGCTGACAGCAGTCAAAGGCTTCTTGAAATTAATACAGGAATGTCCGGAAAATTTGGTAAAAGTCGAGCAATACATTCGCATCAGTCTCGATGAAATCCAACGGACAGAAGCCATTTTGACCGAGTACCTTGCGATTTCCAAGCCGCTCAAGGAACGGCATGAGATCATTAATGTTAGCGAGCATTTGCATGCCATCCGCGAGGTGATGCTCCCCTTTGCCAATATGCATAACGTGGAACTTACGCTGCAAGATTTTGAGAGACCTGTGACGATCAAGGCCAATCCAGACGAGTTCAAGCAAGTATTGGTGAATTTCATCAAAAATGCCATCGAGGCGTGCGCGGATATTTCGGACGGAAAAGTCTCCCTGGACTTGCTCATCGAGCGAAACAAAGCCCTGTTGGTCATCAAGGATAACGGCGTCGGCATGGATGCAGGACAGATCAGCCGCCTCGGAACGATTTACTTTTCTACGAAAACAACTGGGACCGGCCTTGGATTGACTTATTCCTATCATGTCATTCATGCGATTGGCGGAACGGTCAATGTAACCAGCAAACCACGAGTAGGAACCAAGTTCACCATTATGCTTCCGTATAAGGCACAGTAGCTGCATGCAGGTTTTGCAGAGGGACTGTGTCTTTTTCCATTCGATCGCTAATGATGCAAATGACGGTCGGTTGCCCTTCCCCTCACGCTTTACTATGCAATTTCCGGGAGGCATTACGCAAAACAAAACACCAGGAGTCTCCCCCTGGTGTCTCTCTTTATTGGAATGGCAGCCATTCTCCCGTAATGGCATCCACATCCCCGTTGCTTTTCAGTATCTCCGCCGAATAGACCAAGACCGGTTGCTCTTGAATCCTATTGTTTTCAAGCGGGAATAGATAACGGGGACTGAGTGATTTATGTTGGAGATAAACCCGCGCCGCCTCTTCTGCTGAAATCACCTTGGAAGCATCTGGGAAGGTCTCCTGCTCATGCGGGAATGTTAAATTCACCCCGATAATTTCTCCTGTCTGCCCGTCGATCGTGACCTTATAATACTGATCCGGCACCATTACGCCGTTTACTTCTCGGACAAAGTTCAATTCAACCTGTCTGCCCATCACATAAATTTGCTCCTGCATCCGAACAGTCTTCACCCGTGAATCCAGATACGGCTCCAAAAACAAGATCGCTCGCTCCTGCAATTCTGCAACGGCAAGTGTCGGATCACCTTCTCTCAGCTCAGGATAAGATATCTTGAACGCTGCTGCCCGATTGTTGACGGTAGTCAGCTGCATGAATCGCTCTCCTTTTTTGGCCTGGTATTCCCGTTCGTTGTCTCCCATCATATATTCAGGCACATTACTCCCGGTAAATGTGAAGCCCTCCACCTTCTGACCGAAGAACTCCATGGCGGCCGCAGCCTCTTTTTCCGATGCAACCATTGTCTTCTTGCCTCCGGGATTGACGGCAATACTGTCGCGAAACGACTCCCCGCGCCACAAGGTCGTTTTCACCTCCTTGCCAGTACGAGCGTCGAGATACCCGGAGAAGTTTTCCGTGTAGCGAAGAACGTAGTCCACATCCTCCTTCCCGACTCTCTGATACGTCAGTTGCATGACTTCCGCAAGTCCGCTCTCCGTTTTCTTCGGAGAAGGCCGCTCAGCAATTGAAGGAAACTGCCCGGTGTCCAAATTCATTCCCGTTGAATCCCCTGAATTGACATAGCGAATATGCCCGGCATCGCTCATGCCGATCCCATAGTTATCTCCCTCTACCTGCACGTCATTCACGTAGCGTTGCAATCGGACGGCTTCATGCGAAACGGTATCTGCTCCCTCTTGCCCATCTACTTGTTCGATCCGATACTGTTCCAGATTTTTGCCCAGAAACGGTTCCATAAATGCCTTCGCCTGTCGCTCTATTCTCTCCTTGGAAGGCACTCCTTCGACTTTCTCTTGCCCTGGAATCTTTTCCAGGTCGAACCCGAGCAAGAGTCCGCTTTTGGCGTCCAATTTCGCTCTGGCATATAGCGACACTTCTGTTCGATCTTTGTTGCTGAACGTGCGAAAATCTATGTTGTACACCTCGCGAGGAGCTTTGGTTACGTAGACCCTCTTTTCCGCTTCCCGAAAAGGAGGATATTTCTCGTACAGCTTTTCCAACGTTCTAATCGCCGCTTGGCTTAGCTCGCTTTCTGTTATTTCTGCCGATGAGAAGGAGCGGGGTACCAGATGCGCTTGTGATTCAAACCGAGATTGCTTGAATATCTCCGGGGTTACCCCCATCATCCATACTGCTGCTGCCACCGTCGCAGCGGAAACTGTCCATGTCGCCAGCTTGAGGACGATTCTTTTCGGACGATTCGTTTTGGTGCGTGCCCGTTGCACCAGCTTTGCTTCCAGCGCTTCTACGAATTCGCTTCTTGGTTCCGCATCCTTTGACCGAGGAAGAGCCGCGAAGAATTGCTCGTCATTTGGAGTATTCATTGGCCAACCCTCCTATCCAATCGACATGCAAAACTTTTTTGAGTTCTTTTGTTGCCCGATGAAAATCTACGCGGACCTTGGCTTCGCTTGTTCCGAGGATTTCTGCCGTTTCCCGAATACTGTAGGCCTTGATGCCACGCAAAATCAGTACATTCCGATGATGCGTCTTCATTTTCTGCATCGCCTGCTCAATTTCCAGCTGTTCTTCCTTGGAAGCCAGCTCCGCTTCCGGCCTTCCCAGAAGAGAAGGCAGCCCTTTTAACAAATCCATGCCAAAAAGCGTTTGCACCCGCCTCTTCCGGTAATCATCGATGGCGACATGCTTGGCAATATGCAAAATCCATGTCTTCACACTGGAACGCTCTTCATATCTGGCTAAAGCGTCCAAGACCCGGATAAACACTTCCTGTGTCAAATCCTCCGCATGCTCACGCTTCCCCGTAAAGTAGTAGAGATATTGATAGACATCACGGTAATGCTCGCGATAGATCGCTTTAATCCGCGCTTCGTAATCGACTGTGTCCTGCACTGGATTTCCTCTCCCTGCTCCCTACTTGATAAATTGACCTGTAACCGCGTCAACCTTTCCGTTTCTTTCTTTCGGCTCATAAACAAGGACAGGTGTTCCCTGGTACCGTCCGTTAAGGGAAGGAAACACGTAGCGCAGTGTAAGCGGATTAGCTTTCAACAATGCTTGTACGGCTTGCTCGGGCCCTACGACATTTGAGGCATCATCATAGGATAATTTACCAGTAATTACTGGTAAACTGGCGGATACAATGTCTCCCGTATGCATGTCAACTTTTACTGAATAGCCCTGTCCCTCAACCATAATCCCTTGGTGTACAGGGGAAAATAGAAACGTTTGCTTGCCTGCTTCTCTGTTATTCATTTGTGGTACCAGCTCCATTTGTGGCACCAGCTCCGTTACCTCTGCGTCTACAAACGGTTGCAGAAACACCACTGCTTTTTCCTCGGCAGCTGCCTCTGTAATCACTTTCTGCTTTGGTGGGTTTTCAACTACATGGAAGTACGCAATCTGATCATTTACTGTCCTCACTGAGAACTTTTTGTTTCCAACCACGGCATCATACTCCTTTTCCCCTTCGAGAACTGGCGCACCTTTGGTTATTTTAAACTCAATTCCTTCAGGCAATGGAATAAAAGTGGAGAGTGCGGTGGCTATCTCCTCATTTGTTTTGGCGAAGACCCGCTGGTTGCCAGGCGTTATCGGGATTGGTTTCCCGTACTTATTTTTCTTGGTCCATCCGGACTCTACCTCGGCTCCTGAACGTGCATCCAGATATCCGGAAAAATTCAGGCTGTAGACTGGGCGGAAGCCAGCGCTTATGTCTCTTGCTTTTTGCTCATATCTAAGGTGGAGCATGTCTTCTAATTGTTTGCCGAATTCGTCTGGATTCTTAACCCCTGACGGAGCAGCGAATTTACTTGCGTCCATCTGCAATCCTGTTGTGTTTCCTGCGTTTATATAGTCTAGCTCGCCTACTCCATTGATCCCTACTACGTAAAGATCGTCTTTTACCGGAATCTGATTCACAACCCGAACGAAACGCACATTTGCCACGGCCTCTGCACCCTCACCATCAACTGTTACCTCGTCTATTTGGTATTGCTTGATGGCGTCACCGATGAAATCCTTCAGAATACTCGGCGCTTTTTCTTTTCCCATCGCTTCCGTAGGAGGTGCAGTCGGTTTCTTTTTGGGAATGTCGTGTGCAGAGAAGAATAACAGCATACCGTTGTTTGCATCGATTTTGGCATCCGCATACAGGGATACTTCCGTCCGCTCCTTGTTGCTGAAGATGCGGAATTGGATGTGGAAGACATCTCGCTCCTGATTGTTACGCGAAATGGTTTTTTCCGCATTTTTTAATTCCGGGTAGTGTTTGTTCAGCCTGTCTACGGTTTTTTGGGCTAATTTGCTCAATTGGGGTTGTGTCGATTTGACTGCCGCGGCTTGTACAGTTACTTGTGGTTGCGCAACCCACAATGGGCTTGAGAAGAGCAAAGCAGCAGCTCCTACTGTGATCATCAGCTTTTTGGTTGCGTATGGTTTCATTTTGAATTTCCTCCTGGCTTCCTCTTTTTTTACGTTCATAGCCCAATAGTCGGAAGCAAAAGGGAAATGTTACAAGGAAATCAAAATAAAAAAAGGCCAGTCAAGCCTTTGACAGGCCGCCTAGCCGTTGCGAGGTTTTGTGAGCGACATCCTTTACCCGTTCAATCAAATACTGGAGCCGTTCCTCCTTCAAATCATACGTAACAATTCCAATGCTTAACGCCCCGATTACCTTTTGGTTGTAATCAATCACCGGTGCTGCGACGGACGCCGTATTTTCCGTCCGTTCCGCAAAGCTGACCGCATGACCAGCAGCTCTGATCTCCTGGAGCTTCTCCATAAAAGCAGGCGCCTGCTCTTCACCCACGAGCTGGACTACCGTTTGTCTGGCTTCTTCCACAGGCATGTGTGCAAGCACGACTTTATTGGCCGCACCGATATGCATCGGAATCCGCAAGCCCAACTGATCGTATATACGGATATTGTGCTGACTATCTACCCGATCGACGACAATGGATTCGAGTCCGCTAGGCTGACTGAAATAAACACTTTCGTTCACTTCTCTGGCGAGCTCCTCGATCATCGGCTTGATTACTTTGCGATAATCAATCCGATCGAGCACCCGCAAGCCGAACTCCATCCATTTAATCCCCAACGTATATTGCTTGGTCGCAGCATCCTGCTCTACCAGTCCATGCTTCATCAACGTGTACAACAGTCGATAAATGGTGCTGACCGGGAGCTGGCATTCCTTCGCTAAATCATTGATCGTCCACCATTTTCTATGCTCATCCGACGAAAGTGCCGTTGCAATCGCCATCGCTCGATCAAACGATTGAATCACGGTCATCCCCCCTTTTCTCTCTATCTTCTCATATGAAACTATGTTAAACCATTTGCTCCAATTTTGTGAATCGCAAAAAAACTCCAGGTACGAATCACAGATTGACAGTCAGAAATCAGAATGTGTAAACTAATGAAGAACATTTCGAAATATGAATAATATTCTGTAATGTGGAAAAAGGGAGGCAACTATGTTCCAAGGCAGCCAATCCATGGTCAAAAAGATGAAAACCGTCATCATCAAGCATCCCCATCAAGCATTTATCAGTCAAGAACATCTCGATCAATCATGGAAAACCTTCAACTATACAGACCGCCCTGACTGGGACACGGCTCTTCATGAGTACGCCAAATTCGAAGCGATCCTGCGCGAGCATGTGGAAAATGTCTTGCATTTGCCACAATCCGATAAGACCGGATTGGATTCCATTTACGCCCACGACCCGGTGAAATTCACTTCCAAAGGGGCGATCATTCTCAAATCTGGCAAGGAGCTCCGTCAGGGAGAAGCACAAGTATACAAAGCCTTTTTAGAAGAAAACAATATTCCGATCCTGGGACAGCTCACAGGCGATGCCTTGTCAGATGGCGGCGATCTCGTGTGGCTGGATGAAAAAACGCTCGCGATCGGCCTTGGCTTCCGTACGAACGAAGCGGCTATCGCTCAAATTACGGAAATGGTCAAGGATTTTACGGATGAAATCATCGTCGTCCAGCTTCCGTATGATCGCGGCCCTTCGGAATGTCTGCATCTAATGTCGATTATCAGCATGGTCGATCATAATTTGGCAGTCGTCTACTCCAAGCTGATGCCTGTATTTTTCCGCCAACTGCTCATCGACAGAGGCATTCAGTTAATCGAGGTACCGGATCATGAGTACGATAATCTTGGCAGCAATGTTCTCGCCCTCGCGCCGCGTGTGTGCATGGTCGTGGCAGGCAACCCGATTACCAAGCAACGCCTCCTCGACGCAGGTGCGACTGTGTACGAGTATGAGGGCGAGGAGATTTCTTACAAGGGAACAGGTGGGCCTACTTGCCTGACAAGCCCGGTGGAGAGAGTGTAACAAGTCGAAAAAGCACAGAAAAGACCACATTCCGTGGTCTTTTCGTTATTTCAGCACCGTTATTTGGTAATAGGTATCACGCCATCCAAAGGGAATCTTTCAAACTCCAGTCCGCTCATCTCTACCTTGTATATTTCCTGTTTGGGTACCTCGAAAGTAAGTGAAACGGTCTCCAGGTTCTCTGCGATAATAAAATCCTTGTAATACTGACCTTCTACACGCAGATTAATCTTCTCTAGTCCTTCGTTCGGGATGACGATGAAAAGCTTGCCTTTGTCGTAATACACCTTTTCGATGTTCAGCTTATTCTTTTTGCCAAATGAAATGCTTTGCGGGTACTTGGCATTCCGATCCAGCACGATGTTTTCTTTAATGGACTTATTCGCAGATACCTCGTCGAATCGAAGCTCGAGTTTTTCCGGTACGTCTTCAAAGAAGAGAGATGGGAAAAACTGCATGGTATACTTGTCACTGCCTTGAACCCGGGTAGCATCGCCACCTCGAACCCGTTCCAGATTCTCATTGATTCGGTCATCTATTGCCGGATATTCCTTTCCCTTCCCATCTACCAGCTTCACATTCTCCAAGCGATACAGCTCGAATCCATCCTGCAAAGTAGCTTCCAGCTCCGCTTCTATCACAGTCGGAGAAGCTACTATCTGGTTTACTTTAAGCCTCGTCAACAGGCTGTCTGTTTCTAGCACAGCCTCTACTTCTGCGTCCGGTTCGATTACTTTTTCTGCTGCAGCGACGGACCTTGGTAGGGGCAGCAACAGCTCGGCTACCACTTCATCAGCTTCTTTCTTGCGCATATCTACAATTTGCACAGGCAGAACGGGCTTCGTCTGATTCATGATCTCTCGCATTTTTTTCTCGTCAATTCGGTAATTCGATTTGATGATAAGATAATGCACACCATCGATCAATTGAAAATCCTTACTTGTACCGCCAATTTCTCTCAGCTCCCCCAAATCTACACCAAGTCTCCCATAAAGCATATCGCTTCTTTTCGATTCGTCCGGAATCCGCGCAATCTCCTCCATTTTTTCACCGGAGATTAACAGCGTAAACGTAATCCGTCTGTGATCCACCATGGCATCCCTGATCTGATAAACAAAACCATCCTTCTCCAATTTCACCTCTGGCAGAATCGGATAACCGTTCTTCAAAGCATGCGTGAAACCTTCATCTGGCGTGATCCATTCAAATACTTCCTGGCCTCGCTCTGCACCAGTCAGTCCCCACAAGCTTCCATCAAAGGGCTGAGCAATCTCGAAGAAAAGGGTAGCAGCAACTGCCACTCCGGCTGCCCAAGAAGTTACTTGCCAGCGACGGCGACGCTTCTCACGCTGAATTTTTGTGAGTACTTCCTGCTCGAATTTTTCCAAATGAAACGGATATTTCTCACGAACGGATTGCTTTGCTGATTGACTCCATTCCCTCCACATGCGATCATCGCTCATCCTTTTACCTCCTTAGACATGGTCTTCTTCAATTGCTTTCTGGCTCGATGCAAACGCGTACGGACGACCTCCTGCGAAACCGAGAGAATGTCCGCTACTTCCGCAATCGACAGGTCTTCGTAATAGTGCAAGAGGATAACCTGCCTGTATTTCGGTGCAAGCGATTGAATGTATGTGACGATCTCTTCCCGCTTCACCCGGTTCAATATCTCTTCCTCTACCTGATTGTTTGCCTGCCGATCCATCAGGTCGCCCAGATGATCATCCATCGTCGGAAAAATGTTGCGGAACGACCAAGACCGAAAATGCTTTTTGCTTTCATTCATCGCGATCTTGTAGAGCCAATGCTTGATCTGTCCGTCCCCCCGGAACTGATCGAGATGCCGATATGCTTTGATAAACACGTTTTGGGTAATATCGTCCGCCAAGGCATGATTCTTTACCGTGAGACTCACCAGATGAAAAATCTTCTCCCCGTATTGCTGCATTAGCCATTTCAGTCTGGCTTCCCGTGTAACCTCCAGACTCGCTGGCATTGTTTCTGCTTCGTTCAACCCGTTCACCTCATCCGTTGATTGCTTGCTATTAGGTATGATCCGTCTCACGGCAAAAAGGTGACAGAAAAAGCAAAAAGAAACCGCTGTGGCTTCCACAACGGCTACTTCGCTGTTTGTTCTTCGCGCAATGCTTTGCTTTATAAAACATGCTGCATCCAAATATTCGGCTCGATATATACCACTTCGTCCTTTTCCACGTCAACTTGCACGGGAACTAATGCGTCTGGAATGATGTACGATCCGGACTCCGGGAATTTCATCCCTGTCCAGCTTTCCCAATCCTTCAGATTTCCTCTGATCAGCATGGATTCCGGCGCCACCTGCATGATTTTCGCTCCCAACTTCCAATGCGTGCGCACCCACGGATCAAACGGTGCGTCATCGGTCGTTTTCCACTGAACATACTTGTCCATTGGCGTGAGCGGGTACTTGTGCTTGAGCGATGGACGTACAGGTGCCACCAAGTGCACCAAGCCATTTTCCTTGGCGATATCCTTCATCGCCGTAACCATCTGCTTGCTCAGACCGAGTCCGCGATACTGGGGATCGATGGAGATGGAGAGTGCCGATAACGCGTTTGGCTGTTTTTTTTGGCGGTAGTCTTCAATCCCTTGCAGAAAGACATCATCCCAGCCTTTTGGCAGCCCTTCTGCAGTGCCATCCCAATAAAAGGGAATCGCATTTCCTACAGCCATTACCTTGTCAGCCTCGTCCGTCAGCATGAATTGATAAGAAGAGAACCAGTCATACAGATGACCGTAATATTCGTTAGCCACTTCGTCATTCAGCATGAAGGCAGACCAGCTTGCTTCAATGAGTGCATCAGCTTGATCGTCTAGATCCGATCTTTGTGCAAAAGTGTAGATGTTGTATGACATGCTTGGAATCCTCCTACGAGCTCTGATGTGTCCATCTTCCCATCTATTCCCTATTCGTTTTTTTTCGACATTTTCCTCTTACGGTGTGTCACACAATCACTCCCACTCTCGTTACATGGTCAAACCAAACGAGGAGCTGATTGGCATGAAAGAAGTAACATGTGTGATTGTCGGAGGCGGGTACGCAGGTATCAACGCACTAAAAGCCGTTCGGGATACATGCAAAGGACGCCCGATCCGCTTCATCTTACTTGATAAAGAGCCTCATCACCTTCGCAAAGTCCTGTTGTTCAAACCAGCTGCTGCCAAAACAGACATCTCGATTCCGCTAAAAAATCTGTTTCCAGAGGGCGTCGAATTCGTGCAAGGTACAGTCACGTCGATCAAAGGGAAGGAGAAAACCCTCTTATTCCGGAACAAAAACGGCCAAGAACAACCGTTGCCCTACGACATTCTCATCCTGGCAGTAGGAAGTGTCATTCGCCAACCGGAACCAGAGCAAGGCGGCATCGCTTTGACGGGCGTCGAGGCAGCCGAGTCCATTCGGGATAAGTGGCTTGCCAACATGCGCCAAGCCGTCCATGAGAAACAGCCATCCGAACGAGAGCGATTGTTGACGATCGCCGTTGCGGGAGCGGGCATCAGCGGGATGGAGACTGCTGCAGAGATGGCTTTTGCCATGCGTGGGGAAGCGAAGAGCCTCGGCATCCATCCTGATGAAGTCAAAGTCTATCTCATCAACGCACAAAATCGTTTGTTTATGGAAGGGTCCGCCAAAATGGGGCGCAAGCTGGAGAGTGCACTCACGGATGGCGGCGTAACCATTCTGCATGGTCAAAAGGCACTTCATGAGCGGGACGGAATGCTGACGCTAGCCAGTGGTCGCACGCTTGCTGTCGGGCTGTGCGTCTGGTCACTTGGCTTGCAGCCTAATCCCGCATTGCGCAGCATGGGCGTGCCACTGACCACACACGGACAGGTGGTCGTCGATGAATCCTATCGTGTAGCGGGAACGCCGGGGGTGTACAGTATTGGCGATTGTGCACGCATCGTAGATCCAGCAAGCGGTCAAGCGGACACGATGACCTGCAAGGAAGCCTCCGGACAGGCGTTACGTTTGGGAAAAATTGTGCTGGCTGACTTGGAAGGAACCCCTGCTCCCACACACAAAAGCTACATGGACATTTACTGCGTCGGACTCGGCCCTGAACGCGGAATGGTTTGGACGAGAAAATGGGGACTCGATATCATTTTGACAGGGAAATTGGGGTGGAAATTTCGCGAGTTCACCTGGAATATTGCCAGCATGATAAAATAAGAAAAAAATAGGGACGCACGAAGACACAAGAGGAAGTGACACAGCCATGGAGGCTCTGTACAAACAATATAAGGGGCTCATGTTCCGCCTTGCCTATCAGATGCTTGGCTCGGCCACGGATGCGGAGGATATCGTGCAGGACGTATTCGTGAAGGCCCATGATGTCTCGCTGGAGCAGATGTCCGAACCGAAGGCCTACCTGTGCAAAATGACCACAAACCGCTGCCTCGATTTGTTAAAATCGGCCCGCAAAAAACGGGAGCTGTATACGGGACCATGGCTGCCAGAGCCCATCTCTACCCCTGATGCAGACAGCTATGATTCTGTCATTACCAAAGATTTGCTATCCTACGCAATGCTCGTCCTCTTGGAGCGGCTGTCTCCCGCAGAACGAGCGGTGTTCGTCCTGCGAGAAGCCTTTGACTTCCAATACGACGAGATTGCCGAGCTGGTTGGAAAAACCGAAGCGAATTGCCGCAAGATCGTTAGTCGGGCAAAAAAGAAAATGGGGATTGATCCTGCGGAACCTCATCTCCCCCCAGAAAAAGAGCTCGGCGAAGAATGGATCGGCCGTTTTCTGTCTGCGCTGGAGCACGGAAATGTTGAGACATTGCTCACGCTGCTTGCCACAGATGCGGTATTGCTCTCCGACGGCGGCGGCAAGGTCACCGCAGCTCTGCATCCGATCCTATCTGGCGAACGCGTGGCTTCCTTCTTGCTCGGCTTGATGCGCAGCTTCTCGAAGCGTCCAGATTTTTCTGTAGAGCTCGCACCTGTAAACAACCAGACCGGGTTTGTGATCAGACAGGACGGCAGAATCGACACCGTTGTGTTTTTGCATATCGAACATGGAGTCATTCGCAACCTCTACTTTGTCAGAAATCCTGATAAGCTAAGATTCATAGAGTCGTAGTCGGCTCCTAGCGTATCAAACGATTCTCACAAAAATCTCACAAGCAAAACCCTCTTTCCTATTTTAGTGAAAGAGGGTTTTGCTTTCGCGTCATGCGCGTTCTAAAAAAGTGTGGTCAAAATAAGATTTGAAATTCGGATACAAAAAGATCAGTGATTCTTTCAATTCGTTGCGTTCCGTATTTTCTTCATCCATCTCAAATAATATTTCATGATCAATTTCGTAGATGGCACACTTCTCTTCATCCGGGCTTTCTTGCAAATCGATACAGTATAGCTTGCCGTACTCCGTATCCCATGAAAAAGGAAGGTAGCCTAACTTGCAGAGCAATGGATTGTACATATCCCGAATACGATCAAATGGCTCATCAATTCCTTGTTCAGGAATGACGTCGAAATAATGATGATAGGTAGAAATGAAGGCTTTATACCACTCCGGAAATTTCAACCCAAATTCTTTTTCGAGCGCAGCCACATCCTCGTGACTTACGATAGAAGGAACCAGCTTCCATCTGGACCATTCGTCATCGACATCCGCTACCTTCATGGCATCAGGGACGTCTGGCCGCATCCATCTGCAAAAGCCTTCCTCTGTCACTTGGTTATATCGGGCATAGTAAGCTTCAAAACCATTCTTGATATACTCTTTTATATCCATATGTAAAGCCTCCTTTTTCCTATAGGAAGTCAGTTCCCCCATAATCGCTTCGTTTCCACGAGCACTTCGTCCTGGAATTCCATTTTGTATATATCGGGCTTTGACGTCGTCAATAAAAAATCCAAGTCGTACTGCCTACATCCTTCCTACAAATATATTACAACAAAACCCCCTTTCCATTTTTTCTAGAAAGGGGGCACTTTTAGATTTTGAACCGATGCACGATCTCTTCCATCGTTTGCGTCAAGCCGACATTTCTCTCTGAAATAGCTGCGACCTGTTGGTTGTTATCCGCAATAATCTGCGATTGCTCTGTGATCGCCTCCACACTGTGTGCACTTTTCTCCATGGAGTTCGTCACTTGCTCTACGACAGAAACCACACTGCTGATTGTGGAATTCAACTCTTCAAAAGAGGCATTGAATTCTGCCAGCAACGTATGGAAATGGTGTGCATCCAAATTGTACTTCTCCGATGTTTCCATCATGCTATCATAGTCAGGACTGACCTGCGTATCGATGAAATCCAATACGCTCGACGAATGAGTCGCCAGATTGTCTACGGATTCACGCGCGACTTGGATAATGCGTTGAATATCAATCACGACCTCAGACGATTGTGTCGCCAGTCTGCGTATCTCGTCCGCTACGACAGAGAAACCTCTACCGCTGTCTCCTGCACGTGCAGCTTCAATCGCCGCATTCAATGCCAACAGATTCGTCTGTTCAGAAATCGTGAGTATCGCCTCTGCCAACAGGTTGATTTTTTCCATCGATTCCTTCGAGTCGATGATCGCGATTTCCGTTTGCGCCTTTACATTCATATAGAGCTCTGTCGTCATTTTATCCGCAGCCAATGCATGTTCCCGCAAAGCAGTTGCCCGCGAGCTGACATCCTGCGCGGTCGCAGCCGCTTCTTCCGTTCTTTTCGTAATCGAGTAAATGACGTTCTGCATATCATTCAAGGTCGCATTCATCTCTTCTGTGGCCGCCATCGTCTCTTGCATATGTGCTAGCAAGATGCCCGTAGCCTCCGCGGTTCCACTGGACTGCTCGCTTACTTTGTTAGTAGATTGCTCGACGCTCTGCGCATTTTCAGCGACCGAGCGGGACACGGCTGCCAACTTGCTCACGACCTCGCTCAATTGCTCACGCATGACAATGATCGACTGTGCTGTCAATCCAATCTCATCCTGCGTGCCCTGCTCGTTCACCGCCATTCTTTCCCGCAAATCAAATTGAGCTGTCTGCGTAATGATCTCCCTCATTTGATCAATCGGGCGGGTAATCCAGCGACTCAGCAGGAAGGATAGAAGCAATGCTCCTGCCACGGAACAAACCAGCTTCCAGACAACGGACTCCAGATTTTCCGCCAGCTTCTGGTTCAGCCCTGTATTATCATACACAATCTTGATGACACGTGATCGGCTGAGATCTTTGGGATCTTTGCCCAGCTTGTACGGGACGAGGCGATAAGTGAGATCTTTCTCCTCAGTTTTTTCATGAAACTCTCTGATCTCTTGTGATTGGTATGCTTCCGTAAAAATCGGCAAGTGACTCTCGATCACTCGCAAGGCTTTCCCGTCGCTCCCTGTTCTCCCCAAAGCGTAACCATCGTGAGAAAAGACCAGAATGTCTTTTACCATGTCGTATTTCTCCGTGATCGCCTGCGATACAGCCAAGAAATTAAAGGTCTGGAAAAGAGCGCTGTCCTGCAAATTCACACTGACTTCAAACAGGTACTTCTGGTCAAACGTAGGGAGATAAGCGAACTTTTTGATTTGACCTGTATTGACGGAAACCTCCATGCCATCGGCAGAAAACTCATTTCCATCGATCCGCTTTTTCAACAGCTCCGTAAATGCCCCGGCATTGCTGAAATCCAGCCCAATATCAGTTTTGACGCTGGAATGAACGACCTTGATATTTCGGTCAATGATGAAAATATCCATCCCATACTGCTCACGCAGGGCTGCATAGTCCCACGTCTCCACCGCTGGATTTTGCCGATAATTGTTCGTTAACACTTACAGTGTTTGCTGCATGCGGCTTTCCATGTCTTTCTCAAAAACGCCGTATGCCATATCCACATTCTTCACTGCATTCGTGACATGATCCTCTACCAGCTGGTACTGTACCGCTTGGTCAGAAATAATATTCGCCTTGAACTGAACATAGTCCGTAATAGACAACACAATGGCTACCAGCATCGTAAATAAAGAAATCATCAAGGTAAGCTTAGTACGAAAAGACATCCACATTCGTTTCATAAGTCTGCTCCAAGAAGTTTTATTTTTTAACATAACTTAACATAATTTACCACATCTTAACTTGTCAATCCTTTCATGAATTAACTGTATTTTGGCAATATACACACTAGGATTTACCATTAACACCGTGCTTATAGTGTCAATGAACACCGTATGAACTTATGCCCAAACCGCACTACACCGCCATTTGTTATGTTAAAATCGGCTCGAACAAAGATATGGAAAACGTATGTAGGAGGACACCCACATGCAAAATCGTCAAAACGAAATTATTATTCCTGAAAATCCTGTTTCACACTTCCTGTTCACCAGCACCAAATCGGCTGCGATCTGGTTGATTATCAGACTGTATGTCGGCTATTCATGGATTACTGCCGGATGGAAAAAAGTCCAGTCCGATAGCTGGACCGGAGATGCGGCTGGCGGAGCGATTCAAGGGTTCGTAAAAGGCTCCTTGGCAAAAGCAGCCGAAGGAAAGGACGTAACGGGGTGGTACGCCTGGTTCCTGGAAAATATGGTATTGCCAAATGCCAAGGTGTTCGGCTTCCTCGTTGCTTGGGGTGAGGTACTCGTTGGACTCGGCTTGATCCTCGGTTGCCTGACAGGGATCGCAGCGTTTTTCGGCGGCTTGATGAACGTCAGCTTTCTGTTCGCAGGAACCGTCAGCACCAACCCACTCCTTTTTGTTTTTGCCACTTGGCTCGTTCTGGCTTGGAAGGTTGCGGGCTGGTATGGTCTTGATCGCTGGGCGCTTTCTTATCTCGGAACACCTTGGACGAGAAAATCGCGCGATGGTGTTTTGCCGATGAACAAGTAATCCTTACTTTAACTCCCTAATGACAAAGCCACCTTTTGCGGGTGGCTTTTGTTGTCCCTTCAAATCGATCGTTCATGAAGGAACGGACAAATTGTATGAATTTATTCCGACTTGTAACCATGATTTTTGGTGAATATTTATACATTATGTTGAATGACTGTCTGATTGCTGTGCATTATTCTTTTGAGGAACTATAAATTTTCTTATTTTTCAAATAATTTAACAGGAGGACTGTATGAACAAGTGGCTACTAGGCATTTCTACTGCTGTTTTGTTGTTTAGTCTCTCAGTCGGCTGTAGCTCGAAGCCCGCCGACAATATCCAATCCCCTCCAGCGGAAGTGACAGCAAAGCCTACTACCTCAGAGCCAATGGTCTTGCAATGGAGCATCACCGGGGAGCCGTCTACCATGGATGCCGGCATTGCAACAGATTCGACCTCGATGGACATGATCAATCTCACCTTCGAAGGACTGACCAGCGTCGACCGTCAAGGCCAGATGATCAACGCTATCGCGGAGAGCTATACGCATACTCCTGACTTCACTCATTTTACTTTTACCATTCGAAAGGACGCCAAATGGAGCAATGGCGATCCTGTTACCGCTCACGATTTTGAGTACGCCATCAAGCGCAATCTCGACCCCAAAACCGCTTCCGGCTACGCGTATCAGCTCTTCTATATCAAAGGTGGCGAGGATTATTACTCCGGAAAAGGCAAGCAAGAGGACGTCGGGGTAAAGGCAAAGGACGACTACACACTAGATTTCACCTTGCGCTCACCAACACCGTTCTTCCGCGAATTGACCTCATTCACTACCTACTACCCGCTTCATAAAAAGACCATCGAGAGCAACCCCCAGTGGGCAACAGAAGCCAAAACGATTGTCGGCAATGGCCCGTTTATCATGGATACGTGGGAGCACAAGTCCAAGCTTACCTTCAGCAAAAGCCCTACCTATTGGGACAGCGCCAACGTCAAGCTAGACCAGATCCATATCGTCATCATCGAGGATAACAACACCGCCCTGTCCATGTTTGAAAATGGCGACCTGGATTGGGGAGGATACCCTTCCTTTGGCTTATCGCCGGATGCGGTCGGTCAGATCAAAGAAGAAGGCAAGTTGCTCGTCGCAGATAACCCCGGCACCAAGGCCGTCATCTTCAATACAGAGAAGCCCCCTTTTACCAACAAAAAAATTCGCCAGGCGTTTTCGTATTCGATCAACCGACAGCAATTGGTGGATAACATCCTACAGACCGGTGCTCCGCCCGCTTATGGCTGGGTTCCCGTTTCCATGGGGCTGAATCCGGACGGCTACTTTAAAGAGGATGTGGAGAAGGCGAAGCAGCTTTTGGTAGAAGGCATGAAAGAGCTCGGGCTGACTCAATTCCCTAAGGTCACGTACTACTACGACACCGGAGAAACGGACAAGAAATTGGCTCAAGCACTCCAGGACGAGTGGAAGAAAACATTGGGAGTCGACATTGACATTCGCACCTCCGAATGGAAAGTGTTCAACGAGGATGTCCAAAATGGCAAATACGACTTCGGTATCTGGCTATGGGGAGCCGATTTCAACGACCCGATCAATTTCCTCGAAATGTACAAGGACTTGGGTGGCAACAACGTCGTTCGCTTCGACAACAAGGAATACCGCGATCTGCTCAATAAGAGCTACTATGAGACCGATGAGCAAAAGCGCAAGCAGCTGATGTTTGACGCCGAAAAAATTCTCATGGAAGAAATGCCGCTCGCACCGCTGCACTTCCGCGGCAATGCTTATGTGAAAAACGACAAGGTGAAGGACTTTGTGATCTTCCCTCTTGGCGGTTCCTACTTTAAATACGCGTATATTGAAAAATAATAGAGCGCGGGCATCCTCTCTATGCGAAAAAGATAGAGAGAGATGCCCGCGCTTCCATCATAAATACCGAGCGATAATCCGAACTAATTTTGCAGGGAACTCATGTAAATTGGTAATATCCAAAAATCTTTCATTCCCATAGATTTTACTTATGACATCCTTGTCTTGACCGATTGCGGCTGCAAGAAATGCGACTCCTTTTCGTTCATATTCCTGTATGGTCTGTCTCATATCTGTATCAGCGTAACTTCCGGTATAGTCATCCATTGCTTTCGGTTGTCCGTCACTTATGCTAATCAACAGTTTTGTCTTTTGGGGAGAAGCGGCTAATCGTTCCGCCATAATTCTAAGAGCCATGCCATCGCGATTATTACTTCTCGCATGTATTCTCATTAACCTGAAGCGATCATTGGCATCCGCTTTATCGAAGTCGGTATAGGCAAAGATCGACATTTGCTCCAATCTGGAAACATCCGCCGTATCGCCGTAGATCAAAATGGGGATCTGACAAAGCTGACAAAATTCATATACGGCGATCACTGCTCGTTTTGCTGCTTCTAATCTCCCGTAAGCTGACATCGATGCGGATTCATCAACCCTAAGACCAACCACAAGAGAAGGAGATTCCGTTGGAGGACGTTTCTTGGCAAAATACTTGTAATCCCTGTAAGCAACGCTGTCTGCTTGAAATTTGCTGCCATAGTAACGATTCCTCGCAAAGTCGGAAGAAATCTCATGTTTCAGATACGGAAGTGTCTTTCTGGCAATCTCTTGCACGATAGGCATGAGTCCCTGACAAAGCCGGACATATTCCTGTTGGTTTTCCTGATCATAGTCTGGACGGTGAACAATGAGCTTTACTTTTTTATGAATCGAATCGGAAATAACCTCTCTTGCATCTCGATTCAGCTTTTTACGAAAATCGCGTTCCTTTTGTTTCGCTTCCTCTGACATGGATTCAGGATTTGCCTGATGATAGTTGGGAGAGCCATCCTCACCCAAACCTGAACGTTCCATATGGGTAGAATCATCGGAGACACGGGAAGAGCTTTCGTCACTATCGGCAGATTTTTTCAATGCGATTCCCTTTTCCTCTCCATGGCTGTCTTTTCCAAAATCAGTGTCGTCTATATCTCCCCATGTCCTGATTTCTATGGCGTCGTCAGATTTTCGTTTTTTTTTTAGTTCAATCTCGGCTGCTTCCAAGCTGGCAATCAAACCATGATTGATTAGTGCTTCTTCTAAAAGCTTTATTTCTTCCGAATCGGTTGTTATCTTGTAGATGACCTTATGATAAAGAGATTCTTTTGCGGAAGCTCCTCCAGCAATTGCATCTGCCCAGTAGAAAAAGGAACGCATTCCCGCCACGCCCTTGATCGCATTGGCCCGCGCTGTCCTGTCTAAAACCATAATCACGTCCGCTAAAATCCCCAACACCTTTCCATCTTGAAAACCGGTTTTGGTCATCACACGTTCGATCATGATTTCTTTGGTCGGCAGGTCCATCTTTTCCGTATGCTGAACCCTGTCGCGCAGCGCTTCGTTTAACGGTCTGGTGCCCGCATAACTGCGGTTTGTTGTGATAACCGCGATGAAGTCTGGGTGCCTGCGTATGATCTCGGTGGGAAGATTGATGCTGCCATCCAGCTCCAAAGCAGAGTTTAAGGCCATTAACACCGCAGCATCACGAATAACGTTTGGTTCTTGGATTTCCAGAAGATAACCCTTTTGATAGGCTCTGACGATTTCGGAAGGGTAAAACCGGTACTCAATCGCTTCGCCATCAGTGTTTTCCGCTGCACGCTTCAGTAATTGCTTCATCTTTAAGGCAGCCTGTTCCTGTGTAATCCCCAGTGCGTCCATCAAAATTTCAGATATGCTTTGAAACCCATCGCTCTCATATAATGCTTTCCATACCCTTTGCTCGGCAGGCTCCATTTTCTCTAGACGTTCAGAAGAAATGACCGGCAAAATAGCGCCGATAATATCGGATTTATCCATATCAGCAAAACAAGTCACTTTCGTATACGGCAGCCCGAAATTAGCCGATAATGCTTTGGCTAGTTGTGTTTTACCAGAACCGGCGTCACCTTCTAACAGTATATTGGCAATTTTCATTTCCCCGCGATGCCAGTTGCGTTTGATTTCTTTACAAATGCGCTGTTCTTCTTCACTGACCTGATGCGTGGAAGGCTTTTTCCACACAAGCTTTTTTTCTGCATCCGTCAGCTGTCTTTCGGGTGACAAAGCATATTTTTCATTTTCAGTCATCACATTTCTACTCCCCTCATAGCGCCGGTCCACTCTGATCTTTGCCCTTTTTCTCAAGAAGAAGAGGCAGCAGCAAAGACGCACCGATTATAATCAACACACCGCTCACCACATATACCGCAACTAGCGAGAACGTATCCTTCAGATAGCCGGATATAAACATGCCAATCACCATCATCCCCATAAAAACAGGCGTGATCGTACCAGATACGCGGCCCATAAATGCCCCTTCTGTGTTACGTACAAGTAGCGTCTGGATTCCGCTTTGAATACAAGGGAAAAAGAAACCGCTGATCACTAATAGAGCAATGGTTAGCCAAATCATTGCAGATGCGCCTATTCCCATCGTACAAACGGCCGTGACAAGCAAGCCTACCATGAGCAACATCTGTGGCCTTATCTTTTTCGCTATCCCGATAATGATAGCTCCTCCTGCCAACATGGCTGCCCCATTGGCCATAACCAACCATTGCAGAAATTGTTTGTCCTGCCCCAAATTCTCGATGACAAGGAAGATCTGAAGCGGCTGTGTCAGACCTGACGCCAATCCGACAGCTGAAAAAGTCAAACAGAGAGTTCGTAAGGATTGATTGGTCCTGATATAGCGCAGTCCGGCCTTCAATTCCTTTATGAAGCCGCCGGCATCGTCAGACTTCGGTTCCTCCACGTCACGGGGAAGCGTCACTAATATGAGGGAAGACCCTAGGAACAGAACGGCAGTCAGAATCAGAGAGACTGTAATTCCAAACTGGATAAAAATAAACGTGCCGATGACCGGACCTAAAACCATAAAAATAGCGACAAGCGTTTGAGACATTGCCATCACGCCCTGCAGTTGTTCAGCTGGCACATGACGCTTGTACAGTTTCATGGCCGAGGGTTGAGAAAATTGAGACAGGCTGGCAGAAATAAAGGTTCCGATGAGAAGTGCCACCCATCCCCCATTCATGAGTACAAGCAGCACAGCCCCGACGGACACGGCAGACAACAGATCGCTCCAAACCATTGTCCGCTTCGGCCGCCATCGGTCGGCAAAGGTTCCGCCAATAAGGCCGAATAGAAAAATGGGTGCGAATTCTACAACCGAAATCAGTGATACATAAACCGGATTATTATTCGTCCATTCGCTAACGAAAAGAAGAACGGCATAATTCCGAATCCAAATCCCCAAATGCAGCAGCACGCGGGAGAGGACAATCGTTCGAACATAAACATTGGAAAACATTTCAATACCCCATATCCTTTACTAGTTTTGATAATGTGCGCAGACGTTCGCTGATCATCTCATCGTCGTTGCTCAGAGCTTGGCTGAACAGCTTAATGTCTTCATGAAGACCCTCATTGTCCGTACATATCGCCACGTTCATGGCATCCCCTTGCAGGGCAACCCGGTCGATGACGGGCTCCTGCGGGTCATAATAATGCTCATATCTGTATGCGTCGCGAAAATGGGCCAAAGACCGACAAATCAGTATGGCCATATCAAGAACGCGATGGAGAGGCAGTTCCTCCGATTGTTTTGACCATTCTTCTCCCGTGTGTCTCCATACCTTGGCGGATAAATCGACCTTTCTTCTGGAGCTGCCCTCTGCCACTCCCAGGGAAAGTCCTTTCGCATCTGTATTCCTGGCAAATCGGCCATCAACACGCTCATAGTTATCCGACACGACAACAGGCTTATGGTTCAAGTTAGTAGGTATTTTCATTTTCTTTCCCTCTTTTCGCTTGATTATTGCTCTTTCTTTTTTTCCTGGTTGTATCCGCGCTCTCCGTACTCATTCCATTCCAGTTGAAGCTGCTTGTTTATATGCGAACCCATTTTGAGACTGAACAACTTTCCGTTCATCGTCTTGAGGTTGCGGGTGGCGCTGATCCAGATTTTTTGGTTTTGGTTGTTTTTGATCTGATACACCCCTGCCTGCGTTTCCGAATCTTTATACAGTTGTTTCAGTTCTTCTCGATTCATCGTTTCTCCCTCACTTTTCAATGACCAAAATCAATAAACGAAATTAGTTTTTGTTTGTTATTTAATAAACATAATGATTTATTGTCTTGTAATTGTCAAGCAAACAAAAAAAAAACACCGGAACATGTCCGGTGCCTAATTTGGGTCGGGTTACAACGAGTACAAGGCAAAAAACCTCCAACAAACAATAAAGAGAAATGTCTACGCTTATGCTTGTTAGCTGGATGAAAAGCGGTACGTATGGTACGGCGTATTGCACGGTTGACCCTTGGACAATTCAAACTGTCCTTCTGTCAGATTCATCACGATGGAAAATAACGTGCGACCGACCAGCTCTTCTGCTCCAGTCGACTCCGCGTCCCCATGTCGGCATATGGCTTCTGGAAAGCTCATATGGTCACGAAAGATCGCCTTGATGTGGTCAGCTTCGATCTGTCCTTGCGCTGCCGCCAACAGCTTCATGGCCCGCCCCATTCGCACATGCGTATCGGCTTCCCCCATTTTCGCTTGATCATCTACAGCTATACGGGACCCGACAAAGTGATTGGCATGCGCGATATACCCTGCCATTGGATAGAGAACTTCGTGCGCTCTTGAAGTCGCTTCCACATCCACCGTCTCTCCTTCCCGATGCGCAAGCAAATAATTGGCTGAAGTGCCGCGTGGTAGTCGGGTTATTTGTCGGATGGCTTGTGAGAGCGTCCCACTATTCAAGATTCCCCGCAATACGATATGGATAGGAACTCCGACGGTTCGTTCTGATATTCGCAAAAAATTCAGACAAACACCCATACCTTTGTCGTTCATTCCGATTTTACCTACGATCCCCGCTTCGGTAATCATCAAAATGGTTGGACGTGGCTGTTGCTCGATCTCCAGTAAAACAAGCCCCTTTTCCATGAGGTGTATCCAATCCCAGTTTTGCCCGATGAGGGTCTCTTGGTTTTTCGTTGCAGGAGGGACGGCCGCCACACTCGTACACCCATCTGTTTTCCCAAATGGATCGCCTAAGTTGGTCATGATTTCACTGCGAACATTAAGCGTCACAATATCAAGCAGATCCCGCTCCGCCCCTTCGCTAATTCCTCTGATTTCCTCCATAATCTCTTGGTCATACTGCTCGATCCAAGGGATAAACTGAGTGGCATATTCGGTTGCGTCCTTCCAGCGAAGACCTGCTCCCTCGTAAAAGGTCCGTTCGTACGCTTCGAGATTGATCCATATTTGCTCTTTGGTGAGTTGGCCCATTTGTTGGCCCCGTTCCCGCGCTGTCCCCCTGATCCGATAAACAGGAAACCGTTCCATCGTAAGCGACTCCCCTTTTATAGCGTTTTCTCCATATAATAGCGATCGTTTCCACTACCATATTCCGCAATCCGTGTCTCGATAACCGCAAAGCCTGCTTTTTGATAGAGTCCAACTGCTCCAGTATTATCAGGACTTACGGTCAGGCAAATCTGACGAAACCCATCCTCACGCAGCTGCTCCAGCAATCGGTTCAAGAAAGAGAATCCATACCCCATCCCTTTACGATCTGCACGGATGTAATACCCGTACATGTAGCACTTATCCGGTTGACGAAAATCCCTTATGAGCTGGCATACCCCAACAGGATGCGCTTCCTCTGCTTCCATGAAAAGTGCAACGCAGCCATGTCTCGCGAGTGGTACGAGCACCCATTCGTCAATCGCTCCATGTGGGCCAAAAGCCTCCTGCTCCATTGCCTTGATCATCTGAAGCTGGCTTTCTGTCAATGCCTCGATGATTTCTATGCGCGTATTTTGCATTCAGTCCTCTCCCTATACGGGTTGCCGTTTCACTCCGATGACCTGCTCTGACTTAACCGTGATGTCGGCAAGCACCGCTTCATCTAGCTCTACACCTAAGCCTGGCTGATCTGTCACGACAATTTGGCTCCCGTGAATCGCAAGCTGAGCCACATCCCGTGAAATGATCGTAGGTCCTGCCAGCTCGTTGGAAATGATGTTTTTCTTCGCCAGTGACAAATGGGCACCAGCTGCACTGCCAATCGAGGACTCCAGCATCGAACCGATCTGACACTCCATCCCTGCCATTTCCGCCTGATTCACCAATTTGAGAGCGGGATAAATCCCTCCACTTTTCATCAGTTTGATGTTTACTTTATCTGCAGCTCTTTTCGCGATGACTTCCCGCATTTCCTTCATCCCGTGCAGTCCCTCGTCTACCATAATTGGAATCGTCGTTTGCCTGCGAATTTCCGCCAGAGCATCAAGATCATCTGCCAAGACAGGCTGCTCCATCCAATCAATGTGACAATCCTCGATCTGTCTCAAAACAAGCAAGGAGTTTGCACGGTTCTCCCACCCTTGGTTGGCGTCCACCCGCAGCCCTATGTCAGGGCCAACTGCCTGCCGAACAGCCCGGATTCGCTGGATATCTGTTCGAAGATCGGCTCCCACCTTTATTTTGATCGAGTCATACCCAGCTGCCACTGCTTGCCTAGCTTCGGCTGCCATGACCTCTGGCTCTAAAATACTTAACACATAGGGGAAGGAAAGCGTCGTGTGATATTTTCCGCCCAAGAAATGATAAACAGGTTGACCAGCCGCCTTGCCCATCAGATCATAGCAAGCGATATCGATGGCGGCTTTTGCTGCTGGGGCTCCCCAAACAGCCTGGTTCATCTTCTCGTGGATTGTCTCGATATCAAACGGATTCTCTCCGATCACAACAGAGGCCAAGTTATGAACGAGCATCGTATAGGTAGACTCCCATGTCTCTCCGGTGACATTTTGATCCGGTACCGCTTCGCCTAGTCCGACCAAGCCATTGTCTGTCTCCACTTTTACAATAATGGACGGCATATCCGCATAAGAGGCGTACGCGATAATAAATGGGCGTTTTAGCGGCAACCTTATGGCATGAACCCATACAGACTTTATTTTCATACTCGACTACCCTCCGCAGCTGCTACTCGTGGTATGATTCGATAAAAAAGGGACATGGCTGTTACCGAGCCGTCTTCGCCTTTCACAAACCCAACTGTAAACTCGCTCCCCTCTCTATCGATGAGAAATTGATGCTCTCCAATTGGTCGCAATAGATAGTTCAGTTGTTTTCCACCAAACGCATTCGACGTCTTATCTATCATCATCAGGACATCCTCTACCACATATACGATGATATCCATTCCTTCCCCACTCACGTACCGACCGACATACTCTCCTAATTGGGCAGCAGGGACACTGTATGTCTCGAATTGGTACTGCGGCGTATTCAATGGACGCCCTTCTATGGCATGGAATGCTGTCAGTGTGGCTTTTTCGACTGGGCTTCCGATCAAATTGGCTAAAGCCATGGATGTAATACCCCGCTCCGGAACAATCGCTAATTGGGCGGCGACACCTTTGATCGCTCCACCGTGCTTGATCAAGGTACCCCCATAGTAGTCGGGTTGAATGAATAAGCCATATCCGTAATACCTGCTGTAGCTGTTCTTGACATGCGGATGGATCATTTGTTTGACGCTCTCCTCGGATAAAATCCGTTCCTTGCCCACGCATCCGCCCGTACGGAAAATTTCAGCGTAGTTCAACATGTCATGCACTGTTGAATTCAAATGCCCCGATGCCGCTACGAGTAGCCCGTCCTCCCAATTTGGATCAGGGTAAATCTCAGATACGCCATTGCTCACTCTTGAATGATAGATGGTCGTTACATCCGGTAGGTGTGGCAGATCGCTCAGAAGAAAGGTGCTGCTCTTCATGTCTGCTGGTTCCAAAATATGCTCTTTGACATAAACGTCATACGACTTCCCACTTACTCTGGCTATGATCGCTCCCAGGAGAGAATAGCAATCATTCGAATAGCTGAACAATTGTCCTGGAGAGCCCACCAGCTCATATTCCGCCAGGGAAAGAGCTTCCATCAGCTCTTCGAACGTGTAGATTGGTTTCTGGTACTCCTTTTTCAAGTAACGGTGTAGCGGGTTATCCTCGTCAGCCATGTCTTCGAGCATGGAGTTGCGAATCGCCAGGTTATCAATGGGCAGCGGCGGCATACCCGTCGTATGCGTCATAAAATGGTGGATCGTCATCTGCTCCGTTTTTTGACGATCCGGGGTACGGAACTCAGGGAGGTATTTGATCACCGGATCATGAACAGAGAGCTTCTTCGCTTCCTGTAGCTGCATGATCGCCATGCATGTAAAGGACTTCGTAACGGAGGCCAATCCCATCACGGTATCAGGAGTGATTTCGAGCTCCTTTTCACGATCACGATAGCCAAAACTTTTGCGAAACAGCCTCTTCCCATTCAGATTCACACCCATGACGAAGCCCGGAACTCTGGCTTCCTTCATTTCTTTTTCAACCAGTTCTTCCCACTCTACTAACCAGCCTTGCTGTCTCATTTCTTCCACCTCTTTCGAATGTTGTAATGCCAGACCTACTCCTACTCGTTCACCCACATGTCCTGAATAATCAAGGTTGCTAATGGATTTGGCTTGACGCCTTGAATCCGGTTACTGACGACCACAAATGTTTTTGCGGAATAGAGCGGAATCCAATAGGCCTGTTCCACGATTCTTTTTTGAATGTCTGCAAAAACCTGCTGTCGCTGCGCTTGATCTGTTGTCGTTCGTCCTTTATCTAGCAGGCTATCGAGCTGTTGATCACTGAGGCGAAAGAAATTCAATCCCCCGATCTGACTCGAATGCAGTAACAAGTGCAAAATATCTGGATCGACGCTGCCATGACTCGTTGAGAACAAATCGAACTCGCCCTTCAGTGCCTGTTCAAGAGCTGTCGCTGATTCATACTTTTGGATATACAATTCGACACCAATCTCTTTGAACATGCTTTGCACCAGCTGATGTCCGGGATTTGTATCTTCGATGAGCATCGTCAGGCTGAGCGTTTTCCCATCCTTTTCCCTTATCCCTTGCGCGTTTGTCTTCCATCCTGCCTCTTCCAGCAGTTGTCTGGCTTGATCAGCATTGTACTTGTAGCCGTACTGCTCTACTGCCGCATCGTATCCGATCATCGTTGGTGGGATCGGTCCGTAGACAGGCACCCCCTCTCCTTGCAGATCTGCCATGATCAATGCATCTTTGTTGATCGCCATGTTCATTGCCTTTCTCACGCGGACATCCTGCAGGATTTCATTTTCCAGATTCATCCCAATGAAGAACTCTGCAGGCTGCATCCCTTCCAACACCGTAAAATCTTTGTGATCCTTGTATTTCTTCGCGTCTTTCGGGGGTACAGTGGCAATATCAATCGTCCCACTGTCGAGAGCAGCTATCATGGTCTGGTTGTCTTGAATAAATTTCAGAACGAACTTGTCGGGTCTTACAGGTCCTTGATTCAGAGCAAAAGGAGCTGCCCACTTATACTCGTCGTTTCGTACCAGTGTGATCGATTCGCCTGTTTTCCAGCTCTCGAATTTCCACGGACCTACCCCGACAGGATTGCGCCCCAGCTCATTTCCGTATTTGTTTCGTGCCTCTATGGAAATGGGTTGCTGGTAGCCGCCATATGATAAGTTAGAAAGTAACGAAGCGGAGGGCTCATCCAAATGAAAGATCAATGTGGAATCATCAGGAGCTGAAATGGATTTGATCGAAGATACGTCCGGTCCCGTAACCGGTGAGGCTGTTTTCGGATCGAGTGCACGTTCATAGCTTTGCTTAAAAACTTCCGCAGTGAGCGGTGTTCCATCATGGAACTTCACGCCAGGGCGTATCTTGAACGTCATGGTCTTGCCGTCTTCCGAGATCGTGTACGATTCAGCCAGATGCGGCTTCAACTCAAACGTAAAGGGATCGAGGATCAGCAGAGCTCCCCCCAATAGGCCCCCAACAAAATTTCCCGCTGGCAACGACGTCTTTTGCGGGTCCAGCGTATCTGGCTCCATCTGGTAGCCCATGGTGATCGTCCCACCCTTTTTGGGCTGGGAGTTTTTTGCTGGTTGATTTGCTTGCTTCCCGTCTGTAGCCGGAGTGGGAGCAGAGCTGCAGCCAACGATGGAAAAGACGAGTACACACATGAGTAAAACGCTGCGTATTTGGACTTTTAACCGTTCTGATAGCATGTCGCGCCCTCCATTTTTCGAGTCATTTCCATTCGAAGCCTTCTTGCGTCGGTATATAGTCGCTAATTAGATCGGATTGCTTCTGAGATGAGGGATGTGGGGGTCCCGGACTTCCTTCACAAACGGAAAAACCGGGACAGGTAGATGTTACATGAGGAGAATCATGGATGATTAAGGCGATACACAGCCCGCGGGCGTCCTTGCTGATATGGCTGCTCTTCTCCGACGACCTCTACGACCTGATGCTCGATCAGCTTTTTCAAGGTTCTTTCTGAGCTGCGGCGACTGATTTGGAGGTACTCGGCTAAATCGGAAGCGGTGAAGCGGTTATCGCGGCGAAGCTTGACAAACTGCATAATTTTCGTGATAGTAGCGACACTTGCGCCAGTCTTCTCCGCGATCTCCAGCACTTCCTTGTTCTCGCTTTTTAAATGGAACGTCTTCGATTCGGTATTCAACGGACCAATCACTTCTTTTTCATCCGTTACCAGATACGCACTGCTTTCCTTTGTTTTCTGGGCATGATAAATCGCAATGCGTGCGTTGGCTTCGGCCTCTTTCGCGGTTAGGCCAAAACCAAATCCGATGGCAACCGTCACTTTGGCAAGCAGATCGACATTGCCCAATACTTGCATGAGCTTCCCGGATTCAATCATTTGCTCGATGCTGCCTCTCGTGCCATAGATGATGAATTGATCCATTCCCAACTTTTGAATGGAAGCGTCCGTCTCTTTGACGAGCTCCAGCAGCTCTTGCAGCAAAATAATCGTCGCATCCTGCCATTGTGTTTCTACTGGCGGACCATCATTTTGCTGGATCGCTGCAATTCCCACAGCTATCTGCGAATTTTTGCTAATTTTCAATTGACCATAAGCAACGGCTTGATTGACGGCATCGCGAATATTTTTATCTGGACAGACGAGCGATGCGGAAGGGATGTTCATCTCACGCAATCGACTGTATACGTAGTCAACGCCAGTCAAAGCAAAATGGCTCTGATTCCGTTCCCAGCGCTCCTTGTGGAACTGGATAATCTCCTCCACGTCAAATCTCGTCCCGCCTTCTTCAATAATCTCACTGTAGTCTTTTACATACCAAGGCGTAGAAGTTATGCCCAATTCTTCAGCAACCTTCTCAATATACTCCGCTTTTGGCAGATCTATCGAGATGCGGTCCAGTCCTCCTGGAACGTTCAGCAAGGTATGAAACAAAGAGAGGGAAATGGTATATTCATCGAGCGGAATGTACACCGCAGGCAGCTTCTTTTGCTCTACCTTTTCCTTGGAAAAAAAATAAGGAAGTGGGCCAGCAAAAAGCAGCACGTCGCAGTCATGGATTTGATCAAGCAACGCAGCGCTCTCTTTGGGGTTCTGGTAGGTATACGAAGTCAGTTGGATGTAATCGATGGATTGGGTATGCTTCAAGATTCTTGGCAAAAATTCTTCCGAAGAGATTATCGCTATCGTAATGGTCAATGTTCCACTCCCTCATCTCTCTATGATTTCCACACGTCCTTGAACACGCGGATGAAGTTTTTGCCCAAAATACGCTCTATCGCTTCATCCTTGTACCCTCTTTTGGCTAGGGCACGCACAAGCTCCGGAACCTGGGTATGTCCTTTTACGATATCAAACTCTTTGCGTCCTGCTTGGATAGGCATATCTGGAGAATCGTATTTCATAAATGGCTCGATGATGTCCAGACCAAGTCCGACGTGTTCAACCCCAACCAGCTTCACGATGTGATCGACGTGGTTAATCATGTGCTCGATATCAGCTTGGTCGTCTGTGTCTGCTACGAACAGATTGACGCCATTGATGCCGATTACGCCGTTCGTGAATGCGATCGCCCTGATTTGTTCATCTGTTAGATTGCGCATCGAGCTCGCTAATGTCCGGCAATTGGAATGAGAAGCGATGATGGGCTTACGTGCTACCTCGATCAGATCCCAGAAGCCTTCGTCATTCAGATGGCTGACATCAATGATGATGCCCATTGCTTCTGCCTCTTCGACGACGCGGATGCCGAACTCGGTAAGCCCGCCCTTGCGTCCTTCCCGTACCGGACTAAAATGACTGCCATCACCAACGAAGTTCCGCCTGCTCCACACGAGACCCAAAAGGCGCACGCCCAGCTCGTAAAAAACACGGAGCATGCTCAGATCATTATATAACGGTTCCGCGCCTTCCAGAGAGAGCACAAAACCAATTTTCCCCATTCGCTTCGCGGTCTCGATGTCGCTCACACTTTTGCAAACCATGATTTTATCAGGTGATTCATCTGCCTCCGCATGTAGCGCGCTGATTTGTTGCAGAGCTTTTCTCAAGCCCATCTCCGGCAGGAATTTGTTGTCGATATAAATCGCTGCGACAACCGTCTGTACCCCGCCCGCTACGAAATCGGGCAAGTAATCCGTTTCAATAACTTTTCGCCTGCCATGCTCCCGTTGAATAGCAACATCCAGCAAAAGGTCAAAATGCGCGTCGATTCCATGTGTCATGCCTCAAACTCCTCCTGTTATTTCAGGTTTTCCGGGTTAAGTGGTGCAAGCTCCGGTAAAAGAAAGCGTCCGTCTTTGCGAATCAAGTGGTCATCGAACCAAATCTCACCGCCACCGTGCTCCGGGCGTTGAATCATGACCATGTCCCAATGGATATTCGACTTGTTACCGTTGGATGCCTCGTCATAGCATCGTCCCGGGGTAAAGTGGAAACTGCCGTCGATTTTTTCATCGAATAAAATATCCTGCATAGGCTCCCGAATGAACGGGTGGACCCCCAAAGCAAACTCCCCAATGTACCGGGCACCTTCATCCGTATCCAAAATGTTGTTCAAGCGCTCCGTGTCATTGGCTGTGGCGTTTACGATCTTCCCGTCCACAAACTCCAGCCGTACTTTTTCAAAGGTAAAGCCTTGATAAGGTGAGGGCGTGTTAAACGATATGACACCGTTCACCGAATCGCGAACAGGGGCCGTAAATACTTCACCGTCTGGTATGTTATAGTGCCCCGGACATGGAATCGCTGGAATGCCTTTGATAGAGAAGGTCAGCTCTGTGCCAGGTCCGGTGATTTTCACGCGGTCAGTTCGCTCCATCAGCTCCTTGAGCGGCTGCATGGCTTTTGCCATTTTGGCATAATCCATCGTGCATACATCGAAGTAAAACTGTTCGAACGCTTCTGTACTCTTGTTCGCCAGCTGCGCCATGGAAGGCGTCGGATAACGGAGATAGACCCATTTCTTTTTGAGACGCACGATGCTTACTTCTTTTAAAAAGGACATAGCCAGCTTCATCTGCTCATCAGGGACATCAGACACTTCATTGATGTTCAGCCCACCCTCGATAATGATGCACGCTTGCATTTTTTCCATTCGTTCTTTGTCCATCTCTGCCCCTAAACGGAATTGCTCCTCTGTTCCCGCTAGCAATAACTGACGGCTAATCGAGGATTCACGCAGGTTCACAAAAGAATGTCCGCCTGCTCGCGAAACTGCTTTGACAAGCTCCTTTATCAGAGCGGCGTCCACCTCCATCGCTTCGATTAGCACGTTATCTCCCGGCTGAACATTCGTAGAGTAATTCACCAAAACATTCGCCAGCTTCGTAAGACGTGGGTCCAACATCTATCTATCACTCCTGCTCCCTTATTTTTCATAGAGATGACACGCAACCAGTCTGCCATCTGTTTCTGTAAATGGAGGGGCTTCTGTCTTGCACACGTCCATGCATGCCCAACAACGCGGATGAAACTTGCAGCCCTGCGGCGGATTGGACGGAGACGGCAGATCCCCTGTTAAAATGATTCGCTCTTTTTTCTCGTCAGGATCCGTGATGGGAATGGCAGAGAGAAGCGACTGTGTGTAGGGATGCAGCGGACGTTGAAACAGCTCTTCTTTTTTCGCCAGCTCAATCACTTCTCCCAAGTACATCACCGCTACTCGATCCGCGATATGCTCGACGACACTCAAGTCATGCGAGATAAAAAGATACGTGAGCGAAAGCTGCTCCTGCAAATCCTGAAGCAAATTGAGAATTTGCGATTGGATCGATACATCCAGAGCGGACACGGGCTCGTCAGCTATGATGAGCTTTGGCCTGAGCATCAAGGCGCGAGCGATCCCGATTCTTTGCCTTTGTCCTCCGGAAAACTCATGCGCGTATCGCGACAAATGACTTTTGTTCAAACCGACGATCTCCATCGTCTCTTCGATCATGGCTGCTCGCTCGCGCTTTGGGATACCATGGGCTATCAACGGCTCTGACAAAATGTGCTGGATCGTCAGCTTTGGATTGAGGGTATCAAATGGATTTTGAAACACCATTTGCATGTCGCGCCGCAGCTTCTGCATGTCTGCCTTCTGTAAGCTGCGGATATTTTGACCCTCGAAAACAATCTCGCCGTCTGTCGGCTCGATCAAGCGCAAAATGCATCTGCCCAGTGTCGACTTGCCACAGCCTGATTCTCCCACGATTCCCAACGTTTCACCTGCGTTGACACTCACGTTCACTCCATGGACGGCTTGCACGTAACTCGGCTGCTGAAACCATCCTTTGCGGACGAGAAACTTCTTATTCAGGTTCTTCACTTGCAAAAGAGGCGTCTTCATCCATTCACCGCCGTGCTTTCCCTGTTCTCTCGATACAGCCAACAGCGGCACTCCGACTGTTGATCCACATCCAGCAACGGGGGATTTTGTTCCAAACAGACAGGCATCGCCTTCTCGCATCGCGGAGCAAAACGGCATCCCTTCGGATAATCATCGGGGGTCGGCACACTTCCCGCGATACTGTGCAATCTCTTCTGGCCTTTGGCATTATGTGGCGTTGATTGGATCAAGCCCATAGTGTACGGATGCTTGGGGCTGCGCAGCAGTGTGCGAACATCAGCCGCTTCAATGACCTGCCCGGCATACATCACCAGTACCCGGTCACATGTCTCAGCGACGACCCCCAAATCATGCGTGATCATGATGAGTGACATGCCCAGCTCTCTTTGAATTTTTTTCATGACGGCCAATATTTGCGCCTGGATCGTTACGTCTAGTGCAGTCGTTGGTTCGTCCGCTATCAACAACTTTGGATGGCAGGCTATCGCCATCGCGATCATCACGCGCTGCCGCATCCCCCCTGACAGACGATGCGGGTACTCGTGATAGATTTCATTGGCACGTGAAATGCCTACCTGCGTCAACAGCTCGAGCACTCTTTGTCTCGATTGGTCTCGGTTCATGCCCTCATGCTTTTCCAGTCCTTCGCTCAATTGCTTGCCGATAGTCAGTACGGGATTCAGCGAAGTCATCGGCTCCTGAAAGATCATAGCAATCTCTTTTCCCCTGATCTTCTGCATCTCTTTTTCGCTATAGCGCAAGAGATCGGCTCCGTTCAGTTGAATACGGCCTGCAATGCTTCCGTTTTTACTGAGCAAGCGCATCATGGATAGGGAGGCAACGCTTTTTCCACATCCTGATTCTCCGACGATCCCGACCGATTCACCTTTTTTGACCTGCAAGCAAAGATTGTCTACAACCCTGAAAGCCTTTTCATTTTTCGAAAACGTGGTAGTCAATCCTGTCACTTCCAACACATTTGTCACGTTACTCACTCCTTTTTCGGGAATGGAAGCTCGTAAACTATGATTTGGGATCAAAGATATCGCGCAAAGCATCCCCGAGCAGATACACCGTAAAAACGACTGCGGTAATCGCAAGACCGGGAAAAGTAGCGAGCCACCAAGCTTCTCGCAAGTAATTTTTCCCTTCATTCAGCATCGTTCCCCACTCCGGTGTAGGAGGCTGGGCACCCAAACCGATGAAGCCCAGTGCCGAGGTACCTAAAATGGCACTGCCAATAAACATGGTCGTATAGACGATCAGCACGTTGGAGATGTTTGGAATGAACTGGCGTGTAATGATCCACCAATTCGAGCTGCCGATGGAGCGGCTTGCTTCCACATAGCCGGATTGCTTGATCGAGAGTGCCGCACCACGGATTAGAATCGAAAAGGCCGGAATCGATGATATTCCAATCGCGATCATCGCATTTTCCTGACTCGGTCCGAGTACAGCTACAATGGCTAAAGCCAGCACAATACCGGGCAACGCCAGCATGATGTCCATAATTCTCATGATCAGATTGTCAACAATTCCTCCGAGGTAAGCACATGTCACACCAATCAGCGTTCCTGCTACAAACGTCATGACAGACGCCAGCACAGCTACGGTCAGTGTCACTCGTGTTCCGTACAGCATCCGGGATAAAATATCGCGGCCAATCGCATCTGTCCCTAGCCAAAAGTCCTTCGACGGCCCTTGCATAAATGCTTCGTAGTACGTTTTCGTAGGATCATGCGGAGCAATCCACGGCCCGATGATTCCCAGCAAAACAATGCAGAGCATCATCAGAAAGCTATATTTCGCTTTCTTTTGCTGCATGATCTTCTCCCATAATTCGAAACGAGGCATGGACCATTTCCTGCTCCAGAACACGCTACACCGCCTCCTTTGCGGTATAGTCAATGCGTGGATCGAGAAGCGCGTACAGGACGTCAATCAAAATGACGACAAGGACATACACGGTCCCAATAAACAGGGTCGTTCCCTGAATCATCGGAAAATCCCTCGAGCTAATCGCTTGAATCGCCAAAGTACCCACTCCCGGCCAGCCAAAAACCTGCTCGACAATCACAGCCCCGCCCAGCAATCCAGCCAATTCCAGGCCAATGACAGCCACAATCGGAATCATCACATTGCGAAAAGCGTGCCGCAGCAGCACAATTCGTTCATTCATCCCTTTTGCACGGGCTGTTCGGATATAGTCATTGGACAAAACCTCTACCATGCCTGCACGAGTGAGTCGGCTGAGTGCCGTCGCCATCAATGTCCCCAAGGTAAACGCTGGAAGAACCATGTCTTTTAGCCCCGTCCCTCCTGCAATCGGAAACCAGCCCAAATGGACGGAGAACACAAGGATGACGAGCAACCCTAACCAAAAGCCGGGTATGGACATTCCAAAGGTGGAAAAGGTCATGATCGCTCCGTCGATGGGGGTATCCTTGTATTTTGCCGCTAGGACACCCAGCCCGATACCGATCACAACTGCTACTACGAGGCTGGCTACTGCCATTTTTGCTGTTGCGGGAAACCGATCAGCAATCTCTGTGCTGACAGGTCGGCCCGTTTTCAGGGAAGTGCCGAGATCCCCTTTCAAAACACCAGAAGCATAGTCGAGATACTGAACGACCAAAGGTTTGTTCAAGCCCAGCTCTCCGCGAAGCGTCTCGATTTGTTCCACAGTCGCCCGCTGCCCCAGCATGATCCGCACAGGGTCGCCAGGGATGAGATGAATGAGCAGAAACGTAAAAACGGAGAGTCCAAACAGGACAATGATGCCCGACAATAAGCGCTTTACGATAAATTGCTTCATGAGGTCTTCACCCAGATGTGAGAAACCGTATAAACTAGCTTCTTCTTGTTGCGTTCCAGCACTTTGCTCTCCTCCCTTTTTTTCACTAACGACACTTGTCGTTATAGTGTCGCTATTAGTTAAAAATAGTCTATTCCAAATTTACAGAAAGTTCAACTCGTTTTTTTCACGCCCCAGTCAAAAAGAGCATGGTCCCTTTCTACCATGCCCCTTTTGAAGAATCGCTTCGTCGTCATTTTTTGCCGTGCCTCATCTGTAGCAATACGTTTGCCGTTAGCTGTGGATGACTGAGTGGAAAATGATGAGCAGCGGAAAGCCTTTCGATCTCTACATTTGCTTTTATGAATGCATCCGCTGTTCCTTTTGTCAGCTGATACGTTTTATCCTGTGTCCCCCATACGATCTGGGCTGGAAAAGGAAACGGCTGTGTTGTTGTTAGCGACATTTGCCGGTATTCATTCATAAAATAGCGCAGCACGTCTGTATGCGTCTTGCTGATGCGCGGGGATTGCAGGAGCTTCCCTGCCTTTTCTACATAGCCTTCTGGCATTTCATCCGTGGACTGGAATACCCCTTGCTCAAGCATTGCATTTTCCATGTTGGCTGGCGTTAGCTGCTTTTGCAAAAAACGCTGAAGAAGGGCTGGACTTTTCCCCAATCCCGCCAGCAGCAAAGAATACTTCGGCGCATGCAGAGGCGGCTGCAAAAGGTATAGCTTCTCGATTTTTTCCGGTACTCGCTTTGCTGCCTCCCACGCCAAAAACCCGCCAAATGAATGTCCTGCAAGATGAACCGGAGACGGCAGCTGTCGCAATGCCTCTGCCACTGCCTCGATAAAGCCCTCGATCGTTTTTTCATGATGGTGATAGGGCGATCTGCCAAACCCAGGTAAATCCAGTAGCCATACTGCCTGTTCACCCAGCTGTTCAGCGAGCGGGAGTAAATCGCTCATCTCACTGAAAAGCCCGTGCACGAGCAGCCACGGAGTACCCGAGCCTTCTTTCTTGTACGCAGCCATGCCTGCGATTTGCTCACGGTGAAAGTGAGGAGGCACTTTCTGATCCTTGACCGACAAACGATAGTCCAGGTCGGCAATCACACTGGGAAGGTACGCCGCTACGTCGTATGCATCGATGCCTTTTTTCGCTTTCATTTGCTGAAAGGGAGTGAGCGGGAAGTCTTTCTTTACGATGAAATCCATCGAATTGGCGGGAACCCCGAGCAAGCGGCCGCCGCCGTTATGCAGGATTTTTTTCAGAACCGATACCGGGAAAGGAATGGCTGGTGGCTTCATCCGTAATTCTTTGGCCATCAACGAAATCAGCTCTGAAAAAGCTGGCGTGGCACTCCGCTCATTCAAGGCGTAATACGTTTGGTGCTCGATGTGATTTGTCTCTACAATCCCCACAATGACCTCGGCCAAATCGTCGACGGCAAGCAAGGGCAGCCACCACTCCTTGCCACCGGGAAGAACAGGGATCTTACCACGCCGCATGGAGCTGATCACGAGCCCCAATCCATCTGTTTGTTCTGTGTTCCCGGTGCTTCGCGGGCCTATGATCGTACACGGATTTACCACGACCAGCGGCATTCCTTTTTGATACGCCTCTTGTCTGAGGTATAGATCTGCCAGAAACTTGTATTTCTCGTAGCCCCCTGCCTCTCGTAAAAAATCGTTTGTCGCAAAAACATCTGTCGCCAGCTTTCCACTCTCATCGTCAAACGGACTCATGTAGCCAACGATATGAATCAGCTTTTGCAGACGCTGTTGTTTATGCAATTCATTCGCTACTGCTGCAAGGTGACTTGCTCCTTGTAAAATCACGTCCCTCCCCACCGTTTCATCCATCGAAATATCCATCGGGACACCTGCATGGATGATGACAGTTGCGCGCAATACCTGCTCGTAATCGCTGGCAGATAATCCCAAGCCCGCTTTTCGCAAATCACCCCGAACGGCATTGCAATAAGACCTCTCTGTTGGTGTCATCTGCATCAGCAATTCATCCCACTTCTCAAGCGATCGAACTAGCGCCAGTACGGTATGACCAGCCCGCGCCAGCTGTTTTGTTACCTCCTTGCCGATAAATCCAGTCGCACCGGTTATAAAAACGATAGCCATTCTTACTGCCCCCTTTATTTTTTAGTACTAATTAGTACTAATTCACTTCAAAAAAATCCTACACTTGAATCAAGTGTAGAAGTGTCTGACCAGTGTTTACGAGTACCTGTGTATGCCCCTGCGATTCAGCCATGAGCATCGCTCCTTCCATAATGGTCACGAGCAAGACTGCCGTTTGCGGAATCGAGATATTTTCCTTGAATTCTCCACGGGCGATTCCCTCCACGAGCAGCTTTTCCGCTAGGTTCTGCCATTCGATCAGGAACTCGTTGATTCGCGCTTTGACTTCTGGTATTTGTGCTGACAGTAAGGAAAGGATCGGACAGCCTCCTACGCAGGAGCGCCCCTCCAGTTCCTCTGCGATGGTGGTAAAAATCAGCCCCACCCGTGCGGAAACAGACAGGTCTGTTCGTTGCAGGATGGCTTCCAGTGCTCCTCTTAGCACATTCATTCTGTAGCTGAGCACAGCTACGACGAGCTCCTCCTTGCTTTTGAAATGGTAGTAAATGTTGGATTTGGAGACTTTGCTATGGGCTACGACGTCATCCATGCTGGTATTCATGAGTCCTTTTTGCAAAAACAAATGGGATGCAGTGACGATGACATGGTCACGGTTTGAGGTTCGTTCCATAATTAGGACTATATAGTACTACTTGGTGATTGTCAATCAGTGGAGGAGAAGAAAAAGCGCAGTTCTCTTCGACTCTGACACGCCAGCGGGGGGATTTACTGTCCGTCTCCACTTCAAAAAGGGGACCGTCGAGCCAAAGCCACCCTACGGGCGGAAGGTTCTCGAGGAAGAAGTGTTCGACAAGCTGGTCCCCTTTTTGAAGTTCCGACTGGGTAGGCGTTGTCAAGGTCTACGAGCCCTGCGCTTTTTCTTCTTACCAGCTTTGTTGGTTCATCGCTACCGTTTAAAACTTCGTATAAAAAAGAAAAGGTTGATGCCGTCTGTCACGGCATCAACCTTCACCCATTAATTGATCGCAAACCTGTTACATTTTGTTACGGCAGCAAGCATAGTAGCCGTCAGCTCATTTTCTTGGCTATCTCTGCCTCTTCTGAAATAAAGACAGCGTAAAAAGTTCTTGCTGTTCACACGAGCAATAACTTGAGTACGGCTTTTCGGTAGTTCTGCACAGCTTGCTAAATCATTGATCCAGTCAGAGAGCTCCTGCTCTGGGAGCAAGTTTTTCTCTATCATGGTATCCACGATGCTCGCGAGTCGTTCGTCCTCTTCCTCATTGAAAATGTGCTTCCCGTTATGCAGCACACCCTGGATCGCATGAAGAACGTCGCGCTGTACGGCTTCATCACTTTCTGGGCACTGCACCAGCTCTACGAATACGTCTGCACCGTGAGCTGTACTGTGAGCCCAGCCTCCCTCGGACAAATAGCCGCGCAAATCCTTTTCCTCTTGAAAATAGCGGAGCATGGCATCTTTCACGTGCTGGAAATCGGCGAGCTCCAAAAATGGCTTCTGTCTGTGACGGCGCACAATCAATGCGATCGGCAATGAAGAGAAGGTCCTCGTAAATACCGATTGGTCACCATCGTTACCGATCTGATAGAACAAATGCTGTTCGTCAGTCAGTTCTCTCAGGGGGCTGCGCAATTGCGCCTCCGTCAGATGTTTCTCATCAAGAATCCAGTAATAAAATGCCGGGTAAATGAGATTATCACGCAGCTCCGGGTCAGGGTCCCCAATGTATTGCAGCAATAGTCCGACGAAATCTTGCAGCTGTTCCCCTTCACGTAACTGGTATTGTTCTTGCTCCAATCTTTGCAGATCCAGCATGAGCTTGGTTCTTGTATTATTCACGTGTTCATTCCCCTCAACATAATCAAAATTTCCTCGATCACCATTTCCGGTTCATCGTGATGAATATAATGCCCGCTGCGAGTAGCCATTCTTTGCTTGCTTGACGTTGAAAGCCTAGTGAAATCGGCTTGCAGACGTTGTTCGATTGCTAAGATTTCTTCGTTCGGCCATTCCTCATCCCACACGTCCGGCAGGCCTCTCGTGATAATCGAGACAGGTATGTCGCTTTGCTGAAAAGAGTCCACGATCTCTTGATAGCTCCGTATCTTATCAATCTTCTCGCTGTTTCGCATCGGATTCTCGTAATATTCTCGATTGGCTGCGATCAGGTGATCAGGCAAAACCTTTTCATAAGCGAGCTCCTTATACTCGGGAGCAGCGTCAACCAATACCATCCCCGAAACAAGCTGTGGATATAGACTAGCAAAGAGTCTAGCGACCAAACCGCCAAAAGAATGTCCGACCAAAATACAAGGCGTCTCCACCTCAACCTCCTGCAGCAAGTCATACAGCTCCTCAACCAGATCACGACAAGTCCGCGGTATGACCGCTGCCGCTGGACTCCTGCCAATCCCCGCCCGATCATAGGATAAGGTAGACGCTTCTTGCGAGATTCGGTCTTGAACGATCTTCCATGTCTCACCGCTATCGCCCATTCCTGCTAAGAAGATCACACTAGGTGTCCCACTTTTTCGCGAATACAGCCTATGTATCCGTCGAGACATGATCCCAGTCATCCTCCATGTAACGAACCAGCCAATTCAATGCTCTGTGTCTTTCCACAACGACTTCGTCATTCAAACCGCCTGCAACCACACGATTGTTGATGCGCGCATCCACGCATGCCCAGTCATAGCGGTAGATTAAATCTGCTTGGTCGAGAATCTCTTGTTTGCTTCTCACAACCGCATTGCTGTAGAAGGTGTCATAGTCACCCGCGCTTCTGAGAGCGTCAATCGCAGTGTTTACATCACAAATCTCATCTGGGAAATGGAGTTCTTCCACATAGCCGAGCGCCCACAGCAGCACCCAGTAGCATTCGTACATCCATACCATCTGAATCATATCGGTTCGGTCTGGCTGTGGATCATTCAAGAAGTCTCTCTCTTTTTCCGTAAAGAATTCAGCAGCGCCAAACTGCTCAATAATTCCCTCGATAAACTCCCGCTCTTCCTTGATTTGTCCGTTTTCAGCGATCCCTCCGGCATATACCGCAATCAAGCACAGGGCAATCGCTCGCTGAACCACTTCATCCTTGCTCCTGATGACAGCGTCCTCATCCCCTACGATGACAGGAAGATGCGGGATGTACGGAATGCCTTGCTCCTGCAATAGCTTGATGCTCTGCTCCTTGCGCGCTTCTCCTGACTGGGAGGGCTGAATATGTCCATCGATCAGGTCTACGCTGACCGTCACCAGAAAATCGTCCACTTCCGATTCCCCTGCCGTATTGAGAATCAGCCTTCCTTGTTTATCGAGCATATCTCCGGTAGGGAGAAAGACGATCCCGTGCACTTCTTCGGCAATCGCTATAATAGACGCAAACGTCCTCTCGTCGATTTCCTTGCTCGCCACGATTCCTACCGCCACATTGAGCGCTGTAATTTGGTACAGCAGCTTTTGCTGGACCTTCTCATGGGCCGTTTCGATCTGTGCGAAGTAGCCGTACATCCCTTTTTTCATCTGGAGAAACGCTTCTTGGTCATCGTCCTCGCGCATAAGATTGAAGGTGATCTTGCTCTTGCTAAACCACTTTTTATCTGTCACGGTCACTGACCGCTCATCTTCAGATACCTCTACCAATAGATCACGAAAAGCCTCGACAATCGCAGCGACTACTTTTTCGCATTGTTGGATGGAGACATAGATGGTGCATTGGTTCATCTGGCAACCTCCTTAGCTGGGGAAAAATTTTCACAGTGCTGAATTTTGTAATCAATAGTCAATTATGGTATTCTAACCCTGTTTAATCAAGCACAAATCTTTATAGTTATCGGCGAATCTATCACGATGATTGAAGGTGAAACCTATGAAAAACATCCTATTAGAGGAGTTCTCTCCGATTTGTCCGATTCAAGCTTTTGTCGAAGAAGATGAGAACGGCGTCTTTTTTTATTTGTGGGATTATCCCGGTGAGGAGCATGCTAGCATTCGTTCTTGTTGGGTAAGAAATTACGGACCTGCACCGGACTCGATCGATTTCGCTGCCATGGAGGATGGTCAAGCTCCCATGCTTCCACGCGATTGCTGCGCTCATCCGGATGGAGCAGACAGGCTAGACCCGGAACAGCTCTCGATCGTATGGCTAGAGGAAGGCGATGCGGCGGCACTCCTGTATGAGGATGAGGTACTGTGTGTGATTCCCGGCTGGGCTGGCCCTTCCCCGGACGGCTCGCACTATCCTTCTTATGCCCGAGATTGCACCGGAGAATCTCATCTGTGCTTTCCGCTGGGAACACCAGAGACGAACGCCATGTTTGCCCGCATCGAAGCTGCCCAGCATTTTTGGGCGAGCTGGGATGGCAACCCTTGGCCTGACATCCAGCACCAGTTCATGGATGCAATTACCTCGACTCTCGGCCCAATTAAACAGTATTACGGCATCGACGGCGGACACTGGCCCCCGAAAGCATTGGTGACCATCGAAAAAGGCGACGTTACCTATGCGATGACCCTCGGCGTATCCATTTTGCGTCAGCCAAAAGTCGAGCAGTATACAGAAGAGCCGGAGCAATTACGCCGATTCGAGCTGGCCTTTGCCTGCGACACCAAATGGCTCGCCCAAAACGAACAGCAATTGCTGGCCTACATCAGCGGCCAAACCTCTCTGCCGTGGTCGTATATGACGTTCCTCGCACAAGGTCACACCATTCCGTGCCAGGAAATCAGTCAGATCAACAGCCGCTTCTCCTCCATGCTGCTCGCAAAACCTGAGGATGCACCGACCATTCCACTTCCGCTCATGGCGGGCGATCCTGTGAATCTGTTATGGATGATTCCGATTACCGCGGAGGAACAGCAGTATGCAGAAATGCATGGGTCTGAGCAATTGCTTCAACGTTCCTCGGGAGATGGTGCGGATTGGATTTTTAATGGAGAAACAAAATTTATGAAATAAATGTGCTCCTAGTTAGATCGAGTGTGTGAAGCAGCCCAGTAGCTATGGGCTGCTTCACGTATTTACACTGTTTTTTTATTTCATTGCTTTGTGCTCCTCAAACAGAAACCATTTTATGGAATTCCGCGTCCTATCATAATAATAACCGTTCTAAAAAGTGGGGGATGAATCTTGAAAAAATGGATTACTCTGTTGATCATTTTAGGTGTAATAAGCGGGTGCGAAGCTAACGAAAAGAATTTAAATGAATTCACGCAAGAGCACTATCAAATGGAAAAGCTCTCCCCAGTTCTATTAGAGTCCTTGTCTAAATCAATAAATAAACCAGTTCAGGATATCAAAGTCGAGGATTTTTTAAATATCGAAGAACTAACTTTAGATACAGATAGTTTTCCTCTGGAACAAAAAGATGAAAAAATTGATTTATCTGTTCTATCTAAAATGAAAAAACTAAAAAATCTATCTTTGAATAAAATAAATGCTAAAGACTATCTTTTTCTAAAGGATTTAAATGAACTTGAATATCTTTCAATCACTGGTTTTCGGGAAGATCAGCTACCTGCTTTAAATAATAGTAAACTAATTAGCCTCTCACTGGATGAGGGGGATTTATCAAGTTTGAGAATACTTGAAAACAGTAAATCTGTTACACAATTATCTATTAGGAATAATAAAATAAACGATTTGTCATTCATTCAACTACCTAATCTTACTTTCTTAGATGTATCAAATAATCCTATTCCTTCAATCAATTTTGTAAAAGAACTACCGAATTTGGTACGTTTACAAATTATGAATGCACCCATCACAGATATAGCAGCTGTACAGTATACACCTAAACTTAACTACTTAGATATTAGAGGGACTAAAGTAACTTCTATACATCCACTGATCAACCTTGATGAACTTGCGATTCTATTAGTCGATCGAAAAAGCATACGTGATTTAAAACTACTGAAAAAAGAAATCAAAGTCGCTGAAAATGGTTATGAAATTAATGATTGAAAGTAAGACTCTCGTATAAATATGACTGTAGCAAACAAGCCTGGAGGTCGTGGATGAAAATCAGCATATTTCCAATTATGTTTATCCTTATCCATAATGGTAGCCTGTTCAAACGAGAAAACCTTACAAACGAATCAGGCGGAGATAGAAAGGTTACAAGCGGAAATCACTCAATTGAAAAACAAAAACAAAGAACTTGAAGCCTCTTTTAAATTACGAGATGTCATTGATCTACAGACAAGAGAAATGTTTCGAGCATAAAGATGGACGATTTATTACAGATTATGAAGTATGGATAAACGATGAGACTTACTCAGGAACACTAGAATTAGGCTTCACAGAGGAAAATAACGAATGGAAACTAAGTAGTATGCAAGGCGATAGATAAAACAGAAAAGCCCTCAAAAAAGAGGGCGTCAGGTTGACTATTTTTTCATAAAGTTATAAACCTTCCTTGCCTGCAGTCGACAGTCCTCCTCTGCTGCAGGCCTTAGACCTACTTACAAATCAAGCAGCTCCATTCTCTCCATCTCTTTCTTCCTTTTCGCCTTCATCGCTCTTCGGCCTTCCGACCAAGCCAATGATAGAATCGCAATCCCACCAATTGCTACCAAGATCAACGTCAGTTCACTGCCTTCTTTAAATAAACCTGTGACATACCCGTAGATCAGGTACGCAAAAAAGAAGCCTGGGAGAATAGCCCCCCAATAAGCGTGATTCAGCCTGCCGAGTAAATTTTGTATGCCCACAATGCCGAGCCCAGCCAAAAATTGAATCATCCCCATACTCATCTGTTCTCATCTCTTTCTTGTTTGTATTTTTCAATAATGAGCTTGGCTACCTCCAAACTCATCCGTTCGTCAATGACCAGGTTTTTGATCATTTGCACGAATTCCACTTCCGCTTCCTTGCTATGTAATTCGATCTTTTTAATGATTCGGTCGAGCTTGGCCCTCACTGTTGGGTACGATACACCATACTCATCTGCCATACCCTTGAGAGAGCCCGAACTGATGATAAACTTCCTGATAAATTCGAGGGTTTCCTTGTCTAAAGCTAGCACCCAAGATGGAATTTCGTCGCGCTCCATGATTCGCCTCAACCTCCTGTCCTTTAATTATATTAAGATAAACTTTAATTTTATTCAAGTATTTTTGAATAAAATTAAAAGAAACCAACAAAAAAAGAGCATCCTCACCTGATGCTCCCTCACTGCTCCTCCACTTTTTTACTCCACCTTCGTTAATCGAATATCCATCCAATGTGCCCAATTCTCATCATTGCCCAACAACTCCCAAGTGCCAATGAGTGTGTTGCCATCAGCACTAAACTTACCGGAAAAACGTTCGGTATTCCCTGTTATCTTCCAATCTCTGCCCAAAAGATTCGCATAGTAGGAAGCCATACTTCCATGATTGTCATAAGCGTGCGTGAAGTACACCTGATTAGACGCATCATAGCCGATGATCTCAATGGTTTTGACTTCTTTATCCCCCATCAAACCATCTACATGGTGAATAAGGAAAAATCCCCCAGGCAGCCATTCGTATGTATCTATTGCTTTCAACTTCACGGCTGGCCCTGACGGACTTTCCGTAATCAGTCCTTCTGTCATCCATTTCCCTACAAAAACGTTCAGATGAGAAAGAGCCGGATCAGGCTTGAGCACCTCTTGTGAAGTATGATTGACATGTTCATTCGTCATTCGAATTCCTCCTTATCGGACAGTGAATTACTGTTTATTCTAGGGGATTCAGGGAATGCATGCTTCTTATCGATTGCTATTTACCAACAAAAATCCCGCCCCTCATGATGGGAAGCGGGAGAACGTATGTGTTTACTTGAATGCCTTTCCTGTTATGGTATCCAGCCTAAAACCAGAAATCGTGTCCAATGTATAAACCAGTAGCGGCTTTTGTTGCAGCTTCCCTCCTACTACCGGAAGCACATACCCCAATTTTGCTGGATGGCTCTGCAAAAATCGCTTGGCTGCTTCTTCCCTCGATATGACTGTATCCAATTCCGGAAAAGGTTCAGTCGGACTCGTGAAGTAGTCCATGAAATTGACAATCTCCCCGTTTTGCCCATCCACATTGACGAGGTAATACTGGTCAGCAACGATCACGCCATTATGAAGAGCGTAAAAGGTGAAGCTGTATGCCGTTGCAGAAGGCATCGAAATCTGGGTCTCGTCGATTTTCAGTTCCTTCACACTGCTGTCCAGATAAGGCTGCAAAAACTGAACGGCTTTTTCCTTGGCCTCCTCATAGCTAAGCTGAGCGTTTACTGGATTGTTCTGATGCTGTGTGGAGCTGGCCATCTCTGTATCGCGGCGCACCTGGAATCCTGTGATGACCCCGTTGTTTGAGTAGACGGTAACTCTGCCTCGCCCTTCCTTGGCCTTGTAGGTCGTCATCTGCTCGCCCTTCATCGTCTTATTGCCACCAGTGAGGATAAATCCGTCCAGATTCACCGGAAACTGTTCCGCCACAGCCTTCACCACTTCTTCCTCCTTTTGCACAGTGACCTTCTTGCCTCCAGGCGTTACCGGGATTGGATCTGAGTACCGGCTTTTATGCGACGATTCCCCCGATACCTCTTCTCCTGTCACTGCATTCACATATCCAGTCGTCTGAAGAGAATATGTCAATGACGGCTTCCCCGTATTTCTCGAACCCGCAAAATAGGTAAGCTCCATGAACGACGCCACTTTCTCTGAGAGCTCTTCTTCGGACAATACGGAGTCCGGTTCGGCAAACGACTCATAGGATATTTGCAGTGGTGCAGCTTCGAACGTATTGACATATGTGACACCATTAAGGTTGACGCCAACGACGTATCGGTCCGAGAAAACGGGCAGCCCATTTGCATAGCGCGTATAGGTCACCGCATCCCAATCATCACCGCTGGTCTGACTCGCTTGGTACTGCTTGAATTCGTCTCCCAACAGCGCTTGTAAAAAGGCAGCAGACATTTGCTTCGCTTGTGCTTCTGTAGACAAAGGAGCTTCCTCATTCATCTCTTTCTCATTTTCGTAGCGGCTAATTTTCCCCATGGCTGCCATCATCTCGACAGATGCATACCGCTGTTCCATTCCTTGTTCCCTTTGATAGAAGACAATCTCGTAGACCCCATCTTCTTTTCCGATGACTTTGGGTTCCATCGTCTTTAGTTCCGGAACGAGATTGAACAGCTTTTCCAAGGTTTGCTTCGCGGCAGGGGATACTTCCGCCAGCTTCAGCTGCTGACCTTTCAACACGAGCGGAATTTCTTGGTGGGTCGTCATGATGGATTCCGGATTGGTAATCAGCCGGGTAAAAATCGGCGCCAGCAAAAAGACCGCGAGAACCACCGCTGCGGTTAATCCCAATCGAATTGTCGTGCGTCGAGTTTTGCTTCTGCTTCGATAGATTTGATCAACCTCGACAAGCTTTCTTTCCAATGTGTGCAAAAACTCGCTGCGGGGGACTGCATCCGGTCTGTTTCGAAATTCCTGTAACACTTCTTCATCGCTAGGAAATTTCATGCACACCATCCCCCTTTTCATAGATGTGTAACGCCGTTTCTTTTACCATCTTCATCGCGCGGTGAAAGTCTACCTTGACCTTCGCCTCTGTGCATCCGAGAATTTCTGCTGTTTCCTTGACTGTATACTCTCTGATTCCCCGCAACACGATGACATTTCGGTATTTCGGCTTCAATTGCAGCAGCGCATTTTCAAAATGAGTGCGTTCTTCTTTATCCTGCAGTTCTTTTTCCGGCAACCCCTCTGAACTGGGCAACAGCTTCAATAATGTCCCGGCAAAAATCGTCTGTAGACGTTTCTTTCTGTATTCGTCGATCGCGACATGCTTGGCAATATTCAAAATCCAGGTGCGCATACTCGAGCGCTCCTCAAACCTGTGCAGGGATTTAATGACGCGCACAAACACCTCTTGGGTCAAATCCTCTGCTGCTTCCCGACTTCCGATAAAATGATAGAGATACTGATAGACTTCTTTGGAATACATCCTGTATATCCCTGATATGTCTTGCTGACCTCGATCTTCTCGAGCATCCAAGGCTTCTTCCTCCTCTTCTCGCGACAGGGCATGTCTACATGATGGAATCCCGCCCCTCATGATGGGAAGCGGGATCGAATACGATTATTTGAATGACTTTCCTGTTACCGCATCAAGCAAGAAGGAAGAGACTGTGTCGATGGAATAAACCAGAGTCGGCTTTGCTTGCACCTTGTTGTCCTGAACAGGGAACATGTACCCCAGCACAGCAGGACGGTCTTTCAAAAACTGTTTAGCGGCAGCTTCTTTGGAAATGGCTGTCTTTTTGTCCGGGAACGGAGCAGTAGGCTTCGTAAAATAGTCCATAAAATTCACGATTTCCCCGGACTGTCCGTCTACGTTGACGAGGTAATGCTGATCTGTCACGACTACACCGTCATGGAGAGCATAGAAGCTGAAGCTGTATGCCGTTGCAGAAGGCATCATGATCTTGGTCTGATCAATCTTCAGCTCATTTACACTGGAGTCGAGGTAAGGCTGCAAAAACTGAACCGCTTTTTCCTTGGCTTGCTCATACGAAAGCTGGGCATTTGCTGGTTTGTTGCCATGCTGGGTAGCACTGGCCATCTCGACTTTTCCTCGGACTTGGAAGCCGGTCACTTCGTTGTTGTTCGTATAGACCGTGACCCTGCCGTCTCTTCCCTTGGACTTGTAAATCGTTTCCCCTTCCCCTTTCATATCCGCTGGGGTATGCGTATCTGTCTCTAACGCGATTCCATCCATCTTGATTTGGAACTCTTCTGTCAGTACCTTCGCAGCTTCATCCGCATTGCTGACTGTGAACTTTTTGCCGCCTGGCTTGACCGCTATGGCGTCAGAGTAGCGGCTTTTATGAGAGGAGGCACTCTCGATTTCGGCTCCTGTGACGGCATTCACATATCCGGTCGACTCCAGCGAATATTTCAAGGCAGGCTTTCCTGTCTCCTTTTTATGCGCGGAATACGTGAGCTCCATGAGCGAAGCGACTTTCCCCGTCACTTCGTCTTTGGACATTACCTTTCCTGGCTTGGCAAACAAGGAGGAGGCTGCTCGGAGCGGGGCGCCTTCAAACGTGTTCACGTACATGACACTCGAACTGTTGACGCCAACGACATAGCGATCAGTGAAAACAGGTACTCCATGTTCGTGACGCGTATAGGTAACAGCATCCCATTCGCCCTTTGTTGTCTGAGTGGCTTTGTACTTTTTGAAATCATCGCCCAAGAGCTTTTGCAAAAATGCCGCTGATTTTTGTTTGGCAATCGCTTCCGATGGCTGATTGTTTTGCTTCTGCATTTCCTGTTCGTTTTCGTAGCTATGCAAAGCTCCTGTCGTTGCATTCAAGCCCACCATGGCATACAGCTCCATCTTGCCTGGGGCAATTCCTTTGTCAAAGCGCAGCTCGTACACGCCGTTTTTCGGTCCGTTCATCTTTTTGTCCATGCTTTTTAATTCAGGCTGGATGGCGTATAGCGTCTGGAGTGTTTTTTCTGCTGCTGGTGAGAGCTTCACTTCCTGCCCCTGATTGGTCGCAGCTTGTACGGTCATCGTTTGGTGTTGCAGCCATAGCGGAGTTGTCGCCAACAGGCTTGCCATCAAAAAAGTACCTGCCAATTTCTTTGTATGCTTCACAGTTGTTCCCTCCCGAGGAATTTTGTGTTTGTTTTTTTGTCCTATGTAATAGTCGGAAAAACCACAGGGAGGTTACAAAATAAAAAAACCACCCATTCAGGTGGCGGTTTTCAGGACCCGTGAGCAGTAGATAGAGACTCTTCTGGTTCCTCTGTTTGAAAATGTTCTCCCCATTCTCGCAAATACTCAATGACAGGTCCCAAGCCTTGCCCTAGCTCGGTTAACTCGTATTCTACTTTTGGCGGAACGACAGGATACACTTCACGCTTGACGATTCCTGCTTCCTCCAACTCCCGCAATTGTTCTGCCAGCATTTTATGATTCACACCGATTATATTTTTCTTTAACTCTCCGTACCTTTTTTTCCCTTTGAACAGCTGACAAATGATTGATACCTTCCATCGTCCCGCAAAAACCGAGACGGCAAGCTCGATCGGGCATGGATATTCCTTGCCATTTAATAGGTACCTCATCGCTGGTTTCTTCTTCATCCCACTCACTTCCCTTTTCGTAAGTATTAACCGAAAAAGTGCGTACTTACTTTTCTTTAGTGTATTCGGTATGCTCTATTTTGTAAAACAATTTTAAAGGAGGGAGCTCATGGAAAAGCAAGTTCGGGTAGGCCAAGTCGACGTCGCTCTTCACCCCTAAAGGGAGAGACCCTCATCGGAAATCGCCCATTTTCTATCAACGGTTTCATAAACTTATTCGAAAGTAGGATGGCATTATGCATAAAGATCAAATCATAGAAGCTTATCAATTCAGACATGCCTGCAAAGAGTTTGATGCAGCTAAAAAAATTACGATGGAAGACTTTGACTTTATTATGGAGACAGCTCGCCTGTCGCCCAGCTCCTTTGGCTTTGAGCCATGGAACTTCCTTGTGCTGCAAGATCCGACTCTTAGAGAGAAGCTGTTACCCGTCACATGGGGTGCACAAAAACAACTGCCGACCGCAAGCCATTTCGTCATCGTACTGGCGCGGACGAAACAAGATATGGCAGCTGATTCTGAATATATCCAACATATGATGAAAGACACGCAGGACTTGCCGGAAAACGTTGTACAGCAAAAAGGCGCTGCTTACGATCACTTCCTGAAAAACGACTTCGCCCTGTTTGACGACGAGCGAGTCATGTTCGAATGGGCATCCAGACAGACCTATATCGCGCTTGGCAATATGATGACGTCTGCTGCCATGATCGGCATTGATTCCTGCCCCATTGAAGGCTTTGCAAAAGAAAAAGTTGAGGATATCCTTGCGGCGGAGGGGCTCCTCGACAGAGAACGCTTCGGCGTCGCTTGCATGGTGGCTTTTGGCTACCGGAAAAATGAGCCCCGTGCGAAAACCAGACAAGCGAAAGAAGAGATTATTCGTTTTATTGGGTAAAACCAACAATTGGGTCCACGTAAAAAGCATTCGTATTCCGAATGCTTTTTGTCGTTTTATATAAATTTCAGTGAGTCTTCCTAATCACTAAATGTGAAAGATTAGTGAACGTAGTTAGCATATATTTACAATTATCCAAATAATTGATATGTTGTATTTGTCCCAAATTTTACATACTCAGGAGGTATTTACATGAAAAAGTTTGCTACTACCGGTCTACTTGCCCTAACACTCGTATTAAGTACATCTGCATCCGCTTTTGCTGCCGTATACCCTGATAATGAACCTAACAACAGAAGAGACGACGCAAACATCTTTCATGTAGCTGATGGAAATCAAATCAACGGGAAACTGGATAGAAATAACGGAGACTCGCAAGATTACTTCAAGTTTACTCCTACAGTAAATCAAAAAGTCCGTTTTCAAATCGCTTACTCCAAAGCTAATTCGCAAGAATTCACGCTAGTGTTAAACAGTAACTACAAGTACGCAACAACTCGGACAAAGGACTATTTCGATGTTGATTTAGTAGCTGGAAGAGAATACAACATCAGAGTTGAAGGCGTATCTTATGATTTGGACAACAACAACTTCAACTATTCCGTATATACTTACGTGTTGCCAAACTAATAAAAATGACAAAGTCGCCAGCAATGGCGACTTTGTTTTATATGAAACATAAAAACAGCCATCGCACAAAACGACAGCTGTCAGGTTGATACTAAACCTTATTCCCCGTACTGAAAGCCTACAATACGACCGGATTCATCCACAGAAATGGTGATCCCCTTGCCGTTGGCTGGTCGGAATGTCACATCTGCTGTCACAAAGCCATAATCATAGTCTTCAAAAATGGCACCGCCACCGCCCCGCTCGACCTTTGCCTCTACTTTATACTGGCTTGCTTGATCGCCCACCAGCTGTTTCAAGAAAGCGGCTGCTTTCTCTTTTGCCACCTTTTCGGCAGGGAGCTTTTTCGACACCCACTCTGGATTTTGGATCATTACTTTACTCAATTCGTTTGTACGGGTATCCATGATAACGAAAGCTTCTGCTCGAGGTGTCGGACTGTAAACCCGTTTTTGTGCTTCAAACATTTTCAGGAGTTGCCAGTTACCTTCGATGCCGTAATCATCATAATCGGAAAACTGTGCAGTGTCTGGGAAGAGCTTCGTCACCTGGGCTACTACCTTTTCTACCTCAGGGGAAAACTTGCTCTGCTCTACACCCGCTGGAATGCTCACTTCGAATGTTTTCTCTTCAAAAATGGGTTGGAAATCCACCTTGTCTACGGTGTACGAAAATGCTTGTGCTTGATTGTGGGTGAAGGTGCGCTTGAGCAGCAGCCCCGTTTCTCTGTCAATCCACAGGTCATCCTGGTAATGGTGAGGCTTGCCATCGATTTTCGCCTCTTCTTTTTTGACGACGTGATACACGGCTCGATTCAACAGTTGTGCTTCCTTCACGGTGATCGCCACCTTCGAATCTGGCAACGCCACTTTCAAGCGCTGTAGCTCTCGCTTCGTCTTGTTGATTTCGTTATCGTATGTGCCAATCGTTGCGGAGTGAACAAATCCTCTGCCACCTTCTTGATACGCTGCCACCTGGCCTGCCTTCCCTACGGCATGCTGAACCCTTTTCCCGTCTGAGATTTCCTCTCTCCATTCTCCTTTGATCGTGTTATCCCATGTTTTTGCCTTTTGGATCCCGGTGCCCTGCTTCGATTTTGATGTGTGCGTCGATTCGATGTACATGGAAACGGGTTGTTTTTTGTCCATTTCTTTGACCAGCTGATCAAAAGTAATCGCTTGGGCTTTATCCGCGGCGACTACCATGTTGGTTTGTGCCTGTGCGATCCCGAATGGGGATACCGCTGAGAGAAGGAGTGCTGCCATGCTGACGGTAACAAGTGCTTGCTTTTTCATGTCGTTTCATCCTTTCGACTCGTTGATTGCTGTTCACTTGTTACGATCCTCGTCATGCACAGCTTGTGACACAAATCCCTGAAAAAATATTTTTTTCAAATTCCTGTCACGTTTTTCTCCCCGGCAGGATCATCCCTTTTAGCAAATCGCTAGTATACATAGGGAGAACAACTCACATGAAATTTCAAATGGTCAACCACGCTTCGTTTCTATGGGAACATGATTCCATCAAATTAATGACCGATCCTTGGCTAACGGGAACTGCCTTTGATAACGGCTGGGGCTTGTTAGCCAAGACCCGCTTCACCCCTGAGGATTTTGCCGAGATTACGCATATATGGTTTTCTCATGAGCATCCGGATCATTTTCATCCACAGAGTCTTCGAACCATACCCGAGGAGTATCGCAGACGAATCACGATCCTCTACCAGCAGTCAGCCGATAAAAAAGTGATCGAATGGTGCCGTGCCTTTGGCTTTCAGCAAGTCATTGAGCTCTCCCCGGACAAATGGTACTCCTTATCCGACGATGTTTCTGTCTTGTGTCGGCCATTTCCGGTCGGCGATTCCTGGCTGTGCATCAAGACACCTGACATGACGATCCTGAATCTGAACGATTGCGAGGTCAGCACCACCCAAGAAGCGAAGGATATCCTTAACCGTGTCGGTGACATCGATCTATTATGGACGCAATTCTCGTATGCGGGCTGGGCAGGGAACAAGGAAGACTTCCTACTCCGCAAAAAAAGAGCCATGGAAAAGCTCGCCCGGGTGAGAAAACAGGTGGAAGTCCTTCAGCCTCTCTACGTGATTCCCTTCGCCAGCTTCGCCTGGTTTTGTCACGACGAAAACTATTACATGAATGATGCAATCAATAAAGTAGATAGAGTGTACCGCCTCCTGCAGGAAGAAACGGATGCCATCCCAATTATTTTGTATCCCGGCGATACGTGGACGCCATATGAAGCTCATGATCCCGAGAAGGCGCTCGCCCTCTACGCACGAGACTATGAGAAGATGGCTTCCTCTCCTACTCTTCTTCCTTCGGTCAAAATCGAACCGGACAGGCTCTTCCAGGCTGGCTTGGACTTCAAGGAACAGATACGGAAAAATAATCATTCGCTGTTTCTCTCTATCGTTCGGCCCGTTACCTTTTATTTGTCAGACTATCAAAAGACTTTTTGCTTTTCCCTAGCCGATGGGTTGATCGAATCCCCATGCGATCCACTCGATTGTGATGTGGAGCTGTCATCTGAAGCCCTGCATTATTGCTTCACCCATTTGTGGGGATGGAGTACGCTGCGCATCAATGGAAGACTGCAAGCTCCGAAAGGTCGGAATGCCCGTTTCAAGCGCTTTGTCATGCTCGGGCATGTCGCACAGCTGAACAATTTTGGTATTTATATGGGATGGAACTGGGCGTTTGTCCGTTTTGCGGTAAATTATGTGGGAGAGAAGATTCGCAACCGCTATATGACGACACACAATATATGAAAATAGGAAAATACACCCATTTTTCCATCAGATGATTGGGTGTATTTAGTCCTAATACCTATGAGCATGTAAGAGAGGAGGACTATTATTCGAATATTCTCAATTAACCTCATCTATTCCCATTATTATACACAGCATGATAGAATCGGAAAGGAAATTCCGTACATTTCCAATTATGTATAAAAAGGTGGATCAATTCAGATGAAAAAACTAGTATCCGTAGCTTTGTTGCTCTCCATGTTGGCTGTCTCCGCTTGTTCGAACAAGCCAGCTGAGACAAAGCCAGCTGAGCAAAATGCAGCACAAACCACAGAAGCTGCTAAAACAACTGAAGCTCCAAAAACAGATTCGGCTGCACCAGCGCCAACTGCAACCACAAACGACAAGCTGGAAGCGAAAAAGGTTCTGAACGACAAAGTGGAAATCTTGATTCCAAAGGGCTTTACTGTCATGTCTGAAGAAATGGCGAAAGTAAAATACCCAACGGAAAATCGTCCTTCCTTGATTTATACCGATGAAAAAGGTTCCATTAACATCGCGTTTAGTCATACGGAAACACCTGCTCAGGACAGCATCATCAAAGACATGAAGGACCCGATGAAACAAGCGTTCTCCAACATGTACCAAGATGCAACCTGGTATCGCGATGAAGTAATCCAAATCAACGGGAAAAACGTTGGTGTGTTCGAACTGCTGACTCCTGCTGCTGATACGAAAATTTACAACCTCATTTTCTTTACAGAGCTCGACGGCAAAATGCTGATGACCACTTTCAATTGCACCGAGGCACAAATGGAAGAGTGGAAGCCGCTCGCGCAAGAAATTTTGATGTCTTATAAAGTGCAATAAGGAAACAACCTTCCCTTTATAGAGTAAAAGCACCCTCCCATGGGTGCTTTTTTTTAGCTTTTTCTTTTTCTGCATCCAACTCTTTCTTCCAACGAAGCAAAGCCTCCCGAGAAGGGTACGGATTGGGCTTGAGCATGCATCTCTGCCTTTCTTTGCGCGTCCCACCTATACACCTCTGCTTGAAACGCTTTTCCGCTATCATGTATCCATGTTCGACCATACCCTACCTGTTTGCCACCTAATCAATAAGCTATCCATTTGGGCAGCCACTATGGGGGCAGCCAATTATTCGGAAACCGTGTAGCCTTGTCCCTTGAAATTGGCGATCAGATGCCAACGATCCTCGTCCTGCTTGGCGATCACGCGAATGCTGCGTTCCGATTCGCTCCATAATGGTCTCACCCATTTTCCTAGTCTAAACAAAATATATGCTTCTTTTTTCACCACATGCCCTCACAGTATCATCGATTACACTCGCGCACAAATAAAAATAGACATTTTTATGATTTGTCTATTATAATCAAAACAATATTTTATATTGTCTGCATTTTAAAGAGGAGGCTTATCATGAATCAGTTTGAAAACAAAGTAGCGGTCATTACCGGAGCTGCCAGCGGTATCGGACGTGCATTGGCAACGCGCTGTGCTGAAGAGCAGATGAAGGTTGTCCTTGCCGATGTGGAAGTAGCGGCGCTCCAAAGAGTAGAGCAGGAGTTACAGGCGGCAGGAGCAACTGTCCTCGCTGTCGTAACGGACGTAAGCAAAGAAAAAGATATCCAGATGCTTGCACAAAAAACGCTAGATGCGTTCGGTGCTGTCCATCTATTGTTCAACAATGCAGGGGTTGGCGCAGGCTCGACAATCTGGCAAAGCACCCTTGCTGATTGGCAGTGGGTCATGAATGTGAACTTGTGGGGAGCCATTCACGCTACACGGATTTTTGTACCCATGATGGTAGAACAAGGGACAGAATGCCACATCGTGAACACAGCCTCTCTCGCTGGCCTTGAATCCGGACCTGGGAATAGCATTTATCGTGTAAGCAAGCATGCGTTGGTCAGTCTGTCGGAAACCCTCTACCACGAATTGAAAATAATCCAATCTAAAATCGGTGTTTCCGTTTTATGCCCCGGCTTTGTTCAGACGCAAATATGTGACGCCCATCGCAATCGTCCAGCCGAGTACAGCAAACCAGAAGATATCGCGGAACCTTCACCGATGACTACCGCTATCGACCAGTTCATTCGTTCAGGTGTCGAGCAAGGAATCTCTCCGAAAGAAGTAGCTGATCACACCTTCCTGGCGATCAAGAGCAATCGCTTTTACATTCTGCCAGATCTATCGTATAAAGAGACTGTGCGTCAGCGAATGGAAGATATCTTGAACCAGCATAACCCGACATTCGTGATTCCTTCGCATATGTAACATAAAAGCCACGCTCTCCAAAGAACGTGGCTCTTGTTTTACATATCGGCTATTTCTCGATCTCGCAAGGAAACCAAGATAACGAATCCAATCATCACCTCTGTAATATTAAACGCTACCTGCTGACCATTCCATACTTGTGATTGCCACATGGCGAACCACTCTGCGCCCACAATCGCAAATCCGAAAAACCAGATGCAAAAAGCGACCATGTAAGCGATGTATGCGAATGTTTTCGAGTTATTGAACGTTTTTGCATCCTTCTTTACATTACGCAGCATATTTCCAGCCGCGATCCACCCAAAAAGTGAGAATAGCCCTTCCGCAATAATGATTCCGATATAAGCAATGGTGTGAGCAGTCGGATCAGTAATCGCTCGCCACATAAGTGCGTTCCCCTCAAACGTGGTATCCATGGACAGAACATGTTGGACAAATTGATAATTGGAATGGTAGTCCATAAGATTCCCTAAGAAAATGGACGTCCCAAATGCTGCGGATAAGGCTACGACCAAAACCTTCAAATACCGTAACGTTAAATTACTCAATGATGATCACGCCTCTTTTCCCTTCTTCTTTACCCCTATTCCCATATACTGTCTTTACTCATTCTCGATCGGATTGACACCCCCTTTCTCTTTGCAAGAAAAATCTATCTATTTTCATCACGAGTATTCATCTCCACTAGATGGAAACCTAATCATACTTATTCGGAAATGGAACCATCCAATTCATGATTTTTTTACCCATCCATGTTCAACAGTTTGGAACGGTTTTGTCACATGTGTTTTTCTTAACAATGTTATGATGAAATGGATTCCCCCATATAACAAACAACGAATATGTGCAAGGTTGTGATTATCATTTGGAAGCCTGAGGACGATCCTTTCAGTCTGACTTCCAATGACGGCAAGCCTCTACTACCACTCAAATCATTGGATCAGCTTGGCTCCGTAGTCTATATTGGTTCCTTTTCCAAAATGGCTGCATCCAGTTTACGAGTCGGTGGATGGTGGCGCCTCATTCCGTTGTCGAACGTTTGGCTGATGCCCGCCAACAAATGGATTTTGGCCTGAGCGTGGTGCCACAAAAAATCGCGGCCCAGTTTTTGCATTCCGATAACTTCCTGCCGCATTTAGAGCGATTGCGTATGCATTTGCAGTACAGAAGAGATTTGCTTGTGGAAGCTGTGGTCGGGGGAAGCCCTGCCACATGTTTTCCAATCGCCTGTATCCTCTCTACGTTCGGGCGGTCTCCTTCCAAACTTCTCCTCCACTACAGCAAACTAAGTAAGACCTCCACCGCTTTTTACCAAGCAATGGAGGTCTTCTGCATTTTACAAAAGGACTTACTTCATCCACTTCACATTCTCTTTTTTCTCTTCATTCACCAACAACGTAAAAACATCCGGTCGCGAGTAATGTCCAACGACATCAAAATCGAATTGGCTATAAGCGATATCGCGAATGTCCAGATCAGCATAGAGAATCTCCTCCCGACCAAAAACAGGCTCGACGATATAGTCACCCAACGGCCCCACAATCGCACTTCCACCTCTGCTCATCTCGTCTGGCGAAGAAGCCAGATCGTCGTAGCAAGCCAAATCAGTCGGATACATATCTTTTGTTACGTACTGATTGCTCGATAAGACGAAGCATCTGCCTTCCAGTGCGATATGGCGGATAGTCGCTTGCCATGCATCCCTCGCGTCTGCTGTTGGTGCGATGTAGATTTGAACGCCTTTTGCATACATCGCTGCTCGCGCTAACGGCATATAATTCTCCCAACAAATTAGAGCCCCGATCTTACCGTACGGAGTATCAAATACCGGCAAAGTACTTCCGTCCCCTTCGCCCCAAATCAACCGTTCGGATGCAGTCGGCTTCAGCTTGCGATGCACGCCGAGCAACTCACCATCAGGTCCAAAAAATAAGACGGAACAATATAAGGTGCCGCCGCTGTTTTCATTGTCTCTCTCGATCACACCAATGACGAGATACACGCCAGCTTTGCGTGCTGCCTCCCCGAGCTTGTCTGTCTCTTCACTCGGGACGACAATGGAATTGTCCCAATAACGAAACCAGTCTTTACGACCCTCATGGGAACGACTGCCTACTTTTGTCCCAAAAGTAAGGCCTCTCGGATACGCCGGGATAAAAGCTTCGGGAAAAACAACGATTTTCGCTCCTTTTTCTCCTGCTTCCAGTGTCAGTGAAACAGCCTTTTCCGTACTTGCCTCAAGATCCATGATGACAGAAGCAGCTTGAACAACAGCAACTCGAACGTTTTGTTGCGGATTAGACATATTGACCTCCCCTGCTCTCCTAGAGAAATTCGCTTGTTCTCCTACTATTCGGTGTATCCAAGGGTCTTCCCTACTGCGGTGTTTTTTCTTTTGCAAAGTGTTTCCTAAACAGGATTCTCCTTGTGTTTACCCGTCGCCAATACTATACTGAATGCAAATTCCCCAGTCATTTCCACACGAAAGGTGGATCAGATGTCACTCAAACCTGAATATTTACAAAACTACATCGACTCCCCAGATAAACAGCAAAGATTATACAAACGAACGCTCTGGATTGTAGTCATCTCACAAATTTTCGGCGGTGCAGGACTTGCGGCAGGTGTCACCGTAGGGGCTCTCCTCGCTCAGGATATGCTCGGTTCGGAAAGTCTCGCAGGCATCCCTTCCGCATTGCTCACGCTTGGCTCTGCTGTCGCTGCCTTGCTGGTGGGTCGACTCTCTCAACGCTTTGGACGCCGTTTGGGTCTCGCTAGCGGATTCTTGGCCGGAGGTATTGGCGCAATTGGGGTGGTTATCGCAGCCGTCGCAAACAGTATTGTCCTTCTGTTTGCTTCCTTAATTTTGTATGGGGCTGGCACCGCTACTAACCTGCAGGCCCGCTATGCAGGCACAGACTTGGCAAAGCCTAAACAGCGAGCGACTGCCGTGAGTATTGCCATGGTCTCCACTACATTCGGGGCCGTTGCAGGACCAAACCTGGTGGAAGTCATGGGACGATTCGCTACATCCATCGGTGTCCCCGCACTGGCTGGTCCTTTCATCTTGGGTGCGGCAGCCTTTATCCTCGCTGGTCTCGTATTTTGGGTGTTGCTTCGCCCGGACCCGTTCATCGTTTCGAAAGCAATCGCCGAAGCGCAGCAGGTGGATCAGAACTCGTCATCCTGTCTAAATGAGAATCAGCTTGCAAGCAACAACCGGGGAATCATCGTGGGAGCCACCGTCATGATTTTGACGCAGATTGTCATGGTTGCCATTATGACGATGACGCCTGTACATATGAAGCACCACGGACATGGTCTCTCTGAAGTAGGTATCGTCATCGGTTTTCATATCGGTGCGATGTACCTTCCCTCGCTCTTGACGGGGGTACTCGTTGACAAGATCGGTCGCTCCACAATGGCCTATGCTTCAGGTGTCATACTGCTTGCGGCCAGCCTGCTTGCTGCTTTTGCGCCAGCCGATTCGATGCCGCTACTCATTACCGCTCTTGTGCTGCTCGGACTGGGCTGGAATTTTGGATTAATTAGCGGCACAGCGCTCATCGTGGATGCAACGCAGCCCGCCACTCGTGCGAAAACGCAGGGAACGGTTGATGTCTTGATTGCCTTGGCTGGTGCATCCGGTGGAGCCCTGTCTGGTATGGTCGTCGCCAATGCCAGCTACGCAACACTTTCCCTTGCCGGAGGCGCTTTATCGCTGTTGTTGGTCCCTGTCCTGATATGGTCCCACAGGAAGAGCAAACACAGTGTAGAGATCTCCCAAAACTAAAGCCACCCTCAGCAGGTGGCTTTTCCTCTATCCCAAGTACCCCGAAACAAAAAATAACACTGCTCACAGGCAGTGTCATTTTCCTCCAACCACTTTATTATCATGCCGCTCATTCGGACTATGTTCATCTACAATCTGTTTCAAGCTAGCGAAGCCAGGAGTAAATTTGCTGTTGGGAATCTTCTTCTTGGAAGAGAGATTTTTCGAGTAAACAGCAGTTTCGTTGCCTCTTTTCGCGAAGAACTCAGCTAATTTCATCGTATCCCACTCCTAACTAGCTCTCTTTAAGGTTTTGACCTTATTCACAAACTTGGTAACAAATCCTAATAATAACATATACGTAGTCAACCGCTCGAACTCCTGCATATTTTCGGGAGTAAATGTGTCATTCTTGTAAACAGCGACCGCGAATCCAAGCCTGAACTTGCCAAAATTTTTTACAATCGCAAATTGTTCAATATCCGTGTTTTGAATGCGTCCCTTTACTTGTTTATCGGCAATTCTACAATCCTCTTGAAGCATGGAAGACAGTAGCAGCGTACGTACTGTTTCAAAATCTTTCAACTCGGTTAAGTAAAACACTTCAAACTGCTTGTCATTATTCGTAGGTACGATCCAATAACAGCATAGCTCGTCCGGCTTCAATCCATAAATCGTCTTTACTTCCATTTCAAATGCCTTCATAAACGTGATCGCATTCGCATTAATAATAGCTGATGACTGACCACTTCCATCCAAACTGTAAATCGCATTGGCCAATTCTTTCTCACAATATTTCACTTCCATCTGAAACTCGATATCGTTCCCTCTAATCTTGTTGCAGATGAACAAAACGATGAATACCATTCCTGCCAAAATGGCGGAATACAAGATAGACAAACCTAGAACAGAGCCTAATGAAGCTAGTTTGTTTTCCTCAGGTGGCGGTGCTAGGATAAACAGCCATTCGATCGGTTGAAACATCCACTTATGTATGACTGCTATCAAATCTGGCAGCAAACCTTTTAACAATTCAAATACGAGCCATGAGACCAGAACGAACAAGATGCCAAGAACAGAAAAAACAATTTTTACATTGCTCTGCACAAGATTCTTTAGCACCTGTGAACCTCTCCTTCTGGTAAAGTTTTACATTATTTTAACATTATATTTGGATTCTACAAATAGGAAAAAACTACCTACATTTAGGTAGTTTTTTAGGCGTCTCTATCGTAATCGTACTGACTTTTTGATTACCTATGTACTGTATCGTCTGCTGTACAATCTTGCTGTTTTCTTCGATTCTCTTTAGTGGTTTAAATGAACTCAACAATTGCGAATTCCCCCTATCGGTATACTGGGTGTACTTCGTAACGAAACGCTCCTTTATTGGTCTGCCCATTTTTCACCTCTATCAAACACGAAATGATCATCATGACCTTCAGCCGTCTAGGCAATACCCCATACCTTATGCCGTTCTGATTTTGTTTAGACCCCTCTTCTGGGTGCTGCTTTTCCACTGTTAGTGACGGTTTTGTTACAAACAATGTTGCACCCATTGACACAATAACCTTCCACATTCCTTGCAACAAAAAAGGATAATCCAAACGAAAAGGAGTTAGTCAGAATGAATTCAGTGATATCGAAGAATGAAACCATTCTTTCCTATATCATTGCCATAGCGCTTATCTTGCTCATGGTAGCGGCTTCCGTCATACTCGATGATCCCGAAGTCATTCTACCTGAAATAGCAGCGATGGCGATAGGCATTTGGGTATATCGAGAACCGGGATGGATCAGGCAGCCTTCTAAAATTTTTGTGGCTCTCCGTCGTCATTTTTTCCTTTCTCATCAGGCTCGGCGTTCTCGCCTCCAAACTGAATGGCGGTCTGGAGAAGAAAGTGAAGATACCGTATCAGTATATGCTCGTGTTCTTGATTTTGACTTTCGTTTGGATCGGTTTATGTTGGATGGCTGGTTACCCACAGTTAGCAGCTATTCCGCCCATACTCGTCGTTGTATATGAATCTTTTCACAAGCCGATGTTCAACGGCAAGATGGCCTTCAAGCTCGGAATGATGTTAACCATATCAGTGACAGTCGGTACATTGCTCTACTTTGCGATTGATTCGTGGGTGATTGTCACACTGCCCGTGAGTGCGCTCATCGCTTCGACTTTCTTGTTTGGCTCCGTGCTCATATACAAGAAGTGGGAAAGAAAAAGAAGTCAGCTTCATGCCCCGAGGAAATAGCCCATAACAATAGAGCCACCCATCTAGGGGTGGCTCTTATCCTTATTTCGCCTTTGAGGTTACCTTCTCTACTTTGTTTTCGCCCATTTTCACTTTGAATACATCTTTTTTTTCATGATCGGAAGCTTGATATTCGTAAAAAAAGATGAACTCTCCCCCGATGTTTATCGATTGATTGGAATTGCTGCCTAATGGATACAGCGGGGTTGTCTTGCCGTCCGTCATATTCATTCGGCCTACCGTGTGTACCCCTTTTATTTCTGAGATGTAGTATAGATACTTCCCAGCAATAATGATCGGATTCTCTGCTGGAGGCAATCCTTTCTTGACGAGAGCAGTCTTTCCATCCGTTAGTCCGATTTTGTAAACATCGACGACTCCATTATCGTTGACCCATTTTGTGTAGTAAATGAAATCACCAGACAGACCGACAAGGGTCAGCCCTGTGTCTTTGCTTACGACCTTTTTCTGCGTTCCATTCCGCTTCATTTTGTATAGTTGACGACTCTCATTGGTGTAGAAAATCCAATCCTGATAGAAATAAAATTCCTCAAACTGATCAAGCAGCTTCTTTTGATTTTTGCCGTTCGTGTCCATCCTGTACAAAGGACCATAACCATCTGCGTAGTAGATGATATCTCCCACTACATACAATCTATATACGTTATTGCGATCCCCTTCCGCAAGGCTTCCACTTTTGATGACTGTTTTCGAACTGCCGTCTGTCTTGATTTTCATGAGCTCCGTCACATCTTCATACGTATCATTGATATCGAAATGGGGCATCTCTAGCTGATAGATTTCTTTCATAGGCTTATTGCGCGTATAGTAAATCCAGTCACCTACAACATTCAAATTATCGGCCCAATCACTGCTCAACTTTTGAAGAGAGCTTCCATCCTTTTTGATTTTGTATAAGCCATCGTTGTTATAAAAAATCCACTCTCCTTGCACGGTGACAAAGCTTCGATCTGAATTGATATTGACTGGATCGCTGCCCAAGACATTTATCACTGGCTTTTTGGTTGGCGCAGTCGCCATTGTTTGTTGATTGCCAAAACCAAAGACCACAATCAGACATACTGCCATCGCAATGGTGATCATCCATTTCCCTTTATGTTGCACCATGCACCCTCCCGTTCATAGCCTACTATAGACACAGTGGAGATATCCCCCATTCCTATACAATCCGGCAAACACTGATTGATATGTACCAAAACGAATCCGCTTTTGTATACCATTATATGGATTTTTTCCAAAAATATATACAGAAAATACTAATACATTTGAACAATGTAACCTCGTGGCGGCAATATGTCAGAATTACCGTTATCGAGTTATTTTGAGAAGAGAAGAAGCCACCCATCATAGGTGGCTCTCTCTCTGTCTCTATGCTAAAGGGAAATGACACGCGACCTGCCGATCCTGTCCAACCTCTATAAGCTCGGGAATCTCCTTGCTGCATCTCTCCTGCGCCATTGGACAACGAGGATGAAAACGACAACCTGACGGCGGATTAGCCGGAGATGGTACATCCCCTTGCAGGACGATCCGCTCTTGTCGCCTATGCGGAGTAGGCTTCGGAATCGCCGACAACAATGCCGACGTATACGGATGCAGTGGCTGTGCAAACAAGTCATCCGTTCGTGCAATCTCCACCATTTTCCCCAAGTACATCACGCCTACCCGATCAGAAATATGGCGTACCACATTCAGACCATGCGCGATAAATAGATAGGTCAGCCCCATCTCTTTTTGTAATTTCATCATCAGGTTCAAAACCTGTGACTGTACAGACACATCCAGCGCAGAAACAGCTTCATCCGCCACAATAAACCGTGGTGAGAGTGCAATCGACCGCGCAATACCGATCCGTTGCCGCTGTCCCCCGGAAAACTCATGCGGGTACCGATTCCGCCTCGAAGGATCAAGTCCCACCAGACTCATCAGCTCGACTACGCGATCATCTATTTCCTTTGCAGACGCACGCAGATGAACCCGTAACGGCTCTCCAATAATATCACTAACCAAAAATCGTGGATTCAACGAACCAAACGGGTCTTGGAATATAATCTGCATATCCCGTCTCAGCTTCAAATTCTCTTGTCTGTTCACTTGATGAATATTGGTTCCATCAAACAAGACTTCTCCACTCGTCGCCCTTTGCAAATTCAGCACGACACGCCCCAGCGTCGACTTCCCGCAGCCGGATTCTCCTACGAGCCCAAATGTCTCCCCTGGCCGAATTCCGAATGATACATCATCTACCGCTTTTACATGACCGACGACACGACTCAACAAGCCTGCCTTAATCGGAAAATACTTTTTGATATCTTTTGCTTCGATCAAATATTCCCGGTTCATTGGGGGTTCACCTCTGCTTTGCTTCCAGCGACTGAATTGGCACGCTGATTTCTTCTGAAGTGATTGCTGACATCTTCGTTCAACCAGCAAGCCACTTGTTGTCCCGTAACCACCTCGCGCAAGATGGGTTCCTCTTTTCGGCATTTGTCAATCGCATGCGGACAACGCGGGTGAAAACGGCAGCCCGTCGGCAATTGGGTAATGCTCGGGATGGTGCCTTGGATGGTGTACAGTTCACCACCGCGCTCCCCTTCAAATCCGGGAATGGACTGCAGCAAGCCAATCGTGTAAGGATGCCGGGGCTCGTCAAAGATCCGTTCGACCGTTCCCTCCTCCACAATCGTTCCTGCATACATCACCGCGATACGATCCGCCATCTCTGCTGCTACCCCCATGTCATGGGTGATCAGTAAAATCGACATGCCCAATTCCTTTTGCAGCCGTCTGAGCAAATCCAAAATTTGCGCTTGAACCGTTACATCAAGAGCAGTAGTTGGCTCATCTGCTATCAGCATTTCCGGGTTGCAGGCCAAGGCCATCGCGATGACAACACGCTGGCACATTCCTCCGGACATTTCGTGCGGATACTGCTTCACTCGTACTTCCGGCGCCGGAATCCCAACCAGGCGAAGCATTTCGATCGCTTTTTTGAACGCATCTGCCTGGCTCATATTTTGATGCAGCATCAAGCTCTCCGCAATTTGATCGCCTACCGTAAACACCGGATTGAGAGCCGACATCGGGTCTTGGAAAATCATCGCGATTTTGTTTCCGCGAATGTGCATCATTTCATCCAAGTCCTTTGCCGCCAGATCCTGACCGTGAAACATGACGTTCCCACTCTGAATAAATCCGCCCGCATAATCAATCAGTCGCATGACCGCAAGTGACGTCACACTCTTCCCGCTGCCGGATTCCCCTACCAAGCACACCGTCTGTCCTTTGCCAACGTTGATGCTCACTCGATCCGTGGCCTTGACCGTGCCGTCATCCGTAAAGAAGCAAGTGGTCAAATTTTTTATTTCGAGGATGTTGCGTTCCACTTGTTCAGCCTCCTTTTCGGGTTCTTCTTTTTCTTCCGTGGGTCGAATGCATCGCGGATGCCGTCTCCGACGAAGTTAACCGCTAGCACCACGAGCAAAATACAAAGACCAGGATAAAGTGCTTGCAAAGGATCGACCAGCATGAATTCCTGCGCCTTGCTCAGCATTAATCCCCAGCTTGTTTCAGGTGGTTGAATCCCCAAGCCTAAATAAGAGAGACCTGACTCTGACAAAATGGCCGAACCAACCATGAGAGTTGCGTACACAATAATCGGAGCCATTGCATTGCGAATCAGGTGACGCGTAATAATGCCCCAGTGCGAAACGCCGATCGCTCTTGCTGCTTCCACATACTGCATTTCCCGTAGCTGCAAGAACTGCCCGCGCACCAGACGTGCCACACTTGTCCAGCTCGTCAGTGACAAAATCAGGATCATGTAGATAAATTCCGCTCCGAAGAGAGCCAGAACCAGAATGTTAAAGAACAAACTCGGAATGGAGTTCATCACGTCCACGAGACGCATGAAGCAGGTATCAATCCAGCCGCCGAAATAGCCAGAAATCGCTCCAATCAGCGTCCCGATGACAACCGCAGCAAAAGCAACGCTGAAGCCGACTAGCATGGACACCCGGCTGCTATGAATGAGGCGGGATAAGATATCACGACCGAGCTCGTCTGTTCCGAGCACATACCCTTCTGTTCCAGGAGGCAGGTTGGTAATCATAAAATCGACCTTTGCTGGATCATGCGGCGCAACCCAATCGGCAAACACAGCGATCCCAATAAAAAATAGGAGCACGATCAAGCCACCAACGGCATACGGATTGCGCATGAATTTTTTGCCCGCGGTTGTCCAGAGTCCAGGGGGCTTTTGGCCAACAGGATTCGTCGGAAGCTGTCCACCCGGTCGATTCGTTTCAACAACAGTGTCATCTTGAAGCTGTACTTGACTCATGCTGCCCTGCCTCCTTTGCGTCCAAGCTGCACACGTGGATCAACCAGTGCGTAGATTAAATCGGCTAGCAGGTTTCCGATAATCACCATCAGCGAAATCAGCAACGTGATCGACATCAACACAGAATATTCACGGGCTACAGCCATTTCTACAAACAGACGCCCCATGCCAGGCCAGTTAAATACACTCTCTGTCAATGCTGCACCTGCTACCAGAGTCGGCAAATCCAATCCGATGATCGTCACAACAGGAATTAGTGCGTTCCGCAGAGCATGGCGGAAAATAACGCGTCTTTCCTTCATCCCTTTAGCACGAGCCGTCCGAATATAATCCTGCTCCAAAACCTCCAGCATACTGGCGCGCGTATATTTGACATAGGCTGCAATGTTCACCAGTGTTAACACCGTAACAGGTAGAATCAAGTGCAAAATGAGGTCGCTTACTTGTCCCTCTTTCCCCATCGTGTACATGTCAGATAGTGGGAGCAGATTCAACTGCATCGCGAAATACTGTTGTAGCATAATCCCAAACCAGAAGGTCGGCATCGCGAATCCGAGATAGGCAACGATGGAGGCGATTTGGTCAGATAGGCCGTATTGTTTTGTGCTGTTGTAGATCCCCCAGGGGATGGCGATCAGCATGGAAAGTCCCCACGCTACAGACATGAGCACAAACGTATTCCAGACCGTTGGCCACAATATATCGCCAACAGGAACGTTATTTTTAAAGGTATGGCCCAAATCTCCTTGCAGCAAATTACCGACCCATTTCATGTATTGAATATGGACTGGCTGATCCAACCCCATATTTTTCATTTGGATGAGCTGTGCTTCAGGAGACATTCCCGGTGAAAGCATGACTTTTAGCGGTCCTCCGGGTGCTGCATGCATAAGTCCGAACGAAACCACTGTGATCAAAAATAAAACAAGCACGGCTTGTAGTACGCGGCGTACTAAATATTCAGTCAATCAGCATCCTCCTTTCGTTTGAAAGGGGAAGGGACATAAGGCTGCCCTTCCCCCTTTTCCTATTGCTAACCGCTACCAGCCGAGCTTATTTTTTGGTATCGTCGATCCACCAGTTCAGGAAGCCAAAGGTCTCCCCATATGGAATCATGGATACTGGTTTAAACTCATCCTTATATTTGACGCGAGAAGTCATGCCTCGTGGCGTTCCGTACTGATACATGAATACGTATGGCAGGTTCGTCGAGATTTCTTTTCCGACTTCTTTATAGATCGCTGCACGCTCCTCTTGTTTAACCGTGGATACCGCTTTTTCCCAGAGCGCATCCAGCTTCGGATTGTCGTACCAGCCAGCGTTGTTGCCAGGCGGGAATGCCTTTTTCCCGAAAGTAGAAATGCCATCCGGATCTGGATCAGACAATTGCCATCCGAGCAGCAGAACCTGGAATTTACCAGGGTTGGCATACTGATCGACAAGAGCCGAGAAGTCTAATGCTTTTGGCTTCGCTTCAATTCCGACCTCTTTCAGGTTTTGCTGAATAACAACTGCTGCCTGTTCACGACGACTGTTCCCCGAGTTGAAAATGAATTCAAAGGAGAAGCGATTGCCGTCTTTGGCAAGGATTCCATCTGTCCCGGCTACCCATCCGTCTTCTTTCAGCAATTGTTTTGCTTTCTCTGCACTATATTCGTAATGGACTGCTGCATCGCCCGGGTCTGCCCATGTACCTGGCAGGAACGGTGCATCCATAATTTTTCCGGTTCCTTTCAAGATATTGTCGATAATACCTTGACGATTGATTGCGTGAGCGATGGCCTGACGCGTTTTTTGACCTTCAAACAACCCGTAATTGTTCGGGAAGTTCTTCTTGTCGAAGTTGAAAGCAAAGTATTCATAGCTAGGACCTGGCTCCGTCGAAATGTTGATATTTCCTTTCGCCTTCACCGCTTCGAGCTGCGTGACAGGAATAGAATCTACCAAGTCAACGTCGCCTTTCATCAGAGCCTGTACTTGTGTGTTTTGATCCGCATAGATTTTGTACACAACCTTTTGGATATGCGGCTTCTTTTCACCCCAGTAATTTGGGTTAGCATCTAGGACATGGAATTCCTTTTGTTTCCATTCTGACCATTTGTACGGTCCGGAAGTAGGTGTCTTGGCTGGATCTTTTCCGTAAGGATGTGCTTGCAATTCTTTAAACGGTACGTCTTTCAACACGTGGGCTGGTGCCAACTTTTGCATTAATCCAAAAGCAAATGGAGCGTACAATTGAGTCAATTTGATTTCTACGGTGTAATCATCCAGTTTTTTCATCTCTTTAACTTTGTCGTATTTCGTAATTTCTGGTGATCCAGTCTCAGGATTTTTGATGGCATTAATGGTATAAATCAAGTCGTCAGCCGTAATTGGCGTTCCATCGGACCATTTTGCATGATTCTTCATCTTGATTGTATAGGTGAGGCCATCCTCGCTTATTTTCGGCAACTCAGCTGCAAGGGACCAAGGGTAAACAGCTAAATCAAAAGATGGATTTCGATTGTACAAATACGCCTGGGTGTACTCCATCACGTCGCCGGATGCCGTGTCATTTCCGAAAATCGGATTGATCGTGACGATGTCAGACGTCGTAGAATGCGTAAACGTTCCACCGTCTATTGGTTTCTCATCATCCGTACTGGTCGCCTGAGGAGCCACCTGCTCCACCGGTTTTTTTGTTGGTGCGGGTGTTGCAGTTCCTGGCGAAGCGTTGTTCCCGCTTGAGCACCCGACCAACAGCGCGCCGGTTAACGAGAGCAACGCTAACGGCTTCAACCAACCTTTCCCTTTTTTCAAATCATTTCCCCCTCTTCCACATGATTTCAAGCCTTTTCCATAATGGGCAATACATCCCAAGACTTGTCTTTTTAATATTAAATAATTTTCTGTTATTTGAAAATATTTTCCCTTTAAAAGATTTGAAAAAATCAGATGATTTTATATCCTTTTATAAATTTTAACAAATCCCCCTTCTAATGAAGGGGGGTGAAATGCCTGTCTAAACAGATTGATCCCGCAGTAATTCACGTACAATGCTCAGCGCCTTGTCGATATCCGCTGTCTCAATACCTGAATGAGTCACCGCTCGAATTCTGCCGTGACCGAGCTCAGCTACGCGCAGCCCATGCGCATGCGCGGCTTCTATGAAGGTCTGCCACGTATGGACTGGATGGTCAATCCGGAAGAACACAATATTGGTCTCTACATCCTCCACATGAGTCACGATTCCTGGAATCTCCGCCAGACCACGTGCCAAGCGAAGGGCGTTTGCGTGATCAACTGCCAATCGATCCGTCATTTGCTGCAAGGCAACCAGGCCTGGCGCTGCAATAATTCCTGCCTGACGCATACCACCACCCAGCATTTTGCGAAGACGATACACTTTCTGAATAAAATCCTCTGTTCCCACGACAAGGGAACCAATCGGGGCTGACAACCCTTTCGACAGACATATTTGCACGGAATCCGCATAGCGCGCAATCTCAGACGCATCCACGCCAAGAGCAACTGCCGCATTGAACAAGCGTGCGCCGTCCATATGAACCGGCACAGCCTTTTCGTTTGCAAATGCGCGAACCTCTTCCAAATAAGGCAGCGGTAGGACACGTCCCCCCATCCGGTTATGCGGGTTTTCCAGGCAGATCAGGGAAGGCAATGCGAATTGTGGATCTTCTGGCTCCAACGGAAATACCTGCTCCATATCAGCGATGTCCAACCTTCCATCTGGCTGCGTCGGAATCGGCTCGTACATAATGCCGCCACACACGGCCGCACCACCCGCTTCATAGATGTATATGTCGGTCTCATTGCCTACTATTACTTTGGAACCGCGAGGACAATGCGCCATTAAGGTTGCCAGATTGGCCATCGTTCCACTCGGCATGAAAATGGCTGCCTCTTTTCCCAGCTTCCGGGCCGCTTCTTGCTCCAATTGGCGAACCGTAGGATCTTCCCCATACACATCGTCACCGAGCACCGCCTCTTGGATTGCATCCATCATCTGCTGTGTCGGCAAAGTGAATGTATCGCTTCTCAATTCTATCAACGGTTTCATACCCCACTCTCCACTTGCTGTTCTACTTGTACTGTCAGGCAGTCTTTCACCTGCTGGATCAGCTCAGCGGTCTCGCTGTAATGCTTGCCTTCCACAATGACATAGCCTAGACGATGCGAGAAATTTTGCGGAGGCTGGACGTTTTGCCCGATTTTCGCATGCATCGCCACTTCAGCAATCCCCGGCAGGTTGAGAACGTTATCCATTCCATGCATCCCGCTAAAGGTTCCGTGACTCTCAGACACGAGAAAATGAATACCTGCATAGCGTTGCTCTTCGAGGGTTTGAGACAATTCAGGAGCCAGTCCAGCCGCACACCGAATCTGTTGCAAAAGCAGATCAATCCCTGTTGAACGGCGAACCAGCTCTGGAATCATTCCACCGGCAAGCCTTGCGTTGACTTCGATGACAACACAACCTGCTGATGTCCATTTCACTTCTGTATGGGCAGCACCGAACTGGTAGTTCACCGCCGCTAACGCCCTTTCCACTGTTCGCTCGATCTCCTGCTTAACTTCTGTAGACAGCGGTGCAGGGAAAATATGCCCTGCTTCCACGAAAAATGGATATCCCGTTAACCGTTTCTGGGTAATGCCGATGACAAAACATTGCCCTTCCCACGAGAACGTCTCTACACTAAATTCAGGGCCCTCGACATACTGCTCGAGAAGAACTGTTCGAGCTGTTTCTTGACCGCGCGCATTGTACTTAATCGCAAGGATTTCCGCTACCATCTGCTCCACTTCCTCCCAGCTAAAGCACAGCCGCACGTTATTCGACCCGCTATCGTCAGCAGGCTTCACCACGCAGGGCAGAGAAATGAAAGAGCGCGCTTCCATCAATGCCTCTAGAGAGCCTATTGCCAAAAATTCAGGCTGAGACACTTGATGCCCCTGGAGCTTCTTCCGAAATATCGCTTTATTGCGGCAGGCCTCAATGGCCTCCAGAGAATTCCCTGTCCAACCGAATTTTCGGGCCAGCTTGGCTACCGATTCGAGGTAATAGTCGCTTGTCGACATGATTCCAGCTATCTCTCTGCCTTCCTTAATTACTTGTGCTACACTGTCAGTCAGCTCTGCTTGGGAATTCGTATCTGTCACGACTACGTGACATTCCAACTCATTCAAACCGTGGTAACGTTCAGGCTTCTCTGTGAAAAATACGGGGGCAAACCCCAATTCACGCGCCTTTTTCATAGCGAGCATACCTGTCCCCGTCGTATTCGCTTCAACGAACAGAAAGTGTTTGTTCATTTGGATACATCCCCATCAATTTGGAATAGGACCAGCTAGTCACGACTGTCTTTGGTTCCACACATTGCGGCGTGTCTCGCAGGTTCATTTGCATCAAACCTTTGCTCTCTCGGTAGGAGTGGCTATAGATCGTATCGACATAGCGATCCCCTCGATCGGGCAATATGGCCACGATATTGCACTCACTCCCGACTTGACTCGCTAACCAGTTGGCTACGGCGTACACGGAACCCGAGCTGTTGCCAGCAAAAAGATGCTCGTTACGGGCCAACTGCAACGTAGCCGCAAATGCCTCAGCATCGTTCAACCAATGCACTTCATCGATCATGGAAAAGTCTACATTTTTGGCGATCAAGCTGTTTCCCAAGCCACCTTGTAGACGCGTAGGCTGATCGGGCTGTCCGAATATCACACTCCCCGCTGCATCAACCGCCACGACGCGCAGCTCCTTATAATGACGCTTCAGTTCTCTGGCGGTCCCGGACAAGGAGCCTCCGCTGCCGACTGCACCAACAAGCACGTCAATTCGTTCGAGGTCCTGCATCAACTCGGAGGCCAGCGCAGCATATGCACGCGGATTTTCCGGATTGTCGTATTGTCGAGGCCAGAACGCTCCCGGATACTCGCTCATTAATTCTTGGAGTCGTTCCAGTCTGGCGCTTTGCCACCCTTGTTTCCCCATCTGCGAAACTACGTGAACATGGCAGCCAAGCGAGGTCAACTTGGCATAGGTAATCGGGTCAATTCTCGGATCAGTCACGATGTGTACGTCATGCCCCAACTGACGCCCAACCAAGGCCAAGCCGCAAGCCAACGTTCCTGACGAGCTCTCGATAATCGGCATGCCCTCCTGAAGTTCTCCCGACTGTATCGCTGCCAAGATCGACTGCTTGGCTACACGATCCTTCATGCCGAACGGATTCATTAACTCGAGCTTTGCAAATACGGAACCCACTGCCCTTTCATCAAGTCTCAGCTTGACCAGAGGGGTATCCCCGATCGTATCGGCCAACTGTTCATACCGCATCAACGCTCACATCCTTCCCTTGCTTGCCAGAATGAAGCCTCTTCATTACCCTCTTTCGCCTTTCTTCGATCGCCTGCAATTGCCCTTGTCGATCTTGCCACTCCCGTTGCAGCTTCTCTGCATGCTCCCTCTGTGCTGTCAGCATCCGCTGTACTTCCTCCGGATTCGTGGAGCCTGTTGATTTCTTGGCGTACAAGCCGCCCTGCACATCGAAGGAAGCAGCAAGGAGTGCAGCCGTATCCGGTACTTGAAAACCTGCTTCCGCGCAAGCCTCATGGAGCAACCGTGGATCTCCCGGCTCCGGCGATACACCGTGTTCCAGCGCGCTAACGATGTATCGGCCTGCGATTACCTGGGCGGTGCGATACGGAATCTCATGCTCCAACGTCAGCAAATTGGCAAGAGTAAATCCTCCAAAAAAGTCCCGTTTACATATTTGGAGCAAACGCTCCTCATTGAATTTCAAATGATCGATCACCGCTTTTAACAGGCGCAGCAACGTTTTGGTTTGTTGAAACAACGTCAGAAGATGAGTGCCTGCCTCTTTGGACGTCTCTACCAAATTCGTGAAAGCAGTATTGCGCTGACCTAGCACCATATCCATATAAAATCCGGTTAGATGTGCACTCTTCCCCCGGATACGCTCCAGGATCGGGAAGTTTCTTTTTTGTGGCATGGCAGAAGATATTCCGGATAGCTCATCCGGCAATTGGAGGAAGTTCATTTCACTGCTGCCCCATTGAATCAAATCCGTTGTAAACCGGGAGACCAATACCGAGAAATTGGACAGCTCTCCTGCCATCCTCAAAACCCATTCCCGAGATGCTACCGCCGACAACGCACTCATTCGAGGCTGTCGGAACCCAAGCAGCTCGGACAACCGTTGACGGTCCCACGGCAGTTCCACCCCTGCCATGGCCCCTGCCCCAAGCGGGCACTGATTCATATCGTCATAGATTTGTATCCATCGATTCAAGGCTTGCAAAAATTCACCGTTAATAGAGGAAAGATAGAATCCAGGGGTAATGATTTGTGCGGATTGGTAGTGAGTATATCCTGGCATGGGGACACAACGATATTGATCAGCGAGTGTATGCATCGATTGAATAAGCTGTCCCAATTCTCCCATCGTATCCAGCCATTGCGCACGACCAAACATCACCTGGGCGCACGCTTGAACATCATTGCGGCTGCGATCCATATGCCAACACGGTACCGATCTAGGGAGCAAACTTTCGATATAACGCTCGAGGGCAAAAGAGATATCAGACATGTTCCGTCCGGGGTCAGGAGCTATTGTTTCTGGTGTAGCGCCCTGAAGAGCCTGTGCGATAGGCAAAGCGTCTTGTCGTGTAATCAAGCCCATTCTGACATATTCCAAAAGCATGGCGAATTCAATCTGAATATACCCAGGCAGCAAATGATCGACTTCATATTTGAACTGTGGTTCCAATACTTCATCATGCAAGAGGCGGCTTGGTGTCGAAGCTATACGGCCCGTTAATTTTACACTCATGCAAAAATTACACCTCGCTTCCGTCTGAGTAACGATCCAACCAGGAGTTGCTAAAGAGAGACCCCCCCTGATTTCTGTTCCACATAATCGTAGTGATGTTCTTTTTTCACTCTTAAGTGTGGATTCATCAACATGAGAACCACAATGAGAAGCCCGGCTCCGCCAATGATTCCAAATATCGTAAAGATGGAAACAAGACCTGTAGTCAGACCTACCAGGAAGACGGAGACAGGCATGGCGCACAGAACCATTACACTGATCAAGCTCGATGCTCTTCCCAAGATTTCCTTAGGCACCATCAAGGTAATCAACGTACTCATTTTGATATTGACGAATGCCGAGCCTATCCCATTCACGAATACACATATAACTTGCCAAACAAGCGGAATGCCAAACGCAAACATTCCGATTCCGATACTGAACAGACTAATGCCGCAGCAAATGTAAATAATCGCATCGTATCGATTCAAATAATTAATGCATAGGGACCCAAGCAAAATCCCGATAAAAAAGCTGATCTCAAGCATGGCCAATTCGGTAACATTGGTAACGACCAGTGGCAACAAAATCGCTTCTGGAGCCGTCAAAAAATTGAGGATGGTAAAATAAATCATGCAGTTTCGCAAAAAATCATGCTTTGTAATCGCATGGATTCCATCCTTCAAATCCGTCATGATCATCCTTGCTGTAAACTCACTGACAGTAGATAGGACAAGCTCCTTCTCGTTAATCCATAAAATAATCAGTGCACCTAACAAATAGGTGACGACATTCAAAATAAAAGCATATTCCATTCCAAACGCGATCAACCCCGCTGCCAATGCCGGAGCCGCCAAACTGACAACCGTTTGAATCATCTGCGATAAACTTTGGGCTTGCGTCATATACTGTTCGGGAACCAGTGTCCGTATCGCTACCGTGAGTGCAGGCCTGAAGAAGGCACTGACCGTGGTCAGCAAAACGGCAATGATGATCAGTACAGCAGGATGCAGCATGTCAAACAGGAACAACAGGACGATGCATAAAAGGAGCGCAGCTCTCAATAAATGCGAAACCACCATGATCCTCTTTTTATTTCCTCGATCAACAAAAACGCCCGCGAATAAACCGAATATGATCAATGGAATGGTCTCCGCTGCCAATAAAACCGACATTAACAAAGGACTTTCCGTCAAAACCTTCATTAGCCAAATAAGCGCTAATCGATACACTCCATCTCCCATATTCGAGACAAATTGCGAAAAGATTAAATAGCGATAACTTTTCAAGCCAAGCAACGCCCGAAAAGATACCTTTTCATTCACGCTTACTGGCTGTTCCATCTCGATAATCCACTCCCAATACGAACGGAATCAAATTTTTTGGGAAAGATGACTTCCGAGCCTGTCAGAAGCCATCTCTTGGGATCTGATCCTCTAGGTGTGGTACACATGCACTTCTTTATTCAGCTCACTCAACCATCTATACCCCAGTTCCAGCTTTTGATAGAAGTCAGGTTCTTCTTTCAACAATAAAATACCGAGGCTGGTCCCACTGTGTGCCACGACAGTACCTAACCCTCCAATTTTCTCGTTGATCTCCATGACTTCCGGCAATAATTTTTTAGGCAGAATTTTTTGATTCAAAATCGCACTTCGGGAAGACACGGCACCTATCGTGTGTACATCCCTTTCTCTGATCGCTTTCGAAATTTTTTGCAGCAGGAGACTGTATTCCATCTTTTCCTCATGGGTAAATGGTTTGGCTTGCTTGTTAAACTCAACCGTATCAATTGTTCCCCCCTCATCAATACTTACAATACACAAGGGCGGGAGCTCCCCAAGATATTCTCGGAGCTTGACCTCCTTATGGTAGTAAGCAACAGCTCCTTCATACATCACTCCGTCAGTCGGCTCTATCGTCGATAAAAACAACTCCAGTAAAGCAGGCTCCATTTTTATATGAAAACAATTTTCTACCGCTCTGGAGGCAGCCACCAAATCTGCTGATGAACTTGCCATGCCTTTTCCTACTGGGAGTTCCGAATTGATCTCCAAAATTCCGCCAGCTGGAAAGCCATAATGCTTGAGTATTTTTTCTACGAGTCTTTTCGATTTTTGCTTGGAACGAGGTACGATGACGATCTCTTGTAAGGTTGGAATCGAATAAAAAGTAGCATAGGATGCATTTTTAATAGGCAAAGTCACTAGAAAATCCCGATTATTTTCCCCGAGAATCCCCTGCAGAAGCTCCCCAAAAGTACCGTTAGCTGCTCCGATCCCTACGTCTGTTGTTTGAGGAAAATTACGAATGGAACTCGTCTTTATCATGCTCATAGAGGCCCCCCAATTAAATGGATATCGTTTCTGCAGGATGATAGTTCTTCATAAAATAATCAAAGAATTCTATTTTGTTAAATTGACTTTTATTCGTACTAATAAACACCCCCAGATTCTTTTCTGGCAGCAACCACATGAAGGAGTTATACCCGATTACCTCGCCTGCTTTCGCCAAAATATTTTCATGGACATAATCAGGATGGAATTTCGCAGTGAAGCCATACCCTGTATAAGCCCCTTGTGGGTGAGGCACCGCTTTACTGGCGAACATTTTGCCAATTGAATCTTCTTTTAGTACCCTTTCAGTCCCATAAGCGCCTTTGTTTAATAGCGTCAGCATCCATTTTGCCATATCGTCCCCAGTTGAGAGCAGGCTGCCATCAGGAGAGTCCGCAGGGCTAAAATCGTATCTTTGAATCGGATTATTTTCCAGATCATAGCCTGTTGCCAGCTTCGCCTCCAGCTCTGGCTGCAAAAGAAAACTGCTCCTTCTCATTTCGAGAGGCTTAAATAATTTCTCACTGACATAGCGATGGAAGGGAACGCCAGTCACTCTTTCTACTAAGTAACCTGCCAGCATAAAAGAGAAATTCTCATTGCAGTATTGTTCCCCAGGTTGATAAATAACTGTTGGCATATAGTGTTGAATGTATTCCCGCAAGGTTAGGGACTCACGCTCGCCGTAATGGTAGCTTTGGTCATTTCCCGTAAACGGATCGTCAAATCCTGCTGTGTAACTGAGTAAATGCTCAACCGTCAGTGGTCCTTCAACCTTTCTCGGTATTTCCATATCATCTAGATACGGCTGAATATCATCGTTCCATCCAATAACTCCCTGCTCCACGAGTTGGAGGATGGCAGCGACTGTGACAATTTTGGATATGGAACCTACCTTCATTACCGTATCATCCGCACTCATCCGCACTCTTTCGTTTCGATTCGCGTATCCATATGCTTTCTTTAGTTGCACTTGACCCTGATGGACGACAACAACGACGGCACCAGGAATATCATTCATCCTAGAAGCATCAAAAAATCCGTCTACCACTCCCTCGAAATCTACCGATTCTCCGGGGAGTCCGCGGTCAGTACTGTTGTGTATTTTCGTCAAGCAATGTTGAATGACTTCATATAAGCTCTCCTGAAGGCATGTCGCTAATCGTTCGATGGTTTCATTTTTATACTGGTTCTCACTGTAAGCCACCATAATGTGAAAACGGCCTTGTAACACCACGCACTCAATATCGATCTTGCATTCTCGGGACTGATCAAGACTCATAGATTCGCCACCAGAAAATGTCGACAATTGAATGTCGCCATCCTCTTCTTTTCGATCCAGATCAAACTGCCCCAAATAATTAAAGCTGACCTCAGGCATTATGCTGTTCTTCCGAGGATTTTCCGCCAAATATTTCAATATCCCGTAGTGAATCCCTTTGTGAGGGATCTGGCGCACATCCTTTTTCATTTTATGGATGATAGCAGACAGATTCTGCTCGTTGCCAACGTCTACAATCACGGGATATTCACTTGTAAACCAGCCTACTGTGCGGTTTATCTCCACATCAGGTAGAATCGATTCCCTGCCGTGCCCTTCCATATTGATGGCGAATCGATCGATATTCGCCCATTTTTTAAAGGCCACCCCGATCGCAGACAACAACAACTCATCAATTTCCGTGTGATAAGCGCGATTGGCCTGTTTCAACAATTCTCTGGTCTGTTGCTCATCCATCACGATTGTTTTTGTCCTGGTTTGCTTCCGAAGAGGTTTCCATTCAACGTAATCAGTTGGCAACGATTGAAGCTCCAGCTCCTCGATACGATTCCAATAGGCACGCTCGACCTCGATTCTATCGCTATGGGCATATTCGTTCAGTTTTTGCGCCCACAATTGGTAGGAATCGCTCTTAAGAGGCAGCGTCATCTCCTTGCCTTGAAGGAGCTGTAGATACGCTCGGTTGAAATCCTCGATTAGTATTCGCCACGATACCCCATCTACGAGCAAATGATGAACCGCCATCAGCAGATGATCGCCATCCTCGCATTGGAATAGCCCTAACCGAATAAGTGGACCATCAAAAATATGAAGATGGGATTGTATTGCGGTGCATTGTGCATCCAACACTTGCTGTACATTTGCCTCGGTTATATTTCGATAGTCCCACACTTCCAGACTGTACATGCCGTCGCTTTCGCTGACCCCTCGGTTATAGGCTTGATAGCCCGTCTCCGTTTCTCGGAATACCATTCGTAGTGCATCATGGTGTTGCAGGAGCTTTTCCATTCCTTTGCGAACCAGCCTCTCATCAAACCGGTCTTTTCGATAGAGCATAAAAGATTGGTTATAGTGATGGGGATGCTGATTGTGCTCCTGAAAAAACCAATGCTGAATCGGGGTCAGCTGTACAGCACCTTCGATATCCCGCTGATCAATTTTTTGTTTCATCGGTTTCAGTCTTGTACCCAGTTCTGCAATAGTTGGAGATTTAAACAGATCTCTGATCTCCATCTTGTATCCCAAGGATGATAATTGAGAGGCAACTTGTATGGACTTAATAGAGTCCCCGCCAAGCTCAAAGAAATTATCCGATATCCCAACCTGCTTCTCACGCAAAACGTCTTGCCATACTGATACCAATGTCTTTTCGATCTCTGTTTGGGGTTCAACGAATTGCCTATCGCTACGCAGCGTTATGTTGAGTTCTGTTAACGCTTTTCGATCAATCTTTCCATTTGGGGTCACTGGTATTTCATCTAGCTGAACGAAATAAGAAGGTACCATGTACGCCGGCAACGTTTTTCGTAGCGCCTCTCTCACCATGCTTACTTCCAGCTCTTGCGCAGCCACACAAAAGGCAACCAGCCTCTTTTGACCTAATTCATCCTCTTTTGGGATAACGACAGCTTCTCGAATATCGCTTGTTTTTAACAATTCCGCTTCGATTTCTTCCAATTCGATGCGATTGCCACGTATCTTGACTTGATTATCGAATCGCCCTAAAAATTCGATGTTTCCGCTGGGGAGCCATCTAGCCATATCCCCTGTCTTATACATTTTTTCCCCCGTACAAAACGGATTCTGAACAAATTTTTCATTCGTCAAATCTGGTTGCTTGAAATATCCCCTTCCTACTCCCCGTCCACCGATATACAGTTCGCCAGGAATCCCCACAGGCACTGCATTGCCGTTCGCATCCAAAATATACATGTTCACTCCTGGCAGCGGCTTGCCAATCGGCAAAAACTTGTAATCTTGCTGTGTCTCTTTCTCGTAATAGGAAGCATCAATGGTTGCCTCCGTCACGCCATAGCTATTAATAATGCGCATGGTGTGACCGTACCTGTCTACAAGGTTGTGGAATACATGCAACGGACATTGATCCGATCCAAGAATGAGTATTTTCATAAAATCCATGTTGAGGCCCTTCTCATAAATATCGTTCATGAGAGGGATCAGAAGGACCGGAGTAGATTCAAACAGGTTGATTTCGTGCTTTTCCATCAGCTGATAAATCCGTTCCAAATCAATTCTTGCGTCCGCTGGGCAAATGACCAGCTTTCCGCCGTATAACAAGCTCCTTATATAATCTCCAGTAAAAACATCAAAAGCAAAACTCGCCCATTGCAAGCATCGGACCGGGAATTCGTCCAGCTTGTATTCTTGCTTCCATGCCTGTGCAAGCGCTTGAAGCTGTTGGTGCTCGATCATGACTCCCTTCGGCTTTCCCGTTGTACCTGATGTATAAATCACATAGGCTAGCTGATCGAACTGTATGGATAATCCCAAATTTGTATGCTCATGATGATAGGATTCATGGTCATCGAGTACGATTATTTTTTTGTCAAAATCGACTTTCTCTCTTAATGCTTGATGCAGTAGTAAAACTTCCGCTCCCGAATGCTCTAGCATATATCGAATCCGTTCTTCCGGATAATCAGGATCAATCGGAATGTAGGCTCCACCTGCTTTTAAAATCGCCAATACACCGACAATCATCTCAATCGATCTCTCAGCCATGATGCCTACCAATTGATCGGCGCAGACACCCTCCGCTACCAATGTTCGCGCCAGTTGATTCGCTCGTTTATTCAGTGCGGAATAGGACAGTTCTTGCTCTTCAAAAACGACAGCAATGCGATCTGGAGTTCTCGCACTTTGCTCTTCGAACAGTTCAATGATCGTTTTATTTTCATCCCCATTGGTAAAATGCACGTCTATAAATTTGCTTACCGTAGCCTGTTTTTCTTCCACGGACAATAACTCTATCTGTTTGAGAAAAATAGTTGGCTGATTCACTACTTGTTCGATGATAGTATGCAAATATCCAAGCATCCGTTGAACAGTTTCTGGCTGAAATAAATCTGTCCGATATTCAACGCTAAGACTCGCCCCATCTTCTTGATCCAGGCATACAAGCGACAAATCAAAGTTCGTCATGGAATTATAGGATTCGACTGCCTTCATTTCCAGGCCACTTATTTTTCCGTCTTCCTCTAACTTTTCAATATATTGGAACATAAAAGAAAAAATAGGGTTGCGGCTCACATCTCGCTCAGGGTTAATTTTCTCGACCAATTTATCGAATGGATATTCATTGTGCGCGTATGACTCCAGCGCCAGTTGTCTGCAAGCCTGAAGCGCTTCAACAAAAGTGTGCTTCATATTCACTTCAAGCCTTAAAGGAAGGGTGTTCACAAAAAATCCGATGACTTCTTCGATATCCATGTTGTTTCTTCCCGCTTCCGGAGTACCGATGATAATATCCTGTTGATTCGTCAGCTTGGACAGCCAAATGCCGACAACGGATAAAGTCACCATAAACATGGATGCATCATACTGCTGAGCAATCTCCCGCATACGACCGAAGATATTTTCTGGAAGATGATAAGATTCCACTGCCGAGAAAAATGTTTGGACGGGCTGACGCTGATAGTCTGTAGGCAAGTCCAATACAGGAATTTCTTTTTGGAACGTCTTCAACCAGTACGCTTCTGATTCTGCCAGCTCTCCGTGATTGATAGCATGGTTTTGCCAGACTGCATAATCTTTATACTGAATGTGCAGAGCAGGTAATACAGGATCGATCCCTTGCTGCAAGGATTCGTAAATCTGACTGAAATCCTTCAGTAAGATCCCCCATGACCACTGATCACTGATCATGTGGTGCATGTTCAGCAGCAATGTATATTTTTCTTCGGCCACCTTACATAACTTCACGCGAAACAGTGCATCGCTCTCCAGGTCAAAGTACGTCTCCGACTCTTGTTGCATGATCAGTTGAATGGCTTCTTGCTTCGCGGCTTCTGACTGCTTGGAAACGTCAACAAATGAATAAGTAAAATCATGATTCCGCAGCACCTGTTGCACCGGATGTCCGTCTTTTACCAGGAATTTCGTTCGCAGAACTTCATGCCTTTGAACCAAGAGCGAAAATGCCTTATGCAGGATACGCTCCTTCAAGGGTCCCGTTATATGGTAAATCGTCGGCATATTATATGCCGTACTTTGAGGCTCCAGCTGCTGAATAAAAAATAATCTCCGCTGCGCATGTGAAACCGGGTAGTAATCCTTCTCCTCTGCCTTGTGAATCGTCGTTCTCTCCTGACTGGTATGGAGCTGACCACTTGCTGACTCTTCCCTGTTAGCCAGTAAGGAGGATAACTCTCGAATCGTTCGATGCTCGAACAAATCCTTGATCGTAGCTTCAATGCCCAACTCTTTTTTCATTCGCAAGCGAACCTGAATGGTTTTCATAGAATGTCCGCCAAGTTGAAAAAAATCATCATCGATCCCCATGTCATCTATGCTGAGCACTGTACTCCAGATCGCTGCCAGCCTTCGTTCCAAATCGTTACGAGGTGCGACGTATGCTTCATTCTTGGTTTGAACCGTATCCACTGCTGGCAATGCTTTTTTATCTACTTTTCCGTTTCGATTAAGAGGCATCGCATCGAGAATCATGATACGCTCTGGAATCATATATTCCGGCAGAATCGTTTTGAGATATTGCTGGAACTCCTGTTCATCCTGTTTTTCATGCAGGACAACATATGAGACGATTCGATTGTCTCCATTCCCATCCTCGCTTACGACCGCGACACATTGTCTAACGCTCTCATGACGTAAAAGGGCGCTTTCTATCTCGCCAAGCTCAATGCGATGTCCGCGTACTTTTACCTGGAAATCGGCACGCGTCACGAATACAAGTCTCCCACTTGGCAAATAACGTCCCAAATCGCCTGTTTTATAAAGTCTTTCTTTTTTCTCTTTCAAAAAGGGATTCTCTGAAAATGCATGCTCGGTACGCTCGGGATCATTTACGTATCCCCGCCCTACTCCCATCCCGGAAATGTAGATTTCTCCTACACAACCAGTGGGAACCGGACGCATCCATTTGTCCAGCAAATAGTGCTTCATATGGTCGATGGAGTTGCCCAACGCAACATACGGATAATCATCATGCTGATAAGAACGATCAATGATTTCATGCATCGTATCATCCGAACATTCTGTCGCTCCATATGTGTTCACTACAATGCCTTCAGGGTACAAGGTCTGCCACTTTTTACACAGTGTTACCGGCAGTCCCTCACCAGTAGAGATCATATATTGCAAGTGTGGCAAGGCTTGTTGTTCCGGAGAGAGAACCAGCGCAGTGTTGTGCACGGCTTCAATCATTGCTGGAACCATTTGAATCACCGTTACCTTGTCACGGCTTATGGAATGAAACAATAACTCCGGGTCGGTTGCTGTCTCGTTGTTATAAATCACCACTTTCCCCCCTACCATCAGGGGAGCCAGGAATTGCCACACCGATATATCGAAGCAATGGGAAGCATTCTGTACAACAATACTGTCTTGATTCAGGCCGAGCACATCGATTTTTGCAAATAGGTGATTCAACATTCCTCTGTGCTCAATCATTGCTCCTTTTGGTATACCGGTAGAGCCCGAAGTAAAAAAGACATTTGCCAAATCATCATAGGCATTAATGATCTCAGGATTATTCGTATCCGCTGTTTGCAAAGAAGTCTTATCCGGACTTACGCCGTTGCCCTCGTTCAAGCAAAACACGATTGGTCTTTGCGCTACTTCCGTTGCCAATGTCATGCTGCGTGACTGATAATTCGCCTCGGTCAGTATGACTTTCGCCTTGCTATTTTCCATAATCGTAACCAATCGTTGATCAGGGTGAGCGGTATCTAGCGGAACATAGCATCCCCCTGCTTTTAGAACGGCCAGAATGCCAACCAACATATCGATGCTTCTCTCTAAAAAGATGGCAGCCAGATCATTTCTACCAAATCCTTCTTTGCGGAGCCAATGAGCCAAACGATTGGAAGTTTCATTCAATTCTCTGTAGGTAATAGAGTGGTTCATATAGACAGCAGCGACAGCATCAGGATTGCGCTTAACCTGTTCTTCTATGATTTGCTGAGCCAGTTGATCCATGTTTCGATGTGACTTCGCAAAATTGCCCATCACGTTCGTCATCATGTTTTGCTCTTCATCCGTCACGGCATTCAGATCGCTGATTTTCATTTCGAAATCCGAGCAAACCTGCTCAAGTATACGGATGTAATGGGACTGTAGCCTTTCCAGATCGCGCTCGGCAGAAGCATGGGGATGAATGAATTGAATCTGTATGGACTGGCCAACCCTCACCATTATTTCAAGCGCGGGAAGGCCACCTCGATAAAGGACGAGCGATTCATAATCATCTCCTACACCACTCACTACCGTCACTATTGTTCCGATGAAAGGATGATCTTCCGGGACTCCAGCATAGTTACGAATCATCTCTTGTGTAATGAATTGATTTTGTTGCAATTCTTCCCAGCTTACCTGAACGATCTTTACAAAATCACATACGTTTTGATTCGCATGTAATGTCAGGAAGACTGGCAAGCTGTGAGCCAATGGCCCAACAATGGTATCTGCCCCTTCCAGTGACTCAGGTCTCCCGGAGACGGTAACACCAGTCGCCACCTTTTCATCCCCACTATACATATTTAATAACAGCAGCCAAGCAGCCTGAAAGACAGCTTCAATCGAAACACCTTGTTTGAATGCCATGCTCTTGATTGTTTGGGATAATAGTTCGGAAAGTACAGCATGGCAGCTGGTCTGCTGATTCGCTTCCTTTTGTGCGCCCTGTACTGGATAAAATATGGACTCGTTATCATTGTGATTGATTTTATCTATCCAATAGCTTTTCGTTCTGGAGCCATCTTGGCTTGACTCCCAGATAAAATAGTCTTTGAATGATGTTCGCTGATGATTAGATGAATGATTGCCCTTTGCTCTCTTTAGCCATTCCTCCAGAAGAAGGCCGCGACTGACATCGTCCATACACAATGCATGATTGGTCCAAATGATAACCGTTTGATTTTCCTCCATCTGCATCACAGATAGTCGGATCAATAGACCTTCCTCAAAGGCAATAGGCTCCTGATGGGATGCAATCTCAGAAAGATACCTTTGCTCTTGTTGTTCAGGAGATAATCCTCGCAGGTCGTGCCAGTCGATAGAAATCGGGAATTGCTTTAAAACCACTTGTACATGTTTATTTTTTAGTTTACGAAAAACCGTTCGCATTAGCGGCGTCTCACTGACTATTTCATTCCACGCTTCTTGAGCTCTTTCCCGTTCGATAGGCTGTTTGATCAGATAGCGCACCGTTGTCATCATGTCTTGGTGTAACAATTGCTTCTGCACCATCGAAAGCTCAATTACTTCCCCTACATTTTCTTTTGTTAAATGCTGCAAGCCCGTGCACCTCTTTCGCTAAAGGAATAGTTGCTCATAATCATCATTTGAAAGAAATTGGCTGTTTAGATGACTGACAAGTTCACGGATTCGTTGATGCGGCTGGGCTATCACACTTTGCAATACGTATTCATATTGGGATAACATGTTTTGCGCGGTCTCCCTCTTGAACACATTTGCATGATAGGTAATGGTTCCATGCAGTTGACCTTGTGACTCGTGGATGCGGAATTGAAAATCTATCGTGGAGTGTGGTTCTTCCTCGTTCATTTCAAACAAAATTTGCGGCTCAGGTTGTCCATGCAGCAACGATTCCAAGCCGTCTTTATATTGATAGGCTTCTTTTACCTTGCGCTGTACTTGCAGAACTAGCTCGGAAAAAAGTGGATTTCCTGATAGATCCGTTCGTAGCAATATGAAAGAAATTCCTTGTAGCTGATCACAACCCGCCCGAAATGCCAGGGCCATATCCTCCTTCTGGCTTTCAGCATGCAAGAGGACCAAAAATGTACTCATGAAAATCTCAAACGAAGAGCAGTCCCAAGATTGAGCCAGACGGGATATTTGAGTCGACAGCACCCCTGTTATTTCAAACTTCTCCCGTTCAAACACAGTTGAATCGCTAGAAAGACCGCTTCCTTCCTCCGGCAATATTTGAAAGGATGGAAAATTGGCAAAGTTCTTCGTCCAGTAGTCTTTTATTGCTTGGCTTTTTAGCATCAGAATATTTTCGCTATCATTTTTCAAAAGAAACAGACTGGCAGCTTCAAAATCGGCAATCCATTTGACGACCGTTTCTTCATTCAAAATATCCGCATTGTATTCAAATCCTGCCAATATGTCCTGTTGGTTGTCCTTTTCAACCACAAAACATAAATCATACTGGGATATATTTTTATGAATAGGATAAGAACTGATTGTTAAGCCATTGCTTTGAAACGTATTTTGGGCATTGCCCACAAAATAGGCCCCCTCTTGCTTAATCGCTTTTTGATGGACAAAAGCGGTTGAAAAAAAAGACGAATATTTTTTATCGCGATCATAATCCAGCTCTCCTGCTATCAGAGAAAATGGGTAGTTTTGATACTGGGAGCATAATGACAGCTCTTCTTGAACAAGTCGGGCTAACGCTTTAAATGAACAATTCTTCGGGATCTTGATTCGGAGTGGCAGCATTACAAGACATGGTCCCATGATAGAATAAAACTCCTTTTGCGGCCTGCCAAATCTAGGTACACCGATAGTAATGTCATCTTGGCCTGAAATACGAGAAAGAAAAGCAAGGAAGAGAGACAAATAAATAACATCCGATTGATAGTGATGATTTTTACGGTAAGCGATCATCTCATCGCGAAGCTCGTGTTTGCACGTAAAGAAAGAAATCCCGCCTTTAAATGACGGAGTACTGGGACGAGTTTTATCCATCGGCAACTCTAGCCTCTTTAGAGGTCCGCCCAGCTTCTTTTTCCAAAAAGCTCTCGCTTCCTCTCCTTCTTGGCTGGCTAAATAATTCAGTTCCCACTCAACAAAATCCGCATAATGATGTGTGGACGGTTGTATCACAAGCTCTTGATCTGCTATCAACTGTTGATAGATCATCGTAAATTCATCGAGCATGAGCGAAACACTCCACCCATCTGAGCAGATGTGGTGGTACTTAAAGCTTAGAATGCTGCCCATTTCTTTATAATCCAGCAATCTGCAACTGAATAACGGCCCCTCGTCCAACTGAAACGACTTGCTCAGTTCCTGATTCAGATATGCTCGAATCGTCACATCGTCCCAGTCATCAGAAGCCACATGCTCAAAATCCAATACAGGCTCGCTGTAGACTTTTTGTATGGGCTCGTCTTCTAACACAAAAATGGACCGATTGATTTCATGACGCTTCACGATCTCGGTAAGCGTACGTATTGTCATCGTTACATCTAGTCGCTGTTCGAATCTGAAAAGAAACTGCTCATGATAAAAAGCACTTGTCGGGTGTACCAAATAGTGAATAAAGTAATCCTTTTGTGTTTCAGACAGAGCGATTGTTTTGATAAAGGTTCTCTGCTTCATTCATGATCACCCCGATACTTTACTGCGTAATGGTTGGGCATGCGGCTTTCACCAGCATGCCCGACAAGCAATCAAGCCGTTAGCTGAACAGTTCATTGAAATCGTATTCTTCCGCCAATTTCAATTGAGATAAACGCTGCCTTGGATTTTCAGTCATTTGGCATAGGATGTGCTCGATTTGACTCATAAACGTATCCACGGCATTCCTGCTAAATACATCCGCATTATATTGTGCAGTAAATGTGAGCTGGTCATGATTCGTGGACAAAAATAACATCATATCCAATTGATCATCTTTTATAAAATGGCTGCCTTCATATGTTTTGACCATCGTTTCATCCAGGAAACGACTTAACGGACAATACCTGTAGATAATGCCGTTTGATTCAGTTAGATTGTTCGAGGCTTGTTGTCCAATAAAAACAACGGAATACAAATTCTTCTTCAGGCCCTTGGCGGCTAGTTGGTCCTCTACGACCAAATTGTACGGATACTCTTGATTCTCATACGCCGCATACGCCGTTTCTCTCGTTCTCTTCAACATTTCCAAAACGGTTGGGTTGCCGGACAAATCTGTGCGCATGGCGACGGGATTGATAAGAGGACCAATAATTCCTTCGAGGTCCGCCTGGGTACGACCAGATAAAGTAGATCCGACAGTAATGATCGTTTGGTCCGTGATGAGCGAAAGCCAAATGTTTATCGCCGTAAGCATGGTCGTATAAACGGTGCCGCCTGCCATTCGAGTCAATTCAGAAAGCGACTGTGCTGTCTTTGGTTCAATGGGAAGCGACGTTACATTTGAAATCTGGTTGTCGCGCGTGAATGGATGTGCATCTCGCGGTATGAGCGGTGCATCGACATTTTGATGCAGCTGTTTTAACCAATAGTCCCGCTGCCGATTCAATTCTCCATTTTGTAACCGCGCTTGCTGCCACAAGGTGTAATCAATATAATCCAGCGGTTTAGAAAACGGACGATGCCTCCCGCTACTTTCTTGTTGATACACGTCCGCCAAATCATTCATAAACACATCTAACGACCAGCCATCAAATCCAATATGATGAGTGCCCAAGAGGAAGAAGTGCTTCGTTGGTGCGACTCGATATAGCCTCATCCGAAAGAAAGACTCTCGGGAAAAATCAAATGGCTTGTACAAGTCAGATTCCAAATCCATTTTGATGCGTTGCTCGCCTTCCGTAACAGATAAGGAAGACAAGTCCACATACTCGTTGTCCGCCTTCAGGTCATCATGCACTTTTTGATACAATTGCCCTTCCTTTTCTATGATGGTCGTACGCATAATTCTGTGCCGTTCAAACATGAGACCCATAGATTTGTGCAGGACATGACTATCAACGGGGCCCTCAACTTCAAAGAGGTACACCCCTCCCACCACTTCCTGGTCACTGAATTTTGCATGGAACCATTGCCTTCTTTGGCCGTGGGATACTTCAAATAATGACTGACCCGGCTGATCCTCTACTCGTGAAACTTCATGAATACGGGTGTTCGACTCGCTCCCTTGCTTGATCTCAGCTATCCGGGCTGCTAGAGCTTCGATCGTCGTAAACTCAAATATGGTTCGCAAGGGGATGTCCATTCCCAGAACCGCTCTCATACGGGATATCACTTGGGTAGCCAATAAGGAATGCCCACCTATATCAAAGAAGGAGTCCTTGATGCTAATCTGATTCAGCTGCAAGATATCGCACCAGATGGAGTGGATAAGCTCTTCAGGAATCGTACGTGGTGCAGCGATGGAGGAGTCGGATGGTTTCATCACGGGCAATTCCAGTGCATTGCGATTAATTTTTCCGCTCGTTGTTTTCGGGATGCTGTCCAGCTTCGTGAAATAGGTCGGAATCATATAAGCAGGCAATTGCCCCTTCAGGAATGTACGCCATTCGTTTACATTCCCTTCGCCCACGATATACGCAGCCAGCTCTGTAGATCCCCTGTCGTTTTGAACGGAAATGACGGCTGCTTCACGAATGGACGGAAGTCTGCTCAATGTCGACTCAATCTCCCCTAGTTCAACCCGGATGCCTCTTATCTTGATTTGATTATCTTGTCTGCCAACAAATTTGATATTTCCGGAAGGCAAGTAATATCCTTTGTCTCCGGTTCGATACATTCTTTCCCCTGCTACAAATGGATTCTCTATGAAAGCTTCCTTGGTTTTTTCAGGATTGTATAAATAACCTCTTGCCAGTCCCAGACCACCGATATACAGGTCGCCTATGACACCAATCGGAACCGGGTTCAAATTTTTGTCCAGAATGTATATTCTGTTGTTGTCAATCGGCTTTCCTACACTGACACAATCCTTTCCAAACGCGTCCTCGGGCGAGCAGGTATAAATGGTAGAGTCAATTGAGACCTCTGTTGCCCCCCACGTATTATGGAGCTTGGCGTTCAATTTCCGGTAGAACTTGCCTACTGTTTCCGGTAATAGCGCTTCTCCACTGGAGATGACATTTTTTAATGTCCCCAATTTTGCTGCATCATCAGGTGTAAGGGCATCGACAAACATGTTGAGCATGCTCGGCACAAATTGAATGCATGCCACTTGATACTGAATAGCCGCCTGAATAATTGCCTCTGGATCTCGATGCAACCACGGCTCCATCAGTGAGATCCGACCGCCTACAGACAATGGCCAGAAAAACTCAACAGCTGCATCATCGAATGTCAGTGTTGTTTTTTGCAGGACGGACTCCCCTTGCTCCAAGCCATGCTGGCGCTGCATCCATAGCATTCGATTAACCCATCCGATATGGAGGTTTTCAACCCCTTTCGGAATGCCCGTCGATCCTGATGTGTAATAAATCGAAACCAAATCCGTCGGTTTTACGGTTTGCTCCGGCAATCCCTCAGGCATGCTTGCTATCTTTTCCTTGTCTGCCTCTAGCTCTATGCATTGAACATGCGTCGCTTGCTCGAACAGATGCCTGAATTCCTGTTCTGTTATGCAAATATTCGTTTTTGAGCTTTCCAGCAAATGAGCCATCCTTGCTTCCGGCAGCTCGGTATCTAAGGGAATAAATGCTCCGCCTGCCTTTACGATGCCGAGAATCGATATGACAAGTTCAAGGGAACGATTCATGCATAGCCCGACAGGTGTATTGGGTCGAACGCCCAGCGTAATCAAATAATGCGCCAGCTGGTTAGAACGCCTGTCCAGTTCCTGATAGGTTATCGTTTCACTGCCCATTTCGGCAGCGATTCGATCCGGGGTCTTTCTTGCCTGTTCGATGAACAAATCATGCAAGCATGTATTCTCGGGAACGGTTGCTTCTGTCCGATTCCAATCCCATACGATTTTGTGACGCTCATCCTTGGGTAACAATTCGAGCGATGCAATCGGAGCGTCCGGTGCATTCACCAGTTCTTGCAGCCAATTTTCGAAATGAACAGCCATTCTTCCCATGGTTGCTTGGTCAAATAAATCCGTGTTATAAATCATGTTCATGATCAGACCAGCTTCAGACTCACCCATGGATAACTCAATATCAAATTTTGATACGTTATGACGAACGGGCATGATTTCCAACGCTCCGGCAGACGATTGGTAAACATTCGATGACAATTCAGCCCACGTGAACATGGTCTGAAAAACCGGGGAGTAGCTGGTATTGCGTTCAAGCTGAAGCGTCTCTACGATTTTTTCAAAGGGGACATCTTGGTTTTCCTGTGCCAGAAGCGCTTTTTCTTTTACGCGAGCAAGCAGTTGTTTAAAGGTAGGACCGTCTTGAAAACTTGCCCGATATACGAGCGTGTTCACGAAGAATCCAATTAATCCCTCGATTTCTTTTCCATTTCGATTCGCTACAGGGCTCCCCACCAAAATATCCGACTGTCCGGTATATCTGGATAAAAAGCTTTGATAAGCTGCCAACATGGTCATAAATAAAGTCGCATTTTCTTGCCGGCTTACGGTTTTCAATTTCTCAAGCAACGTCGATGGCAGCATGGTCTTATACATACTTCCTGCATAACCTTGAATCGCAGGTCTAGGCCGATCAATCGGCAATTGCAAGACGGGAAGCTCTCCAGACAGTTCCGCTTTCCAATAATCTAGCTGTACACCTATCGCATCGTCCGTCAGCCATTCACGCTGCCACACAGCGAAATCGGCATATTGAATCGGTAGGGCAGCAAGCTCCGCACGACTTCCACTCTGTGCCTCCTCATAGAAGGCCAGCCATTCTTTCAATAAAATTTCCTCAGACCATCCGTCCGTAATGATATGGTGCATGGTACACAGCAGAACGGACTCTTCTTCCCCTAATGCAATCCATCTTGCCTGAATCAAGGGGCCTCGATGCAAATCAAACCTTATGCTTGCTTCCTGCTCAATAAAGTCGTTGAGTTGCTCTTCTTGCGAGGCCTTGGTTCGTTCTCTCAGATCGATGACAGGCAAAGGTGTAAACTGATACGGTTGGACAGCTTGGAAAGGTTGACCATTTTCATTTGGAAAAACTGTACGCAATATTTCATGGCGCGAAAGCAGCGCATTCCATCCTTTTTCCAGCGCACTTGCATTCCACGGTCCAGTCAAACGCCAAATATGAGGAACGTTGTAAGCTGTACTATCCGGTTCCAATTGATGCAAAAACCATAGGCGCTGCTGTGCATGAGATAATGGGAACTTTTCTGTATGCGGCGCTTTCGTAATCGTTGGTATCCGCTCTCTTTTTCCATTCTGACTGAGCTCCATTATTCTTGTATGTAAACTCGCGATCGTCGGACATTCAAACAAGATTCGCAACGGTATAGACAGCTGGAAAGCGTCCTCCAGGCGGGATATGAGCTGTGTCGCAAGCAGAGAGTGACCGCCTAAATCAAAAAAGGAGGAGTGGATACTAATTCGTTCCACTTTTAAAGTCTCACTCCAAATGGACGCTATCCGACTCTCTGTCGCGGTACGTGGTGCGACAAATTCCTCCTCCATCATGACGGTTTCTGGCAATGGCAACGCCTTTCGGTCCACTTTTCCTTGCGTGGTAAGCGGAAATGCTTCCATTTTCACAAAATAGGACGGAACCATAAAAGGAGGCAATTGCGTACTCGCATACTTTTTCCACTGTTCGACATCTCCATCTCCAGCCATATAGGCGATGAGCCTTTTATCGTCAGCTCCATACTCCTGTGCAATGACGATGGCTTCCCTGACGTCTTCCGGCTGATTCAAGACGGTCTCAATCTCGCCCAGTTCGATACGGTACCCTCTTATTTTTACTTGGTTGTCTTTTCGACCAATAAATTCAAGTCCTCGATCAGGCACATATTTCACCATGTCACCCGTCTTGTATAAAATGGCTTCCGGGTCTGGATCAAAGGGATGTTTAATAAATTTCTCTTGATTAATCTCGGGTCGATTCCAATATCCCAGAGCCAGTCCCTTGCCACCCACGTACATTTCCCCTACGAGACCAACAGGCACAAGCTTTTGCTTGTCGTTTAAGATATACACTTCTGTGTCATTGATAGGGCGACCGATCGAAACGGAGTGTTGGATGGCGCTTCTATCTGTTACTGGATAAAAGGTGGCAAATGTCGTGGTTTCCGTAGGACCATAGCAATTGATCAATAACGTATCAGACAAGTTGTCTACTACCTTTTGAGCGTGCTTGGGGGACATAATATCCCCACCCACCAGCAATTGACGTAACCCTTTTACATCCTCCAGATGGAAATCAATCAGTTGGTGAAAGACTCCTGCTGTTAGCAGTAACGTACTGACTCGATAATCACGCAATACCTGCCCCATCTCGCCAAGATCAAGCTCTTTGTATGGAAAAACAACGAGCTTCGCTCCATTTAACAAGCTGCCCCATACCTCGAAGGTGGATGCATCAAATGAAATCGACGCCATATGCAGCATGGTTTCTTCCGCCGTAAGCGATACATAGGATACATGTTTAACGAGCCGGATCACGCCGCGATGAGGAATGAGTACCCCTTTCGGATTTCCTGTCGAGCCGGAAGTATACATCAAATACGCAAGGCTTTCTGGAGTTGCATGCTGCTCCAAATTCGCAGCTGATTCCATGCTGATCGCCAGTTGGTCACGCTCAGGGCATACGACCTTCAAGCCTTCTGGCAGCCGCGATACCAAGCTTTCTTGTGCGAGTACTATCGTAATGCCTGCGTCTTGCAGCATATAATGGACTCGCTGCAGAGGGTAGGCAGGATCAAGCGGGACATAAGCCCCGCCAGCCTTTAAAATCGCTACCATACTGATGATCATTTCGAACGAACGATCCATATACAAGCCGACCTTGCTATCCGTCCCTACCCCACACTTTTTCAAATAATTAGCCAGCCTGTTGGCCCTGCTATTCAGCTCTTGATAAGTGAGTGAGGCATCCTTCCATAGCAAAGCAATGTTGTCAGGATGAAGCTCAACCTGTTCCTCAAAGAATGCAGTGATGGAATTGTTCATACAGCCCCTCCTAATTGCTCTTCCATAGTTCTAGCAATTGCTTTTCTTCATCCTCGGTAATGAGCCGCAAGTTTTCTATGCTCTCGTCAGGATATGCCGTCACTTGTTCAAGCCAATTCACAAAATGCCCGATCATTCGTTGTATGGTGGGATACTCAAACAAATCCGCATTGTATCCAAACGAAATCCATACAGAGTGCTCATTCATCACTTCGATTGAAATAGACAAGTCAAATTTGGCAACTTTGATTGCAGTCGTCACAGGCTCAACTTTTCGATTCGGCCATTCCTTTACGTTTCGCAGATGAGTATTCATTGTAAAAATCGTTTGGAAGACAGGAGAGTAGCTTGTATTTCGTTCTGGTTGAAGGGCTTCTACTATTTTTTCGAACGGTACGTCCTGATTCTCTTGTCCACGCAATGCTTTTTCCTTGACCTGGGCGACCAATTGCCTGAAGCTCGGCCCTTCTTCTACATTCGCCCGGTAAACAAGCGTGTTTACAAAGAACCCGATCAATCCTTCCATTTCTTTGCGATTGCGATTGGCGACCGGACTTCCGACCAAAATGTCTGTTTGTCCGGTATAGCGGGAGAGGAAGCCTTGATAAGCGGCCAGCAAGGTCATGAACAGGGTTGTCCCTTCCTGTCTGCTGAATGCTTTTACTTTCGCTAATAAGGCAGGCTCCACTTGTATATGCTGCATGTCCCCTCTATAGCTTTGAATGACTGGCCGTGGATGATCGAATGGCAACTGCAACACGGGAAGGTCACCCGCCAGCTCATTTTTCCAATACACCAGCTGCTCGTTTACTGTCTCATCCGTTAACCAATCCCTTAGCCACACTGCATAATCCCCGTATTGAATAGCCAATGGCGGTAGATCGATTGGCGTGCCACTGACTGCTTCTTCATAGAAAGCCATCCACTCGTCCAGCAAAATATCCTCTGACCAACCATCGAAAACAATGTGATGAACGGTACACAAAAGAACATACTCCGACTCATTCTTTTTAATCAGCTCCGCTTCAATCAGCGGTCCTTGACTCAAGTCAAATACGCGCTCAGCATTCCGTTTAATATGATGAGTGACGTGCCTTTCCCCTTCTTCCATAGAGAGATGGCTGAGATCAATGACAGGCAACGCTAACAGTTGATAAGGCTTGACGAGCTGTACAGCGGTATCATTTTGTTTTGCGAATACCGTACGAAGCATTTCATGACGTTCAATCAATCGGTTGAAGCCTTTTTCCAATCCGCTAACGTCCCAAGCACCGCTTAAACGCCAGACATACGGAATGTTGTAGACGTTGCTTCCGGGCTCCAGTTGGTCAAAAAACCATAGCCGCTGCTGCCCAAAGGATAGCGGAATCGGTTTCGTCCTATCCACTTGATGCAATGCGGGCAATTGAGCCGCTTTTCCGCCTAGACGCAATTCGGATATCCGCTTGGCCAGACTCTCGATGGTCGGACATTGGAAAATATCTCGCAGAGGGAGATGCTGACCGAACACTTCTCGTATGCGCGAGGCGACCTGCGTCGCTAATAGAGAATGGCCTCCCAAATCAAAGAACGAATCAGATACGCCAATTTGATCGATACGCAAAATATCGCTCCATATGAGTGCTAGTAATTCCTCTGTTGTGTTGCGAGGAGCTGTATAGTGATGGCTTACCGTATGGCTGTCAGGCAGCGGCAATGCTTTGCGATCCAATTTGCCACTTGATGTGAGCGGCATTTCCTCCACATGTACAAAATACGAAGGAATCATGTAAGGTGGCAGCTGTTTCTGCAGAAGGAGCTTATACTCTTCGACCGATGTGGTACCACTGTAATAGGCGATTAATCGTTTATCTCCCGGCTCAAATTCATGGGCAATCGCAGCGACTTCCCCAGCGCCTGGCTGCTTCCTCATGAGCGCTTCGATCTCACCCAATTCAATTCGATATCCGCGAATTTTCACTTGGTTGTCCATCCGGCCAATATACTCAATATTGCCGTCTGGCATCCACCGCGCATAATCCCCTGTCCTGTAGATTTTTTCTTCCGATAAACGACCATATGGATTCGGGATAAAACGCTCTGCTGTCAGCTCGGGCTTTCCTACATACCCTCGCGCAAGCCCTACGCCCCCAATCACTAACTCTCCCATTACGCCAACGGGCTGCAAGTGACATTCTTTGTTGATGATATAAGCCTGCGTATTATCAATCGGTTTCCCAATGGGAATGACCGTACTGTCCGCGTGACAATCATAGTAGGTCACTTCAATGGTCGTTTCCGTCGGACCATACAGATTGTGGAGAGTCGTTTGATTCCGCTGCTGAATCAATCGATGAAAACGTTGAACCTGTTCCGCAGTCAAAGCCTCCCCAGTCGTATACACACGCTGCAAGCTTTTGATTTCATCCGCACAATCGTTGCTTTCCAGATGGTCTAAAAAGATGCTGAGCATCGATGGAACAAAGTGAATATAGGTGATCTGGTTTTTGGCGACCGTTTTTACAATCAGCTCCGGGTCTTTTTCTGCATAAGGAGCGAGAAAACATAGCTTGCTGCCGGTGAAAAACCATAAAACTAATTCGGTTACCGAAACATCAAAGCAATAGGGAGTTTTTTGCATGATCGTGTCGTGTTCGCCCATAGGATAGCGATGAACCATCCAGTTCATGCGATTGACGACAGAGCGATGTTCGACCATGACGCCTTTTGGTGCTCCCGTCGAGCCTGACGTATAGATGACGTAAGCCAAATTTGTCGAGTGGGCAACTGGTTCAAGATTGTCGCATTCTACTTCTTGCTCAGGCATATTCTCGCCAAAGTACAGAACCGGACCATTGAAATCGATCGATGTCCTGAATTTCTCTTGCATGACGACTACTTTCGTATCACTATCCTGAAGAATATAGGACAGTCTTTCTTTCGGTGCCATCGTGTCCATCGGCATATAAGCCCCACCAGCTTTTAAAATGCCAAGGATACCAATCATCATGTCAGGTGAACGTTCCGTCATTAACCCGACTAATGTATCCGGTTTCACTCCCAAGTTTCGCAATTTTCTTGCCAGGAAGTTGGCACGATGGTTGATTTGCCGATACGTCCACTGTTCGTTTTCAAATATGACCGCGATTTGCTCTGGTGTCCGTTCAGCTTGCTCCTCAAAAATTTGATGAATGGTTTTCTGATCCGCAAACGCAACAGAAGTGTCATTCCACTTCTGGAGTATTTGATTCTGCTCAGAGACGGTCAACATTGGCATAGAATGGAGCGTTTGGTCACTGTGGGTAAGAACACTTTTCAGCAATTCGATATAGTGCTCAATCATGCGGCGCATGGTAGATTCGTCATACAAATCCGTATTGTATTCCCAATCCAAGCTGATACTCCCGTATTCCTCCTTCGTTAAAAGAGAATCGGAGAGCTCAGAGTGGTTCGTCACTACCACGTTAATATCAAATTTTGCCGATCCGTTGCTAATGCCTTCGGTGAGTTGAATATCCAAATCGGATACAGGTAAATGGGTAACTTTCGTGTCTTGGAAGCTAAACATGACCTGGAATACAGGGTTCCGGCTTTGATCGCGTTTCAGTTTTAACGCATCGACTACCTGATCGAATGGAATTTCTTGATTCTCATAGGCTTCCAATGCTGACATTTTGACTGCTTGCAAAACATCCTGAAACGTCATCTGATCGGTAAACTGCGTCCGAATCACAATATTGTTCACAAACATCCCGATCAGGTCTTCGGTGTCTTTCCAGCGCCGATTCGCGATACCCGAACCTACAATAATATCTTCCTGATTCGAATACCGATGCAGCAATGTCTGAAAGGCAGCCATCATGACCATGAATAAGGTCGTGTTTGTTTTCATGCAGTAATCACGCAATTGAAGATACAACTCTTCCGGTATTAAATGGGTGAACATGTTCCCGTTAAATGTTTGATTGACCGGGCGTGGCCTGTCGGTTGGCAGTTCCAGAATCCCGTTGGCTCCGTTCAACAAATTCTTCCAGTATGTTAACTGCTTATTCTCCTTGCCTCGTTTAAACATCTCGTTCTGCCATACGCAGTAATCTGCGAATTGAATCTGCAATTCCGCGAGTGGAGATGGTTTATTCTCCAGATACGCACTGTACAGCGTAAAAAGTTCTTTCAGGAATTTGCGGAACGACCATCCATCATGAATCAGATGATGCTCAACAAACAGAATGACCGATTCCCTATCAGAGATCTTGTAAACCAGCCATCTAGCCAAAGGCAGCTGCGAAATATCGATCGGCTTCTTGATCTCTGCTCGAATCAATCTCTGCACTTCACGTGCACGATCGCTCTCAGGTACATGAGAAACATCAATAACGGGCAATTTCACATCGAATGGTTGATAAATGACCTGGTACGGCCGCCCATTTTTCTCAAGAAAAACGGTTCGAAATATTTCATGTCTACGTACAATCTCGGTAAAGCATTGATTCAAAATGGGGATATCTAGCATCCCTCGCACTTTCATGGTTGCCTGAAAGATGTAAGCCAAATTATTGGAGCTTAACTGTTCTAAAAACCACACTCTCTCCTGCGAATAAGAGAGCGGCAAATCTCTGTCTCGTGATGCCCTGCTTATGGCAGGAAACGCATCCATCGAGTATGTATCCTCTGCGGCATTGATGACTGGCACGATGCTTCGGATTGTCGGATATTGAAACAGGGTAGACAACGGGAGTTCTTTCTTGAAGACTGCACGGATTCTTGCTACAACCTGCGTCCCTAACAGCGAATGTCCTCCTAATTCAAAGAAATTATCCTCTACGCCAATCTCCTCATATCCAAACAAATCCTTCCAAATGTCCAAGAGCTGTATTTCCAGTTCTGTTTCTGGTTTTTTATATTCCGCTGAAATATGCGGTCGGCTATTCCCTGCCTCTGGCAGTGACTTTATATCAATTTTTCCGCTGGGCATAAGCGGGAAAACATCCATTTTCACAAAATACGCTGGAACCATATACTCTGGAAGCTGAGCCTTCAAATAATCACGCCATTCCGTTATGCTTCCAGACCCTATCACATAGGCGATAAGCTTGTTATTTTCATAGGAATCCTTTTGGGCCACTATAATGGTTTGCTCAATAGATGGATGAGTGCTTAAAATGGTTTGAATTTCCTCAAGTTCAATTCGGTATCCTCTCACCTTGACTTGATTGTCATTGCGACCAAGATACTCCAGATTACCGTCGGCTGCATACCTAGCCAAATCTCCAGTTCGATACAATCGCGAATCTGATTCTGGATGATAAGGATTGGCAATAAAGCGCTCTTCGGTTAATTCAGTACGGTTTAAATACCCTCTTGCTACACCTGCTCCACCAATATAGAGCTCGCCAGCCACTCCAACAGGTTGGATTTGTAAATGCTCATTGAATACGTACAATTGTGTCTGACAGTTTGGCTTTCCAATGGGGATCAAAGAGCGATGATCCTCAGGCATACATTTGTAGCTGGCAACCTCGACGGTAGTTTCCGTTGGACCATAGGTGTTATATAAGATTGTCCCATGAGGAATCGTCAGTAGATGCGTAAATTTCTGGGCAACTTGAGGTGGGAGCACTTCCCCACCGGCAGTGACATATTTCAGAGAGGATAGGGCAGAAGACGTACGATCATTCTCGATATAATCCAAGACTACTTTTAACATGGATGGCACAAACTCAAGATGGGTAATGTTATACCTCTCCACTGCTTTTACTAGCAGGGCAGGGTCTTTCTCTTCGCCGTTAGGGAGGATGTACAAGCTCGCACCTTTCAACATCCACCAATAGAGCTCCCAGACAGACGCATCAAAAGAAATAGATGTTTTCTGCAAGATTCTGTCTGTATTCGTCAGTTCACTACGCTTCTCCAGTGTTTGAAGAAAATTCATGATGGAGCGATGTTCGATCATGACCCCTTTCGGATTGCCAGTCGAGCCCGAGGTATAGATTACATAGGCCAGATCGTTGCCATTCACTTGGTTATCAGGCTTTTCCCTGCTTTCATTTGAGATTATTTCAGAATCATCAGATAAATTAATAGTTTTTATTCCGTCAGGTATTCTTGCGGCAGATGCTTCACCCACGATGACGATTGGCAAATCTGCATCTTCTATCATATAGTGCAGTCTTTGAACAGGATAAGCAGGGTCCATCGGGACGTAAGCGCCTCCTGCTTTCAACACGCCCAAGATGCTCACGATCATTTCAATAGAGCGCTCCAGGCATATGCCAACGAGCGTCTCACTCGTAACACCTATCTTTCTAAGATGATGGGCCAATTGATTCGAGCGTATATCCAATTCCTTGTAGGTGACTTCCTCTTGCCGGAAAACGAGTGCGATGGCCTCAGGATGACGATTAGCTTGGCCATCAAAGGCAGCCAAAATGGTATCCGGAATCCCAAAAGCCTCGTCATTCCTGCACCACTCGTCCAGCAATTCGCTTTCCTGACTTTTCGTGATCAATCGCAATTGATCGACAGGTGTTTCCCTATTCGTTACAACCTGTTCGATCCAGTTACAAAAGTTTTCAAGCATTCTTCGGATGGTATCTTGTGTAAACAACCTGGCATTATAGGTGAAAGATATGCGCAAAGCGTCTGCCTCTTCAACATCCACACGCAAATCTACAGTTGACTCGTCATACTCGATAGAAAGCTTGTCCATCGTATCTACATTTCCGGCTTTTCTTACTCTCATTAAGGTATGAAAGAATGGCGTGGCTGCTGAATGACTTGCGAACATCTGTCCCTTCTCTGCTTTATCCTTGCCCTCGGTTAGTAGCTGTTTAAAATTCATAGCTCCATCAACAATGGCTCGATTTATCCAAAACGCAGAGTCTGTCACCGCACCAACCCGAATATCCTTTTGACCCGTATACCTGTAAAGATAACTGTGATAGGCAGCTAAGAGTACAGTAAACAGATCGGCCTTTTCTTGTATCCCCACCTGTATGGCTTGCTTGCTCACCGTATCTGAAAGATCAATCGTTTGAGTCTCGCCCACATATCCAGTATGGTGATGCCTGGAGATATCTACCGGAAGCTGTAGCAATGGAGCTTCTCCAGCTAATTCTGACAGCCAATGGTTCATTTGATCTTCCATGGACATGGTTATCCTCCCTTTTCGCGTTTGGTAATGATGAGAATCTCCAAAACGAGCGAAGTTCCTCACCTGTTCTGATTAATCAACACGACACCTCCCCTCCTCTCAACAATGCCGCAAAGGAATCAATGAGTGGCTTCATCGCACAGCATATGAAATAATCAGGCCAGCGTCTGATAATCGGTCTTTGTCAGTGCTGACACGCTAGTGGAGTATGCAATTGGAAGAATACCAAGAATGACAGTTTGATGAATCGACAATTCTAGCCCACGACTGTAATCTCGCCGCAGGGTGACTCTTCTTTTTAGTTGAAATGGGAGTATAGATTTCATGTGGGAGTTGAATGAGTAGCGCTTTATGCACTAGTTGATTGGATTGCTATGATGGAAGATGGAGTGTAGAGTGAGGATGTTGTTATGTGTAATCAAACCAATGCAGGACATTGCACTATGGTTCTTTTGAATCAGAGTTGCTAAACTAGCTACTGACTCTATGAAAGGAGGGAAACTTGTTGAAATGCAAAGTAGTTGGTAAGGAAAGAATCGCAGAGAATTACCCATATCAAGTATGAATTGTAACCTTTTGCCATTTAAGGATATTATATCATGTCTGAATTTTATGTCAAATAAGATGATATTGAGTCGTCTTTGCTCAATCAGAAACTATAGTTGGAAAATTTTTACACACAAAAAACAGAAGACATTTCTTCTCCCTTGTGCTAGGTTCGATTCACAGCTTACCTAACACCAAGAAAGGAAAAATGTCTCATACATTTCTAGGAAAAGTTATACACACCTACGCCCAACGACACGGCCAACAAAATACCAAAGTACCACTTCGTAAACCGAAGGCTGAACCACGAGCCTTCCCACCATAAGATCCCAAATAGAATAGCCCCAATCAAGATGCTACTTGCAAAAGCAATGAGTGCATTTTCCATATTTCTTTACCTTTTAAAACAGAATGGAAAAGAGGCTGCCCTCCACAGCAGATCGAACAGCCCCTTTTCATTTACCAGACCGTAATCTTAATCGTAATCGTTTCGCCGCCGTATTCCACTGTAATGGTTGTTTTACCAGATTCCAGTGCGGTCACAACACCATTTTCTACAGTTGCGATCTCAGGATCTTCCACTGTCCATACGGCATCTTTGGTGACGATCTCCTCGTATCTTTTTTCATAGACCGCATACAGGACGATCTCTCCAGTCTTGTCTGCCTTCAAGCGCAGCGAAGAGCGCGATACTCGCAAATCTTTCACTTTCTTTTCCTCTACGACGAGCACACGATTGGTTACCTTTTTACCGCCAAACTTCGCAGTAATGACAGCCTTCCCTTCAGCCAGCGCTGTCACTTTTCCCTCTTTTGTTACCTCGATGACCTCTTCGTCGCTTGAGGACCAAGTTGCTTCCTCTGTCACCTCTTCGGTGTTCTTGTCACTGAAGACGGCTGTCAGCGTTAGCTGCTTCTCCTCATCGATCTCCAGCACCAAATCCTTGAAGGAAGTCGTCAACGAACGAATGGTTTTCTTAGAAACCGTCACCGGAATCTCCAGCTCCTCACCCATATAGCGAACGGTAACGATGTCTTCTCCCTCTTCTTTGCCTGCCGTAATGCGGCCCTGCTTGACGGTAACCAACCCGTTTTCCGTGTCGTATTCAACATTTTTGTCTCGCGTGATGTCTTTGCGTTTTTTGCCTTCTACCTTATAAAGGCGTAGGGTCGCGGTTCCTCTTGGCTTAATCCAGAAGGATGGTTCGTTTGTTTCCAACTGGAAGGTGGCTATTTCCTTAACGGTGATTTCCACCGAATCCGTTTTGTTCCCGTCCTCGGTCGTCACTGTAATCGTCGCCGTCCCAGGAGCTACTGCCTTGATCTTGCCTTCCTCATCTACCTCGACGATCTCAGAGTCGCTGCTCTCCCACTTGACTCGTTTGTTGGTGGCATTCGCTGGTTTTACAGTGGCACGAAGGCTTTCTGTTTCGCCAACACGCAGCGTTAACTCCTCATCCGCCAACTCAACTCCGGTGACCGGCTCTCTTGTTGGCGGATTCGGCACATTTGGCACGTATAGCTCAATGGAATCATCCAGTTCGACGGTGTTTCCTGCCTGGTCGCGAAGCTGAATCAGAACTTTTTTCATCCCATTGCCATAAGGCAGGTTCCACGGTACTGTTCCCGTCACTTTTTCCCAGCTGCTCCACTTGCCTTGGTCATTGGAGATGCGCATCTCTACATCTCCCAAATTGTCCGTGGCAGTAACATGCAGTCTCACGCTGGTGGAATAGGTTAGACGATCATCATTGTTAATGACGAACGTTCCCGTTGGCGCTGTCTTATCCAAGGTAAACGTGATCTTGGTTTCGTTTCCGGAAGCATCTACGACCCGCAGCTCATGCTTGCCTTCACTGGTTACCTGGTCGCCACTTGCAAACGGAGCACTATTCAACGTCGCGGTTCCTTCGTTGAAGGTGATTGTCACGTCATCTTTGTAAATGCCTTTGTCCTCGACTCCTGTGACAACTGGCGCATCTGCATCCATCTCGATCGTATCGGAAACGGTTGTGACGTGCCCTGCCCTGTCCGTGATCTGCATCTCGACGGTCTTGGTTCCATCACCGGAGTTCAACTGCCATGCTTTGGTTGCAGTTGCTGCCTCCCAATCGCTCCAGTCGTTGTCTTCATTTGCGAAGCGGATTTGTACATCGCTCGTACTGTCGTTCGCTGTGATGGCGAGCGTAACATGACGAGACTTGGTGGAGTTGTCTCCGTTATTGATCGTGATCGATCCAGTCGGCGCCACCACATCCAGCTCAATTGTATCGCTTAGCTTAGTGACGTTCCCCGCTTTGTCCCGCAGCTTGACATATACCGCTTTGGTTCCGTTTGTACTGCCATCCGCCAGCTTCCATGCTTTTGAGGCTGCGAACCGCTCCCAGGTTCCCGAATTGTCATCGGCGTTCGAGATCGCCATTTCGATGTCGTCTGTATTTCCTGACGCAGTGAGTTGCAGCGTAACATCTTCTGTTTTCGCAAATTCGGCTCCGTTATCGATGCTGAGCGTTCCAACCGGTGGTGTTTTATCCAGCGTGAAACGAATTGTGGTGTTGTTTTTCGCTTCATCTGTCACGACCAGCTCATACGATCCTTCAGCGCTGACAACAGAACCGCTCGTAAACGGATTGCCGTTCAGCAATGCTGTTCCCTCGTTGAAGGTAATCGTTACGTCACTCGCATAGACACCATCCTGAGTCACTCCTGTGACGACTGGTCCAGTGGAATCCAGCGTGATTTGCTTCTGGAGGGCCGTTTGGTTTCCAGCCGAATCTTTCAGCTCGAGATAGACCGTTTTGGTTCCATCAACACCGCTCAGCTCCCATGAAACGTCGCCTTTGGCGGGTGCTGTTTTCCAATCGCTCCACGTCAGGTTGTCATTGGACAAGCGCATTTCCACTCCATGGGCATCAGCCGTCTCCACACTCAACGTAACCTTGCTCGTGTTGGTATACAACTGGCCTTGATTGATCTCGAAGGTACCCGTAGGGTTGGTCATATCGAGTGTGATCTCATCGGTAAAGCTGGCAATATTCCCTGCTTTGTCCTTTACTTCCATGTAAACCGACTTGGTTCCGTCCCCAGCGGACAAGGTCCACGCCTTTGTTGTGGTCAGCGCTTCCCAGGAAGTCCAATTGGCTGAATCACTCGTATCATGGGAAAAGCGCATCTGTAGATCATTACTGAAATCGGTAACGGCAATTTGTAATGTCGTTGCAAATGTATTGGTATAATTGGCGTCACCATTGATCTTGAGACTGCCTGAAGGCTTCGTTTGATCGATCGAAAACGGAAGAGTCGTTGTATTGCCCGCTTCATCAGTGACAATCAGCGTATAAGCGCCATCCTCATTGACGATTTCTCCGTCAGCTATCGGCTTTCCGTTCAAGATCGCCTTCCCTTCGTTGAAGCTGATCGTAACACTCTGATTGTACAGCTTGTTGTTCTCTACCCCTGTGACAACAGGTGCAACTGTGTCGAGTGTAATCGATGCCTGTAAATCATGGGTGTTGCCAGCTTCGTCGATCAACTGTAGATAGACCGTTTTCTGTCCATCCCCATTTGTTAGCTTCCAAGCCTTGGTGGTCGCCACATCCTCTGGCGCACTCCAGCTACTCTTATCGTTGGACAGCTTCATTTTCACCTTGCTGGAAGCGTCCGTGGCATCGATTTGCAAAATGACATCCTGGTTATTCGTATGGGTGGCTCCGTTATTGATCGCAAGTGTTCCGGTAGGCCCGGTTTTATCCAGGGTAAAGGTTACCGTAGTCGTATTTCCCGCTGTATCCGTCACTATCAGCGTGTACTTGCCCTCCACACTTACCTTTGTGCCGCTGGCAAAAAGAGTACCATTCAATGTTGCTGTGCCATCGTCGAAGGCTGGGGTGACATCTGCCGTGTAGAAGCTGCCATTTGCAACCCCCGTCACAACAGGTGGTGTTTTGTCCAACACGATGGTATCGGATGTATAATACAAATTCCCTGCATTATCCCGGAACTTCGCGTAGACTGTTTTTTGTCCGTCTCCACTAGCCAAGTTCCATTCCAGCTTGTTGTTGGCTGGGACAGGAATCCAACTGCCTGTAAAGCTGTTATCATTCGACAACATCAGTTCTACCGGGCCGCTCGCATCACTACCCTGAATGGTAAGCTCTACCTTTTCCGATGAAGTGGCTACGTTCCCGTTATTGATCTCGATGGTCCCTGCCGGAGGTGTCGTATCCAGCACAATGCTATCCTGCGCTTGCAAGACCGTTCCTGTTCCGTCACGCAGCTCCATGAAAACCGTTTTGGTCCCTTCGTCTGTCGTAAGGGTCCACGGTACAGGTGTCGCAAACGACTTCCATTCGCTCCAAGGACCGCCTTGCACGTTCGTCAAACGGTACTCGGGCTTGGCAGCGTCTGGGTCATCATGGGTCATGGTGAGCGTCACATTGGAGGAATTCGTAACGGCAGCACCGCCATTAATCGTAACCGTCGCTGACGTAGGCGGTTCATTTACATCCGTGACCTGAATGGTCATCACCTTGGTGAATATATTGCCAGCCGAGTCTGTTGCAGTGATCGGTACAGCGTAAGTCGACTTCGTTTCAAAATCAAATAGCTCTGTCGCCTTCAGTTGATCTCCCTCAACAGTAAATGGAACCGTAGGGTTTTGAATACTGAAAGTAACAGTGTCTCCTTGATCAGGATCTGTTGCCAAAAGCGTACCAACTACCGCTCCTATTGGATTGTTTTCGGGAATCGAATTGGATGATAAGAGGATATCGGTTGGTGGAGTGTTGGGAGCATAAGTGATTTCTAGCTGAGAAGCATAGCTAAGATTTCTTTTGTCGTAGAAAATGATTTGAGGCTGATACAAAACAGGAGCAGGTGGTGCTGTTTGTCTTCCTCTTAAAACAAAGGTAGCTTTTTTGTCTACAATATTGGTCTTGATAAAGCTGGTTACATCAAACGATTTCCACCCTGTGAAATTAGCAGGAATAAACTCATTTGTTATGATTCTTTCATGATACGAAGGCAGCACAGTTGTAAAATCATCATTCCAGTTGTCATCAAACGAGCCCCATAGATCAATGAAAGGCATATCTCCGCCTGTTGCTTCTGCCTTATGCACATAAATTTTCAGGGCAGCAGACTCAATTTTCCTCTCACTTTTCACCCCGCTCAGGTCAAAACGCAGGGCAGCATTCGCAGCCCCATAATCCTCAGCATCGTCTCGCGCATACCCGACGATCAGCGCATTCGGAACACCCTGATAATTCAGACCCTCAGGATAGGCACCAGACGCATCCACGAACTTATCTGCCTCTACTTTAATCACATCTGGAAGATCAGCTGCATTCACTTTTTCTTGAAGAAACGCAGGTTGGACGATTGCGAACAGCAAAGTAAATACCAACAAACGAGCGATTATTCTTTGCATGAATAATGTTGTCCTCCTTTCTTCTTCATTTCAACTCCCCCTACTGTCGACACTTTCCCCCAGCAAAACATCTAGGTGAAACAAAAATATGGTAACAACAGTCTTTTGCAAAAAATACTAACTAAAGTTATGTCTTTTCGTGATGCAAACAAAAAGAACCCCAAAAATGAGGTTCCAATTGATCGGGCGTTATTTAAGGGTTAGCTCCTTCTCCCATGTCTTTTCATTGCCTTGCTCATTTCGAAATACCAAGATCAATTTCCCCTTTTCCCCCTTCAACTCATCCTTGTAAAAGAAACCGGTGAACTGTCCATTGCCACTGATGTAAAAGCCATTCCCACCAGGGATACCTTCTGTGTCGTTTTTGATCGCTTGCTCTATCGTGTTTACGATGTCAGTTTTCTCAGACTTCCACTGCATGCTAGCTAACGAATAGCCGGCAGGTAGCTGTTCAATAAAGAAATCGAAGCTATTCCCCTCGATGGGTTTCGGTTCCTGGTCGACCACGACGAGAATTTCTTTTTCCTGCTGTTCTGCGGCCATGTCTTGTGCAACGTTCTCCGGTTGTTTCTCCTTGTTTTCTTTGTTTTCCTGAGGAGCTTGCGGCGGCACTTGACCAGTCGATTCTGAAGGAAGCGGTGTGCCACAAGCACTAGTAACGAGTGATAGGACCAATACAGCCAGTAAGCTTTTCATTTTATTCTTTTTCAGATTCATCGTCATTTCCACCTTTGTTTTCATTTTCAACCAACGTGAAGGAAAAAGCGACTCCATTCACGGTATTTTCCGCACCATAATCACTGCTATGCAGATCGAGGATATGTTTACAAATCGCCAATCCGAGACCCGTGCCGCCAGATTTCCGCCACCTCGAGCTATCTACTCGATAAAATTGCTCCCATATCCGCGTTAGTTGATCGTCTGGGATGTGCGCTCCTTCATTTTCGATTCGAAACCGGATGCACTCCCGCTCGCGGGTCCCCGTAATCCGAATCTCACTTGATGGATTGGCGTGCCGGACTGCATTGCCGAGCAAATTCACGATCACTTGCTCGATACGTCTTGGATCTGCCCATACGTTGGTCTCTTCAGGTAAGGCGAGCCATAGTCGTACCTGCTTGTTTGCCAGTTGTAGTTGAAAGGAAGCGGCTACACGATCTATGATTTCCGATACGGGAAACGATTGTCTACGAAGCAAAATGGCTTTGGCTTCGAATTTGGACAACTCCAGCATATCCATAATGAGCTCGTTCATCTTGTCGACTTCGCTTAAAATGACGTCCATGTATCGCTCCCGCTTTTCATGTGCGACATCATCCTTTAGCCCTTCCGCAAAGCCCTTCACAATGCCAAGCGGGGTCTTGAGTTCATGAGAGATGTTAGCAATCAATTCTTTGCGAAGCTGTTCCATTTTTTCCTTATGCTTGAGATCCTCGCGAAGAGTGACGTTGGCACTCGTCAGGTCTTTTAATGTCTGATCCAGCTTGCCAGCTAACGTATTCAGATGGCGAGAGAGCTCACCGAATTCATCCTGAGAATGAATCGAAGCAAGTTCTGTGAAGTCCAGATTAGCCATGCGTGAAGCGGAATGACTCAGCGTAACTAATGGTTTCGTGATGATCTTCGAAAAGACAAAGGAAAGCAGCAGTAAGATGACGAGGATGACTGGCGTCGCGTATAGGGAATAGCTGGTCAGCATACTTACCGCATCGCTCACTGGCTGCAACGTCGTCACCGCCAGTATGTAATTCGCCCCTCCCTGATAGGAGAATCGATGAATCACGATGGCATAGTTTACACCACTCCACGGATCAGTCCACTTGCGCTGGATGAATGATCCGCTTTTCATCTGCGTAATCTCGTCGTATTGCTGCGTCAGCCATGGTCCGATTTGATCCGCTACGAGAGAATCCTGATAAAAAGGGTTATGTGCCCGCTGCTGACTAGGCAGCATGAGTTCAGAAATAACAGCCGTAACCCGGGTTAGTCCATTTTCCGACACATTTGCGGATGGACTTTGCCTTGCAATCCGTATCGGCTTCATGATCGTATCGTTCTCATCCATATAGATTCCGTCGATGGTAATCTTGTCTCCAACATGAAGTCCTTCAGGGAGATCGGTCCTTTTCATTTCTTTTAGCGGTAAGGTAATCACTTGATTTTTATTTGCTGCTTTTATTTCCAGAAAATAGGGATCGAGATTCAATTGCCTGAGCTGCTCATCTACAATCGCGATGCTGGCATCTGTGCGATTCATCAATGTCCCCACCATCTTATCCAGCTTGTGCTTGTCGGGAGGGAGTTTGGCGTACTCATCCGGGAAAGATGCCATTGCTTGCGAGAGCTCGCTTACTTTCGCATTTAAATAAAAGCGCTCAAAGAAAAACTTTTCCCCTATCAATATCAAAGCGTAGAGCAAAAAGACAAAAACAAAAGTGGCGGCAAATAATTTTGTCACAACGTTTAGTCGAAGCCGTTTCATTGTTTTGCCTCAAACTTATATCCAAAACGGATCATCGTCTGAATCAGATGCTGCTCTGCATCCAGCTTGGCACGCAGTTTTTTCACGTGGGTATCAACGGTGCGATGGTCGCCAAAGTAGTCCATCCCCCAAACCCCATTCAATATGCTATCTCGGGACAAGACCGTCCCTTCATGCTTGATGAAGAACAGAAGCAGCTCATACTCTTTTGGTGTCAATGAAATCGGGACGCCTGCAATCGTAACGGTGTGAGCTCGTTTGTTTACCGTCAATGCTCCAAACTGGGCGATATCATCTCCCCTCCCGATGCTCCCCTCTGCCCTTTTCATCAGAGCTTTGGCACGGGCCACTAATACTTTTGGGCTAAACGGTTTGGTGACATATTCGTCCGCGCCAAGCTCGAAACCCATCAACTGGTCATCGTCGTCTACTCTGGCTGTAATGATCATGATGGGAATGTCGGATTGTTGACGGATTTTTCTGCACACCGACCAGCCATCCATCTCGGGCATCATAATATCTAGCACAACTAAATCGACAGGGTGCAGAGCAAAAAGCTCCATCGCCATTTTACCGTGCTGCGCTTCGAACACTTCCCAAGCTTCTTTTTTTAAATAATCCGATACAAATTCACGTATGAGCTCGTCGTCCTCAACGAGTAACACTTTCCGTTTCATTTCCGCACTCCTTACTCGTGGTTGTGCATTTATTGCATAGATTACCAGTTTATTGTGAAACTTACGAATCCATATCTCACCGTCACCATTCTTATGACCACTAACCTTGGTTTTACAAGTTGAGTATAGATGGCTGATGTGACCGTTGTGTGTACATGAGATGGATTTGCAAAGAAAACAAACAACCGAAAATGACTGAGGCCACTGAAAACATGCAAAACGAGCCTTAGAATCGATTCTAAAGGCTCGTTTTGCTTTTTCAGTGGCCTCCGTAAAGGCGGGGCGATTCTAATGGTCGATCTCACTTTCTCTTAATCTGACGATGGCTTGTGCCCGATTCTTTACCTGGAGCTTGCTAAAAATTTGATGCACATGCCCTTTTACCGTCCCCAGTGTGAGATGCAGCTTGTCCGCAATCTCCGAATTGGATAACCCTTCACCGATCAGTGCCAGCACTTCCGACTCTCTTTCCGTCAATTTTTCCAATGCAGGGGATACCCGAATTTGAATATCAAGCGTAGGAAAATCCTTCTCCACGCTTTTGAGCAGCTTCGAAAGATAAGCCATCTCTTGCTTGGATACGTTTTTGCTTTTATAGAGCGAATAGAGCATTTTGGCAACGCCAGGGCCTTCATCCAAAAAAGTTCGTACATAGCCTTCTGGCGCGGCTAACGTCACCGCCATGCGCATACACTCCATCGCTTCATGCTGCTGTTTTTGGATCATGTAAGCTTGGCTGAGCAGAAGAAAGGCTTCAATTTGACTTCCGAGCCGATCCTTTATTTCTGCCTCATGCTTTAGACTAGTTAGCAGCATGATGGCTGCACTGTCGTTTTTTAAATAGAGGTATACCCGGGCCAACGTCATTCGCTCAAATTCATGTCGGGAAGCGACAATATCGACATTCATTTTCGTGTAGGGCTCGGCCCATTTTTCTATTTCTTCCCGTCGATTTTCTTCGATCCATAATCGGACGCGGAATGTTTCTACAAATGACATCCAATGGGGAGGCGCATCATGCTGGCGGCAGAGCGAAGTGATTTCCTCCATGGCCAGCCACATCTCGTCGTTACGATGCTCTGCTTTTCTCCATCGGGCCAAAGTCAGATACACAGGGACCAATACACCAAAGTTCAAGGAGATGGTACCTAACTGGATTGCTCGCGGAACGAAATATTTTAACTGCTCAAAATCATTTTGCTCATAATAAAACTCTGCCAACACGATAGAACCGTAGGCTAATATACCAAGACCACTGTGCTTCCAGATCGCCCTTAATTTTGGATAGTATTCTTTCACGTGGGACAAATACCCGCTCAATCCCACACGACTACGAAGCACGTATGGCTCATCTGAATTCAGCTCTATGCCTACAATGAAGTAGCGGCTGAATTTTGGCTTCATTTGAACCGATTCTTCCATATATGTAAGAGAAAGATATACATTGCCCCGCATCACTTCGATATATCCCCGAAGCACACACATTTCTACTCGACAGTCGTCAAAGCTCCCATGGTTGGTCCGTGTTGCTTCGTCAGCCAATTGCAGGAGGATTTCCGCCTGATCAATTTCGTTGGATACCGCATGCAGCCAGGCAAAAGCAATGCACAGCTCAGGGTTGCATGCCAACCAGGACTTCTCAAAGTATTTCATCCATCTGCGCAGTGTTATATTCTCGTACTGTTTCAACATCCACGGCGCATGTGCGACGATCAAACGGCTCGCCCGGGTCCAATCTTTTCCGAGAAGCGCATGCTCAGTCGCCTCCATTACCCATCCGTGACTTTCAAACCAACAGCTTGCAGAAATATGTAGGGCAGGAAGCAGTTCATTATATGTTTTCCTTACATGGGAATGCAGAAGTTCCGCGAACAAATGGTGATAACGATACCACTCATTTACGCCATCCAGCGCGATGACAAATGAATTCGTTCTCTCCAGCATACGAAGGATATCGTGAGCGTCCGGCTCTCCGGTAACAGCTGCGCATAGATCTCCTGTCAGACGCGGCAGTATGGACGTTTTCAGCAAAAACATCTGTACTTTTTCTGGCAGTCGTTTCAATACTTCTTCCGTCAAATAGTCCCCGACATACTTGTCATTACCGGAAAATTGATGAATGACCTTAGACGCTGCGGGCTTTCCTTGCATGGACAAGGCTGCTAACTGCAATCCAGCCACCCATCCCTCTGTTCGTTTGCTTAGCAAGTCAATGTCTTGTTCTGACAAACTCAGACCCAATTGCTCGCGGAGTAAGCGCCGGCACTCCTCCTCATTGAACCGAAGAGTGTCTGAGCCCAGTTGCCTCAACTGTTTCCGAACACGTAGACGGTGCAGGGCAAAAGGAGGTTCCTCCCGCGTAATCAGGACGACATGCATATATAAGGAAGCATGCTGGATCAGTGTCTGCAGTCCTTCATGAATGGAAGGCTCCTTTATAAGATGGTAATCGTCCAATACGAGATAAAAATCACGTTCAAACCCCGCAATTTCTTCGAGCAACACGGACATCAGCTGCTCAGCAGAAGCCGTGTACTGTGGGTGAAGCACTGAGGAAGATGCTTTGCCCAAGCCTTCCTGTGCCCTATCAATTGCCCTGGCAAAATACCGCCAAAAGCGCACGGGATCATTATCGGATTCATCCAGAGAGATCCAACCGGTCGGTTTGCCGGAATTTTGCGTCCATTGACTGACTGCTGTCGTTTTACCGAAACCCGCTGGCGCGCACACGAGAATCAATCTTGCTTCGCCCGCGTCATCGATTTCTTTCAATATCTGATGCCGAAGCAACAAGTCCGAACCATACTTCGGAACATGAAGCTTGGTTGCGATAAGTGGACTGTACGTTACTAAATCCATACGCATCTCCTGCCTAGAAGTAAAATGACATTCATGAAGGAAACATGGAAAGTAGCCTTGCTATCGATGTCCTGAAGCGCAATGAGGTTGGCTAACGGGGGAAAAAGAGATCATATAAAGATAGGAAATATTGCTCAGATTAAAGATACAGCAAAGTGGTCCCTGAGTGGGTATTTTTTTTATGAACGTTGCATCCAAACAGAGAAAAACCCGACCGTTGCAGTGTCGGGCTTACCTTGAGTCATCTAAGCATTCTGTTGATTCGTCTGGCTTCTATCGCGACTTTTTTACTGTACAGCCTTTTATCCTGTTTGAGTTGCAGCACCTTGGCACACTGGTGCGCCTTTCTCAAAACGTTACTGCTGCAATTGTTTGTCGATTTCAACATCTGGTCGGCCCAGCGGTACGCTTCTCTAGCCAAAGACTCGTTGCTGTCCTTTGCCATCAAGCTGATATCCAGCAAGGTCTCGCTCAAGCTTCTGCCCAAACCGGCACTCCTCCAGGAGGAAAAGAGCTTGAGCTCTGGTTCACACTGCTTGACGCTGGCAAAAGACTGGCCCCAGTCCTGCTTGAGCAAATGGATTTCGGCAATTTTTAACCAAAGGAATACTTTGTCAAAAGAATCTTCCTGTTCGGGGAGATCTTGTGTGAGATAGTGAAGCGCTTTGTCGTACTCCCCCAATTCTTTTGCGCGATGATACAGCAAAGAATAATTCTTTTTGTCAGAGCCAAGCTGCTCCTCCAGCTTTTCCAGCAATTTTCTGGCTTCTTCCATGTTACCAAAATCGCTTGCTCTGTCCATTAACGTAATCAAGGACTCATCCTCGAGATTGGCAGGATAATTCCTGGCCTTGGATTGAAACCATCGCTCCAAATCTTCAGCCGTATACATCGTTTCCAGCTCCTTTTTCTTATCCTGAAAGAAAGAGCTGAATCGGTACAGATCATTCTCTTCGATATACGTGATCGCCTCTTCCATCCCCGCCGAAATGATATATTCGGTGTCAAAACCATAGTAGGTATCGAAATTGCTTAATTTTGCCTGCTCAAACAGTCGGATATGGTTGACATCCTTAAACTTTGCCAACAAATAAGCCACGATGTCCATGGATTCATGAAATCCCTGATACGGATGGGACTTATGCATCTCAATCTCTTGGCTCATCAAATAGTGCAGGAACTCCTTGTCTGCTTCTGTCACAGTCTGATCGTATTGCAGCTGAACAATCAGCGCGTATCTTTTCAGCCCGTTCTTGTCATAACCGTATGCACCCTTACATTTGCTGTATGCAAAAGAGCTCCAGAGGTCTTTGGAATGTTTGATCAATGGCAATTGCTCTGGTATTTGGTGGATTTCCATATGCGATACTCCTCTCCCCTTAAATGGGTCGGCAGCGCCTTACTCATCTTTTCCCATTCTAATCGTCTACAATTGACAATACAATTTTCAAAGTGGTTAAATGTAATATGTTTACATTTTTCAGGAGGTGCACAAAATTGGAGCAACAACCGCCATCACCATCGGTACCGACAGAGTTTTCTCCCCTTGCCCAGCAAGAACCACCAAAAAACATGGGGGATTTATCGAAATCGTACGACAGGGCGACGATTTTTTTCACGAGATGGGGAGCCCATGTTCTTGATCATATTCTCCTCCCTTGTTTTCTAATCGGATTGCTCTCACTTGGGGTTTCCATCGATAAAGACGCCAACGGTCTCTACTTCTTCATCCTAGCCGCAATTATCCTATGTTCTTATTATGTACTGTTAGAAGGACTCACCGGATATACGATCGGAAAATTTACTTTCCGCATCATTGCTGTCAATGCGGAAGGACGACCACCGGGGTTATGGAAATCATTCATCCGTTCCCTCATTCGTCTATTCGAAGCGAATGCATTTCTTCTGGGCGGGTTGCCGGCTGGTATCAGTGTGTTGGCTTCCGACAAAAGACAACGGTTAGGTGATCTAGCAGCGAATACGTACGTCGTGAAAGTGAAGGATTTGAACAACGTCAGCAAAAAGCAAACAACCGTACTCGCTGTCGTCTTCTCCATCGTAGCTGCTTTGTCCATCATTGGTATGATTTTTGGGATAGTCGATCTCGCATCAAGAACGCCTACCGAAGAAATTTTCTATAGCAAGGATAAAAAGATTCAAATAACTGCCCCTTCCGATTGGGGCAAGGATTCATCCCTTCACGATGAAGCTGATTTAGAAATCTCCAATCGTTTTAAAGAAAAGTATGTATTGGTACTGTCAGAATCGAAAGAGGATCTAGACAGTTCATTCACGCTTCAAGATTATACGCAAGCGATTGAAGCAAACCTTCAAGAGGCAGTAGAGAATGTATCCGTCGATAAACAGATACGCACTGTAGTCGACAACCAGGTGGCCATCCAATTCAATGCGAAAGGCGAAATAGACGGCATTAAGGTCGCTTATATTGTAACATTGGTCGAAACACCTACCCATTTTCATCAAATCATGGCTTGGACAGAAGAGAAAAGGTTTGAGTCCCTCAAGCAAGAACTGCAAAAGGTCAGTGCAAGTTTTCGCGAGGTAAAATAGCGACAGAACACAGAAGCCACCTTCATTAGGTGGCTTTTCTCCACAGAAAAAGTAGGGACTCCACTCCTAGTTGTAGACAGGACCATATAACGATTGAAAAAAGTGGTTTATATGTATAATTGAAGGGTAGTCCTCCTTTTCATATAATGTTAAAGTAGTACAGGGAACCATTTTTTTCTAGAAGATTTTTCCGATAAGTGTTAATTTTCAGGTCAGAATTCCAACAGGTTTTCTGCCTCCACCACTACGGGTAGCGCTCTTAATTCTTAAGAGTTACTATAAATATTTCTTGAGGGGTGTATGTTCATGTTTATGGGGAAAGGAACAGTCCGCGAGCTCGGAAATCAAATCGACAAGGTTCTTGGAGATATTAAAGACATCCAGGCAGAAATCGACCGCGACTCCGATAAAATTGACAACGAATTGAATTCTTGCTCTCGTGAGCTGATCAACGCACAGACAACGCTGGGTGAAATTCAGCCACTGATCGAAAGTCTCGTTGCTCAGGTTGGTCAAAATGCTCCTGATCACATCAAAGTGCTTGTTGGTACCATTGCAGATGGTATTACGGGTAAAGTGAAAAATACGCTGAACAACCTGGCAGAGGTTCAAAAGAACGTGAAGGACGTTGACAAGCTGACAGACGCCATTGATGGGCATACGGATAAAATTGCACAAAAAGTAAAAGAAATCGATAGCATCACTGACAAAGTTCAAAAGTAGGTGATCGAATGTCGTACATAAACAATTCGAACGGTTGGGGTAATCAGCATACGAATCATGTGGCAAATAAGGTTGACCATCTCGCTGACAAAATTTCCTTTGCAGTGGATATGGTAGCCAATGCAGCGATTAACCTGGACGGCGCTCAACAAGAGCTGCTTACACTGGCAAATGCACCCTACCCACCACAATCAACCCAATTAATTTCGTTAGCGAATCGCATTGCAGCGAATAAGCGCCAGATTGATGATGGATTGGCCAAGATCAAAGAAATGGCCCGCATCATCGATCAAGAAACGAATCATATCCAGACCCCTCCTCAAAGAGGCTGGTAATGGACGGAGGTTCTACTTTTGTAGAACCTCTTTTATTTTTGCGACGCTGCATGGGTTAAGAATTCTTTCCTCTCGCGCTACTTCTCTATCGCTCTTCATCACTGGGCTTTTTGCTGGCTATGTGATTCCCCCACGGAGGCTCTGTTCTCATCAAGTGCCGTACAAAATAATCCCATTTTCTGCGGATAAAATACGGTTCCAATGAAAAACCGTGATGTCGGTTGGGCAAAATCAACATGTCAAAATCTTTATCCGCTTTAATCAATGCATCCGCCATTCGAATCGTTTGGGAAGGATGCACATTATCATCCAAATCTCCGCTCACCAGTAAGAGCTTTCCTGTCAGGTTGGCTGCCAGACGTGCATTATCTTGATCCCTGTACAAGTCCGGGTCATACAAACCTTGATAGCGTTCTGCCCATGCTGCTATATACAGCCGTTGATCATGATTACCACACGCGGAAACCGCAGCCTTGTAAAACTCAGGAAATGAGAGTATGGCCCTTGCCGAAGCGTAGCCTCCCCCTGAGGAGCCCCAAACGCCTACCCGATCAACATCTACATACGGGTAGCGCTCAGCCAATTGCCTTACCGCTGTCACATGGTCAAGCAAACCTCCTGCTTCCTCCAATTTTCTGTTGGAGATGTCATGGAACCATTTGGAACGATAAGGTGTCCCCATTCCATCCAGGATCAACACGATAAACCCTAACTGCGCCAATGATTGTCCCCCACCAAGCGGGTCATGGTTTCGACCGGGATCAAGCGCGAAAGCTTTCGGTGTATTGATGATCTGTGGTCCCCCGTAAATGTAGTCTACGACCGGATACTTGCGTGAAGGATCAAACGGGAATGGACGCAGCATCACCCCATAAAGATCGGTCACACCGTCTCGTGCTTTGACGGTAATCCTTTCTGGAAATTGGTACCCCATCTCGAGCAGCATTTCTACATCAGCGTGTTCCAATTCGCGAATCAGGCTGCCATCTACCGAGCGAAGAACAGAAACAGGCGGCAAATCAACTCGCGAAAATGTATCGACGAAATACTTCATATTGGGAGAAAACACAGCATCATGCTCTGCATCTTCTGGCGTCAGCAACGATAGACCCGTTCCATCGAGACGAACGCGATACAGGTGTTGATAATAAGGATCGCGCCCCTCCTCGAGCCCCCCTCCAGTGATATACACCCATCCTTGCTGCTCGTCCACTGCCATCAGCCTACGTACTGTCCAGGAACCCGATGTGATCGGATTGCGAATCTCCCCCGTTTTGCCATCGCAATGGTAGAGGTGGCTCCACCCATCACGCTCCGAATGCCAGATGAACGAACCATCGGCCAATAAGCGAATATTCGGATTGGATGCTCCGAGATTATGCAGGTCTTGATTCAAAAACGTATCGCTTTGTTCCCGCAGTAGCGTGCAAACCTCACCGGAGCATGGATCAGCTACGGAAAATTCGACAGAGCGGGCATCACGGGACATCCGGGCGAAATATACCTGTTTACTGTCGGATGACCATCCGGCCATTTGCATCCCCGGAGTGAGGGGGGAGACTGGGCATGCCATTAAAGGCTCGCTTTCAATCCGGACTGTGGTTCGCCTTTCCAGGTCACAGACGACCAGCTCTGCCAACGGTACGTGTGGATCGCCAACCAGTGGATAACGGTACGAGTGCAATACCGGTCTGATTTCTTCACCTTTCGGAACTGATTGGATCAGATGCATATTGCGTACCTTTCTTCGGTCAAGCCGATGGGTCAGCAGCATCTTGGAATCGGGTGACCAAATGGCTACAGGAGGGAGCTTAATGTTTTCCAATCGCTCCGCCACGGTCGATAGCCGACATTCAGGTTGGGTTCCGTAATCATAGTAAGCCATGCCGTCGCGGGTCAGCCTGATACGATATCCAGTCTCGAGTGACCGAACATACAAGTTGTGATCGTAGACAAACGCCACCCACTTTCCATCTGGAGACGGCAGTTCATCCATCGATGGCTTCTTCAAATTATCTAAAGGCTTGCAGCTGTATTCCTGTAACTCGCAGCTCCAAACAGTACCGTCCACCTCAAACTTGAATAACGATCCATTCTCGGTAAACATAAGTTCCCCAAGTGGCAATGTTTCTGCGCTATACGTTTCTCCTGCAATTCCTGACAAACAGACAGCTAATCGTTCGTGATCGAATGCTGGCTGACTCGTATTCTGTTCAGCATCCACGATCACATATTGCCTGCCAGTCCCCTTTTCCAAACGGATTTCACGGATGTACCAGAACTGATTCCCGCTGATCCAGTTTGGCCTGATAAAAGCATTGAATACTGCGTCGTAATAATTGGCAGGATGCAAGCGTTGTGCCCTCTCATACTGTTCCCATGTGACAACATTCTCCATTTGAATCCCCCTCTTTCAAAGTGAGATACAAGAATCATGTGCTTCACATTTTTGAACAAAATAAATTTCCTTAATTATCCATTTGTAACATGCATATGTAAAATCCGAGATAATATATCTCCGAATTTACTTTTTTAGCACCTGAGAAGTAAGTCTTTCTTTCATGAAGAAAGAGGCGATCTCTCGCCTCTTCGCTCTTAACACGGATCACTCACTTCCGCTATCACTGTTTGGTTCCTACCCGATCTCTTCGCCTTGTACATGGCCTCGTCAGCTACATTCATCAGCTCTTCGGCCGAAACAGCATGGGAAGGATAGTGCGCAATGCCTTGTGACACGGTTAGCGGCTGCCCGATTGGATTTGAACTTGTTTCTAAGGCAAGACGAATTCGTTCGGCAACCTGATAAGCCTCCTCCAGTCCAGCATGGGAAACAAGGACAACAAATTCCTCACCGCCAAAGCGACTGCTCACATCTTCGGGCCGAAGTGATGAAGAAATGATTTTCGCAAAATGCCTCAACACTTCATCTCCAGCCTGATGGCCAAATGTGTCGTTAATGGCTTTAAATCGATCAAGGTCCATCATAATAAGAGAAAAGGGGATTTGCTCCGCCATCCATTTTTGCATGGTTTCCTCGAGCGTTCTTCGGTTCGTTAGCCCTGTCAACGGATCTGTTCGCGCATCATGGGCCAATTGCTCCGTCTGCTTTTTGATATCGGTTAATGCAAAGCGAATGGCACGAGATAACAGCTCGGCCTCCCGATTCCAATGCTGGCTACCCTCAGAGAGTTCCACCTCTTCTCTCCCGGCCTTACTCACAAGATCGGCCAAGGATACGAAAGGTTTCGCTACTTTGCGCGCAAGCCCGATCACAACTAGCATTAATAATAAAAAGGGAGGCAGCGTATACAACAAAACGGATTGAATATCACGATTTAATTGTTCTTGAACAACACTGATAGGTGACACGACAACGACACCCCAGTCATTCGCTGGAACCTTTACGTACGCGGCTAATACCGTCTCTCCCCTCAAGTTGACGATCTGTTCATAGCCACTTTTCCCTTGAATGAGCTTGCGTACGGCTGGATTGGCACTGATATCCTCTCCGATCCGATTTGTATCACGGTGGAACAACAAATGACCATCAGATCCTACGATGTAAAAAGAGGAACCTAGTTCGTCTGTTGGATTACTTCCAAAGATCGTATTCAAAATGTTATCTTCATGAAGATAAATCGTTCCCCCGATAACCCCCCGGTAGATCCCGTCTTTATCAAATATGGGCTCGCTCATCAATACAATGAGTCGCTTCGTGCTTGTTGTTACGTAGGGCTTGGAAATGTATGGCGTTTTTATAGCCAATGCCGTTTTCCCCGTTTTCGATTTAACATAGCTTCCTACTGTACCAATAGATCCGGGAGACACACTTCGAACAAGCCCCGTTTCATCTACCACGGTAACCGAATTAAAATAGTTGTTTGTACGACGGATCAACTCAAGCTTGGAATATACCTCATCCGCATTCATCTCGTTCCGATTGGAAAAGATGCTCGCCGAATACTGTAAGCTACTGCGCATGGATTTAATCAAAGCATCTAGGGTATGACTCATTTTGGTTGCACTTGTGTGATTTAAGGTCAACGTGGTGTGAATCAGTGCCTGTTTTTTGGACTGATAGAATGAGATAAGGAGAATGGTAACAGTCAGAACAACGGATAAAGAGACTAGTCCTGTTAATAGTGTCACCAGACTAATCTTTTTTGAGTGGTTTGCTTTTTTTCGTAAGACAGGCATTCGATGCCCCCTTGTATTTGGCATGTAGCTATTATGCAATAAATAAAAAATAGTCTAACACTTGATAATATTCGTTTCAAGTATATAAGAAAGCTCAAACTGCCGACTCTTGGCTTGTGGACACAAAAAAGCCACCTTTTTCAGGTGGTAGTTTTCGTACATCATCATCTAGGAGACCCGAATGCTTTGCCTTCTCATCCACATCGTTGCCACCCACTTTTCCCCATGGATCACTTGTGTCCCAGCATGCAAAGTGAACTCGTTTAATTCTTGATTTCTATAAAAATATTCAAAGTAGACAGCCATGCCTTTGGTAGGGAAAACAGATAAATTAAGCAAAGGGAACACCGTTTCTCCGCCTTGCTCCACATCATTCAAATACATCACGAGCGTACTAATGCGATTGTTCGTACTTGCTCGACTCGTTTCTGCAAAGAAATCATAATGGGGTTTATATTCTTGACCAGGGGTATATCGTAGAACTTGCAAGCCATCACCGTGCTCAATTGGAATATTCATGATTTGAGAGATTCGCTTCTCGATTCTTGCAATCGTCTCCGTCTGCTCGCAGAACACCCCGCTGCTCGTTCGAATAGAATTGACTGAACGATCTTCGCCTATTTTTGAGCGTTGCAATCGTTCTCTGGAATGTTCGATTAGCTCATCACATTCGCTATCGCTAAGCACATTTCCTAACACGACAATCAGCGGTTCCTCATACTTAGCAAGGATTCGAATCTCTCGATCTTCTGTCTTGATCCTATTCCCAGTATGATCAAAAATCGTCCGTTCTTTCTCTGTTGTGTGCCCTACCATCATTATGCACCCCATATATATGACGTCCGTCGCAAAAAATAGAATACCATAAAATAGGTAAAATCAATCAGTAAACTTTAGAAAAATCCAAATATTTTTAACTGTGGCTCGATTCTGATTAGCTTATGAACAAAACCCGTCTCCTATATGGTAAGAGACGGATTTGTAAAGCATCTTATAAGTGGCATGTGTCTAAGTGAAAAGCTATTTTCATGCCTCCTTTTGTTTTTGAACGTGGTACGTATTCTTCCGGCATACACTGATCATGTATCCGCATATCCCCCCTATTAGAGAGGGCAGCAGCCAGCCCAAACCTACCTCATACAGTGGAAGGTACTGAGTAAAATAATGATGGACAACACTGTTGTCCATCCCGCCAGCCTTTAAGCCATCAAACAGACTAATCAGAAAAGTGAACAGTAAACTTCCTTGATACACTTCTGGCCTGCCATTGAATGCTTTGTGCAGAAACGTCAAGAAGAGTAACGAGATCGCAATCGGATACATGGTCATTAAGATCGGAACGGAGACCTTAATGAGTTGCGTTAGTCCAATATTGGCAACGAGTGTACTGAAAACAGACAAAATAACCGCAAATTTTTTGTAAGAGATCTTCGGAAACAATCCATGAAAAAAAGAAGAACAGGCTGTAATAAGCCCTACACTTGTAGTCAAACATGCCACTGTAATCATTAATCCCAATAAAATGGCACCATAAGAACCAAAGTAGTAATGCGAAACTTTCGCCAAAACTTCAGCGCCATTTTCTAAGTGGCCCAACTTTTCCACACTAGAGGCACCCATAAAGGAAAGTGCGGTATAGAAAAGAGCGAGAAGGATACCGGCTATGATTGTTGCTTTTGCGCTCGTAGCCAAAACTTGTTTTTTGGCAGTCACTCCTTTTTCTTTAATCGCATTCACGATGATCATTCCAAAAACAAAAGCGACAAGCGCATCCAATGTTAAATACCCTTCTTGAAAACCCTTGAAAAACACATGGGATGTGTAATCTGCTTGCGGAGCTTGAAGGGCTCCAATTGGATAAAGAATAGCCGTTACTGCAATAATTCCGATAAATGTCAATTTAATTGGAGTTAAGATTTTTCCGACTACATGGATAATTTTCATAGGATTGAGCGATAAGAAGCAGGCAATTGCGAAAAACAGGATGGTGAATAGAATCAACGGTGCCGGACCTGCCTGTTCTGATAGGAACGGCTTTATCCCAATATCAAACGATACATTGCCGGATCTAGGTATCGCAAAAAACGGACCGATTGCTAGATATAGAACAATCGTGAATACCATTCCGAATACGGGATGCACCCGACTGGCTAAGGAGCGCAAGTCGTCTTTTCCCGAATAAACTAAGGCTGTGATCGCCAGCAAAGGTAACCCAACCCCTGTCACCAAGAAACCTGCATTGGCTAGCCATACATTTGTTCCTGCTAATTGGCCAAGCATTGGCGGAAAAATTAAATTACCCGCTCCAAAAAACAAAGCAAATAACATGAATCCTATCGTAACTACAAAAGAAACTGGCGCTTTCTGTGACACAACAATCCTCCTAATTGTTCTATATCTCTCATTCATAAATGTTCATTCAGTTGGTTGCTTACCAACCCCAAATTTATTCATTCTGATACTATACTCTAAATAAACATTCTGTTCAAACACATATAACTCAAAGTACTGCCCCCAAGAGAAAGAATTATCTTTCTCTTGCAAATATGGAGTGGGCTCAGGCTCAGGTACTCCATGGTTACCGGAAATCAAGCTTACACCCCTGATACAGTATACTACAAGCGTCCTTAATGTCGCATCTGGAAGTACCTTCCCTAGATACGAGAAGGGAGATTCGAACCCCTACCCTTCCTAAAAAGTTGATGGAGCTTTTCGACTCCTGTACTCCGGATCACTGGAATGAACCGTCGTATCTATGGCATCATCTAAGTTTTATATATTTCAGAAAATATTTATTTTTCTTAACTTGAAATCAATTGTCAATTTTCCTTATAATTACAATTAATCCTTTTGTTGAAAGCAAGCACATATAGTTCCATCCTTTTGGAAAGGAGGTGCAAACTCATGAAAAAAGTCGTGAAAGTAGCAGTAAACAAGAACAAACACGTACAAGAAATGAAAGCGTTGAAATGGCGCGTAGTTGTTGATGTTTGCTTGTAAGAGAGTCAAAAAAGTATGCATGATCTCCGTAACCATATAAAAGTTAGGAAGGACGGATTGCCATGAAAAAGGTAGTGAAAGTACAACTTTCTAACAATCAAAACGTTCAAGAAATGAAATTGCTTTTCCATCCAATTATGACCCTTGCGTGTAAAAAGTAATCGATTGTTCAAGAGCACCTCGTGTGCTCTTGAATTTTTTGCAAAGAGTTCTCGCTTTCCAGGCAGTAAGCAAACATGACGGGATGGTGCAGTTTATGAATCAATCGCATTTGTTGGATAGATATCATCAGTTGAGAGAGCTTGCCGAGGATGCAGACACATGGCTAGAATCAGAGATCGGTTCCGATCTTTGGGTAGATGGAATTAACGTATTTTTAACGGTATCAGCAGAGGATTTTATGGAAGGACTTGAGCGATTCGAGAGTAACTACGGTTTTCAGAACCATGGAATTGTAAGCGATATACGTCAATTTCAACGTTATTGTAGAGAAGCATCAGCGGATGGTGAATTTCCTTTATATCAGGCTCTAGCAGTTGGGATGACCTGGTTGAGCTTACAGCCTCAAATAAACGGCGGCTATTTCAACTTGCCTGTTCAAATTACCAATCACTCCATCGCTTTGTTGTTAAGCCCAACCTATTTAGCTGTTTGGGCACATAGTTACAATGAGGGGATTGGATTATACTTAGATTTGCACTCGACGCTACCCACGTTATTCCGACCAGAGCATGGACGAATCTATCAAAATGCAGGCTCGTATTTGGAGGGAAATCACATCAAGTTTCCTTTCCAAAATTACTTCCACGAAATTGCTCATATCCTCTTCTTCCATGACGTCTATCAACGTGTACTCGGGAGCGAAGCCGAATGCAGAAGCTACTGGACACATATCGAAGCATGCATTTATGGACTTGAGGAGCAGGTGCTCGCTGAAATGATGGAAGTGCAACCAGATTTGCACGCCATCGATGATGGGTTCGGAAGTAGTAAAGGATTCGAGGATTTTATCACTTATCGATTTGGTATTCTTGGTGCTCAAGAGGATAGATCGATACCAAAAGACACGGTTCGAACGTACATCAAAAGAAACATGCAATTAGGCGAAGCTAATGAAAGCATCCCTGATAATCAGGTAAAAGCGAGGATTCTTGCTAGTCATAAGCTAGATGAGGAACAATTAGAAGAGCTCGATACACACTGCAAGTCATTTGCTACTGCCTTGCAGGTACATAGCTTGTGGGGGATCAAAAGCTATCAACGAAACTCGATTCCAGCGTTTCGTGAAGTGGTAGAGTTACTCTCTCCTGATGCGTACTGTCTGCAAAAACTCGAAGAATCTTTGCGACCAGATGCATGGGGTACATTAGAGGATTTGTTATCGAAAAATCCGTTTGTGGAGATATGCTCTCAAACAAGAGAAAAGAATATACAAGCATGGAACTGGCGTGATACTATGTCGCGCTTGGCAGAAATGCGCGGATATTTGGCAAACGCGAATGAACCTGGTTACGATGAGACCAATCAAGAGCTATTTGAGATAGCAAAGCGTTTAGCTAAAGTCATTCACGAGGAGAAACAAAAAGAGGGTCTGGAAGAGCAGTATGAAAGCCAGTACGCGGACATGAAGCGGGAAATAAGCGAATCTTTAAACCGATTGCCTAACGTGGAAGTACGCGATCATTTGCACAATCTTCTCTCCAAACCCTATTACTTTGTGTTAGAGCCCAATTAATAGCTGAATATGAGTCAAAGACCGGCGATATTTACTATGTTGGTCTTTGTTTTTTTATGCAAGGAACGGGAATTGTGATCCAGCCAATCCAGTGATTGGTATTTTCCTAGATCAGTTCCATTACTTTCATCTTTACTACCTCCCTGCATCAGCCTGTCTCCTCAGCAAATCAGAGTTAATCTGCTGAATCATTTGTTCTACCCCATCACCTCTAGTTTTTATCCTTTTTTTAGAAATCGTTTAGGGTTTGTTTTGAACTTGCGTTTAGGATGGGATAAGACAAATGATTCAGAAGGGAGAGGTTTTTGCGTGCTTGAGAAACTCCCTAAAATTTGGTGGGGATTATTTCTTGTATCTCTTGTGGTTATCCTTCTATTTAACATTGGATCCTGCAAACAGTCGCAAAACGATTATTTCCGTCACTGTTCACTATCCTTTATTAGTTGCTCATATCGTTTCAGCTTTCATTGCTCTTCTCACTGGTTTTTTCCAGTTTGTCGACCGGATTCGCCTACAGAAACCAAGAATACATCGTTTTCTTGGGAGGGTTTATGTGTACAGTGTGTTTATCAGCGGACTACTCTCTTTAGGGAGTATCTTTTATGCAGAAAATTTTATGAAGGCAACAAGCTTCCTTGTCTTATCTTTGGCTTGGCTGTTCACTTGCTGGAAAGGGTACCGTACCGCCATCAACAGGGAATATGAGGAACACCGAAAATGGATGATTCGCAGTTTCGGTATGACCTTGGTTGCCGTAAGCGCGCGTCTATTGGTGCCAGTATTACTTCTTCTGTACTTTATTTTTCACGGTTTTTCTCTTCCGCATGGTATGGAAACCGTCATTGGAGAGGTATTGAATGTAAACATTTGGGCTGGGCTTATTCTTAATTTTGTGATTGTTGAGTGGGCTATATTGAAGAAATCTTAATATCCACAGTGCCCTCATGGATGCTTTAACAATTAAATAAGCTGACCAAATTGGCCAGCTTTCCTGTTATAGTCCTGTGATTATGTATTGGTGGAGGCGGGGGGATTCGAACCCCCGTCCGAAAACAGCGATACATGAGCATCTCCGAGCGCAGTCACTCATTTAAATTTCGGCACCGGATTCGCGGAGTGACGCGCTGACCTGGCATTATCTGCTTAAGATACTCCCTGTGCAATAAATATCTCTAAGTTTTATGCCATCTGCATTACTTTTCTCTTCTCCAAATCAGAGCAAATCTGCTGAATCATTTGTTCAACCCCATCACCTTTATAGACAAGAGATGTTTCATACCTGCACCATGGATCATTTGGACTTCGCCTTGCTGATAGCCAGTTAAAAGATCCTTCAATGAGTAATCTGTTATCTATCCAAAGCGTCTTGTTGTGGATACGGTTGGCAACGACAACTTTAACTCCCGCATTTTGCAATGATTCTTTTGCTTTAACGAAATTGTTTCTCTGCCTTTCGTTTTGCTCGTTTAGTTTCTCATCGGTGTATATAGTAACTTGAGTTCCATTTCGTATGGTGTCAGCAAATACCTCAAGCAATCCGTCCGCTTCGATTGCCACCGAAGACATGAACGGTGAAACAATATGTATTTCCTTCTTGGCGGCACGAATGCATTCTTTCAACACTCTTCTATGTTCACCCAACTCCCTTATATGATGGACGGCTCCGCTGAGATTTGACAATGCACGTGAAGAGATTCTGATATTCTTTATTTCATTTGCTTCATCTGCAAACAGATACCGTGCCAGCAAACCGGATGGCGTAGATGCATTGGAATCAAAAATCTGCATATCCCCGAACACCAGGAAGCTGTCTTTTGCACGGGATACAGCAACATTCATCATGTTGACTCCATTATCAAAAAAATATCCCGATTCTGTACTGCTGTCATACACTGGCGAAAAGATAACGATTGGTCTTTCCGCCCCTTGAAGTGCATGAACCGTCCCCACCTTCATATCCTTTATTTCGGCTCTTTTCAACGCAGTTTGAATCAGTTGTCGTTGCTGGGTAAAAGGGGTTACGACTGCAATAATATCCTCTATTTTAGATAGTTTTTGATCTTCATACATCTTTATCAATCGCTCTTGATTGTCCAATATCCAGTTAACGATAACATCTGCTTCAATCCGATTACGATTACTACCGCTAAATTTTTCGGATACCCCTTGAACATGTGCGTAGCCCAGATGTGGCAGTGGATAATCAGATTCACTTCCTCTTTTCGGCAAGAGTCGTCCCTTGTATGCCAATCTGTTGCAGTAACCGATGATTTCCGGCACACAACGACGATGTTCAGTCAGATACATCCCTCTGGCTTCATTATATTTCTGATACTTGCTTGCCCTTTGTGCAATATGCATCACTGTGCCATTGGAAGCACCAATGTATTTGTTCAACACGGTTTTTTCTGCATCATCATATGTGCTGGCAAGTTTGAATTTCTCCATGTTTTTCAGATCAATTGATTTTGGAATGTTCCATACTGGTTCAATTTGCAATGTATCTCCAACAACCAAAGCTTTCTTTGCCAGTGCAAATGTTGCTCCTGCTATCTCAGGACTCACTTGCCCCGCTTCATCTATAATCAGCAGGTCAATGAACTTATACAACGGTATTGATTCGCCTTGGTATGCCTTGAAAAAAGATGGCGTCATAAACAATGTTGAAACAAAGCATGGGGTAAGTTTCGCGTTTCTTCTCCACCTTGTTTTCTGCTTTGCTTCACCACGAGAGTCTTCATAGTTAGTAGAAAACTCATTCTGCATTTGCAGTATCCAGCGTCCTTCCCAGTAGTGGGTTGCCAGTTTAAAAGCATTGTATCTGTAACCGCTGTCCAATCTTGAGAGCAAATCTTCCTCTTCATTCAAACGCAATTTGTTTTTCCAATCGTTCCATACATTACGTGTATTCTGATACCATTGCTGATCTTTCTGTACCAGTTCAAATTCTTCCTGAGCCATATCGAAATCCCGCTGAAGATTCTTTTTACTCGTCTGGATAGATGTTGTAAACTCGTCCTCTTCCATTTCGTCATATCCATATGAAAGCATGAATATCTTGTTTCGCAATCGTCTCTTTTTGTCGACGTAGCCTTTAAGCGGAAAGAAATTCAGTTTTGTCATCCACCACGGTTGAGAGTACAGATGCTTGTTCCATTCGATTTCCGTCTGTTTTTTTGTGTTTAACTCGTACTGTATTTGTTCAAGCTCATCCCTTTTATCCGCTAACGCTTTTTCGATTCCCTGCGGATACTTTTCCTGCTCAATTTTGTTGATATGCAAAAACTCATGGTAGTCCTTAATTAACTGTCTCTGCTCATCTACAGTCTGCTTCAATTCACCATGCAGAAATTCCACCGCTTCCTTAACCGTAGTGAATGTCTTTTTCGCATATGAACTACTTTTTTCTAAAAAGAGCTTCTCTGCATCTGCAACATATTCTTGTGTCTCAAGTTTGGTTGTAAATCCACGCGGCTTCTTCTCATCCCTTTGATACGGATAGACTGTCTGGAAACCTGGATTCTCATCTTGGGAGATAGACGACAAATATAATCCATAGCTATGAACATTGGGTATCCACCTGCCCTCAAGCGAATTAGGATTTTCAGTTATTTTTCCAAAGCTGTCTATTACATTGGTTACAGCTTGATTATTAGTTGAAGTAACAACGATCACTGGAGGTTCTGTTTGTTCATACGCCGCTTTAATCCATAGTGTCGAAACAACGCTCTGTAGCATTGTTGTTTTTCCTGTTCCCGGCGGCCCGTTGACGGCAAGAATTTCTCCTTCATTCAATGTTAAAAAGTGATGAATAGTTTCCCGTTGTGATTCTGATACAGGAAACACATTACTCATCTGCCCCAAATGATTTCCTGATTGTAAAATGGAATCCATATCATCCAATAGGGGTTTTAGCTGTGTATCTTCTAATGAAGCATAACTTTTCAAAAGTGGTGGTATGTATTTCTTTCTCCTGATATCGTCGTACAATTCAATAATATTTTTGGACATACCTCGTTTGACTGATTCATCTGAAACAAATGCCTTTTTCCATCTCATATACTGTTCGTGTTCAAATGCAGACAACGCCTGTCCTGTGACTGAGCAAAACAGATTCAGGGCATAATTCCAATAGTCTGTCCAGTTTTCTTCAGGTTGACGGTGAGAGGACAAAAATACATCCATGCTCTCCAATTTGCCAATAGGAATAATATCTGAAGAACACGGCTCAAGAAAGTTCCTTGGAATCCACGGAAATGCATCAGGTTTCACTTGAAGCTGACCTTCTTTGTGCAGTTTGGCAGGAACCCATAACGGAACCAGCACTTTCAAGTCTTTCTTTAAAGTCGCCCCATGTTCAGTCTTGATATAGGCAACAACAGGAGCAAGCAGAACATCTATCACTTGTTCCTCTTTATACTTATCTTTGCTGAAATATGCCTCAACAATCGCAGGTGGTAATGTACCACGCTCAATATCCGAAAATGCTATTTGTTTGGGAGAAGAGAGTTTTGACAAATCCAGATTCAGACGATCTGCATCCGCCAGACTGTTTCTCCAATAAGTGATCACTTTCATTTTGAACTTTCACCTACCTCTACCCCTCAAAGTTTTCCCCTAAAATTATACAGGAAAGCAAGTAAAAGATATGCTAATTCTTTGAAGTAATACTTGATTATTCACATATATGGTGTTCACCGACTCGAATAACATCAAATATTCTTCGCTATACATTTACTCAACTCCCCACAATGCTTGATATAACAAGCTTTCCAAACCGCTATGTGTAGCGAAACTTCCCAATAAACGCAAAAAAACCACCCTCATCAGGTGGCTTCACTTTATGTATTTGGTGGAGGCGGGGGGATTCGAACCCCCGTCCGAAAACAGCGATACATGAGCATCTCCGAGCGCAGTCACTCATTTACATTTCGGTACCGGATTCGCGGAGTGACGCGCTGACCCGTTACCTAGCCTGATTGATCTTCTTCCTTCGGCTCCAGGCGGAAGCCTCCGGCGTATCCCACTAAAGTTGAGCGCTAATCATGCCACATGGGCGATGGAATGGTAGCGCCTCACTGGTTATTAAGCAGCGAGAGAAAGTTGTTTGTTGCCAGTTAATGGCGTTCCGCGTTGTTGACGAGGTCCGCAGCCCCCCGGCTCGCTTCTCATGCTCTACCATCCCCGTCGAATCCAGAACGCCCCCAGGTAGGTGAGAAAAAGTCTAGGTGAAGAGCCATTACATCCACACCTAGACTATATTAAACAGTGTATTGGCTTGTTGTTGCTTATTAAATATAGCACAGGCGACAGCCAAAACTCAACGTTGATTGCTGCCAAGCCTGCCAGTGCAATCCAATCAGCCTTTTTGGCGTTCGCGCAGAGCACGCTCGATATCACGCGCAGACTCTTTTTTCTTGAGGTCTTCGCGCTTGTCGTAGTTCTTTTTCCCTTTGACAAGTGCGAGCTCGACTTTGGCCCAGCCGCCCTTCAAATAAATGCTGAGCGGGACCAGCGAGTACCCTCTTTCGCGAATCAGACCATTGAGCTTGAGGATTTCCAAGCGGCGCATCAGCAGCTTGCGAGTCCGCTCTGGCTCATGGTTAAAGCGATTTCCCTGCTCGTACGGACTGATGTGCACATTGTACAGAAGCAATTCGCCATTCTGCACACGGGCGAAGCTGTCCTTGAGCTGGACACGCGCCGCACGCACGGACTTGATCTCCGTACCGGTCAGCTCAATGCCTGCCTCGTATACTTGCTCGATGTGGTAATCGTGGCGCGCTTTTCGGTTTTGGGCGATTGTCTTGGTTCCGGCCTTATCTTTTGACACGGAGATCACCTCACTTGTACGTACTGCGTTTCGTACCAGTTAGTCTAGCAAATTTTGCCCATTGTGGCAAGTCATTTACCCGGTAAATAAACATCCCCGAAAAGGGAAACGGATCGTTCCGAGTACTTTTCGGGGTTTAAACAACTGTTTAACGGCGTTTCCGTTTCGCTTGACTGGCTACGTTTTTGCGATTCTTTTTCTTGGACTTGACGAGATCTTCCCAGAATCCCTTCTGGCGTTTCGCTGGGGTATCTCCTTCTCCTGCACCGATTGGCAGCACTTCCTCACCGCTCGATGCTTTGCCCGATCCAGCACGGCGAGGGGGGGTGTTCCCTTCCGCTTTACGGCGATCCTTGTATTTCTGGCGGATTTCTGCCGGATGCTTTTTATCCTTTTGACGATCTGGTTTGCCAGGACGATCTGCACGGCCTGCGCGTGAACGATCTTGTTTACCACGTGTCGGCTTACGATCTCCACCGCGCCCATCTATTACGCGAGGCGTACGCTCACGGCTACCGCGGAAGCCAGCCTTCGGCATCCCGACGATTTCGAAGTCGATAGTGCGTTCATCCACGTTGACATTCGCTACACGTACCTCGACGACATCTCCGATCCGGTACTGCTTGCCTGTGCGCTCACCGACCAGCGCAAACATTTTCTCATGGTAATGATAGTAGTCGTCGGTCAAAAAGCTGACGTGCACCAAGCCTTCAATGGTGTTAGGCAGTTCGACGAAAATCCCAAACGAAGTGACACTGGAGATGACGCCTTCGAATTCTTCTCCCACTCGCTCCAGCATGAACTCCGCTTTTTTCAGATCGTCTGTTTCACGCTCGGCATCGACAGCCAGACGTTCACGCTGTGACGCATGCTCCGCGATTACTGGCATTTGCTCTGCCCAGTACCCCAGACGTTTTTCTGATATTTGATTCCCCAACTCGATCCATTCGCGAATGCGACGATGGACGATCAGGTCGGGATAACGGCGAATCGGCGAAGTAAAATGAGTATAAAACTCCGTAGACAAGCCGTAATGCCCCAGACTTTCCGCGTCGTAGCGCGCTTGCTTCATCGAACGCAGCATGACGGTGCTGATAATAATTTCTTCCGGCGTTCCTTTTACCTCTTCCAGCAACTGCTGCAACGCGCGTGGATGAACAGAATTGCCCTTCCCGCGGATCGAGTAACCGAAATTCGTGATGAACTCCATGAAGGCCATGAGCTTTTCAGCGTTCGGGTCTTCGTGAATCCGGTACATGAACGGCTGCTTCATCCAGTGGAAATGCTCCGCCACTGTTTCGTTGGCAGCGAGCATGAACTCCTCGATGATCTGCTCCGCAATCGATCTCGTACGGAAGCCGATTTCTGTAGGGGTTCCCTCTTCATCGACGTAAATTTTTGCTTCGCGGAAATCAAAGTCAATCGCGCCGCGCTGCATCCGTTTTTTACGCAGCTTCAAGGCCAGCTCTTTCATATCCTCGAACATCGGAACGAGTCTGCTGTATTTCTCGGTCAAGGCTTCGTCCTTGTCTTCCAAAATACTGCGTACATCTGCATACGTCATGCGCTCATCTGTACGAATCACACTCAAAAAGATGTCGTACTTCACGGTGTTTCCGTTCGCATCCATCTCCATATCGCAGGAAATCGTCAATCGATCTACCTGCGGATTGAGACTGCATATGCCATTGGACAAGCGATGCGGCAGCATCGGAATGACGCGGTCAACTAAGTAGACACTGGTACCGCGACGATACGCCTCATTGTCCAGCTGGGACTTTTCACGAACATAATAGCTGACGTCAGCGATATGCACGCCGAGTCTTACATTTCCGTTTGGCAGCCTCTCCAGGGAAACGGCATCGTCCAAGTCTTTGGCATCCGCACCGTCGATCGTAACCATCATTCGCTCGCGCAAATCACGACGGCCGCTGATCTCCTCCTCGGAAATCTCATCTGGTGCTGCCTCAGCCTCTGCTAACACGTCTTCTGGAAAAGCTTCAGGCAAGTTGAACTTACGGATAATCGACAGGATATCGACGCCCGGATCATTCTTATGGCCGAGAATCTCGACGACTTCACCCTCAGGATTCACTCGTCCCTCTGGGTAGCGAACGATGTTCACAACTACCTTGTGACCATCTACGGCACCGTTATAGGCTTCTTTGGGGACAAAAATATCCTTGCCGAGCCGCTTTTCATCGGGAATGACAAACGCGTAATACGTCTCGTCCTTGAACGTCCCGACAACCTGCTTCATTCCCCGCTCGACGATGCGAATAATCTGCCCTTCCAGACGATTGCCGCCCGCTTCCTTTTCCACACGAACCAGTACGGTATCCCCATGCAGTGCACCGTTCATATCATTCGCATGAACGTAAACGTCCTCCGTGCCCTGTGTTTCCGGGATCACAAATCCGAAGCCCTTCGGATGACTTTGCAGACGTCCACGTACCAAATTCATTTTTTCAGGCACGCCATACCGATTCGCTCTGGTGCGGATCACCTCTCCGCTCGCTTCCAGTGCATTCAGCGTTTTCACAAGCTCCTTGAACGTGGCAGAATCCTTGATTCCAAACGCTTCTTCCAGTTCCCTCACCGTCATCGGGTGATATGCTTGCTCTCGCATAAACGCGAGTATTTTTTCTTGGTCTTCCATTCACAAACCTCCTTTTTCGCGTGGCATTCCCGCGTTTCTCCATGACCATCCTATTATGTAGTATTCACCGTTCCCGCATATCGCAATCGGAATAGAGAAAAAGACAGCAAGTTGCACTCGCTGTCTTTCGGCCGTTCGTCTATTACGCTCCTGATTTCAAGAAATACCCGAGCAAAATCGCAAAAATCATGAAGCCAACCGCAAATACAACGGTCAGTTTCCCTAAAAGTGCGTCAATCCCGCGGGCTTTTTGTTTGCCCATCAGTTGCTCTGCGCCGCCACCAATCGCTCCGGAAAGGCCGGCACTTTTTCCCGATTGCAGCAACACGACGATAATTAAGCCAATACTTGCGATCACAAGTAAAATTTTCGCAGCCAATGCCATTTTCATTCACCTCAAAACGTATTTCCAAGGCGGAAAAAACCAATACAACAACTTTATCACACTTGTCTGGTAACAGCAACCCGCTATCCCTTCCATTATAAGAGAAATTCTCTCAAATAATATTGACCGTTGTAAGGTAGAATAAGAGCAACGTGTTTTTAATAAAAAATGGCAAATTGTGTACTTTCTTTGTCTTGTTTGGTAGTCGCCTTGATATTGTCAAACTTTTGCCGTAAAATTACCATGAAACTTTATTATTTGCTTTGGGAGGTCTTTGTCAGATGGCTGGGTCCAACAAAAAAGACATGAATCAAAACGATGTAATTGATTCCGCGAAGGCCTTTTTTACTTCGTTTGGTATCTTGTTTCTAGTTTTTCTCATTGCACTTGTAGGATCAATCATTTTCCCACCAACACATGGGGAAGAAGCAAATGGTGGCGGCGCACCAACTGCACAAATTGACGCTGCTGCTGTATTCAAACAAAATTGCGCTTCCTGTCATGGTCAAAATCTCGAAGGCATTGCAGGTCCAAACCTGACGAAAGTTGGAGCAACACACAGCGCTGAAGACATTGCCAAAATTATCAAAGAAGGTAAGGGCGGCATGCCTCCTGGATTGCTGAAGAAACAACCAGAAATTCAAGCGGTTTCACAGTGGCTGTCGGAGAAGAAATAAGTACATAGATAGCCAGTAGGAAAGAAACACCGAAGACTCGTCCTCTTCGGTGTTTTCCGCGTTAATGGGGAGGCTTTTACATATGACCATCAAGATCGAAGCTTTAGGGAAACAAATCCACTCTCCCACGAGTACATGGTTGTTCCGTGACGTAAACGCCAGTATTACAAAGCCTACGATTATTGGAATTCTGGGAAAATCAGGCCAAGGAAAAAGCACCTTGCTCCGTATTTTGGGTCGTCTTCTGCAGCCTGACGCCGGTACGGTTTTCTTAGAGAATAAAGAAATGTCACTGTGGGACGCGAGAGCTTGGCGAATGAAAATCAGTTATGTGGCACAGCAGGCTGTTATGCTGCCAGGCAGCGTGGAAGACAACCTGCGGACAGTGAGCAGCCTGCATCAGCGTCCTTTTGATAAGAAGCTCGCCTCTGACTTGATGGAGCAGTTATATATGGAAGAGATCGATTGGGCAAAACCAGCCGCTCAACTGTCCGGCGGTGAAAAGCAACGGCTCGCTCTCGTCCGCAGCCTGTTGCTTCAGCCACCTGTCCTGCTTCTGGATGAGGTCACTGCTTCACTTGATCCGAAAAGCAAGCAGGCTGGTGAGCGGCTCCTCGTCGATTTGCACCGCCAAACGGGTACGACCTTAATTTGGGTCACGCATGATTTAGAAGAAGCTCGAGTCGCTTGCAAGCGCATCTGGTTTATGGCCAACCACCAGCTCGCAGAAGACGCTGATTGTGATGCATTTTTCCACTCGCCCCAATCCGTTGAAGCCCGTGAATTTTTGCAAGATGGCTATGTCCATGCTGCCCTAAGTGAGGTGCAGCGATGACGCATACGTTTACGTTTTCATACATGTGGCTACTCTTTGCCTATGCCTTTGTTTTCATTGCCCTCCTGCTCTCTGTTTGGCAGAAGCTCGGTTTGGAAAAAGACATTTTGATTGGCACCATCCGCTCTACCGTTCAATTGCTCGCGATCGGCTACGTCCTACATTTTGTCTTTGCTGCCGATAGTGTCTGGTTTATTTTATTGATCATTCTCATGATGATCTTGGTCGCTTCGTGGAACGCTGCCAGCAGAGCGAAACGGTTATCGGGGATCTTTTGGCGGATCTCCATTTCACTTGCGATAACAGAGGTCATCACCATGGGACTGTTGGTTGTACTCGGGCTTGTCTCTCCTACCCCGCAGCACCTTATCCCGATGAGCGGCATGATTATTGGCAGCTCCATGATCGTCACGAGCCTTTTTCTCACGCACATGAACAGAGAAGTGGAAGCCTCCCGTGGGGAAATCGAGACACTACTTTGTCTGGGAGCCACGACACGCCAAGCCGTGCATGTGGTGTTGAAGCGCGCTGTTAAAGCGAGCATGATTCCTACCTTCGATACGATGAAAACAATCGGACTCGTCCAATTGCCAGGGATGATGACCGGAATGATCGTCGCGGGTGCCAGTCCCATCGAAGCCGTGCGCTACCAAATCCTCATTATGCTCAGCTTCAGCTCCTCTGCGGCCATTTCGGCGGTTCTGATCAGCATGCTCAGCTATCAGCTCTGGTTTACACGGGATTCTATGCTCCACTCTTAAATACACGCACTGTCGGACCTCTGCTTCCGGCAGTTTTTTTGTTTTTGTAATGAAATGCCCCCTGAGTCGTCAAATTACAAGTAGAACGTACAAAAGGTGGTTCAGCTATGGACAAAAACGGTTTAATAGAGCAATGGTTCCTGCGCTATGGCGATGATATTTACAAATTTCTTATTTACTACACCGGAACCCGCGATGTAGAAGATCTCGTTCAGGATGTCTTTTTAAAAGCGCTTCGGTCTCTGGATGCATTCGAAGGCAGGTCGCAGCCAAAAACTTGGCTATTGACGATCGCGAGGAATACCGCCATCGATCATAGACGAAAGCAACGTCTTCGCAATTGGCTGCCAGATAAATGGCTGGCGAACGTAGAGACTGAAGAAAAAACACCGGAAGAAATTCTGCACGTACATGAGGAGCAGCAAGCACTTTACCATGCAATCCGTGACGTAAAACCCGCTTTTCGCGAAGTGCTCATTTTGCGCGGAGTCAAGGGACTGTCCTCCAAGGAGACGGCTGAAATACTTGGGTGGTCCGAAAACAAAGTAAACGTGACACTGCACCGTGCCATGAAAGCGGTCAGGGAAATACTTGAGCGTGAGAAAAAGGAGATGATTGGCGATGCGATCTAATTCAGACCATGACTTACTAGCGAAATTGAAAGGGATGCCGGATATGAAAATGAGCGGAGAAAAAAAGCAAGAGATCGTTTCTGCTATTCGCCAAACAAATGTGAGCAAAAATGGAGGGACTACTTCTTTTCGTGGTTTCTCTGCGCTTGGTAAGGGATTGGCCCTCTGCTCCGTACTCGCTGTGACCGTCTGGCTGGGAGCCTCACTCCTTACGAACCAACAACAGAGCACATTGCCAGACACCGTTGCGCCTATCGCTCCTGGCTCTCCTACCGCTTCTCCGGGACCAGGTCCAAACAACAGCATAACAACACAGCCTGCTCCGCAGTCAGAGGAGCTATTGTCACAAATTCGCTCACACGCTAAAGAAGGCAGAGTCATCTCCCTTCCTTTCGTTCTGGAAAAAACGGTAGATGAAGTGGAAAAGGGCTGGGGAAAAGCTGAGAAAACCTACACAGCAAATGGACTGATCTACTCCGCTTATCCGAAAAAAGAAGTCGTGTTTGGCTACAACAAAGGCATGCAGATCGTAGACATGCACAGGACAGATTCACGTTTGCAGCAAATCAGCCTGTCTGCCGTCGAAAAGAGCTGGGGAAAGCCGGGGCGTATCAGCGAGTTTGGCAACCAAACGATTTACTCCTACGATGTCACAAGCAACTATCAGGTGAAATTCCTCTTCCAAGGAACAAAAAGCACGAGCAAGGAAGACCTGATTCTTGTTGAATACCATCTGTATTACCCACAAGGAAACAAAAATCTGATGCTGTATGGGGACAATGCCGAGATGTTGCAAAGCGTGCGTGATCTCGCCGGGAAAGGCCAAATCTTTGGTAGTCAGTATCGAGTAGAAAAAGATGTGTTCGATGAAGCAGAAAAACAGCTGGGCAAACCAGATGTCGTCTCCTTCGTCAATGGCATCACGTACAATACGTACCGGGATCTAAATCTAGTCTTCGCCTTTAACAAAGGAATGCAGATCGTTGATATTCGTTCCTATGACCTTCGTCTGCAAGCAATCACACTTGCCGAGGTACGTGAAACACTTGGGGAGCCAGTTAGCAAAACCACCACGGGCGGCCAAACCATCTACACCTACAAGGTAACCCCTGATTATGAATTGAAATTCATTTTCTCAGGCATCATGACCGATGATCCAAACAGCCTCTACATCGATCATGTAAACATTTACTACCCGCGAGGAACATTCAACAATATGGCGGGATAACCACACAAAAAAGACGGGAGCATCAGTCCCGTCTTTTCTCATTATTTACCGATGATGTGGCCTTCCAGCTCATCCAGTACTTTATTCGCTGCGATTACGCCACCGGAAGTATTCCAGATGGTGTCATCCACTTTAATTGCTTTGCCTGCTTTCACGACGTTCAGGTTTTTCCAGAGAGGATCATTTGTCCACTCTTGCTCCAGCTTGGAAGCCTCGCCTTTGCCTGTTTCGTACGTGAAGTAGAACATGATGTCGCCGTCCATTTCTGGAATGCGTTCTTTCGTAACTTCTGCTGCGAATTCGTCTTTGTCTTGGGAAGCTGGACGAGCCAGGCCAAGGTCTTTGAAGATAGCACCAGTGAAAGTGTCTTTATAGTAGATGCGAACTTTACCAGGCATAAAGCGTACAACAGATACTTGTGTGTTTAGCTTGTCGCCAGCTTTTGCTTTAAAGTCTTCAACGCGCTTGTTCCAATCAGCGAGGACTTTTTCTCCCTCAGCCTTTTTGTTTACTGCTTCTGCGAACAAGGAGAAGTTTGCTTTCCAGTCGCCGCGTGGCTCTTCCACGAATACGGTTGGAGCAATTGCAGTCAATTGTTGATAAATTTTTTCATGACGGAATTTCATACCCAGAATCAAGTCAGGCTTCAGTGCCGCGATTGCTTCCAGGTTAGGTTGACCTTCTGTACCTACGGATTTTGTCCCCTCAAGGAAAGACTTCGTGAAATCGTAGAATTGAGTAGGATCAATGGTCGAACCTACAGCCCCTACTGGCTTCACACCAAGTGCCATCAAGGTTTCAGTACCTTGGTTGGTCAACATGACGATGCGTTCTGGTGTACCTTTGATGGTTGTTTCGCCCATCGCGTGTTTCACTGTGTAGCTTTGGCCGGAACCCTCGGAATTGCCAGTTGCTTGATCAGCAGGCTTTTGTTCTGCTGGCTTTTGTTCGCTTGCTTGCGGAGCACCACAACCAGTAACAACCAGCAAGAGCGCCATTAAGACAGCAAAGAAAGCTTTACCGCCTGCGGTCCGATATGTACGAGAAAACATGATGAAAGGACCCCTTCCCTTTTCTATAATGAGAATGCATATCAATGACAGAGTCTATCCTACTCCCCTGCTTGTCAAAAGTCAATCATAAAATGATAATGACTATCAACATCATTGACACTTCCTTTATGTAGCTCTACACTTAACTATGAAACCATCTAAGAAATAAGGATGTAGCCATCATGAATACTTTTTTAGCTAGCAACTTTCGTAAAATTCTGGGACTGGTATTCGCCCTTCTCCTCCTGACTTACCTCAGTTATGCCAGCCTCATCTTTGGCGTCATTGACACGAGTTGGCAAACTGCGATTGATGCCTATACGAATTTTAACGGCTCCAATGAACACATCGTCATTAAAGAAGTGCGTGTACCGCGTGTGCTCAATGCGCTTACGGTCGGTTTCTGCCTCGGCTTGGCCGGAACTCTGCTCCAATCCTTGACGAGAAACCCTGTTGCAGACGTTGAACTGTTCGGTCTAAATGCAGGTGCTTCTCTATTTGTTGTGTTCGCCGTTACTTTTGTCGGGATCAGCTCCTTGACCCAATTTACTTGGATTTCCTTTTTAGGAGCCGCTGTAGCAGGTTTGATCGTCTACTTGCTCGGTTCATTCGGCAGAGATGGACTTTCGCCTGTGAAGCTGGTCCTAGCAGGTGCAGCTATCACCGCCTTGGCTTCTTCGATCCGACACGGCATGATGGTCCTGAATGAAAAGGCTACGGATGAGGTGCTTTTCTGGTTGGCAGGATCAGTCGGAGGCAGAAAGCTGGAGTACTTAGCCACTGTCTTTCCTTATATGGTCATCGCCTGGATCGCTGCTTTTGTCCTCGCACGTCCGATTCAAACGTTGTTGATGGGTGATGACGTAGCAAAAGGTCTCGGACAACGCACATTATTGGTCAAATTCAGTGTTGGAATCGTCATTGTTCTCTTATCCGGTTGCGCAGTTGCTGTTGCTGGACCTATTGGTTTTGTCGGTTTAGTCACTCCGCATCTGGCCCGCTATCTCGTCGGAATCGATACACGCTGGGTACTTTTGTACAGCGGTCTGCTTGGTTCCATCCTACTGCTGTTAGCAGACATCGGCGCTCGTTATATTGCAATGCCTGCTGAAGTGCCTATTGGAGTAATGACAGCCCTGATCGGGATTCCGTTCTTCATCTATGTCGCACGCAAGGGGCTGGATAAATAATGAAAGACTACCTGTCTCTTCGCATCGGCAAGCGCTTTTCATCGTTTCAGCTACATAAAAAGACGATCTGGTTTTCGCTACTCGCCTTGCTTATTGTCGTAGCAGTGGCGGTTGTCAGTCTCGGAATGGGTGAAATGAAAATCGCCCCGCTCGATGTGGTAAAAGTTTTGTTGGGAATCGGTTCAGAAGAGAATGCTTTGATAGTGGAGCAATTTCGCCTGCCGCGCATCGTCATTGCTATTCTCGTAGGTGCCGCACTCGCCGTAGCTGGTGCCATCATGCAGGGTCTCGTCCGCAATCCGCTGGCTTCCCCGGATATTCTTGGGGTATCGGGTGGAGCATCTGTTTTTGCTGTCGGCTTCTTGATCCTATTTGAAACAGCGAGCATCAAGTGGCTTCCTCCCATCGCTTTTTTGGGGGCAACATTGACGACATTCCTGCTGTACGCCCTCTCTTGGAAAAAAGGCGTCACACCGCTTCGTCTCGTCATGATCGGTGTTGGAATCAAAATCGCAGCGGGTGCCATTGTCACCATGCTGATCATGTTCAGTCCGTTTTTGCTGCAAAATAAGGCATTGCTCTGGCTGACTGGCAGCATCTACGGCGTTGACTGGAACGACGTATTCATGATTTTGCCGTGGGTCGTCGGACTGATTCTCGCAGCTGGCTTCCTTGCTAGACGCGTGAACATTCAACAGCTCGGCGATGATCTGGCGACGAGTCTCGGCAGTTCCTTGCAATTAGATCGCTTCCTCCTGCTGATGATTTGCGCGGCTTTGACGGGAACAGCCGTCTCTGTTGGAGGAGATATCAGCTTTGTGGCTTTGCTGGCCCCACATATTGCCAAGCAACTGATTGGTCCGTCCTTTGGCGGTGCCATGACACTCTCGGCTTTCTTGGGTGCCATTATCGTATTGCTTGCCGATTTGATTGGACGCATGGCATTTTCACCAATCGAAGTGCCTGTAGGGGTATTCACCTCTGCCATCGGCGCTCCGTTTTTCATCTACTTGCTGTACAAAAACCGAAATCGCTAGGAAAAACTTTGTCCCGCTGTGGTGGTGGGGAGGAAACAGGAGAAAACGCTCAGCTTCTTGGGCCACCCGCTGTGGGATGGACTGCCCGACTCCATGAAAAAAAGCGAAACCCGCGTCCAAAGTGGTTCTATCAGGAAGTTTTACAGAGGTGGACGCTTAAGAGCGTGTTTCGCTTTTTGCATTCCGTCTCGGTCGGCGTACCAAAGATCTTCGCTTATTTCTCCTGTTTCCTCTACGAGCTGTCGTGCTATACGGATTTTAAAAAGCCTTTAAAACATTGAAGAATGTGATCAGTAACGCCAGAGAAGAATATTTCCAGACGTAGCGAGCCTAGACTGGAAATATTCTTCTCCCACCACAGCCACATGCGGCCCTGAAAATATTTTTTAACTTCCTATACGTTGAAAGGAGTCAAGACCATATGCAAGCTTTGGAAACCCAACGGCTTACGTTATCGTACGGAGAACGCAATATCATTGAAGCGTTAGATTTAAATATCCCACGTGGAAAAATCACAGTTTTCATTGGCAGTAATGGCAGTGGCAAATCGACGTTGCTGCGCTCTCTGGCACGTTTACTCAAACCAAAGGAAGGCGCCATCCTGCTTGAAGGAGAATCGATCGCGAAACGCTCTACCAAAGAGGTAGCCAAACGTCTTGCCATCCTTCCTCAAGGCCCATCTGCACCAGAAGGATTGACGATTCTGCAATTGGTCAAACAAGGACGCTATCCTTATCAAAACTGGCTACAGCAATGGTCAGAAGAAGACGAGCAGATGGTCAACAAAGCATTGGCAGCTACTCAACTAACGAATATGGCTAACCGCGCCGTCGACAGTCTCTCTGGCGGACAACGTCAGCGCGCCTGGATTGCGATGACTCTCGCCCAAGGTACCGAAACGATTTTGCTGGATGAGCCTACGACTTATTTGGATATGTCGCATCAGATTGAGATTTTGGACCTGTTGTTTGAACTGAATCAAACGGAACAGCGCACCATCGTCATGGTTCTCCACGATCTGAATCTCGCTTGCCGCTATGCCCATCATATCGTTGCCGTTCACAATCAGACCGTCGTGGCAGAAGGTGCTCCGGACGAAGTGCTGACGACCGACCTTGTCCGTACGGTTTTCGATATGGATTGCCAAATTACGCAAGACCCGCTGTACGGAACTCCTATGTGCATCCCGTACAGTAAAAGCCGTCTGGGCACTGTGCAAACCGAACAAAAAGCATTCGCCATGTCATAAGCTCCAAACAACAAAAAGACTGTCCATGAGTAGTATGGGCAGTCTTTTTTCGTATGCAAAAACGTCCTTCCTTAAGCTAATGGGCAGATTGCCGCAAAGCTAATGTCGCTTGCTCGTCCATTTTTTTGACCAATTTGGGATCTTCGTAGGTTGCTATCTTCGCATCGATAAGCGCAAGGTTTTTCTGGAATTCCTCCATTTGCTTTTCCACTTGCTCACGATGAGCGATAAGTAGGGCTTTTCTCTCCTCTAGCTTTTGGCTTCCTTGCTTACACCAATCGCTGTATTCTTTGATTTCTTTAATGGGCATACCGGTATTTTTGAGGCAGCAGATTAAGGCTATCCAATTGAGATCCAATTCGCTAAAGAGACGATTACCGTTTTTGTCTCGTGAGACAAAGGGCAGCAGGCCTTCTTTGTCATAGTAACGCAATGTATGGGCAGGTAGGCCGAATAGATCAGCCACCTGCTTAATCGTGTAAAACATCTTTTCACGCCCCCTTGACTTAAAGTGAACTTTAACCTTTATGCTCACTATAGATCACATGTTTACAACCATTCAAGTGGTCCAATTATAACGTAAAGGAGATAAATCGCTATGAATAAAATGCAAAAGATCGCCCTGGTAACGGGGGGCAGTCGCGGGCTAGGGCGAAATTCAGCTATCGCGCTATCTCGAAAAGGATTTGATGTCATCCTGACGTATCATTCTCGCAAGGAAGAAGCGGAATTGGTAATCAAAGAAATTGAGGAGAATGGTCAAAAAGCTGCCGCCTTGCAACTTGATGCGGGTGACGTGTCCACTTTCGAAAGGTTCGTATCCCGCCTTGCCGATGTACTGCAAGAAAAATGGAATACGGAGCGTTTTGATGTTCTGATTAACAACGCTGGTTTCGGAGTGAACGCTCCACTTTCGGCTACCACTGAGGAACAGTTTGACAGTTTGGTAAACGTGCACCTCAAAGGCGTATTTTTCTTAACACAGAAATTATTGCCCCGTATTTCTGATGATGGACGAATCATTAATGTCTCGACTGGATTGACCCGGTTTGCCCTTGACGGCTATGGAGCATACGCCGCCATGAAAGGCGCCGTCGAAGTATTGACGAGATATATGGCAAAGGAATGGGGAAAACGGGGCATCCGGGTTAATACGATCGCCCCGGGAGCGATTGCTACGGACTTTCAGGGAGGAGCAGTACGGGATAATCAGGAAATACATGACTTTATTGGTTCGCAAACAGCGTTAGGCCGGGTTGGGAGAGCTGATGATATTGGTGGTCTTGTCGCGTCATTGTGCACCGACGAAATGGGCTGGGTGAACGCGCAACGAATCGAGGCTTCCGGTGGCATGTTTCTTTAATCCTACAAAAAGAACAGCGGCAGTCCCGGACTTTTTTTCGTCCTGGACTGCCGCGCTCTATCTAGCAATCATGCAAGCTTACTTCTTCAGGTTGTAGAATGCAGAACGACCGCCAAAACGAGCTGTATCAGCGAGTTCGTCTTCAATGCGCAGCAATTGGTTGTACTTCGCTACGCGATCCGTGCGGGAAGGCGCACCAGTCTTGATTTGACCTGCATTTGTAGCCACTGCGATATCCGAAATCGTAGAGTCTTCGGTTTCACCGGAACGGTGGGAAATCACCGCAGTATAGCCAGCCAGCTTCGCCATTTCGATTGCTTCGAAGGTTTCTGTCAGCGTACCGATTTGGTTTACTTTTACCAGAATGGAGTTACCTGTAGAGGTCTCGATTCCGCGAGCCAGACGCTCTGTGTTCGTAACGAACAAGTCGTCACCTACCAGCTGAACTTTGCTGCCCAGTTTGTCAGTGAGTGCTTTCCAGCCATCCCAGTCGTCTTCAGACAGACCGTCTTCGATGGAGATGATTGGGTATTTGTTTACCAGATCTTCGTAGAACGCGATCATTTCTTCTGTTGTTTTCACAACGCCTTCGCCTTCGAAGTGGTATTTGCCGTCTTTGAACATTTCTGTAGCTGCTACGTCCAGCGCGAGGAACACGTCTTTGCCTGGCTCATAGCCAGCTGCTTTGATCGCATCCAAAATGGTTGTGATCGCTTCTTCGTTGGATTTCAGGTTTGGAGCGAAACCGCCCTCATCCCCTACTGCTGTGCTCAGGCCTTTTTCACCCAATACTTTTTTCAGGGAGTGGAAAATTTCCGCACCTGTGCGCAGCGCTTCCTTGAAGGAAGTAGCACCTACTGGCATAACCATGAATTCCTGAATGTCTACAGTGTTGTCTGCGTGCTTACCACCGTTCAGGATGTTCATCATAGGAACTGGCAACATTCTCGCGTTGAAGCCGCCGAGGTAGTTGTAGAGAGGAACGCCAAGAGAATCTGCAGCTGCACGTGCTACTGCCATGGACACGCCGAGAATCGCGTTTGCGCCCAGCTTGCCTTTGTTTGGCGTGCCGTCGAGCTGAATCATCGCCATATCGATGCCGACTTGATCCAGGGCATCCATGCCGATCAGTTCAGGAGCAATGATTTCATTCACGTTTTCTACGGCTTTCAGAACGCCTTTGCCCAAGTAACGGGATTTGTCACCGTCGCGAAGCTCTACTGCTTCATACGCACCTGTAGACGCTCCAGATGGAACATCTGCGCGACCCATCGAGCCATCTTCAAGATACACTTCTACTTCCACAGTTGGATTACCGCGGGAGTCCATAATTTCACGTGCATAAATGTCAGTAATCATTGCCATTTCTCGTCCATCTCCTTTTTTCATGTGCACTTACACTCTATTTCGATAAACGCCAAGCTACCCTTACAGTGTGTCCCAGTGAAGCCTATTTTGCAAGTAACGATTTACCTGTCATTTCAACTGGTTGCGCTACCCCCAAAAGCTCCAAAAGCGTTGGCGACAAGTCGGCCAGAATACCGTCTTCGCGCAGAGCAGCCCCGTCTTTGGTCACGATTACAGGCACCGGATACGTACTGTGTGAAGTAATCGGACGTCCCGCTTCATCCAGCATCAGATCCGCGTTGCCGTGATCAGCCGTGATGACGGCTACGCCGCCTTTTGCTACGATTGCATCGACTACTCTGCCCAAGCATGCATCGACTGTCTCGACTGCTTTGATGGTTGGCTCCATCATGCCGGAATGACCCACCATGTCGCAGTTGGCAAAGTTCAGGATGATCGCGTCAAAATTATCTGCCTCGATCTCAGCGACAACAGCGTCTGTCAGCTCTGGTGCACTCATCTCCGGCTGCAAATCGTACGTCGCCACTTTTGGCGAAGGAATCAAGATACGCTCCTCACCTGGAAACTCCTTTTCACGCCCGCCGCTGAAGAAGAATGTCACGTGCGGGTATTTCTCCGTCTCGGCAATGCGCAGCTGCTTCAAACCGTGCTGGGAAAGCACCTCTCCCAACGTGTTATCCAGATTGGAAGGCTTGTAAGCGACATACCCGTCAACCGTCTCGGAAAAATGCGTCAGGCACACAAAATGCAGATCGCGTGGGCGCTCATCTCCGCGGTCAAAGCCACGGAAATCTTCATTCGTGAATGCCTGCGACATTTGAATCGCACGATCTGGGCGGAAATTATAAAAAATAATCGAATCGCCGCTTTGAACGGTCGTCACTGGTTTTCCTGCCTCGTCGAGAATCACGGTTGGCATGACGAACTCATCCATAATGGACTTTTCGTAGGATTCCTTTACCGCTTGAACCGGATCACGATAAGCCGGAGCATCTGCGTACACCATGGCACGATACGCCTTCTCTACGCGCTCCCAGCGTTTGTCACGATCCATCGCATAGTAGCGACCTTGTACGGTAGCAATGCGGCCAACGCCGATTTCTGCAATTTTGGCTTGCAGCTGTTCGATATAGCCCACTGCACTGTCAGGCGATACATCGCGGCCATCGAGGAAACCGTGAATGAACACATCCGCAAAGTCCTGCTTTTTCGCCAACTCGAGCATCGCAAACAGGTGGTCAATGTGACTGTGTACACCGCCATCGGACAAAAGCCCGAACAGATGGAGCTGCTTGCCGTTTTGCTTCGCGTGCTGGAAAGCAGCGATCAATGTTTCGTTTTCAAAAAATGCGCCTTCTCGAATCGACTTGGTAATGCGCGTCAGATCCTGATAAACAACACGCCCTGCCCCGATATTAAGATGGCCTACCTCGGAGTTCCCCATCTGTCCTTCTGGCAGTCCAACAGCCAGCCCACTTGCCTCCAGGGTCGCATGAGGGTATTGGTTCCAGTAACGGTCGAAATTCGGCTTGTTGGCTTGTGCTACTGCGTTTCCATGCGTTTCGTTCCGCAGAGCAAAACCATCCAAAATCAAAAGGGCAACCGGTTTTGGTCTTAGTGCCATTGCTTTCTCCTCCTATCGCGACGTAGCTCCCGCCACAAGCTGCAAATAGCTGTCCGCTACGAGACTCGCTCCACCAACCAATGCTCCGTCGATATCCGGCTGTGCCATGTAGCTTGCGATGTTTTCCGGCTTGACACTTCCGCCGTATTGAATGCGCACTTTCTCGGCTGTCGCTTGTCCGAAGCGTTCTCCGATTACGTTGCGAATGATAGCAATCGTTTCATTCGCATCCTCTGCCGTGGAAGATTTGCCTGTACCAATCGCCCAGATCGGCTCGTATGCAATAACGGTATCCGCCACTTGTGCAGCATCTACTCCAGCAAAGGCACCTTCTGTCTGCGTACGGACTACGTCAGCTGTCTCGCCCGCTTCCCGTTGCTCCAGACTCTCGCCTACGCACACAATCGGTACGAGACCTGCTGCTAACGCGGCTACAACCTTTTTGTTCACCGTCTCATCTGTTTCATTGAAATATTGACGGCGCTCTGAGTGACCAAGGATCACGTACTCCACACCGATTTCTTTCAGCATAGACGCGCTGATTTCGCCTGTATAAGCACCTTGCTCTTCAAAATGCATGTTTTGCGCGCCGATGGCAATATCCGTGCCCGCCAGCTCTTCCTTAAGTGCAGCCAACGCTGTAAAAGGTGCGCAAATGACTTTTTGTACTCCGGAAGTATTATTGCCAGCCTTGGCTTCCTGGGCAAACGCTCTTGCCTCGCCCATCGTCTTGAACATCTTCCAGTTCCCCGCGATAATTGGTGTTCGCATGCAAACTCCCCCTCTTCGCTCTTATTCGTTATCTGCCAACACAGCTACGCCTGGCAGTTCCTTGCCTTCCATGAATTCCAGAGACGCTCCGCCGCCTGTAGAAATGTGTGTCATTTGCTCGGCTACACCTGCTTTTTCCACTGCTGCTACGGAATCACCGCCACCGATGATCGTCGTACCGCTGCATGCTGCCATTGCCTTGGCTACGCCAATCGTGCCGCTTGCAAAAGCATCCATTTCAAATACGCCCATTGGACCGTTCCAAACAACCGTTTTCGAATCTACGATAACGCTGTGGTACTGTTCCACTGTTTTTGGACCGATATCGAGTGCCATCCAGCCCTCTGGAATCGCATCGATTCCCACGACCTGCTTTTCTGCATCTGCCGCAAAACGGTCAGCTACCACAACATCAACTGGCATCAGCAATTGAACGCCGCGCTCTTTTGCCTGATCCATCAACGTACGTGCAAGGTCGAGCTTGTCGTCTTCACACAGAGAAGCACCAGTACCATAACCTTGTGCTTTGAGGAATGTATTCGCCATACCGCCGCCGATAATCAGGTGATCAACTTTGGTCAACAAATTTTCAATGACAGCAATTTTATCTTTTACTTTTGCACCGCCGACAATCGCTGTAAACGGACGCTCCGGATTGGACAAGGCTCCGCCCATGAAGCGAATTTCCTTTTCCATCAGCAAGCCCGCAACTGCTGGTATGTACTCAGCGATTCCCGCTGTAGAAGCATGTGCCCGGTGAGCTGTCCCGAATGCATCATTGACAAACAGATCAGCCAAGGCCGCAAAGCTTTTTGCCAGTTCTGGATCGTTCTTTTCTTCTCCCGCATGGAAGCGCACGTTTTCCAACAGGATGACGTCGCCAGACTCCATCCGTTCCACTGCCGCCTCTACGTCAGCACCATGGCAATCCTCCAGCTTACGTACGTCCTTGCCCAAGAGTGAGGACAGATGGGCTGCGACAGGAGTAAGACGCATCTCTTCCACTACTTGGCCTTTAGGACGCCCAAAATGGCTCGCCAGGATTACTTTGGCTCCTGCCTCCACCATGAAACGGATGGTTGGTACAGCAGCACGAATGCGTGTATCGTCGGTGATTACCCCGTCCTGCATCGGCACGTTAAAGTCGACACGGCAGAATACGCGCTTGCCTGCCAGCTCAACATCGCGGATAGATTTCTTGTTCATGAACGATCCTCCCAAATCATTGGCTTTTTATTCGGAAAAAAGATATGGGAAAAGGGAGATTGCTCTCCCTTTTTTTCCACAACAGTTCTATTTTACGTGTTAGAAGCCGCGCTGTGCAACATAATGACACAAGTCTACGACACGATTGGAGTAACCCCACTCGTTATCGTACCAGGAAACGACTTTCACCATGTTTCCTTCCAGTACCATAGTAGACAAAGCATCAATTGTGGAGGATGCAGGGTTTCCGTTGTAATCAGACGATACGAGCGGCTCTTCGGAGTAGCCCAGAATGCCTTTGAGCGGGCCTTCTGCCGCTTCCTTCAGCGCGTTGTTGATTTCTTCAACAGTTGCATCTGTCTTCAGCTCAACTACCAGGTCCACTACCGAAACGTTTGGAGTTGGTACGCGCATAGCGAAACCATTCAGCTTGCCTTTCAGCTCAGGCAATACGAGTGCCACTGCTTTTGCCGCTCCTGTAGAGGTTGGAATGATGTTCTCCGCAGCAGCACGGGCACGGCGCAAATCTTTGTGCGGCAGGTCGAGAATTTGCTGGTCATTGGTGTAAGAGTGAACGGTTGTCATCAATCCGCGTACGATGCCGAATTTTTCATTGAGAACCTTCGCGTATGGCGCCAAGCAGTTCGTTGTGCAGGATGCGTTGGAGATCACGGTGTGTTGTGCTGGATCGTACTTGTCTTCGTTTACACCGATTACGACTGTAATGTCTTCATTTGTTGCTGGAGCAGAGATGATGACTTTTTTCGCGCCACCTTCCAAATGCTTCGCTGCATCTTCGCGCTTCGTGAAGCGTCCAGTCGATTCCACTACGATTTCAACACCGTAATCTGCCCACTTGAGTTGAGCGGGGTCGCGCTCTGCCAACACCTTGATTTCTTTGCCGTCAACGATGAGCGTGTTCTCGGAAGCTTCAACGTTCACGTTAAGTACGCCATGTACGGAGTCATATTTCAAAAGGTGCGCCAGTGTGTGCGCATCTGTCAGGTCATTGACCGCTACGATTTCTACATTCGGATTGTTCAGTGCTGCACGAAATACGTTACGACCGATACGACCAAATCCGTTAATACCTACTTTTACCATAATGTATACCTCCTGCTCATTAGCTAGCTTTATTCTTCATCGCGAGAAACCTGCCCTCCGGCCAAAACCAGCGGGTCGATAATATCGTTACAATCGGTAATAAGATTGGAAAAAACACAAAGGGCAATGTCTGGATCGTCGAAACACCTAGCGTGAGCGCCATCATCATCGATAGTCCGTTCCACGGAATCAGTACAGGCATGACAACTGTGGAGTCCAGCATCGTCTTGCCCAACAGCTCGCGCCCTCCCTCCCATTGGGAGAACCGCCCGAGAAGAGTAGAGCCGAGAACCAGAATCGGAATGGTTTGATTACAGCTGATGATGACCACTAACAACGACAATGCCGCTGCCTTCGCTACCAGTACCGTCTTATTTTTTGTATGGCCCATCATTTTGTCTACGATGGGGGTTAATAAATTGGCTCTGTTCAAAATGCCGTTTAAAAAGCCTGCGAGAATGATTAACGCCAGAACACTGAAGATGGCGAACATCCCGCCCCCATGGACCAGTTGATCCAGCGGCGTTCCTGAATGAAGCTCAAATCCAACTAGCATCGATGTAAAAAACGTCTTCACATCCAAATTCCCATTGATCCCGACTAGAATCGCACTGGCTCCGATACCGTAAAACAATGCCTTGACCGCCTTGACTCTCAGTGCAAAAGAAGCAATTAATACGACGAGCGGCAGCATCAAGCTCCAATGTACAGAAAAATGACTGACTAGCAGCTCTTGGTACATTTGAATGGTATCCGTCGAGTTCGCCTGCGGTCGAAACAGATCAAGGATCAGGAAAAGCAAAGCGCAAATCGCTACCGTAAGCAAAGCAGGACGCCGTATTCTTCTTTCCTGCTCTTCTGTCATACCGACATTGGAAAGCACAAGTAAACGACTGCTGGATATCGGTGAGAAACGTTCCCCCACCATCGCTCCAGAGATGAGCGCACCTCCTACGATCGCAGGTGATATCCCTGCTGCGTGTGCAATGCCCATCAGGGACAGCCCAATCGTACTCAGCGTACCGATTGATGTACCCAATAAATAACTGACGCCTGCGGTCAACAGAAAAGAGAGGACGAACAAATACTCGACATTCACAATCGATAATCCGTAGTAAATGATGGCGGGTATGGTTCCTCCCATCATTAATAGCGGAATCAAGAGTCCTACTAAAAACAGAATCGTAAGGACGGGCTTTGCCTTTTGGACACCTTCCCAGCCAAAAACGAGCTGCTGCTTCCACGGATACCCCAATCTTTTTACACTAACCAGTGTGACCAAGATCGCAAAAACAATCCCCCATGCGATCGGAAAACCGAGCGATAGGCTCAAAATGATGCCAGCGATCATTGCCAAGATGGGTGTTACCGATGTGATAGACATGCGACCGACTTCCTTCCGTTACAATCGTGTGGACAACAGCGTGTAAGCTGCCCCTTCGTCCGTAATGAGTACATTCTGACACGATTGCTTAGCAAAGGAAAGAATCGCTTTTGCCTTGCTTTCGCCCCCCGCAATGGAGAGCACCGTTTCTGCCTTGTGCACTTCCTCTAGCTGCAAACCAATGGTCGGCATTCTGTGGACCGTTTCTCCCGCTTCATTAAAGTAGTAGCCGAATGCTTCTGATACAGCACCCGTCTCGACTAATTCTGCGAGCTCTTCCTCCGAATAATTCCGCCTTTTCGCCATCTTGACGGCATCCCCGATTCCATGCAAAACGATTCGAGTCTCGCCCAAGAGCGACAGCACATCTTGCACTTGCGGCTCTTTGACCAATGTCTGCAAGGCTTCTGGATGGAGGCGATCCGGTACGTGAAGAAGCCGATAAGAAGCACCTGTTTTCGCTGCCATGGCGGAAGCGAGCGTATTCGCTTGCAGCTCTACGCGTTCTCCCAGTCCACCGCGAGCAGGGACAAACTGAACGTTTTTGAACGAAGCAGAAGGCGTCAGATGACTTGCTACGCTAGCGATGGATGAACCACCTGTTACCGCTACAATGTCTCCTTCTTGAACGACCTGTTTGAGGACCCTTGCCCCTACCCGTCCCAGCTCTTCCTTTACCCAAGGCGATTGGTCTGCATTGCCCTGCACCACAATGACTTCCGGAATGCCCAGCTTTTTTTGCAGGCGCTCCGCCAAGTCAGTAAGACCGAACAGCTCTCCGACGAGAGGCTCCATGTCGTCCAAGACTTGTTGTCCTTCTTCACTCAGGCTCATTCCGGCAGCCGTTACATAAAGGAGCCCCGTCTCTTTTAGCAGTTCCACTTCTGCCCGCAAAATACGCTCAGTGGTATCCATGGCTTGAGCGAGACCTCTTCTGCCAATCGGCTGCAAATGATAGATGGATCGGAGCAACATGTACCGCTGACGCAAAACCTGAATCAAGTCAGGCAACAATTTTTGTTGCAGTTCCAGTAAACGTCGCATTTGGCCTTCTTCCTTGGTTACAAATTGTTGATCGGGACGTTTTGTGTCCCTGTATATACATTTTATGTCCCGCTTGGTGCAAAAAAAGATCACTTGCTACAACTCGAATGTATCATATTTAACAAAATCTTGCAAGTTCCCCCGAGCCTATATAAAAAGTGCCACTCATGACCGAGCGGCACGTCTATCTAATTCGTTTCGCAGCTCCTCGAACGTCACCACATGTGTAATGGAGCGAAACACGATCTCTCCATCTATCTCGACTACTGGAATGACAAACATCATTTCTTCATGCAAGACCGGATCACTTTCAATATCAACCATGCGCATACGAAGGGGGAACTCCTCCGCCAGACCTCGGATGTAGAGCTCCACCTCGTCGCACAAATGACATTTCTTTCGTCCGTACAAAACAATTTCAAACGTTTTTTCATTCATTCTCATTAAAACCTCTTTCGTTTGGCCGACGATGGGATCAGCATCTCTTCCCGGTACTTGGCAACCGTGCGGCGGGAGATTTCAATCCCCTCTGTAAGGAGCATCTCACCCAACTTTTGATCAGATAACGGAGACTTCCGATCTTCTTGCTCGATCAGTGCTTTGATCCTGCGCTTCACACTCTCAGAAGAAGTCGCTTCCCCGCTGGAAGTAGAGAGTGCTGACGTAAAGAAATACTTCAGCTCAAAAATTCCGCGCGGTGTCTGGACGTACTTGTTGCTGGTTGCCCGGCTGATCGTCGATTCGTGCAGGCCGACCCGCTCTGCTATTTCCTTTTGCGTCATGGGCTTTAAATAATGAATTCCCCGATCAAAAAACTCCCGTTGCATATCGAGGATGGCCTGTGTTACACGCATAAGCGTCAAGCGGCGCTGCTCCAGACTTTTTGCCAGCCACATGGCGGCATTCAGCTTATCGTGAATGAACTGTTTGGCTTCATCCTGACTTTTTTGCTGGCTCAGCATTTTTTCATAGAAGCTGTTGATTTTCAGCCGCGGTGCAGCAACATCATTGACCAATACTACATAATCATTCCCGACCTTCTCTACCGTCACATCTGGAATGACATATCTTGTCTCTACTGTGGAAAAAGCCGCCCCTGGACGCGGATTCAGCGTACGGATCAGGTCTGCCATCGCCTGTACCTCTTGCGGTGTACATCCGATTTTGTCTGCGATCCGCTGATAGCGATTGTCCGCCAAATCTTGCAGGTGGTTGCGAACGACCTGAACGATCTTTTCATCATCGAGCGCCAAATGCCCGAGCTGCAGCAAAAGACATTCTTCCAGGCTGCGTGAAGCTACGCCTACCGGATCAAAATGCTGCAAAACGGACAACACGTCCTCAATCTCCAGCATTTCGGCGCCCAGGCGCGCACTCGCTTCCTCCAATGTAATTTCCAAATACCCCTTCTCATCCAGATTCCCGATCAAAAAGAGAGCGATCTGTTTTTGCAGCGACGAGAATCCTTTTACATAGCCGAGTTGACGCTCCAGATGTTCGTACAGCGTCTCCGCACCTTGCTGGACGTGATCCAGCGGATTGTAAGTGCTTTCATTTTTCGACGAGCCGTACTCACCTGTCGCGCGATTGCCCACAATTTCTTTCCAGTCAATCTCAGGAGCTGGTTTCTCTGCTTTTGCAGAAGCGACTTCTCCAGCCACTTCAAGGTCGAAAACAGGATTTTCATTTGCCTGATCCTGCAAATAGGAGATGAGATCAATGGCTGAATACTGCAATATGGTAATCGCTTGGCGTAATTCCGGCGTCATCACTAATTTCAGTGTTTGTTCTTGAAATAACCCCAATCCCATGTTCATGAAGCTCGCCTCCTTCGCACTTGCTCATGCTGCTCGATGACTCTTTATTTTCATTATATTCGTTCTCTCATGCAATTTTCCTGCCAAATTATGATACAGCAGCACAAAAAAGTGACCCTTGTGGTCAGGATCACTTTTGGAGTCTTTTTCTATCCTTGGCGGCTGCGATAAAGCATCATGATAAAAAAAGGAGCTCCTACCGCTGCCGTAAACACGCCAACAGGCACATCCAGTGGGACAAACAGCGTCCGTGCCACCAAATCAGCCACTAAAACGAAAAGTCCACCAAGTATGGCAGAGGCAGGGAGTAAACGACTGTAGCCTGAACCGATCAGCTTGCGTGCCATATGCGGAGCCATCAAGCCAACAAAGCCTATTCCTCCTGCAATCCCGACTGCTGCCGCTGCCAACGCCACACTAATGGCAATCAAAATGAGCCGCTTTCGTTCGACGGAAACACCCAATCCTTTTGCTATTTCGTCCCCTAGCTCCAGTGAATTCAGTGTCCTTGCCTGCATCATAATCAGAATGAAGAATCCGACTGTCCACGGAAGTAAACTAAACACATGATTCCACGAACTCCCGTACACAGTCCCGGACATCCAGCCAAGCGCTTGGGAAGCGAGATAGATTGGACCAGATAAGATGAAATAAATAGACAATGCACTCATTGCCGTTGAGATCGAAACACCTATTAAAGCAAAGCGAAACGGAGAGACCCCACGTTTCCAAGCAGTTATGTAAGTGAGAAAAGCAGCAAAAAATCCACCGATTAGCGCAGCAACTGGCAGCCAGTGAATACTGTACGCTCCGTTGGAAAATGCGATGAAAGCCATAGCCGAAGCTGTTGCACCACTTGTCGTCCCGATCAAATCTGGCGAAGCCAGCGGGTTGCGGACGAGGGCTTGGAGAATAGCACCGGACACAGCCAACGCTGCACCCACAAGTACCGAGAGCACAATGCGCGGCAGACGCAACTCGAGCACAATGAGTTGCTCAGTGCCATTTCCCAAACCAACCAATGTTTTCAAAACTTCCAACACGGGAATGCGTGTACTGCCCAATCCGATACTAATGACGACAGCAGCCACCAGCAGAATAGCCAAAAGGATCAAGATGCCCATCGACCTTTTTTCCACATGAAAAGAGAACATCGGCTTCTGACTTCGAATCACTTTAAAGTTATTCATGTGCCCTCCTCCTTACAATGGCAATGACGAACGGCACTCCTAGAACGGCAGTAGCTACTCCTACAGGGACTTCTTCCTGCACAAGCAAGAACCGGGAGATCACGTCAGCCACAACGAGGAATATGGCACCTAACACGACGCTGTAAGGCAAAATCCAACGGTGATCAAAGCCGACCAAATACCTCGCAATATGGGGAATCATGATTCCAACAAAGCCAATGGGGCCGGTCAAGGCTACAGACCCACCTGCGAGAAGTACGACAACCAAAACGATCGCCGTCTTTATCCATATAATCTTTTGTCCCAGACCTGTGGCAACATCGTCACCCAGTGCCATCAAATTGAGAGAGCCTGCCATAAAACATGCCAGTATCCACCCACAGAACAAATAGGGAATAATCATCAAGGCGTGCTGCAAATCGCGTCCAGACACAGATCCCACCAGCCAATAGAGCGCTTCCTCTAACGTCTGGTTACTCATTAGCATCAATAAGGAAGTCAACGAAGAGGCAAAAGCGGCCACAGCCGAGCCCGCAAGTGTCACTTTTAACGGCGAGCTCCCACCTCGTCCCGCTGATCCAAGCAAATAAACCAGAATAGCCGTAAATCCCGCGCCCAAAAATCCAATCCACATCAACTGTGTAAAGGAAAAAACGTTCCCTGCCAAAAACAACGCAATCACAATGAACAGGGCCGCTCCCGAATTGATTCCCAAAACAGAGGGGGAAGCTAACGGATTGCGGGTGAGGGCTTGCAGAAGAACTCCCGCTACAGCCAAGCTTCCTCCGACAAATGCAGCCGTAATTGCCCGAGGTACTCTCGTATCCTTAATAATAAGATGTTCTGTGCTCCCATCGAACTGAGTATACGCCTCAATGGCTGTTGATAGAGGGAAGTTTTGCAATCCATACAGTACGCTCGCCGTCATGGCCAACGCAAGAATCACGATCCCCATAATCAGTACAGACCATTTTTGAACACGGCTGCATAAAAAAGATTGCACGTTCGATCCCCTTCTCTCATGCTGCTGCCCATTTAGATATGGACCGAGTTCATATTCATGAAAAAATCCACTAAAACCACTTTTTTTCGTTTGCATTTTGCCTGATCGCTGTCATATAATGAAATAGTGTCATTAAAAAACACTATACGCCTGTAGCTCAGTGGATAGAGCAATGGTCTCCGGAACCATGTGCGGGGGTTCGATTCCCTTCAGGCGTACCATAATTGCTAACCAAAAGGCTGGATGCTTCCAGCCTTTTTTATTTTCCTATCTCTTCTATTAGTTGATATCCGCAAAGATCCTCTCGATATCCTTCACCATCAAATTCGCTGCCAGGATTCCCCCGGCCGTATTCCAAACAGCTTCGTTTACTTGATACGCACGGCCTGTCTGTACCACCTTCATGTTCTTCGCGAGTGGATCACTTAGCCATTCTTGTGCGGTCTTCGAAGCTCCGGTATCCCCATTACGGTCAGAGGTGAAGTAAAAGAAAACATCTCCGTCCAGTACATTGATCTGCTCTTTTGCGATATCTTTGGAAAACTCCGCCTTGTTCTGCTCCGCTGGACGTGCAAAGCCTAGCTTGTCGAAAATAACCCCTGCAAAGTTTTGTTTATAGTAGACACGTACTTTCCCAGGCTGGAATCGTGCCAACGAGATTTCCATCTTCGCTTTGTCACCTAGCTTGGTTTTAGTCTCTGCGATCAATTTATCGAAATCAGCCAGGACTTTCGCTCCTTCTGTTTCCTTATTTACCGCATGCGCATATAATTCGAAGTTTTCAATCATGCTGTCACCAAGGTTTTCAGTAAAAACGGTTGGCGCAATCGCTGATAACTGCGTGTAAATCTTCTCTTGTCGCACTTTTGTTCCGAGGATCAGGTCGGGCTTTAAGCTGGCAATCAGCTCCATGTTAGGCTGTGTCTCGTCCCCTACGACTTCAACCCCACTCATCTGATCTTTAATATGGTCGAACCACGGTTCTCCGATCCATGATTTAACTGCTCCTACCGGCTTGATTCCCAATGCAAGCAAACTTTCTGTCCCCTGGTTGGTCAAAACAACGATGCGCTGTGGGGTGCCCTTGATTTCTGTTTCACCCATGGCATGTGTAATCTTGCGGACCTGTTCTGACTGCGGCTGCTCTGTTTGTGCCTGTGGGGCTGGAGCAGCCGTTTCCGTACCGCAAGCAGCCAAAAGCAGCGACATGATCATCGTCACTAGCAGTGAGAGCTTTCCTGTTTTAAACATAGTTGTGTCCCCTTTTACGGTAATGAGTATCATTATCAATTTGGAAGTAAAAAAATAGGCCTATCTATCTGTGCTTCCTCTTCCACCACGTTCTCCCACTGCGCAAAGGGAGATCAAATGTTACAATTGTACACTAATATAGATATCTCCCATTTTCAATTGAATTCAGGAAAAACCACTCGAAAATAGACAAAAGCAAGGATGTGTCACATTTGAATCTCAATGTAAGAAATCGAACACAACCGTCAAAAGAATGGATCACTCTTGCTCTGCTTCAACTCATGGAAAAAACGCAATACTCCCACATCTCCATTACCGAGATCACACAAAAAGCAGGGCTTGCCAGACAAACCTTTTATCGCAATTACGAGGATAAAGACGAAATCTTATATGAATATTTGTGCGCTCAGTATGCGACCTACTGGAGGATCATAGATGAAGAGAACGAGCTGAATGAAGATATGCTGATAGCTTTTTTCGAGATGTGGCAGCAGCACTCTCCCCCTTCCTTAATAGAGAACATTTGCAGTGGTGACAGGAAAGTGCGACAGATCATTTTTCGGAGCGTTGACTTTTCTATTCAAGAGCGTTTTCCAAACAGGGCAAATCCAGAGAACCATCATCAACAGGAGAGCCTCTACTACTATGCACAAAGATCGATGTCCTCCACCCTCCATGTGCTTTTGATTGAGTGGACATTGAGACGATTTCAAGAGTCCTGTAAAGAGATGGGGCGACTTGCTTTTCAATTGACAGCCTCGATGCGCGAACTTCTTCTCTAGTAGGAGCTTCTTCTGCACCCTTGGAAGAAAAGCAGCCCGCTTCCTTAAGGAGAACGGGCTGCTTTTTTTCGTTAAAAAGCTATTTCCTACTGATGATTCCTCGTTTTATACAAAAGATACACAAAAAACGGCGCTCCAATCGCTGCGGTAAAAATCCCTGCTGGCAAATCATGCGGTAAAAACACCGTTCTCCCAATCAAATCAGCCAAGACGACAAGCATCCCGCCCAAAACGGCGGAAGCCGGCAGCAAGTAGCCATACGCAGAACCTACTAGCCTACGCGCAATATGTGGAGCCATCAAACCGATAAAACTGATTCCTCCTGCCACTCCGACAGCAGCACCAGCCAATGCCACACTAATCGCAATCAGGAGCAATCTCTTCTTATCAATCGCTACGCCAATGCCTTTGGCGATATCATCCCCGAGCTCCTGGGCATTCAAATAACGGATTTGGAAAATCGTAGCGCCGAGAAACAAAACAGTCCACGGAAGCAAGGTCATCACATTTACCCAAGACATACCGTACACGGTTCCTGTCATCCACCCGAGAGCGTTTGAGGCTTTGTGGGTTTGAGTGATCACCATGAAAAAGATCGTTAATGCCCCCATGCCTGCTGAAATACATACACCCACAAGCGCGAGACGGAAAGGGGAGACTCCCTCCTTCCAGGCAGTGAGATACGTAAGCGTAGCGGTTAACAATCCACCGATCAAGGCCACCAATGGCATCCATTGCACACTTACATCTTTTGCGAATGTGATAAATGCTACCGCCGCTGCCGTCGCTCCCGCTGTAGTTCCAATCAAATCAGGCGAAGCCAACGGATTTCGCACCAAGGACTGCAAGATAGCCCCAGATACTGCCAAGGAAGCCCCCACCATGACAGAAACGACAACGCGAGGCAATCGCCAATCGAGCACGATCAATTCATTCTGTTCACTGCCCGCGCCCACAAAAGCTTTGATGACTTCCCACACAGGAATATGCAAGCTTCCTAAGCCAATACTCAATACAATCACAACAGATAAGAGCAAAAATAGTATGAAATTCATTCCTAACGCCCGCTTATTTACATGAAACGAGAGCGCCGGCTTTTTGGTCCGAATGACTACATGTCTATGCATACGCCCTCCTCCTGACCAGCGGGATGATAAAAGCCACTCCGATCATGGCGGTTGCTACGCCTACTGGTACTTCCAAACGCATAGGCATCAATACAAGGCGAGAAAGCAAGTCCGCGCAAACCAGAAAAGCTCCGCCGAAGACAATCGAATAGGGAATCAACCAGCGATGATCAAGACCGACTAAAAAACGACAAAGATGCGGTATGATGATACCCACAAATGCAATCGGTCCGGCGAGTGCGACACTCCCACCAGCCAAGAGCACCACGATCAAAATCGCTGAAGCTTTTACCAAGATAATCTTTTGGCCCAGGCCAGTCGCTACATCATCACCGAGTACCATCAAGTTTAACGAGCCGGTCAGTAGCATAGCACCTAACCAGCCTACAAGCAAATAAGGAATGATCATAAAAAAATGATCGAGCTGTCTTCCCTCCACAGAGCCAACTAACCAGTAAAAGGCCTCTGTCATCGTCTTTTCTTGCAGCAGCATAAACAGAGAAGTCACAGACGAAGCAAAAGCAGCAACCGCTGCACCCGAAAGTGTCAGCTTAATCGGAGTCATGCCTCCCCGCCCAGCGGAAGCCAATCCGTATACAAGCAATGCAGTCACACCCGCTCCGATAAAGCCTGCCCACATCATTTGCGACACTGGGAATTTCGAGCCAAAAACAGCAATCGTCGTCACTATAGCGGCTGCAGCTCCAGCGTTCACACCGATAAGAGATGGTGAAGCCAAAGGGTTACGAGTCAACGCCTGCAACAGAACACCTGCTACAGCGAGACTGCTCCCCACCGCTACTGCTGTCAGTGTACGCGGCATTCGGGAAGTCGTAATAATCAAATGTTCCTCCGAACCGGAAAATTGAGTGTATGCCTCTACTGCCGTAGTGAGCGAATACCGATTGATTCCGAAAAGGATACTAGCTACCATCACGACCGCCAAGACGACGAGTCCTACTATGAGTACAGTAGTCTTTTGCAGTCGGCTGGACAAAATTACATTCACGCCTGTTCCCTTCTTTCCGTTGCATTCTCCCTATTCTGTCTATTTCCTTTTCGTTACATCTGTATGTAAGTTTCTCCCACTAATCAGTCTAAGCGTGCGGATTGGGCTAGTCAATGATATTGATTTTTATTATCGCTAATGGAAAATATCGCACAAAAATATCTATAGTTTTCCTTTGGTTCCAAAAAATATATTGACACATTGTCATATGAGCATATACAGTAATGAAGAAAAATGATAATCATTATCAGTTAAAAGGGGGATTTTCCATCATGCGCAAAACTTCCCTGCGTTTGATGCTCGGGGCTATGCTTTCCGCTGTCATGCTCGTAACAGGTTGCGGAGGACAGGCAACGCCTTCATCCAACTCGTCTTCTTCAACACCAGCCGCATCATCAGCACCTGCACCGGCAGCGTCTGAAGAGAGAGAAGTCAAACACTTTATGGGGTCAACAAAAATAAAAGGGACTCCTCAACGTGTCGTCACTCTCACTAGTGAAAGCACAGAGGCTGTTCTCGCATTAGGAATTACACCAGTTGGGGCTGTCATGAGTGGCCTCGGCAAACCTGGTGACCCATGGCATCCACATATTAAAGAGAAAATGAAGGATGCAGTTGAATTAGGCGATGAGAACCAACCGAACGTTGAGCTGATCGCCAGCCTGAAGCCAGACCTGATTCTGGGAACAAAAGGACGCCAAGGGCAAGAAAAAGTATACGCTCAGCTTTCCTCGATTGCCCCAACCGTCTTCTCCGAGGATCTCGTAGGCAGATGGAAAATCAACTTTACCCTTTACTCAGAAGCGCTGAATAAAAAAGCTGAAGGCGACAAGCTGATGGCTGATTTCGATAAGAAGATTGAGGATGCAAAAGGAAAACTGGGTGACAAGACGAAGATGAAAATCTCTGTCGTTCGTTTCGTAGCTGGCAAAACTCGTCTTTACTTGAAAGACACTTTCTCTGGCGTTGTTCTGAGCCAGCTTGGCTTTGCTCGACCAGCCTCCCAAGACATCGATGAGTTCAAAAAAGACATTCCAAAAGAGCTCATGGCTGAAATGGATGGCGACGTCATGTTTTACTGGATCGGCGATTATTCTGGTGATGGATCTGCTAATAAATACACCGAGGAATGGATGAAAGATCCGCTCTATCAAAAACTGAATGTCGCGAAAAACAATAAGGCATTCCAAGTTGACGAAGTGATCTGGAACGTAGGCGGCGGAATCCTTTCTGCTGAACTGCTTGTTGATGACATCGTAGAACGCTTCTCCAAACTGTAGGCTATATACTTTCCGATTCCGTCAATAAAGCAGGAGTGGTTGAGATAACCACTCCTTTTCTTTTGCCTGCTGGCATTATTGATCGAGTTCCTTATTTCCAGCGGTATCCTTACTGGGCAGAATCGGATCTATTTGTTCAGGTTTACGCGAATAAGCTTTGTTTGTAACCAAAATCGTCGCACCGATAATGACGATAAAAATAAGCACCAACGCAACGATAAAACCAGTTGTCATGCATACACCCCCGACTTTTTTCTAACTCTCATTATAGCGGATTTCCATGCAAGTCAGAACCTTCATGCATAACCAATTCATTATGGAATAACAAACTATTCCAAATTTTGATAGGAAAATGGCTCCTATATCTCGAATAGTTACGACAACGCTATCTCATTCAAATACTTGATAGACTATGCGGGGGAAATCTGATGAACAAGCTTAAAACCCCTTTCTTATGGAAAAAGAAACGCTCGAAAAAGGAAATCACGCAAGTGTTATTTCCAGATCAAATATTAAAAGCATTTTTTCACTTTACAACAGATGCCATCTCGATTAGTGATCTCGATAACAATATCGTCTTGGTGAATCATGCTTTTGAGCAATACTACGGTTGGTCCATGGAGGAGATTTACGCTTCACCGCTCTGCTTTATTCCAGAAGAGTACAGGAGCGAAACCAAACAGTTATTTGATGCGGTCAGGAGCATGGGTGTATTACTAACCAATTACGAAACCATCAGACAGCGAAAAGATGGCACGAAGATGGATGTCATTCTGTCGGCTGCTCCAATCAAAGATGAAACAGGAAAAATTATTGGTGCTTCCTGCATTACCCGTGACATTTCCGACCGCAAAAAAATTGAAGAGGCCTTACGTCAAACCGAAGCCAAATATCGTCTCCTCATTGATCATACCCAGGATATCGTGACGATTTATGATTTATCCATGCGACGTATCTATGCATCCCCATCAATCGAGCAATTGGGATTTGTTCCAGCCGAGGTTACTTCCCCTAACAATCTGCAACTCACACATCCAGAGGATATCCCCATGTTCCGGGACAAATTTCAAGAGATCATGACAACGAAACAACCCGTTCATTTCGAGACACGCTCTATGGATAGGAATGGAAACGAGGTCTCCTTTGAAACACGCGGTATCCCCATTTTAAGCGCGGTAGGAGACGTCCAAAACATCATGTTAGTCTCGCGAAATGTCACAGAACGCAAATACTCTGAGGCTGCCTTGTTTAAAAGCGAGAAAACGAACAAAATCATCTCGGAATACACAGATGATCTTATTCTGATTACAGACAAAAACGGGGATATCCTCTATCTCTCCCCTTCGCATTCACGCGTAATCGAAACGAGTGAAAATTGCCGTCAGCTCACCTTTGCCGAGATTCATCCAGAAGATCGGCAAACTGTCATTGACCACTTTCATCATTTGCTGGCGAGCCAAGAACCAAAAATATGCGAGTTTCGTTTCCAAACAAAAAATAACAAATGGATCGTTCTCGAATCAAAGGGTACCCCTATCCTGACAAAAACGGGAGATTGTGACGGCTTTATCATCGTATCGCGGGATATTACAGAACGCCGAAATAACGAGGAATTATTACGGAAGGCTGAGAAGCTGTCCGTGATTGGGGAACTGGCTGCTGGAATCGCCCATGAGATTCGCAATCCGCTCACATCTTTGAAGGGCTTCATCCAATTTCTTTATCCGAGCATGAATGATAACCAGCAGTACGCCGACATCATGCTCTCTGAACTGGACCGGATCAATTTTATTGTGAGTGAATTGCTAGTCTTGGCAAAGCCACATAGCATTCAAATCAAGCCTCTTCCGCTCATCCCTTTGCTTGAAAGCGTCTTGGCACTATTGAGGTCAGAAGCAAATTTGAAAAACATCGATTTCCGTACCGCATTCGCTTACTATCCGATCATTGCGGGAGAAGAAAACCAGCTCAAGCAGGTCTTTATCAACATCATTAAAAATGCCATTGAAGCGATCGACGGACATGGTGAAGTTCTGATTGCCACCACTTTAAAAGACAATCATCAGGTGCTCATTACGCTCACGGATACTGGCTGTGGAATCTCTGAAGAAATGATTCACAAGCTGGGCGCCCCCTTTTTCACGACAAAAGAAAACGGAACTGGCCTCGGCCTCATGATCAGCAGCAAAATCATGAAAGACCACAACGGCAGCCTGGAAATTAAAAGCAGGGAGCACGAAGGTACAGTAGTAGAGATTACACTTCCGATTGTACAGGACCAAATTGGGTCATCCTAGAAAGGTGTACATCCCATCATCAGTGGAGGTGCCCTATGGATTTCACCAAAATGAGCACGAGTGAGTTCGTGGCCAAAATTCGCGAATCCCAAGCGAAAAATCTGCGAAGCAGACAACATCAAGGCTACGGTCATCCCGAAAAGCGTTTGCCCAGCAAGCAAGGCATTTAACAAGCAAAAGCCCTCCCGCGAGCTCCTTTGGCTCAAACGGGTGGGCTTTTGTCATTGTTATTGCGGATCTTGCTTATTCAGGTTACGATCTCTTTCGGACTTTTGCTTCTGGGTGCCTTGCGTCTTGCTGCTGTGTCCTTGATTGCCGCCATTCTTCGTATTTCGATTGTTTGACATTAGAATCCCTTCCTTTTCATTCTGGTATTCATGCCAAACCTAGTATGTCCCAGACGGCTTATTCCTAATGAAGAATTACTTCGCTTCACCCATAAATACTTTCTTTCCGTCCTCATACTTGTACACGTATACGGAAGCAAAGTCGTTATCGCCTTTATCATTGAATGTTACGTTGACGAATTTGCCTTTGTAATCTTTGGTTTTGTGAACAGCTTCCAGCACTTGTTCACGAGTTGGCTTTTTGCCGCCGTTTGCTTTGATCGCTTCTTCCAGTCCGTTCAGCATAACACCCATGGAGTCATAGCCAAACGAAGTGAAAATCCCAACTTTGTTGCCTGTCGCGCTCTCGAAGTCTGTGATCCATTTCTTGCCGTCTTCGGTAGCACCAATATCGCCTACAGTAGAAGTAAAGACTACGTTATTGGCATTTTCCGCACCAGCAATTTTCACCATGTCAGCGGAGTCGTAGCCATCGCCACCCATGAAGACACCTTTGAAGCCTTTTTCACGTGCTTGCTTCACAATGATCCCTGCATCAGAGTAGTATCCACCGAAGTAGATCATCTCTGGATTTTTCGCAAGGATTTGGGTGATGATCGCACTATAATCCTTCTCGCCTGCCGTTACCCCTTCAAAGCCGAGAACTTGTACACCGTCTTTTTCAAATTGCTTTTTCACTTCTTCCGCAAGACCTTGTCCATAAGCAGCCTTGTCATGCATGACGAAAGCCGTTTTTACATTCAACTGATTTTTGGCAAAAATAGCAGCCTTGGAGCCTTGCTGATCATCACGCGCACAAATGCGGTGTACGATCTTCTTGCCTTGCTCAGTCAAATCTGATCCCGTTGCGGAAGGAGATACCATCACAAGCTTCTCTTGCTCGTATTGCGCTGCTGCTGTAATCGAAGCACCTGTTGTAGCATGGCCTACCACCCCGACTACATCAGGATTCGAAATCAACATTTGCGCGACTGCTACCCCTTGTTTCGGGTCAGCTTGGTCGTCTTGAGCGGACAATTGAACGTCAAAGCCAAGTGCTTTGAATGCCTCCGCCTTTTCTTTCAACGCATATTCAGCACCAGCTTTTGCTGTGCTTCCGTAATCGGAGTACTGACCAGACATCGGACCAACGACAGCAATCACGAGCTTCTCAGTTGCTCCGCTTGCACCGCCCGTGCTTCCTCCGCTATTATTGCTCGGCTGTGGTGTCGCGCTTTGTCCACCAGTCCCTGTACCTCCACCGCAGCCTGCGAGCAATGTGCTCAAAGCAAATGTTGCAGCCAGTATCGACAATGATTTCTGTTTTTTCATAGCAAAACATCCCCCTCTTTATTTATGAGCAAACTATGAATCACAATCTTATTGTAGGATATTTTAGAAAATTTGCAATAGAAATGATTAAAAGAAGAATCAATCAAAAAGCCTCTATCGCTGTCTGCTAATAGAGGCGTACACGTGTAGTATTGAGGCAGATAGCCACTTCTACGCATAGAAGTGGCTATCTTGATGAGAAGTTCCATTCATTTTTAGGAATTAATTGGAATGCTCAGCTTGTAAGTGAGCGTTTTTGCATCGTACTCTACTTTTGCACCCAATTCTTGGGCAATAAATACGAGAGGAACGAGTACTGCTCCGGTCACTGGACGTGGCGGATTTGCTACACTGGTTTCTTTGCCGTTTTTATAAGCAAAGTTTTTGTTTTCGTACATACGCAGAGCGTACGTGTTGTCTTTGGCAACCAGCAGAGATTTGGTCGTGCTATCCCAAGCTGCGGAACCACCCAAAGCAATCGCCAATGTGCTCGCATTCACATACGCAACACCATTTTCAGTAACGATTTCTTGTGGGAATGGGAACTCCTTGCCGTTTAGCTGAACCTTGATTTTTTGTTGCTGTACAGGAGCAGGAGCAGTTTGGGCAAACGCAGCCGTTGCCGCTACACTTCCTGTTAGAAGAGCCGCTGTCAGCATCATTGTCGAAAACTTGCGAAGCATAATGAACACCCCTCAAATATCATGAAATGAATTCCAATTTTGTAATGTTCGACACAAATCAACTTTTTCCTTCTTTTTTATCCCATACATTTCCTATGTAATTCTCTCGCCAAACATGACCAGACTAATGAAAAAATAAATATCCCGCGAACAAATGTTTTTGTGCACAACCTGTGTATAACATTGTGGATAACTTTCGAAAGTGAGGTTTGCCATGGCAGGGGAACGTTTTTTTCTCATTTATCAAGAGGCCAGTGACGAAGAATGCTTATTGACCATTGAACCATACAAAGACCAACAGGAGCTAGCGGAAGCCATCAATCAATTGCAAGCCAAACAAGTCGATGAGTATACGATCATCAAGGGAAAAAAGATGAAAGCCACGCTGAAACTCGCCGTCGATTTGACCGAAGCCGATGAGAATTCCAAGGAATGAATGTTTTCTTTTTCGAGTAGGTTTAGACAGAGGGAAATTGGCAAACATGGTAGTGAGGGAGCGCACTTATGTGTTTGACCTTCATTGACCTTTTGTGTATGATATTGTTACAAAGAGAGGAGGAAGACTAGATGCATATGAATTTAATTCCAACCGTCATTGAACAGACAAACCGCGGGGAACGTGCTTACGACATTTATTCCCGCCTGCTCAAAGACCGCATCATCTTTCTGGGAACCCCAATCAACGACACCGTAGCCAATATCGTTGTGGCACAGTTGTTGTTCCTTCAGGCGGAAGATCCGGAGAAAGACATTCACTTGTACATAAACAGCCCAGGCGGTTCTATTACTGCTGGTATGGCGATTTACGATACTATGCACTTCATCAAGCCTGATGTATCCACCATTTGTATCGGAATGGCTGCTTCGATGGGAGCATTCCTGCTGGCTGCTGGGGCAAAAGGCAAGCGTTTTGCTCTGCCAAACAGTGAAGTCATGATCCACCAACCATTGGGTGGTGCCCAAGGACAAGCGAGCGACATTGAGATTGCCGCAAAACGTATTTTGAAGATGCGTGATCATCTGAACACCATCCTGGCTGATCGCACTGGACAGCCTTTGGAGCGCATCCAAAAGGATACCGATCGCGACAACTTCCTCTCTGCCGCAGAAGCAGTAGAGTATGGATTGATTGACAAAGTCATCACTTCCGAACCGTCTTCCAAAAAATAAGCGATACGTAGTAAAAAAGAAGCACTCGTGCCTGGACTACTGGCCGAGTGTTCTTTTGTATGCCGAGCAAACCCCAAGGGCTTCCCTTCGTTTGCTCGGCTTTTTCGATGGGTCATTGTGATACTTCCATTAACTGACTGACGTAGACAGTCTGGCTATGTGCTGGATTTTTTTCGTCATGCACACGTGCTGTCGAGGTTTTTTCGTCTACAGCATCGATCCAAACAGCTTGTCCCTCGTACTCTACCTTGATATGGTCGTCGGATTTCATGATGGATTGTGCTCTCGTTACATTCATAAGCGGCTCCCCCTCTACTGGTCATCGTCAAGGACTTGCTTGGCTGATGTAGCCCCTGTCATCGTGTCTACAGACGTTTCTTCAATCAGGCCGTTTTGGTCGGAAACAACTCCGCCCCCCAGTCCCTCGTTCACCATCCGATCAATGTCCATATCATAACAATCGCGGCCTTCGTAACACTTATCACGGTTACTCATGTCTCATCCCTCCTTCATGCAATATACATGGTTAGAAATGCCCTGCCCGAAGTGAATTGATACATATTCATCAAGATGACCAACAAAAAAAGACACCTCCCTAAAAGGGAAAAGTGTCTCTCGTGACTCTATTCTTCCTTGCTTACCAAATTCGTAAGGCTGGTGACTGCCTGGGAGGCATCCGGCCCTTCTGCCAAAATGGTAATTTCCGTTCCAGAACTGATTGCGAGGCTCATGATACCCATGATGCTTTTCGCATTGACCTTCTTGTTGCCTTTTTCAACGAATACTTCCGATGCAAAACGGTTAGCTTCCTGTACGAAAAAGGCTGCTGGACGAGCTTGCAAACCGGTCTTTAACTGAACCACGACCTGCTGTTGAACCATGAATGGACCTCCTTACTTGTAGACTATTATCCTTTAGTATATCATGCATCTACATCGAAATATTTTGTTTTTCTCGTATTTTGTCAGCGATTTCGTTAATTTTTCGCAAGCGGTGGTTAATGCCCGATTTGCTTACTACTCCGCTTGGCACCATCTCGCCCAATTCTTTCAAATTGATGTCAGGATGAGCCACTCGAAGCTCCGCGACCTCACGCAGACGTTTTGGCAAATTCTCCAATCCCATCTCTTGATCGATGAGCTGAATATTTTCCATTTGTCTCGTGGCTGCATTCACCGTTTTGTTTATGTTGGCGATTTCACAATTGTGTAAACGGTTTACCGAGTTCCGCATGTCCTTTACGATTCGGACGTCCTCGAAATACAGAAGCGCCTGATGAGCCCCTATCAAGCTCAAAAACTCTGTAATCTTTTCGCCTTCTTTGATATAGAGAACATACCCTTTTTTCCGCTCGATGCACTTGGCATTTAGTTTATACCGATTGGCGATCTTGGTCAATGCTTCGCAAAAATCCTGATAGGAAGTGAAAATCTCCAGATGGTAGCTGGATGCCTCTGGATGATTTACAGATCCCCCCGCCAAAAAAGCACCCCGCAAATAAGCAGCGCGGCAACAGGATTTTTTCACGATCTCAGGAGCGATTCCTGGAATAAACGATAGGCTTTGATCCATGATGCCCAAGTCCTGCAAGATCTCATTGGCCTTATTCGGAATACGCACAATGTAGACGTTGTTCTTTTTCAGACGCATTTTTTTGCGAACCAGCAGTTCAGCGTGTATCTGAAACAACCTCTTGATTAATGTGTAAATGCGTCGGGCAATCGCCGCGTTCTCTGTCGTCACATCCAGCACCAGTCGTCCGGCTCCAAACTGCAGACTTCCATTCATCCGAATCAAGGCTGAGAGCTCTGCCTTGCTGCAGCAATCGGCACCCTCCGTCATGGTCAGTTCTTTTTTGGTATGCGCGGCGAATGACATCGACTTCACTACTCCTTCTCTATCTTCAGCACCTTCCGTCTACGTTTGACGAGTGACACAACCTGCTTGCTGACAGCATGTGCATCATGACGTAGGTAGCCATCCTCAAATGTGACTAACGGCTTCGCCACCACATGCAGACCGAGTTGGCGCAATTGCTTTAGGTCACATCGGACAGGAGCTGCTCCTTTTTCCGCGTATTTGTCCAATACATGGGTAGGCAGCTCGGCTGAATTGACAATGATCGTATCCAGAAATGGTCTATCTACATGTTCATACATGACATTCACGTGCTTGGATGCAGAAAAACCGTCTGTCTCCCCCGGTTGTGTCATGACGTTACAAATGTAGATTTTCGGGGCTTGTGCGCGTGTAATCGCTTCAAATAACCCGCGTACTAATAAATTGGGCAGAATGCTCGTGTACAAGCTGCCAGGCCCAATCAAAATGGCATCCGCGTCGGCAATGGCCATCAGGGCCTCGCTCAGAGGAACAGCATCCTCCGGATCAAGGAACACCCGCTTGATTTCTTTGCCAGTCAACGGTATTTGGGATTCTCCGATTACGAGAGATCCATCTGTCATTTCCGCTTTCAACCGAATCGATTGCGTGGAAGCTGGCAATACATCTCCACGCACTGCCAAAACCCCGCTTAATGTTTTGACTGCGGTGACAAAATCTCCAGTGATTTCGTTCATCGCTGCAAGTAATAGATTTCCCAAATTATGCCCGGCTAATCCCGTGCCTGTGGAAAAACGATACTGCATGACTTTTTCCATCAGCGGCTCTGTATCGGCCAGAGCAGTCAAGACGTTTCGAATGTCGCCAGGTGGAAGCATATCCATTTCTTCTCGCAAACGTCCAGAGCTTCCCCCATCGTCTGCTACCGTCACAATCGCTGTAATATGCACCGGCTCGTGCTTCAAACCGCGTAGAAGGACGGACAGACCCGTTCCTCCGCCAATAACGACTACCCGTAATGGCCTTGACTGTAGCCTCCCGACTCCCTTAGTAGGCATATGTCACCTCATTAGTTCTAATACACATACCACAGGTGGCTTTTTACGTACGCTTCAGTCTTTCCTGCCATCTTATGCTCATTTGTTTTTTTCCATGTCTCGATGACTGACACGGACAGAAAAATCTTTGCCAAAGGTTTCTCCCAAATGTTCTGCAATAGCGACCGAGCGATGCTTGCCACCGGTGCATCCAATTCCTATCACAAGTTGACTTTTTCCTTCACGCTGGTAATGCGGCAGGGTATACCCCAAAAAGTCTGTAAGCTTTTCTAAGAATTCCTTTGTGTCCTTGTGCTGCATCACATACTCTGCCACGTCTGGATCACATCCTGTTTTCGGACGCAAATCCTCCACATAATGCGGGTTGGGCAAAAAACGAACATCGAACATCAAATCAGCGTCTATCGGTGCGCCGTATTTGAAACCAAACGACAAAACATTAATCGTAAGTGGTGATCCTTGTTGACCGTATTGGTTGATGATTTTTTCTCGAAGCTGTACTGGCTTCATTTGACTCGTATCGATAATCTGATGCGCCCAGCCCTTCATTTCCTGCAACAAACGGCGCTCAGCGTGAATTCCTTCCAAAGGCGAACCGTTTGGAGAAAGCGGATGTCTGCGACGTGTTTCCTTATAGCGAGAAACCAGTGTCTGATCGTTCGCATCCAGATAAAGGATGTGGTACGATAATCCATTCATCTGATTGAGGCTTTCCATGGTTACGGCTAGATTTTCAAAAAACTCACGCCCTCGCAAGTCAATCACCAATGCGACTCGCTCAATACTCCCACCAGACTGTTTGACCAACTCAGCAAATTTGGGAATCAGTACAGGGGGTAGGTTGTCTACACAAAAAAAGCCCAGGTCCTCCAAGCTTTGTACAGCAACTGTCTTTCCCGCACCTGACATTCCGGTAATAATCAGGAGATTCATGGCCTTGTCGTTTCCCAATTCCGTCACGCAACTCGCCTCCTACGATTCTGACAATAGCATACCATATTGTCCACCTTATTCGCACCTTTTTGAACCGCTTCCCCTGTTTTTCCAATGACGTCTTCTACAGGCGTACAAGCTTTTTTAGAAAAAAAGATGCGTGACTGAATGCCAGCCACGCAACAATTGTTTATATAGATAAGGGGGTCAATTCATTGTCTATAGATTACTCTTGAATTATTTCACCCATGTTACAAGCAGGTTAAGAGATTGTGACATTTTGTTCTTTTAGCTTTTCATTCAGCTCTTCTACATAGTGTTGAGCAGATTGAGCAGCGATAGAACCGTCTCCAGTAGCTGTCACGACTTGACGCAGCATTTTTTCGCGTACATCTCCTGCTGCAAAAACACCTTTTACTTTGGTGTTCATTTTTTCGTCTGTCAGTACGTAGCCTGCGTCGTTAGTGATGCCCAGTGGACGTACGCTTGCAGTCAATGGGTCCATACCTACGTAGATAAACACCCCGTCCGCTGGGAATTCTTTTTGTTCACCAGTTTTGGTGTTTTGCAAGAGAACCGCTTGTACTTTGCCTTCACCACGGATCTCTTTTAGTTCTGTATCCCAGATCACTTCGATTTTTTCGTTATCGAAAGCGCGTTTTTGCAGGATTTTCTGTGCACGGAACTGATCACGACGGTGTACGATCGTCACTTTGGAAGCGAAGCGAGTAAGGAATACAGCTTCTTCCACCGCGGAGTCTCCTCCACCAACTACCACCAGCTCTTTATTGCGGAAAAATGCACCGTCGCAAACCGCGCAGTAAGAAACGCCACGGCCGGACAATTCTTTTTCGCCTGGTACACCGAGCAAACGATGCTCTGCACCAGTTGCCACAATAACAGATTTTGTCAAGTATTCCTTGTCACCCGTGATAACGCGCTTGTACGGCTCTTCATCGCGGATTTCCTTGATTTCGCCATATGCATACTCCGCACCAAATTGCTGTGCATGCTCAAACATTTTTGTAGAGAGATCAGGACCAAGAATGGAAGTGAAACCTGGGTAGTTTTCGATATCTTCCGTGTTCGCCATTTGACCGCCTGGGATTCCTCTCTCCAGCATCAATGTGCTCATGTTCGCACGGGATGTATATACAGCAGCCGTCATTCCAGCAGGGCCAGCTCCGGCGATAATCACATCATAAATTTTTTGATCGCTCATGCTTGTTGCCTCCTCATCTCACACAGTTCTGTTTCCTTATTTAAATTAATTATAATGTAATAATCTATTTAAAATCCAGTGTCGACAAAACTTTGACGCACTTTGCCAAGGTAGCGGCAGAAATGCCATATTTTTGAGCTAGAAGGGCTTGTGACTGCTTTTCGTTGGTTATCGTTCCGTATACATATTCTAATGCTGCGACCCACGCTACTTCTTTTCGCACTTGTACACGACTTTGGGCATATTCATGATGCTTGCGCCATACATCGAGGCACCATTCTCCGGCCTCTTGCTTGCCCTGCGAGAGCAAATAACGGCTTATGCCTTCTTCTATACTGCTCTTTTGCTCTTCCGTCGTCGGTGAATCATTCGATCCTTCAGGAGTTCCCTCTGGCATGTCTGCACCCATATCAGCCAAAGCCAGCAAAGCCAACTTTTGCAGCTGCTGGTTATCCGTCTGGTAATAAAATTGACGGACCGCAGTTTCAGCTTCATCGTCTCCAATCAGAGACAACGTTTGCAGCACCGCAAATTTCACTTCATCGCGTCCATGTTGCAATGCCCAGAGAAGGGAAGCTCGGATCATTGGATCTGTTTTAAAATCTTCCACTCCCGTGAATGAAGCCTTTTCCCAAGAAACATCACGTTGGGTCGTATTGTATTGGTAGGGGATCGGTTTTATAGTCTCCCCTTCTTGTTCGTTTTTTACCATTTGAATGTATTGATCTGCGATTCCTGCTTCTGGATCTAGCTGCTTGGCTTTTTGCCACCAGCGCAGTGCCTGATCCTTTTTCCCGCTCAAATAAGCTGAGATCGCAGCATAGTGGTACGTGCACGCTTCATGCGGCCGTCCATTTCGCAGCATGCGTTGGTAATGGAAATACGCTTCATCATGCTGGCCGAGCACTCCCATGGTTGTTGCCAGCTTATAAGTATTTTCCGGATGGAACGGAACGACCTTTTTCAGCACATCAATCAAGCTCAACAGCTCTGTCGTTTGATTGTGATGGGAGAGCAAAACCGCCAAATTGCACAGTGCATGCAGGTTTCCTTCTTCCTTATCCAGCGTCTGTTCGATTGTCTCCATCGCCTTCTTGAATTCTCCAGCATAATAGTAGGCGAGAGATAAATTGTTCCACGCCGGCAAAAAGTCAGGATCGGCCTCGACGATTTCTTTTAAAGTATCCAGTGCCTCCAGGAAACGTCCCTCTTCCAGACTGCGACGAGCTCGTTCATGCTTGCTGTATACGTCCTCTTTTTCGCTTGGGAGGAAGTGTCGCGGTGGCATGTCCAGCTCAAAGTAAATATAGTCGAGGAGCTCTTCAGCATCTTCCCGATACGGTCCGGTACTGTCCTCTTGTAAATAACGAACAGCCATTTCTTCTGCCATATGGTAATCTTCTAAGTTGGCATAGTTGTTCGCCATGTAGAAATACACTTCTGTCATGGATGGGTCCCATTTTTCTATCACTTCATAGAGGACTTCATTCGACGCTTCAAACTGTCCGGTTTCAGCTAAGGCACTAGCCAAATGGCAATGGCATTCTGCATTCGTCGGCTCCATTTCAACTGCTCGGCGAAATGAACGCAATGCTTTATCATAGTCGTACCGATTCAAACAACGCATTCCCCGGTCAACAAAAAAAGCAGCATCTTGCTTAAAGTCAACGACGGTCGTTTTCTTCAAAATACTTTTGTTATGTTTCATAAAACCTCCAACATCGTAGGAGCTTACACTCCAAGTATCGTACCAGAAGCATCAGCACCCTACAAGCTGACTCGTCTTTTAAAGTGTTCAGCGGATAAAGCAAGAAACACCACTGGCCCATAGCAAGTGGTGTTTACGAACAAAAATGGAGCGGACGAAGGGTCTCGAACCCTCGACCTTCGCCTTGGCAAGGCGACGCTCTACCAATTGAGCTACGTCCGCATATCTTATCAACTATTCATATTTTGTCCGATTGAAAAACTGGTGAGCCATGAAGGACTCGAACCTTCGACCCTCTGATTAAAAGTCAGATGCTCTACCAACTGAGCTAATGGCTCGTACATGGTGGCTCGGGACGGAATCGAACCGCCGACACGAGGATTTTCAGTCCTCTGCTCTACCGACTGAGCTACCGAGCCATATACTTTGTTCGCCACTCTTGAGTAAGAATGGCGGAGCTGACGGGACTCGAACCCGCGACCTCCGGTGTGACAGACCGGCGTGAACTCCAACTTCACCACAGCTCCATATAGAAGGCTTGTTCCTTCAAAACTGAATACGCATGATTGCTAAGTGTGTGGATAAGTCCTCGACCGATTAGTATTCGTCAGCTCCACGCGTTACCGCGCTTCCACA
>NZ_VFNO01000009.1:0-242699 GCF_006715575.1 Brevibacillus sp. AG162
CTCCAATAAAGTTTGTTACTGGTTCAAAGCTGGCAAATCATTTAATGATAGACTCATTAACGCTTTCGCTGTTCAGTTTTCAAAGAGCATTTTTTTCTTCATCGCCCAGAGGCGACTTTTTTAATTTATCACATAACCACTTGTGAAATCAAGTGTTTTTTAAAACTTTTTTCTCGGCCGCTCTGCGTTAGCGCAGCAGCGACGTTTGTTAATATAGCATGGATCACAAACAGAAGTCAACACTAATTGAAAATTTTTTATCCCATTAAAATAAAACCTGTTTCTCTGTCGCCATTTTCCCCTTCTTTGCATACGATCTCTTGGATCATCAAGCGCTGAAGCATCTTATCTATCACAAGAGGAATCTCGATCTCTGCCTCTTGAATCATCGGATGATTCATCAACTCTTCCAAACGCCAAGGGCCTGATTTCGTCTCCATGAGCTCAACCAGGTATCGAACAGATTCCTTCGTTCTGGATGCGATCCAAAATTCAATTGCCAGCACCAGTAGTTCAATTCGCTTCTCCAATGCCTCTGCATTAAAAGAGAGCTCCTCATACAACTTATAAATAGAAGGATCTATCTGTTTGACCTGCGTCCATAAAGCTGGCTGAGGATGATCTCCCGCTTCATATACAATGAGACGAGCCAAATAGTGAATCGTTTGAATGGCAGAGTGATGGGCATCCAGCATCATACCTTGTTGCAAAAACTCTTTTGTCTCGTGAAAAAAACGAAGGATTTGGGAATACTCCTTACATATATGTTTTTTCTGGAGAGAAGATGACAAACTAGCCAGGCGCAGTTTCATTTGTTTCATATAATGTTCTCTGTCCCAAACGATTTCTGCCCTTCGAAGCATTTCGGCAAGTCGTTCATCCAAACCGCAGATGGCTCCCTTCTCCAGTTGCCACGTGCTGATTTGCTGCTCGATGATCACTTGTTCCTGAAATAGCATTCGACGGATTTTACCATCAGCTTGGGGCCCATTTACTACGACAAAATAAAAGATTCCCTCGCGAAAGGGGACTAGCATATCCGAATCATTCAAAACAAGCACCGCTTGCACATCCAAACGCTGCTGGAGATTTTTCAGATACGTTTGCCTTAAAGTCATGCCTTGTTCCTCCCTGCCCCCTGGGTTGAACTTATGGATTCTACAAGTCTTGTTCGTTTCCTGCTTGTCAACAGACAAATCCTTTGTATGCTATACTATAGGGTAGGAGGAATGATCATGAAAAATACAGAACGCCTGAGCAAGATCAAACGCATGCGCACATGGGGCAACTGGAGCATGGTAATCGGCATTTTGCTGATGTATACAGGGTACGCATTTTTTGCAGGTTATTTGGACTTTATTCCTTTACTTGGAAGCCTCTTAAAAGGCTCTTACATTTTTATGACGCTGCTTTTGATCATCGGGTTCATTCTGACAATGGGCAGTACAGTCTTGTTTATGATTTCCGGTATGGTCTCCACTTCAGCTCCACAGGTGCAATGCCCTTCATGCCAAAAAGTCACGAAGATGTTGGGAAAAGAAGACGCCTGTATGTTTTGTGGACAACCTTTACTCCTAGAAGACGGACATCCTCAGCAAAACCAGACATAACATGATTCCTTTTCATCTATACGTAAAAAGCCACCTGCTAATTCCCGAGCATTCGGGTGCAGGTGGCTTTCTTTTGTGAAAGCTGTCTGTCTATTATTTCAGAGTCTCGTCAATTGCTTGCCAGATCTCCGGCACCTCAAAGCCTCGGCGCCAAGAAGCTGCGCCCGCCAAGTCGTACTTATTGACGATCTCCATGCGCTTCTTCATAGAAGTTACATCTTCTATCCACATTTTATAGACGTTGCCATCTTTCGGGTCTTTGTACTCCACGTAATGTTGACCTGAAGCTTCATCCAGAACTGGCGTCAGCTTGCGTTCGTTGATCCATTCCTGCGCTTTCGTCATGGAATAAGCTTTGGAGCTCACCTTCACAGTGCCATCAGCCTGCTTGGCTTCTGTCCACAAGCGTGTGTAGAAAGGTACACCTAACAGCAGCTTTTCATTAGGGACATCTTCCAAAACTCCTTGCAAGCCTCGCTCCACCCACGGCAATGATGCGACAGAACCAGCTTTTGGACTCGCTGCCCAATGCTCATCATACGTCATCACCGCAACATAATCGACGACTTCGGCCAAAGCTTTCCGATCCAGGAACATGGACCATTGCTTAGCGTTTGACTTGATCGTCACATCGATGGAAACAGTTAGTCCTTGCTGATGGAGATACGGCGTCAGCTCCCGAACAAACTGTACGAGCTCCTCTTTTTCTTCTAAATATACGTTCTCAAAATCGATGTTGATGCCATCGAGATCATAAAGATGAGCGTAGTACAGGAGTTGGGCAATTAACTTATCTCGCTTGTCATAGCTACTGAGAACAGACTTGGTCCAATCTGGATTAAAGCCATTTGTAACTAGACCCCAAACCTTGTAGCCCCTCTTATGGGCCCATTTGACGTACGCAGGATCGGCTCTGTTCAACAGATTTCCTTCTGCATCCTTCATTTCAAACCAAGTAGGAGAAACTACATTTACCCCTGGTAATGCACCAATTTTTGAAACATCCGGATTTTTACTGACGACGTGCTCCCATACGAGGTTGATTTTTCCCTCAGGCTTCCAAGCAGCGTGTTGTTGTCCGGTAGCGGTCGTGTGCTCCAGCTGAACTTTGCGCACATCCGTCATTTCAATACTTTTCTCTGAAATAAATCCGCCTACTCCTGAGGCCGTCAAAACGCGATACCAGCTTTCCTTCTTGCCAAGAACGTCGACAACTTCACCCGCAGACAGCTCTGCCACGATCGGGGTTCGATGGGAAGCACCGGTACGGACTGCTTGTTTTTCCTCTGCAGCAATTACTTTCGCTTGCTGGATTTCGTAGCCCTCTTTTTCGACGACCAGGACACCCGTATCTGCTTTTCGCTCAAAAGAATAAGGATACAGCTTTTCCAAAGGATCCAACGGGACATAGCGTGTGCCGTCGACCTCTTTCACTGGAACGCGTAAATCCACAGGTTTTTTGTTTAGATAAGCGACAATTTCTCCACTCTCCATCCGAAGCACCTTATCCTTAGTCGTGACGATAACGGAACGTGTAGGCTCATCCCAAAAAATCGCAGGATCAATGTTTTCTTTAATGAAATCAAAGGGCAGCAATATTTGCTCTGATTCCAATAAATACGTGGACTCTTTCCGTGAGCCTTCGTATACAATCACATTTTTAACTCCATCATACGGCTGCACATGCTCAGTTGAAGCACGGAGCACAAAAAACCAGTAAATGCTGCCGAAGATAGCTAACAAGAGAAAGCTTAACAAAAACAGCCTGCGAAAAACCCGTCGTTTTCTTCGTCTTGGTCGCAGAGCTCTCCCCGACTCCCTGCTCATAATCTCCACCTGCTTCCCGGTACATAAGCCTGTCTTCTGACTTGGGCTGTATGATTTGACTCATTATTTCGATCATAGCGTTCGTTCAATCCATTCACAACCTTTTGTATTCTGGTAATTCACGGTCAAACTTCCTACCAAGAAGAAGACGTACGAGAAGCCAAAAGGTTACAGATATCGACAGAAAGGGTTATGTCCTCCAAAAACAAACACCCCCTGCATCACCGGGATTATCCGATTTAAGCAGGAGGTGCTCATCCATCAAATACATTCTTAGTGGGGATTCTTTTGACAGGAATCACAAACGCCATAAACTTCCATACGATGTCCGGTTACTTTGAAGCCGATGTCTTTGGAAGCAGCTACTTCTGCATCCCGCAAATACGGAAAGTGGAAGTCCCTGATTGCACCACAGGAGGAACAGATCGCGTGATAATGATCTTCTTCCACATTGGCATCGAATCGGCTGGACGCATCCCCGTAAGTGAGCTCTGTAACCAATCCAGCATCTTTAAAGACTCGTAGATTGTTGTAAATCGTTGCAACGCTCATATTCGGGAATTTGCCTTCAAGGGCTTTATATATTTCGTCAGCCGTCGGGTGGGTCATCGTTTCCAGCAAATAGGTCAAAATTGCATGGCGCTGAGGTGTCATGCGAACCCCGGTATTCTTCAGGATTTCAACAGCTTTCTCCACACGTTGTACCATCTTGTTACACCCCACAGTCTTTCGCAAGACAAAAGAACAAGCTTCTCTAATGTCATTGATTAGAATTACTATAAATAAGTGTACGTCTAGTCGGCGAAAACTGTCAATATCCATTCAACGGATTTGGACAGAAAGAAGTGGAAAATCAAGTTTTTTACTGAGCTTTTGCTGGCTTTTTGGTTGCAGGCTTTTTGGTTGCAGGCTTTTTGGCTTTTTTGGCCTCCGCCTGTGCAAACTTACACATGGATTGAAGTGTACAGCTGCCGCACTGTGGATTGCGCGACGAGCATACACGTCTGCCGTGCCAGATTAACCAATGATGCGCATCCGTCCACTTCTCTTTCGGAATGCGCTTCATGAGCTGACGTTCCACTTCGTCCACATTGTCGCTATTCGCAAGGCCTAACCGGTTTCCTACGCGGAATACATGCGTATCCACCGCGATCGCAGGAATCCCGAATGCATTGGACAAAACGACATTTGCAGTCTTTCTCCCTACACCCGGCAATGCTTCGAGCTCGGCATGCGTTTGCGGAACTTCGCTATTGTATTTTTCGTACAAGATTCTACAGGTCTCTAAAATGTTTTTACTCTTATTCTTATACAACCCGAGCCCTTTTATATGCTCTTCCATTTCTTCCTGTGTCAAATGAAGGTAATGCTCCGGCTGGTTTAGCTGCTGGAACATGGGTGCCGTAATCTCATTTACCCGTTTATCTGTACATTGGGCAGAAAGAATGGTCGCAATGAGAAGTTCAAACGGGGTTGTATAATTCAATTCACAGTGCGCATCTGGATAAAGTTGCTGCAAATTATCCAAAATGTCGGCCACAGGTACTTTGCGTTGTGCCATAAATATATCCCCCTTTTCCCTACATTATACCGCCTTGGTCAACACAGCGATCGATAGCACCACAGACTGCAACTGTTGTACAATGAGTCTGGAAGTATTTAACGGGAGGAGGTTTTCCATGAAAGTATTCCTGACTGGTGCCACAGGTTTTGTTGGACGGGGTATACTCGAGCGCTTGCAGGCAGAAGGATATAAGACGGTTTGCCTCACCAGAGCTGGTTCAACAGGTAAGCTTCCCTACAACGAAACCGCCCATGCGCTTATAACGGAAGCGACTGGCGATCTATTTGATAAAGAATCATTGATGAGGGCGATGCAAGGCTGCGATGCTGTCATCCACCTCGTCGGAATTATTCGCGAACAACCGGGGAAAGGCATTAGCTTTTCTCGCATCCATGTCGAAGGTACAAAAAATGTACTGGAGGCTGCCAAGCAAGCTGGAATCAAGCGCTTTGTCCATATGAGTGCTCTTGGTGCACGCGAAAACGCCACGAGCGCCTATCACCGAACCAAATACGAAGCGGAGCAGCTTGTGCAAGCAAGTGGTATACCCTACGTCATTTTCCGTCCATCTGTCATTTTTGGTCCTGGGGATGAATTCGTGAACATGCTCGCTGATCTGGTTCGTTTACCTGTCACACCGGTCATTGGCGATGGCTCCTACCCTTTGCAGCCAGTCGCTCGCAAGACGGTGGCCGATGTATTCGTCCAAGCCTTGAGCAGACCCGAATCGACCAATCAAACTTACGAAACAGGCGGACCAGAACCACTCTCCTACGGACAAATCCTAGATACGATTGGTGAGGCCATCGGAAAGCGGAAGGTCAATAAAATTCACATTCCCCTTGCTTTCATGAAGCCTGTGGTCAATATGATGGAGAGATTCCCATTCTTCCCGATTACCAATACGCAGCTCACCATGCTGCTGGAAGGAAACGCATGTAAGGACGGAAAGCTTCTCTACGATACTTTTCACACTGAGAAAATCGATTTTCTCCCGGGAATCACCACTTACCTGCGTACCAAATAAAATAGGGAAGCCCCCTGCTTGATGTCAGGGGGCTTTTGCCTATTCGTGTAGCGTTTTCTCAACTGCACCTGTTTCTTTATTAATATGACGAGCCACAACGAACAGATAATCGGACAATCGGTTGAGGTATTTGACCACGGACGGGTTTACCTGCTCCTGCTGTGCCACATGAACTGCTTTGCGCTCTGCACGTCTGACGACCGTACGCGAAACATGGAAGGCAGCCGCTGCCGGATGTCCGCCAGGCAAAATAAAATTGGTGAGCGGCGGCAACTTCGCATCTAGCATGTCAATTTGCTCTTCCAGAAAAGTAACATCCTCTTCTGCAATTGGCCAACCTACCTTCTTGCCTTCTGGCGTCGCCAGCTCAGCTCCTACATGGAACAGCTTTGTCTGAATGACATGGAAGACATCCTGCAATTCCTTCCACTCTTCTGTTGCAGGCAACAGGGACAGGGCCAATCCAATCTGCGAGTTGGCTTCATCGCACGTACCGTATGCCTCTACACGGTCCGCAAACTTAGGCACGCGGACACCTGCAACCAGTGACGTCTCACCTTTATCCCCCGACTTTGTATAAATCTTCATTCCGTATCCCCTCCACAGGTTCCGTTCACAAAGCTTCGGTGACCAGAATCAATTCTGAGCTATTTGCATCAAATGGTGTCTTTGCAAAAGAACCGTATCGTTGTGTGACCTTCAAGCCGTTTAGGCGAAGCAGATGATGGAGCTCCGCGGGGAAAATGTAGCGGAGAGTAAATCGGCCTTTCACCCGTTCCGTCACAACTCCCTGTGCATCCGTACGCTCGTATATGCGTGTCACTTCGGACAGTTGCTGAAAATGGTCATAACGGGTGTAATCCCACATCGCAACCTCTTCCCCCGACGGGAGTGGATAGGTGCCACGCAAGGACATTTTTTCATTTTCCTCGTAAAAATGATGAATCTTGGGCACAAACACGTTCATGATGAATTTCCCGCCTGGAGCCAGATGCTTGCGAATGCACGTCAATGCCTTCATTTGCTCTTGGACATGCAACAGGTGCAAAAACGACCGAAAAGGAATCATAATCAGGGAAAATGACTCCTGCAGATCAAAGGCGCGCATATCCCCCTGCAATAGCTTCAAGCCGGATGTTACACCTTGTTCCTCTGCTTTTACCTGAGCCCTTGCCAGCATATCCTGGGATAGGTCAATTCCGGTAACGTCGATGCCAGCCTGCGCCATTGGAATGCTGATTCTTCCGGTGCCGCAAGCAAGATCCAGCACTTTTCCCCCTGCCAGCTTGGCTTGTTCCAGATAGAACTCAACATCACCCGCAACACCGCGCTGAGTGAGATCATAGTAGTCAGCCCATTGATACATATTGCTCATCTGGTCCTCCTATGCTTGCATTTCTTCTGATTGAAGGTAGGCCATAACAAGCTTTGCCGTGTTGTCGAGCGCTTCTTTATGTGTACGTTCATGGGAGTGCGAAGCATCTACGCCCGGTCCGATCAAGCCATGGACAACGTCATATCCGGCTCTCAGCGCAGCACTTGCGTCAGAACCATAGTAGGGATAAATGTCCACTTGGTAGTTCAGACCGTTCGCTTGTGCGAGCTTGGTCAGATGACTGCGCAATCCGTAATGGTAAGGTCCTGTGGAATCCTTCGCACATATGGACACACAATACTCATCTGTCGTCTGTCCGTCCCCAATCGCTCCCATGTCGACAGCCAGGTACTCCACCACGTTGTCAGGGATGCTGGAGTTGCCGCCGTAGCCGATCTCTTCATTATTGCTGATAAAAAAGTGTGTGGTGTAAGGCAGCTTCAAGCCGGATTCACTCAGTTCCTTCAGAACCCCCAGCAGCACAGCTACGCTTGCTTTGTCGTCGATATGACGGGACTTGATAAAGCCGCTATCCGTTACAGTCACCCGTGGATCAAAAGAGACAAAATCTCCGACGGAAATCCCCAGTTCCAGTACTTGCTCTTTGGTTGTGACCTTTTCATCTAATCGGACTTCCATGTTCGCATCATTGCGCTCAGCTTTTCCCGCTTCTGAGCTGTATACATGCACGGAAGCTTTAGTGGACAAAATGGTACCGGTTACAAGACGACCGCTGCCAGTCTCTACAACGCAGTGCTCCCCTTCAATCGCATTGAATGCAAAGCCGCCGATCAAGGTCAGCTTTAAGCGCCCGTTGCTCTTAATCTCTTTTACCATCGCGCCCAGCGTATCGACGTGAGCTGTCAAGAGTCTTGCCTTTTCGTTATTAGCCCCCGCTACTGTTGCAACGATTGCCCCTTTGTTTGTTCGTTTAAAGGAAACGCCAAGCTTTTCTAATTCTTGTGCAACCCAGGCCATTACTTTTTCCGTATTGCCAGATGGACTTGGGATGTTCGCCAATTGGCAAAAGCTTTGCACGACATATTCCGTAGATACACTCATTTGTATGTTCCTCCATTCGCCCATTGCGAAATAAACGTTAGGATTGAAGCTCTTCCTTAATAAATTGAAGCACTTCCTGCACATGCCCTTTGACCTTTACTTTTGGCCATATTTTTGCGATGTTACCCTCTTTGTCGATGACGAACGTCGTGCGTTCAATGCCCATGTACTCTCGTCCGTACATTTTTTTCAACACCCACACACCATAAGCCTCTGCCACTTGGTGATCCGGATCTGCCAGAAGTGGAAAAGGCAATTCATGCTTCGCGATAAATTTGTCATGCGATTTCACAGAATCCGGACTGATTCCAAGAACGACTGTATTCGATTCAGCAAAGCCTGAATGGAAGTCACGAAAGTCGCATGCTTCTGTGGTGCATGTCGGCGTTTGGTCCTTCGGATAAAAATAAAGCACGACATTTTGTCCATGAAATTGGGAAAGTGAGATGGTCTGATTGTCGCTCGCCTGCAACGTAAATGCAGGTGCAGCTTGTCCTACTGCCGTCAAACTTTTCCCTCCTCTCGATAATATCCTGTTTTCGCTGGTCCCATTTTACCACAATCTAGTAGTCACTTCATCCGCATACAAGTTGCGCTTTGATGCAGAAAAGGATAGAATTAAAAAAAATAAAATTTGGCCTAGTCAGTTGGATGGTGAATTAACATGAAAGAGTTTTTTGAAGTAACAGATCCAGAAGCGTTGAAATCGCTTGCTATAGCGGAACGTGTTAAGATTTTGGAACTCTTTGAAGATTTGGAGCCCAGAACGGCCAAACAAATCGCTACAGAACTAGGCGAAAATGCAGCACGGCTACATTACCATGTGAAGGAGCTCGTGCGTGTTGGGCTGCTCGAGCAAGTGGATACCCGGGTAAAAGGCTCCATTGTGGAGAAATATTATGAGCCTGTTGCCAAGGTCATTCAGGTCAAGCTTCAATTGATGATTGAAGAAAACGCTCAACAATTAAGTGATGTCATGTTTACTCCGTTTCGTACAACGGAAAAGGACCTCATGCGGACTCTCAATCGCTTCGTCGCAAGCGACCAAGATGTTCGGAAAGAATACAAAAATACGTTCGCTTATAATTTGACTGAATTTTATTTGAGTCAAGATGAACGCAATCAATTTGTGGAAGACATCTCTGAGCTGTTGCAAAAGTACAAAGGGTTCAAAAAGGAATCTGGCCGTCGAAAATTCAAGTTTTTCGACATCCTGTTCCCATTGACTCCAGCTGACCCAACAGATGATGCTGATGATCCTTTTGATGATTCGGATGAGTAAGTCACCAAGAAAACCATCAGATGCGATGGTTTTCTTTCATTTTCTAATCAAAGGAGGACTCCAATGCGGACGATCTTGTTTGATTTCGACGGCACAGTTGCCGATACCCTCCCCTTGATCTTCACTGCTTTTCGCTCTACCTTTCAGCAGTTTTTACAAGAGCATTATACCGACGAGCAGATTGTAGCTCTCTTTGGCCCCACAGAGACAGGCATTTTGCAAAACAAGCTTCCCTCACATGCGCATGACAACGCCCTCGCTCATTTTTATCGTGTATACACAGATGAACACTCCCGCGTACAAAACCCTGAAAATATCCGAAGCATGCTCGATGAACTTCACGCAGCAGGTATCCAAATGGGAATCGTAACAGGAAAAGGACGAAAAAGCGCTGACATCTCCCTTCGAGAATGGGGATTGGATTCGTATTTTTCCGTCGTGATCACAGGGGATGAGGTCACACATCCAAAGCCTCATCCAGAAGGTATTTTTACCGCTATGAACCAGCTAGGCGCAACGCCTGCGGAAACCATTTTCGTAGGCGATAGTGATGCTGACGTATTGGCTGGTCGAGCCGCTGGTTTGCGAACCGTCGGTGTGGATTGGCTTTTGGTTACACAAAAGTCTGGAAAATTCGATCCCGAGCCTGACTACCACTTTACGGATGTGCGAGCTTTTACCGATTGGATACTCGGACGATAGTTGAAAAAAGGGTGTGTCCTGCCGCCGAAGCGTGGACACACCCTTTGTTTGATTAATACGCCCTTCCGAACCAGACACTATGCTGTGACTCTTTGCCGCAGCAAATGCAGGCTTTCTTTTGTATAGGAGGCTCAAACGGGATGTTGCGAGAGGTGAACTTTGTTTCCTCTTTGATCTTCGATTCACAAGCATCATCCCCACACCAGCCAGCTAACACCCATCCGCTCGTCTTGTTTTCGCTCTCGTTTTTTGCAATATGAGCGGATAGCTGCTCCAGTGTATCGATCCCCAAATGTGAGTTCTCATCACGGAAGGCGAGTGCTTTTTGGAACATATTTTGCTGAATCTCTTCCAACAGTTGAACAACTGTCTGCGCGATACCTTCAAGTGAAACCGTCACCTTCTCCCCCGTATCACGACGAGCCAGAATTACTTGACCATTTTCCACGTCACGCGGGCCGAGCTCCAAACGCAGAGGAACTCCGCGCATTTCCCACTCATTGAACTTCCAGCCTGGTGTTTCTTCGCGAAGATCGGCACGGACACGCACGCCTGCAGTCTTGATCTCCTCAAAGAGTGGATCAAACGCCTCCATCACCTTCTCGCGCAGCTTCATCGGACCGACTGGGATCATAATAACCTGTGTCGGAGCCATGCGAGGCGGCAACACGAGACCGCGGTCATCGCCATGCACCATGATCATCGAACCAATCAGCCGCGTAGAGGTTCCCCATGATGTGGTGTGAACGTACTTGAACTGATTGTCACGATCCAAAAACTTGATTTCAAAGCCGCGCGCGAATTTATCGCCCAAATAGTGCGAGGTGCCCGCTTGCACTGCTTTGCCATCCTTCATCATCGCTTCAATGGAATACGTGTCGACAGCACCAGCAAAGCGTTCACTCGGTGTTTTTTGTCCCTTCCAAACCGGAATCGCCAGCTCCTGCTCGACGACCTCTCGGTAAATCTCCAGCATTTGCATCGTTTCCTGACGAGCTTCCTCCTCTGTCGCATGTGCCGTGTGGCCTTCCTGCCAGAGAAACTCCGATGTCCGCAAGAATGGTATTGTCCGCTTTTCCCAACGAAAAACGTTTGCCCATTGGTTGATTAATACAGGCAGGTCGCGGTAGCTCTGAATCCACTGGCTGTACATATGACCGATGATCGTCTCAGAGGTTGGACGTAGCGCCAGCTTTTCCTCTAGCGGCTCGCCCCCAGCCTCTGTTACCCAAGGCAGCTCTGGATTGAAGCCCTCGATATGCTCTTTTTCTTTTTGAAAGAAGGACTCGGGGATCAGCATCGGGAAATAGGCATTGCGATGCCCTGTCTCCTTGAAGCGCTTATTCATCGCCTCTTGAATTCGCTCCCATAGCTCGAAGCCATCCGGCTTGAACACGATGCAGCCGCGTACCGGTGTGTAGTCCATCAAATCCGCCTTTTTAATGGCATCGATGTACCAACGCGAAAAATCCTCCGATTGCGGTGTAATTTCTTTTACAAACGCTTTGTCCTCTTTCATCCGTCTACGCTCCTTTTTATTCTTACGTAAAATGCAAAAAATCCCCCATCCCTAAAAGGGACGGAGGATCAACTTCCGCGGTACCACCCTGATTGACTACAGCATACGCCATAGTCCTCTCGATAACCCGATAACGGTGGGCATCCGGCTCAGCTCTTCACCAGCGGCTTCAGGATGGGGGGCAGTTATCCTTTGCGTATCAGCCTTCCAGACTAGGGCCGACTCTCTGTTACGAGGGAATAGCTGCGGGTCCTTTCATAGCCTTTTGTGACTATCTATTAACTAAACATATTAGCGAGTCACATCGTGGTTGTCAATTGTTGATACGGGCAGCGATTCTGGAGCCGAGCTTCACGTAGATCGGATACGCAACCACTGAAATCATAACACCTTTGAAGAGATTGAATGGTACGATTCCGTACAGAACCAATGACCAGATACTTGTCGCATTGAACATGGTCAAAAGCTGTTCAATCGGCATTTGATAAAGCACAGCGTACGCAGGCAACAGCACATACGCATTTGCCACAGCCATGACAATCGTCATCAACAACGTTCCCAGAGCAAGACCCGTCAGGAAGCCTTTTTTGCCTTGGCCGAGACGCTGCATGTAGACAGCCGCAAAAATAAAGCTTGATCCTGCTACAACGTTTGCGAGCTCACCGATCAACAGACCGTCTGTATTTTTGAAGAGCATGTGCAGTGTATTTTTAAGTACCTCGATAATGACGCCGGCTACAGGTCCGTATATGAGTCCCCCGATCAATGCCGGGAGTGTACTGAAGTCGAGCTTCAAAAAGCTTGGCATCAGCGGAACAGGAACCTCGAGATACTGCAGAATAAATGCAACGGCCGCCAGCATGGGGATCGTCACCAGCTTTTGGGTTGCACGTGTGCGCGAAGAATGCAGCGCTGTTTCTTTCATGTTTACCATCTCCTCATTTTTCTACTCCTTCTTGAGGAATGGCAACAGTCGTTGTAAGCTCACACGTCTTGTTACACAAACAGAATAAACCCTGTGGCTATAGGTTCCACAGGGCATTTGCAAGCGTATGACAAAACCATGCGCAAATAAAAGGTACAAGAAACAAGAGGGCTGGCCTCTACGTTCTCATCCCGTTTGCACAGGCAAACAAGCACGTGTGATAAACGTACTGTCGTCATCCTTCTCCCATCCAGACTGTACTGTCGGCTCTGGAATCACACCAGATCCTGCACTCCGTCGCTACTTGCAGCTCGGGAGGCTCGCGGGCTTAACATGCACAAAGCATGATCACCGCCGGTCGGGAATTTCACCCTGCCCCGAAGGAATGTGTAGTTGTATACAGCATATTATACTGCTGTTTTTTGATTTGACAATAGAGGAAACTGCCAAAGCGACACTTTTTGTTTATTTTTCCGATTTGTTTAGTTGGTATAACAATAATCGGCTTGGTAGTTACCTTGACCAAAAAGAAATAGACCGCCCTTGAGTTGACACCTCAGCGGTCTATTTCACACCCAGATCTGAGCCGCACCCCTTTGCGGGAAGCGCCTATTGTACCGACCGTTCCGGTTGCCGCCGGGACGGTTTTTTTTACATTATGCTTTTAATATTACCACAACGACTTCAGATTATAAATCATCAAGAACCCGCTCCTCGATACTTCGTGACACCCCAGTTCCAAACGAGAAGCCCGATACCGAAGAAAATGACAGCCACTACCGGTGTCATTGCCGCATATGTGTACCAGACTTCCTTGCGCAAAAAGTATGCCGCCGGATAAACACCCACGAAGGCAAACGGCAGCACGTAGGTGAGCACAAAGCGAATAGCCTTGTTGTAAACGTCTACCGGATAGCGCCCATATTGCTGGATGTTGTAAATCATCGGGGCAATCCCTGTACGTGAGTCGGAAAAGAAGCTAACCGCAGCAATCGCGGTATACACGCCACCGTAAATCAATGCCCCGCTGATCGAGAGCCCGATAAAGATGAACACGTCGTACCAGTAAAACGACAAATCGAGTTGAATGGCAGCATACCCCATGATGATAATCCCGGTTATGACTCCAAAAATACGGTCTGGCGCAATCGACTCGAGGCACACCTGCGCCAGATTGTGAATCGGTCTCGTCAGGATGCGATCCATCTCGCCCCGGATGATATACCGTTCGTTGAAGTCCCAAAACCCGAAGAACATCGAGAACAACGCGTATGGAACCAAGAAGAAACCATAGATAAAGATAATCTCATCACGCGTCCAATCCCCCATAAGCGGAACATGCGTGAACACGACAATAATAAAGATGAGATTGATCAACTCAGAAACCAGATTGGACACAAAATCCCCGATAAAATCTGTGCGATAGGCCAGTCTCGTCTTGAAGTACTGGCTCAGGTAGTCGGCAAAAATACTGAAAATATGTCTCATGTTTTGCATGCTCTACCCTCCTTGCACAACCAGCTTGTTGCGGGCAAGACGCCACATCACCAAGATGGGAACCAGTATGACAAACATCCAGATGACCTGAAAACCGATCAATTCCCAGGAACGTTCCGTTGTAATCGCACCTGTGAAGATCAGGCTCGGATAGTAGTTGACCGCCTGAAATGGAAGGTAACCCATTACCGTTTGCGCCCAGCCCGGGAAAAAGCTGATCGGCAGCACGAGACCAGACAACAGATCCACCACGACCCGCTTGGCTCGCATCATGCCATCGTTTCGGAACAGGAAGAAAGTGAGCAAGCCTGTCACCAGATTGATTTGTGTATTGATCAAAAACGCACACATTAAGCTGATCAAATACAGCCCCCATCCAGTCGCTGTCGCCGGAAAGCTGAACGGAATGATCAGGCTGATAAGGAAGATCCCTGGACCCGCGAAAAAGAGAAAGCGAAAGATCCCTTCCCCAAACGCCTGCGCCGTTTTCACGGACAAGTAATTATAAGGGCGTATCATTTCGATCGCGACCTTGCCTTCTCGGACGTCCTGGGCTATTTCTGTATCGATGTTGTTAAAATAAAACGCCCGCGACATCCATGCAATCGCAACGTAGGAAGTCATCTGTTCCACCGTAAGCCCGCCCAGCTGCTGCTGCCCTCCGTAGATCGCTCCCCACAAAAAGTAGTACGCACCGATATTGATCGCGTAGATAATGATTCCGCTGTAATAGTTCACACGATAGGCAAGCATCGTCAAAAACCTCATGCGGATGAGTTCCATATAAAGCTTACGCATGGCTTCTTACCTCTTGGTCTGAGGAATAAATGTTGCGAACGATATCCTCTGTGCTCGTCTCCTCGATTTTCACGTCACTGACTTCAAAGGAGGACATGACCGTCGACAACACAAAGGGCAGCATTTCCTGACTCCGCGCTACTTTTACACTGAGGGTAAAATCATTGATTTGCTCGATCTCACAAGGCATCTCTCCCAATGCCTGACGGAGTGCGGCTGCTGAAGTGCGCTTTTTCATTTGGAAGGACACCTCTGTGCCATTGCCCCATTTTTCCTTGAGGTCATTCAGCAAGCCATCGAAGATCAGCTTCCCTTTGTCCATGACAAGCACGCGTTTACAGAGTGCTTCGATGTCTGACACATCGTGAGTCGTCAACAAGATCGTCATATTTTCCGTCTCGTTCAGATTGCGGAGAAACTCACGGATTTTTTGCTTAACAAGTACATCGAGTCCAACTGTCGGTTCATCCAGAAACAGCAGGCGTGGCTTATGAATCAACGAAGCAGCCACTTCACAGCGCATCCGCTGACCGAGACTCAGCTTGCGCACTGGCTGACTGACGAACGAAGAAATCTCCAGCTCATCAATCAAACGCTCCAGCCACTTTTCTCCTTCTGCCTCATCCACCTTATAAACACTCTTCAACAGACGGAAGGACTCTATCGGAGATAGGTCCCACCAAAGCTGAGAGCGCTGCCCGAAAACAACTCCGATGGATCGAACGTACTCTTCCCGCTGCTTGAAAGGCACGTAGCCGTTAATGACGATTTCGCCGTCGCTCGGGGTCAAGATACCTGTCAGCATCTTGATCGTGGTCGATTTTCCTGCACCATTTTCCCCAATCAGCGCGAACATTTCCCCTTCCTCTACTGTAAAAGAAAGGTCATCCACCGCATTTACCGTCTTATACTCCCGACTAAACAAATCACGAAAAGCACCACCAAGGCCCGGTCTGGACTGATGGATGCGGAAATCCTTTTGCAAATGATTTACTTGAATCATGGAAAACCGTCCTTTTTTCTTCGCTTAAATACCATTTGTAGTGTATATGAGCCAATCGAATTGTGCAAAAGGCAAACTGCACCAAACTGTTAATAAAGATAAAGGATCATTCCCGTTTTGTCGTCTGACTTTTTAAAGCGGATATAGCGGGTGCATTCAGGATCGTTGTTTTCCAGAGTGATAAGCTCGTCTGTATAACGTTGCAGCCCTTTATGTACGATCGGCAGCACCGTCTCTTCCCACTTCGGCTGTGCTCCACCTAAAGCTCTCGGCATAAAAAGACCATCCGTTGCCAGCACCAATGCCTTCACGCCAACTCGATTCATGCGTCCATACTCGATAAAATCCCGACAGGCAACATCGCCATTCAACACGCCGTAGCCTCCTGGTCCATTCGCCTGATAGCGGTTATGGATCAGGATGTCCATACATCGTTCAGACAGCTCTGTTCGGGTACACAATCCTTCGTTGATTCCGTCTTCCCACTTCGTCAAGGCGGCCTGTTCCAAATGGCTGACTTGCGTATGCGTCAGGGGTCGTACAATGTCATCCTCATACACGGCAAATATCATGCAATCTCCCAACTGCGCGTACTCGATATGGGCATCTCCTACACGGACGACTGCACAGGCCGCACCCCACAACGCTTCCTTTTTCTCAAGATCGATGCCGCTTTGCCGCATCTGCTCCTGAAGGGCTTCGTTAATCGTCTCCAAATAATCATGCAAAGCTGCATCCTCTGGCATTGCTTCCAGCTGCTTTTTAACGAGCTCAGCCGCGATAGCTCCGCCTGTCTGTCCGGCTGCGTTCTCATACGGAATCAGGGACGTAATGCCGTCGATAACCGCATACACATGCTTGACCTGCTGAATCACATAGGCGTCCTCATTGCTTTTGCCGCTTCCTTTCATGGAGATGCACTCAAGTTTCATGATGACCCCGCCTTTATCCATGGAGTGATTTGCTTGAAAATTGTATCATTTTTCCTTTCCTTCATCTATAGCTCTCCGTTCATATCCAGTTGTTGAACAGCTGTGGTAAGATAATGAAGGACTTTTTCCAAAAGAAAAGAGGGAATATGCATGAAACGTGAACGATCCGCGCAACTGCACGAGCAAGCACTCGACGTCATTCTAGGCGGGGTGAACAGCCCTTCCCGCTCTTTCAAGGCTGTAGGCGGGGGAGCACCCGTAACGATGGAACGTGCCCAGGGCGCGTATTTCTGGGACGTGGACGGCAATCGATATATTGACTATTTAGCAGCATATGGCCCCATCATTACTGGCCATGCGCATCCACATGTGACCAAAGCGATTTGCGAAGCAGCTGCCAACGGCACCCTGTACGGTACTCCTACTCCATGGGAAATTACCTTCGCAAGCATGATCCGCAAAGCAATCCCTTCGATGGAGCGCATTCGATTCAACAACTCTGGTACGGAAGCAGTCATGACCTGCATTCGTGTAGCACGCGCCTATACTGGTCGTGTCAAAATCATCAAATTCGCAGGCTGCTACCACGGCCACTCTGATTTGGTGCTCGTTGCTGCCGGCTCCGGGCCATCTACCCTGGGAATTCCGGACAGTGCAGGTATTCCACAAAGCATTGCCAGCGAAGTCATTACGGTACCTTTTAATAATATCGAAGCCTTCGCAGATGCTATGAGCAAATGGGGTAACGAAACAGCTTGCGTACTCGTTGAGCCGATTGTCGGCAACTTCGGTATCGTGGCACCTGAGCCTGGCTTCTTGGAAGAGGTTAACCGCATCACGCACGAAGCAGGCGCACTTGTCGTCTACGATGAAGTGATTACGGCCTTCCGCTTCTGCTATGGCGGAGCACAAAACCTACTCGGAGTCGAGCCTGATCTGACTGCATTGGGCAAAATTATCGGTGGCGGCCTGCCGATCGGTGCTTATGGCGGTCGTCGGGAAATCATGGAGCAAGTCGCCCCACTCGGACCTGCTTATCAAGCAGGAACAATGGCTGGTAATCCTGCTTCCATCCGTGCGGGAATTGCCTGCCTGGAAGTATTGAAGCAACCGGGCGTGTACGATGAATTCGAACGTCTGGGCGCTATGCTTGCGAACGGAATCATCGAGGCCGCAAACAAACACGGCGTAACCATCCAGCTCAATCGTGTAAAAGGGGCATTGGCAGTTTACTTCACGGACGAGCCTGTTCATGATTACGATGCAGCTCAAAAAGCGAATGGAGAAATTTTTGCCCGCTTCTTCCAGCTGATGCTGAATGAAGGGGTATGCCTAGCACCATCCAAATATGAAGCTTGGTTCGTGACGACAGCTCATACAGAAGAGGACATTCAATACACCATTGCGGCTGTAAACCGCGCCTTTTCTCAGCTGTAAACCATTCCCACGTCCTTTCGCATCCGTCCGAGGAAATAATAAGCCTGTTCGCGATAATGTTTTCGAGGAGGATATCCCGGTGTCCAAAGGTGAACAATCATATCCGCAGGCTCCTGAAAAGACGTTGGATTCAAAAATGAGCAGTAAAATGCTCGAAGTGAAGGGCTTTCAAAACCCGCGAAAAACCGAGCATCACAAAACCCAAAATCACGACAGGTAAAAAAACCTTTATCGAGGATTGTTCAAGGAGGAGCGACCGCGTTTTAGCGGAAAGTTTTTATGCGCTCCAGAAAGTTTAAGCACTGTTGCTCAACGCGGTGATGCACGTAAACTTTCTTACACGTAAAGCATCAAAACAGACACATTCCCACTCATGATGACGAGGAATGTGTCTGTTTTTTTGGTATGCAGCAACATTGTCAATAATGGTCAGAGATTGTACAATAAAATAGTGAAACTGTCATAGGACTTATTCGTATACATGAATATGGGACAGAATGAAGTAGTAAGGTTACATGTATGGCTTAGCAACATTTCGTTTTCATAGATTACAACGAGGAGTGAGTGTGGAATGTTTTTCCATCCTATGGATTTCCTGATTCTGATTGCATTCGGACTGTCGCTCTGGGCTCAGTTCCGTGTGAAAGGAACTTTTAACAAATTCGCCGAAGTTCCTACCTCCTCCGGTCTTACCGGTGCAGAGGCCGCCCGCCGCATGCTCGATGCCAACGGCTTGACGAACGTTCCTGTTCAACATATCCCAGGTACATTGACTGACCACTACGACCCGACTGACCGTGTCGTACGCCTGTCTGATCCTGTATACTTCGGCAACTCGATTGCCTCTCTGTCCGTTGCTTGTCACGAGGTCGGCCATGCGATTCAGCACAAGGTATCGTACCCGATGCTGGTAGCGCGCCATCGCATTTTCCCGGTAGTCAACCTAGTGTCCGGTGTGGCGCCGTTGCTGCTGTTGGCTGGTTTCTTCTTTAAAATGGCTGGACTCTTGCTCATCGGGATTATCTTCTTCTCCGGAGCAGTTGCCTTCCAGCTCGTCACACTGCCTGTCGAGTTTAACGCAAGTAGCCGTGCGAAAGAACTGATGCTCAAAATGGGCTTCATCCGCAATGAAGAGGAACGTGGAGCAAGCAAAGTACTGGGCGCAGCCGCTCTGACGTACGTAGCTGCCGCTCTGATCTCTGTACTGGAGTTGGCGAAATACATCATGATTTTCCGAAGCTCTGACGACTAATCCGTTAAACGAAACTGCAAAGGTACAGCTCTCTCACATGGGAGGCTGTACCTTTTTTCATGAGGCTACGTTACAATAAGACGGGGGGTTTTGCACATGCGTATTGGAATCATTGGATTAGGCAGTATGGGACAAATGCTGGTGAAATCACTCTGTAAAAGCGGTGTGATCCAGCCTGAGCATATCACCGTCTTCAATCGAACAAGAGAAAAGGCTGAAAATCTGCAAGCATCACATGGCATTCTCATAGCCGATAGTGCGCAAGAGGTGTGCGACCAGGCAAATCTGGTCTTTCTCTGCACAAAACCACTGGATATCCTGCCTGTTCTCCGTGAGTTGTCTATCCCTGAAAGTGTACATATTGTTTCTGTAGCAGCAGGTGTTAGCATCGATGATTTGGAAACCGTTCATGCTGGAGCCGTGAGCAAAGTAATTCCTACCGTCACTTCGCAAGAGTTGCGTGGTGTATCCTTGTTTACATGCAGCAGTAAAACAACTACAGAGGATCGCAAACAGCTGCTCACCCTCCTGTCCTCCATTAGTCAATCACAGGAAGTATCCGAGGTCGAGATCGAAACAGCGACGATCCTCACCAGCAGCGCCCCAGGACTGATCGCAGGGATGCTTGATTCGTTCGCGCAGGCAGCCGTTCGCAAAACACCAGAGCTAGACCTGGATACAGCGAGAAGCATGCTGGTGGAAACGATGCTGGGAACCGCTCTTTTGCTCAAAAACGAACAGCTTGGCTTCGACCAGCTGATCGAACGTGTTGCTACCAAGGGTGGCATTACCGAGGAAGGCTTGCGTGTTCTTGACAAGACGCTTCCTTCTGGATTTGACGAGTTGTTTGCGATGACAGAATCCAAGCACGCTGCTTTAAAGATACTTGTCCAACAACAAATAAAAGCATAAATAGCGGATAGGAGAACAAGACGATGATTATCGGTTGGATTGGTTTGGGAAACATGGGCATTCCAATGGCTAGCAACCTGCTGACTGCAGGCTACGACGTACGTGTCTGGAATCGTACACCGGGAAAAGCTGCACCATTGGTGGCATTGGGTGCGAAGGAGACAGCCACTCTGTCAGATTTGGTAGCACAATGCGATGTACTGTTCACGATGGTAAGCGATGATGATGCAGTAAAAGCAATCTATACTGGCACAGACGGTCTCTTGAGCCTGTCCATTCAAGACAAGCTTGCAGTAGATATGAGCACGATTTCACCGGATACATCCCGTTATATCGCGGAGCAAGCCCAGGAAGCTGGACTGCGCTTTCTCGATGCACCTGTGTCCGGTAGCGTAGGGCCTGCCAAAGAAGGCAAGCTCGTCATCATGGTAGGCGGAGAGCAGGCTGATTTTGAGGTAGCCAAGCCTATGCTGGACAAGCTGGGTAAAGCCGCGTTTTATTTGGGACCAAACGGAGCGGGTACATCTGCGAAGCTGGCGATCAACCTGCTGCTGGGCATTACAGTACAAGGTGTGTCTGAAACATTACTATTCGCACGATCCCTCGGCATTGGTACGGAGCAAATGCTGGACATCATTTCCGAGAGCGCCGTAGGAACACCACTCATTCGCGGAAAAGCGGCATCCATCCTCGCCGACGACTATCCAGCTGCCTTTGCCCTAAAGCATATGGCCAAGGACCTTCGCCTTGCGAATGAAGCAGGCGTCTCTACCCCATTGGCTGAATCCGTAAATGCGACCTATCGTCATGCATTGGAAGAAGGCTTGGGCGAGCTGGATTTGATGGCGATCCTGCGTCATCTCGAGGGAAAATGAATACTCCCCCACTTACCTACCGGTTGAAGTGGGGGTTTTTTATGTGTCGTCGTTACCGGATTCTTCTTGCCTGCCAATTCTTGATATGACGTTCTACTGACTTAGAAATACACCCGATGTTTCTAGCCATCCTTCTTATCGTTTTATGCCGCTGTATGGCGGCTATGAAGTTGGGAAGGTGGCTAGCCATTCAACGTTACCATCGCCCAATATATGTAAACTGGTCGTCACCAGATTTTTGACCCTTGCACTGTTAATAGTTGGGACTTCATCCCATTTAGCTGCGATGAATATTTCTCTGACCGCCCCTTCACCTTATCTATCGTTCTATGTACGTACATTGTTGCAATTTATTTTTGATAAAACTGCAAGAAAACGAACATAACAAAAAAACAGGTCAATCATGGTGGTATCTGACCATGATCGACCTGTTTTTTGTATCTTTAGGGTATAAAGCCAAAGCATTGATGTGCGTACAAATAAAATGAAAAAGTCTTTATTCGAATACAACTTGAGTTAAGTCTACTTAGATTCATCTGCCCTACTCATTCGGCACTGGGTGGGGTCTACTCATTAACAAACCACAATAGGATAAAAGACCACAATACAGGTGGCTATCTCGTATTGTGGCAATGTTGGTTCTATTTCATTATCTTTTTGTTGTTGTATAAATCCATACAAATATCTTGACTATAATTTACTCAACGCATCCTTAATTCGACTAGAGTAAGTTGTTTAATAATCCGAACAAATCCATAAATTAATCAACATGTCCATTGTCAAGTGCATCCAAGGTTTCATCACTTATATCAAGTGGTTCCCTTTTAACTCGATTTGCAAGCGAAAGAAAATCAGTAGCACCAGCTACATTCAAATAACCTCCCCTTATAAAGAAATGGCCACCTCTTTCATATAGCTTTATTGCTGGCTCAAACAAATCTTTATTATCAATAGCAATTTTATTTCCTTCATCAATGAGTGCGTTTAACTCTAAATAACTGGTAGCAATTTCTCTAACATAACTATTGTCAATCTCCTTTAGTATTTGTAATTCGTCAACACTCACTTGTGGCTTAGTTATCGAATTTGAAATGATAATAAAAGGATACCTACAAGACCCAGGATAATATTGAAAAAATATTGATGCTCTTCTTAAGTATTCTTTACTCAAATGAACGTGTGATCTTGCTCGCTTGTTTCCAATACAACTCCAATCTATTGCAGAAATACGCTTAATTGCCTGATTAAAATTTTCCATCAATTATTTCGCTCCATCTTCTCTATTTTTATTGCCCAAAAACTTTTTTTGAATAATAGTCATATGCTCCAGGGAGTTCAAATGAAGGTTGATCAGAAGCTACATCATGTGCACCAGGAGGATCTGAACCAAAATCATCACTATCTTTTTGATACGAACCAGGATTTTTATATGGGTAGCCTTGTTTCATTATTTCACTTTCTGTTAATTCATGTTTAGCTAACTCTTGAAACCACTTTTTTTGTTTTGGATTCAGCTCACCTTTTTGTGCCTCTTTCCATATAAACCCTACTTCTAAATCAGGGGTAAAGTGGCCAACTCTATAACTTTGATTATCTAAAGGGATTTTATGTGTATCAAAAAACATGTGTTGTTTCATAGCCCTAATTTCTTCTATTGTCATACCAGTATTTTTTGCAACCTGTTCAATATCAGTCATACCAACACTTCTAATATCATCATAATCCTTTGATGCAGCTTTATATTCTTTTTCTTGAAATTCATCCATAAATGTGGGTTTATAATCATCTACACGCTTGTATTCATTCCAATCAACCTTTTTAAGGGTAGGTATTGATTCAGGAACATTACCCGTCCCCTCATTATTTCTATTATTCCCATGATTATTGTTATGCCCGCCACCACCATTCCCGCCCAGCGAAAATGACATCGGCCTACCTGTATCGGGAACCAGCTTGGAAAATCCTTGCATAGCAGCTAAAAAACTATCAACCATCTCTTGCATTTCTTTCAACGCATCTTCAACAGTCTTCGCCTTCGTTTTGAACTTCCCATCCAGCGTTTCCATATCTTTTTTAATAGAGTCAAAAAGCCCGAATAATGGAGTTCCATTTCCGTCGCTTCCATTGCTTCCATCTCTGCCGTTACCATCTGGCGTACGATCCCTATTTGGTCCATCTGGCTTCAGTTTGGCTGCTGTAGTCACTGTCTTTATAGCGGCTCCACCCATTCCACCTGACAGTCCACTCGCGATTACCTCAGCACCTATGACATCCACTCTTCCCCTATTCCTACCTCGTTCGTAGCTTTCCTCCAGTGTTCTTTTTAGCTTTGCTTCTTTACCTCCATACTCGTCTTCTATATGGTGTAGCCAATTCACCCCGACCGGAATAACGTAGTCCTGCATGACGCTCTCACCGACTTTTGTACCAGCCCCTTGTAGATCTTGACCGATTTCACCTAACGACTTCTCGCCCTGAAACACATCTCCTACATAGTTTGCCGCACTCGTAGCTTTTTGTTCTGTTTCTTTTGCTAAGTTGTTCCCCTCGGTTAACGACTTAACCTTAGTTCCCCTGATGTTGGTGACCGTCTCACCCTCATCACTCGCTAACAATTGTACTCCCGTGTAGGCAACATCGACAACATCTACGGCAAAGTTCCATAGCGACGACAGGGTCTCTTCAACGACTTCCCCTTCCCCTTTGGCTTCGGCCGTATCGTGATCTGCGAGTCGTTTATCTACCGCGCCCTGCCAGCCTAGACTCTTAATATCTTGTTCAAACGGACTCAAGATTGGTGCAAACGAATGACTCTTCTCCGCATCCAGAAGAATCTGATCGCTACTCGTGTCGTTCTCTTCTACTAATGCGATCGTATCCGCAGCTGTATCGAGGTACATCCCTGCCGAACCCACCATGTAGACAGCGGCACCATTTACATTCAGCTCTCCTGACGCGTGAATGTTTACATTCGTGGTACTGTTCAGACTCACACCCCAGAGGCTACTCAGCGAGATTTCCAACGCACCTTCTTTGGCGGTCATCCTCAGTTCGGTGTCTCCCATGGTGAATTCTTTTCCTTGTGGGATGCCAAACGATTTGACTCCCGGGTCCACCATTCGCTTGTCGTTCTTCTCGACAAAGCTTCCCTGTGGCGCATGACGGACGGAGTTGATGACCATCGCATCGTCCTCATCGGCACCTGGGAAATACAATTTTACTTTAGAGCCGATCTCCGGCATGAGGTATAGGATTTGGTTGCCTTCCGCCCCATACGGGAACCACTGTGCCTTGCTCTTGTCTTGCGTTTTATCGATAGTAAGATGGATTTTGACTTGGTTTCGTCCGATTTGAATGATTTTCCCGTCGATAGCGGCACCGATGATGGCTTTGTTATAGATCTTCTTTTGTTTCACACTTTTGCGAGTTGCGCAAACATACGTCCACCTGAATAGACCATCTACCATGCTTGCTATTCGCTTGGTAATAGCGAAGGTCTGCCCCTCTCGCAGCACTTCATCCCCAAGCTCTAAAACATCGTCGTGTTCAAACGTGTAGGTTCTGTATGGTGCGATGGACTGGTTAACCTCGTATGGCCTGTCTTTCAGCTTGATCTGCTTTCTTCCCTCTGGTAGACCGATCCAGAAGCGCACCTTATTCGCACTCACATCTGGTACGAGGACAGCCCCTACGTGAGAGGCAATTCGTTTTAAAAACATCCAGTCCGTCTCTTCATACTGCATGATGTATTTGCCCTGCTTGAGATCATTGAAGGCATTATCGATCATATCTCCACCAGGATACTTCGACACCAGCTCATCTACAATACTTGAGTACAATCGGCTCTCATCTTGAAAAGAACACATCTTCACGCCCATATCCATGGCATAGGTATGCGATACAGCTTCCACCGTCAAATAGTGGACATCACGGACAACCTTGATCTCCACATGATGTAGTCGTCCGATAAATATCGACTTCTTCTGCTTTCCTACCTTCTGACACAGCTCAATTACGTCGTGGCTGCTTGCTCTATGTATAATCTCATCTTCTTTTTCTTCGGGAACAATACCTGTAAAGCGTAATTTTGCATGTTCGCCAGTTTGATGGACAAATTCCAACCGATCAAGTCGGATCGTTCCATAGGACCAGACAATTTGTATATCCTGGTAGGTCATGACTCCATCAGTTCCCTGCATAAACTCCTCTCCTTCAATCACATCAATCCTGCCCATCCTTTTCAATCGTAATAATCCCTTTGACAGTACAAATCAGCTCCGACTTACTGAGTAATGCTGGCTCGTTTTTTACCAGTACATCGTGCTTTCCATCCGTCCACTTGTTAGCTATCATTGGTCTACATACGGTTCCTGTTTCCCTGCAAATACCAAAACATCCAATATTGGCATCGACAACGTTATCGGCAATATTCATGACCGGTTTACCACGCGCGTATACTCCGTGGCATTGCGGCAAATTTAAAAAGCTGGTGTCTGTTCCCTCACTGCATTTTACGGTTGCCCCACGTACAACATAGGAATACTCACCGTGTGCCTTCGGAGCCAGAAGTTGAAGCAAAGACAAAAGCATCTCCCTACTCCCCTTTCGTTACATAACGTTGCAATAACTCATACCAGTCGCATCGTTCGAATCAAGGCTCTAGCTAATGGCTGCCATACAATTACTTCGTCAGCTGCGAAATGGAAGCTACCGAGCAGCAATCTCCCCTCTAGTGCAGTAACAAACAAGATTTGATAATACTTCCCGTTCTTTAGCGGTATGACGAATTCACTACTCGCCACCTTCACTTCACTGAGCTCAATCACTTCGTTATGTACGACTTGCAAGCCCGCTTGCTTTTTTTTCAACTGAATCGTCAGTGTACTCAAAAATTGCTCTACATCGTCCATCTGTATGAGGTGCGTCATATGTGTCAGACCAAACATGACTGTGCCTTTTTCATTTTTGTAAGTCATCTGATCATGCTGGTGAGTTGTATTTCCTTTTGATTCGATCCCTCTAGGAATCAGCCACATAGACGTTGGGAGATGAATCGCCACCTGCTCGTCGAAAAATAGATTCTCTTCACAATAAATCGTTTGCCCTTCGTACTCTATGACACCAAGCTGCACTCCTGCCAGCCATTCTTCAGGTGACATTTGTGCCATCTTCTCTTCTACTTCCTTGATTTCACGTCGTTTCTGGATGTCATTCCAGGCATCCAAGATCTTCTCATCCCAGTAAACGGTCATGACTCCCTCCGTTACGCCTGCTCTACTTTTTGTAAAACGAAGCCCGTATAGCTTCTACGCAGTAAGCTTTCTGCTGCATCGAGACTCACCACGATATACGGCTCCAAAATTCCTTCAATGGCAAAAAAATGATGCGCCTTGATCTTTTCGTGGTCTAACACAAGTCTCTTTACGGTTCCATTTAGATAAAACTCGCTATCCTGTGAAAGACAATCCAAGGTAGGTATTTGCATGACCCAGTACACGTTTTGTGAGCCAGATCGCTTGTCTATCAAATGGACACATTTCCACTGAATTCTCGGATTGTATTTCTCGATTATCGACTTCATCTGTTGTGACATCATAGGCACAGGCTTTTCCAGCCAGTCTGTGTATTCGTTGAAGCTATGTTCAGCGACATCTAAAATCGAGACAGGCGGGAGCTGTGCGAAGCTGTCTTCCTTTCGTAGACCCAGCGGTTTCACCTTTTGAGCGATTCGACTGTCATCCATGAGTTGGTAGTAATCTCTCAAGTCATCCCGCCCCCTTGATTTGATCTCGTGTGGAACCATCATCGATATGCACATCTTCGCTAAAGTCTTTAAACTCCCCGACTCTGATGCGCAAACATTTCGCCTTATTTATCTCCGAATACTCTGGGAGTTTTATGGCTTCATGGATCGCTATCCGGATCAGATCCGTCACCATTTGACCAAAACAATCCAAACGCTTCCATACCATATGCTCCACATCCGCTGTGTGTAGAACACCGATGTACTTTTTACGCTGCTCATCTAGAAGACGAATCAACGATGAAATCTCTTGAAAAGCCCAATTGGCGTCGTATCTGGCATAGCATTCGACAGGTTCCCAATACCACTGATCTGTATAAGCCTCGATGAGGTAGGTATAAGTACCTTCCAGAATAGATGTCCTCAGCATGGAGTAATGAATAAATCCAACAGGTGCTAGCTCCTCACGATCCTGCATGACTTTGATCCGACTTGCGATCTGTCGAAACGACTCCACAAACTCATCGACGAGCTGGGCTTGATGTTGATGGAAAAATAGCTGGACTGCCGCCACCCGTTCTGCCAAAGCAGGCAAAAACACCTGGTCGTGCAGATGCTGGAGTGCTTCTTCTTTCATCATGACCGTGTGTTCCTCCCATTAGTTCATTTTTATCTCTGTTCCCTTGATCTCGATCTTTTCATTTAATGAAATGGTGTTTCCTTTTCCAATCAGCTCGATCTTATCGGCTTTGACGCGTAGCGTTTGCCCGATCAGATACGCCTCTTTACTAGCACTAATGCTCACATTTTTATCACTCACGATCTCGATTCCGGTATCATCGCTGATTGTGATAGACATACCGCCTGCTGATATCACGATCTTATCTGGCGCCAGCATGATCTCCTTGCCGTATTTCGTGCGGAAGGTCTTCACAGCCGGATCTTTCATCCGATCGGGACCCGCGCCCGCGCTCGGTCTTGAGCTACTTGGAGCGGAGGACTTTTGGGGAGACGGAGATTTGGCATCTGGGTTATCTCGGAGCACCGAGCTGATGGCAATACCGTCCTCTTCCTTTTTACTCGGGAAGTAGATTCGTATCTGGTCGCCTATTTCCGGCATGACATACCAACCTGTATTGTTCTCGGATGTATAGATCGTCGAATAAGGGAACCAGTAAGCGGTACTCTCATCCTGTTGATCATCCATGTCTAGTTTGGCTCTGATATTATCTTTTTGAATCTGAAGAACGCGCCCTTGGATAGAGGCACCGATGATCGCGTTGTTATACATTTTCTTGCGCGAGAGTCCCTTATGTGGAAAGAGCTTGTAGGTATGCGTCAGTATTCCTTCCTTCATTTCAGTGACAGCTTCTCCGACGACAAGCTTCTTGGACTTGAAGCTCACTTCATCACCGACTTCGAGGATCTGCGGGCTTTCCACTTCATATACCGTAAAATCTTGATCATCAATTCCTGGCACTCGGTTTTCCGCAGCGCTCTGATATTCCCCCACCCTCTTTTGTACCGTATAATGCGCGACCTCTAGCTTGCCTTTGTCCTTCCCTTTAGGCAGACCGAAATAAAATTTGGGTAGATCAAAAGCCGTTGCAGGCACCAAGCCCGTATAGAATCGCGAAGCCATCCTCTTGAGAAACTGCCAGTCGGTTTCATCATATTGCATCACAAACGTATTGATCGCCTTGCCGTTCGTGACCGAATCAATAAAATCGGCTTTCCCATATGCGGACAGCACCATTTTGACTAGCGCCGCATAAGTCATCGCTGGATTTTGGAATGAGCGTTTTCTCGGTTTGACATCCAATAAGTAGCTATGTGAAACAGCCTTCACTGTTAGGTAATAAATGCCCCTGACAGATTGGATGTTTACATTCGTCACGATGCCTTGAAACCATGGCTTCGGCTGCCCCTTCTCGTCCGTCAAAGCTATTTTGATATGCGTTTGTTCATTTGTTAGATTCACATAGCTGTCTCTCAGCTCATCTGGAATAATGCCCGTGATCGTTACCTTCGCGTGTTCGTTCATCTTTTTAACCACTTTTAGTGATTGCAAATGCGTGAATTTGTAAGGTGTCACTTGAATATTTCCATAGGTTAAAACCCGATTACTCACGTAGACTCCTCCCTCCGTGGATATATCCAATGTTCTATCTCCTATACCAAAATAGACCATTATTGATAGATAAATTAATGGTAGTAGTTGTTTCGATTACCATAAATAAGCATAAAGTCCTTTTTTTATTTTCAATCTAGTGCTTTTTACCCTGTTTTTGGAAATGTCCAATCGCCCTACCTACTTGTTGACCATTACCCTGTAACTACTAACACACAGGTAGCTGGGCTACAAAAAGTTCATTACGCACGAAATATTGAGCTCAAACAAATTTGACAAATGACTAACAGAGCTTTTATTAGATGAATGAGGAGCTCGTTTTAAAGAAAAGAAAGACCGGAATTCTCTCCGGTCTTCTAGGCTATTGTTTGGCCTTCAGCCACTTATTAAAAATCTTTGCTTCCTCTACTGCCCGTTGATCTGACCATACATCACCAGGTTTGTTGCCTTCCCCGATGATATAGCCCGCAAATGGCATTCCGACAAAAGAAAAAACATACTGAAACTGCTGAATCAGTGGCAGTCCCTTCACTCTGGGCTGGTCTCCGCCAGTCGTAATGACATACGCCTGCTTTTGCCCGAGAGATTCTTTGAAGGAATAACGCTTGTCACGCAAGCTCTGCGACCAGCGATCCACATAGTTTTTCATATGACCGGACATGCCGTACCAATAAATCGGCGTGGAGAAAATCAGAAAATCATGGGCGAGCACCGCCTCTGTCACTTCATCGTAATCATCCGCGACTGCATCGAAGCCTCCCTCGTCATGCCTCTGGTCGTGAATCGGGCGAATGTTTTTCTCTCGCAGACGGATACTGGTGTGCGGCACGCCTTCCAATGCTAGATTTGTCAATTGCTCCGTATTCCCCGCATCTCTGGAGCTTCCATGCAAAACGAGAATGTTCATGTGCTCCCCATCCTTACTCCTATTCTTCCCTCCTCTTTATTGTAGTAAGAAAATCTGGCTTACTCAAACCTTAATCAAGATAAAAAATACATATACCTTCTTATGATCAAGAAGCATATCATCAAAAAAGGCTGCCTTACCAGTAGAAAAGTCTACGGATAAGACAGCCTGCTTTTGCTTTAATTTACGGAAACCCCACTAGAATGCACCGTCTGCTTTTTTTGCAAACGCAACGCCAAAAGGAAAGCGATGAGCAACAATCCAGCAGATACGTAATAGACAGCCCGGACTCCCTGCCATTCAGCGATAGCCCCCATCATCAAGGCAGACGCACCAAAAACGAGTAAATCAATCGTTCCTTTTGCTGACATGACATAGGGCAGTGCTGCTTCCTCCGTCTCTTGCTGCAAAAGTGTCTGCTTGCTTACATGCACCATTTCCAAAAACGGGCCCAGCGCAAAGGAAAACAACAGTGCCACCAGCGCGTTCGTACTGCTGCCAAAACAAAAGGTAAAAAATCCGACGCCAATCGTACTGCAAACGATCCAGCGAAATAAATGGCGACGCATTCGCTCCGCATACATCAAAAGCAGCGCCCCACCCGCAATGGCTCCAAGCATGTAACCGGCATTGATGTAGCCCCACCATTCTTCTCCTTGTCCAAGCACATCGAGGACAAATAGCAGCATAATCGCAGCGATCCACACACCCCCGGACAAGCCGATCACGACATCCATCGCGACCAGCAATCGCAGTACAGGTACATCGCGAATTGTTTTCCAGCCAGTGAGCCAGTTTGTCGTCGCCCTGGCTGCCTGTTTTTCATGCAGCTTTTCACTTGCCGGTGCAATGCCTGCCATCGCGATCGTTGCCACTACATAGGCACCAACCGTTCCCCACAGAACAACACCTGCTCCCAGCCAAGAAACGAGTAATCCCCCTGCGGCCCAGCCAGCAAAATGAACGGTTTGATCCGAGGTGGCAAGCAAACCATTCGCTCGCATTAGGTCTTCTCGTCCTATCAACTTCGGCACCATAGCGTTGCGCGCAGGGTTTGCCCAGCCATCCATAAAGGCGATGGCTGACCCCAATCCGAACAACAGCCAGATCCACTCCCCCTGCTCTCCTACACCGCTGCTGACAGCTAATGAGGCTACAGCCAAAAGTAACGTCTTCAATCCTTGCGACAGCACGAGCATGCCCGTCAACGACAGGCGCTGAAACACCAACGGAGCCAACAAGCTGCTTACAGACTGCGAAGCTACGATGACAACCGGTATAAACGCCGTGTACATGACGGAGCCAGTTGCAGCGTACATGACCGAAATAAACGCGACAATATAAAATACATCCCCAAGGTTGGCCAATGTCTGACCCGCCCAGAGGCAAATAAAGCGTCGATGCCACATAAAGCACACCCTCCTGTCGGTTCAGGACCAGCCTATACGTCCTGATGGAATATGAAGTTATTCACACCGACTCGCCATCACAATGGAGGTGCACCTCTTTTCGCGAAAATTACCTCTTATTCTATTCCAGAATCAGGATGCTGTACAGATTTGTTTCGGAAAAAGCTGTAGTACACCCAGCCTGCGTTAATAAACAAGAACGCACTCGTCATGTAAAAGACTCCGCTAATGCTCACATAGCCTGCCAAAAAGCCGCCAATCATCGGCCCAAGCATACTGCCGATACTGACAAAGCTGTTGTTATAGCCGTAGACGCGACTGACCATATGTACAGGTGTTGCTCGTCGCAGCAAAGCATTGACGGATGGAAGCAATCCTCCCAGCGACAGGCCTAACAAAAACCGGAGCGCGACCAGTTGCCATACCGTATGTACCAGACCTTGTGGAATGAAGATGATTGCGGCAGCCAAAAGTGAGAACAAGAGCACCTTTTGCGAACCGAACCGATCTCCTAAACGCCCCAGCTGTGGGGAGGCAAAGACGTTTGCTACCCCCATGCATGCCTGGACAATACCGGCCCACAACGCTACCTTTGCCCCTTCCGAACCGAGCAACTGCGATATGTAGATCGGCAACACAGGGATAATGCTAAACAACGCAAACTGGATCATTACGGTTACAAAAAAGAGCGCCGGGAGTTCTTTGGAAGAGAAGATCATCTGAAAATCTTCCCGCAGACTCGACCGTTCCTTTTTTTCAGGTGGAACAAAATTCTCTTTCACCGTAAACGTAATGACCAAGGTCGCCAGTAATAATACGCTGCCCGTAATCACAAAAATCATCCGAAAGCCGATCTTCTCCGCGAGAACACCGCCAAACAGCGGTCCCATAATGGTTCCGGCCGTAATAAAAGACTGAAGCAACCCTGTTGCCCAGCCAATTCGTTCTTTTGGCACAGAGGATGCTACCAACGCGGTACTGGCAGGAATGATTCCCCCTACGAGTCCATTGAGCAGGCGAAGGGCCAAAAGCTGCCACAGACTTCCCGCAAAACCGGTCAGTGCCATGGTAATGGACATGAAAAATCCCGAGCGCAAAATCATGATCTTGCGCCCGTGCTTATCGGCCAAATTTCCCCAAATAGGCGAGACGAGGCCCGCCGTTAAAAAGTTGGCTCCAAAAATAATCCCCGCCCAAGCCGTAACCTGATGAGGGTCTTCAATTCCGAAATCCTGCTGAATGTAAAGCGGTAAAAAAGGCATGATCATGCTCATCGCCACCATGACGAAAAACAACGATCCGCAGAGCACATATAAATTACGGCGCCATATCTCCATCGGATTTCCTCCAATCCCATCTGCTTATCCCAGTTGCGGGTCGGACGTACTTCCTAAATCTTGCACACTCCACAGGCCATAGTATACTCCCTTGCTCTCCAGCAATTGCTCATGCGTGCCTTCCTCAACGATTTGTCCCTCTTTCATGACAATGATTTTGTCTGCATGGGTAATCGTCGAAAGTCGATGGGCCACGATGAGCGTGGTTCTGCCTTTTGCCAATCTGGACAATGACTCCTGAATCGTGTGCTCTGATTCCAAGTCGAGTGCAGACGTCGCCTCATCGAGAATCAGAATACCGGGGTCACGCAGGAAAACACGCGCAATCGCGATTCGCTGCTTTTGTCCGCCCGAGAGCTTCACGCCGCGCTCTCCCAGCTCCGTATGGTAACCATTCGGTAATTCACTAATAAAGTCATGGGCATTTGCCGCCTTCGCAGCTTCTTGCACAGCACTGTCATCCGCATCAGGATTGCCCATTAAAATATTCACTTTTGCTGATTCACTAAACAAAATATTATCTTGCTGCACCATCCCGATGTGGTGACGCAAATTTTGTTGCTTCACATCACGGATATCGATGCCATCAATCGTAATTTTCCCTTCAGTCACGTCCCAAAAACGCGGCAGCAAGCTGATCAGCGAAGATTTTCCTCCGCCTGACATCCCGACAATCGCAACTGTTTCACCAGAAGAGATGCTCAGATTGACATTGTTCAAGACGAGAGGGCCTTCCTCCCGATAGCGGAAGGACACGTTCTCAAAGCGGATTTCTCCGCGAATGCGTTTGGTTCCAGGGTCTACAGGCAGCTCTCCCGCGTTTGGCTTGTCAACGATATCGTACGATTCATCGATAAACTCGAACATCCGGTCCATCGAGGCAATTGCCTGTGTCAGTACCGTGCTGGAATTGACCAGACGTCGTAGCGGCGTGTACAAGCGCTCTAAATATGCATAAAACGCAACAAGCGTCCCTACGCTCATGCTCCCGCCAATAACTTGGTAGCCAGCATAGGCAATGACCAGGAGCGGTGCGATATCCGTCACCGTATTGACCACGGCGAAGGTTCGGGCGTTCCACCGCGTATGTGCCAACGCCTTCTCCAAAAACTGATTGTTCTCCTTGGCAAATTCCTTGCTCTCCTGCTTTTCTAATGCAAAGCTGCGGATGAGCGACATGCCGTTCACGCGTTCGTACAAATATCCTTGTAAACGCGCCAGAGCTGCAGAACGATCCTTTGTCAATTGACGCAAGCGCTTGTAGAAAAATTTGACGGAGATACTGTACAAAGGAAAAACAATAATCGCGACAATCGTCAGCTCCACATCCATATAGAGCATGATCCCCATCGTCAGTGTAATCGTAATCAGGTCCAACCAGAGATTCATCAATCCCGTTTCCACGAAGCTTTTGGTAGATTCCACGTCGTTAATAACCCGAGAGATGACCTCACCCGTTTTTGTATTGTTGTAGTAGCGCATCGACAGTCGTTGCAAATGAGAGAACAATTGATTGCGGATGTCAAACAAGATACGGCTGGATACCCACTGTGCATAGTATTGCCGGATGTACTCAATAGGAGCGCGAACGACAGTAAATAACAAAAAGGCCCCGAGCATCAGCCAAAATAACTGTTTCAGCTTTTCCTCTTGAGGAAGCGGACTCGGCAACAGGTCATCAATGACGTATTTGATAAGAAGCGGCAGAGCAAGTGGGATCGCAAACTTAAAAATACCAATAAAAATAGTGCCCAATATTTGTTTCCAATAGGGCAGGACATAAGCCAAATAGCGGCGTATGCTCAACCATCATACCTCCTTTGCAAACAAGGAAATCCCTCCCCCGGTCATTCGGGAAAGGGATTATTCCTCATCATCTCGCACTAAAAGATAACGCTCGTACCAACGTTGGACGAAGCCGCTTTGAAAAGGGCCGCGTCGTGCGCTTACCCAATCCAGCACCTCTCGCAATGCTGTCTGCACTCTTTCCACAACAAATGGAGGATAGTTCATCTGTCTGCTATGCAAAAGAAACTCCTCTTCGTCGAGAATCGAGTATGTCATATCGGGAAACACTTTTACGTCGAGATCATAGTCTATGTAGCTTAGCAATTGTCCCTTCATACTGAAGGGCGAACCAATGTTGCAATAATAATAAATACCGTCATCACGAATCATGGCAATGGTATTGAACCACTGGCCTCTACCAAATGTACAAATGGCCGGTTCACGCGTACGCCATTCCCGCCCGTCTGCTTCTGTCACCTTGACCCGATCATTTCCCCCAATCACCACCGCATCACTGGTATGAATCAACGTAGATTTGTCCCATATGCGGTGCAACGAATGGTCATGTTTATAACTTTCTATGCGGATATTGGAGCCCGGAGTTGGTGACATGACTCTCCCCTTTCTTCTCTTCTCTATTTGAATGGGGACAAGCCTCCTTTAAGAAGAGAGCTTTTTGGAAAGTGTAACATATTTTTGTACTTCATAGCCAAGTGAAAGGTAAAACGGAAGGACTTCCGGATTTGATTGATTGACCATGATCAAGACGTTATTGACACCTCGTTGCTTGAAACGCTTTTCAATTGCTTCAACGAGTTCGCGACCAATACCTGAGCCTTGCATCTCTGGAAGTACAGCCAATCGGTAGAAATAGGCACGTGCTCCGTCGATCGTGCCAACCACGACCCCTACAACTCTGCCTTCCATTTCTGCAACCATTACCAGATCGCTGTCCCAAGCCAAATGCTGGGCCAAATCGTTCAATGACTCTTTGTCCGATTGGTCCAACCCCGTCTCCTGCCAAATACGTGTGATAGCCGAATAGTCACCGAGTCGAAACGGACGAATCAGCATGTGTTGCCTCCTTCGTAACCTTCTTCCTCTATTGTACAACACATGGACAACTTTGTCTTGTGTCGCAACACCATAAAGTCTCCAACTCCCTACTCCCTCTACAATAAATCATTATGTCAAAAGAGAAATACCGCCGTCTACAATCAATGTTTGTCCGCGAACCATCCAAGCTTTGTCGGAGAGCAAGAACATCACAGCATTAGCCAAATCTTCCGGCTCCACAATGCGTCCTGCTGGCGTACGCTCTGCTGAGCTGCCGAGCAATTCTTCACGATTCGGGAAATGCTTGAGTGCATCCGTATCCACAGCTCCGCCAGAAACAGCGTTTACTACAATGTTATGCGGTGCGAGCTCGACTGCCAAATAACGAGTAATCGCTTCTACAGCTGCCTTTGATACGCCAACCGCTGTATAGTTGTCGAGAACTCGAATGGACCCAAGGCTGGACAAGCTCACGATTTTTCCGCCGTTGCCGCCCTTGATCATTAGTTTTGCCGCTTCTTGCGCACAGAACAACAGTGCCTTGCTGTTGATTTCCATGGTCCAGTCCCAATGGCTTTCTTCCAGCTCCATCAGGGGACGCAGTACACCCGATGCCGCATTGTTCACAAATACATCCAAACGACCGAATTCCTGGTCGATTTCTGCGAACAACTCTTTGATTTTTGCTACATCCCCTACATTGGCTTTGATCAGATGGACACGAGCGCCCTTTGCTTCCAGCTCCGCTGCCGCTTCTCTTGCCGCTGTGCGGTTACGCAAATAGTTCAGCACCAGGTCATAGCCCTGTTCCGCCAATTGAAGCGCAATCGCTTTTCCGATCCCTCGCGTTCCGCCAGTTACCAGTGCTACTTTTTTCGTTGTATTCATAAAAAGATTGCCTCCTAACCTGACCAACTATTAATAGCAGGTACTAATAAGTAAAAATCACTTATTCATTATACAACTCCACTTGCGCTTTTTCTACCTGCGGAAAAAATCCCGGCATGACTTGATCCTCTCAACTATAGCCATACTAAACTCGCGGTATCAGGCAAACCACTACCACATAAGGAGGAATGGCAGGGTGTACATAGGTCGGGAATTGTCCGAATTAACCATGGTGCCACTGGCTGATTGGGAAATGAATGAGCTGCTTTATTACCACCACAGTTTTTCACAATTGGCAGCTTACCTCAGTGCAGAGGGAGCCTCTCTTCACGTCAAAGTCATCCATGAGCTTGAATCCCGTGGACCAGTGAATGGAGACAGCGGGGGATGGGATCATTCCTCGTCACCTATTTACGATTAAGTAAAAAACCCGGCTGCTCGTGTATGTAAACACGGCGCCGGGCTTATTAATTAGATACGGAACTTGCCGATCTGGTTTTGCAATTCCTCCGCGAGGTGTTCGAGGGAAACGGCTGAAGAAGCAATCTCTTCCATAGAGGCTAGCTGCTCCTCCGCAGCTGCGGATACACTTCGTGTTCCATCAGACGCTTGTAGTGTCACCTCGGAAATATGACCAATGATCTCAACCACTTGCTGTGCCCTTGTGGAGAAATCACGCGTCGCTTCAGATACCTGACCGATTTTCTCTGCCACCTCATTGACGGCTGACTGAATTTGTTCGAAGGACTGGCCAGCTTCGTTCACTTTTTCAATCCCTTCCGTTACTTCACGCTTGCTTTGATCCATGACAATTACAGCATGGTTTGTCTCCGCTTGAATCGCGGTGATCAGCTGACTAATTTGTTGTGCCGAGCTTGCAGATTGCTCTGCCAGCTTGCGTACCTCATCAGCCACCACAGCAAAGCCTCGTCCATACTCCCCTGCTCGAGCCGCTTCAATTGCCGCATTTAGTGCAAGCAGGTTGGTTTGATTGGCGATGGCAGTGATCACATCCACAATGTTTCCGATTTCTTGGGAACGCGTACCCAGATTATCCACGACTTTTGCCAGACTGTGAATCGACTCGCTGGATGCGTTCATTTGCAACACAGCCGATTGAATAGATTGGTTTCCGGTTACTGCCAAGTGCGACGATTCCTGAGCTGCGGTGAATACATTTTGTGTATACTCTGCGATCTGACCGATTCTTGCCGACATTTGTTCGACTGCTGCGTTACCCTCCTGCGAATGGGAGACTTGCTGCTCGGCTCCCTCCGCCATTTCTTGTATAGTCTCCGCAATCTGTTCTGTTGCTTTACTCGTCTGATCCGCGCTTGCTGCGAGCTGCTCTGCCGAAGAAGCCAGCTGCTGAACGGAATCATTTACAGAATGGAGCAAGGAACGAAGAGATTCCGCCATATGATTGAAGGCTTTGCCCAATGTACCCAACTCATCGTCACTTCGTATATTTACTTGTTGTGTCACATCGCCTTGGCTCATTTTTTCCGCTGCTTCTGTCAACATGCGCAAAGGTCGGAGTAGGGAGCGCAAAATCAGGTAAATGACTCCGCCAGCTACCACAAGTGCAATAATTATAATCACGAGCATCGTGTAAAAAATCGGATTTGCTGCTTCTGCTGCTTCGCTTTCATACATCACGCCTACAAGCTTCCAACCCGTATTTTCATTCGTAGTAAACACGGCTTGGACGGGATTTGCTTCGTGCTGAAATTGCAAACGCCCTGACTCTTCTGCATATACAGTATCCACCCAAGACTCTGCAACCTCAACTCCAGACTCTCCATTTGGATTGACCAGCATTTTGCGATTTTTATCCAAAATGGCCATAAACCCTTGGGTACCGATCTTTGCTTGCTTGACCGTCTCGTCCAGTGCAGTCAGTTGAATATCAATTCCAAAAACACCAGACTGATCAGGCAAGGCCATCGCAATTCCCACCACGACTTTTCCGGTAATAGCATCAATGTATGGGTCCACAATGATGTTCTTTCCTGGCTGCTTCATAGCTGCTATGTACCAATCCCTTTTTCGCGGATCATATCCGTCTGGAAGCTTGGAGCCGGTTGCGGTCATCATGCCGCCATTCACATCCCCGATATACGCTTCACTAACTTCTGGATTTATCGCGAGAAAGCGCTGTAATTTTTTTTGCGTAATTGTTCTGGTCTCTTCCATGATATCGTTGCGTACAATATCAGCAGCGACCCATTCCACATTCCTTGATTGTTCCAAAAGTGTACGATTCAAAAGCGCGTCTACTAAACGGACATTTTCAGAGGCAGTCGTAAGCAATTCATCTGACAACTCAGCCTTGGCACTTTGATACGAGAGCCATCCAAGTGTCAGCAGGGGGATGACTAATATTGTGGAAAATGTAGCGATCAGCTTGGATTTTACAGTGAGTCTAGGTGTTTTCATTCGCTGCATCACCTTTCTGCATGTTATCATTGTCCTATATTAATACCCGCCATATGCATGAGTAAACCTAAAATTGCCAACTAAACGCATAAAAGTTTATTATTTATTATTTTTTATTATATTCAGAATATACTTTCTTCTGGAAATAGGTAAAAATTCGCTTTACAACAAGAAAAAAATGCCATATTCTAAGAGTACGTTCCACACACTACTACTACGGAAAGAAAGGAGGCAGCACAATGATGATGATAGCTATGAATCTAAAACCAGCTTTTATTGATCGTCTTGTGGATGTTCCAACTGAATATAGCAGCGCCTCCTGGGTCGACGAATTCCAGTAGTATTCGTACTCTTCAACATTTCTATTTCGTCTATTACCGACCACAGGTGTTGTTGCTTGTGGTCTTTCTATGTCCTTCAAAACGGCATGTCCGTTTTTGTTGCCAGAAGACCGCAGGCTTTCGCCCGTGGTCTTTTTCTTTCTCGCCAATTAACATTTTCCACCTTGAAAGGGGGTGATTGGTAATGGTACTGAACTTTTTGCTTTTCACAGTCAAGATTGAACGCAATAAGGAACAAGCAGAGAAGCTTTTCGGAGAATCTGCTCGCTGTCGCTATCTCGAAGAACGCGCCGAAGAACATGCTTTTGAAGCTGCACAATTTGTGAGCCGTATTTAATGGACACCACTACTTGACTACAGGAGGGATTTTGGTATGAAAAACAAACAACGGCGTCAGATGATGAGGTTTACAGGAGTCAAAGCGATAGATGGCAGCTGACTGCACCAAATTAACGGGATGGGAGGGATACACTCATGTACATTCCAATGATTTTCTTCACAATCATTATTGAGAAACGGAAATTGACACCGAAGCAAATTGAAGCAAAATACATGCAACAGCAAGCGCTGAAACGTATGGAAGAACAAAAGCATCAGATCGTTACACAATTTCCAGAGTTTTTGATTCGATAAAAAGAAACAGTTTTACAAAGATCATGTCTGCGGGGGCATGATCTTTTTATTTTCCGCTGCTCTTCCCCTCTCTCAAAGCTTTATAATGGATTCAAAAGAGAAAAGTGGGGAGTGAAATCATGGAGTATCAAATCGTCTTTTTAGACATTGATGGAACACTCGTCAACGAAGAAAAAATTATACCACCAGATACGCTCGAAGCCATTCAAGAGCTGCAAAGAAACAAGATCGAAGTCGTCTTAGCAACAGGCAGAGCTCATTATTATTTTGACGAGCTTGCCCAGCAGTGCGGCATCGATTCGTATGTCAGTTGCAATGGCGCATATGTCGTCTATCAAGGAAAAACGATCTATGATCGCCCCCTCCCGACCAAAACACTCGATCAATTGCAGCAGATCGCGGCCCAGCACGACCATCCCATCGTGTTTCAAGGCAGTACGGCGGGCTTTTCTACCCATAAGCAGCATCCTTATTTGGATTGGACTTTTCAGCAATTGAAGCTTGATACCCCCGATCACAATGCGGACTTCGTCCATTCTGAAAATATTTATCAAGCGCTGTTGTTTACACCAGATGCACATGAACAGCAGTACAGAGAAGAGATTCCCGCTCTCTCGTTTATACGCTGGCATGAGTATTGTATGGATGTTTTTGCGAAAGGCGGTTCAAAAGCCCTCGGTATTGAAGCGCTCCTCTCGCATATCGGGCTTGCGCCAAGCAAGGCAGTTGCTTTCGGAGACGGTCTGAATGACAAAGAGATGCTCTCTTATGTCGGGATGGGGATCGCGATGGGCAATGCGCATGAAGCTTTGTTGCCGCATGCCAATTATGTAACGCGACACGTCGATGATGGCGGGATATCTCACGGCTTGCGTTACATCGGTCTGATGAAATAAATAAAAGCTGCCGAGAAATGCTCGACAGCTTTGCCTACTTGTTATTTTTGTCCCAACAGCTCGCGAATTTTTTGATGCGCCATCGGGATGGTGTATGCATCTAATTCCTCCCAAGCTGCGTATCTTGCATGAACAGGGAGCTTGTCCCCTTCGATCCAGTCACAGGACCATACTTGCATGTTCCACTGCAAATGGGAGAAGACGTGTTGAACCGTACCTAGCGGCTGCATGACTTCTACATCGATTCCGAATCGTTCACGCAAACCAACTGCAAGTGCCTCCTGCTTGGCAGCATCACTTTCCTGCTCAGTTTCAACAGTAGGGAATTCCCACATGCCGGCGAGAAGCCCCTGATCGGGACGCTTGTTCATCAAAACTTTGCCGTCGCGAATGATAATGCCTACTTGCAGATCAACAGGGCGTGGAGGTTTGGCTTTGCCTTTGACCGGCAGCTCTTCAGCCACTCCCTCCTGACGCGCCATACAGTAGTCAAACACCGGACAGGTCAAGCATTGCGGAGTGCGCGGTACACAGACCATCGCTCCCAGCTCCATTAAAGCTTGATTGAAATCTCCCGCTCTTCCCTCTGGAATGACCTGTCGTACGAGATGCTCGATTTTGATTCTTGTGGCAGGCTTGGCAATGTCGTCGGTTAAATACAGCAGGCGTGAAAAGACACGCATAACATTCCCATCCACGGCCGGCTCCGCCTTTTCATAGGCAATGCTAAGAATGGCACCTGCCGTATACGGACCGACACCTTTTAGTGTAGCGATCTCTTCTGGTGTATCCGGCACAACTCCTCCGTAGCGAACCGTTACCTCGCGAGCTGCGGCTTGAAGATTGCGCGCGCGGGAGTAATAACCGAGTCCCTCCCACGCTTTTAAGACATCTTCCTCGGGTGCTTTCGCTAAATCACTCACCGTCGGAAATTTCTCCATGAAATTCGCATAATAAGGCTTAACGGTCTCTACGCGTGTTTGCTGAAGCATGATCTCCGATACCCAGATTCGATATGGGTCTTTGTTGATCCGCCAAGGCAAATCCCGCTTTTGGGAGTCGTACCAGGCCAGCAAATCCTGGGCAAAGCCAAACACATGAAATTGTTCAGGTAGTGTATATTTCAAGCTTTCTTTATTTCTTGCCATTTCCTTTTATTCTACTCCTTTTCATCCATTTCCGCGGGACGAAACGCCCATACATGCAGTTTCGAAGCACCGCCGGAAATACAGTCGCAAAAGTCTTGGTCTGCCAATCGGTTTGCCTTGATTTCTTCGTATACTTGAACAGTCTCGACCTCAAACGTTTCGACAAACAGACCGGGCTGATCCAAGCCCTCCATTGAGCGATACTGACGTGCACCCATCGCTTCCATTCGCTCAGCCATCGAGGTGAGCAATTGCAGAGCGTGACTTCGTTTTTCAGCATCTATCTTGTATTCAATGAAAACCGTTAGCATGCGACATGTTCCTCCTTTAACGATTCAACGCTTTCATCATACCCTTCCCACCCCGTGCGAACAAGCACACAAATATTTTCAGAACGGGCGGGAATTAACCTTAGGCAAACGCTATAATAAACAATAAAAGTGGAAGGAAGGGAGGAAGACAACGATTCCATGGATACAGCCACACATTTTGCCATGGGCTTTGGATTGGCCGGGCTCGCCTATCTTGATCCTGTCGTAGCTTCTACTCCGTCACTTGCAGTAGCCGTCATGGTTGGAACGGTCATTGGCTCGCAGGCGCCTGATTTGGATGGCTTAGTCCGCCTTCGTGGTACCGCTGCCTACATTCGCAATCACCGAGGCGTTTCTCACTCGGTTCCCGCTTTATTTCTGTGGACTGGAGCCATTTTTGTACTCATTCAGGCCATGATGCCACAGCCCCATTGGCTGCATTTGCTCGGCTGGATATTCCTGGCCGTCTGTTTGCACGTATTCGTTGACTTGTTTAATTCCTATGGCACAAAGGGCCTGTACCCGTTTCGCGACAAATGGGTGGCACTCAACGCCATTTTCATTTTCGATCCGTTCATTTTCGCTGCCCATCTCGTCGGCTTTATGCTATGGGCGGCAGGTGCGCATCCTGGACACGTCTTTTTATGGATATACGTGATCATTGCCGGATACTACTACTGGCGTTGTCAGGCGCAAAGACGCACGACCGAGCTGGTTCGTCAGCGAATCGGCAAAGCTGGTACCTTCACCATCATCCCTACTCTTTCCTGGACGTATTGGACCTTCGTCGCCAAGACATACCAGCATTGGTATGTAGGTGAAGTCATTTCGGGGGACGTCGTCATCTTGGACACCTTCTCCATCAAACCGGAAAATGAGCGGATTGCGGCAGCCAAGAAAAGTTACAAAGTCCAGTCCTTCCTGGCTTTTACCCATCATGTGCATGTAGAAACCAAAGAGCGCTCCTTTGGCTATGAGGTCAAATGGATTGATCTGCGCTACCGATCCCGTTTTCAAGGGAAAAGTCACTACATGTTCGTCGCCGTGGTCTACCTCGATTTTGATCTGACCATCCGCGATTCCTTCGTCGGCTGGATCCACCGCGGAGAAGAACAGCTTACCAAAAAATTGGATTCAAAACGCTCGTAATAAGACGAGACTGCCGCCCCTGCCAATAGAGGGCGGTTATTTTTTTGCGATCTGACCCGTTCACTTTTGCCAAAATTGCACCTTTTCTCCTAGTCAAATTCCAACTACGATCAGAATAACAACGACAGACTGGGGGACTCGACATGATTCCAATTCATTATTCCAAGCGCACTATTACTGATCAGGAGCAAATTGACCAGTTTTTGCAAGTAGCAAAGGTCGGCCATCTCGGCTTGTCCAATGAAATCGAGCCGTACATCCTGCCTTTGAACTTTGCTTGGTGGAATGGCTGTATTTATTTTCACGGCGCGGATTCTGGCAGAAAAATCGAGATGATTAATGGCAATAATCGCGTATGTCTCAGTGTTTGCGAGGAGTACGGCACAATCGCCTCACCTGTGCCTGCCCATATCGATACGGCTTACATGAGTGTGTTTATCGCCGGGACAATTGAGCGTGTTTCTGAACCTGAGGAGATGCGCGATGCGATGCAGTCCATGATCGACAAGTACGTACCCGGCTACTATTCAGAACCGTTGCCTTTACAGCATGTCATCAAGTATCGTTCTTCGATGGGCAGTACAACCGCCATCTTCCGGATTACGCCTACCGTGCTGACCGCCAAAGGTAATCCACTTTCCGAAGAGAAGCAGTTCTACCCTGGAAGAAAAGTGGAGATGGACGTATAGAAGCCGAAAGCAGAAAAAAGACACGCTCTTTGTCAGAGGCGTGTCTTTTTGTTGGATGAGTATGCACCTTACATAGAGAATGGAGCGCTCATTCCTGTCGAAATCGCGAGTCTGTTCCAGCTGTTGATGGTATTGATCGCCATAATCAAGGCAACATACTGGTTCTCGTCAAAATGCTCGCGGACCTGCTGGTAGAGCTCTTCAGAAACACCGTTAGCCGTAATAACAGTGACAGCCTCAGTAAGGGCAAGGACAGCCCTCTCTGCCTCAGTGTAAACCGCGGATTCTCTCCAAACGCTGAGCAAATAAATGCGTTGCTCTGTCTCACCGAGCTTGCGCGCATCTTGCGTATGCATATCCATGCAAAAAGCGCAGCCGTTGATTTGGGAAGCACGAATTTTGATCAGCTCAATCAGTTTTTTGTCCAAGCCGCTCTCATTCACGAATTTTTCCAGCTTGAGCATGGTCTGATACGCTTCGGGATTTGTTGTACGATGATTGAATCTAGCTTTCATGATTCATCTTTCCTCTCCACTCGAATTTGCTTTCAACCTCAAAGACGAGTGAAGTATCCTTCTTGTGACGAATCATCCATTTTCTTTTTGCAAATGGGTGAGCTTTTCTGGATTGACCATCATGTACAAGCGTGCAATGCGATCTTCTTCCTCATTCATTGTGATCTGGATGATCATTTTCAGATGACCTTCGGAGTAGACGGCGATTCCATCTTGGCCATTGATCGAGCGAATCTGCATGGTAGCATGAGAAGCCCACCTCGGCCATACCCCCATCCAGAAGGCAGTAATCCGCTCGTCTGAGAAGATCGGATGAATAGCTGCCCGGACTTTCCCGCCACCATCGCTGACAAACACAGCATCTTTTGTCAAAAGTCCGATCAACGACTCCGCATCTGACTTGGAGATAGCTTGCATCAGCTTTTCTACCAAGCTCGAAGTCCGATTCGACTGAGGGACGATCGCCTGATATCCTGCTTCAGCCAGCTTTTTTCTCGCAAGGCTAAACTTCTTGCGGCAATTTACTTCGGTCATTTCGAGCATCGCGGCAATTTCGCTGTATTCGTAGTCGAGTGCCGTTCGGAGCACAAAAACGGCCCGTAGCGTCGACGATAGATTCTCCAAGAGAACAAGCAAGCCATACGAGACTGCTTCTTCGGCAATCACAGTTTGCAAGGGATCATTGGTTTCCGAAGCGTCCAGCATCGGCTCCGGCAACCATTCGCCTACATACTGCTCCCGCTTCCAACGGGCTGATTTTAATAAGTCCAGACAGCGATTGGTCACAGCTTTGCACAGATAGCTTTTTACATGGTGAATGTCTTGGATGTCGGTACCTGCCAACGCAAGAAACGTATCCTGAACAATGTCCTCCGCTTCCGTTACCGAGCCAGTCATCCGGTACGCAAGGGAAAACAGTAATGATTTATACTCCCGATAAACATCCTCCATGTGCACTGTCATTATTTCGCATCACCAAACTGCCAAAGGGTGTGACTGAGACTTCCATAGCGGATGCTCATATGCAGGCGCTTCGCTGTACGTTCATCGTCGGCAGCTCCCATGACGTACACAAGCGGAACAAAATGCTCGGTTCCATACGCGGGAACAGCTTTTTCAGCATGCGGAGCAAGCTCGCGATAATTGGCGAGATCCTCGACATTCCAGTCTGTCAATGTTGTTTGCAGCCAGTCTTCGAATTGCTCCGCCCACTCAAAAGTAGCACTATCGGACTCTCTCAGGTTCATATAGGAAAAATTATGGACGGTTCCGCCACTGCCGAGGATCAGAACGTCTTTTGCGCGGAGCGGGCTCAGTGCTTTGCCGATCTGATATTGCTCTGTCACAGTCAGGTTCGGATTAACCGACAAGGCAACAACAGGAATATCGGCATCCGGATAAATATGGCGCAAGACAACCCAGTGTCCATGGTCCAAGCCTCTTGTCGTGTTCAAAGCGACAGGAATACCAGCTTCTTGAAGAAGTCGGATTGTCTCATCCGCTACTTCACGCTCTCCTTTTGCCGGGTACTCGATTTCGTATAATGCTTGCGGGAAACCGCCAAAGTCGTGAATGGTCGGGAAGGTGTCCATTGCTCCCACCATTTGATCATGTGCTTCCCAGTGAGCGGAAAATATGACGATAGCACGCGGCTTGCGCGGGAGCAGGCTAGGCAATTGGTTCAGTGCTTCTGTATAGGCATTGTTTTCTATGGAAAGCAACGGGGCACCATGTGCAATGAAAAAAGACGGCATCATTTGCATACACTCTCCTCTATACTTTTTAAACCTAGTTACTTTTAGTAAGTATTATATCTCATATTCATTACAGTTACAAGTGTATCCTGAATCGATGCCGTTTCTTTCCTCTGAACAAAAAAGGCTTGCCGCTCCTAAAGAACGACAAGCCTTATGACTGGAAAAGTTACAATTACTTCGCTGCTGCGAAACGCTTGCTAACTTCATCCCAGTTTACAACGTTCCAGAACGCGCCGATGTAGTCAGGGCGTTTGTTTTGGTAGTTCAGGTAGTAAGCATGCTCCCAAACGTCCAGACCAAGGATAGGTGTTTTACCTTCCATGATTGGGCTGTCTTGGTTAGGAGTAGAGCTGATTGCTACTTTTCCGCCTTCTGCAGTCAGCCAAGCCCATCCGGAACCGAAACGAGTAGTAGCTGCTTTTGCGAATTCTGCTTTGAAGTTGTCAAAGCTTCCGAAAGCCGCGTTGATTGCGTCAGCCAGTTCACCAGTTGGTGCGCCGCCGCCATTCGGGCTCATGATTTCCCAGAACAGTGTGTGGTTAGCATGGCCTCCACCGTTGTTGCGAACAGCAGTGCGGATGGACTCAGGCAGAGCATCCAGATTGCTGATCAGCTCTTCAATGCTTTTACCTTGCAGGTCAGCGTGTGCTTCCAGAGCTGCATTCAGGTTGTTAACATAAGTAGCATGGTGGCGTCCGTGATGGATCTCCATGGTTTGCGCGTCGATATGTGGTTCCAAAGCGTTGTGTGCATAAGGCAATGCAGGAAGTTGATGTGCCATTGTAACATTCCTCCTCAAATTATGTAGGTCAAGCTTACGCCTTCATTATACTGCAAGCCAACCAGTTTTTCAACAAATCGGTATGCAAAGTATATTAATCTATGTATTATTTCAAAGATTTCCATCTTGCAAACAAAACGGAGAGTGCTAGACTTGGATTATTACAAACGAAGAGAATCAGGTGATTACTAGTGGAAATGGACTTATCAACGATCGTACTTCTCGCCGTCTTTGGATTCATTGCAGCATTCATCGACAGTACTGTTGGTGGAGGCGGACTCATCTCCCTCCCCGCCCTGCTCGGGCTAGGAATGCCACCGTACCTTGCTCTTGGCACGAACAAATTGGCTGGCACCATTTCATCTGCCACCAGCTCCTACACCTTTATCAAGAGCGGTAAATTTGACAAGAAGCTTATGCTGATTTTATTTCCCGTCTCGCTGATCGGCGCCTATTTCGGAGCGAAAACAGTTCTGTTCGTTCCCCAGGAGTTTTTGAAGGTCCTTGTCGTTATTATGATGGCACTCATTTTTGTTTACACTCTTTTCAACAAACGTTTCGGTCAAGACTCCAACTACAAAGGGCTGACCAAATTTACGCTCGGCATCGGGATTCCTTTTACCTTTTTAATCGGATTTTACGATGGATTTTTCGGGCCCGGAACCGGTTCGTTCTTTGTTTTTCTGATGGTGCTTTTGTTTGGCTATGATTTTGTAATTGCAGCCGGCAATGGCCGAATTTTGAATCTGGCCAGTAACATTTCTGCGCTTTTTGTCTTCACAATGGAGGGCAAGGTCGTCTTCATGACTGGTCTAATCATGGGGATTGCGATGCTGTTGGGTGCTAACCTTGGTGCCAAAATGGCCATCAAAACAGGGGTACGTTATGTCCGTCCATTGTTCTTGGTCGTATCCATTACTTTGATCGTGAAGATGGTGTATGAGTTGATTTTTACTGCTTGATTTAAAAAGGCGTACAACCTTGTACGTTCCTGTAGTGGTGGGGAGGAAACAGGAGAAAACGCTCAGCTTCTAGGGCCACCCCCTGTGGGATTGACTGCCCGACTCCATGCAAAAAGCGAAACCGCGTCCAAAGTAGTCCATTCGAGAAGTTTTTCAGAGGTGGACGCTTAAGAGCGTGTTTCGCTTTTTGCATTCCGTCTCGGTCGGTGTCCCTAAGATCTTCGCTTATTTCTCCTGTTTCCTCTACGAGCTGTCCCTGCTTGAACGGGTTTTAAAAGACTTTAAAAGAATAAAGAATGCAATCAGTTACGCTAGAGAAGAATATTTCCAGACGTAGCGACTTGTGGAGTCCTACCGAGCGGAGAAGGGATTCGCGGGCAAAAGAAACGCAACCGTGCCCATACGACGTAGCGGCTACCACTTTTGCGTTTCCCCGCGAATCCCTTCGGAGCGGGCAGTCTTGACCCCCAGCAGGACGGAGCCTGGAGCCTAGACTGGAAATATTCTTCTCTCCACTACAGCCATAAGCACATAAAGAGTCAGCCTGCAAACATCTACAGGCTGACTTTTTATGTTTGACTCTAGTTAGCCCCTGCTGCAACAACTTTGGTTTGATGATCACGCACCGCCTGATTGCTCGCCGCCATAAACGCCTGTGCGACCGCCATCAGTACATCCCGATGCTCGGCAACTCCTTTGAAATGACTTCCGTTTGCGCTGACCGTCACGATCGCTTCGCCTGTCGCATGCTCTCCCGACGACAATGAATACAGCTCCATGTCCGTAAACTCCACGTCGAACGGCAGTGCCTGCTTGATGCCTGCAACCAATGCCTCAACAGGTCCCTCTCCGGTGCCAGAGTATGCTTGTTCTTCTCCTGTCGCATTGTTCGTAATCGTGCAGGAAGCCATACGATGTCCGGATGTGCCGGTGAGCACTTGTGCATTGACCAGTGTGAATGGCTCCAGTACCGCGTTCACGGTATGTCCCACCAGCTCAAGCAGCTGATGATCCTGGACAACTTTTTGCTTGTCAGCCAGCTCTTTAAATTGGACGTACAGTGTCTCCATCTGCTCATCGGTCAGCTGTACCCCGAATTCGTTTACGCGGTGCTTAATGGCATGGCGGCCGGAGTGCTTTCCGAGAATGATCATGTTGCGAGGCACGCCCAAGCTCTCCGGGTCCATGATTTCGTAGGTGCTGCGCTCTTTTAAGAGACCGTCCTGATGAATTCCCGCTTCGTGCTGAAAGGCATTGCGACCGACAATTGGTTTGTTGAAAGCAATCGGGAAGCTCATGGCACGGCTCACCTTTTGTGAAGTGGTGTAAATGTGCTCCGGTCTGATGCCAGTCTCAGCATCCAGTGCTTCTTTGCGCGTCTCAATTGCCATTACCAGCTCTTCCAAGGAGCAGTTCCCTGCTCGCTCACCGACCCCGTTGACCGTTACCTCGACTTGGGTGACCCCAGCGCGAATCGCAGCCAAACTGTTTGCAACTGCGAGTCCCAGGTCATTGTGGCAGTGTGCACTGAACTCTACCTTATCGCTGCCACGAACATTTTTCATGACACGAGTGAACATGGCCCCATACTCTTCTGGCAGTGCGTACCCTACCGTATCAGGGATGTTGATAATCGTTGCCCCTTCTTCAATAGCCGCCTCGATCATCTCAAACAGGAACTCATCACCTGTACGAGTCGCATCCATCGGCGAAAATTCAATCCGGTCCACAAACTGTTTGCCGTACGCAATCATTTCGCGGGCGATCTTAATCACCTGCTCTCTCGACTTGCGGAGCTGGAAGTCCAGATGAATGCTGGAGGATGACAGGAACATGTGAAGTCTGCGTCGCTCTGCCGCTTGTGTAGCCCGAACGGCAGCGTCGATGTCCTCTTTCACCGCACGAGCAAAGCCACAAATCTCCACGCCGTGCACCTCTTGCGAAATACGTTGCACCGCCATGAAGTCACCAGGGCTGGAGATTGGGAAGCCCGGTTCAATGATATCTACGCCGAGGTCTGCCAAATGCTTGGCAATGACGATTTTTTGCTCTGGAGAAAGAGACGCTCCAGGCGCTTGCTCTCCGTCACGCAGTGTCGTATCAAAAATATGGATTCGTTTTGTCATGGGTATTGCCTCCTCATTTTTTAATCATCTGTTCATGAAAAAAAGCCCACCGTCTCCATATACAAGAGACGACAGGCTTTTGGCTGCCGCGGTACCACTCTCGTTGATCCCCTCTTTTTTCAAAAGAGAATCCACCTCGCTGTCCCGATGACGTGGGACGATCCGTCAAGGTCTACTGTATGTTTTAAACCTTGCCGCTCCCGGGTGAGATTCGAGCATTTCCTGACTGCGTCGCACCTACCCGCAGCTCTCTGGACAAGAAATTTGCTTTACTAGCTCCCGTTCTTCGCGTTTGTTCTATGTCGTTTTTCCAATCAAAAAAGGCCTGCCGTCTCTATCAAAGAGACGACAGACCTTGTCTATCGCGGTACCACTCTCGTTGACCCCAGCTGCTCGCTGGAAGTCCACCTCATGTACTGATCCTAGTCGATCAGCACAACCCGATCACGGAGGTTAACCGTCAGAACTTACTGCTCGATGCAGCGCTACATCTTGTTCAGTCCTGCCGCTCCCGGGCGAGCTTCACTGGCTTCTCTGACTGCGTTGCACCATCCCGCAGCTCTCTAAACAGATTAAACCACTTACTGTTCCCGTTCTTCGCGTTATTTTTATTATTGTTTGAAATTTTATTCGGTTTCTATCTGGTTGTCAATGGAGGCTAGCAATAAAAATAATTTTAATAACCGAATTAATTGAACCCTCTCACCGAGCTGCGGCCGAACTGTCTGTAATAAAGGCAAGCGAGCCCCAGTATCACGAGCACTAAAGCGGCGTAAATATTACTATAGACCGACGCTCCTGGATAGCTATTGAGCAGATTCCAGCTCACAGTAGCTCCTCCATCAATCGACTTGCCGTACAAGGTAGCTGCAAGTGCACCTGCAATAAAGTTCAGCATTGCCAACAGTCCCATACCGACGCCGATCTGTTCCTTTGGTAGCGACTGCGAGATTGCGTTTGACATCGAGATCATCATAAACGATAGTCCGACATTGCCAAAAATCAGAAAGACGGCAATGAGTAGCGGGGATACTCCCGCAAAGGAAGAGAAGAGGACAAAGCTGCTCAAAAGTAGCGCAGACGCTGTGTAAAATAAATACGAATTCCCTTTTCTATCTGCAAGAATCCCAGCTTTTTTCCCCAAGAACGCGGTCACAACTGCTCCTGGTACCATGACAAAGCCAATGAGCCCCGGTGCCAGATGATTCACATCGGCCAACAACTGTGGACTAAGAAAAGCGAACGAATAGCCACTCCCTGTCATTAAAAAGGCAATAACCAGCCCGAGCGAGTAGCGTTTGCTCCGGAATAAGCCAGGGCGAATAAATGGTTCTGCCGTCGTCCGAATTCTTACCAAGAACAGAAGGAATGAGAGGATGCACGCCAGTCCGAGCAACAAGCTCTGATTCGTAATAGCCAGCAGAAGCAATGCAATCGTTATGGCGAGAAGCCCACCACCGATCCAGTCCATTTTGACAGCCTCCCGCTCCTCCTCCTCCAAATACTTACGGAAAAAAGGCACGGCAAAAAGCGCGAACAACGGCATGCAGAACAGCCATCTCCAATCGAGCAGACTGACCAGCAAAGAGGAAAGAACGGGACCTAATGCGCTGCCGATCGCCATCCCGGTCATCGAGATCCCTAGAGCTCGCCCCCTACTTTCTGGCGGAAAATAACGCACTGGAATAATGGAAGACGTCGCCGGAACAACTGCAGCTCCTGCTGCCTGTACAATTCTCCCCAAAAGCACCATGCCATAATTATGGGCAAAAAATCCGATAAGGGAGCCGATGGCAAACACAATTAAACCGAATGTAAGCAAATGTTTGAGCTTGTAGGAATCGGCTAGCTTGCCGTACATCACGGTTCCGACCGCATAGATTAACAAAAAGGCGGACGTCACCCAGCTTACTTGGCTAAAGGATAAATGAAATTCTGTCCTGATTTGCGGTAACACGATATTGAACATCGTAGCACTCATCACCGTAATCATGAGGGTAAACACGAGTACGCGAAGAACTTTTTCAGCAGATTGTTGTTGTGGTTCGGTTTGCATATTGGAAAGACACCTCTCGTTATCACCGATTTCTTCCCGGGAAGGTGATTGTTTGCCTTGCTAGATGTAGTTTATAATGATTTTAAAATAAACGAAAATATATCTTTTGATATGTAGTTGATATACCTGAGTATATGGAGTTGAATCAAATGGAATTGTTGCAATTGCACTATTTCCGCACAGTTGCCAAGTGGCAGCATATGACGAAAGCCGCCCAAGAGCTGCGGATTGCTCAGCCTGCTCTCAGCAAGACCATTGCTCGGCTGGAAGAGGATGTCGGGGTTCCGTTATTTGACCGCGAGCGAGGACGTATTCGGCTGAATACATTTGGGAAGGCGTATCTGGAGCGTGTAGATAAAGCATTGAACTTGTTGGAGGAAGGTCAAAAAGTCGTATCGGATCTGGCCGGAATGGAGCATGGTCGGATTCATCTGGCAACGTCGACCCTGGATCTGTTATCAGAACCGTTGGGCAAGTTTCTCGCACTCCATCCTGATGTACATTTCCAGATCACACAAGCCACCATTGAAGAAATGGCAACCCTCTTGGAGTCAGGGGAAGTGGATATTTGCTTCACGCATTTGCCGATCAAGCTGCCGGATATTTTGACCACGCCCGTATTGAAAGAAGATATTCATGTAGCTGTCCCCCGCACACATCACTTAGCCAAGCAAACCAGTATTCGACTAAGCGAGCTGGCTGATGAGTCATTTATCGGCTACAGGGAGGACTTTCCCATCCAAATGCTGTACGATCAGTTCTTTCAAAAAGCAGGGATTACCCCCAAATTCGCTTGTCGGGTAGATGATCCCGGCTCTATCCAAAAGCTGGTCCGCGCAGGCCTCGGCATTGCCCTCTATGGCTGTATCAATCGAGAGGAAGACCCTCACCTTGTCATGATTCCGATCGAGCACCCGATCTGCCAGCGACATTTTCAAATGATTCGGCACGAAAAAAGATATCTCTCCCTGGCAGCACGCAAGTTCTGTGATTTTATCGTCCAGTATTTTACTCTCGTCTCTTGAAAAACAAGCCGGTTTTCCAACAGAAAAAAGCCTGGCATCATTCGCCAGGCTCTTCCCCTACTCTTGTTTTCTTTTTTTCATACGTAAAATAATGCCGTCAATGAGCAGTCCTATCCCCGCTCCGTAAAAAGGGGCCGCAAATCGAGTTCCTTCAGCAAGCGGCAGGTCTTTCAAATACACGATAAACACCCCGACAATAAAACCGATCATCGTGTAGCGCAGCCGGGTCGCCCCCATCAAACGACACTCCCTTTCACGCTACTTCCCGAATTTATTTGGCATTTTCATGTTTTTCATCGTTCGGCTCATTTGTTTGAGCTGCTTTTGGTTAAGATTCATCCCCATTGAACGGGCCATGGCTTGAAGCTGCTTTTCGTCCATTTGCATGTTGGACATTTGTTTTTTCAATAAATAAGTCCCTCCATAAAATCCACCAGCGAGACCGATTAACAATGTGACAATTGGAATTACCCAGTTGTACCAAGCCATCAATACATTACCATCCTCTATACGTAATTAAGAACTCTTTTATTGTACCATAGTTGGGCTATCTTCTGTAAATTGTGATTAGAAAACTTGGAAAATGAGAACACTGCCCTCAACCATATCTTTGTCTCAAGCATATTCTGATAGCAAGAGGTGAAACAACTATGGCTCCAATTGTGATTCTGGACGCTGGACACGGTGGCAGCGATCCAGGGGGAGGAAACAACACGCAATTCACCGAGAAAGATATGAATTTGCAAATATCGCTCTACCAATATAATCGCTTTTTGGCACTAAATATTCCTGTCGCTATCACACGGACAACCGATGTGACTCTGACAAGTGAGGCTCGGACTACTCTGGTTCGAAACAGCGGTGCTCGCTATTGTATATCGAACCATATTAACTCAGGCGGCGGCCGAGGCTCCGAGGTCATTTACTCGATTTATGGCTCCCCAACCTTTCCCCAATTGATCCAGGATGCCCTGGCAGCGGAAGGGATGCCGAATCGACGCATTTTTACTCGGACACTGCCAGATAATCCACGACTCGATTACTACTTTATGCACCGGGAAACTGGCAGCGTGGAGACGGTTATCGTCGAGTATGGCTTTGCAGACAATGCTTTGGACGCAAATAAACTACAGCAGGATTGGCGAGATCTCGCAGAAGGCGTAGTCCGGGCATTTTGCACGTATGCTAAACTTCCCTACCAGCCCCCCACGACTCCTACTTCGACTCCAAAACCTACTGCAGCACCGACCCTTGCTCCTACCACTTCTCCTGGAAACGGCGGAGGGAATGTGCCTGATTGGAAGCAAGAAGCCGTCAATTGGCTGTATGATCAAGGCTTTTTAACAGACGAACAATGGCGTCAGCAGCCTGACCAACCTCTGCCGCTCTGGGCACATGCTGTCATCCTGAAGCGTTTATTCGAAAAGCTCAAAATGTAACGTCTCAGTTTAATCGTTTGCCTTAAAACGGGTCAGCGGCGTATCCGTTAAACCCGAGTAGTTTCTTTTTGCTGGCACACTCACCAATTCGTCCTCTGGGTAGCGGTAGGCGGTTAGCATTCCGCCGAACACACATCCTTGGTCGATGTTGATGGTGCCATTTTTTCGTTTGGGTTCTGGATGCGGATCATGTCCCCAAACGATTATGGGCGAAGTCACTTTTCGCTCTTTTGCCCATTCTCTGCGGATCGGGCGCCCATCCGGTCCCGTCCCCGCCACATCGCCATATCGGCAAAACGTGTAGACCGCAGGCGAATCCATCCCTATGTAATCATCGCGAATCCCCGCATGAACGGCGACCGCTACTATTTTTTCATTCCGTTTGATGATCATGTGCGAAGGAGAAGAAAATAGCAATCTACGGCTCTGCTCACGCAGCAAGGAGGCCTTCTTCGGTCCGTATTCTTGCTGATACAGCCGAATCTCCTCTTCTACCTTTTCATCTCCGTGAGCCAATGTCACTGGTCTGCCATCCAACCAGCGGGCTACTTTCCACCCGTGGTTACTATCCACCATCTCAGCCAGGCCAGCCGTGACATGATGGTGAAAAAATTGCAGCATTTTGATTGAGCAAGGTCCACGACTCGTGATATCACCGAGGGAAAGGAGCTTTCGGCCGTGGGGATGGCGATATGTACCGTCTGGGGTTTGTTCATATCCCAAGCGTTTGAGCAATTCTATAAATTCGTCGTAACAGCCGTGAACATCGCCAACGATATCCACACCATTGTCAGCCGAAAGCACCTTGGAGCGTGTTTGAGGTTTGTGCCTCATAGCCCGTCCCTCCTTTCCGTTATCTCTCATTCGTTACTTACTATCTTTACCACATCTGCGAAAAAAACTCACGGTTTGTGTACAAGAAAACTGTTTAAACAAGTAAACGCGCGAAAGAGCCCCTGATTACTGAGGAGCTTTTTGGCGCGTTTACCTATACATGATGCTATGTGATTAGCCTAAGCTATGCGTATGCACGTAAATGGCCGCTTGCGTGCGATCCTCCACGTTCAGCTTGGCAAGAATGTTGCTGACATGTGTCTTGACTGTTTTGATCCCGATAATCAGCTCATCAGCAATCTCCTGGTTGGACTTGCCCTGGCCGATCAGCTTCAAAACCTCCAACTCGCGCGGCGTCAGTTGCTCATGGGGATGGGACTCTTGACCGTGACGGAAACGGGCCATGATTTTTCCTGCTACCCTCGATTCCAGAACTGGCTCACCCGCCGCAGCAGAGCGAATTGCCTTTGCAATCTCGGCTGCACGCGAAGTCTTCAGCAAGTAGCTGAATGCCCCCGCTTCAATGACCGGATATACCTTTTCGTCATCAATAAAGCTGGTCAGGACAATGACCTTACTGGATGGACAGCTTTCACGAATACGCCTAGTCGCTTCCACACCGCCGATGCCCTCCATAACTAAATCCATCAGAACGACATCTGGGCGCAGCTCTTGCGTCATTCGCACCCCTTCTTCTCCACTGCCTGCCTCTGCTACGACTTCAATATCGTCCTCTGTAGACAAATAAGCAGCCAGACCCATCCGAACCATTTCGTGATCATCTACCAGTAGTACCCGAATCACTGAGCCTTCACCCTTCCCGTTCCGTCTGTGACATTAGAGGAATACGCACCTCAATTTGCGTCCCCTTCCCAATCGCCGAATAAATCTCCATGGAGCCTCCGACCTCTGCTACGCGCTCTTGCATGCTGCGCAAACCGTAGGACGTCATTTTCTCCCCATCCGGATCAAAACCAACACCGTCATCCGTTACTCGCAGGCGAACCTGCTCTTGCAGCGTAAACAGCTTCACTGTGATCTGCGTGGCTCTAGCATGCCGCAATGTATTGGACAAGGACTCCTGCAAAATGCGGAACAAATGATCCTCGATTCCACTCGGCAAGCCTTCGACGTCTTCGATCTCCCAAGTCAGCTGCATGGTATTTTTACGCGTTAGCTCATCTAAAAGTTCCAGAATGGCTTCCTTCAATGACTTGTTTTGTAACGTAGCCGGGCGAAGATGCAAGAGCAATGCCCTCATCTCCGCTTGTGCAGCAGCTGCCATCTCTTCGACCAATTCAATCTGCTGGGCTGCACGTTGAGGATTTTTTTCTACAAGCCGCTTCATCGCCGCAGTCGTCATGGCGATGGCGAACAGCTGCTGGCTGACTGCATCATGCAGTTCTCTCGCCAATCTCTGACGCTCCTCTGTTACCGCTGCATGCTTCAATTGTTCTGCGAGAGCCGCATTGTGGTTCGACAGCCGCTGCAAGGATGCCACTTGCTCTTCCCATTGTGAAGCCAAGCGATTGATCTGCCATCCTAATTCGCCGACTTCATCGACGCCCAATTCAGGAACCCGATACGACAGCATCCCGCGCCCAAGCTTCATGGCAGCTTCCCACAGTACACTGAGTCTCTTTTTCAACAAATTGCCGATGATATAGGAAATGATCAATGCCACTAAGACACCTGCAGGTAAAGAAACAACAAAAGCAGCAAGCTGAATCAAGCCCTCTGGATCGGCAGGCAGATTGATGCCTATATATTCTTCAAGCCACCACACGAGGTTGCGGTCGCTGATCAGTTCGTTGTACCACCGATGAATCCCGGGGTGATCTTTCCATAAAAAGTATAGCCAAAAGAAACAAATAAACGCGGCAGTAACTGCACTGACGGCCAGTAACATGCCATAGCGCACGTATTGCCACTGAATACTTGCCAATCGCTGTCGACGCATTCGCCAGTACCTCCTAGATGTACTTGACTTTTATATCGCCGACAAGCAGCGAGATATGCAAGTTTACTTTTTGCAATGCTTCATCATACTGATCAGAACGGATCTTAACACTGCGATTGATACCTCCCTGACGGTGGCTTAGCACCTCCAGGTCTCCAATACTCAACCCTGCCGTTACCGATACAGGAAGATCGACAGGCACATAAATCGTCACATCGCCTACCCAGCCCTCTACGACAAGAAGCGCCTCATCCCGCATCAACACTGCCCGGGAAAGATCAATCACAACGTCCCCGATTCCATGCCAGACATGCAAGTGATTCAGTTCAAAACGCCCCGAGGTCAGGTGATAATCTCCAATCAGAGAACTGCGGGAATCTTTTGGCAACGTGTCATCAGGTGAAGAAGTCATTCTTTCGTGATGAGGAATTTTGCCACCAACATGCTTCCAGTTGTGCCAGCTGTCTAGCCAAGGGCGTTCCTCTGTTGAAACCTTCACGTCACTCGGAACACTCGCCTCACTTGTCACAATCGTCTCCGCAGCAGATGGGGTCCCCCTATCGCCCAATGGTTGATTGACACGTTGATCTCGTTTGCTGTTCTTGCCCCGAATCAACTGAAACCCGAAATAAATAAACACGATTGGCACAGCAAACTGGAATAAATCATCAATCCCGACACCAAACCACATGTCCATCATGATGATGGTCCCCAGGGAGAATAGAATCCCTCCGCCAATCCGATTTTTCTGCCCCCACAAACGAAGGCCGAAATAAATAAGCACCATCGGCCACAGATCAAACAGACCGAACGAAATGATACCCAAACTATCTAACAAAAGGCCGATTCCTGTAAAAATAATCAGGATACCAGCCACCATTTTGTGCAAACGGGACAGTTTCACAAAAGTCTCCTCTCTCACGCCCCATGCTGATCGTTTTCACTTTGACCATTACGACATGTATAGATGAATGCAGGCGGAATGTTCAACAGGGTAAAGTCGATCTTAACCCAGGGAAAACGACCCTGCAACTCAGCTTGGAGTTGTAGCGAATATTGGAATGTAATAAATAGGCCCCCTGGCTTCAGTACAGATTGAACTTCGTCCAGAATTGCTGCCCGCTGCTCTTGTGGAAAATTGGCGAATGGCAGACCTGAGACAATGACATCTGCACCTTCAAGGTTCTGCTCCTCCAAGTAAGACCTAAGTTTAGTCGCTTCCTCCCTGATAGGAAGATCGGGAAAACGTGATTGAAGCATAGAGCGAAAATGGGAATCTCGTTCCACAAGCACGTACTGTGTGCCGGGACGCAAGCGCTGATAGATCGTTTGGGTAAATGCCCCTGTACCAGGTCCCAGCTCCAGGATCACATCGGTTGAAGCCCAATCGACGCTTTTCAACATTTGCTCACATAAAAAACGAGAGCTGGGGATTATACTACCGACGCGTCCAGGCTCAGCGATAAACCGTCGCAAAAAGACCAAGAAGTCCTGCAAGAATCGTACCTCCTAGGGGAAAAGCAGCCTGATGTACACAGGCTGCCGAATTGACACAATCTATTCTACACCTAGTCCCCCAGTTCCTGTCGAATTAGGATTGTACTGGTTTGGCTACTGGTGTTTTTGCTTCTTTAATGGATGCTTTGATGCTGGCAAGTTCTGCATCGAGATCATCCTTTTCCAGATCAGACAAAGCGTTCTCCCAAGCGCGGTTCGTTTGGCGCCATTGCCCACTCATTTGCGCTTCTGCTTCCATGCGCATGACTTTTTCTTCCATGCGGGCGAAGCCACGGCCTGCGGACTGATTGCCGATACCGACAACTGCTTGATTGACTTGCTTTTGTGTACGAGCTACTTGTGCACGTGCCATCAGTGTGAACCTTTTCGCACGCATTTTATAGAACTCTTCCTTCAGCTCAGCCAGCTTCTCGCGCATTTGCGTAGCTGCCTCGGATGCCGACAGGTAGAGAGCTTCGTATTCCGCTGCACGTCCCTCGTACTGCTTCTTGTCAGCGAGTGCTCGACGAGCCAACTCGTCTTCTCCCTCAGTCAAGGCGAGCTTGACTTGTCGATCGCGTTTTTCGATCAGAGCATTGGCTTCGTCCAATTGCTGACGGAATTTCTTTTCCAGTGCAACCTGACGGGCAACCGCTACTTCAACTTGTCCGATTTCTACTTCCATGTCACGCATATATTGATTCAGCATCACTACCGGATCTTCCATTGAATCCAATGCATCATTCACCGAAGCTACTGTCAGGTCACGCAAACGTTTAAAGATACTCATTATTTTTTCCTCCTCATCATATCACATCATATTGTTCATCCAAAAGACTCTTGCGACACAGTGTTATTACGGTTACCAAAACGGTCATGACCGTTTGGTTACGTTTCTCTCCCAAGCGTCTAGCGTATCTTCCTTTAATACTTTTTGGGCCCATTCACGCTCCCAAGCAGGTGGCGCTTGTTTAGGTTCTTGGCTGGGACGCAGTAAGCGATATCCCAGATAAATCACCCCAATAGCCAGAAGCGCGTGAAACAGTAGGTCAAGCTTGCCAATCAACATCAGGAACCCGAATAGGAAGACTAGGATTCCCCAAAAGCGTGAACCGGTTTGTCCCATAATCTTTTTGGCACCGTATATCATAATCACGCCGGGAATGATGAACCCGAGCAAGTCTCCGATATCGATACCCACCAGATCTAGAAGAACCAACCCACCGACTAGCAGCAGAACCAGCCCGAGTAGAACTTTGCCAGACCGTTCGCTCATTACTCGCTTACCTCCATTCGTTTTGCATGTGGTGCTTGTGGAACGTTATGCCCTTATTGTAGCCCTCGGTATAGGCTTCCCATAACGGGCGTGCGGTTGGTTTTTCCCTCCGTCCTTGGACGGAGACAATTTCCTGCCCTAATCGGACGAGCTGTCCCGTAAGGCAGAACAAGCCTGCGTCGAAAGGCGGCTTGCACTGTCGAACGAAAACGTTACAGCATTTGACGGCATTTATGTGACGAATATGTGAACGAGCAGATGAAAAAGAAGGAAAAAAAGGATTGGCGTAGAATCTTCGTAAGAGTGCGTGTAAAAAAACATCGAAAAATAGCCGAATTCCGCTTGGCGGAAACGGGGGAACCATGTTTTTGGGGTGAATGGTTGCTACTCCTAGCAGCCTAGGGCGTCCTTTCGACCGAACCCTTCAGCTAACCTCGTAGGCTCACGAAGGGAGCAGTTTCTTTTGCGCAAGGTGGTTTTATCTTTATTTATGGCTGGATTGCTTGCTATGGGGGCAGGCGCTGCACAAGCTGCTGAGGAGAATACTCTGAGTGAAGTAGTCAGCAACTTGTACGGTACCCCTTACAAATCTTCCGGCTCGTCCAAAAAGGGCTTTGACTGCTCCGGTTTCACGCGCTACGTATTTGATGCGTTAGGTGTAGACCTGCCTCACAATTCTGCTTCTCAGTACGAATTAGGTACAGAGGTAGCCAGAAAAGATTTGCAGCCAGGCGATCTCGTGTTCTTCAATACGAACGGTCGCAGCATTTCTCACGTGGGTATCTACATTGGAGACGGCACATTCGTGCACTCGGAATCTGGTCGTGGAGTCGTCAACACCAAGTTGAACGATCCATACTACTGGAGCAAGCGTTATGTAGGCGCCAAGCGTCTCAGCGTTCCTGTTCTAGCGAAAGCAGAAACTCCGAAAAAGGAAAAAGCGGTGCAAGCTGCATCGTTGCCGGAAAAACCAGCTCAAAAATAGTCGTTCGGCAAAATAATAAAAGCCAGGGACACATCGTCTCTGGCTTTTTCTGACGAAATTTAGTACCTGGTCTAAAGAGGTGCCCTCACATATTAGAACAACTTAATAACTTACGGGGTTTCTTCCCCTGATCAGGTCAAAGCATGTTATGATAGACAAGACCCATTCTTTGAATGGCATTCCTTATTAATAGAAGTAACTGGGGGTTGTTCCGGTGAAAGATCACATTTTAATTGTCGATGACAATCTGGAGATTATTGAACTGCTAGAAGACATTTTGGAGAACGAGGGCTTCACCGTTTCTTCCGCAGAAAGCGGAGAAGATGCACTCTCGCTGCTCAGCCAAGGAGAGCGGCCCAACCTGATCCTTTTGGATATTATGATGCCCAACATGAGTGGCTACGAGCTCTGCTCTCAAATTCGCCGTGAGTGGGATTTGCCTATACTGTTTCTCAGTGCAAAAGGAAAAGCGGTAGATAAGGTAGTCGGCTTCGAAATCGGCGCAGACGACTACATCACGAAGCCTTTTGATACAGAAGAGCTGCTCGCTCGCATTCGTGCTCACCTGCGCCGCTATGAGCGCATTCGCAAGCATACCGAAGAGCAGCCTGAGAAAGAAACAGCTTCCTCTCCGATTACGGTTTTAAAATTCAAGGACCTGGAAATTCATAAAGAAACGTATTCCGTTTATGTATGCAATCAAAAAATAGAGCTCTCTACAAAAGAATTTCAACTGCTCACCTTCCTCGCAGAAAACGCGGGCATCGTCTTTACAAGAGAGCAAATCTATGACCGTGTCTGGGGATATGGTTATGGCTCGCTCAATACAGTGACCGTCCATATCAAAAACCTCCGTGAAAAGCTGGAAACAGAGCGTCAGTTCATTAAAACTCAATGGGGGACAGGCTACGTATTTATCGGGGAGAAGCTTTAAATGAGCTTGCGCAATAAAATTTTTCTCTCCTTCATTGCCTTGATCACACTCAACATCTTGTTGTTCAAATTTGTTTTTCAAGACATTATTGTCGGTCAACTCAAAAATGATCGTCATAATCAGTACCAGGCTGAGAAGGAAGCCGCAGAGAAGGTCATGCTCAATCAACTGCTTCTCGTCAGTAATTTCAAGGACCCAATCGAACGCTTGGAGCTTGAAAAGCAGTTGCCAGACGACGTGATGTATCGCATGCTCGTGAAGGATGCCAATGGAAACACCATCTACAGCAAAACATCACGCGCCTATAATTTGAAAATGCCTTCTCCCTCCTCATCAAACCGTGGCGATTCTTCCAAGCAAAGTGACCTCAAAGTCGTAGCTGAGTACCATTTTCAGCAGGAGCCACCGCGTACAGGGGAGATCGTTGTTTATTTCTATACAGATGATTACGACATGATGGCGACAACAGGGGTTTCCATGATGCTTTGGTTTATTTACGGAAGCATTAGTCTGGTGGGATTGGTTCTACTCGCTTTGTTCGTTCGCTGGATACTACGACCCGTGAACGAATTATCGCGCGTCACCCAAGAAATCCAGGAAGGGAAGCGGCTGGTTACATTTACGTATCGCTCGCATGATGAATTTGGGGAACTCTTTCGATATTTCGGGGAAATGGTGGATGAGCTTCGCTTAGCGGAAGAAAGACAGGCCGAAATGATTGCTTCGATCGCCCACGACTTCCGCACACCTCTCACCACGATCAAAGGGTATGCGTCATATATCGGCTCTGGTCGAGTGACGGATATGACCAAAATACAGAAACAGATGAGCAAAATCGAGCTAAAAACGACGGACTTGGAAAAGCTGCTGGATGAGTTGCAGGACTTCACCACTCAAAGCTCCGAAGTCCGACTCAACATTAACCGCATTCATGTCAAAGGCTTCTTGAGAGGAATCATCGAGGACTATTTGCCAAGAATCAAAGAGGCAGGCCTTACCTTTCAATGGAAGCTGCGCATCTCCAATGAACTACACATCGAAGCGGATGAGACCAAGCTGCGCCGCGTCATGGAAAATTTGTTGAACAACGCCATTCACTACAACAAACCGGATGGCTCCATTTACCTTACATGTGATCAACGAGAAGGACATGTCCTTTTTACTGTGATCGACAAGGGAGAAGGAATCGCCTCTGAAGACTTGCCGAAGATTTTCACCAAGTTTTATCGGGCGGAAAAATCACGAAATCGCAACAGTGGAGGTACAGGCTTAGGCTTAACGATTTGCAAGAGCATCGTCCGGCTTCACGGCGGTGATCTGATGGTAAACAGTGAACTGGGAATGGGAAGCAGTTTCTCCTTCACCATCCCCTTCTTCCACGGGTAGCTTTCACAAGCTACCCTTACTTTATATAGATTTATTCTCAGTTAATTATTTCTTTATATTTTACTAGTAAAATAATTTTTGTAAGCATGTTGCTTTCAGTGATAAATAACCCCCAGTTCGGTATCTGACACAATCGGCGAAACCGTAGTGATAAGATGCCTCTTTTTTTGCCTCCTCTTTCCATTTTTTTCTATCTCTTTTCCAAACGCATCGGCAGTCCGTTCTTGGGACGCAAGGTGACCAACGGCTCGGGCTCCACTGCCTGATTCGGTTCAGCCAGTCGTAGTCGATATCGCTGTGCGATCGTCGCCAATAGCAAAGCTGCCTCCATCAAAGCAAAGTTGTTCCCGATACAAACACGCGGCCCACCGCCAAACGGAAAATAAGCATAAGCTGGGTTTCTTTTTAAGAGATCGCTGTCAAAACGCTCTGGAATGAATTGTTCAGGCTGCTCATAATAGCGTGGATTGCGGTGCATGACATATTGGCTCATCATCAATGTTTCGCCAGGCTTGTACGTGTGACCGCCGATCTCAACCTCTTCGACGACTTCCCGGTTAATCGTCCAGGCCGCAGGATAGAGCCTCAGCGTTTCCTGTACAATGAGATTTGTATACTTCAGCTGGGGAAGATCCTCGACTGTCGGCAGCTTTTCACACAGCACCGTAGACAGCTCGTCATGCAGCTTTTTCTCCACCTCGGGATGAGTAGCCAGCAGATAGAAAATCCAAGACATGGTATTCGCAGTCGTCTCATGGCCAGCTACAAAAATGGTCATAACCTCGTCGCGCACCTGCTCGTCTGTCATTCCTTCCCCATCATCTTCATCACGCGCTGCCAAAAGCATCCCCAGCAAATCCTTGTGCTCTTCTCCTTCGCTATTACGCCGAGCTTCGATTAAAGAGTAGATCGTTTTGTCCAGCAGCTCACTCGACTCCAGGAACTCCCGATTGCTTTTGGTAGGTACGGACAAAGGAATGTCGATAAAGGATGAGCCTTTGTTTGCCACGTATTTCAAACCGACATCGATGGCATGTCCAATTTGATCGGCACCTTCCTTGACGGTTTTGCCAAACATAGTTTCCGTAATGATCGCAAGGGTTACTTTCATCATGTCCGAGTGAATATCGCGCAGCTCCCCGGTTTTCCAATCCGACATGAGATCGACTGCTTGCCGGACCATCACCTCTCCGTAGCTGGCGATACGCTCTCGATGAAAAGCTGGCTGCATAAGCCGCCGTTGTCGCAGATGCTTTTTTCCCTCACTGGTGAGAATTCCATCTCCTACGACAGGTCGCGCAGACTGTAGTCCTTTCCCTTTTCGAAAATGCGCCTGCTTGCTCACCAAAACCTCTTTGATGTGATCTGGATTCGTTAACAGGTAAACATGGCGGGAAGGACCGAAGCGAAAATGGACGACTTCTCCATGCTCTTCAACAGCGTCGCGGATGAACTGAAGCGGCGATCGGCGAAATGCCATCAAGTTCCCTGAGATCGGAAGGCCTTTTGGGCCAGTGATCGTGATATTCATGCGTCTCCTCCTTTTTACATGCAAAATCCTACCGATAGTATCCGGCACGATAAGGAGATTATGCGAAAAAAAGCCACCCGAACTTCGGATGGCTTACGAAATCATTTTGACTATCGTGTAACAGGTTGATCTGTGCGCAACAGACGAGAAGCAATCAGTCGCTCGCGTACCTTAATGCCAATCAGAGAAGCCAGAACTGCTTTGACAACCCCTACAACGAGGAAAGGCGTTACACCAAAAGCGACAGCTTTATCCCATGGAATGTCCATGACGTATTTGAGCTGTACCGTACCGAAAGCGAGTGTAACAAACATGCCGATGATATTGGCGATAATAGCGTTTTTTAGGTTGAATCTTGTTTTCTCCAAGTAAAGTCCGGTCACATAAGCGGTGGCAATAAACCCAAATATGTACCCGCCGGATTTTCCAACCAATATTTGCAATCCGCCTTTTGCCTCGCTGAATACAGGCAATCCGACTGCACCGAGCAAAACGTAAATAACCAAAGCCAGTGTCCCGTATCGTCTTCCCAAAATGGTCGCCGTCAGCCCTACCGCTAACGTCTGCGCGGTAATCGGAATCAACGGCAAGGGAATCGTCACCTGCGACAATACCGCAGTCATTGCAGCAAAAATGGCAGAGAGCAATAGCCATCTCAAGCGTTCGTTTCTCATGCGTACTAGCCTCCGTTTTGTTAACTAAAAATGTTATAAGGTTAACAAAATAATAATACGCATCTGCGCTTTTGTAAATCCCCGTTCTGTCTGCTTACCTTTTCGCTTGTTGATCCATATGTAGCTGCAGCTTTTGAAGTGACTGAACCGTATGATCGATTAATTCGTTCAGGTCATCGATGTTGCCTTCATCAATTTTCCGATGAAAGTCCAGCGTCACCTGATTGGTTATTTGCTTCGGCGGCCAATCGATTCGATGCTCCGCAAGCGTTGCCGATACTTTCTGTGAAATATACGGGCGCTGCCCCCAGATATCATTGAGAATCGATGTGATTTCTCTCGCTTCTGCGGGCACATCTCTGTAATTTTCCATCTGCAAGGTAAAATGGATGCAAATCGTACATCCGATATGATCTGTCAATGGCTGTTCTAGCTGCTCGGCTGCAATGTCAGCTAACTGGGTACGAAGTTGCATCTCAGCACGGACAGCTATGTTATGCTCCTGTTGATCAGCCAGCTTGAACTCGATCTGAAACTGTCGATGGAATGTAGCCATATCCATGACATCCGAACGGCTCGTGATCGTGATTGCCCCTTCGAAGTCCCGGTCGTATACCGCACCTTCCAACACAACCCTGATATTGTCAAATACAAGCGGATGAAACATCTCGCGCCCTCCTTTTTCTAGGCATTCGGGCCCTTTCTATTTTCAGTATATAGCATGCCTGCTTTCTACTTGTTTTGCAAGCGGACCGACTTCCCCATGGCGGCGCCTCCAGGAGAGTGGTACCATGAGAGTGATCCAACCTTTGAGGTGACAGCCATGTTTTTAATCGGAATTCTAATCGTCGTTGCAATCCTTGGTGAAATTATTCATCGTTTGAATCCATGGAAAAAGCCAGAACCTGCCTATGAGGATCTCGTCGCCCAAATAAAACAGTCAGACTGGTACCAGGAGTTGTCTCGTGATCAGGCGTGTCGTTACGTTCTGGACAACGATCCGCATGTCCAAGCCTATTATGCGAGTACGTATGAAGCCAAACGTCTCCTTACACAGGAAGGCTTTCAATTGGGGCTGATTGATTACGTCAAGCAGGAAGCCGCAAAGCACGCCGATAAACCGCGCTGACATGCGAAAAAGCCGTTGTTATGGAACAGCGGCTTTTTCTTTGAATCAAAAAACAGGTATACCTGCCATGGCTCATGCCCTGTGGTACACCTGTTTTATCCAGTATTCATGTTCGACTTAGCGTTTTTGATGATAGTACTTGTAAGCGTCAAAGGATGCTTGCTCTTGGCAAGGTGCGCATTCTGTTGCATACGATTCAGCTTGTTCGTGGATCATCTGACCGCAAGCAGCACAGCATTTTGCTTCGAGATTGCGAAAGAAAGTAGTGATCGGCGTCATGATTAAAACCCCCCGTGTGTTATTATCTGTATTGTATTACAACAGCATCTGTTTTATAAAAGTTTGTTATAATACATTACGCCGATTTATCTTTCTCTCTCGCTCATTCTCTCTTCAATGCTCCTTTTTTCGCTGTATTCATACATTTTTGCAAATTCCGCATCTGTTGTAACACAAGGACTTAAATCAGCAGGTTGAACAAATACGGATCATGTGTAATCTCTACATAGCGGATACCATGCTGCTTCATCCGACTGACTAATGGCTGATAGTCATCTTTGCATTTCATTTCAATACCAACCAGCGCTGGACCATTTTCTTTATTGTTCTTTTTCGTATACTCAAAACGTGTGATATCATCGTGCGGCCCCAATACTTTTTCCATAAACTCTCGCAAGGCTCCGGCACGCTGTGGGAAATTGATAACAAAATAGTGCTTCAATCCCTCATGCAGCAGGGAGCGTTCCTTGATCTCTTGCATCCGGTCAATGTCGTTGTTTCCGCCACTGATGACACACACTACGTTTTTTCCGGCGATTTGATCGCGGTAGTAATCGAGAGCGGCAATCGACAGGGCACCTGCAGGTTCTACGACGATGGCATTGCTGTTATACAACTCCAAAATGGTTGTGCACACCTTGCCTTCTGGCACCAGCACGATGTCATCCAGCAGCTCCTGACAAATATTCATCGTTAGCTGCCCCACTTGCTTGACGGCTGCACCATCGACAAACTTGTCAATTTCATCTAAGGTAATGACGTCGTTTTTCTCCAGTGCGGCTTGCATTGAAGCTGCTCCTGCCGGCTCCACACCAATGATCTGCGTGTTCGGGCTAATGCCTTTTACGTACGTTCCCACACCCGCTGCCAATCCACCTCCGCCGATACTCATAAAGACGAAATCGGCTGGTTCTTCCATGTCATTCATAATCTCCAGACCGACTGTTCCTTGTCCGGCTACCACTAATGGATCGTCAAACGGATGAACAAAGGTCCGATCTTCCTGAATGCAATACTTCATCGCCTCTGCGAATGAATCATCGAAGGTGTCACCGATCAATATAACTTCTACATAGGAGCCGCCAAACAGCTTGACCTGCGATATTTTTTGACGCGGGGTGGTCGCTGGCATAAAGATCGTGCCCTTGATTTGCAAATGGTTGCACGAATAGGCTACACCCTGCGCATGATTGCCCGCACTCGCACAGACGACACCACGCTCCCGCTCCATTGTGGAAAGATTCCGCATAAAATGATAAGCACCGCGGATTTTGAAGGAACGAACGACCTGCAAGTCTTCTCTTTTCAAATACACGTTGCAGCCGTATCGCTCAGACAGTACTTTGTTTTTTTGCAAGGGCGTCTTCTCCACCACGTCTTTCAATACGTGATTGGCTACTACGATGTCTTCCACTCTGACCGTATGCATATATATGTTCCTCCTAAATAACTTCTCTTTTGTAGTAAGGACCAAACCAAATCAAAAAGCCCCCGCCCCAACCAGCTACGCACAATTTGCGCACGGCTGGCTGAGGCGAGGGCATCGCGGTACCACTCAGCTTCTCTGTCTTCCTCACGAAAAACAGACTTAGGCAGTTCACTATGAAACTCCCGTCCGATAACGAGGACGAATTCGTTGTCCTATACTCACTGGCTAGACAAGCTGATTTTCCAGGACAATGCTCCAAGGTGATTTTCAAAACAGGCTTGCGGCCATTCTTTCAGCACGGGGAACGGCTCTCTGCACGCTGCTTACTGTTTCTACTCTTCCTTTTCAACGCTCATACATACGAACTATTCGAATTAGTTAAACATTCTACGCCGAAACCCACAAGTTGTCAATCTTCTTGTTATTTGGCAGGAAAGCAATGACAAAAATCCGAATGGATACACAAGCAATCGATCGGAGGTGACTTTATTGAGAAGCTACAGCCGCGAACAACTTCACTCTTCTAACGAGACAGCTGCGCAACACAAAACTTTTTCGGGACAAAAGCAAGCACACCTTCTCTCTCTGGCTTCCAGAGACGCACTCGCACCTGCACAGGTCATGCAGCTCCAACAAAGCATGGGCAATCAAGCAGTCCTACAATTGCTTCGGAAAAAAGTGATTCAGCCTAAGAAAAATGAAACAGGCATGCCCGATACGCTGAAATCTGGCTTGGAAAGACTTTCTGGAATTGATTTGTCTGATGTAAAAGTACACTATCAGTCGGAAAAACCGAAGCAGATCGGGGCGTTGGCCTACGCACAAGGCACTGATATTCATTTGGCGCCCGGTCAGGAACAGCATCTTCCCCACGAAGGCTGGCATATTGTCCAACAGATGCAGGGACGTGTAAAGCCTACGCTGCAAATGCAGGATTCAGGTGTTGCGGTTAATGATGAGGTGGGGCTAGAGGACGAAGCCGATCAGATGGGGGCCAAAGCTTTGCTGGTGGGTGATCCTGTAATTGATTCGGGTGATTCTCAAACTCTTGCAGCTATTTCACCGCCAGCCAGTAAACCGATACAGGGAGTTTGGGCGACGATACCGGGTATAGCGAGCAAGGTTAACTTAAAAACGTTGACAGGAGAATTTTCCGCATCCGGCAAACAGCTTTACTTGCTTTCTGAAACCCGACAAAAATACGAGGAAGTTTCCAAAATAGGTGATGAACTGATCGTCAAGCCTTACGTTGAACCGGTTACTGCCTCCAAAATCCGTCCTTTTTATCAAAGTTGGACTCCTGCCCAGACGACCAACCTATCCATAGACAGTGGATTTGGGCCAGTAGGTGCTATGCATAATCGTAGTGCCCCCTATCTAACGTCCAAGCAAGAGGATTTTGGAGGCGCGAAACTAAGGACTACTTACAAAGATTTTATCAGGGGATTACGAGACGGGAGGAATACATCAAAAGACGATGCTACTCTGGCAAGAGCCCTACTCAATGAAGATATCACCCTATTAGATTCCGACCTGCAAAAGCGAGCTGCCGCTATGTTGAGCACAACCGTTAACCTGGCGGAAGAATGGCGAAAGCATGGGGCAAGCAAAATTTATCGTTCACTCCTAAGGCGAATCATAGCGGAAAAAGCCACTTTTGATGACTTCTTACGAGATTTTGAATTCATACAAAGCGCTGATGCGGGGCGTCAACAGGTAGCTCGTTATCAAGATTATTTCGATGGGGAAATGGACTACGAAGATTTGACTCCCAGAGATCAAGCGATAATCGATCATATGTCCCCTATCCGTGAAGACGATTTCAGCTCGGATGATGAACAACGTGAGGAAAAAAAGCTGAAATCGAAGGAACGGCTATTTGCAAAGCGCTACCACCAAGAAGATGAGGATGATGGGAACAGCTAGCTCACGTCAAGTTCCCGCCCCTCCGATAACAGCCACGACATCGTAATCAGTAGCGGCACACAACAAAAAACGGGTTCCCTTTCGAGCGATTGCACTCAAAACGGTACCCGTTTTTCTATTCCCTACATCCTATACAGCTTCGTAAATTGCTTCGTAACGCTTGCCGATTTCTTCATCAGTCAAACCAGCTTCACGCAGACGGCCGATCAGTGCATTTGCCCAAATCTCAGTGCGCTGCGCCATTTTCGCGTATTTTTTCGCTTCCTTGATTTTGCGCTTGGAGCGATCTTCACCGTTTGACTTGAGGTTGTCGAGGATGAACAGCATGTGCATCGTATCTTCCTCGTTCAACGTCTGCCAGCTATCGTTTAGAAACGCAGTTACCTTTTTGTAGTAGCCATCAAACTCGTCAAAAGAAATCTCAGTATCCATGTTGAGATATTCTTTCATTTTTTCAAATAGATCTTGCATCTAGCGTCACAACTCCCTCATTATTCTCCGCACTATTATAACAAAAACAACGCTGGACAGGAAGTTGCCATTATCTGTGAGGCTTTGAGAGACACCCGACACCCTCTCGCGAGCATGCATCCTCTCTCGTAATGCTCTATAATAGGGAAATACTGAATTGCTTGAGGAGAACGGAACAGATGACAACGCATAAAAAAGAACAAGACGCCAGCATCCGTGTCGGCCAGCAAATGACGCTCACGATCAAGAGCTTGGGCATTAATGGCGAAGGGATCGGCTATTTTAAAAGAAAAATCGTTTTTGTAGAGGGTGCCCTCCCTGGCGAGGTCGTCCATGCTGAAGTGACCGAGGCAAGGGAAAAATACGCGACCGCGCGTCTTTTACGAGTCGTTGAAAAATCAGCATCTCGCACGAAGCCCCCCTGTCCAGTCTATGCGGAGTGTGGCGGATGCAGCTTGCAGCACATGGATTATGCCGCACAGCTCGCGAGCAAGCAGGAAATCGTCATCGAGTCACTGCGCAAGTACGCTCGACTGAATCAGCCACCAGTCTCCCCTACGATCGGTATGGATAATCCGTGGTCGTATCGAAATAAAGCACAGTTTCAGGTGGGCAAGGAAAAAGGCAAGCTCATCGCTGGACTGTATCAAACAGGCAGCCACAAGCTCGTCAACTTGGAAGGCTGTCAGGTGCAGCATGAAGCGACAACGAAAATCGTCCAGACAGCGAAGCAAATCATCGAGGAGCTCGGAATTCCGATCTACGACGAGAAAAAACGGACGGGCGTCATCCGTACGATCGTAGCTCGGGTTGCTTTTGCTACGGGCGAAACGCAGCTAACACTCGTAACGGCTACCCCAGAAATCCCACGGGTAAAAGAGCTACTTTTGGAGCTCCGTACGAGACTGCCCGAGCTGGTAGGCATCGCACAAAATGTAAACACGCAAAAAACGTCACTCGTTTTTGGTGACAAGACAGTATCCTTATGGGGCAAGGCTTCCATTGCTGAAAAGCTGGGTGAGCTTTCCTTCGACTTGTCGGCTCGTGCCTTCTTCCAATTGAATCCCGAGCAGACACAAAAGCTGTACAATCAGGTGAAAACGGCTGCTGGACTGACCGGAAAAGAACTCGTGCTCGATTTGTATTGCGGAACAGGGACGATTGGCTTGTGGCTCGCTCCTTATGCCCGCGAGGTTCGCGGGATCGAGCTGATTCCAGAGGCTGTCGAAGATGCCAATCGCAATGCAGAGCGTAACCAAGCAGCGAACGCCAGCTTTCACGTGGGGCGTGCCGAGGTCTTAATGCCAAAATGGGCTAAACAAGGGACTCGACCGGATGTCGTCGTAGTCGACCCGCCGCGGACTGGGCTGGATGATGCGCTGATTCGTTCCTTGTTGGATGTGCAGCCGAAGAAGATTGTGTATGTGTCTTGTAATCCTTCTACGCTGGCGAAGGATGTTGGGAAGCTGATGCAGCGTTATGAGTTGAAGAGTGTGCAGCCGGTGGATATGTTCCCGCATACGGCGCATGTGGAATCTGTGGCTTTACTGGTGAGGGACGTGTAGGCCCCAAATAAACCCATGCTATTCATAATAAACTCGTGCTAAAAATTGAATAAAGACGTGATAAAATCCGGGAATGGAAAAAGGGGAAAACCCAGTGTCATCAAGCCATTCCCCTGTTTTTGTATCAAAATAATATACACTACCTATGGAGGGTAACGCCTCAATAATTTGGAGGATATATGTTAAAAGAAAATATTTTAATAGATGATATTCCTGCTATTTTGTGGGGAAACGACAGCACGGAAATATTTATTGCTGTACATGGCAATATGTCTTCAAAATCAGATATTCCGATTCGTATTCTAGCCGAAAAAGTTGTTCCATTAGGCTATCAAGTGCTCAGTTTTGATTTGCCTGAACACGGCGATAGAAAAAATAGTTCTAAGCTTTGTAAAGTGCAAAACTGCGTTTCTGATTTGAAGAAGGTTTTTGAATTTGCACACACGAAATCAAATACTATCAGCCTATGGGCAAATAGTATGGGAGCATATTTTAGCTTGTTAGCTTATAAAGATGAAGTTTTAAAGCAAAGCCTATTTCTTTCACCTGTTTTAGACATGAGCCGAATGATTCAAAATATGATGAAATGGTTTGATATTACAGAAGAACATCTGTGCAGAGAAAAAGAAATATCTACACCTATTGGTCAAATCCTATATTGGGATTATTACCAGTATGTTATCAAGAATCCAATTATAAAATGGGATTCTCCAACTTCAATTTTATATGGAAAAAAAGACGAACTGTGTGAGTATGATGTCATATCAACATTTATCACAAAATTTAATTGCAATCTTGCTGTTTCAAATGCTTCCGAGCATTATTTTCACACAGAAGAAGATTTGACTATTTATGGAAAATGGCTCGAAAAGAATATCTTTTGATAAGAGCACGCTTAGATATTAGATAATCTGAAATCAAGAGACTACGTTTTTAGGTTGACTTCCATGACCTACAGACTTAGCCTCTTTTTTATCATGTCTATTCTGAAGTTAAACTCTCTTTTGCCAATCATTAAATCATCTCTAAAATAGGGGGCTACATGATAAAATACAAAGGACGGCTGTCTCAGCCGCCCCGAAAGTGAGCAAATGCCATTCCTTTGGTTAAGGTTTGTACTCCCTGTCACCTCGACACATGTGGAGGCGGTTTCGTTGTTGACAAAGAAATAAGATTTGGATGCTAGATTCACCATTAACTAATACGGTAAAACCCAAGCTGATATATTGCTTGGGTTATTATTTTTCTTGTGACCTTGCTCCTGTACCCTTGACCTTCACACGATGTGATGGTTTACACTTTGTGATAGTAAATCAGCAAGAGGTGATTTTTATCCATATCAGTGAATTGTCTCGCAAAACCGGCGTGAGTCTTCGTTCGCTTCGATACTACGAGGAAAAGGAATTATTGACCCCAACTCGCTTAGAAAACGGCTATCGTCAATACACTGAATCGGAAATTGAGCGAGTCAGAATGATTCAGCTTTATTTTAGCCTCGGTCTGGGTGTTAAGGAAATCAGCGATTTTTTTCATTGCACATCGAGTGCGAATCTCAATTATCAATGTCTGCCGAATGCGATACAAGTTGGTGAAAAAAAGCTGAAAGAAATCAGAAATCAAATCCAGATTTTACGAATGGCCGAAGTGCATTTGGAAGATTGCCTTTCAAGTTGGAAAGAAATCCTGCGTAAAGGAGACAGCTTAAATGAATAAACAAATGGATCAAGCAAATCAGCGGCTTGCCGTAGTGACAGGAGGGAATCGCGGCATCGGAAGGGAAATTGCTCGACAACTGTCTGTAAAAGGCCTGCAAGTGTTGATCACAACTCGGGATGAAGAGAAAGGGCGGCAAACCGTTGAAGAGATGCGTAAAGAAGGTCTATCGGTCGTCTATCAAGTAGTCGATGTAACTGATGCAGAAAGTATCAGGCAGATGGTAGAGCGAGTAAAAAGTGACTTTGGCCGACTTGATGTGCTCGTGAATAATGCTGGAATTATTCTGGATAGGAGCGTCTCCGTTCTAGATGTCGGAGAATCAGTCATGAGAGAGACATTTGAGACTAATTATTTTGGTGCATTACGGATAATTCAAGCTTCCGTTCCGTTGATGAAAGAACATAGGTATGGCCGTATTGTCAATATCTCTTCAGGGTTGGGAGCCTTTGATATTCTGCAAGGACTCTTGGGGCTTAAAGGATCGTCATCCGCTTATCGACTCTCAAAAACCATGCTCAATGCCTTGACATGCCTGGTTGCACAAGATGTGGCTGATATAGGGATCAAAGTTAATGCCGTTTGTCCAGGCAGGGTACAAACCGATATGGGTGGAGAAGACGCTCCTATAACGGTCGAACAAGGTGCAGATACGGCTGTTTGGTTAGCAACGATGGAGAAAGATTGCCCCAATGGAGGCTTTTTCCGTGAACGGATGCCAATTGCTTGGTAGATTTTTTATTTGCATAACTAAAGAGCAAATGCCATCCCTTCGTTTAAGCTGTGTACTCCCTGTCACCTCGGCACATGTGAAGAGTGTGGCTCTTCTTGTGAAGACAGTGTAGTTAAAGAATAAACCATTCGTGGACATAAATAATTAAGATTTATTGTAGCAGAGGGCCTCCCTCTGCTTTTTTTATGAGACTATAATCATATTAGGGATGAAACTACCTTGATTTCGTATATAGACCAATAGCATGACGACAAGTGAGCAGCGAGGTTTGTGGTGGTATATTTACTTACGGAACAATTTATGCCAATAATGAGCTAGAAATTACGCATAATTGTTAATAAAAGAGTAACTGCAAACAATAGAAATGGTGATCATTAGGAGTAGATATCAACATTAATGTTTTACAGAGCCATAGGCCTAGCTGCCGCAAATACTGGTAGAAGGCCTTGAGAACATAGGAGGATACATGTCCTGGAGCAAATTGAAGAAACAACTGGAGAGCTTTCTCTGTCCTGCGTTACATGGAAGGGTCGAATACCGTGCAACCGGTTACCGTTATTTACCTGATAAATCCGGAATTTGTTATATTGCCGTAGATAAAAAGAACGTACTTAATATGAGTGATATAACTAGCTCAATCAGATGGTATCAGACGGAGCAGGAAATTAAGAATGATTCAGATATCCAAATTCCTATCAACAAGGAAGAAATTGAAGCAATCAGAAAAGATACCAAGGGGAACGTACCGGAGGATCGTCTAAAAGTAATTGCAAGAAGTAGAAAAATATCCGAATATGCAAAGGAGCTTTTGTCAGTACAGGCATCATTAAGTAAATCAAATTTTATCGTTGTGGCTAATAGGTTTTTATCTATTTCTATAGAGGAAAGTATAGAGAGCAATGATATCTTATTGAATATTCTAGCCTTGGTGGACAGAAGGGTTGGAAAAAAGAGGATTTTAAATATGTCCGAGAAGATGAAATTAAAGCATCCAATTGTTCAGTATTTTTATGAATTACGGCTTAGTACATTATGAAAATAAATATGTCAGGAAGTTTTTTGACATTACTTCAACTTAAATGAGTATCTAAATAAACAGGAAAGCACCCAAGCGTGTATGCTTTCGTGCTTTCCTATTAACCAAAATATTAAGACGAAAAGTACCCCTTTTTAAACAATTCGTACCATTGATTCAATTCCTCGCCTTCCAATACCCCCAATCTCTCCAAAATATGTCTTGAAAACTCCAAGGCACCGCTTCCATTCGCAGTGATGAGATTCTCGTCACGGATTGACTGACCCTCTACATAATGTTGATCTCCTCTGTAGTTCGGAGCTCCTTCCTTCAAATAAGCTAACGTATTGCCTGTATGTCTATGATGGTCTAAATATCCGTGATTCCCTAGAAAAGTCGTAGCATCACAGATGGCAGCGACAGGAATATCCTTGCTCACACAATAATCAACCACTACTTTTGCTTGCTGATTCTTTTCTTCTCTCCATCCCGTTCCGCCAGGTATGATTAACATGGCGATATCCACATTCGGATTGAATTCCTTTACGCTATAATCTGGAAGGACCGTTAACCCCCCCATCGAAACTTTAGGTTCCTGATCAATGGCGATTGTCTTTACACGATATCCTGTTCCTGGCTTGTTCAGCTCTGAACTGACGTAACTTGCCTCCCAATCAGCAAAACCATCCGTAATAAAAATGAACACTTCCTTCAAAGTGATTCCCTCCCTGTAGCGTTTTGTACAAATGAATTGTAAACCAACATCACTGACAGTTATGGTCAGGAAAGAAAACGGCAATCACACGAACATCTTGCAGCGATCAAGATGAAAACAGAAAACGTAAAACCATCAAAGAAATAATGCCTACGAGTACAGTTGCCATTAAACTACGTGTTTTTATCGCAATGAAAAAGGTTGGTATGGCTGCGAAAAGTTCAACGTTATTTGTAGAAAAAGAAATCTTTTCACCATGATTAAATATCTCTTGAGCTACGAGAGCAGCCATAACAGATATGGGGACATAGCTTAACCATCGTGTTGCCCACTCTGGCAATTGAAAACGACTCAGTACCATGAGAGGTAGGACTCTAGGGATGAATGTAACAATAGCTGCTCCTGCAATCATCAAAAAAACATCCAATCTTACTTCCATTTTTCCATCACCATCCCTATCGTTGAAGCAAAAATTGTAGCAACAATAACTCCCATACTGCCAGACAACACTGAACTGGTTCCCACAGCAATAACAACTGCGATTATCGCAACAACCACATCACGTCTAATTTTCTTTCGACTTAACATCGTAAGTACCAGAAGTCCAATAAACATCGCTGTTAAGGCAAAATCCAAACCAAATTTTTCAGGATTTGAAATCCATTGTCCGAAGAATGCTCCGGCTATATTGGCTACGCACCAGTTTAGATAAGCCGTTATGTTTAGACCGTGCATCCATTTTTCACTAATGTAATTCTTTTTTGCAGCTTCGTTGATGGCAACACCAAACGACTCATCGGTCAGTAGAGACCCTACCAGCATGTTCCTTAGCGGAGAAAGATGCCGAAAATATGGTGCTAGGGCTGCACTAAGTAAAAGATGCCGAAGATTAACAAAGAAGATCGTAATAATAATGGTGGTAATCGAACTGCTTGCTGCCATCATTCCGGCAGCGATAAATTGGGCTGAGCCAGCATAAAGAATTAAACACATCAGGGCTATCTCAGCGATACTAAGACCCGCTGTCCTTTCGATAACACCAGCAGCAAATCCAATACTTAAATAACCGAGCAACGTAGGGACACAATCCTTTACACCTTGGCGAAAAGTATCCTTATCTCTTGAATCTGCTACCGTTTCGATTTGGTCGTTTGCTAAACTCATTTTATCCCTCCATAGTCTTATTCATATTCAAGGAGTTATTATTATAACTACTATGAAAAAGTGAAAGAAAATACGGTTCAAATTACTTGAACCGTTTTCCTGTAACCACTTGGAACAGGTCAGGATGGTTAATCCAGAGAGCTTCGGCTTTCTCGGGGCCAATTTCCTTAACTAATTGTGCAAACATAATGTCGTGCCTGATGTACTCTATTGCTACTAATACAAGTGCTGGGTCTTGTGTTTTTATAGCCCATGCAGCGGTACTTGGAGCGAAATTTGCTATTAATACTTCTTCATTGTCCCGGGAGACAATGGTTAAACGGCCACTCATACGTTCCTCTGCTACTTTTGGAGACATGTAATTATGATGAGTGGTTACACCTAACTCGGTATCAGGTGCTCCAAACAAAATGGAAAATACAGGGACACCCTCTTTTACCCGCTTATCTACATCCTGTTTAATAAAAGAAACCTGTGGTTGCCAAATCGATAACCATAGTTCTTCTCGGGCTTTGTTTATCATATCGACCATTTCTGTGATAACCAGTTCATCACTACTAATACGTCGAACCACATCTACTTGCTGTTCACTTTCTAAAGCAGATAGATTTTTTTCAAGGTAATCAAATGATTGCTCGAAGGAATTACGCAATCGAGTGATTAATTCTTTAGCTGGCAAAGGAGAGTAGGTCAGAGGTTCAGATGGTACCGTATAAACTGCTCCTTTATCTAACAATTTCCCTAATACTTCATAAATCATGGAACGAGGTACACCCGATCTTTTACTAATCTCATATCCAGTTATAGGCGACTGCTTTAAAAGCCCGATATATGCTTTGCATTCATATTGTGAAAATCCCAATTTCTGAAGTTCTTTATAAATCTCATCCAAAGAAAACCACCACCTTGAATACGCATCTTTAGTGATTATAACAATAACCTCTACTTTCTATGGTGGTTATTATAATAATCACTAAGAATATAGTCAATAATTTAAGGGGGGTTTACTTAAATTGTATAGTAGAGAAAACAACGAAAGAAGTGATATACGATGGATGTAGAAACGGTCATGCAAGAGCTTGAAGCTCTCGGCAAGGAACGAACCAAGAAAATTTATCTTTCCAATGGCGCTCACGAACCACTTTTTGGCGTGGCTACAGGCGCTATGAAGCCAATGGCGAAAAAAATCAAGATAAACCAACCTTTGGCTGAGCAGCTTTACGCTACTGGAAACTACGACGCCATGTACTTTGCCGGTGTGATCGCAGACCCAAAAGCAATGACCAAAGCGGATTTTGATCGGTGGATGGATAAGGCCTATTTTTATATGCTGTCCGATTATGTGGTTGCAGTAACCTTATCTGAAGCAGATATTGCCCAAGAAGTTGCCGATCAATGGATTACAAGCGGCGAAGAGCTCAGGATGTCTGCGGGCTGGAGTTGTTACTGCTGGCTTTTGGGTAATCGCCCAGATCGTGAATTTTCCGAAAGCAAAATTGCCAATATGCTTGATACTGTGAAAAATACGATTCACGATTCACCCGAACGAACGAAATACGCTATGAATAATTTTATTTACACCGTGGCTACTTCCTATTTGCCACTCCACGATAAGGCAGTCGAAATCGCAAAGGCAGTAGGTCCGGTAGAAGTCCAAAAAGACAAAGCAAAAAGTAAGTTCCTAAACGCTTTTGATAATATTCAAAAGGCAGTAAGTAAAGGTCAGCTTGGCTTCAAACGGAAACATGTGAGGTGTTAATTCCCCGTTGGTTTCTCGTGAGGAAATAGTATGGACACGGAGTAGCCCTTTAGAGGTTGCTCCGTTTTTTTTGCGAGCAAGTCGAAGACTTTCTATTTGTAATAGTAGGCGAATTTAAAGGCGATACTGGTCGTGTAGAGGCTTTTTTCTGACAAGCGAGAGCAAACTCCTTCTGGAGACCGATGTCAAAATACATCGACTGCGGGATGTAACCACTCTCCGTTGGTATATTATGGTACTTAAGTTTCAAAAATAAGATACGAGGAGATGTATTCCGTGAAGACGTTAATCGAATTCAAAAAAGTAACGAAAGAATACAAAATCGGAGAAGTCCCAATCAAGGCACTGAATGGTGTTGATTTTTCCATAGCAGAGGGAGAATTCGTCGTTATTTTGGGTGCAAGTGGCGCCGGTAAAAGTACGATTTTGAATTTGTTAGGCGGAATGGATACGGCTACCTCAGGTCAAGTATTTGTTGGCGATCAAGAAATAACCAGATTCAACGAAAAAAAATTAACGCAATACCGCGGTGAGAAAGTCGGCTTTGTCTTTCAATTCTATAACTTAATTCCGAATTTAAACGCTCTCGAAAATGTTGAGTTTGCTACGGAAGTATGTAAAAACCATCTGGATGCGAAAGAGATTTTACATAAAGTTGGATTACAAAATCGTATGAAAAACTTCCCTTCCCAGCTCTCTGGTGGCGAACAACAAAGAGTTGCGATTGCGCGAGCTGTTGCCAAAAATCCTTTGCTTTTATTATGTGACGAGCCAACCGGAGCATTGGATTATATGACAGGCAAATCCGTCCTAAAGCTTCTCCAGGATTTGAACAAAGAAACGAAAAAGTGCGTCGTCTTGGTCACACATAATTCTGCTATTGCTCCTATGGCTGACAAAATTATTAAGGTGAAAAGCGGAATGATTGAAAGCGTTACCATTAATCATGAAAAGCAAAGTGTGGAAGGGATTGAGTGGTGATAATGAAATTATTTTTAAAATTAGTAAGGGATATAAAACAGTCGATCGGGCAATTTATCGCCTTTGTTTTGGTTATCGCAGTAGGAGCCTTTTTCTACGGGGGGCTAGTAACGTATAGCAATAATCTTAGTGCTTATACAGAAGGTTATTTTAAAGAACATAACGTAAGCGACCTACAAGTATTTTACAATCAAATTTCTAAAAATGATGTCGCTGTTTTAAGTGAAATAGAAGGCATTAAAAAAATGGAAGCACGTTATACCTTTGATGCCACGCAAGCCTTTGAAGATGTAAAAGCTTCTTTGAAAATTCATTCCATCCCTGTCAAAAACGAAATTAACACGATTGCTATGATTGAGGGCAGAATCCCGTCAAAAAAGAATGAGATATTATTAGATTCTCGTTATGCGAAAGAACATCTTTTTCAAGTCGGTGATGAAATCAGTATTAGCGTCAATGAAAGGAATTTTACATTTACCATTAGCGGCTTGGGTGAGAACGTTGAACATGCAAAAAAGAACGAAATACAAGACCATAAAACCTACGGATTCGCTTATATTGCCGAAGCAACAATTTCTGAAATCTTAGGTGGCCTTTCCTATAATGAAATCATGATCGATGCTGCAGAAGGATACGATATTGACAAATTAGGTCAATCCATTGAAGTACAATCCAAACACCTTACTTATGTAAACCAAATCAGTAAAGAACGGTCTTTCAGCTATTCGAAAATAAATGAAACGATCCAGAATAATCAATTGATGAGTATGGTTATCCCTTTCGTTCTCTTTTTGATTGTAGCGATTATCCTGTATCTTACCATGTCGAGAATGATTGATTCTCAAAGAAACCAAATAGGGATTATGAAGGCTTTAGGTGTTAAAAACAGAAGCATCATGCTTCATTACATGGGATACCCTGTGCTGGCAGGTATCATAGGCTCAATCATCGGTTGTGCGATTGCCGCTCTCGTATTTGTTCCATTCGTAACTGCATCGAGTGCAAGAGCCTACTCTCTGCCTGGCATTACATACTCCCTTTCTTTTTATTCTTTCATTCCTCCCATTATTTTCTCCAGTGCTTTTGGAATCCTAGCGTGTTACTTCAGTGGAAGAACCCTGTTAAAAGAACGTGCGGCTCAGGCTATGCGTCCCAAACCGCCAAAGAAGATGAAAACGCTGTTTATAGAAAGAATTCCGGGTATTTGGAGTCATATTTCCTATAGCTACAAACTCATTTTGAGAAATATTTTCCTAAATAAACAAAAAGCTATAGCGAGCTCAATTGGTGTTGTTGTAAGCACGGTCTTATTGATAACGGCTTTTGGCACTCAATCTGCCCTGCAAAAAGTAGCGAGCCAAATTGAAGATGTCTATACGTATGATTTACGAGTAGATTATACGGTGGGAACATCTACTGATACGGTAAAACTCCCCTCCGGTATGAAAAATCATTATTATTTATCCACCTTTCCTGTTGAATTCATAAAAGGTGATAAAAAAGATAATGCCACTCTCGTTGTTACTGAAAAAGAAAACACTCTTATTCATTTCTTTGACGAAGATGATAATCGGATCACTTTAGATAATAATGGTGTGCTGGTACCCAAATCCTACGCCGACAAATATCATATTTCAGCAGGAGATATCATCCAAATAACGTTCAAAGAACCAGCGCTTACAAACAAAGCTGTAGATATGAAGGTTTTACATATATCTACGCAGTTTTCGAATCCTTCGTTTTATATCACACCGGACTATTTAAAGAGCTTTGGCATAGACTACAGTCCAACCTCCCTTTTCGTTCAGGCAAATAGCTCTGTAGATCTTATAAGCGTTCGCAACTTCTTCGAACAAGATCCTCATGTAGAAACCATTGCAGATAGAGATGATCTAAAGAAAACCGCTGAATATATTTTGAAACAAAACAATTTTGTATTTATCATGTTTATTATTTGCGCCGTTATCCTCTCTTTTGGCGCGATCTACACGATCTCTTCCATCAACATTTATGAAAGGAATCGCGAGCTTGCAACACTTAAGGTATTAGGCTATCAAAAACATAAAATAAACAGGCTTATCTTTTTTGAAAACATGATACTCACTACATTTGCGATCCTTGTAGCTTTACCGATAAGTGGCTATGTTTATTCCATGATTGTCAAAGCACTGTCCAGTACCCATCAACAAATCCCGGATCAATTAACGATTCCTATCCTGTTGGTTTCTGTTATTCTTGCCTACTTGCTTACGATTCTGTCCAACTTGCTCCTTCAAAGAAAAGTATCCAACATCAATATGATTGAATCCTTAAAAGGAGTAGACTAAAACTATCGACTAACCTGCTTTACGTGCCTGTCTTGCGTGTATTGTTTTCATGGCAAATCTGGCTATTGGGTGGGCAATCAATATTTCAACCCAAAATGCGATACCAAAGTTTCTCGGCCAGTTATGAAGGAAGTTTCGAAACGGTTCCAGACTTATTTCCTTCGTGCCAACCCACATTCCGATAATGGACAGCAAAATAGATAAGATCGTAACATTTAGCAAAATATTTAGTAACACTCTGGCATTAAATCCATCTGTCTGTCCCACGAATTTTGGCATCACTTTGCTTACAATCGGTCCGGCAACCAGTTTTACCAGTAGAACAACAATGACCCACATAAAAGGGATTATCTTTACTGTGTCTAAATAAACTTCTTTGCTAAACCCACGTTCCAACCCAACTATAATAGGCGCAATAATGTTTACGGAGAGGATTGAAATAATCAATAAAAATAGGATACCCTCTTTTCCGTTTCTAGGAAGTCTTGTTTCTGCATGCATATCTCATCATCCCTTCTTTTTAACACTTTGCTATTATAGTGATTGCAAACCTCTCTTCATAAGTGAACATTTCGTGAACATTTTTAGTGGATTTGGCGCAATTGGCAAGGGGAGCATTAGATGCCATTCCTTCGTGAGAATAGAAAGCAACGAGTCCTCTCTGTCACCGCAGGGAGGATTTTTTCGTCTCTAGAACATCACAACTCGATCAGCTATAATGAAAAACAACCAAAAATAGGAATTTTAGTGAAAATCAGTACGTACTCATACCTCTTACTGGGAAGGATTGATTCTCTTGGATACACAGATCATCGATATAGGCGTAAACCTGATGCACCGCTCCTTTCACCAAGATCGCGATGAGGTCGTTGCCAGAGCAGAGAAACAAGGCATTTACCCATTAATTTTGACAGGGACAAGCTTGAGAAACAGCATAGATGCTTCACGCTATGCGAGTCGCAACAAAGGAAAGCTGTACTCCACAGCAGGTATTCATCCTCACGATGCAAAAAGCTGTGATGAATCGACAATCAAGAAATTAAGAGAACTGGCATCTCTTCCCCATGTGGTAGCGATTGGAGAGTGCGGGCTGGATTATAACCGTGACTTCTCCCCTCGTGATATTCAAAGAAAGTGGTTCATCGAACAAATTTCCCTGGCCACAGAACTTCAACTGCCGTTGTTTTTGCATGAACGCGATGCTCATCTTGATTTTGTCTCTATTCTCAAAGAGCATCGTCAAAATATCGATCGCGGGGTTGTACACTGCTTTACCGGCACCTCCAAGGAATTGGACACCTATTTAGAAATGGACTTTCATATCGGGATTACGGGATGGATTTGTGATGAAAGACGTGGGAAACATCTTCGGGAGCTTGTGAAAAAGATTCCTTTGAATCGTTTGATGATTGAAACGGACGCGCCATTTTTAACTCCTCGTGATTTAAAAGAAAAGCCTGTGGATGGTCGGAATGAGCCAGTGTATCTGAGACATATATTGCACGCGGTCGCCCAATGCATGGGATTGAGCCCAGAGGAAGTGGCCAACGCTACTACCAAGACTGCGAAAGAATTTTTTAACGTATAGGTAGTTTCCGAAAGAGGGACTCGTGCCCTCTTTTTCATTTTGTGACAAGGCAATGAATATAGAGCATTTCACAAAAACGTCGCTTCTCGATTGTTAAAAATAGATTTTAATTACAAATAATGGATGAAAATAAAAGAGAGGTGGTTTGTTTATGCTTAAAAAAAGTATGGCTTCAAGTCTAGGTCTTTTCTTAGTTGTCCTGTCTATCACACTTCCTACTCAGGCTGCAGAACCAACGCTTTCGAACTCGTCCGAACAAAATATTTTATCCCATGCATCACTATAGATAGCAGTGGTACTTCTCTTCAAATGATTTATACACAAGGCGCAGGTTACGGAGATAAACTGTGGGTACGCAACAATCAAATCATGCCCCAAGGATGGGTCATTACAGATAGTACAACCGATAAATTTGAAATTACGAGTATTCAAAAAGCGCCAAAGGGAGCGAAGCTATGGATCAGGTATAATCCAACAGATTCCAGCAGGCTGGGTTGTTACCGATCGGTTTAACACGAAAATTCAAATCACTTTTATGGGCTAGAGACCGCTACTAGAGTGGGACGCGACTAATCTGCGTCCCGCTTTTTCATTGCGACTGTTTTTTCCCCATCTATTTTTTACAACGCTATCACATCCCCATGCTATGCTTTACGAGAGGTTTATGGATATGAGAATAGAGCAAAGACACCTGACTGATTATCCGGGGTGTCTCATTTTTTTCATGAAAGTGAAAGATTGTCAGCAGCTACTCCGTCTATACAGTGACAAGGAGGTGGAACACCAGTGGATGATCATTTTGGCGCACGAATTGAGCAGTGGTTTCTTACATACAGCCAAGATGTATATCGGTTTCTCGTCTATTATACGGGACGAACAGACATCGACGATCTGGTTCAAGAGACCTTTATTCGTGCCCTGAAAGCTATGCAGGGAACAGAGGTTGAGAATCCCAAAACGTGGCTGTTTGCCATAGCACGAAACATAGCAATTGATGAAAGACGCAAAACAAAGCTAATCAGCTGGTTGCCGGATATCTTCTTGCAGCATCTCGTCTCGCACGACAAAACACCGGAAGAGTCGCTGATGTTAAGTGAAAACAAGCGTCTACTCTATGAAATGATCAATCAGTTAAAACCTTCTTATCGGGACGTGTTGATACTCAGAGGGATCAAGGGATTATCGAGCAAGGAGACTGCGGAGGTTTTGGGATGGACGGAAGCCAAGGTCAATCTTACTTTGCACAGAGCAATAAAAGCGATTCAAAACAAAAGGCATGTTTCAATTGCGGAGGTGATGAACGATGCCATCCTGTGATGAGCAGATCATTCTGGAAGAATTGAATCAATTCCCGGAGCAAATCCTTTCCCGAGAACGAAGCCAAGCAATATTAAAGGGTGTGCGAGAAGAAGGAGGTAGACTTCAAAAAGTGAACAAACGAAGAATGTACTATGGATGGATGGCAAAAGGGCTGATCACCTGCGGTCTGTTGCTCGGTTTTTTCTGGATGAAACCATTTTCTGCCCCAGCAGAATCAACGAGCAGTGCAGCTTTAACTCCCGAAGAGCAAAAGTATTTTACGGCTGCCCAGAAGGCAATCACTACGGCGACTGGCATTGAGAAGAACTTTCCTTTTGAAGAGATCGAGAAAAACGAAAAGTCCTTTTTTGTACAGACAAAGGATCACACAACCTGGGTGCTTTTTAAGCCTGATACGACAGAGGTTATTGCCCTCAAAGCAACTTTTGCCATCCATGAATTGACGGAGCCTTATCATAAATATGTAGAGACTGCACGAAATGCCTATAACGATACGAAACAACCGGTTAACTTCGAAATAGCCGAATTCGTTAAAAGAAAAGACTCAGCCCTTCTAAGCTTTGAGTTGGAAAAAGATCAGGATGTTAATGTTGATTTATCTACAAACAAAGTCATTGATTATAGGTTGAATTACAACCCTAAGGATGCAGATCGAAAGTCTCTAGACATCGCGCAAAAAGCTTTGACGCGCTTCTCCAATAAAAATGATCTCTCCTTCACCCTAGCGATCAAATCATCAGATGAGAAAGAAGATAGATGGACGTTTGACAACGAGCACGAGAGATATTCGGTGGAAGTCGGAGCACAAACAGGTCAAGTATATGATGTGCAGTATGTAACGGACCACATCATTATCAAATCAATCGATGAAGCAATTCCCGTCACAAAGCCGCTTATTGAAGATATTTTTGGCATAGACACCACTGGGTATAAGGCATACGGCGGCAAGGATTGGGGCGGCTATATATTGAGAAGTGACAGTCCTGGAAAACCACGTTTATCCATACAGCTCAATGATTTGGATATTGGTAATATTTATGGGATCAGTATAGAAAGGGACTGACTTGGCTTGGTCATAGCCGAGGAGCAACGGGTTCTATATATCGTATATGGAACCCGTTATTTTTTACTCCGTTAGTTGATTCACAGCTTCATTTTTAATCCTTCATGCGTCGCTTTAAAACCTAATCGCTCATAAAAGCGCAAAGCATCCTCGCGTTGTTTATCTGTCGTTAGTTGAAACAGATGGCAGCCTCGCTCTTTCGCCCGTTGTATTGCCCATTCGATTAACTTGCTCCCAACTCCTTGACCCCTTTCCGTAGATGCAGTCCGAACCCCCTCAATCGTCGCTCTCCAGCTACCTTGATGTGTTAGATAAGGCGTAAACGTAATCTGTAGTACACCAATAATTTCTTCACCACGGCATGCCACAATCAATTCATTATTGGGGTCTGCATCAATGGATTCAAACGCTTTTATGTAGCTTTCTGGTAGCGGCGTTTCGTAACGCTCTCTCGTCTTGCCTAATTCATCATCCGCAAGCATTTGAACAATTCTATTCAGGTCTTTAGCTGTTGCGACTCGAAAATGAATCATCGTCTACCTCCAATTAGATCCGTTGTGGGATTATTCTAACATCTTACAAGAAAACCCCTTTAGCTAAAAGGGGTGGGGAATCCATATATTTTTACTTGCACGTATTTCTTCTATTTGGATTCAAAATCAGCGCATCATCGTCCAGCTCAAACAATTTATCCAACAGCGCATCCATGCCATGCTCCAATTTATATTCCATCTCTTCTTTATACAAAGGAATCAAGAAATAGGCATGAACCTTGTTCCTATCCTTGGTGGGAATGACGCTGATCTCTTCGGATAGCTGAAACAGAACGACTCCATTTAAGCCCGTGCCATCCGCATACGGTTCATAGTTCTCATAATTCGGTATCGTATGTCCGTATCCCAACCATGTATTGTACTGGTGAGGAAAACGAGCCATTTGCTTCATCAGCCTGATCGGCCAGTAGTTGTTTTCATCCTGTAGTGACTCTTGTGTCAGCTCCCAGGAAGCAGGCAAAAATATCATCAGTTCTGCCCGATCGAAATTCTCTTCCATCTGCTCCTGTATTTCATCCGGGATCGTCATCGGTAAATCACTCATCCCAGTCGTATACAGAACCCAAAATGGTTCTTCTTCTGTAGGACTCATTACATTCACATCAATATGTATCATATCGGAAATAATTTCGTGAAAAACACTGCTTTCTCTTCCCGCAAATACTGTTTCAAAGTGGGCAACAATTTCTTCTACATATTCCATGGGAGCTGGCGGTTCGTAATCAGCTTGTTCGTTATATGTGTAAATCGTGGTGCCGTCCTTTGACTTTTCTCCGTTGTTCGTACCGCCGAATAGCTTCTTGAAAAAATTCATCGCAAATCCTCACCTTCTCATCATTTAGACGCTGGGTCCTCTCTATTGTATCGGCATGAGATACCTCCAACATTTACCTTATATTCGCAATTCTTGCAAGAGAATTCCGAATCAACTTTCACAAAAAAGAGAGGGTGATTAGCCCCCTCTTGCTAACACTCCTTATACCAACACTTGCAAATGCTCCCGTCCATTAAAAGCGACTAAGTCTTCTCCCTGCGTAACGCGACTAACCAAGTCAGGATTGGCCAGGAATGGCCGTCCGAATGCAGCCACATCCATTATTCCATCCTGTACAGCCTGCTCGGCACGATCAGGAGTTAAATCGCCCACGCCTATGATGATGCCATCCCAGTATTGGCGGACGAGCTCGTGCAGTGTTTTGCCTTCTGCAATCACTTGATCAAAATTCATTGTGGAAGGATGAAGCATCGTTAATCCCGCTTCCTTAAATGCCTCTACGAAGGTTTGAACAGCCGCGACTGGGTCCTCCCACATATACTCACGCTGATCATCCTTCAACGCCGAGAAGCGCATAATCGTTCTTTCAGCACCCACTTCGGAAATAACTGCTTTCGCCACCTCTTTCATGAAGGTCAAGCGTTGGCGCAAATCTCCGCCGTATTTGTCTTGGCGGTGGTTGGATGTATCCGAATTAAACTGATCAATCAAATAGCCATGTGCACCATGAATCTCAACGCCGTCAAAGCCTGCCATCCTTGCATGGCGAGCAGCCTGCGCATACTGCTGAATCACTTCTTGAATATCGGCGAGCGACATCTCTTCCGGGATATCGTAAGGTTTGCCCAAGCGATGGACATGACCCTCTGCTCGCAGTGCAGAAGGAGCTTGCGGGGGCAAGCCTCCAGCGATTTCATGGTGTGACAGCCGTCCGACATGCCAAATTTGTGCAACAATCACTCCCCCCGCCTGATGAACTGCGTCTGTGACCTTTTTCCATCCTTCTATTTGTTCCATGGTAAACAAGCCTGGAACACCCTTCGTTCCTTTTGCACGAGGACTAATGACGATTCCCTCTGTAATAATCAAACCTACACCGTCTGCTGCCCGCTTCCGATAGTACTCCACGACATCTGGACCAACTACTCCCGTCTGGTCATCTGCGAAGGTGCGTGTCATTGGGGCCATTGCGATTCGATTGCGCAGCTTCCAAGCTCCCATGCGAATTGGTTGCAGCAATACTTGGTTTCCCATTTTCATTTTCCTCTCTCCCATCCTTACCTGTCATTTTCTTACATCGTATAGGATCGCCAGCTGCTTTTACAGATGACATGAAAGGAATTATGCTATTTTCCCCTTGAAAACAACGGTATTATGGAGATAATTCATGAAAAGCAAAGGGGAGTATGCGAATGGATCAAGTGGACAAGGAAATACTCATGATTTTGCAGGAGAATGCCCGCATTTCCATGACGGAATTAGGGAAACTGGTCAACCTGTCTCAACCGGCTACCACGGAAAGAGTTCGCAGATTGGAGGACAAAGGCGTCATCATGCAATATCGTGCCATTCTCGCTCCGGAAAAAGCAAATAAACATGTCACTGCCTATTTGCTTTTTCATACAAAACGCTGCGAAAAATTTATCGAGTTTTGCAAGGAGTATCCAGATGTGTTGGAGCTGCACAGAATCAGCGGACAATACAATTACCTGCTGAAGGTCGTCACTTCTTCCATGCAGTCTTTGGAGGCGTTTATCAATGCCAGCGGGGAACACGGGGATTCCACGACTTTAATCGTCATGTCCTCACCAATCGAACAGAAAAAGATCGTTCCTTCTGTGATCGAGGAGTGCTAAACAGCCTGTCGGCTTTTTGCGTGCCATGACTGATTATACCTTTGCCTGTTATATAAACGACATTGGCCGTACATAAAAATTACCAGAAGCTAAGAGCCAATGTGCATGGGTAGAGGATGAACCTCAAATTAATGTTGATATCAAAAAGGAGATTCCTTATGGACACGAGAATCCCGGAAAGCGTTAGACCTTTATTGCACGACTATACGCAACGACTCATGGCGGAACTGCCTGATGTCATCTGCGGTGTGTATTTGTATGGTTCGATTGCTCTATCTGGCTTCGAGGAAGATAACAGCGATATTGATTTTGTAACACTCTTGCATAGACGGTTAACGAATGAAGATACAGAAACCCTCAAGAACATTCATCATGCTCTCCAGAACGCCAGCCCACTAGCCAAAAGAATGGACGGCATGTATATCCAGCTGGATGACATCGGTAAAACCAATCCATCCTTGGCGCCTTATCCTTACGTTGACAATGGGACATTCAAATCATCCGGCCACTATGATATCAATCATGTGACGTGGTGGATCCTCAAGCAACAGGGCATTACCGTTATGGGGAAAAGTGTTGAAGCATTACACATCCCTACCCAGTGGTTGGATGTCGGGGAAACGATGAAATACAATGTACATGATTATTGGTCGCGAAAAGGAAAAAGCATGCTGAAATTCTTGCTCGATGGATGGGTAGATTTCGCCGTTTTCACCTTATGCCGAATCTATTACGCGCTCATCCATGAGGACATTATTCCGAAGAGAAAAGCCGTAGAACAAGCCCTGCAAGAACTCCCCAGTGAATGGCATCTTTTACTGAAGGAATCCTTGCGAATACGCTACCAACCAAACGAACCATCTTTGTTTTCGAACAGAATCAAGCGGGCAAAGGAAACTCAGAGATTTATACGCTATATCTGCGAGCTGTGGCCTAATCAGACGGAATAACAACAGAATCGTCTATACAAGGAGGGATTTTTATGGATGTTTCAGCATTTTCAGCAAGGAACAAACCCGTTCATCCTCCCACTTTTACAACTTTGCAAGAATACGTACTGTACAGTAACGACACCAGCTTCTGGATGCCCTACATTGCTGACATCCTGAAACGTCATGGCCTGTTCGAAGCAGATCGAGAGCTGGTGGCTGGGATCGGCGGGACGTATCCATCCTTTCTATACGGCGATGTCGTAGTCAAACTGTTCGGATACTTGCAACCATGGCGCAAGAGCCATTCTGTTGAACGCGCTGCACAGACCTTGCTCGCCAACGACCTGGAAATTGCCGCACCCAGACTGCTTGCCGAAGGGTACCTGTCCGATGACGCCAACCATCCATGGCCACACTTGATTACCACACGCATGTCTGGCGTTTCCTGGCAAAATGCCAAGCTAACTTACGAACAACAGCTCTCTGTCGCTGCGGACTTGGGAAAACAAATGGCGAGAGTCCATGCGCTACCTCCAACCGGGATCGCTACACACGCAGACTGGGCGGACATGGATGTGATTGCGGCTGCAAAAAAAAGCTCGTTGCCGCCGCATTTGGTTTCCCAAATCGACGATTATCTTGCGAGGCTCGGACCGTTTGATCCTGTCGTCGTCCACGGTGACTTGATGTTCCGTCATGTATTTGTGGAGAATGGCCGTCTCAGCGGAATAATCGATTGGGGCGATATGATAGCGACAGATCGGCACTATGAGTTCGCCAAGCTGCACCTGGATTTGTTCGATTGTGACAAGACCTTGCTGAAAGCATTTCTCGAGGCAAGCAATTGGCCGATGACCACCGATTTTGCCCACAAAGCGATGGCGCAAGCCCTCTATCGTCAAGCACATGGGCTTACGCAGCACTATTCCATGGACGTTTTCTACATGCTTCCTGATCGTTTGCCTTTGCAAGATATCCGCACACTCGAGGATCTCGCAAACGAGCTATTCGCTATTTAACCAAAGAAAGCATCCAGCGAGCCGAAGCTCTACGGCAAAGCCGCTTTGCGTAAAGAAGGAGATTTGGTTATGAAGATCATGGAGCATTTGCACCTTGAGCATTTTAGACAAATGGAACAACTCGAGCTTCAATACTATGATGCTGAATTTATTACACCGTACCAAGAGAGCTACAATTGGTATTTGTTTCGTCCCGATTCCGTCGTTGCGATCGAAGAGAATGGGCGCATCATTGCTTTTATGAACCTGCTTCCCGTCAAGCCGCATATCTACCTGCAAATTGCGCAAGGGACTTTTAAAGACAGCCTGATGACGACTGCGGATATCGAAGATTTAACTACTGCACCCGAGCAAGTCTATTATTTTCTGTCCTGTGTCGTTGTCGATCAATCTTATCGGAAAAGCCCTGCCTTGCGCATGATGCTGCATCATTATCTCGACGTACTGGCTCATGTCGAGCAGAGTGGGTGCCGCATCCAATCGATCATCATGGATAATATCACGGAAGCAGGCAATCGGTTCGCTCAGCGCCTTGGCATGAAGCATGTATGTATAAGCGACCACCACTCTCATATACATGCCTCGGACTATGAAAGCTTCAAACAACATGTGTACGCGAGTTATCCCATGTTTTCCCGCTAAAGGCTTCGCATCGACTTGGTGCGAAGCCTTTTGGCATATATGTCCGATTATATCCAAAATATCGCGACAACTGGACTTCGTAACATGGCTGTTCGGTCCCAATGCCAGTAAGCTTGCGGCCAGTAAAGAAACAAAACCTCCATGAAGCGTCTTTTCATGGAGGTTCGTTGCGGGCTTTTTAGTTGATGACCTTGCCTGTCGTGGCTTCTATTGCCCATGGCTGTTCTGAATCCCGGCGGATTTGGTAAGCAAGTACAGGCTCCGACCCTTTTTCCGCTGGCAAGTACACGAGTTCCAGTGGAGCGTGTTGCACAAATCGATCAAGTGCCTCTTCCTTGGAGAGCGTTTTTGTTGTCTGATCAGTCTGTACCCATGATAAATCCGAAAAACTGCCCGTAAGCTCGGTAACAAGCCCGCTAGCCAGCTCGACCGACACTTTATAAGGATGATCCATGACAGGAATCCCGTTGACCTTCGGTGCAAAGGAAAACTGAAGGGTGCTTGATGACTCTTGCGACGCTTCCAATGACAACTCACGAACATCTGTGGGGAGGAATTTCTCCAAGTGGGCTATCGCGAGTGTTTGTGCCTGTTCGTATGTCGTTTCTCGTTGGTTCTTACGTCCATCTGCAGTCATCTGTGAAAACCCGAGGAATGCTCCGTCATTCGTCGTCTCAACAGAAAAGCTGTTGCCCTGCCCATCGTTCCACGAGTATGAAATACCGTTCGGATTTACACCGATGAATGCTTTTTTTTCCACCTTTATGTCCAACTTGCGCTCAAGCAGCTCTGCCACCTCATCAGATGTTTTCAGCACGAGTGGCTTTCCTTGTCCCGAAACAGCAACGGACTTTTTCTCTGCCCTCGCTTTGCCGATCAGCTTGCCTGTTTTCGCGTCCACATAAACATCCGATGCTACTACGTATTGAAGCTCTGGTTGTTTCTTTCCTGCATAAACGAGGCGAAGCGTACTCCCCAGTTGTTGGGCCGCCTTCACTTTATCGATCGTCCCGTCACGATTGGCAGGCTGTGACGCTACGCCACTATCTTCGAGATCAGGGTAAAGAAGCAAGGTCATTTCCCCCGTTTTCGGGGAAATACGGACCATCGCGCTATTCTGCTGAAGAGGAATGCCGTTGATGATTTTGCGAAAAGCCACTTCTCCTTGTGCCAAATTCGAGTGAGCATGATCCACTTCAAATTGCTTGCTCTGTGCTCCCAGCTTCTTTTTCAAATAGGCCTCTGCCTGTACTTCCAATAGTGATTTCTCACGTGTTGGTGTGGGTTGGCTCCTATCTGTTGAGTCCGTTGCAGGCTCCTGAGCTACGGACTGCGGCTGTGGAGCATCACGTGTAACCATTTGGTTTTGAACAATTTTGTTGACTACTTTTGGGGCAGCTTCCTGCTCCTGCTGTGGCTTAGCCTTGCTTTCAACTGGCGGAGAAGGGTTAGAATGCGGTGGTGTAGCTGTTATGAAGGCAGGAGGTGAGATGGTTGTTTGCGTAGCAACAGATGGCTTCAGCGGTGAATCATAGCTTAGCCAAACTCCCATGAATACTGCTGCTGCAAGGGAACCTGCTCCGGCGACAACTCGCTTGACCTTTGCTGCTTGCTGCATGCGGTACGCCTCACGAATGAGCCTTTCCTTCCCCATCTGCTTCCACACTTGACGAGGTGGGATGCTCTCCTGCCTGACTTGCTTCAGTAATTCGATTACGTGGTTTTCATCTGGCAAACTCATTGGCAATCCTCTCCTCGCAAGCGTTGCCGAGTATTTTCTGCAACGCCTTTAGTCCCCTGTGACAGTCCACTCTCACTTTTGTCTCTGGAATCGCCAAAATCTCGGCTGTTTCCTTGACGCTGTACTCCTTTATGTATCGCAAAATCACAATGATACGCTGATCGGGCTTCAGCTTTTGCAAAGCCCGTTGAATACTGTGCATCTCTTCTTTGGTCTCCAGTTCCTCTTCTGGAAGGCCCTCCGTAGACTTCATGAGGGCCAACCAGTTGTCTGAGAACAAACGCTGCCACTTTTGCTTGCGGTAATGATCAATCGCGACATGCTTGGCGATGGAAAAAAGCCATGTCTTCATTGCGACCCGACCGTCATACCTCGGCAGTATTTTTAATAGTCGTGAAAATACTTCCTGCACCATGTCTTCTGCATCTTCTTGTCTGCCCGTAAAGTAGAGCAAGAAATAGTAGATATCATCATAGTGGGTCTCGTAAATAACCCCTATTCGTTCTGCCAAATCCCCAGACAACAGGCTCCCCCCTTCTGCTGTTTTTCACTTTGACCATTATTCGAATGAGGTCGATTTTTGTTTCAGGATAAATGAAATTTTTCCCACAAAAAAACCGACTCCTTATTAGGAATCGGTTGTAGCCTAGCTAAACCTTATATTTTGCAGGAGCCATCTGTGCAATTGTCGCCGGATTGCTCGTCTTTTTTCTCGTCGTTCTGCACGAATTTCAGAGCAGGAGCTGCGCTTTCTTCTTCCCATACCTGGTTCAATGCGCCCAAAAAGACTTCACCTGGCTGTGCGCCAGAGACTGCATATTTGTTATTAATAACAAAGAACGGTACACCCGTGACACCCAAATCGTTGCCTCTTTGTTTGTCCTCTTGTACTTGCTCTCTGTATTCGTCTCCTGCCAGCATGGCGAGCGTCGCTTCCTTGTCCAAGCCTACCTCAGAAGCAAGCTGTGCCAGCACCTCGTGGTCACCAAGATGGAGAGATTCCGTAAAGTACGCCTTCAGCAGTCGCTCCTTCATTTCCTTCATTTTTCCATGAGCATGGGCAAAGTGCGTCAAGCGATGCGCATCGAATGTATTGGTCGGGATCATCGTGTCAAAATGATAATCGAGACCGACGCCTTTTGCCATTTGGGTTACTTGGTCATTCATCCCCTTCGCCTGCGTAAGTGGAATGCTGTACTTGGCTGCCAGTACTTCATGCATGTCCATATCCGTATCGCGGTCCATCTGCGGGTCGAGCTGGAAGCTGCGATATACGACCTCTACTTGATCCTTATGCGGAAATTGAGACAGCGCTCCTTCCAGACGGCGCTTTCCGATATAGCAAAACGGGCAGGCAAAATCAGACCAGATTTCAATTTTCATATTCCATCCTCCTCTATTTGAACGGTGCTGACCGAAAGACAGCAAACCGTACACGGCAAAATTCGTCGTATGCACATTATACAACAACGTACGGTACGACTATGCACTTTGGAGGCTGAAAGCTGCACTTTTGCCCTTAGCGAGTCATGCGAATGATGCGATCGCATATCGTTTCCGCATCTGCTTTGTCATGCGTGACCAGGATCGAAGTCATCTTGGCAGCCCGCAGCATTCGCTTCAAGTCATCTCGTATTTTCGTTTTCAGCTCGGCATCCAGATTACTGAACGGCTCATCCATCAGCAAGATAGCCGGTCTAGGCGCCAGTGCACGCGCAAATGCTACACGCTGCTGCTGTCCCCCGCTCAGCTCATGTGGATATCGCATGCCGTAGCCTTCGAGTTGTACGAGCGCCAACATCTCTTTCAAACGAACCAGACGCTCTGCTTTGGACAATCGATGCAGACCGAACAATATGTTTTGCTCGACAGTCAAATGCGGAAACAGTGCATAATCCTGAAAAATCATGCCGATCCCACGCTGCTCAGGCTCCACAAACTGCCCCTGATCGACCAACACTTTTCCATCGATATGGATGCGGCCGCTCTTCGGGGACTCCAGTCCGGCTATCAAGCGAAGCAATGTACTTTTTCCACAACCGCTATTCCCGAGCAGCCCGACAACTTCCCCTTGCTCCATCTGTAAAGAAAAATCCCGGATAACGCTGCCATTCCCGCTTGTATAACCAAACGTCAGGTTTTTCACTTCAAAAAAAGTCATTTTGCCTGCCTCTCTCCTAACCAGTGATAGAAAATAACGGAGACGATCCCCACTGCAATGATACAAAGCGAAGGAATCGCGGCCTGATGAATCTGTTCATCGCTCGCATATTGATACGCCTTTGTTGCCAGCGTCTCGAAGTTATAGGGACGAAGAAGCAAGGTAAGCGGCAATTCCTTCACGATTTCCATGAACACCAAGATAAAACCAGTGAGCACAGCCCCTTTGATTAATGGCAAATCCACTTTGAAAAAGGTTCGTGTCATGCTCATCCCGAGCATACGTGCTGCTTCTGAATAGCGGTTTCCCGTCTTCTCAAACCCCGCTTCGACTGCATTGAATCCGACTGCAAGAAAGCGGATGATGTAGGCAAACGTCAGCATGAACAAGGACATGCTGAGTACCAGCTTGTTGGCGCCTAAGCCCAGCCAGCTATAGAAGGAACTCAGTTCTTTATCGACGGACATCACCACCGCCATCACACCGATGGACAAGACTGCGCCCGGAATGGAATAGCCCATGGAAATCAAGCGCGTCAGTGCCACAGCGAATATCGAACCTCGGGAGAATCGGATGACATTCGCTACAGTTACGGCGAGCAGCATCAAGATGGTGATCGAGATACAGGAGATGAACAACGTATTGCTCAAGAGCTTCCAGAAGGTCTCGTTCAACACTTCTCCATACGTCCACGTCGTCCAGACAATCAACTGTACAACAGGAATCACAAACGAAAACGAAACCATAATTAATCCGAAGATTACGGCAGTATACCTCGGGATTCCGCGCAAATTCCTACGTGTGAGCGGAGTGCTCCTGTTCGTAGGGGAGCTATATTTTTTCCGTTTACGAACGAGACGTTCGATGATAAAGATTCCGATAATCAACGTCATGAGCCAGGCAGACAAACGGATCGCCGATTCTACGTCGTACATCCCAAACCACGTCTTGAAAATCGCCGCTGTAAAAGACTGAATTCCAAAATGCTTCGTCACCCCAAAATCATTGAGCACTTCAAATGCCACAAGACTAGCGCCACCGACGATGGCTGCCTGCGACATAGGCAGAACGATACGATAAAAGATATGCGTTTGGTTTTTTCCGAGCAATCTGGCATTTTCAATGAACACAGCACTCTGTTTTTCAAGAAAGGTTTTCGTAATCAAATAGACGTAGGGGAATAAACACAGAGTAAAAATAAAAATAGCGCCCTTCATCGACATAATGTCAAAGTAGCGTTGATCGAGCGTCATCCCGAATGCATCACGCAAAATTGTTTGAATGCTTCCCGTGTAGCTGAGCATGGAGCCGTACGTGTATGCTGCGATATACGGAGGAATTGCCAACGGCAGCACGAAAGCAAATGAAAAAAAGCGACGCAATGGAAAATCGTAGGCAGCGACCAGCCAGGCCAAGGTCACACCTACGATGATCGTACAGGCTCCGGTACCGAGCACGAGCCATAACGATTGCAGCGCGTAATCCAGCAGCATGTACTCTTGGATATGCTGCCAGTTTTCATTCTGTTTTTGAAAGAGTCCGAAAAAAATATAAAGAGACGGGAGAAGGGCCAAAAAGGCCCCTATCACGCTCAGCGTTACCCACCCGTTCAGTTTTCGTCTCAGGCTTCTACGCAAAAGTGCTCCCGTCATGCTTATTTCCAACCTGCTTGATTCAGCAGTTCTACCGCTTTTTTGTTATACTCGCCGAGCTTAGCAAAGTCGAGCTTTTGCGTTTTGAATTCTCCCCACTCTTTCAAAAGAGCAGGCTTGTCAGCCTCTGCATTGACAGGGAACTCGTAGCTTCCGTTTGTCAGCATCGTTTGAGCCTCTTTACCTGTGACGAACTCAATCAATTTCACAGCATTGTCCTTGTTTTTCGCGTGCTTGGTCAAACCAATACCACTGATGTTCAAGTGTGTGCCCGTCGTTTCTTGGTTCGGGAAGAAGACACCGATGTTTTGCGCAACTTTTACTTCCTCTGCATCTTTGGAGTTCAGCATTTGTCCTACATAGTAGGTGTTCATGATCGCAACGTCACCGACTTTGGCAACGACAGCTTTTGCCTGATCACGGTCTCCACCTTCAGGCTTGCGCGCGAAATTGTTCACCAGACCCTTTGCCCAATCCAATGCAGCCTGCTCGCCATTCAGCTCAATAAAGGAAGCAACGAGTGACTGGTTGTACAAGTTGGAAGAAGAGCGTACCAATACTTTGCCTTTCCATTTATCTGTAGCCAAATCTTCATACGTAGACAGCTGCTCTGGCTTCACACGATCCTTCTCATACACGATTACACGCGCACGGGTAGCCATACCGATCCATTGGTTGTCAGGATCACGCAATTCTTTCGGTACGTTTTTCTCTACTTCAGCAGATTGAATCGGTTGCAGAACGCCATTTTGCTTCGCGTAGTTCAGAACACCACCGTCAACCGTGATGAACAAATCAGCTTCGGAGCTCTCTCCTTCACGCTTCAAGCGCTCAACCAGCTCTTCTGCGGTGCCCTTCACTTCGTTTACCTTGATGCCTGTTTGCTTGGTAAATTCAGCAAACAGCTTGCTATCAATATCGTAGTGGCGCGCAGTAAATACGTTCACGGCTTGCTCTGTGGCAGCCGGCTCCTGTGCCTTTGGTGCTTCTGTTTGCGGCTGGGCAGTATTCGCGCCGTTTCCGCATGCAGCAAGTATTGGCAGCGTCAGCATGGTACTCAGCATGACCGCCAGCATCGATTTTTTTCTCATTTTGATTCTCCCTCTCTATCGCAGTGATTATTGATAATGAATATCATTGCCAATTGACAAGGCTTATTGTAACGAACAAAAATGAGAAAATGCTGTGAAAATAAAAAAACATCTCCAATTATTTTTAGCGAGATGCGGCTGAAACTCACTGACGAAGCGGTACAAAAACGGTCACAGTCGTCCCTTTCTGCTCCACACTCTGAATTGTTATGTTGCCGTTGTAACGCGCAAGTAATCGTTTGGCAATCGCCAGTCCGAGTCCATGCCCGCTCTCCCCGCTGTTTCTCGCTTTGTCTACCCGATACAATCTGTCCATGACAAACGGTAAATCCTCCTCGGGTATGCCAATTCCTTCATCTATGATTTCCAAACAGGCTACATTTACTTCCACCTTAGCCCTCACATGGATTCTCCTGCTCTCCCCAGAATACTTGACCGCATTATCCAAAAGGATCAGTAGCACTTGCTCCAGGTGTTCTTCCGATATGGCAAGGATTTCTCCGGCCAAAGGCGCTAGTTCTTTCTCGATTGTAAATGTCGGCTGAATCATGGCGAATTTCTTTACCATGTGACAGACAGTCCGATCCGGATCATGAAGCGCTACATTCTCTTCTATTTCCACATGCTCCGCTCTCGTCAAAGCGAGCAACTCCTGCACCAGTCCCTTTAGTCTGGCGAGCTCTTGAATCGATGTCTGCAAGGATTCCTCCAAAACAGCTGGATCATTTTTGCCCCAGCGCCGTAGCATTCCCAGATGCCCTTCCATAATCGCAATCGGCGTCCGCAGCTCATGTGAAGCATCTTCGACGAATTGTCTCTGCTGCAAAAAGGAACGCTCCACCTGATCCATCATTTTATTGAACATTTTCATCAAAGTCGCAATCTCATCCTGATTATCGTGAAACTGCACACGTTCATGGAATCCTTTTTGCCGGACGTTGCTCATCGTTTCATTCATCGATTGCAATGGCTTTAGCAACTGCCGCGCGAGCAATCTGCCACCCAGACCGCTTATGATCACAGCGGTCAAGCACCCAATGGCCATGACCTGAAAGAGAGCACCACTCAACTGCTCAAACTCTTTCATATTCTTCAGAATCATGACTGTCCCGTTAAATTGAAAGATCGTGAGGGGGCTACTCATGATCAACAGGTCATCACGTACTTCTTGGGTCTGGGTGCGAATCGACTGAACAGGCGGGAGCGGTGGCAGTGTGATATCTTGAAAGTTTTCCGAGACAACGACAATCGGATTACCCTCTCCGTCCAGAATGCGAATCATCTGGTTTCGTTGATTGATTTTCTCCAAAAAGCTGCGCAGCTCTGCGAGGTCATCCTCTTCAAAAGATTGCTCTTTTTCCAGCGCGTAGTTGAGGAACTCTCGCATGGTCTGTTGCACAACCTGCTGTTCCTGATTAAACATCCACTTCTCTACAAAAAAATATTGGAAGCTATTATAGCCAATGAATACGAGAAAAAGCAGAAGTGACGACCAGACTGTCAACTTCCATTTGATCGGGAGCTTTAAGAATCTCGATGGTCCTCTCATTTTCGCATCACATAGCCAATCCCGCGTACAGTCGAGATATAGCTGTCCTCATTGGGAGAATCGATTTTATTGCGCAAATACCGGACGTACACATCGACAACATTGGTCTCGACAGCAGCCTCGAATCCCCACACGGTATCGAGCAGCACCTCGCGAGGCAGGACTCGATTGATGTTTTTCATGAACGTCACGAGCAAATCATACTCTCTTTTGGTCAATTCAACAGGTTGGTTATTTTTGGTGACGACACGTCCCTCCATTTGAACCACCAGCTCTCGGTGCGCGAGCAAGGTTTGGGGGACATTCTCCTGTTCTTCCTGTCGGCGAAACACAACACGCATGCGTGCCAACAGCTCCTCGATCGCAAATGGCTTCGGAATGTAATCATCGGCGCCACTGTCCAAGCCTGAGACGCGGTCCATAATACTGTCTCTGGCTGTCAGCATAATGATCGGCGTTTTTTTCACGCTGCGTATTTTTTGACAAACCGTAATGCCATCAAGCGCCGGAAGCATGACGTCCAATAATATGACATCCCATTCTTCCTTTAAAGCAAGCTCGAGTCCTTTATGTCCATCATGCGCGACTGTAATCGCAAACGATTCGTAGCGCAGCTCCAGTTCAATAAATCGGGCCATATTGATCTCATCTTCTATCAGCAGCACTCTTTTCACGTTTTGCCCACCCTTTTGCCCATGCCGGGGAATTCCACCTGATTGTAGATGAAAATAATTATCATCGTCAATGTTCGCGTGGGAAAAGGAACTTCTCAACCCTTTGGAAAATACTTACTTATGGCATTATAGAAACTTTCAAAAGGAAGTGGATGTTGAGTGTATCTCGTTCAAGGAAACAAACAGCTGGCGGGTCAACTTCTCCATGATAAAAGTGACGTGATGTTTGCCGGGGTGGTCGCAGGCAATCATCCTGGATTCATTTGGGTAGATGATCCCGAAAAGCCTTCCTGTGCACTTGTCTCGTCAACCGGTCTAAACGGCTTCGCATTTCTCGGAGAGCCGAGCAAAAGCATTCAGCCAGCTATTTTCTCTACTTTTTTCAAACACAAATTGCCCCTGTTTTGAAGCAAAAGGACCTTAGTTATTTTGAATTCTCGCGGGAATCAAAAGAGTGGGATTCACTTCTCACACCTATTATGAAGAGCAGCGGCTGGGAGACGAGTACTCAATTTGTCTATCGGCCTTCTTGTGATCAGGGAGAGGAACCATCTTTTATTATTCCTGCCACCTACTATTCAATTGAACTGGGGGAAAGCTTTTTACGAGGGCATGATACCGTCATTCCTTCCAACCTCGATTTTGTGACCGACTACCTCCATCAGTATTGGTACTCCATCGATGACTTCTTGGAAAATGGCTACGGATATGCTGCCCTTACGACTGATCATGAAGTGGCGAGCATTTGTATGTCCACAGCGGTCTATCAGTCGACTCATGCTATCGGCGTTGAAACACTAGAACCCTATCGTCAAAAAGGCTTGTCCAGTACACTGGCTTATCAATTGCAAAATAGGCTTCATCAGGAAGCAGTAACTGTGTGGTGGGACTGTATGGATTCAAATATCGCTTCGCAAAAAACGGCTGAAAAGGCTGGACTGCATCTATCTCATCGTTATGAAGTCTCCTGGTTCTCCTACGCCGCCCAGTAACCATGCGCCCACCCCTTACATAAGATATGTCAAACTGGTTCATGAAGTAAGGTGGTGTTTCACGTGTACGGATATCAGCCATATGAATACCCATACGAATATGACTTGCGAGCCGTGTCCTCACAACATGGACGAAGAACAGGACAATCTTTTGCCGAAATCCAGGGTGGTCCACTGGCACCGAACCTGCACGGCTACGTTGTGTTTACCGATGTCCCCTACGGTACCGAAGTGTTCGTGGAAGTCAGCGGCCTCCCCGCTTTCCAGCCAGCCGCCGGCAATCAGCCGCAAATCGGGCCATTTGGTTTTCATTTGCATGAGCATGGCGTCTGCACGGTAGGAAATCCGGAAGATCCCTTTACCGCAGCAGGCAGTCACTGGAACCCTACACAACAACCGCATGGCAACCACGTAGGCGATTTCCCCGTGCTGTTTTCCAATGATGGGTATGCGCGAATGACTTTTTTCACAAACAAAATCAGTGCAGCAGATGTGGTCGGCAGAACCCTGATCATCCATCAAAGTCCCGATGACTTCTATTCGCAGCCGGCAGGAAATAGCGGAAAACGACTGGCATGTGGAGTGATCTATGCTGGATAGGGCTTTTTCCAATAGGAAAGGGGGCAACCATGTAAGCTGCCCCCTCTTGTTATAGCATTATCTAGCGCCGTAATGTCGACAAATCAAATGCTGGTACAAGCCCTTCCTCGGCTGCACGACCGAGCAACGCCTCTACAGCTGCATAACCGTCGTTCCCCAAATTTCTCGTAAACTCATTCACGTACAAATTAATATGCGCTTGCGCTACCTCCAGGGACAGCTCTTGGGCATGAGACATGACATATTCTTGTGACGCGGTCGGATTCGCCCATGCATATTCCACAGAGGAGCGCGTCCAATTGGTCAGAGCCTCGATGTCCATTGATTTTTTCGCGATGATGGCACCCAACGGAATCGGCAAATGGGTATCAGACTCCCACCAGTTGCCCAAATCAGTCATGAGAGACAGCCCGTAGTTTTGATACGTGAAACGCGCTTCGTGGATCACGAGTCCTGCATCGATCTTGCCGTCACGTACAGCAGGCATAATCTTATGAAACGGCATGACGACGATCTCCCCTACACCACCTGGGACATTTTGTGCAGCCCAGAGCCGGAACAGTAAATAAGCTGTGGAGCGCTCACTCGGAACGGCTACACGTTTGTTGGACAGGCGTGCTGGATCGTTCGCACTCTCGCCAGAATTTCCTTGGGTCAAAACGAGTGGCCCGCATCCTCTGCCCAGTGCACCGCCGCAAGGGAGCAACGAGTAGTTGTCCATCACCCATGGCAATGCCGCATAGGAGATTTTCATTACTTCTGGGCCTTCCCCCTGTGCAGCAAGCGTATTCGTAATATCGATATCTGCGTACATAATATCGAGCTTTGGCGCTCCCGGAATCAAATCATGTGCCCAGGCATGAAAAACAAAAGTGTCATTCGGACATGGTGAAAACGCAATTTTCATGATAGTACCTCCCGTAGTACAGAGCTTCCCTTTTCCAGAGATTCCAACGCATCTTTTATCCGCCAAGCGGATTTATCCCGCGGCCCAATTGCATTCGATACCGTGCGAATTTCCAGAACAGGTCGTCCAGCAGCCTGGGCAGCAGTCGCAACGCCATACCCCTCCATCGCTTCAGCTAGCGCGTCTGGCATCCGCTGTGCCAAAGCCGCGGCTGTTTCCGCTGTTCCCGTCACGGTTGATAGTGTAAGTACAATGCCTTTTTTGGCGGCCAAGCCTGCCTCTTTCATCGAATTTGTCAGCTGTTCGACCAACGCCTGATCGACACTTACCCGAGCTGATCCAAATCCCAGCTCGTCCACACTGCAAAAGCCCTCAGGCGTTTCTGCCCCCAAATCCGCACAAATAATCTCTGTCGCGACAACCAGCGACCCAATCTCTGCTTGTCCCACGAATCCGCCGCATATTCCTGCACAAATGACCAGATCGTAGTCCGCGCAAGCAAGCGCTCTGGCTGTGCTCGCTGCGGCCGCTGCCGGCCCCACTCCCCCAGCGATGACTGTGAATCGCTCATCCCCTTGAATGCCGCGCATCACTGCCTCCCGTTCTGCGTCAACGGAGGTCACGACCAGAATGCTTCTATATTGTTGTGACAAAATCATTTGCCCTGGCTCCTTTCAACCGCTTTCCACCTTCCACGTTATCGCTACTTTTCGTTCGTGTAAAGCCGTTTAAAGAGTTTGTCAAAAGACAGGGAAATTATTACAATGGAACCTGTTGTGCATTTTCGTTAGATAAGAGGTGACCGATCATGCTTCATCCACCGAATCCGAACACCCATCCCGAATGGATCGCCCCCCACTCTTTAGCCTGGTACACACAGCTGGGCGAAATGACTGGTGAATACGTATACCCGTGGCGCTCTACCATTACCGAACCGAATGGCGAGTCACTCTTTATGGAAGAAATTGGTCGTATGGTTCCGAATCAATCTGTTCTCGACATCGGCTGCGGGCACGGCGCATTCACAATGCACTGGAGCCGTTCTGCCAAAGAAATCGTCGGCTTGGATGTGACAGAAAACTTTGTGCAAAAGGTCCGTGCACAAATACCCGAAAACGTCTCCTTCGTTGTCAGCAATACGAAATATACCCTCCCCTTCCATGACGATACGTTCGATTGCGCCTACAATCGCAAGGGACCTACCTCCGCCTATCCAGATATAGCACGCGTCGTCAAAAGAGGAGGCTCCTTCATCGGATTACATCCGGGCGATCAGTTGTCCGCCGAATTATTCGAATGGTTTCCTCATTTATTTGGTCCACGTCCAGCTGACACTCCGATCCTGAAATATTTGCAGGAGAGACTCAGACAAGCTGCTTTCCAGCGAGTCGATATTCAGACGGTGATCGCTACCGAGTATTTTCAGACTCCACTCGATGTCATTCGCATGCGTTGCTTCGGGCAAAGTCCCTCTATTCTCACGTCCGCCATCGAACAACACATGGAGAGTGTGATGCCGATTTTCGACCACTATGCCACTTCTGACGGTCTGCCAACTACGCATATGTATTACCTCGTTCGCGCGATTGTTTGATTCGCCATGTAAAAAAACCTCCAGCCGTATTTGGCCAGAGGTCGTCCTTACACTTATCCTTTTAGCAAATAGCTGTTACCGTCTTCATCCTGAAAAGTCGCATAGGTCCCCCACTGCATCTTGTTCAGTTCTCCTTGAAAAACAACACCGTTCGCGCGCATCGTTTCGTACGTCTTTTCAATTTCTGTACATTCAAAAACAATCGAGGCTTTTTGTTCCTGCCAGTTGCTCATCATGCTTTTCGGATAGAGTACCAAAGCAGTCTGGGCACCCGCTGGTCCTACCTCCAGCCAACTGCTGTTTGGTCCCATCGGGTGCTCTTGCTTGACTTCAAATCCAACCTTCTCTGTCCAGAACACTTTTGCACGTTGTTGATCTTCTACGTAAACAGCTACCGTTGCCATTTTGGTAATCATAATATCCTCCTTACTAACTCGAACCTTATCATCCCATTGTAACCGAAAAAAAGTTTACTTATCGCTATCAGCAAACCCAAATGTTGACAATGGTTATGCGAAAATTTATATTTAATTACGAAATGTAAGAAACAAAACATTGAATAAGCTTCTCCGTTTCAATGCATCATGTTAGTGTAAAAACAAGTTGCAGGAGGAATGCAGAGTGGGTAAGGATTTTATTGCAGCCGTAAAAGACAGAAGAACGTACTATGGGATCAGCAAGGAAAATGTTGTATCTGATGAGCGCATTAAAGAAATCGTACAGGAAGCAGTAAAGTACACGCCATCCGCATTCAACTCCCAAAGCGCTCGCGTTGTTGTCCTCTTGGGGGCGGAGCACGATAAGCTGTGGAACATGACCAAAGAAACGCTGCGTAAAATCGTTCCCGCTGAAAATTTCGGGGCCACGGAAGAAAAAATGAACGCCTTCGGTAGCGGCTACGGCACTGTTCTTTTCTTTGAAGACCAGAGCGTCGTCGAGAATCTCATGCAGCAATTCGAAGCGTACAAAGATAATTTCCCGATTTGGTCCGAGCAATCTTCCGGAATGCTTCAGTATGTTGTGTGGACTGCGTTGGAAACCGAGGGCTTCGGTGCTTCCTTGCAGCATTACAATCCACTTATTGATGAAGAAGTCCAACAAACATGGAAGCTCCCTAGCGAATGGAAGCTGAGAGCACAAATGCCTTTTGGCAAACCAACCGCTCAACCAGGTGAAAAACAATTCCAACCGTTGGATGAGAGAGTGAAGTTCTTTACCTAATTTTTAAAAAATGGACGGCCAGAGATTTCGCATTCAGGCCGTCCTTTCGTATATTGAGCGATTGCTTTCCTCTTCCGTCTGTGATAGTATTACATTAAACAAAAGATTCTTATTTAAAGCGTTCACATATTGTAAAGGGTTTACATTTATGTTTGAACCTTTTACAATGTGTGAATTTTATTTTTTCATAAATAAAAGTTACATATTCATTTTATTTTGTTGGAGGTAACACCCATGCAAACAGGTACAGTTAAATGGTTCAACGCAGAAAAAGGTTATGGCTTCATCGCAGTTGAAGGCGGAAACGATGTATTCGTTCACTTCAGCGCAATCCAAGGCGAAGGTTTCAAAACCCTCGAAGAAGGCCAACGCGTTGAATTCAACGTGGTTGAAGGCAACCGTGGACCACAAGCTGAGAACGTAGTAAAACTGTAAATTACACATAAAGCTGCCCTTGCGAATAACAAGGGCGGCTTTTTTTTCCAGCCCTTTTTCCTCACAAAATTCGTTCTTTGTTCCTAAAGAGCAGTTGACATTAGCCATGCCTCCCCATATAATCACTTTATAATGCAGAGTAAAGCAACGGCGCTTTCTAGCATAAAATATTCAGAATGTACACAAAGGAATAAACGCGACATGTATTTTCCGTTTATTTTTAGCGAGCTATGAAAGCGGTTCCAGTTGGCTGTTATTACCATTACCTGTAAACAAGTTTATACAAAGTAAGCAAAGGCGCTTAGGGTATATCTCATTTATTCATGAGATCCTAAGTGCTTTTATTGTTTACATCCGCAAAAAGGTGGGATATCCATGGAGCACATTGGAAGCGTCATTATTTACATCATCATGTTATGTGCAGTGATTGGTGCCATTGCCGCGATTCGCAACAGCGATGAGGGCCTCGGTAAGGAGTTCATGGAAGGGATTCACTCAACAGGTTACATCTTCGTTCCTGCTGCCGGTATTATGGCGTCCCTCCCGTACATCTCTTGGTTCGTAGAAAAAGCGGTATCACCCATCTTCAATAAAATTGGAGCAGATCCTGCGATTGCGGCAACTGCGATTCTCGCATCTGACATGGGTGGCTATCAGTTGGCAAACCTCCTGAAAACCACCACGGAAGGATGGGTTATGGCCATGATCGTCGGTCTGATGGCCGGTGCTACGATCGTGTTCTCCATCCCAATGGGACTTGCTATGTTGGACAAGCGCGACCATAAATACATGGCGCTTGGCGTAATGTCCGGTATTTTGACAGTTCCGATTGGTGCTTTTATCTCCAGCGCCATTCTTGTTTTGACAAATGCAGAGGTTCGCAATGAAATCTCGACAAACGCTGAATCGACTTATGCTTTTGCCATTGGCTTCGGACAGGTACTTCTCAACCTCTCACCGATTTTGTTCTTTGTATTAGCAATTGCTGCTGGTCTGCGCTTCCTGCCAGACCTGATGATTCGTGCCTTTATGATCTTCGGAAAAACGATGGACGCTGGTATCAAGCTCGTACTCGTATTCTCGATCGTTCAACACTTTACTGGCATCTTTACAAAGATTTTCGGAGCTTGGGGCTTCGATCCGATCATCGCCGATCCAACCGACCAATACCGTGCGTTGGAGACCGCTGGTTACATCGGTATCATGCTCGCAGGTGCGTTCCCAATGGTATACATGCTGCGTAAATATGCAGCGAAGCCACTCGAAGTATTGGGAAATAAACTGGGCATGAGCCCTTCTGGTAGTGCAGGTTTGCTCGCAACTAGCGCGAACATCCTGGCTATGTTCCGTCTTATTCGTTCCATGCCGCCAAAAGACAAGGTTATCAACATTTCCTTCGGGGTTTGTGCAGCTTTCTTGCTGGGTGACCACTTGTCCTTCTCGGCTAACTTCCAACCAAACATTATCTTGCCGGTCATGATCGGTAAATTGGGTGCAGGTATTATCGGGATTGCTTTTGCTTACTGGCTCTCCGTTCCGAAAGCACTTGAACTGGAAAAACAAGATCGTGCTGCGGGAATTATCGGTCCAGATGAGTACTTGGATCATCACAGCGCGCAAGCTGAAGCTGCAGCAACAAAACACTAAAAGCAAAAGAGCGGTCCTTCGTGGGCCGCTCTTTTTTCCTTTACACAACCTTCTAGCTCATCTCCCAAATTTCCATTTTTTTATTTCTTCGATCGCTGAATCCTTTTCGCAGTACAATTCCTCGAAGCTTTTCATTTCAGCCTCCACTCCAAAGTTATTGGCGCGGCGCCCATAAGATGACGCTCACTCCGATCAGGCAGATGATAGCACCTGCCCAGTCATACAAATCGGGTGTCTTTTTATCCACCAGCCATCCCCAAAAAACAGCAAGAACGATAAAAACCCCTCCATAGGCGGCATATACCCGCCCGAAGGAAGGGAAGCTTTGAAGCGTAGGAATGATTCCGTACAACACCAGGATCAGCGCCCCGACGATACCGTACCAGTATGGCTTGGACTCCTTTAGCCAAAGCCATACCAAATATCCCCCGCCGATTTCCGCCAATCCCGCCAAAATAAACAATAGTATCGATGCTGTCATCCATGGTTCCTCTTTTCCGATCAAAACGAGTAAGTGCAAAGATCACGTCTATTATCTGATTGCCTCTCATAGTCTGTATATGTAATCATCACATTGGCTCGCCATGATGGACAAATCCCCAAAATCTACCCTTGATGAGCAGCTTGTGGAGAGCAGCACAAATCTCCTTTGCCGGATTCAAGTGAAGATTTCAGGCTCCCCAATACATGAGACCAAGCCATTTCGTGCCAGCCCCGAGCCTTTTCCCACTCCTCTCCCTCTTTCCAACCGAAATGCTCGACCACTACTTGCGTTTTCCCCTCTGCTTCTGACAAGGTAACAAGCACGTAAGTCAAGGCATCCTCGTGATTCATGGTATCTGCGAATTCGTCCGGTCCCTTCCATGTAAAGCCCAAGCGCTCCTTCGGTTCAAAATGGGTAATGATGCACCCTTTCGTCCCCATCTGGTCGCGATTGGCTGGATTGAAGTACAATTCGTACGCTCCGCCCAAAAGCGGTTCAATCGTTGCATCAGGCGCAAACCACTGAACAAGCCGTTCCTTTCGTGTCCATGCCCACCAAACCAGCTCTATAGATGATGATACTTCTATCTCCGCTTTCAAGAAACCCATGAAACTTCCCCCCCAACTATTTTCCTAACAGTTTGAAAATAGCAATTTCTGTATAGCCAGTCAATACAGAACACTCGCTGTCCTCAACATTCACGCCCGAACGAGATTTCAAGCGTATCAATGAGTCTGAACAAGTCTGAATGGAATATTTTTTGCTAAAAAGTGTAATTGTGCAGTAATCGCATAAGAATGAATGCTATAATAACTAAGTAAGTAAAAAATTTCACAATGGGGAGAGGAACGATGGAACAACCACTTGCAAAATCGACTCATCAGAAATTACCCATTGGAAAATTGCTCAAGAGGGTCTTCGGTATCCTGATTGGTGCTTCCCTGTTCTCGGTAGCACTCGAGATTTTTCTCGTACCGAACAATATTATCGACGGTGGAATCGTAGGTATCTCGATTATTACCTCGCATCTGTCTGGAATCCCTCTTGGCGTTTTCCTGTTTGTGCTTAACTTGCCCTTCTTGATCATAGGGTACAAGCAAATCGGAAAAACGTTTGCACTCTCGACCCTCTTTGGGGTTACGATCATGTCAATTGGAACGACACTCCTTCACCCTGTCCCAGGGCTAACGGATGATCCCCTGCTTGCAGCTGTATTTGGGGGTATCCTACTCGGGATTGGCGTTGGACTTGTTCTTCGCTATGGAGGCTCTCTGGACGGTACAGAGATCGTTGCTGTACTGCTTAACAAGAAATCCCCGTTCTCCGTTGGTGAGATCGTAATGTTCATGAACTTATTCATTTTGAGCAGTGCCGGATTTGTATTCGGTTGGGATCGCGCGATGTACTCGCTGATCGCCTACTACATTGCCTTCAAAATGATCGATCTGACCATCGAAGGCTTCCAGGAGTCTAAAGCGGTATGGATCATTAGCGACAATCACAAGGATTTGGGAGATGCGATTGTTGCTCGTCTGGGCCGTGGCGTTACCTATTTGAATGGGGAAGGCGGCTATACTGGAGACGACAAGAAAGTGATTTTCTGCATCATTACTCGATTGGAAGAAGCCAAGCTGAAGCTGATCGTGGAAGAAGTTGACGAGAATGCCTTCTTGGCCGTCGGCAATATTCACGATGTGCGCGGCGGGCAGTTTAAGAAGAAAGCGATTCATTAAAAGGGAAAAAGTGTACCCTGTAGAGTGGACTTTGAAAAAGTCTTTCTATAGGGTATTTTTGTGTAGACGCATTTTTACTTTATTCTTACTGCCGTTCCCTCTTGTACATTAATTTCATATTTCTCAGTTGCCAAAGGAAGGCCCTCAGTTGTGGTTAGGAGGTATATGTTTGAATCAGCAGTTGGTTCTAGCTTAATAAAGTAATTTACACTACTCCAAGTAATTCCTACCACTTCTTTTGTAGGTAGCTCTAACGGAATTCTTACTTCCTCGAGGGTATTGATATTTTTTAAATATAAACGAGCTGTACTATTTTTCTGAAATAAATTAATAAGTTCAATACAGTATTCAAATCGATGATCTGATGTTTGCTGTATCGAATCAGTCTGTACCTTATCTGTTAACCACCCACTCGTATCTACATTTTTATAAAACTGAGGTGTCATGAAAAGCATTGCGATCATTAAAAGTGAGACACCAATGGCTTCCCACCATTTTGTTGGGCTCCACTTTTTATACAGTAGATAAAAAGACAAGCCACATAAAATTATGGTTGGTATACCTAGATATACAAGTAGTACTGTTGATATCAGGTCTAGATCACGTTGAAAGCTTGCAGTCGAACCGAGTACAAACCAGATAAGACCTGATAGGTTAACGAATACAGTAATGATCCAAGTTATATTAAGCCACCATTGCATTGGGCATTCCCCTCTACTCACTAATTAGGCTCGTTGGGATCATTTCCTTCTAAACAATTCCGTTCATATCTACTAGCTATTTCTTGCATGATTATTTTTTTAAACTTAGGTAATAACTCGTGCATTTTCTGATTATTGTACCATTCAACATCCTTCCAGAAATCATTATATCCCTGTAACTGCTCTGCAATTCTTAATAATCTTTCTCTTGATAGTTGACTAAGCTTATATCGTTCCTGAAAGATATCTTCTAATACCTCAAAACATATAAATGGACTACCATTTACACTAATCCCTTTACATAGTTCTTTTCATACGGATATTTCCTCCAGGTCATCTTTAGAAAAGAAATGATCAAGTAGCTTCACTTTACATCGCCATCCTATTCTGTGACATTTTTGTTGAGTGATTAGTCGTTCATCTCGCAGTTTTTACATTCTCGAGGCTGTTATTGAGATAAGAATAACAATTCAAGCAAAAAAAGAAACCCCAGACGAGTTGTTGATTAACTGGTTTGGGGCTTTGCGGTTCTAGATTAAGTTACATGAGAAGAAAGTTTATCAATCAAACTAGTTAGTTCTTTAATGGTTTTACTATTTAATATTTGAGGATTTAAGACTTCAATAAAGCACTTCAACTTTCTAGCCTTACTCAAAACTTCATGAATCACCTGTTGTTTTGATACTAGCACTTCACTCCAAGCAGAATTATTAAATTCTTTACTTGGTTCAGCAATAAACAGTTCGAGAATACTACCACCTTCAAAACTCTCTACTAAGCTTACTCTGAGCTCGTCATTAGTTGCCTTAAACTCAAGCCAATCACATGAATTTTCAGGAATTTTATATGCCAAGTAATCCGTTTTCTGAAGCTTGAGGGCAATAGTTAATAAATCAGTAAACCATCTTACTAAACGCTCTTCACCAAAAGGATGGTCTTCAAAATAGTAGCCATACTTATGCCCGTGGAAATCCAACTCAATTATGCCCTCAATATCTCTATACTCTCTATCAAAATCGTTAGCTGTAATTACCTTCAATTCATCAAAATTATCAAATAATTTAAAGTTAATTGTAAATATACGAACTCCTCCTAATCAAAAAATCTGAGAGCTTATATTGGTGTAAACGATATGCCGAATCCAAGTTTCCATTCTTTATAAATATCTTAATCTCTTCTCCAAAAACGCTCACAGGATGCAGTCCATCCTTTCCCCCCTATTTATTAATTGAGTATACGCAATTTTAGACGCTTCAATAATTTTATCATCACTCCATTGTCTTCAGGTATCGCAGCCTCACCATACTTTAAATAGCGATCAATATACATCCGTTTAGTCAACCGTCTCGGGCGAAATGGACGATTGTGTGAGCTTCTGTAAAGAAGTGTCTACCATAGGTTTCCACAACCTAAAAAATAGAGTACGATACTCGTATCTCTCATGGAAAAAGGAGGTTTTCTCAGTGAATCAAGCATTCTCGATAGAACGGGTTCCTTTTGAACAGAAACACGCTCTCAAGCAACTGTTGGAGCTGTATACGTACGACTTCACTGAGTTTGAGCCTTTCGAAGTAGATGATGACGGCTTGTTTGGCTATGACTACTTTGACAAGTATTGGATCGAGCCAGAACGCCATCCCTTTTTCATCAAGGTAAATGGTAAGCTGGCCGGGTTTGTCCTCGTCCGCATGCTCACAGGCACTGATTCAGATTTTCCAACACTTCACTCCATTGCTGAATTTTTTATCATGAAGCGCCACCGTCGACTGGGGATCGGAAAAGCGGTCTCCCATCAAATCTTCAAAATGTTCCCGGGTGCCTGGGAAGTCTTTCAATTGGAAAACAACGTTCCTGCCATCGGCTTTTGGCGTGCCAGCATCCGCGACTACACAGCCAATCACTATCAAGAGCGTCAAGAGGATGGCAAAGTCATACAAACGTTCATGTCGAGACCATAGCAGAAAAAAGCCAAGGGACAGCGCGAATCCCTTGGCTTTTATTAGGAAACCAACTAGCTGGTAACCGCAGGAAAGGTCATCACGACAACAGTTCCGCTACCCAGCTTGCTGTCCACCGTAATCTCACCCCCGTGAGCCAAGACGAGCTGCTTGGCTATCGCCATGCCCAGTCCCGTTCCACTGGTATTCTCTCCTGTATGCCCACCTCGGTAGTATCTTTCGAACAGATTGGCCAGTGTCGTCTCATCCATGCCCGGACCATTGTCCGCAATTTTGACCACAAACTGATCGGCTGCAATCGACTGTACCTCTACGAGCACATGTGTACCTGCCGGGGTATATTTGATCGCGTTTGTCAAAATGTTGACGATGATGCGGCGAAACCAGATTGGATCAACCTCGGCCGTTATCGATTGGACATTCGCCGAAAATTCGATGTCATGCAAAGACGAGCTCGGATCGTTCACCATATCCACCACAATCCTGCGTATGGTTTCTACGATCGCGACAGGTTGTTTGACCATCGGCAAAGCTTGGTTCTTGAGTCGATAGGTCAAATTCAAATCCTCAATCAGCCCGTTCATGTAGTCTGACTTTTCCCGTATCGTTTTCCCAAATTCGCTGACTTCTTTTCTGTCCCACTCATACTGTTCGGACTCCAAAAAGGTAGCATAACCGTAAATCGAGCTCAGCGGTGTCTTGAGATCATGGGAGAGCCCGGTAATCCATTCCTCTCGCGTCTGCTCGATCTCTTGCTGAAGCTTTTCATTGGAACGCAAAGTTTCACTCAAATGCCGGAGCGCGTCAAACACATCCTTGAACACACGAAATGACTTCTTTTCTTTCCCTCGCCAATTCCTTCCGATTGGTTTCCCTTTTTTCCCGATGGGCTCTTCATAGCGGCCTTGGGCCAGTCTTTCCAGCCAATTCACCATGTGCAAGAGCGGCTTGCCTACCCGCCACGCATACCAGCTGCCTGCGAATAGAACAGCCAGGATCAAAAGAATACCGATCTGAAGGAACGTTTCCTTCACCATGGCATCCTCAGACGTTTCTTGGACACCAGACTGATAGGTTGGATTCGGAGTGCCCACTATGTACGTCATGTCGCTCTTCGTGTCATATCGACTCGTGATGCGGACAGGAACATTTTTTGCTGTCTCGCCGTTCTGAAGAGCTTCCGTCATGTCTAACTGGGCAGAAGCGTTCGGGCGATTCCATTGATGGATGAGCTTCCCCGTACGATCGTATACCACGTACCATGCCTCTTCTTGGGAAAAGCTTTTGTTCAACTCGTCCCATGTCTCCTTGCTCGTTCCCGTTTTTGCTGCGATCAGGCGCTGCATCATCTCTTTTTCTGGAGCGGGTGTTCCATAGAGGATGATCATGTTTTCGTCAAATTGATTTATAACCCAGTGCGTGATGTGATAGGGAGAAGCATCACGATCTTCTACATAACTAATCCACTCTCCTGGCCCAAATTGACTGGGAACGTCAGCAGGTGTCCGATAGTTGTACAGGATTTTTCCGTGCTTGTCGATAATCTGCAACCAGCCTTGATGTCTCGCCACGCTCTTCTCGATTTCCGGATCGACGTGAATACGCTCCCCCTCGTAATCCACCTTCAATGTCAAATCAGACGCTTCCAGCCTGGACAAATCGGTGGACAACTGCTCGTTCATTATGCGCCAGCCTAACCCCAGCATCGCGATAATCAGAAATAGCAGCAAGACGAGGAGAAACCCGAACAGTTGCCGGACATATTGAAAGATCAGCTTGTTCCGCAAATTCATGACTGTCTTGCCGGACTAACCAGCTTGTAGCCCAGCCCTCTCACCGTGACCAGGAGCTTTGGCTGTCCCGGATTTTCTTCTATGCGCTGACGCAGCTTGTGAATGTGCACCATGACTGTATTTTCATCAAACATCCCGTACTCGTCTTTCCATACGTGATCGTAAATTTGTTCTTTCGTAAATACCCGGTTCGGATTCTGGCAGAAAAACACGAGCAATGAAAATACTTGCGCCGGGCAGTCCACTCGCTCTCCATTCACGAACAGCTCGGCTGCCTCCACATTTACTTGAAAACGTCTAAAATCAAAGCGCTTTTCTTCCTGGGCTGGAGCAGATCCCCCCAAGGTTCTGCGCAGATGAGCCTTCATCCTGGCAACGACCTCTAGTGGATGAAACGGCTTCGTAATGTAATCATCCGCTCCATAAGCAAATCCGCTTAATTTATCAAAATCCGTGCCCTTTGCTGTCAGAAAAAAGATCGGTGCCTTCGTTCGCTGGCGTACTGCTCCGCACAGCTCAAATCCATTTTTATCAGGCAGCATGACATCCAGAATCAACAAGTCGTATGTCTTCTCCTCCACGAGACGAATCGCCTCTGCTGCTGTCGTACATGTATCGATCTGGACAAAGCCTTCCTTTTTCAGCACTGTTTGGAGCATCTGCAAAATCGCTTCTTCATCATCTACCAGCAAGATTCTTGCTTCTTTCTCCATGTCCGTTCCCTCCCTTGCTGTCATTCATTCTACCATGAGAAACGACGCCGATAAAAAAGATAAGGAAATGGTAAGGTAGTGTTTTAGTAGGGGAAAGGTCTGGCCTTTATGATGAAGGAGAAAGGAGCGGATTCACCTATGTGGGCTATTTGCCAACACGAATTTTTTCGGTTGTTTAAAAGTATCAAATCGTTAATTACCGTTGCCTTTATCGTCGGCATCTCGTATTTGGTTTCTGACCTCGTCAATCAGGCAGCAAGCTTTCTCCCGCAAAAGGAGCTGGCGCAGGGACATGCGCTTGGTATCTTTGCACTCATCATGCTGTTCGGGCCCTTGTTTGTATTCAGCCTGTCTCATGATGTCATAAATCGTGAGCTAGCGGGCAGGACGATTCGCTTTCTCGTCACCCGAACTTCACGCAATCGGATCATTTTGGGGAAATTTCTCGGAGTCGCGTTCTTCTGGCTAACCTGCATGATTATTACGTTTGGCGTAGTTTTCGCCACCGTACAAACGTTTGACGCCAAGACCTTTTACCTTTGCGTATCGCTGCTTATCTATTGCATCTCGCTGGCACTGCTGCTCTCGCTCGTCATACCTCGCCCCAGCTACACGATGTTTTTGGGAATTGTGATCGCACTGATCATGCCAGGTCTTGGACTGTGGAGCACCTTCTCCAGTCACCCGGCAGCACCATGGATTAAATATTTGACACCCTTTTCATTTATGGAAAAAAGCGGCGTCTGGACCGGCTTCATTTGGCTCTATGCTGCAGCATTCCTGATCGCTTCTATGTACTTATTCCGACGGAGGGATTGTTAATGGCAATGATCGAGACCATACAGTTGAACAAGCGCTTTGGCAATCGCACGGTCGTGAATGACGTCAGTCTTACTGTGCACAGCGGGGAGATTTTCGGATTCCTCGGTCGAAACGGCGCAGGAAAATCGACCTTTATCAATATGCTCACAGGCATTCTGATTCCGACAGCGGGCACCATTCGCATGTTTGGGGAGGATGCCAATAAGGAAGGATGGAAAAAGCGAATTGGTGTACTGCCGGATTACTCCACCTTCTACGACCATTTGTCTCCTGCGGAGCACCTGCACTATTTCGCTCGGGTAAAAGGCGTCACACTAACAAAAGAAGAGTGCATGCGTATCCTGACAGCCGTTGAGCTCGAGGAGCATGCATCCCGCAAAGCCAAAACCTTTTCCTTCGGGATGAAAAAGAAGCTGGGCATCGCCCAAGCATTAGTCGGAGACCCGGAGCTCATCTTCCTCGATGAGCCTACTTCTGGCGTGGACGTCGAATCAGCCTTGCATATTCAAAATTTACTGCGCAAGCTCCATCAACAAGGAAAAACGATCTTCATGACCTCACACAATTTGAATGAAGTCGAGAAAATCTGTACCCGTATCGCCATCATGAAAAGCGGGAAAATCAGTTCACTCGGCACTCTCAATGAGCTGCAAGCTGCCCATCTGGCATGGCGATCTGTGCATGTGCGTCACTCGGCTTTTGCTGCGGAGGATTCTGGAAACCTGCGCACCTTTATTGAGTCCCTCGGGCGCAATACGATTTGGGAAGACGGGCGTCTCTCGATTCAGGTCGATGACGATCAAAAAGTGGCAACCCTCGTTCGTGCTCTTGTTCAGGCACGTGTGGATATTTATGGCGTGAACGTTGAAGTACCTTCGCTTGAACGAATTTTTATGGGGGAAGAGTCTCATGATGCTTAATCTCGTTTTTGCCGTGCTTCTATCCGGAATGCTGCTTTTCAACATCGCTATAGGTAAAAGTGTGACCAACGGAAGTATGTCGATCACAATTGGCCTGATTGTCCTCAATCTCATCTTTTTCATCACAAAATACAGGAAGAGTTAGCATGAAAAAATGAAAGATCAGGTTAGTAGATACCAACGATAATCAGGCTCATGTAAATGGGGGAAGATTCGCATGGCTAGTAGGTATCTGGAGTTTGCCGTTATCCTGACAGGGATTTTGCTGTATAAAATCTTTTGGGGAGATCTTACACCGGGAGCTGTCGGAATTTTAATTGGGTTGATTATCGTTACGCTCATCCTTTTCATGAGAAAGCAGTACGCAAAACGCGAGGAACAAAAGAAGCAAGAAAACACCTAGAAAAAAAGCAGCTCGATCGCCACCGAAAACAGCCAGCAAGTATGCGGCTATGGGGCAATGGGCTGCTTTTTCTACAAGATTGCGAGAAGCTGATCCAGTCGTTCAATGACAGCGAGTGGCTGATGCTCGGAAGTAGGCTTTTTCCCTCGTGGATTGATCCAAACAGCTGAAAAGCCTGCGTCCATCGCCCCTGCTACATCTGCCTCCCACGTATCTCCAACGAACAGCACCTGCTTGCTATCAACACCGAGTTTTTCGCGAACATGTTCATAAATGCGCAGATCAGGCTTATGATGTCCGATGATTTCGGAGAGAAACACTCGCTCCTGCGGAAAATACGCAGACAATCCCAACCGCTCCAGCTTGATAAAAGCCATATCGACAGGACCATTGGTGACAATCCCGAGTGTATGCTCTTCTGCCAATCTCGCAATGGTGGACTGAACAGTGACATCTGGCTGGACTGCATCCATACATGCGGCCTGATAGGCGCGTTGAAAATCGTCGACCTGCTCCACTTCAATCTGTCGGTTGCAATCAGCCATGGCTCGCTGAAAACGCAACCTTCTGTATTGCGTAAAATCGTAGCGTTTGGCAATCACATCGACCCACAAATCATCTCCGTGGCGCCGCAGAGCCTCAAGGAATTTCTCTTGGTCTAGTTCTGCTGTAAGTGCATGGGTCGCAATCGTCTGCTGCATCCCTTTCTCCCAGCAAGCTGAAAAATCGAAGAGAGTGTCGTCGAGATCAAATAGGATTGTGGTAAATTTGGACATGGCTTAGTTGCTTCCCCTTCCTTTTTCTTGCGTTTCATTGTGCATAGGACTCTGTCTTTTGTTATGATCATTGTAACGGAAAAAGGAGGTGGAAACATGTCTAACGAAAAACTGGATATTTTGATAGAGGGTATGAATGAGTTGCGTCTGGTTGTTCATGCTCTTATGGATCGGCAGGACGAATTGGATGCCAAGATGGACGCTTTGACTATGGAAGTTCACCAGTTAAAAGCCGACGTTGCCGTGCTCAAGCAGGACGTTGCCGAACTGAAGCAGGATGTTGCCGTACTTAAGCAGGATGTCGCCGAACTGAAGCAAGACGTTGCCGAACTAAAGCAGGATGTCGCCATGTTGAAGCAAGATGTTGCTGAGTTAAAAGAAGGTCAAGATCGCCATGAGCGTATCTTGGAGACATTGGCGCTGCGTGCTCTTGAATGGAATAATTTCCGCCTCGATTTCATTCGCAAATCATCCTGAAGCATTTAGCTTTTAGGCAATTCCACAAGCAATGCCTCTTTCAACTCAGCTGGCAAAGAAATAGATTGGCGTGTGTTCGCATCGATCATGACCATCGTCACATCGGCGTCCGCCACTAATATATCTGCAGCGTTGTACAGCTCCTGGCGGATGACGAAGCTTTTTTCACCCACCTTGACCACCGTAGTAATCGCCGTTACCTCTTCACGCATCTTCAACTCTTTGCGGTAGTTAATGTTAATATTGACCACTACCGGCATGATGGCCCGTCGCCTCAATTCATCCAGCGTAAATCCTTGCTCCCATATCCACTCAAAACGCGCCCACTCCATGTACTCTAAATACTTGGCATTGTTCACATGTCCGATTACGTCAATATCAGTAGAACGCACAGTTAGATGATAGCGATGAGCCATCGTTCTCACTCCTTGTTTTTCTTCAGTATAACGAATTCAGACAGCTGAGTGAACATTCATTCAAAATTTTCCGAATGATCATGCTGTTCTTTCCTGATCTTTTTCCTATAATAAAAAGAAACACCAGAAAGGAAGATTGGATGTTCGAACAAGAACTATTGCCGACCTTGCAAACAGCTCGCTCCCGGTATCAGGATGCACTCGTCCATTTGGAAGAAGCCGAGCTTGGCTGGAAGCTGGCTCCGGGCTCCAATTCCATCGGATTTTTGATTCATCACATCGCGGAAGTCGAATATCGATTCTGTATGATGTTTTTCGGCAGAGCAATCCCGTCCGAAATCACCCTCACGACAATTGGACCTGTAAAGGATGAAGGAAACTTTACCGACTTGTCTGCCTTGCTTGCCTTCAAAGATGCTGCCTACCATCACTTGCTGGATTCTCTGGCTGCCCTGCCTAAAGACGCGTGGGACATCCCCTGTGAAGCACCGATCGCCACGCTGACTCCCCGTCAGGCACTTGGTCGACTGATCTATCATATGGGCTACCACGGCGGACAGATTGGACTAATCCGAAAGTACGGAGGACCTCAATGAGTCTCATTCTGACAGGTGAGCGGCTCATTATTCGCGAATTGCTGCGCGAGGACTTGCCCGACTTACTCGCCACCTACAACAGTAATCCAGAGTACAATCAGCTTCGCAACGGCACGAGCACAGTAAGTCTTACTGAACTGGAAGCCGAATATGACGCCACCATCGGAATTCCTTTTGGGCATTGGTTCGCCATTACTCGCGAAGGTACGATCATTGGAGTCATCCATATCATCCTCTCCAGTGAAAAGGATCCAAAAAGCTGGATTAGTCTCTTGCTTCTGCATGCCGATTATCAGCAGCAGGGCTTTGGAAGAGAGGCAGTGGCAGTCATCGAAGCTTACTGCATCCAACATGGCAGTCAGCATGTTCATCACGGTGTCATTGCGCATAATGAACCCGCTCTTCTTTTCTGGGGGCGGCTTGGCTATGAGCAGTACCGTCAGGTGGAGGCACCAGTCGGTCGTCTGACACAACCGGTGCTGCTGCTAGCCAAGTGGCTACCCCCTACTAATTAAGGAGGTGAGAAATACATGAACCGTCTTTTTGAAAATGATGTGCCCACCCTCCTCTCCTAGTCGGTGAGGAAGCGGTTTTCTTACTGCCTCCCGGCTACGGAATAACGCTCGAATGATTGATTCATGATTCCGGGAGGGACTTGTTATGTCACAATCACAATGGAAGCAAATGTTTTTAGGTGCTGTCTGCCTGACTCTCGCCGCAGCGATCTGGGGCGGTGTTTATGTCGTCAGCAAGGTCGTGTTGGAAGTGATTCCACCGTTTACGCTATTGATTTTGCGCTTTTGCATTGCTCTCGTCGTGTTGGGAGCATTTACCGTTGCTCGCAAGGAGCGTGTCGCGAAAAAAGATTATCCTCTACTGATGGCCATCGCCTTCGTCGGGGTCACAATCTCAATCGCTGCGCAATTTCTTGGTACCAAGCTGTCTACTGCCCACATGGGTGCATTGATTACCTCCGCATCTCCTGCCTTTATTGCCATTTTTGCGGTCTGGCTATTAAAGGAGCGCATCCATCTGAAGCAGGCAGCGGGTATTTTGTTAGCGACGATTGGTGTCATCATCGTCATCGGTGTTCCAGATCAAGCTGACGCCCAGTCTTCCCTGGCAGGCAACCTGATTTTGTTCGTAGCAGCGATTAGCTGGGGATTGTATACCGTTCTCAGCAAAAAAGCAACGCAGCGCTATTCGTCCCTGCTCGTCACTACCTACGTAGCATTGTTTGGCATTATCTTTACGAGTCCGCTCATGTTCTGGGAGCTGTCTGTCACGCCTGTCTCCTGGCAATTTGGTTGGGACATCTGGGCAGGCGTCCTCTATATCGGGATGATTTCTACCGCAGGTGCTTTTTATTTGTGGAATAAAGGCTTCGAGCTGATGCCCGCAGGGAGTGGGGCCGGGTTCTTTTTTGTTCAGCCCATAGTCGGTGCATTTTTAGGCTGGCTGTTGCTGCATGAGCATTTGAGTGTCGGCTTTTTCGCTGGCGGTGCATTTATTTTCCTCGGTGTCGCCTTGTCCACTCTGCGTACACGTGAATCGACGGAGGAACATTCTCTACCCCATTACAACGAGAAGCAAGGCTAAAAATTATGTATGCTTACATGCTACGAGGACTTTCCCATTCCATTGGGAAGCCCTCGTTTTTTTATACTTATGGACGAAAATATTGGCGGACGCTTCCTTTTCCAAAAGACAGCTCCACTTCAGCAAAAGCTCCATTAATAAACGTGATCTGTGGCGGCATATGCCCACAATCTACATCGTAGAGGACAGGGACTTGCAGCTCAGCAGCCAGCTCCTGATAGACGTCTTCCACGGTATAGCCCTCGACCGCCTGATTCGCTGGACTGCGACCAAACATGATCCCCGCGCAATGATCGAACCATCCGGCCAGCTTCATTTGTACCAATGACCTGCGCAGATCAGTCGCAGAAAGCTCACAGTTTTCCAAATACCAGATGATCGCCTCATTCCCGATCTGTTCTTTTTGAAATGTTTGCACATCCCCATACGGTGTTCCGATCACATGGCGAATGATATCGATACAGCCGCCAAGTAGCCGTCCCTGCATATTTACGTGGGGTGTAGTCTGTGTGGTTTTCCATACAGTCGGTTCCGTCAGGTGAAAGATATGCGGCGAAGGATTCGCATGCTGCCATTCCTTTTGATACATCGGGGAAGAGTACTGCAAGACCGACTCGCCCCTTTGCGTTGACAGAACCGTTTCCCACATGGCCGTCGTCTCATCCATATCTGCTCCGCGCAAATCTACCAGATTCGTCCCATGGGCCGTAGCCATCCCCGTTTTTAATGTAATCGCGAGCAACAGCACACTCACATCTGAATAGCCTAACACCCATTTTGGTTGCATGGCATGAAAATCAAGCTTGTCTAAAATCTCAATCAGCAGCTCGCCACCCCAGGGAGGGATGATGATATCGACGTTCTCATCTTGCATCAGTGCGTTGAATTCGGCAGCGCGGTTTGTGGCGGGAGCTGACTTGGCTTTTTCCTGTGTCCAGACTGTATCTTTGCAAAAGATAGAATACCCCCTGCTCTCCATACGACTGCATGCCAGCCTGATTAGCTCATGCAAATCCTCTGGTACACCTGATGATGGCGCAGTTACCCCAATAGTAGCGCCCTTTTTCAACGTTGGATACGTGATCATGCTTCTCCCTCCCGCTATGTATGATTTTGGATAATCATACCATGAAATAGAACAAAAAAAAGACGGCCTATAGCCGTCATCAAGGTATATAAAACGGGAGGGAAGTAGAGGAGTTCAAACGAACGTGTTTCCAGTTCGTGAATGATTACTTCTTGCTGGCGTCAGTCGTTGTAGACTGTTCAGTGGAACCGCTGCTTTCGGTTCCCGCAGCACCAGGCGATCCAGTGCTGGTACCTGCATTAGAATTGGCATCTGTCGCAGGTGCTTCCGTAGACGATCCTGTGCCCGTCGATGCATCAGAGCTGTCCGTAGAAGCGTCCGTTGTAGACTGATCTTGCGAAACCGAGCTATCGGTCGATTGTCCGCTATCAGAAGTGGAGGACCCCGGTGCGGTTTCGCTTGTCGTGCCCTCTGGTTGTGTCGCCGGTTCAGGTGTACCTGTTGTGTCAGAGCAGGCAACCAAGCTGCCAGACAGGAGTAATGCGACAGTGGCAATGGAGAACCATTTTTTGTTCATGTTCATTCCCCTTTCTTTCATTCCTTGGCTTCGTGACCTTCTCGCTGTCACACCTATATCGTAACGGGCAAAGATAACCATTCTGTAAGGAAAGTGGGAAAAAACGATGATCAAAATATGAAAAAAGTATGACCATGATCATTTTGATCGGATCATGATTTAGTTCTCCGGCTTAATCCTCGGAAGCCATATCGTAAAAGTACTGCCCTTCCCAGGCGTGCTCTCTACTCTGTATTTGCCATCGTGCAGCTCTACCAGCTCTTTTACAATGGCGAGTCCAAGCCCTGTCCCTTTATTGTTCTTGGAACGTCCCCGATCCACTTTGAAAAAACGTTCCCAGATGCGGTCCAGGTCATCTGCTGCAATCCCCATCCCTGTATCGATCACTTGAATCTGTACGTATTCCTCTTCCAGCGAAGCACGCATGCGAATTTCACCTGTAGCCGTAAACTTGAGTGCATTCTTCACCAGATTTTTCAGAATTTGCGCGATCCTGTCCTTGTCGGCATAAATTCTTGGCAGCTCGTCCTCTACCTCTACTCCCATGCGAAGCCCTTTTTCCTCTGCTTCTTGATGGAAGGAAAAAGCAACCCGATTCATTACATCTGCCACATCGACAGGGAACTTGGCCAGATTTACTTCGTTGTTCTCCAGCTTCATCAAGTCCATCAGGTCATCCACCAAGCGATTCACTTGCATCGTTTCGGTATACATCACAGCGTAATACTTTTGTCGCGCCTCTTCTTCCTCTACCAAGCCGTCTTGCAACGCCTCGAGAAAACCTTGGATCGCGGTAAGAGGTGTACGCAATTCATGGGAGACATTCGCCAAAAAATCATTGCGCACTTGCTCCAGATGATGACGCTCCTGCTCTACCTTCTCCAGCTTCTGTGCCATCGTATTGATCGTTTGCGCCAAGTCGCTGATCTCGTCAGACGTATCGACCTGGACGCGCTCTGCATAATTCCCGCGACCAATTTCAGCCGCTGTTCTCTCAATGGTTCGCAATGGGCGGGAGATTGACCATGACAAATACGAAACCATGATCGTAGAAAGAAGAACTCCAAACAAGGTCGCCCACAAAATCGACTCACGCATTTGACCAAAGGTTTTCTCAATTCCTTCAATCGGCGCATGCAAAATAATTCCGCCATAGACGTTTTCGCCCTCGCCCCACGGGACGGAGACTGACAACATCGGGTCATCCAGACCTTCGATTTGCAGCTCGGTTACCGCGCTTTTTCCGTTCAGCACGTTATCCGCGATAGAAACTGCCACAGACTTGCCTGTAAGCATCTCATCCTTCATCGAAGTCGCGACAATTTTTCCTTCCGTATCAAATAACCAGATGCGGGTATCAAATGACTCGTCCAGCATCGCCAGCTTGTCCAAGAGCCGTTTGTTTACGTCATCGCTGTTATGGATTGCGGCATTCACTTTTTTCGCCATCCGTAAAAGCTCTTCTTCTTTGGCGTTGTAGATGTACTCTCTCGTAAAAAAGGAGAGAACGATACCCGTAATCCCCAGCCCCACCAAAACGGTAGCCAAAAAGCTGACCAGCAGTCTGCGGTAGATACTTTTCGACAAGCCTAGCATCAGTTATCCACCCCAAACTTGTAGCCGATCCCCCAAACTGTTTGAATGCACTCATAAGGGAGCTTGTCTAAACGCTGTCTGATCTTTTTAATATGAACATCGATCGTTCGAACATCACCAAAATAATCAAAGCCCCACACTTGTTCCAGCAATTGCTCCCGCGACCATACACTTCCCGGCGATTTGACGAGTTGAACAAGCAAGTCAAACTCCTTCGGGCGAAAGCTCACTTTTTCCCCGGCAACGATCACTTCCCGTTTATCCAGATCGATCGTCAATTGATCAAAAACAAAGGTACGGAGCACTGCTTCATCTTCCACTTTTGGCTTTGGCTGCAGTCTGCGCATAATCGCGCGGATACGAGCAACGATCTCACGTGGACTAAACGGCTTCGTCACGTAATCATCCGCTCCGAGCTCCAACCCGAGAACACGGTCAAACTCCTCATCCTTTGCCGTCAGCATAATAATCGGCGTATCCCACTTCTTGCGGATTTCCCGGCATGCTTCAAAGCCGTCCACCTGCGGCATCATGACATCGAGAATGACCACATCCGGCTGTTCCTTTTCCATCATCTCAAGAGCTTCTCGTCCATCTGCTGCTGCGATGAGCTCGATTTGTTGTTTTTCAAAATAAAGGCGAATAATTTCGCGTACGTTTGGATCGTCATCGGCAACCAAGACTTTCATCGTGGACATAGCCAATAACCTCCCTTCTTTCAAAACGACATAAAAGGTAGCATGCCGTTCAGACAATTTACGTTTTTTCATGGTAACACAGTTCACCCGTGTTGTGGACGGATAGAAGTCCTATCCAGCTGGTAAAAGCAGGACAAAATGGTTTGCGACAATGAAAAAGCGAGTGGACCCACAGCCCACTCGCACTTATTTTTTATTTCGTTTCTCTTACAATCGGGACACTGCGTGTGAGGCTAGCCCACAACAACCCTACCAGTGCGCCTGCAAAGGCTGGCACCAGCCATCCAATTCCTACTTTGTACAGTGGCAATTGTTCCAAGATTGGTGTCAGCGAGTCGATAGACAATCCCAACTGGGACGCTCCATCCAACAAACTGATGACAGCTGTTGCCGTGATCGCGCCTACGTATACGGCACGATGTCCATTGAACAATCGATCACAAAACGTCAGCAGCATCAGTACAATTGCCAGCGGATAAATCGCCATCAAAACAGGCACGGAGAAGGTAATCAGCTGCGTCAAGCCTACGTTTGCTACCGCAGCGCTGAACACACACAGGATCACAGCCATTTTTTTGTAGGAGATGCCAGGAATACGACTCGAGAAAAATTGACTGCACGCTGTGACGAGGCCAACAGAAGTGGTGAGGCAAGCAAGCGTAACCGCTGCTCCCAGCAAGAGCGAGCCTAACGGACCGAACAGTTGATGCACGACCCCGGTCAAAATTTGTCCGCCGTTTTCCGACTTCGCAAACGATACACTGGTCGCTCCCAAATAGCTGAGGGCAAGGTATACGAGTCCGAGTCCAATTGCAGCGAGGAAAGCGGCTTTGATTGTGGACCACATCACTTTTTTGCGATCAGTGATGCCTCTATCCCGAACGGCCGTTGTTACTACGAGACCAAACACCATCGCAGCCAATGCATCCAGCGTCAGATACCCTTCGACAAAGCCTTTGAAGAATGCTGTATCCTGATAGGCGCCTGTCGGCTGTCCCACCTCACCCATAGGAGAAATGAGTGATTTGGCAAACATCAGACCAATGATGATCAAGAGAGCAGGTGTCAAAATTTTACCGATTCGATCCACCAGCTTGCTCGGGTTCAGACTCAACCAGAACGTGATGGCAAAATAGACGATGGTTGTAACAAAAAGCGGTACCCAACTGCCTTTCATGGATTCAGGCAAATATGGCAACACGCCCATCTCAAAGGTTACTGTACCTGTCCGCGGAATCGCCATGAATGGTCCGATTGACAGATAAACAACAAAGGTGAACACGACTGCAAATATCGGATGGACTCTTGACGCCATCGTTTGCAAATTACCTCCAGCCAAGCCTACCGCAATGATTCCCAGTAAAGGCAGACCTACACCAGTAATCAAAAAGCCGATCATCGCGATCCAAACATTATCTCCTGCAGCTTGTCCTAGCGCTGGCGGAAAAATCATGTTCCCTGCTCCAAAGAATAGGGCAAACAGCATCAAACCAATTGTTATTGTTTCTTTCGTGGAAAGTTCTTTCATATGAATCCTCTCAATATTATTTAATAAAATAAAATTTTCATTAGTATAACTTAAAATTTACTCACTATTCAACCTTTAATTTTTTAAAATAATTGAACTTTTGTTAAAAATGAAAGTTTTTACAGTTCAAATACTTCTTTTCTCTTGATCGCCCCTACTGCTTCCCATACGTACAAACAGTAGATACTGCGCCATGGAGCCCACTTTTCCCCTAGCTTGCGAATATCGTTTTCATTTGGTTTCGATTCCATACCATAAAGGAGAACAATTCCATTTCGCAATCCGATGTCAGCAGCCGGCAACAGATCTAGACGCCCCATCCCAAACATGAGTAGGCACTCTACTGTCCACCGTCCAATTCCTCGCAGCGAAGTGAGGTAAGTAATGATTTCCTCGTCCTTCATTGTCCATAGTCTTTCCAAATCTACCGTTTCATTCACAATGGCACGGGCGAAATCGATCATATACTCTGCTTTTCGCTGACTAAATTGCAGAGAACGCAAATCCTCCACTGTCAATCTCGCTACCGCATCAGGTGTCGGAAAAGCGATGATGCCCTCGCCGTTTGGGTTTTCTACTGGGTCACCTGCCAGTGTAACCAGCCTCTCGGTCAAATTGGCTGCAAAGGTCAGATTAATCTGCTGTCCGATAATCGTCTTGACCATGCATTGAAACAAATCGGCATCCAGCATAAGACGAAGACCGCGAAACCGCTCGGTCAGGATGGCGAGTTCCTTTTCCTCCCTCATCTGCTCGTAAATAACGGATAGATCCAAATCGGCACTAAAAGTACGGCGGATCATTTTTTCTAGCAGCTGCTGGTCTGTCGTAGACAAATTCGCCTGTGTCTCGTAGCGCAATGCGGGTTCTTCCAAGCTGCCCACAAATTGCATATGGACCAGAACAGGCCGTAAGCCGATACGAAAGACGCGCTCTAGGCTATTTTTTTCTTTATTTACACGTATCTGCGTATCTGGATGTGTCTCGAGACGCCGAAGCAACCGGTCAAAAGAATACGGGGGAGTAAGCGAAATAATCGAACAATTCACAAGACTCTCACCTTTCCAGATAAAATAAAAACCTCCGGAGAATCCTCCGAAGGTGTCAAGTATACTTCGCAAAACTTATTTCGTAAACATCCCTTTGAGAACAAATTTTACGTTTGCCGGACTTTCTGCCAGACGGCGCATGAAATAGCCGTACCAGTCGTTTCCATATGGTACATAAACACGCATTTTATAGCCTTCGCGAGCCAAGTCAATTTGGGACTGCGTGCGAATACCATACAACATTTGGAATTCAAACTGTGTACGCGGGATGTTGTGTTCCTTTTCCAGCTTTTTCACAAAATCAATGATGTTGTCGTCATGGGTTGCCACAGCAGCGTACCCACCGTTCAACAGATGCTGCTTGATGATTTTTTTGTAGTTCTCATCCACATCTGGCTTGTTCGGGTAAGCGACTTCAGGAGACTCTTTATAAGCTCCTTTTACGAGACGGAAGTTCACTTTTTTGTCCTTCAGGCTGTCGATGTCGTCCGCTGCTTTGTAGAGATACGCCTGAATAACGGTTCCTACGTTGTCGTACTCTTGCAGTAATTCGTTCAAAATCTCCATGGTCACGAGATTGTGTGCGTAGTCCTCCATGTCGATACGAACGAAAATGTTTCCATTTTTCTTAGCCGAATCCAAAATGCGTCTCATGTTGTTCATGCAAAGCTCACGGCTGATGTCCAGACCGAGCGAAGTCATTTTCAACGAAAGATTGCAATCGACACCGGATTGGTGAATCGCTTCCAGCGTTTTGATGCAATAGTCAGCAGACTCGTTTGCTTCCTCTACACTGAACACGAATTCGCCCAGATGATCCAGCGTGCACACGAGGCCTTGCTGGTTCAGCTTGCGTACGGCGCTGATTGCCTCTGCAATGGTTTGACCGGATACAAAGCGGCTCGCTCCAAAGCGCAGACCCCACTTTTTCGCGGCAGAATTCAAGGTTTTGTTTTTGGATAAAAATAGAAAGAAATCCTTCATAGCTTGTTCCATCGTTGACTGTCTCCTCCTCAACGTACTCTGTCCACTTCTACTAGCATGAATCGTGCCAACTTGTTCTCGTAAGCGCTATCGTGATGTCTAAACGACATTTTCAACACATATGTACATAGCGTGTCTATTCTTGTACACTTTTGATCAGATGCACAACAGGGCCGAGACCTTTTCCTGTTAGTTTGGATAAGAGGTGACGATTTGAAACCGTTATTTTCGCTGGATAGTACACTCGCTTCCTTTGCGATTCCGATACCACCTGATATTGTCAAAATACGCACAGGTGAAACCGTAGGTGAATGGGTTGATAAGGAACGAAAGGGCAGAGTCTTCATCGTCTCTCCTACAACCACGCTCGAACAATCCATCAGCCATATTCTCGCTGGCCCAAGCGTTTCCGATCTGCCGACACTCGTCATTGCGGATGAATCCGGGACTGCGACGGGAATGGTCGAGCCATACCAGCTCATGACTGCCTTTGTCGTGTTGACCCAAAACCAGTCCGCACTGCTCAGTACTTTGATGGATACGATGAGTGAGGCTGTCACCATCGTGGACTCCCGCAATGTCGTCCAACACTGGAATCGGGCAGCAGAAACGATTTATGAAATCGATCGCGCCCAAGTCGTTGGAACTTCCCTCGATGAGCACTTCGCTAGTGAATCGATCCGTCTGCTCGATGCGCTGCGCCAAGGAACATCTGTTCAACGTGTCTATCACATTCCTCGTCCAGACAGTCATGTACTCATTAATGCAGCACCGATTCGCCGCGAGGGTGAGATTATCGGCGCGATTTCCATAGAACAGGATATTACGGAGCTGGTTCGTCTCAATGAAGAATTAGCACATACGACGGCCCATCTCCACAATTTGCAGCAAGAGATGAGTCGGTTTCAGGCAGCGGACGATCCGTTTTACGCGATCAAGGGGCATTCCGCCTCCATACAATCCGCTATTGGTTCCGCAAAAAAAGTCGCGCAGACGGATGCGACTGTGCTGATTTATGGTGAAAGCGGCGTCGGGAAAGAGCTGTTTGCCCAAGCGATTCATCAGGCAAGTCGCCGACATGAGAAGCCTTTTATTGCGATCAACTGTGGTGCCATTCCTGCTGCTCTGTTCGAAAGTGAGCTGTTTGGCTATCAAGGCGGTGCTTTTACCGGGGCCGAAAAAAAAGGCAAGCCTGGCAAGCTGGAGCTGGCGCATGGTGGGACACTTTTTCTCGATGAAATTGGGGAGCTGCCGCTAGAATTACAGGTCAAGCTGCTTCGCGCCTTGCAGGAACGGCAGTTTTACCGTGTAGGAGGAACAGAGCCGATTACCGTTAACACACGGATCGTAGCGGCGACAAACCGACAGCTGGAGCAAATGGTTGCAGACGGTCGTTTTCGCGAGGACTTGTATTATCGGCTGAACGTCTTTTCTCTGGAAATCCCGCCACTGCGCGAACGACGTGAGGATTTGCCAGAGCTCGTGCAAATTTTCATTCATGAGTATTCGGTCGCCCATGACCACTCTGTACCACGCATCTCTCCCGAGGTCATGCAAGCGTTGTTCGAGTACAGTTGGCCGGGGAACATCCGACAGCTTCGCAACGTCATTGAACGTCTGTCGATCCTGCAAGAAAACGGCGTTATTTTGCCTGAGCATCTGCCGTCTGTCATTCGCAGTCACACAGAACCCACACACGTCTCTGTGCTCACGCAGATCGGGGGAACGTATGGGCAGCCGACTCCGACACCGCCGTCAATCATACGTCCGTCGATTGCGTACACTTCTCCACCTGCGAACGAAAAAGAGCGCATTCTGGCAGCGTTGGAGCGCACATACGGCAACAAAAAAGCAGCAGCCGAGCTACTCGGCGTATCCCGCGGCACCCTTTACAATAAGATGAAGAAGTTCAATATAAACGAGGAGTCTTTCAAATGGGATTGATAACATGGTCGGATGATGCGTATCAAATCCATTATGCTGGGGAAACGATAGTCCTTTTGCCAAAGGAATACGCCTTGTTTCACTTTCTGTACACATGGAAAAACCGGGCCTTTTCACGGAGTGATCTGCTGGATCGTGTCTGGCCAATGGAAGAACCGACAGACCGTACGATCGACGATCACATTTACCGCTTGCGGAAAAAATTGCAAAAGTGGTCGCATCTGCTCACGATTGATACGGTCCGAGGAGTCGGTTATCGGCTTACGCTAAAAGAGCAGCAATCGCCTAGTCCAACGGTATTGAACAGCGATTTCTCCGAGAACATCCAGAAGATGCTAACCACTTACCACGGCATGGGTATGGGGGCCGCTTTGCAGACGCTTTATGCGAATCAGCAAGTGCTTGGCTTCCAGATGGATTCTTTTTACGCTACCTATTTGCGGTTTGTTGTCGGTGACTTCAGCTGGTTTATCGAGGATCAAGCTACACCTAAGTCAGACAAACTGTTTTATTGGTTCCATTTGTACCATATGACACAATTGGACTCACAAAAAACAATAGACGTGCTTGAATGGGCAATGAGAAATCTGGAAAGCATGCCTGCTACTTTTCAGGATGAGATGAAAATCAATGCAGTTGGCGTATACACCCATGCGAAGCAATGGGAGCGAGCAAAAAAACAGTTGTTACCCGCAAGAGAGGTTGTCGAAAAAGTAAATTCAAACGGCTTTCATCTCTTTCTTCAAGCGGAAGAAGCCTTCCTGTATCTCCTAATGGGTCAGGTGGATGAGGCGGAGGAAGTAATTCATCGCTCAAATGACATCTTGCGGACACTCCCCATGCAGCGTGAGCTCGGCAGCTTCACCATTGCTCGCGGGCTTTGTTTGTACCATCGACAGGAGATTGCCAAAGCGCGCCGCGTGGTCGACGAAGGCATCGAAGTCGTCCGTGCCACCAAGTTCGTCCCTCACCTGATTTATGCTGTACAAAGTATTTTGTTGTTCTTGAAGCACTTCGGCTTCGATGCAGAATGGGAGCGCAAATACCAGAAAATGTGGACGGAATTATCCGAAGAGTACCAGTTCGACTATTTGCAGAAAAAGATTCGTGCTATCATCTCTACCCCTATCTGATATTCCTCTGACAAATCCCTTTTATCATCGAGATAACAGATCGATGGAGGGATTTTTTTGTTAAAAGAAAATAGAACGTTTCGCACGCTGTTCATCTCTTACGGACTGTCTACGCTTGGCGATTGGTTTGATTTTATCGCGGTATCTATCCTGTTGGGGTTTGTATGGAAGGTTGATCCGATGACGATGGCCCTCCTGCCCGTTGCCTATGCAGCTCCAAGCATTTTGCTCGGGCAGTTTGCCGGGGTGCTTGCAGACCGCGTGAACAAGGTTCGGATGATCATGACCATGAATATCATTCAGGCTGCTCTCACTCTGCTTTTGCTTGCCATGCCTACTCCGTTCTGGTTCCTGGTGGTTATTGCTCTGCGTTCAGGTGCCTCTGTCTTTAATGATCCAGCGCAGCAGACCTTGACACGTCAAATCGTACCTGAGAATCAATTGTTGCAAGCCTCTGCCTTGAATGGAGCCGTATACCAGATGGGGAAATTGATCGGTCCACTTGCGGGAGGGTTGGTAGCGGCCGTTTTTGCACCCGCCATTTGTCTGATGATTAATGCTTCGACCTTCCTTCTCTCTACTGGATTTCTGTTCACGATTCGTAAAGTGGAGAATACATTGTCTCGTCCATTTGCAAAAGAGCAGCCCCTCCCTTACCGTCAAGCCTGGCAAGAGGGCTGGCGGATCTTTTTGCAAAACCGTGTCCTGTTGTTCAGCACGATTTTCGCAACCATTACCTCGTTAGCGATTCAATTGGCGGATACACAGTTTCCCGTGATCTTCCGCGAGAAGCTGCCCGACAATCCGGAAATGCTCGGGTTTACGGTCAGTGTCATTGGATTAGGTGCACTTGTCACCGTCACCTGGCTACATCGCTTAAAAGAGCTTCGCTCCTATGGGTGGGTGCTGGGCGGTGGCGTCTTGCTCATCGGGATTAGTTTTTCGTGGATTGGACTATTCCAGCCGGGTGATGGCATGTATTGGCTGCTGATTCCCGCGATATTGGCTGGGCTAGGAACAGGTCTTACTACGGTCGGCGCGAATTATCTGGTACAAAAAGAAAGCCCCCCGCAAGCACTGGGCCGCGTGAGGGGAATTATCGATTCATTGACGAGCGCCACTTTCATTATTGCTCCGTTGCTCGGTGGCGTCATTATGACCATCTGGGGTCCAAACACCGCTTTTTTATGGGTCGGAATGTTAATCGCTGCGATTGGCGGAGGCGCTGTCCTCTTGCAGCGCTGGATTTGGGGGAATCGAATAAAAGACGTGGCTGTTGCTACCGCTACGGCTGGATCGGAACGAGTCGGATAATTTTATCGTCCCCTTCTCTCGGATTTCCACGACCATCGCGGTTGTTGGTCAACAAATAGAGTGTGCCGTCTTTTCCTTCGACGACATCACGCAGTCGTCCAAACTCGTCTGGGAACAATGCGGCAGCCTCCAATACTGTATCGGGCTTTGTAGGGTCCAAGCTAATTTTCTGCAACTGCTTGCCCCTGAGGTTCGCTACGAGCATTTGTCCTTTCCACGGCCCTTTGGATACAAACGTCATGCCAGAAGGAGCCCACGTCGTATCACCGCTTTGCAGGAGGGGGGTTTTCATCCCCTCTTTTTGCTGTTCACCTGAAATGACCGGCCAGCCGTAATTTGCGCCCGGCTCGATCCGATTGATCTCATCATGTGCAGTCTGGCCGTGCTCCGAGCTGTAGAGTATCCCTGTATCCGGATACCATGCGATGCCTTGCGGATTGCGATGACCGTAGCTGTATACAGGTGAGCCGGAAAAAGGATTGTCGGCAGGAATGGTTCCATCTAGATTGATGCGCAAAATTTTTCCAGCGAGACTTGCCCGATCCTGCGAAAGCATCGGCTCATTCGCATCGCCTGTCGTAATATAGAGACGCTGGTCCGGACCGATTTTGATCCGTCCTCCATTGTGGATCGAGCTTCCCGGGATTTTGTCGAGGAGCACCTTGTCAATTTGCGCTGTATGGTTTGCTTCTCGCAGTCGCAGAACCCGATTGAAAGTAGCCTCTCCCTCTCTGTATGTATGGTAGACGTACAAGTAGTGGTTATTTACAAAATCGGGATCGAGCACAAGGCCCAACAGCCCGCCTTCTCCCTCGCTTATGAACGGGGCAGAAAATGAGATGAGCGGCTCCGGCAGCAGCTTGCCTGACTGGATCACTCGCACTCTTCCTGGTCGCTCTGTGAAAAAGATCCGGCCATCTGAGGCTATATCCATCGCCCAAGGCACATCCAATTGATCAGCCAATACCTCCATCCGATATGGAAGAGTCTGTTGAGCTGGCTGCGACTCCATTGCAGGATTCGCCTCGCAGGCCACAACCGGAATACTCAAGATCAAGGTAAGCACACACACCATCCATTTTTTCCACATCTCACGTTTTCCTCCCTGTGCGATTTGTCCAGCAGGAATCAGGAAGCATTTTAGACAAAGTTTCGCTCAATTATGCTTATGTTCCTCTTTTCGCTGCGCAAAAAAACTGTTTGGATGCCCTCCAGCAGTTGTGCCAGAGCCGAACAGCTGAGGTGGGCTTCCAGTTTTTTTATATCTTTTTGCTTGTTAGTCATAGAGGTATTTACGTTTTTCTTTGTCTTTTTTCCTCTTTTATGCCTTTCAAATGTTGACTGAAGCCGCGTAGGAAGAAGCGGATTTCCAGTCCAAGCGCCTCTGGAGCCCTACTCAGCTTCAGAATAATTGGCGGGGGTTTTCAGCTTCAACCTCTGAATTCCTTCTTCGAACCTCTACTTTTGAAGCGCTCCCGCCAATTGTTCGGAAGCGGACAGTCCCCGTCTCCCAGCAGGGCGTAGGCCGAAGCGTAGACTGGAAATCCGCTTCTTCCCTCCCCTACAGCCACTCCAATCTCACCAGCCAAAAAGGCAAAAAAAAAATTGGTCCCCATTGAACCAATTTACGAAAAGACCTACTCGATTTTCACTTGTCTTCGTTCCTCAATTTGACGATGCAAAATGTACTTTCGCAAATTGTGAAAATGACGAGCATTGATTCCTTTGATCGTGCAGCCGTAAAAATAGTTCGGACCCTCTATTCGTTCATGAATGATAACCAGGTCAGTTTTCACTACCCCATCCGGGCGATTGCGACCATACAATTCAAAGGAAAAGACAATTTGCTGATCCGCAGGAATCTGTTTGTCTGAGCGGAATGCCAAGCCTCCCAGACTCAAATTCACCAAGTACACCATTTGACTATAGACGGAAAAAAATGAGTCTGGCTCCTGCGTCGGATACTGAATCCAGCCCTTTACCTCCATGTCGAAACGGGGATAGCGTCTGCGCTGTTCCCGAAACTCAATAGCTGTTGGAGAGTGGAACAAAAACAAGCGATTTTTGTCTTTAGCCACGACTACAGCTTCAAACGTATTGATCGTTTCATAATCAGCCGTCAATAGACAAGGGATCTGATCCCCTACTGTGACATCCAATGGGCTGGGAAATACGGCTTCGATCAAGTCCCCTTCTTCATAGGTAACATGACCTTCTATCACTCGATTCCCTTTTCTAATTTGTATTATGCTTTCCATCTGCGTTCTCCACCACTTCGCACAAATATATTACCGGGATTTCCGAAATCTTTACCTGGATGCTTTTCGCGGAAAATAAGGTATAATGGGAACATTGACAGATAGGAGGTTACAGACCGATGAATCGTTATCAATTGGTAACACTGGCTTTGGCATTTTTGGTAACCGCCTGTCTCATCGGAGTTGGCATTGCCATTGGGGAAAAAAGCCCCCTCGGTATCCTTGGCTGTATCGTTGTTGCCTTCTCGTTGATGGGATTTGGCTTTTCGTACAAGCGCAAGCATATGCGCTAACCTCTTCTCCGTTATCGCCGTACAAGCAAACTGTTCACATAAAACAGGACAGAGGGCAAGCCCTTTGCCTGCTTCAGCAGTTGTCTAGCAATAGTATAAATGTGTGGCTGGCTCCGGTTTACCTTGCGATCCGCGAGATAAAACGCGACTAGCCCGTCCACGATCATACGGTGAAATGCAGGATTTGGCAAGCGTTTAACGCTTGCCTTTGCTTGTTTTATGAAAAGCTTCAAGCGTTCAGTCGCGATCCGTTCCGAATCGTAATAGCTCACGAAGTTTAAATCTCCACCCATTTTATCTTCTTCCAGGTCAATTAAATAGTCTAATAAAATATGTAACCCGCACAGCCACGGAAAGTAAGCTTCACTTACCGTTTGAATTTGCTCTTCCCCTACATCTGGATCAGTTGCTAAGCAAAAAAGAGCGAATATCCCAATAGTCGAGCCTGTGACAGCCGCAAATTCTTGCCAGTGCAAATCGTGATAGCGTTCTTTGTACTGATCCCACCACGTCAACAAGTGATCCTCGCGCAACTGGGGAGCAATGTGCTTGTATACTTGCAAATCGCTATACAAACAAGAAAACTCGAGTATCTTTGCCTGGATTTTTTCATAGGCTGGCAATTGTGCGACATGCTGTTGACAGGTCTGAACCAGCCCAGCCAAAAAGCCGCCGTCATCCTTATCCTCGCGGTACAAATAATAGTCTCGCAAGGGCGCACCTGGTGTCAGTGCATCCTGCATCGACACGTGAAGCTGACGGAAGTCTTGCGGGTCTAGTGACGTGCTGCGATCACACAGATTATCCAAGTAGTCACTGATCGTTTGGTAAGCGACAATCAGCGGGACAATTGTCTCTACATGCGGGATGACCTGTGCTGCATAAACACATCCCCCTTGGCAGTGAAACTTTTTAGAATTCATGCTGTCTTGTGCCTGTTTTCTCAGCTCGGGATTGGGAATCGCCTGTGCTCTTTTGTACCAGGCCGCAAACTCTCGCTCCAGAACAGGTTGCACATGACGATAGACTCGGTAAAGGAGCTGCCATGGATTACGTAGTTCGCTCACTTACTTCCCTCCCAAAACAAATGTAAAACGAAAGACATCCCAAGCTTTTACCAGCTTTCATCGAAGCCCTCGCTCATGACCAATAGAAATATCTTATCACATTTGGATGCCCACTCCAAAAGTCAGCCCTGAAATACACCAATTCGCCTTTTTGACTCCATATAGAGTACAAAAATAAACTTTTTGGTATTGATACGAGTAGAAGAGATCGTCATTTCCATCTGATTCTCCAGCTCCAGCATGCGTTTTCGCACCTCTGTAAAATCGAAGAATGTGGTCGCGTAGCTCTCAAATTTGGGATTACTGTAATCGGTCAGCCCGAGGGAAGCCAAATGGGTTAATGCCTGATAGATGGCTCTGCGAACCCGCTGCTCAGCGGCCTTCGTTTCCTTTTGGATCAGGACAGTCACTCCCTTCCCCAGCTTGCGGTCAGCAATCGCCCAAAAAATATCGCGTAAAGGAGGCAGATTCACTTCTCCATCCCTTTCCTTCTCCCAGCGATACAGCCACTCCATCATGTCGAGTAAATCTTTGCTGCCTTTTTCGCTAATCATCCCCAGTTCGGTTAAGAGAAACCGTGCGGAAGACAGGATGCCCTTTTCAGGATACGGTGCTTCTTTTGAAAGAGCTGCCGCCACGTTCATACTGCCGGACAAGACGGAAAGCGACCGCTGAATACCCTCGATGGATTGCTGCAGCAATATGCGTTCCCGTACCTTTTGCAGAACACTAATGACCTCTAGGCGATTCACCGGTTTGGTCACGTAGTATTCGATCCCTGTCGCATACGCCTCAGCAATCATCTCCTTTGCTTCGATTTGCGAGATCATGACAATTTTGCCTGTAAAACGCCTTAGTTGGCGCACTGTTTCAATGCCATCACGATTCGGCATCAAAAGATCAATCAACAAGATGTCTACTTGCTTCCAATTCAAAAAATCGTGGTCAATTTGTGAGCCATCCTCTGCTTCCCCACATACCTCTCCCAAATCAGCATCCTCAATCATTTGACCGAGCATGAATCGAATCGCAGGATCGTCGTCCACGATAAAGTAGCGCATGAGGTCACCCTTTCTGAATCAGAGTTGCGATTGGCAGGCGAATGCAAAATTGTGTCGTTTGTCCGCATGAGTCCTCGGCTATATCAATCATTCCTTGGAGACTGTCTGTCACTTCCTTAACGTATGATAGCCCAATCCCCGTGGAAGGCCTGCCAGAAACGTCGTATTTGGTAGTAAATCCAGGCATGAACAAGAGCTCCTTGTCCTTCACCACAATGCCTGGCCCATCATCGGTTACACAAAAATGAATCCACTCCCGACTCTCGTCAATCGAAGCAACGATCGATACCATCCCCCGGTCGTGTATGGCTTCGACACTGTTGCCGACCAGATTGTTGATGAGTGAGAGCGTCGTGTAAATGTGGCAAGCGAGATACGGCACCTCCACATTCGTTTCAAACTGAATGTCCTTCTCCAACAGTCTCGCGTACTTTCGTTGCCCCTGAACAATGATGGCTATCAATTCGCCCAGTGGCATATAGTCTCGTTCATTCTCGTCAGAAATCAGCTTGGAGAGGCCTGCATATATGCGTTGATTGTCCTTTTTCACTTCATGTACTTGTCCGGCAAGGGACAGCAGTCGCTTTGCGTATCGCTTGTTCGTCCCATCTTTATGTGCCACCTCGTTCATCTCGCGATACAGCTCATAGCAGTTGCGCGTGATTTCCTCAACCTGATGCAATGTCTTTTTTAGATGAACAGATTCCTCGTACAAATTGGAAATGAGCATCAACATCTGCTCGTTTCGATTGCGCTGTTGCTTTTCCATCCATTTCGCCTGACGCAGCTGAATCATATTGAAAAAACTAAGGACAAAAAAACTGCGTATCAAGGCAATGACGGCAATCGGGCCTACGACCCCCAGGTGAAAGACACCCTCCCAGGACACAGCACGAAAGGATAGCTCTACTAAATTCGCTGCTATTTCTGCGACTGTCCCCAACAGCCCCACCCAAAGTGGGCGATGATGTAGCATATTAACGCGAAAGAGCGAGAATAGACAAGCAAACGTTGCATAATAGCAAAATGCGGGGAAGTGCATCTGAAAGGAAGGCAGAAACGAAAAGACATCTCCATACAAGAAGTCTAAGACTATTCGAAATAGAACAACAATTATCCCGGTTACTATCCCTGCCAAGAAAGAAGGACGCAGCCACAATAAAAAAAAGAAAAAAGCTGTTGTACCAAAGCTGATGCGAAAATCATCTTGAAACGGGTGAAATTTGAGCTCCCCGGCAATTGGGACGGCAATGAGCATGAGCAGCAGGATCGAAATGGTCTCTCTCATAAAATGTTGCCCGCACTTCCTCATAAGAAGTAGTTCAAAAAGTCGTTAACGTTTATTTCTTAGTTTACTATATTTTTCTATAGATTTTTGTAGTTTTTTATAGACCTCCCCTTACAATGCCGAAGAAAGACATATAAACAGAACATTTAGACTAGGGGGAATTCTCTTGAAGAAACGTCATTTTCTTCTCTCGCTCACACTGCTTCTGTCCATGTCGCTCATGACGGCATGTGGTGGTGGCGGCAACTCTGCACAAGGAGGTGGAGGCAGCTCCAACTCAGGAGGAAGCGCCGACCCCTCCCAATTAATTATCGCAACAGGCGGTACAGGCGGCACTTATTTCCCACTCGGCGGCGGCATGGCTGACCATATTACGAAAAACGCTGGCATCACTGCTACCGCACAAGCCACAGGCGCTTCAGCAGAAAACATTCGCCTCATTCGCGATAAAAAGGCGGACATCGCTTTCACGCAAAACGATATTGCCGAGTATGCGTCAAAGGGAACGAACATGTTCCAGCAAGACGGTAAAATTGATTCTTTCCAAGCATTAGGCGCTCTCTACGATGAAACCATCCAAATCGTCGTCTCTGCTGACAGCAATATTAAAAGCGTTGCCGATTTGAAAGATAAGCGTGTATCTGTAGGCGCTCCCGGAAGCGGCACAGAAGTGAACGCTCAGCAAATTTTGGAAGCATATGGGATGACCTTTGAAGATACCAAGCTCCAGCGCCTCTCCTTTGCTGACTCCGCCAAAGCCATTCAGGACGGTCAATTGGATGCTGCCTTCCAAACTGCCGGTACGCCTACCGCAGCAATCACAGAGTTGGCAGCGACAACTGGTGTAAAAATCATTCCAATTGACGCGGACAAAATCGATGCAATCATCGCCAAATATCCTTACTACGTGAAAACAACGGTCCCTGCCAATACGTACCAAACGGTTCCAGAAGAAGTGACAACCGTCTCCGTCAAATCGATGCTCTTGATTCGCTCCGATCTCAGTGAAGACCTCGTGTACAAAGTAACAAAGGCGATCTTTGAGAACAGCGACAAGCTCGGCCACGCCAAAGCCAAGGAAATCAAGCTGGAGAACGTGAAGAACGGTGTCAGCATCCCTGTTCACCCGGGTGCCCAAAAGTACTTCGACGAAAAAGGCGTGAAGTAAACCAGATGGTTTTTATCAAAGGAGTAACAAAGGATAAAGGGCGGACGTTGTTCCGCCTTTTCTCCTTCTTTCTTCTCATCATTGTCATTTATGCGGGCATCTCCACTCCGTTGATTCCCGCTCTGGTTATCCGGAATACACAATCGAATCAAGTTGTTTGGAGTGCCGACATACAGGATGAAGCAGCTTTTGGCATCCGCTGGACTCATTCCATTCATCGCTCCACAATCGAGGAGCAATACCGGATTGTAGACGGTCAAATTATTTTGTCGGAGATGAGCTTTCACGACTACGGTATCGGCATGGAAAATGAATTGGCTCCTGGCGAGGAGCTGGTTCTGGCCGATGGACGATTCCACATTCGCAATATGCAGCGCTCTTTTCCTGCCCTACGGCTTTTTATCGGGCAAGTACGGGCTAATCATACGTTGCTTTTCGCTGGACAGGATGTTCCTTTGAGCTTGATCGACAAGCCGGGAGAAGCCATCACGATTCAGGCAGAAAAGCGATCCATTCTGAGCGAGTTAGGAGGTTACTAGATGAGTACAACAACGAATATGAACCAGCAAGAGATGGATAAGCTGATCGCACAATACGACAAGGAATCAGCTACACGCCAGCTCGCGGGTCCCATGAAGTGGATCTCTTTTGGTCTACTTGTCCTCTTCTCCCTGTACCAGTTATCCAGCACGCTTTTCTTCACGCTGCCTCCCCAGATTCACCGCCCGATTCACTTAGCCTTCGGGCTAGCACTTGTCTATCTGTTATATGCAGGGACATCCAAAGGCAACAAAGACAAAATCGGAATCGTGAATATCATTCTCGCCCTGTTAGGTGTCTTCGTATCACTTTATTGGGTCATTGACTACGAAGGACTCGTGACCCGAACAGGTAACTATACGACGATGGATATGGTGGTCGGCGGCATTGCTGTCGTGCTTGTCCTTGAGGCTGCACGGCGAGTCGTCGGAATTCCAATTGCTCTTATCGCCACTATTTTTCTTTTATACACCTACTTCGGACCTTACATGCCAGGCTTTTTGGAGCATCGCGGCAGTGATGTCGAACGGATTATCGGACACAGCTACTACACACTGGAGGGTATTCTCGGTACTCCGCTCGCTGTTTCCTCTACCTTTATCTTTTTGTTTGTGCTGTTTGGCGCGTTTCTCGAAAAAACAGGGGTCGGCGAGTATTTTAACGATTTGTCGTTGGTCATTGCAGGGAGACGAATCGGCGGTCCTGCGAAGGTGGCCGTTTTTTCCAGCGCCCTGCAAGGGACGATTAGCGGCAGCTCTGTTGCCAATGTCGTTACCTCCGGCGCCTTTACCATCCCGATGATGAAGCGGCTCGGCTATCGTTCCGAATTTGCCGCAGCGGTGGAAGCCTCGTCCTCTACCGGGGGACAAATCATGCCGCCTGTCATGGGGGCTGCTGCGTTTTTAATGGCGGAGTTCATCGGCGTTCCTTACTTGGAAATCGCCAAATCAGCGATCCTTCCTGCGATTTTATTTTTCGTGGGCATCTGGATTATGACGCACTTCGAAGCAAAGCGACTCGGATTGCGCGGACTCTCCAAGGAAGAACTGCCGGACAAAAAAGAGGTTTTGAAAAAAATGTACTTGCTCCTCCCCATCGTGATCATTATTACAGCCTTGATGATGAACATATCAGCCGAGCGCGCCGCGATTATCGGTATCGTCTCTACGATTGTCGTAGGAGCCTTCCGAAAAGAAACCCGCATGTCTATTGCTGATATTTTTGCAGCGCTTGCCTCTGGTGCCAGAATGGCTCTCGGCGTCGTCGCTGCAACTGCGTGTGCCGGAATCATTGTCGGTACGATTACGTTGACAGGGATTGGGTTGAAGCTGGCAAATGGTCTGATTGATCTGGCTGGCGGCCAACTTTTGCTTACGTTGTTCTTTACCATGATCGCTTCGCTTATTTTGGGAATGGGAACGCCAACAACGGCGAATTACATTATCACTTCAACCATCGCGGCTCCAGCGCTCATTCAATTGGGCGTTCCTGCTATCGCGGCTCACATGTTTACTTTCTACTTCGGAATTGTCGCAGACATCACGCCGCCAGTTGCGCTTGCTGCCTTCGCCGCATCAGGCATTGCCAAATCAAAACCAATCCGGACAGGCGTAGAATCAACACGGCTATCCATTGCGGCTTTTATGGCTCCCTATATTTTCGTCATCTCACCAGCCTTGCTGCTGATTAATACCACTTTGCTGGAATCGATTTGGGTTATGCTGACTTCAACGCTTGGGATGATCGGTGTGGGGGCTGGGTTAATCGGCTACTGGATGTCCAGGCTAAACATCTTGGAGCGCATCCTCGCTGTTGCGGGTGGCGTGCTTGCGGTTATCCCTGGAATCGAAACGGATATCGCCGGCTTTATTTTGCTGGGGCTCGTATTTTCCTTGTCGTATTACAAAGCTCGCAAGCAAAAACAATCTGTGCAAACAACACTGTGAAACAACACAAAAATCCCTCCTGTGCTTTCATTCATGCAAGGAGGGATTTCTTTTGATTATTCGTCTTTGTCAGTTCCAATGATTTTCGTCCAGCCGTCTACTTGCTCCACGCGGCGTTCCTTCATCAGCTTGCCGAGTGCCCGCTTGAAGCTGGACTTGCTCATTTGGAATTTTTCACGGATGACATCCGCTTCTGTTGAATCGGTATAAGGCATCGCCCCGTCACGATTGATCAAATAGCGCAGCAGCTTGTCCGCATCTTCGCCATACTGTACTTCCTTGCGCTCTTTCATGGAACCGTTCAGACGGCCATCCTCACGCACAAAGCTGATACGGCAGCGCACAGTTTGTCCGAGGCGCAGACGCCCTACCATTTCATCACGATGAATGAAAAGGATATGCTCGTCCTCCGTCAACAGGAATGCGCCTGCTTGAATCACTTTGTAGACCGTACCTTCGACAGACTTGTTTTTCATACTCTGATCTGCCTTTGCTGCGATCTTGACGATTTCGTTTTCAGTGACTGGCTTTGCCAAGAGTCTGCCGAGCTTGTCTTGCTTCAGTGCCACCAGCATTTGATCCTTGGGACGCGGCCATTCATCGCTATGCTTAGGCAGGTCATCGATGAACAAGAGCAGATCCTTGTTAATGCCATTGTCCAGGAATACACCCATACGCGGAGAAATGTCCACTACTTCCAGCCAGCCGTATTCACCCATGCCGACATGAGGCATGTCCATGGTCGCAGCCAGTCGGTTCTCGTGATCATGGTACAAAAACACTTCGACCTCATCATCGATATGTAAACGCTCATGCGCTTCATTGGCATGGAGAAACACTTCATCTTTGCCATCGCTTAAAAAATAGCCGATTTCCGTTTTTCGCGCTACCGTCATGGTAAGCGTCATCCCTGCCGCCAAATTGCCGTTCTGAATGATTTGGGGCTCACGCTTTTCACGCATTTGTCTTTTGTACATATGTGTTTTTTCCTCGCTCTCTACCATTGTGCACACTAACTATACCCATCCCCAGCAAGAAAATACCACAACTTTTTTCTAACAAAATAACGATGCGTAACGAAATAGGCAAGTCTTCAATTCACGGACATACACATGACAGTAAGACGGGCTTGGCCCTACTTTTTCAAGACTGGAGTGACTCTTGCCTATGCTGTTGCTGCTTGAACATATTTTTCTTGGCATTGTACAAGGCTTGACTGAATTTTTACCGATATCAAGCACGGGTCATCTCGTCCTGTTTCGCAAAGTGTTTGGCATGCAGGAGGTCGGACTTTTATTTGACACGATGCTTCATTTCGGTACGCTGATTGCTGTCGTTATCGTCTTTTGGCCACAGGTTCGTTTTATCATCATGAATCCGATGAGCAAGCTGACAAAACTATTGGTCGTAGGCACGATCCCTACTGCCGTGATCGGACTGGCATTTGAAGACTATTTTGAAGAAATCTCCCAAACAGGCATTACGATCGGGTGGGAATTTCTTGCGACAGGCGCGATCCTCTGGGCGGTGGAGTCCATGCGCCGCGGCAATCGAAAATTCGAGGAAATCAACTACACGGACGCCCTCATCATCGGAACACTGCAAGGTGCTGCGATTCTGCCTGCTATTTCCCGCTCAGGGCTGACGATTGCCGGTGCCCTCTTGCGCGGAATCGACCGCGCTGACGCTGCGCGCTTTTCGTTTTTAATATCCTTGCCCGCGATTCTGGGTGCTTGTGTCTTACAAACAGTCAAGCTCGTAGAAACACCACTTGAAACAGCATTATTGATCCCGATGCTCGTGGGCACCATGTTTGCCGGACTAGCTGGATATGTAGCCATTCGCTGGATGCTTACCATCATCAGTACAGGCTCCATGAAGGGCTTCGCTATCTACGTCTGGGTATTGGGTGGATTAATTTTACTCATGCAATTCTTGGGTTGGTAAAAAGCCGGCTGCTTGCACGCCGGCTTTCATCTGCTTTCTTCCTTGTCTGGATAACGGCTGGCAATTAATTTGCCTACCAATAAAATAATGCCGTAGAACGCTGTTGCCAAAAGCGAGGTAGCCAGCCACGTCGCTGTCCCCAGCACCAGGTAGAGCGCGGCGTGAGCAACAAAGATACCTACCAGCCACACCATAATGTTCATTCGATTAAAAAACGTTATCAAACTACGCAATTTCCTCGCACCTCCACCATTCCATTTACTACTGTTATAGCCGATGAAACGGTGTTTTATCCCCTTACCGCTCTCCAAGATCAGGATGAGGCACAGTAACCGCAAAGCCTGCTCGCTCCAGAATTTCCGCCAGTACCGAAAACGGTGTGTCAGCAACCTCTCTGTATATTTTCGGCGTATGCAAGTGTATCGCATCCGGAAAATCTTCGCGTAATTTCGTCCGCAATTTTTTCCCGCTATCATCTTCATCTGTAAATATGTATATCTCATCTGCATCTGCCGCTTCCGTTTGGGTGAGCAACTTCTCCCCCTTTTCCAAGCTGTAGGAACCGTACGTACAAAGAATGGTGACAGGCTCAGCCAGCACCCGCAGCAAGCGTTCCTTGTCTGTCTTTCCTTCCACAATCATGACACACCCTGCCATCCGCTCCCACCCTCCCTGACGCATGCTCGTTTTTTTATAGTATACCTCAACATCCAGCTAGGAAAATGAGGATGACTATTCCCTTTCGAAACAAGACATCTTAAAGAAGCATCCATTATCGAACAGGGGGTCGTACCATGTCCAAATTCAAAAGCGCGAAAAACTTGAACCAAAAAGGCTTGGCTGTTGCAGGGCTTACCAGCAGTACGGTTGCGGATGATACGCATACCGATGACAACCAAGGCTCATCCAAGCAGTATCAGCATAATAACCAAGGTTTGCAAAATCAGAAATAAAAAAAGCAGATGAAATAGTTGCTTGGATAAAGATTCCTTAGTAATATAGTTTTATGAATATTGAACAATTCGAACTCACCGAAAAGCGCGTCAAGATTTTTAAAGCATTGGCTGACGAGACACGACTAGCTATCTTGAAAATGCTGTACCATTCCGGAAAAGAACTGAATTGCACGGAAGTGGGCGTAACTTGCGATACTTCGAAGTCGAATGCTTCCTACCATTTCCGGACACTTCGAGAAGCAGGACTGATCAAAGTCAGAAAGGAAGGGCAAACACGGTACATGCGGATTTATAAAGAGACATTTGATCAAATATTGCCTGGCTTTTTAGATACCTTGTGATTGGTATCCTTTTTTTGCCCGTTAGTTAAAAAGTTATTTAACTATAGAATAACAAAACTACGAGGAGAGATTTTTATGGAACGCTTATATTTGATGATTTTTTTCTTCACCATGTTTTTGATCGGGACAAATACATTTATTATCAGCCCACTGCTGCCAACCTTGCGAGAGTTATATGACGTATCTACTAACCAGGCAGCCTGGCTGATCGGAACTTATGCTCTCGGATTTGCTTTGGCCGCTTTAGTCGCCGGTCCGCTATCAGATAATCAAAACAGGAAACATGTGATGGCTGTCGGTATGCTCGGATTTGCAATTTCCACACTTGCATGCGCCTTTGCGCCTGGTTTCACCGCAATGCTTTTCTTTCGCTTCCTTGCTGGAATCTGTTCTGCCTTTATCGGTCCTCAAGTGTGGGCTGCCATTCCTGTTTTGTTTCCCTCTGCTCGTATCGGAAAAGCTATGGGGATTGTCATGGCAGGTCTTTCGGTTTCCCAAGTGATCGGTGTGCCTATAGGCAGTTTTCTGTCCGCTTATCATTGGTCGTTTCCTTTTTTGGCTGTAGGAATTGCTTCTCTCGGAGCTTTTATACTCATAATCCGAAAACTTCCTGATTTATTGCCTCCTACCTCCATAGCCGGAATTGGAACAACCAACGCCCGAGTTGCTATTTTTGCGCGTTACAAGGATCTGTTGCGACTGCCTCAAGCGTCACGCAGCTTTATCGGCTATTTCGTTTTCATGACGGGTGTCTATGCAGTCTTTTCATTCTATGGCGTATGGCTTTCCGATCAATATCAGCAATCCGTTACCGAAATTGGCTTGATCACATTAGTTATCGGGCTTGGCAACACCGTTGGCAGCTTACTCAGCGGCTGGTTACTTGAGCGTTGGAAGAGAAATACGATTTTGACCGTTGGATTTCTGGGCAGCGCCCTGCTTTATCTTGCTTTGCCTTACATACCGGGAGTCGGCTTTTTGCAGGTTGTCCTCTTCTTCATGTACTGCTTCGGCGGTGTACTCGTGCCTGTCCTGATGGGATACTTGCAATCATTGTCCGACACCTCGCGAGGTACCATATCGAGCTTGGCCAACGCTTGCATGTACATAGGGACTTTTATCGCCTCTTCTTTCGCAGGCAGTTTGTATTCTGTTTTTGGATTCGCGGGGGTCAGCATCTTCGCCTCCTTCACTTTTCTTATCGCCTATTTTCTCTTTGTTTTGAGGACGGGTAAATTAAATGTAACCTCACAAGCATGAGTCCTTTACTTTCCCTCTTCGCCTTGCTACGCTATGGTCAAATTCATTTTATCGCAGTCAGCAGGACGGAGAGGGTCAACGTGGATTCATCCTCATCTTTATGGAAAAACAGTTCGTTCCTCAAGCTTTGGCTTGCGCAAATGACGGCAAGCATCGGTGATCATTGCTACAGCTTCGCATTACTCTGGTATTTGCTCCAAGCAACCAAATCGGGTACAGTGCTGAGCCTGCTCGCAATCCCGGAAATGGTGGCAGGTCTCATGTTTTACCTCGTCGGCGGGGTTATGGCTGATCGGTACAGCCCACGCATGCTTATGGTGGGAGCGGATGTTGCGCGAATTGTTGTCGCGATTACGGTTGGCATCCTGGTCTACATGGGTGTAGAAGAGTTTGCCTTTTTTCTGGCAGCCCAATTCTTGTTGGGGTTGTTCTCCAGTCTGTTTCAGCCAGCACGGACCGTTGCACTCAAATCAGTGGTTCCCCAAGAGCAGCTAGGGCGAGCAAATGCCATCTTGGATACAACTTTCCGAACGATTCGGATTATTGCGCCAATGTCGATAGGACTGGTCGCTTCGATCATGCCTCTGTCTACTTTGTTTTTTGTGAACGCAGGCAGCTATTTGATCTCCGTCTTGTTCCTTTATGCCATCCGTATTTCGTTGACCGATCAACAACGAGTATCTGCTACGAAAATGACACCCAGCCAGTACGCCCGGGATATTGCCTCAGGTTTACAGGAGCTAAAACAAAATCGTGTTCTGTTCTTGATTCTTCTCTTTAGCAATATGGGCTTTCTCGTCTGGCAAGTCACTTACTCGGTGGGCTTCCCGTTTATGGCCGAGCGCATGCAGCAAGGAAATGGAAGTACATTAGCTGTCTTGTTGGGCTTTTACGGGATTGGGAACTTGCTGGGAAGCCTGCACATGGCTCGCTCGTTCTACACTCGGTATATGTTTGTGATTTTGATTGGATGGGTGTTTCAGGCAGTCGGATTCCTGTTGCTTACGACAGGAGGCACCGCTCACTGGATTGCCTTCCTCGGAGCTGCCGTGGCAGGGATCGGAGGGCCGCTCATTGGTATCCCGACCGTAACTGCCATTCAAATCAAAGCGTCCAGCAACAGTACAGGCAAAATTTTTGCGATCAACATGCTCATGTTCACCTTCTTTTGTACATTGTCCAGCAGCCTGGGTGCAATCTGGATGGGCAAATGGCCAGTCGAGCAGCTTTTCCTCGTCAGTGGACTATTCCTCGCTGCCATGAGCTTCGCAGGCTTCCTGATTGAAAAACGAAAACCAACCGCACAACACCAATCCTCCTCTGCTTAAGACGGAAGGATTGGTGTTTTCTCATTATTTGCAAAAAAACAATTGCAACTAGAATTTCCATGTCATATAATCTGACATAAATAAAAGTAGTGTCAGGTTATGTGACACAGAAAAGAGGTGGATAGGATGGAACCTACTGTCGCAAGTCTCTCGTCTGCCATTGACGCCACATGGGTCATGGTATCGGCCATTCTGGTCATTCTCATGCAGGTTGGATTCGCCCTGCTGGAAGCTGGTTCTACTCGCATGAAAAACGCTGGTCACGTCGCAGGAAAAACAGTTCTAACCTTCGGCATCTGCTCGATTGCCTTTTGGGCGTTGGGCTTTGGGCTGACGTTTGGAGACGGCAACTCTTTCATCGGACTTTCCGGATTCTTTTTTGACGGCATGCAAAAAGACGCTTTCTCCGCTTTTTCCGCTGCAACTGTTCCTATCTCGATTCTCTTCCTCTTTCAACTCGCTTTTGCAGCCGTTTCACTCGCGATCGCCTGGGGCGGTTTTGCTGAACGCGCCAAGCTGTCCATTTATTTTATTTTCAGCGTACTGTTTACTGTCCTCATCTATCCTGTCGTCGGTCACTGGGTATGGGGCGGCGGTTGGTTGGCACAGCTCGGAATGCAAGACTTCGCTGGTTCTACAGTTGTCCATCTCCAAGGTGCCATCGTCGCACTCGTCGCCACTATCCTTTTGAAGCCTCGTATTGGAAAATACAATCGCGACGGCAGCTCCAATCTGATTCCTGGTCACAATCAGGTCTACTCTGTCTTAGGTGTTCTGTTTCTTTGGATCGGCTGGTTTGGCTTTAACGCCGGCTCCACGCTCGGCAGCACATCAGGATTTTTCGGCTATATCGCCGTTACTACCAATCTCGCTACCGCAGCAGGCGCTGTCGCCGCTCTCGCTATCTCCTGGATCGTCATGGGAAAAGCAGATATTCCAAGCATGCTCAACGGCGTCCTCGCTGCTCTCGTCGCGATTACAGCATCCTGCGCCTTCGTCGATCCGTGGGCAGCTGTCGTGATCGGTGCTGTGTCAGGTATTCTCACATTCTATACATCCATTTGGTTTGACCGCATGGGGATTGATGATCCTGTCTTTGCTTTTTCCGTGCATGGGGTGGCTGGCATTTGGGGAACGTTGTCCACGGGTTTATTCGCTACCCCGGAGCTTGCCGAAAAGGTCGGCGTTGGCGGTCCTGGGCTGTTTTATGGCGGCGGTCTGCATCAGTTAGGGGTTCAGGTCTTGGGCTTGGCTGGCTCCGCGCTTTATGTTTTCATAATAGCCTTCATCATTTTGTATGTATTAAAAGTAACCATTGGCCTGCGAGTCACTGAAGAGGAAGAGGTGGTTGGTCTTGACCTTAGCGAACACGGGGGATACGGCTATCCCGAACTACTCCAGCCTGAACGCGTACGACCGGCTGCACCTACCCAAAGCAACACCTCTCACTCTCTCACCTGAACAAGTGGAAAAAATACGGAACGTTGACTCCTTTGACGAGCTGGCCTTGTTGCGACGAGAATTGTTGGACCCTTCTCCGTTGCGTCCATTGAATCGCGCAGGGGAATTGGCCCCCTTTTCCATCGTCGTCAATCTGATTCACGACAATCTCATTCGACAAGGGGTGCTCCTCGCTGTGAACGACCTTGCCAAAAGAGGCTTGGGTACCCCTCCCGTCCCCTTTGCCTTTTTGCAATTCGGCAGTGGCGGCCGATCAGAGCAAGCACTCATCAGCGATCAGGATAACGGCCTCGTCTATCAACTGCCAGATCATCTGGGCGAGCAGGAAACAGAAAAGATTCATGGCTACTTTCAATTGCTGGGGGCGACGATCGTTGCTGGTTTGGAGGTAGCCGGCTATCCTCCCTGCCAAGGGAATGTGACTTGCCTCTCCCCCAAATGGCGAGGCAGCACCGAACAATGGCTGGACCAAATAGACAGATGGGCCTCTCACCCTATCTGGGAGAACGCCCGTTATTTACTGCTCGCAAGTGACGTGCGTGTCTTATGGGGCGAATCGGCCATTTTTACTCCCGTCCATGACCGCTTCCGTCAATTGCTTGCAGGGAACCTCTTCTTGCTGAATCGACTGGTGAGCAATACGTTGCATTATCGGGTGCCGCTTGGAATCTTCGGCAGAGTTTTACCTGAGGTCCATGGACGCTTCCGCGGCGCCATCAATGTGAAGTACGGCATTTATTTGCCACTGGTGAATTGCGTACGGCATTTTGCCTTGGCGCATGGCATCTTTGCCAGTTCTACCTTGGAGAGACTCGACCAACTCGGTGAAAAAGGAGTCTGGAGCAAAAGCTTTTGTGACGAGGTAGCCGCATACTTCCGGCAAATTCAAGGTTTGCGACTGATCGCTCCTCTCCATTGGGAAGATGGGCAATACACGAGTAATAGCTATATCAAACTAGGGGAGCTGTCTCCTGACACCCAAGTGATGGTAAAACAGTCGATGAAGCTGGCGATCCGTCTGCAAAAAATGACAGAAAAGCTCCCATCCGTTTTTGGGGGATAGGAGGAGATTGCGTGGCAAAATGGGACTTATTCGGTCGCATTTGGCATATGAGCCGGGCTATGTCACCTATAGCAGATGACAAACAGCACATCGCCTATTTGCGCTCTATCTCAAAAGTGAATAAACCAGTCGATTCCAGTGCCGATATTCCTCTACACGATCTGGAGGTTGTCGTCGTCGATCTGGAAACGACCGGTTTTTATCCCGATCACGGAGACGCGATTATATCGATGGGAGCAGTCGCCATGAGAGGAGAACACCTCCTCCTCGGCGACTCTTTTTATACGTTGGTCAATCCCGGTCGGACGATTCCTCCTCACATCCGCTCTCTCACCGGGATTACCGATGATATGGTTGCCGATGCCCCTGAGCTGTTAGAGGCTTTGTCCCGTTTTTTTCAATTCGTTGGAGATCGTCCGCTCGTTGCCCATCATTCTCGCCATGAGCGTGAATTTTTACGATCTGGACTTTGGAAAACGAGCCGGCGTCCGTTTACCCATCGCATGCTGGATACGATGCTGCTCATCCGATTGTTAAATAATCCGATTGGCAACGGCTCGCTGGACGCCCTCTGTGCGGCACACGATATCCCGATCTCACGCAGGCATCACGCTTACTGTGACGCTGTTGCCGCTGGTACGCTCTGGGCGAAGTATTTGATGAAAGCACAATCCCTAGGCTTTACAAACCTGCGGCAGGTTTACGAGGCCGTACGCTAAGAATTAGTTCGAATCGTTCAACAAGTCCTACCAACCAACATGAGGAGAGAATATCATGCTACAGATCAGAGACGCAGTTGTGGGTGACCTACCCGCTATGCTTGCTATTTACAACTACGCGGTGGAAAATCTGGTTGCGACATTTGACTTGGAGCCACAGACGCTTACCCAGCGCGAAGTGTGGTTTCATAAGCACGGTGACAGACATCCGATCATCGTCGCCGAATCGGAAGGGAAAGTAATCGGATATTGCAGCCTGTCCGTTTTCCGTGAGAAGCCCGCCTATCAAAAATCTGTTGAACTGTCTATTTATATCGCCCCTGATCAAAGCGGGAAAGGTGTCGGCACTACCTTGATGAGTGCAATTCTGGAGCGTGCCAGACAACTCGAATACCACACGATCGTAAGCGGAATCGTAGGCGGCAATGACGCCAGCGTGAAGCTGCACGAGAAGTTCGGCTTTACCTTGGCAGGGAAGTTTCAAGAGGTGGGATTCAAGTTTGGAGAGTGGCACGACGTTCATTTTTATCAATGGATGGTCAAGTAACAGCATGCGAAAAGCCGACACCCCTTACAAAAGGAAGTGTCGGCTTATTTGTTATGAAGGAAGCGAATACTTAAAAGTGGCACATCTTAAGCCAGGGTCTAATCCCTTAGCCCTTATGATATTAGTGTAACCGACGGATGATTATAAGTCTATATCTTTTTGAAAATTTCCACTAAAGTATGTGTACCTGGCCAGGGAATCAAAAAACAGGAGGTAAACCTGCTGTGCAATGGCTGTCATGGGATCTGAACCTGAAGACCAGATTGATCGGCGAGACGCTTTTCAACCTATTGTTTTGGATGTACTTTCCCTTTCTTACCCTCCACTTTAGTGATACCTTTGGCAAAAATGTTGCCGGGTTACTCATGACAGTGCCACCGATTATGAGTATGATCGGCAATCTTTTTGGCGGCTATTTGGCTGATCGCTTTGGTCGTCGATATGTCATGCTGTCAGGAGCGTTTTTGCAGGCAGGCATGTTTGTCCTGTTTGCCTTCTCCCTCTCTTCTTGGATCGATTATGTTGCGTTTATTGGAATCGGGCTTGGCAAAGCGGTATACAGCCCGGCGAGTTCTGCGATGGTTGCTGATCTCACCTCAGAAAAAGACAGACGCAAAATCTTCGCTACCTTTGTAACAGCCATGAACATTGGTGCCGTATTGGGACCCGCTCTGGGGGCCATCTTTTTCTTTCAATACCGCAGTGAGCTGCTGTGGACTTGTGCGCTTGTCACTTTTTTGTATTCGATCGCGATCTGGATCAATGTGAGAGAGACACTGCCACAGTCCGTTAAAAGCTCTGTCGCCCCCATCCATTTCCCTTCCGTTATGAAGGAGCAATGGCAGAGCTACGCCGTCATTCTAAGCGACAAAGCCTTCGCCATCTATATTCTCGCAGGCATGCTGATTACGATTGCAATCGTGCAGCTCGATTTATTTTTGGCGGTCTATGTAAAAGAGTTCGTCCCAGCGCAGACACTGCTTTCGTGGAATGCCTGGTCGCTTTCGCTTAGCAGTACGGAGATTTTCGGATGGATGGTGGGTATAAGCGGCCTTCTGTTTGTTCTGTGCGCCCTGCCTGTTACCAAATGGTTCGAGCACTGGAGCGACCGGAATGTCTTCCTCTTATCCTCCTCGCTGTTTGGTGTGGGCATGTATTTGGTGGGATTCACGACGAATGCTTGGCTGTTGTTTGGATGCGTGGTCATTTTTACAGTAGGGGAAGTGATGCGAACTCCGGTCGAGCAGAGCTTCGTAAGCAAATACGCACCAGAACATGCACGAGGACAGTACATGGGTGCCGCTAACCTGCAGTACTCCCTCGGCCGCTTCCTCGCTCCCGTGACCGTCATTCTTTCAGAGTGGATCATGCCGATTGGCGTTTTCACGTTCATCTTGTTATGTGCTCTGTTGAGCGCGTTTCTTTACGTGAAGCTATTCCAAATCGTTCAGAAACGCGAGTCCTCTCCTTACAGCTAAACGACAGCAGAAAACAAAAAGTGGTTGCGCAGCCATAACCTCCTGCCAACCACTTTTTCCTTTTAGCATTATATTTTTTTAGGAGCTTCTAATTTCAAATGGATTCGCTTATGCCGAGGCAGCATCGATTTCTTTCGCCCCTGTCATCTCCAACAAGGCTTCATAAGAGACAGGTAAAAGCGATTCAGCTATACCAGCAGCCGTATAAACCACCGAGAAACGCTTCAAGGAGCGATCCACAAATACAGGCACTTCTTCCTGCAAGGCAAATGGACAAACCGCTCCAACACGGAAGCCTGTCATCTTTTCTACCTCTTCCGGCGAAGCCATCTTCGGCTTTCCTTGTCCAAACGCTGCCTTCACTTGCTTGGGATGGACACGTACATCGCCTGCTGCTACAAACAAGGCGAACTTCTCATCTACCCGAAACAAGATCGACTTTGCGATTTGGCCGATCTCGACACCTAATGCCTGTGCAGCCACTTCAGACGTAGGCAACGGCTGTTCAAACAAAATCGGCTCGATGCTCGAATCATAGCGTTGTACATAGCTGCGAACCTTTTCCAAAGGGCTAGCTGTCATACCCCGTCACTCCCATCTCTACTAAAAAAACGTCATCGCCTTGCGACACACTGCCTGCCGTGACAACCGAAGCATAGACACCGAAGTGATTGTTGTGACGCTTGACGCATGCCTTCAATACGGCAGGAGTCATCGCCAACGTTTCTGGGTCGATATTGACATATACACAGCGTTCGCAGTGCTTGTTGACTTGCAAGGTTACATCATTGATTTTGATCTGTTTGCCCAGCCACTTGTCTTCCGCGAATGGCTCATCATCCTCCAGGACAACGACCAAATTCCCCCGAAAGCGTCGTGGATCTACCTGTTCTGCGCCAATCTGCCGCGCGATCTCTCTGAGAGATGCATCCGTGACCAGCAGAATGTGGTCTTCCCAGTTCACGCCGCCTTCTTGCGGACTACTAATCATAGGCGTAATGGAGCGCTTCGCCGTCTCCGCGACATGGGCAAAAAAAGTATCATCCCACGTATGTACACTGCCATCTCGAGCTTCAATCCGAATCGGCGGGTACGCTTCTTTTCCTGTCCCTTCGCTCATGCTGGCATGATACCCGATAAGAGCGGGCACAACATCCGCACTGAGATACTTACCTTGACGGGCATTATCCAAAAAATAATAGGCACGGTCTCCATACAAGCCAAATTCATCGACCGTACTTGATGCAAGCTCCTCCCCTCGCATTCCTTTGACAGGATGACGGAAAATGGTCTGCAGTGTTCCTACTTTTTTCATTTGGTTCCCCTCCCCAACGCTTTCTCTATCCGGATATAAACGAATTGCGAACCCGCCCCCAAAATGTCAGTCGCTTGTAGCGGGCGAATTTCACTTTGTCAGGTCCCACTCGGCAACGAATGGAACACACATCTCTCCATACTGCCTGTTCGCGATCCAAGCCGATCATAATCTCGGGATTCATGACGATCAGCTCTACTTCATGATGCTTCGGCAATACGAGCGAGCTGTTGATCGTCCGATATGCTTGGTTATTGATCGAAGCGATCTCGGACAACTGAATCGCCTCAATGGACGGGTGAACAATCGCTCCATCCACCGCCTTGTTGTAGGCGGTACTTCCTGACGGTGATGAAACAATCAAGCCGTCGCCGCGAAACGTCTCCAGCTCATCGCCATTTATATAGACGCATGACACCAACGTAGACAGATTCGCGTTACGCAAAACCATTTCATTCAACGCCCACTTTTCGTACTGCTTTCCATCTCTTGTGCTGATTCTGCATTGGACCGTCGGGTATTCCGCGATCAGAGGCTCATCGTTCATCAGACGCTCAACGAATTCGTCCAGCTCCTCGGGACGCCAGTCCGCATAGAAGCCGAGATGTCCCGTATGAATCCCTACATAAGACGGCTCGATCCCGTATTGATGCACGGCCTCCAAAAGTGTCCCGTCTCCCCCAATGGACAACACCATATCCGGTTGCTCACCTGGTCCCTTCACAAAGGTAAACGGGCTATTGGCTGCATGCAGCTTTTCTTTTAATGCTTGTTCCACTTCTCGTGTATAATCGTCATTTCGCAGTACAGTCGCAATCTTCATGCTGGTCTGCCCTCACTTTTATCCTTACAAGCGGTCATATACGCTCTGTTGTTTGTTCTCACTATACCATAGGAAAAATCGACTTGCATAACACGTGTCACCAGCGGTCACTCTGAAAAGACTGCTTGCGAAATTGAGATAAACGTCTCTCTGTAGCTGGTGATATTTCCCGAGGAAGCTCATCCCATGCGAAAAAGCGCATTTCCGCTACTTCTTTGTCATCCTTATTCAATTCTTGGCCAGGTGTGAGGTCGACATGATACAAGGCAATGTGGTCTCGTTTCCCTTCCCGCTCACTGTAAAAAAGATGGCAGAGGGTAAGTCCGTCCACTCGCATTCCGCACTCCTCCCACAACTCCCTGCGAGCAGCATCCCCAAACGACTCTCCTCGCTCTACCCCTCCTCCCGGCAAATACCAGCCATGGACATACGTATGCCGAATTAACAAGACTCCCTTTTCTTCATCCGTTACAATGACACGAACACCTAAGGTGAGAGGCTTGCGGATTTTCCAATACCATTTCGCCACTGCATGGTACCAGGCCATATTTCCACCTCGCTTTTTCCATGTGCTACCATTCTTTAGCCACCTATATTTTCCCTGCCATGAACAAGAAAAAAACAGGCCTATCAACGGCCTGTCTCACGCGAGGCGATTCTCCAGCTCTTTGACAACCGCCTCTGCTTTTCGAATCCACCTCGAATCAACCTGCGCGTCCTTGTCTACCGGCTCCTGAAACTGATTCATCAAACCCGAAGCGAGCGCCTCCGTGTAGCCGATATCTTCCTCTACCCCAGTCTGGTACACATGTCGGATCACAAACGGCCGCCCGAGTTCCAGCCATGCATCCGGGCTGTCGAGCTCGCCTTGCAATACTTTTACAGGCAAGCGCAAAAAGACCGTATTTTTATCATCCAGCGCCCGGTCGAAGTACCCTTGCTCATAATCCCAGTTGGATAATGTAAAATGCGGCTGAAGCGCTTCACGAAAATAGCCAAATGTCGCCCGCGTGCCTGGCAAGCTGCTGTTTATTTCTTTCATCTTCAATCCCTGCCTTTATTTATTCTGTGAGAAACGTCCACCGTTTTGTTCGTAGTGTGTGACAAAAGACGAGGTTGTACTCTCACATCTACAAAAAGCAGCAAGCCTCTTAAGCCGTGATGGCCTTGAGAGGCTTGTAAATTCCCCACCATTAAATCAAGACAATCGTCAGGAGTGTATAGAGCGCCAGTGGAATGATTTTACGTCCGTTCCGGCATTTTTTGCGTCTTCTTCTCCCTTGAACTTTTGGCAAAACATATGGCGGTGGGGGTGGTGGCGGCGGCGGACAAAAAAATGGCGGATACGGCGGGAATGGTGGAAATGGCGATAGATTTTGCTCCCAAGGACTTACCTGCGGCTTCTGCTCGCTATACGGACTGACTTGGGGCGCGGGACGATTACTGCTGCTATATGGGCTGACTTGGGGTGCGGGACGGTTGCTGCTGCTATACGGGCTAACCCGTGCGTTGTTGGAACTGCCAAAAGGACTGATCTGATTGTATGGATTGTACTCATCGCCATAGGGACTTACCTGCGGATAGAATGGATTGTTGCCGCCATAAGGACTGAGATCGCCATAGGGAGGATAGCCTGCATACGGATTGTAGCTCACATACTGGTAGTAATAATCAGGATATTGTCCCCATCCTCCATACGGTTGACGACTAGCTACCTCCATCACATGATAAGGGTTGTAGTCCTCATAGTCTTCATAACCATACTCCTGGAAATCTTCTTCCTCCGCATCCTCGTCTACAACTTCTACGTATACGTTCTGATCATCATAATCGACAATGACGCCTTCAAACACTTGCCCGTCAATTGCTTCGATGCGCACTTTTTTCTCCACGTGCTCCTTGCAGATGTTGTGCACATTTTCTCGCATATCCTTTAACAGGCTGACAAATTGAATGTCAGCCTGATACAGGTTTTTTTGAGAATCAGACTGCATGGAAACTCCTCCCCTTCTGGTGTTTCTTTATTACCATATACAAGTGCCCATGGGGAGGTTACCGGAATCTAGGCGAGACTAGCCCAATTTACAGAAAGCGGGCAGGTAAAAATGGCAAAAGGCGCTCCGTCTCCCCTTTTTCCACAAAGTCCGCCATCGATTTAGCAGTGACGGGAGAAAGCAGGATACCATTGCGAAAATGTCCACCTGCAATCGACAGTCCTTCCCAGCCAGGAACGGGGCCCAAGAGTGGCTTGCCATCTTGTGTCGCAGGTCGAAGTCCACCCCAAGCCTCCAGAAAGGTAGCAGAGTGTAGCGCAGGAACATACGGCATGGTCCCTTGCAGGATACTGGCTAACCCCGCCATTGTGACGTCCCGTTGGAAGCCACTCTCATCCTCAGTCGCACCAATGACAATTTTTCCATCCTTTTTCGGAGTGATGTAGCCTGTCGTTCCAAAAATCACTGTTCGCAACGGAATGCCCACGGACGAGACGGCCGCAATCTGTCCACGTACAGGGCGAATCGGCACGGAAACACCAAGCATCTCCAGCATCATTCCAACCCACGCTCCCGAGGAAATCACCGTCTGTGCGGCACGCAGTGACCCTGTAGAAGTCTCGATTCCGATCACTTTTCCGCCTTTGACCGCAATGCCGCTCACCACACAGCCAGATAACAGCTTTACTCCTTGCAATTGGCAAGCCGTAGCCAAGGCGTGAAGAAGCATTCGATTGTTGATGTGTCCTTCGTACGGCGAATAGATGGCCGCTTGCACTTGATCGGTCAGAAGCGGCTCTACCTCTTTCACTTGCGCTGTATTCGAGAGCCATTGCACAGCATGTCCCGCTTCTTTTTGCCAACGGTACTTGTCTGTGAGCTGTTGGACTTCTTCCTCATGTAACGCGACGGTCAGCAACCCATCCAGGCTTAGCTGTACATCTCCACCAGTCAATTCCTCCAGCTCAGCTGCCCATTCCGGGTATAGCGCAAGTGACTCCATGCCCAAGTCGAGCATGGATCCAGGTGCCGTGAATTCCTTCAAAGGAGCAAGCATTCCGGCCGCAGCGGAAGACGCCTGCCCTCCCCATTCGCCCTGCTCGACCAAGGTAACGCTCACCCCGCGCCGTGACAGCTCATATGCCAAGCTCAATCCGATGATTCCTCCACCCACTACCAGACAATCACTCATCTTTTTTCTCTCCTCACTAAGTTGCAATTATGTCTAATAAAAAACGACTCGTACGTTGCTGTTGCGGCGTGGAGCAAACAGGAGAAAACGCTCAGCTTCTAGGGCCACCCCCTGTGGGATTGACTGCACGACTCCATGCAAAAAGCGAAACCGCGTCCAAAGTGGTATCTTCAAGGATGTGTTGCAGAGGTGGACGCTTAAGAGCGTGTTTCGCTTTTTGCATTCCGTCTCGGTCGGTGTCCCTAAGATCTTCGCTTAGTTCTCCTGTTTCCTCTACGAGCTTTTCGTGTTATCCGATTCCTAAAGATTTTTAATTAATGAAGAACGCAATCAGTTACGCCAGAGAAGAATATTTCCAGACGTAGCGACTTGTGGAGTCCTACTGAGCGGAGAAGGGATTCGCGGGCAACAGAAACGCAACGTGCCCATGCTACGAAGCGGCTACCACTTTTGCGTTTCCCCGCGAATCCCTCCGGAGCGGGCAGTCCCAGCCCCCAGCAGGACGGAGCCTGGAGCCTAGACTGGAAATATTCTTCTCTCCACTACAGCCACATGTCCACCTCATAATAAAAAGCCCACCAATTCCAATAGCAGGAAAAGGTGGGCTACATACGCATAGATAACAATAAGCCAAAAGCGCTGTCTGCCGGCAACCGTATCCCTGCGCCAGCATGATCCGGATCAGGTGCAATGGGTCGATGGTCGATTGCTTCCATCCTCTCAGCCCCGCATGAAGGACTCCCCAAGTTGCTTGTTCATTATCATATTCCTTTGTAAGTATAGTCCTGTTTGCAACCATCTGACAAGCACGTCCGCTGGTTAATCCTCATCCTTCACATCGTAGCTCTCTGGAATCGGGTCATGACGTGCAGCATCCTCGAACTCCCGAAGCTTGCGAATTTCCTCCAGATGATGATTGAATTGCTCTTTGTTGATGATGTACTCATTGCCGTCATGGACAGCACGGATGCGCCCCTGCTTGATTTTTTCCATAATAAACGTCTCGGGAAGCTCCAAATAGGCGGCTGTCTCCTCAACGGTCAAATACGTCTTATTCTCGCGCAATCTAGCCTCCAGTTCCGCTTTCTGCCGCTCGTAGCCCGGCTTGCCCAGCAAGGCAAACATATTGGCTTTGTACGCCTCCACCCCTGGCTGATCAAACGGATTGACGCCCAGCAAATAGCCGCTGATTCCGCATGCCTTTTCAAAAAAGTAAATCAGTCCGCCGAGATAGTAAGCTGTCGCCTCCGGTATTTCCACAAGCAGATTCGGTACGCCGCCGTCCACATGGGCCAGCACCGTTCCCTCGAAAGCCTTTTTATTGACATACCCCATTCGTTTTCCGGTCAAAAAATTCAATCCGTCGACGTCAGCGGGGTCCTCCTGAACAGTCAAATCCACAGCGGGCTTCGTCACAGACACAACGGTCTCAAACAAATGCCTCATACCGTCCTGTATGTATTGGCCCAACGAATGCAAGTCTGTTGAAAACTCGGCAGAAGCCGGAAAAATTCCTTTGCCATCCTTGCCCTCCGATTCCCCGAAGAGCTGCTTCCACCACTCCGCAAAGTAGCGAAACTGCGGTTCATAGCTGACCAACAGCTCTACTGTCTTGCCTTTTCGATAGAGTGCATTGCGAATCGCCGCATACTGATAGCACGGATTATCACGCAAATCCATGACCATGTAACGTTCGCGTGCATCCCTTGCCCCTTGCATGAGTGCATCCATGTTCGCCCCGCTTACCGCGATCGGCAACAATCCTACCGCGGTCAGGACTGAATACCGCCCACCGATATCATCCGGAATGACAAAGCACTCATAGCCCTCGTCATCCGCCAGCTTTTTCAGGGCGCCCCGTTGTTTATCGGTCGTAATGTAGATTCGTTTTTTGGCCTCTTCACGTCCGTATTTCTTTTCCAGCCATTCCCGAAAAAGTCGAAACGCGATAGCTGGCTCTGTCGTCGTGCCCGATTTTGAGATGACGTTGACGGACACATTTTTTCCTTCTAATACGTCCATCAGATGAGAGATATAAATCGGACTGATATTGTTGCCCACAAAATAAATCTCTGGAAAACGCCGCTTGGACTTCGGCAGCAAATTGTAGAAGCTGTGGCCCAAAATGTCAAGCACCGCTTTTGCCCCTAGATACGAGCCTCCGATGCCAATCACCAGAAGCACATCCGAATTCGATTGAATCCGTGCTGACGCTTGGCGAATTCGCTCATACTCATCCCGGTCGTATTGTTCCGGCCAATCGACCCACCCAAGATAATCCTTGCCTGGTCCAGTCCTTGAATGAAGCATTTGATGCGCAATTTCGATCGCTGGAGAAAGCTGCTCCCACTCATGCTGTTTGACAAAGGCTCGAGCGTTGGCGTAATCAAAACGAATCGTTTTGTTCATAGCTCCCCTCCGAGGAACGTCATCTCATCTCTTTCTATGATATCACGGCAATTGGCGGCAAAGAACTTTCCGACAAAACGTATCAAAATGCACTTAATTATGTCCAAAATGTGAACACTCGGCATTTCATGTTACCTTTTTCCAGTACTACCGTAAAAACCTTTCGAGCAATGAAATAATATGGTTCTTACCAAAGCAAGGAGAATGAACATGAAAAAACGATGGTGGATCATCGGTTCCGTCGTAGTCCTCCTGGGCATCGGGGGCGTTGCGTTTTCTATGATGGGATCGCAACAAGCTATGGGAATGCCTGTCAACATCGGCGCACCAACGAAATCAGCTTTGGAAAGCAAGGTTTTGACATCAGGGCTCGTCACCGTAGAAGACAAGCTCAAACAGTACGCCAACGTCACAGGAACCTTACGCGAGTTTGTCGTCAAGGAAGGCGACAAGGTGAAAAAGGGACAAGTGATTGCGAAAATCGACACGTCCGATGTCGATAGCCGAATCCTCGAGCTGGAAGCGCAAATGGAATTGGCCAAAGCCAACCTCGCCAAGGCACAAATCGGCAACGAACCCGAAGAAGTCGCACAAGACCAAGAACGTGTCTCCCAAGCCCAGCGTGAATACGATGCGGCAAAGCGAGAATATGATCGAATGAATCAATTATTCACTTCTGGCGCTTCTACTCAGCAAGAACTGGACAAGTTGAAATCACAAATGGATAGCGCTCTATCTACGCTGAATGTCGCCAATCAACAGCTCGCTCTCAAGCAAAAGGGGCCACGCAAGGAAGACATTGCTGCTCAGCAAGCCCAAATCAACAAGCTGAATGTAGAAAAAGCACAGCTGAATAAAGAACGTGTCCAAAGCGTCGTCGTAGCACCTATGGATGGAACCGTCATTGGCGTTGCAGCGGATAACGGTCAATACGTCAACAAGGGAACAGAAATTTTGACCCTTGCCAATCTGAACAATCTGTTGATTGAAGCAGACATCAACGAATCCGATGTCAACAAGCTCAAAATCGGTCAATCTGCCACGATTGAAGGCGTGACGCTCGGAAAGAAAAAGCTGAATGCGGAAGTAGCTCGCATCTCTCCAACCGCGACCACTACTGCCACCAAGTCGGGGCAAGGTGAAAAAACACGCGTCAAAGTCACCCTCAAGCCATCTGGAGATGTATCTGCTTTGAAGCCTGGCTTCCATGTGGACATCAACATCTCCGTCGAAAAAATCGATAATGCCATGCAAGTGCCAATCGAAGCTGTGCAGCAAGATGCTGACGGCAGTACCTTTGTCTGGGTATCTGCTAATGGTGTTGCGAAAAAGCAAAAGGTCGATACCGGTATGGAAAATGAGTTGTTCACTCACGTCAAGTCTGGACTTACCGGCGATGAGCAAGTGATTTTAGGCCCTGTCGAATCCCTGACTGAAGGAGCACCTGTCATGCCGATGACTGGCGGCGGCGCACCAATGGGTATGTAACACGTAAAGAAGGAGGTCAGCCGACGATGCTTCATGTAGAAGGCTTGACGAAAGCATACAAGACGGGTGATACCGTACTGCCCATCTTAAAAGGTGTCTCTCTGCTGGTGGAACAAGGCGAATTCGTTGCCATCATGGGGCCATCAGGATCAGGGAAATCGACGTTTATGAACATGCTGGGCTGTCTGGATCGTCCTGATTCGGGTTCGTACATGCTAGACGGCATTGAGGTCAGCAGCCTGAAGGATACGGAGCTAGCCGTCGTTCGCAACCAAAAGATCGGCTTTGTGTTCCAATCATTTAATCTGCTCGCCCGCTCTACCTCCTTGCACAATGTAGAGCTGCCGATGATGTACGCGAATGTCAGCCGCTCAGAACGGCGCAAACGGGCTACAGAAGCACTCAAAAGAGTGGGATTGGCTGAGCGCATGGACCATAAACCAACCCAGCTGTCCGGTGGTCAAAAACAGCGTGTAGCAATTGCCAGAGCACTGGTCAATAAGCCTGCCATTCTGTTGGCAGATGAACCGACGGGAAATCTGGACAGCCGCTCCGGGGTCGAAATCATGGCCATGTTTCAGGAGCTGCATGCGCAGGGCGTTACGATCATTCTCGTTACCCACGAATTAGACATCGCCCAGCACGCTGAGCGGATTGTGACTTTCAAGGATGGCGTGATCATTCGCGATGAAAAGGTTACGGAGCGAATATTCTCCAAGCCGTCTGACGAGGTGATTGTCACATGAATTTTATGGAAAGCTTTAACACCGCCGTGGAGGGTATCTGGGCGAACAAAATGCGCTCGATCTTGACCATGCTCGGGATCATCATCGGGATTACATCGGTCATTGTCGTTACGGCACTCGGTGAAGGCGGACAGAGAGCCATCAACGAAGAGATGGAAAAGTTCGGGCAAAACACGTTTAATGTCTTCATCAACTGGGAGACAAAAGAAGAGATAGCCTCAGAAGATATGACCGTGGAAGATACGGAGGTACTCGGCAGGATTAGTCCTGCCATCGAATACATCGTACCTTACAACTCCAGTACGATTGATTTGAAGGGTCCGAAAAAAGAAGAGCGCGTCAACCTCACTGCCTCCACTGCTGATTATTTTTCGATGCAATCAACATTGAAAGTGGCAAAAGGGCGACTTTTCAACGAGATAGATGACAAAGAACAACGCGCTGTCATCGTTCTGGAGGAAGCTCTTGCTCAAAAGCTGTTCGGTCAAATGAGCCCGATTGGTCAGCGTGTTCGCTGGGGAAATCAATCTCTCGTCGTAATCGGGACGTACACGGAAGAGAAATTCAAGTTTGATATGGCAACCAGCTATGGAGCCATTATTCCCATCCGTTACGAAATGAGCCTGCAGGAAGAGCCTTCCGTCCAAATGATCATGGGTAAAGCAATCGACAAAGCTTCTGTCGACCCAGCCATGCAGCAGGTCAAACAGTACTTGAGCCGCAAGCATCAAAAGGAAGACCATTACAGAGTTCGCAGCATGCAAGAATCAATGGACCAGTTTAATCAAATGACGGGCACCTTGACGCTAATCTTTAGTATCATCGCAGGTATCTCCCTCGTGGTTGGCGGTGTCGGCGTTATGAATATCATGCTCGTATCCGTAACAGAGCGCACGCGCGAAATCGGGATTCGCAAAGCATTAGGGGCACGCCGACGAGATATCTTGATTCAGTTTTTGATTGAATCAGTCATCGTCTGCTTAATCGGTGGATTGATCGGGGTGTTGTTCGGTCTTGGTATCGCTTCGATCATCGCCTATTTTGCACAGCTGCCGCCGCTTATGTCCTGGAACAGCGTATTTATCGCATTCGGCTTCTCCAGTGCCATCGGTATTTTCTTTGGCCTCTACCCGGCCAACAAGGCAGCCAAGCTCGATCCAATCGAAGCACTGCGTTACGAATAAGTGGGCGTTGCCTTTTTGAAAAAACAAGCACCTGTAAGCTCTCTGGCTACAGGTGCTTGTTTATGTTGGCAACGTATCAGTTACCAGCTTCAAAACAAAAAAAAGCGCAATCCCGACGCTCGCGACTGTCCACCAGAGCGGCTTGCTGTCAGCCTTTTGGGCCTTGTAGATCCCGATTAACTTCCAGGTACCCACTGCCACGCACAAGAGGCTAAACAGGAGCAGGATTGTCCCCATGACCTCCCTCCCCTCACTCTTTAGCTATATGGGGAAGAGAAGGAAAAAATCACTTCTTCGGGTCCTTTTTGCCCAATCGACCGAGGACCATCCGGCCCCGTTCCTTGATGGACTCGTCCTTGATATCTTGTTGACGCTTTTTCATCAAACCGTTTTTGGAAGTATCCGGTCGGTCTGTTTGCCGTCCATCTCGCATTAGCTGTACTTGCCTCCGCCTTTTTTCTCGTAATCATCCAAAAGCTCAGCAAAGCTCTTGTTGCGCTCGCGTTCTTCCTGCTCCCGGCGCTTTTGTTCGGCAGCTTCCTTCGCTTTGCGCTCGCCTTCTGTCTTCATGTCTTTTTCAAGCTGCTTGAGTGCTCCGAGTGCATCTGCATTCAGCATATCCTTCAAACTGTTCAATCCGCTTTTCGCGTCTGTCGTAGCTGTTGTCACTGCTTGACGCTGTTGTGGTTTTCGTTGTTTTTTCGCCATTTGAATTGCCACCCTTTCCCTATCCTCATTCTGTCCTCATTCTCTGGCCCCATCCGGGTCATACTATCTTCATCTTTCACAAAGAGGAGGACATCACATGGTTCGCAACAAAGAAAAAGATTTTGGAAAAACCGCTGAAATCCGAGGACCCAAAGCCCAATCCGAGGCTGTCCGCTCTAACGGCTCCATTAATAGTGAACCACAAGAAAGGCTAAAAGAAAACCGCTAACAAAAAAACCGCCGGGCAGCTATTATGCCCGGCGATTTTTACTCTTTCTAAAGTGTAATGAGTCTAGAGGAAGTGTAATCTCATGAGTATGAAACAAAATCAATATTTGGAAGTGCAGAAACAGTAGGGAACGTTTCTTTGGTTGCGGAAAAATTAAACAAAGAAGGGCTCAGAATAGGAAATCGAAAATACATCAGCAATGACATTTCCGCAGTGCTAAAACAAAAACCTATGAATGCTCTCCATCAAATCGTAAAAAAGTCCTTTGAACATAATAAGGCTGGACTACGGTATTTTTGAGGTTCTTATCCCATAATCGCGGAAAACGGCCAAAAACGCCCGAATTTGAGAGTTCGGGCGTTAGTTAACATAATACCTATTAAAAGCGACTTCGTAATGTATCACTTTGTTGCTTTCATAACATATAGGAGAAAAAATAAGGTCTTTCTACAACCAATGCCCTAAAAAAATCCCCTAAGAGAAAACTCCTAAGTATGATACGAAAACGCGATGAAATGGCGTTTGAAGATGGAATATTTTATGTAAAACAGTTGTTTTTTACCTTCTTTTTTTACCTATAAGGTGGGAGGGTGAAAAGCATGAATGATGAGTTATTAATTGAGAAGTGTAGAAAAATTTTAAGAAGGATTGCTTGGCGGTTGCAGTATCAAACAAAGAAGATTTCCGCCCGAGAGCTTCCGATCATAGAAAATATCTGTGGGCAGAATCAAATGTCTTCTGTAGATTCTAAGTTACACTTAGAAGAAATGTTGAATTCCCTTCCAGATAAAGCAAGATTTATTATTGAGCAAGTAGTGATCAATGGAGTTCCAGAAGAAATAGTTGCACAGCATTTAGGCATATCTCAACAAGGCGTAAACAAATACAAACGGAAATATTTAGGGATACTTCGAAAAAAGTTAGAATCTAACCCGCAAGCAGTTAAGTCGTAGGCCCTCCATTTTGGAGGGTTTTTTTTAATTTTTTATACACGAATAGGCCGATTAACGTCTTGATCAGGCTAAATCCCTTTGACCGGTTATGTTTAAACACCTTACCAAACGAGCTACAAAGGCCCTTTTATGCGTTTTTATTCTAGGTGTAGTGTTGGCTAGTCATTGAAAAATCGAAATTTACCCCATTAGAGCCGTTCAGATGATTGGTCACTCCATCAAAAAAGAACCCGTTCACGATCTAATTTATAACAAGAGCCCCAACTAAAAAGTTGAGGCTCTTGTTTGGGCGACTGCCAACCAAATGACATAAAACCCACGCTAAGAGATTTTACCAATCAAACAAGCCACTTTTTCCTACGCTAAGAAACTTTTGCGTCACTTTTTCCACTTATTTTCAACATAGGTTAGAAAAGCTTGCATTCCTTTAAGCCAAAGAGCCAAAAAGGGTGTCGTAACTGGTAGTACTATCAGGGCATATAGGGGTGCTAATTTAAAATAGTCATGCATGATATCATTCGCTGTAATCTCTGTTGACGGGGTCATTACACGCTCAAAGCCATACTCTAAAATAAGCATCAGCGTAGCACCAACTGACCCCATGAAAAGGGGGATTATAAAACCTAGAAAAGCACATAAAACCCAATATACCCATAGGCGAATGTTCCTGAATGCCTGGAAGTAACCTGAAATACCAGAAATAACAGAGACAGGAAATAGGGATGTCGCAAAAAACCATAACCATCCCCCAAACGATGCTCCCCCAACCGACATGCCGCCAGCTGCGAAATCTCCGAGAAAAGAAATGATAAAACTCAAAAAAAACATAGTCACCAAACCGTAAATAAGACCTACTAACGTAAAGCGCACTTTAATACAAATGGTCGCTCCCTCCCCCAAGTGAATTAGTTTCAATATTATTATTATTTTTCAATAAATTCCACATATTATCAAATTGATTTGACCTATTCTGAGATTTTCGATGTCGTGGCATAAATGACCGAGATTCCTTTAATTGAAGGACCTTTATCAAAAAGTTTAACGTTCGGTTGTAGAAAACCAATCCTGATTACCTATATTGGTGAAGGTGATTGATATCAACATAGCATTAAGGTTGGGCGACCTTTATGTTATGCGCCCTTATCATTCATCTTATAATTCCTATAGGAGATGGATATAAATGGCAAACATTGTAGAATTGCGTGTAGCAGCGTTTATCCCTGAAGAATGGTTATTAGTTAGTGCTGATCCTTATAACAATTATTATGGTGAAGGAAACAACCGTGATTTTACCTACTGGACGGAAAATAATAATAAGCTATTTAAAATGGCTCAACACATTGTGATTAATTGGAATACTTCCACAATTGACGTATACAAAGCGGTGGGACCAACTAGAACGAAAATTGAAAATAGGGCAACCGGAAATGAATATATTAAAGAATATCCGTTGACAAGCGACAAGGATATCACATATAAGAATACAGTTTTAACCCCAACGACTGCGTCCCTATATATCAAAGGTTCGGCTGGAAATTCTGCTTTGCCGGAACTTTCCCCTGCGATTGACTGGGAGTACAACATTTCTGTTGATAGAAAAACTGGACGTGTAAGTTTTAATGGAAGACACGATGGTTTCCCTAATCACGAGATTTATAAACGAATTGATAAAGGGACTTCAGTAGAACTTTATAGATTCTATAAGAAGACACTTGGACATTTGGTTGATCCAATGGATGTTGAAGTGAATTTTTCAAAATAAAGTTCAGAGAATCGGAAAGTCGGCTATCCAACTAATGGATAGCCGACTTTCTATAACACCGTACGTACCTTTCGGTATAGTCTTCCGTAAATTCTAAATTGTATGTAGAAGAAATGTTAGATCCCCTTCGATCTAAAGCAAGATTCATTATTGAGCAAGTAGTGATTAATGAAGTTCCAGAAGAAATAGTCGCACAGCATTTGGGTATATCTCAACAAGGAGTAAATAAATATAAACGGAAATATTTAGCGTTACTTCGGAAAAAATTAGAATCTAACTGGCAAGAAGTTAAGTCGTAGGCCCTCCAAAATGGAGGGTTTTTTGCATTCTCCAGCCTTTTGGCGACAAGCAGCATTGCAATAACTAGCCAAAAAGAGGCCTGAAAATTTTTTGCGGGCCGGACGGGCGCGTAAAAAATCTGCATTATGTTGGCGGTCTCCCTAATTGGACGAGGGTAAGGAGAAACATATTCGAGAAAAATGAGTCTAATATATAAAGCGAGCATCGCGTGGGGGGAGGGATTTTTATGCCAATGTGGGCGTTTTTATTAACCATTGTTGGTGGCTTGATCGTATTTGGTGTAATTTATGACCAGATCAACAAAAGAAAAAAGAGAAAGACTCCCAAGAACTTGAGTAGCTCCCAAATGGTGTACACAGAGAACTATCTAAACGAAGTACGTAACGATATTAGCGGACCACAATAAAAAACGGTGAGGTACGCTAGCCTCACCGGGCCAACAAGTATAGATACGGGTACCAGCAATACAATTTAGCCTCAAGATGGTATTTCACAATGCAACACAATCGTTAACGTGGTTTTTTCGCGCTCTGCTGGTGCTACCCCTGTTTACAAAAAGCCGATTGCTTATGCAATCGACTGAGAGAAACTTTGCGCGTGTCGTGAAGACTAAAAACTCATAGGTGGTGGATTGTATCATGACACAAGTCATTGTAGTTCTGATTATATTTACTTTTGTTGCCCTGATTGCCCGAATTGTTTTCCGATCAATCAAGGAGAAAAGACTACTAAATCCGCCTAACTATACCCCTTACGATGATGTAATGTCTGGAAAAGTACGCTCGGATGAAACCCGTGAAACAAATAAGGAAAACTAGACGGGTTTCCACTTTCATTTATTCAATCGATTTTAGATCGATTGAATATGTCTTTGTTAATGTTTTTACAAATTCTTCCCAAGCTTCGTTTCTCTTAGTCTGATCCTCAATGCCTTCTAAAACCTCACTACGGAGCTTGCTGATCGTATTTTGCTTCATGTATCCTTCAACGACATAGTCAGTCCAATATTCCTCTTCAGAGATTCCCAGACCTTGAATCAGACCATCAATTGCCTTTTGGATTTCTTCGGCATTTGAGCTTTTGTCTATTTCCTCTCGTTGCTTTTTAGCAAATTCCCTAGCCCTCGATGTGCTCATAAAACATCTGTAAAGCATGAACCTCTTTCGCGTTAATGACTTCATCATTTGCTAAACCGGTGACTTTTGCACTTCTTTATCATAGGCCGAGATGCTTTGCCCAAATTTGTAAAAGGAATTGTCTTCACTGGCGAAACCTACTATTGCACTAGACAAAATTGCAATGGTCATAAATCCCAAGCCAACTAACTTCTTCATAGTCTAAGCCTCCTTTGTACTACTCAGCGAAAAAAACTGTTATACAATATGGTTGGCCAGAAACGGGTTGGTAATGAAAATTAACCCCATGGAGACGTTCAGATGATTGGGCAGTCCACTAAAAAAGAACCCGATCACGACCTGATTATAAACAAGAGCCCCAACTAAAAAGTTGAGGCTCTTGTTTATAAAAGCAGTAACCGAAGTTTTACATAAAACCTATTATCGGGACCCAATAAAGCTGAGGTGACAGGGGATGGGGTAGTACCAGCGTCCAGGGACTCATTTATGTTTGTATTCGTATTCTTTGGGTTTAAGCGTTGAATGTAAAGTTATTATTTTTCCTTTTTTTTCAGTATAAAAGTATTTTACATCGGGTTCATCAGCAAAAATAACTTCTACACTAAAGAGCGGAAGCTTCCCAAAAACGCCATCTACACTAACTATTGTTTTCTCATCAATATTTTTCTCGGTAATGAGATGTTGGCGTACCTGATTCTCTAAGCTTAACAAAGTTCCTTGAACATATATAACGGGAACAGAGATAAGGATTAAGCCTAGGAAAACTATAATCATTATTTTTTTGTTCATTTTCGTTATCCCCCCAAAAAAGTGGTTGTAAAATGATGCTTTTTTTTCCGTAAAGAGTGAAAGCGATAATGGGCGCCCTACTATCGTTAATCAACTTTATAGGAGGAATTTTATATGGCATCTGATAAACCACAATATCCTGGTACTAACACGGATATGAAGCCAGGAGACGTATTGTACTCGAAAAAAAGCCTTTCGACTTTTTTTGTTGGACACGTGGCAATTGTAGGGCCGGACTACGATATAATTCACGTTCATCCAAAAGGACCCGGGATCGTTGAAGATATCGATTCCTATGTATCTCGATTTAGTGACGGCGATAAGATCAAAGTTCTCCGTCCCAGGAAAGGAGCTTCTAAAGCTGCTAAATGGGCAATCAACCATATTAATGACGTAGAGAAATACTACTTCAATATGGATTTGGATAATATCGAGCTTAGTTATTGTTCTAAGTTCATCTGGCACGCATTTTACTATGGTTATGATCTCGATATTACCGGCAGAGGTCTTACCGATCGTAGTAGAGCAACCCATATCTATCCAAATGATGTTCGAGATTCAGAGGACTTTGCATCAACAGTAACTATCAACGTTTAGAATTAAGAAGGTCGAATAAAACCTCGCATTAGCGGGGTTTTATTCTTTGCTCTGATTTCCGACCTCTGTAATTTAGACTGACTTTATGGGGTTCAGCCAAGATATACACGCCGTATCTCGATTATACCCCAAGTGAAGAGGAGAAGCCTGATTTTTTCCATCAAACGAGAAAAATGTAATAATTTATTAAAATAAGTTGCTTTTTACCTTATGTTGGCGTTCTCCTTAATTGGACGAGGTTATTGGAAAAATAAGGAGAAACATATTAGAGAAAAATGAGAAAGACTCCCAAGAACTTGAGCAACTCCCAAATGGTGTACACAGAGAACTATCTAAACGAAGTACGTAATGATATTAGCGGACCACAATAAAAAATGCAGCCCACTCTCCCTTGAGAGGCTGCCTGGGCAACCGCCAACATGATTTTGTACGCTAAGAATTGATAGAACAAGCGAAACAGTTAATAAGGAGGTCATTGCATGTTTTTGGGAATAATATTGGCTTTTATTGTACCAGTGCTTGTTCTTGGATATGTGGCTGATAGACAACGTAAAAAGAAAGTACACTTAAATGAAATTAATTATGCCGGAAAAGGAAATATAAACCATACATCCGAGGCAGAAGCTGTAAGTAAAACTTTCATGGATAGACCATAAAAAGGGTAACACGGAATTACTCTCATACTTTCTCTGACGGGAATGATCACACTCGTTACCATCGGATCTTCCCCCTTTTTTTAGCATATGCGGCTGTGTCTCATTTGGGCTGGGCGCGGGCTCCCCTCCGAAACCGAATAAGGGGTCAATGACTGATGCATGCTATGGGATAAAAGGAGGTCCAGATGATGGATAACGATAAGCAAAAGAACGACAAGACGAAGGATATTTCCCTCGATGGGACGCTGCCGCATCAAATCAGTGCTCCTGACTTCAAAAACTCGTCCCGTACGATTCAAAAGCCATTCGTCAATGAGTTCGGAGTCGTCATCGGTGACAGCTTGTACGAGTCCAAGGAATCTCCCTTACACAACTGGAGTACGGAAACCGATCCCTTCTTCATGGCAGGAGACCAGTGGGTTCACCCGACTAACGACATTGGCTGGAACTCGATAGAAAATCGTGAGCTCCTCGAGGATCAAGAAGAACCAGATAAAGCGCGTTTTATGCACCCTACCCTCGATTCGAGCAAAGGCAAGGACTAATGCCAGCTTTTTCATGCAGCCCGTTCGGCAGAAGCACTTCTGACCGGACGGGTGTTTTTGGTTGCGCTTGCACTTCGAGCTTCAGGACACTACTCTGACTTGTGTTACAATGGGAGACAAGTAGCAGAAAGGAGCTAGTACATGAGTATCACACTTGCGATAGAGCCAGCGTTTTCCCTTGCCTATCAACGTTATGCCGGCTTTGTACCGGGAGATACGCTTCGATTGTATGTACGAACAAGCGGCCCCGGGACCGGTGGTATGTTTTATGCGATTGAAAAAGATGAGGCCCTCACCGATGATGCTGTGTTTGAAGTAGAGGGGTTGCGATTTGTCATTCGTCCAACTGATTTCTGGTATTTCGACGGGGGACATCTGAGCTACAATCCGCTCTATGGCGAGTACGGCTTTCACTTCACCAACCCTCGTCTGGATGGCAACTAGAACAGAAACTTCTCTCGGCTTGATTCGTAAGAAGGAATATCTGCCTATATCTTCTGGGAGGAAAAACAATGAAAAAAAGCCGTTCAGTCCTTTTGGCGATCGGTGCTTTCTTACTTGCCAATTTAAAATGGATACTTAGCATACTGAAGTTTTCGAAATTCGGGACCACCATTATATCCATGGGAATTACCTTGTGGGCGTATGCCGCTTTTTACGGATGGAAATTCGCCGTGGCTCTCGTCTATCTGATCTTCGTCCACGAAATGGGCCATGTGATTGCCGCCAAGCGAAAAGGAATCGCGACCTCACCCGCTGTCTTTATACCTTTTGCCGGGGCCTTCATTGCCATGAAAGACATGCCGCGTGATGCAAAAACAGAGGCGTACTTAGCCTATGGGGGACCCTTGGCAGGGATGATTGCTTTCTTGCCTGCACTCCCGCTGTATTGGTATACACAGGACCCCTTCTGGGGGTTGGTTATCTACTTGGGCGCCATGCTCAATTTATTTAACCTGCTCCCCATCTCCCCGCTCGATGGCGGCCGCATCGTTTCGGTATTGTCGACGAAAATTTGGTTGATCGGGTTAGTCGGGCTGGGTGTTATGCTGTTCGCCAACCCTGGACCGATTACTGTGTTCATTTTCATCATCGGCTTGATTACGTGGTACAACCGCCTACGTGGCAGCTATCAACAAAAGCTCCTGAAATACGAGCGCGAAAGGATTGCAGACTTCCAGCAAAGCATAGCCAAGTGGCCCGCATTGGAATCGACATGGGATATTCGCATGCAAATGAATGCCGAAGTAAATGCGATCAATCAGGAAGATTTGAAGAAATTTTATGTTCCATTTTTGCAGGACAAAAAACGTCTTCAGCGAGACTTTAAAAGACTCGATAAAGTGTATGTGAACAGAAAATGGGAACTGTTCAAACTGTGGGAACGAGAACCCGTTTTGTATTACGACTCGGATCCGAATCGACCAGTCCCTTCGGATACGCTTCGTGATGGGGAACGTGCGGCGCAAGAGAGATTAGCCGAACTGGATGAGCAAATGCACCAGCTCACAACGTACTACGATGCACCTGCCTCTACGAAGTGGAAAGTGTTAGTAGCCTATCTCGGTCTAGCTGCCGTTCTGTCAGGTTTTTTTGTCTACGCCCAACAAATTCTGCACAGGTAACCGCTTGCACTTTGCGTTGCTTGACAGAAACGGATGCCTATCTGCGGCCTTCTCCGGACGCAAAAACGTGCGCTACGGTTATCTGAGGGTCGCTCTTCCCGACCCAAAGGGCGTAAAACGCCCCCTACGGTGGTATATCGCTTTTGTGCGTTCCACCCGATCAGAGTAAAATAGAAAATAGTACTTTCATAAAATTCCAGAGAGGATGACTTTTTACTTGGACACCGTCCCGATAGTGCTCAACCTACTGCTTGTTATATTTCTTGTTTTTCTCAACGGCTTTTTCGTAGCCGCAGAGTTCTCACTCGTGAAGGTGCGGCAAACGCGCCTGACACAGATGGTGAATGAAGGTAACAGACGTGCAGTCTATGCCCAAAAAGTAACGCATAAGCTAGACGCCTACCTATCTGCCTGCCAGGTCGGGATTACTCTCGCCTCGCTGGGACTGGGTTGGGTCGGGGAACCGGCCATTGCCCATATGATTGTGGAGCCTTTGCTTGGATCTTCCGGATTGCCTGATTATGCGATCTCCGCGATTTCTTTTGGTGTAGCCTTTGCGATTATTACGTTCCTCCACATTGTCTTGGGTGAGTTGGCTCCGAAATCATTGGCCATTCAAAAAGCAGAAATAACCTCGTTGTGGGTTGCCGCGCCATTGATGTTTTTCTATAAATTGCTTTACCCTGCAATCTGGTTCTTGAACGGAACCGCCAACGCCCTTTTGAGACGTCTGGGACTCGAAGCCATCTCAGAACATGAAGCGGCGCATACAGAAGAAGAAATTCGTCTTCTGGTCAACCAAAGTCACCAAAGTGGCCATATTGACCAAACCGAATTGGCTCTTGTGGAACAAGTTTTTGACTTCTCCGAAACCGTTGCTCGGGAAACGATGATCCCGCGCATTGACATGGTTTGCTTATATACGACGAATACCTTTGAAGAAAACCTGGAGATTATCCGCTCGCAGCGCCATACGCGTTTTCCGGTTGCAGCTGAGGACAAGGACGACATCATCGGTTTTGTCCATGCGACAGACTTCTACCTTTCTGCCCTGCAAGACGGAAGCGTTGAGCTGGATTCGTTGGTCCGCCCTGTCCTGACCGTGCCAGAGACCATGGAAATCAGCACAGTATTGCGCCTGATGCAGAAAAACCGTTCGCAGCTCGCGATTGTCATCGACGAATACGGCGGAACAGCTGGTCTCGTGACGATGGAGGATATTCTGGAAGAAATCGTTGGGGATATCCAAGACGAGTTTGACGAGGAAAGACCAGAGATTGAGAAGCTGGACAATGGCCTCTCCGTATCCGGTATGCTCGTGTTGGCTGACCTGAATGACCATCTTCCGTTCGAGCTCGAATCCGAAGATGTAGACACAATCGGCGGTTGGTTGTACAGCCAGCTGGAAGAAGACATTGCTGTTGGCGCGACAGTAGAATGGGAAAACCACCTGTTCACCGTCAAGCAGATGGATCATCACCGTGTCACACGCGTCCTGATTACGCGTTTTGAAAAAGATGAATCGGAGCAACAAGAACTGTTGACCGTCTCCTAATCATCACACCTTGGCACAAACCAAAGCCCCACACCTGCTTACTTGGCTGGTGCGGGGCTTTTCTATTTCGCCGCTCTCTTTCGTCTATGTGGTTCCCTGTCCCGTGAGTTGCTTCCAGTCATCCATGCCGTTGTCCTCCAAAATCCCCATCGTCACATCGCTAATATCCGGGTCAGTGAGCAAGCTGTCGCGAATGCGGTATTTAATATCGTCCGCCACAGCAAGGCTTAAACCCGTCCGTAACTCTACGTAGCAATCCACATGGTAAAAACGCCCTTCCTGTACAATCCGCATCCGGTTGATGTCCGTCACATCCGGGTCAGCAAAAATGACTTTGGCAACCCGATCCTCGATTTCTTTGGGAGCTGCAATACCAATCAAACCGACCATGTTGTCGTACCCTACCTTAAATGCCACACCCACCATGAGAATCCCGATCAGAATGGTGGCAATCCCGTCCAGCAAAGCAAAAGAGGTAAACGCAGTAACAATGACTGCAATCAGCGCCAATAAGGCACCGAGCGTTGCCACGATGTCTTCGTAAAAGACAAGTCGTGTCGGTGGAGCCGCACGTCCTACATTCCGAAAGGCTGCAGGGATGACAGCAAAGCCTTTCGCTTCCACCCGAGCTTCATGAACGATTTCGAACATCACTTTTACCAGCACGTATCCATCCACGATGACCGCCAGAGACAAAATGATGAAATTCAACCAGAAATGACTGGATTCTGCTGGCTCGGAAATAAGGTGGAAGCCTTTTACAATGGTTTCGTAGGCCATGATGGTTACGACGATCACCGCGACCATACAGAAAATGTTAATGACACGACCAAAGCCTGTGGGGAATCTCGGTGTCGGTTTTTTCTCTGCGAGTACGCTGCCAAAGAAAACGAAGAACTGGTTGACCGCATCAGCTACCGAATGCATCGCCGACGCAAACATGGCTCCACTCCCGCTGTAGACAGCCGCAAAGCCTTTTGCGATAGCAAGCCCAGTGTTCCCCAAGGCCGCTGTCGCCGAGGACGTATTTCCCTTTTTTAGCGTTGCCCAGAAAGAGCCCATGGTGTTGCCATTCCCTCCTTGAACGAGACGATTTTCTTTACTATTCCCTATTCGTAAGGAGTGTTCCTTATGAGAAATGGAACATATACACAACGAAAAGGCAGACATCCGAAGTGGAATATCTGCCTTTCCTTATTACCGCTACTTTATGCTACTAATTTCAATCCTGCTACTGCTATAATCACCACGGCGATGCACAAGATCCGCAGCTTGTCTTTTGCTTCTCCATAAAACAGCATCCCGACAAGGGCGCTACCTACTGTACCAATCCCTGTCCAAACCGCATAGGCCGTTCCCATAGGGATTTCTCTCATGGCAAAGGACAAGAGAAAGAAGCTGAGGGAAAATCCACCGATCAGTACCGCAAAGGAACGGAACGAAGGCTTTTGGTTGACCTGTGTAATCCCCATTACGCCTACGACCTCAAACAACCCTGCAAAAATTAAGGATAACCATGTCATGCCACTTCACCCTCCCTCTTCGGCTTCTCTTCATGATCCGGTGTGACCAGCTTCAACCCAAGGATTCCGCCCAGAAGAAGCGCGATCAAGCCTACTTTCGTCCAGCTGAACGGTTCTCCAAACAGGACCATTTCGCTAATAACGGTACCGGCCGTACCCAAACCGACGAAGACCGCATAAACCGTACTCGTCGGCAACTTTTTCCCTGAATAGATCAAAACACCAAAGCTGATAATAATCGCTAAGACGGTCAATGCCCAGGACCAAAAGCTGTCGGCGTGCTTCAAGCCCGCTACCCACATGACTTCAAATACTGCTGCTACGACAACCATCAACCAATATTTCCCCATGTTCTGGCTCCCTCCTCTTTCTTTTACGCTTAGGAAAACGGACGAATCCGTTTTTATCGTTCCCCAAAATACATACTCATCCAAGATGGCTCAGGCTTTTTCCGAATGCAAAAAAAGCCTCGGGTGAATACCATCACAGATATTCCTCCCGGGCTTTTATCCCTCCGTGTACACGACCGTGGTCGTGGGTTTTCTCTCGGACCTGACCGGTCAGATGACTGACCGCGGAACCCTAGAAAACTCAGTACATATGCAGTTCTTTTCTTGGGGTAACTGCCCCCATCATATCAAAAAACGCTGCGTTTGGCAATGAACGTGCGCGCATCACTAAAAAAGCAAGAAGCCTAAGCTGATAATGGCACCTGTCACGATCAGCATCATCAAGCAGTAGCCCATAATATCCCTCGCACCCAATCCAGCAAGAGCCAGCACAGGTAATGCCCAGAATGGCTGAATCAAGTTCGTCCACGCATCCCCCCAAGCAATGGCCATCGCTACTTTTGCATGGGAAACGCCCAGCTCAGTCGCAACTGGCAGCATGATTGGTCCCTGTACTGCCCATTGCCCTCCACCAGAAGGAATGAATATGTTCAGTAAGCCTGCACTCCAAAACGTGAATAGCGGGAAGGTAGTAGGCGTCGAGATGCTGATAAACCATTGAGAGATACTCGCCGCCAGTCCAGAAGCCGTCATCATCCCGATGATACCTGCATAAAACGGGAACTGCACGACGATCCCTGTCGTGGTTTTCACTGCTTCATTCATGGCATCCAAAAACTTGCGCGGTGTCCCATGAAGGAGTATGCCCAGAAACAAGAAGCCCATAATAACGACATCCAAATTCAGCTTAAAGCCTTTATCAGCAAAATAGTAAATCAAATAAATAATTCCGAGTGTTGAGACAAGAACCGAGATCAAACGGCTGTTTTCCATTTTGGAAGCAGGAGTATTGTCGACTGCAGAATCAGTAGCAGCAGCCATTTCTTGTTGCGCTATCCCTTCGCCCTTGAATACAATCGTATCTTTTTCGGCAGGCATCATGAATCTGTTCACAATCGGGAGGACAATCATGATCGCGGCCACAATCGTCAGATTCATCGGTGAAAACATGGTTTCCGAGGTAGGAATGACCCCGATGATGTTTTCCAGACTGTGCTTTTCCGTAGCGATCGTCAAAGGAACAGAGCCAGCAAGCCCTCCGTGCCAGACGACAAATCCGCCATACGCACTGGCGACGAGCAATCGGTAGTCTACCTTTTCCACTTGATTGGCAAGAACACGCGCCAATAGCGCACTGATCACAAGCCCAAATCCCCAATTGATCCAGTTCGCCACACAGGAAACTAATGTGACGAGTACAATCGCTTGACCTGGCGTCTTTGCCAGTGATCCCAAAGCATTCAAACCACGCTTACAAATATTCGTACTGGCTAGCGTATGACCCGTAATCAAGATCAAGACCATTTGCATCGTAAAGCTGAGCAAGCTCCAAAAACCGCCTCCCCAGTAGTTGACCATTTCCATCGGCGTTTTGCCATTGACGATGATCCCAGCAACAAACACGAGGAAGGTCAAAATGACTGCAAATAAAAAGGCGTCTGGCAAGTAGCGTTGCACCATGCGGACAGAAGCATTCGTTACGGCTTGAAACACATTTTCATCCCCTTTTCCAAAAGCATTCGTGTACTTGTGCTTTACGATATAGCAAGAGGGATGCCAATCTGTTTTTCAAGGAAAATGAATGCGCTTTCAAAATAATTGCTCTGTTATGCTGACTACTTTTTGCACAGTATGACACTTGTTTGCGCACATCGGGCGATTAGTCTCTTTCATCTATCGCCGAATCCAATCCGTACATTTGCAGCTTGTAGAGCAGTGCCCGCCGTGATATGCCCAGCCTTTTCGCTGTCTGTAGCTTGTTGCCGCGTTCTTTGCGCAAGGCATGGGCAATGGCTTCCTGCTCAACCTGGGCAATGATTTCCCGCATGGTTCGTCCTTCATAGCTGATTTTGCCAAGGCCTGTGGTCGGTTCGCTCACCGTATTTTCCTGAATGGGGGATAAGATATGCTCTTGACCGATCACTGTCCCTCTTGTCAAAACAACAGCCCGTTCGATCGTATTCTCAAGCTGACGCACATTTCCTGGCCAGTGATAGGCGATCAGTGCTTCAGTGGCAGCAGCGGACAAGCAGAGGTCATGCTTCCCTGCCTCTTTTCCATATTTGGCTAGAAAGTGACGGATAAGCAGTGGAATGTCCTCTTTTCGCTCTCGAAGCGGCGGCATGCGAATCGGAACGACATTGAGCCGATAGTATAGATCTTCGCGGAAAAGCTCCTGGCGAATTCTTTCCTGCAAATCACGGTTGGTAGCAGCAATCACGCGAACGTCAACCGATACAGCCTCGATTCCCCCTACCCGAATAAATACGCGATCCTGCAAAACCCGCAGCAGTTTTACCTGCAAAGAAAGGCTCAGCTCTCCTACTTCGTCAAGGAACAACGTACCTCCATTCGCAAGCTCCAACAGTCCTTGCTTGCGATGAACGGCACCTGTAAATGCACCTCGTTCATATCCAAACAACTCGCTCTCCAGCAAATTTTCCGGAATCGCGCCGCAATTGACAGGAATGAGCGGCTTGTCTGCCCGAGGGCTATTGGCATGGATCGCTCTTGCAATAAGCTCTTTGCCTGTCCCGCTCTCCCCTTCAATCAAAACAGTGGCTTTGGACATCGCTACTTTTCCCACCAGCTTGTACACGTTTTGCATAACCGGACTTAGGCCAATCAAGCTGGTTCCGTTTGGATTCGCTTGCTCTTCCTCTAGGAATTGTTCGACTTCGCCTTGCTCAAACAGCTCTCCTTGTGTAAGTGCATGAGCAACGACTTGTTTGACCTGCCCCAAGTCGAATGGCTTTTGCACATAATCAAATGCTCCCAGCTTCATTGCCTCCATAACGTCACTGGCAGAACCGTAGGCAGTCATCATCACGACTCTCGGGAGCCTTCCCTTTCTCTCGTTCAAGCGGCGCAACGTATCCATACCATCTATATGAGGCATACGCAGATCCAAAAGCATGACTTGCGGGCAAAAGCGCTCGACCTGCTCCAAGGCCTCCGCCCCACTGCCAGCCTCCAGGAGCTCGTATCCCATTTTGCGCAGCGTAGTCGACAATGCCTTTCTCACATTAGCCTCGTCGTCTACGATCAGCACTCTGCTCGTCATCACAATCCTCCTTTTGCCCGAATCGGCAGTACGACAGTAAAACAGACTCCTTCGGGGGTATTTTGAGCAAAAATATGTCCGCCATACGCTTGCACAATCCGTTGTGAAATTGCCAATCCCAGTCCCGTACCTGTTTGCTTCGTCGTGAAAAACGGTTCGAATACAGCCAGCAGGTTTTCTTCCGCAATAGGCGGACCTTCATTTGTTACCTGGACATGCACAGCATTGTTTATGTTTTGGATTTGAATCCGGATACGACCTTCCATTGGTTTTGCTTGCACCGCATTGTGCAATATATTCAAAAACACCTGCTTTAACAACTCCGGTGAAGACATCATGACAGGAATCTCCTCGTCACATACGAGCTGTACAATCACCCCGCTATAGCCCTCGACAGGTTCCATCAGCTTGAGCGTGTGCTGGATTACCTCTTGCACGCGCACAGGTACGTTCGACTCTTCATTGGGACGAGAAAATAACAAGAGCTCGTCCGTAAAACGGTTCAGACGCTCGACTTCCTCCACAATAATCCCTGTGTATTCCCGAGAGTCATGATCTTTTGGCCATTCCTCCTCGATGATCTGGGCGAAGGCTTTGATGGCTGTCAACGGATTGCGTACCTCATGGGCAATACTGGTCGCCCACTCACCTATGACCGCCAGCCGCTCAGCCTGAGCCAGCCTTGACTCCATCCTCCGCCATTGCGTGCGATCCTCCAGCACGACGATAGCCCCCAGTACTTCATCCGTCGTCTTTTTCCAAATGGAAGAGCTGACCTTCAGCCAGAGCACGCCTCTGTCCGGATGCTGATGGCGCCACATAGCATCTCGGATGGATCGACCGTTTTGCAGTGTATCCAACAGGATATGAAGGAAAGCCTCGCTCTCTGTGAAAACTTCCGTGTAATGCATCCCCTTTGCTCGACTGACCGTGAAGCCAATCATATGGATCGCTGTCTCATTCCAAGCAATCAGGTGCCCGCTTTGATCCAACGCGAGGACCCCACTGTCCATGCTATTCATGATGGTCTCCGTACGGCTGCGGCTAGCCTGCAAATCACTCGCCAGACTGTTGATCGCACCTGTAATTTCTCCTGGCTCACCGTCCATTCTCCTCAAGCGAAAGGAAAGGTCTTGGCTAAGCCGCTTCAGCCCTGACTTGATCTCTGACAAAATCACTTCAAATCGATGAACGAACAAACCGCTTGCCGCTGCTGCGATCATACAGCCAATGCCCAAAATCGCATAAATGCTTTGTCGCATATCCGCGAGCTGTATATCAATCGTAGACATGAGCTCATTCGCCCATGCATAGCCGATCACTTGATCATTGCGAATGAGTGGAACCATGGCGTTCATGATGTTGCCGCGTACTTGTTCGCCGATTACAACATCAATCTGCCGCGTCTGCATGACACTGCGACCTGGATGGGTTTCGCCAATCGATTGTCCTATGTACAAGCTCATTTCATCGCTGGGTCCATACGTCACGATAGAATCGAGGGCTGCGGAATAATAACCTACCCCAATTCCCGGGTGGGCTAGAGCGATCCGATCTGTAAGCGGTTGCATTTTTTCGTTTAATTCTTGGAGCTTGTACTCTTTTTCCGCCTTTTCTAATCCAGCTTCCACGACAATCGTGTCAAAATCTTTTGACAGCGCAAAATCCAGCTGCTGCGTGATGGCGATCAGCTTTTGTTTCTTTTCCGCCAGTAAAGCCTGCTCTGCCGATTTTACCAATACGATTCCGGTAATGATGATCGGTAAAACGGTGACGACAATGACAGCCACGACAAAACGTATGCGGTACAGATATGTTTTCATTGCAAATGGCCTCCTTATGGTATTCTAACATACAGAAGCATCACACATAGGAAGAGAGGAACGTACATATGACAACAGTCTTGTTCGTTTGTCTGGGCAATATTTGCCGCTCGCCCATGGCCGAAGCTGTATTTCGCCATCTCGCAGAATCGGAGGGGCTGGCAGGGGATGTATCCATCGACTCAGCAGGGATTGGCGGTTGGCACGCAGGTGAACCTCCACACAAAGGTACGCAAAAGGTACTGACCGAGAATGGGATCGCGCATGACACACTGCGTGCTCGCCAAATTGTTACACAGGACTTCTCGGAGTACGACTATATCGTCTGCATGGATGAGGAAAATTTGTCCGCACTCAAGCAGATGGCACCGTCAGGGAAAAAGGTGTACCGCCTGCTCGACTTTGCCGATTCTGCCCAGGAACAAAATGTGGAGGACCCTTATTATACGGGGCGATTCACGTATGTGTATGACCTGGTGAATGCGGGTTGCCGCGGGCTGCTGAACGAAATCAAAGCCAATATCGCAAAAAAGGGATAGCCCCGTCACCAGGGCCATCCCTTTTTCTTATACGGCAACCGTCTCCTTCTCAAGCAGGCGATTCAACCAGCTCTTCGTACTCGCAATCAAGCGTTTGTAGCTGTCTGCCGAGGAAAAGGTATGATCTCCCCCTACAACTACTTCTGTTTCGCAGCTCCCCCGTCTCCGCAGATGCAGCTCTCGCTCATAGTGGAACATGGCATCTACCGCAATGACGTCATCCCGATTGCCATGCAGGATTAACACATCTCCTTCAAACTGCTTGGCTTGGCGCAGCGGAAGAGCGGTACCCAGCGACTGGAAAAATCGCTTCTCCAAACCGTAGCCCAAATGATCCGTTCTGCCGTATGAAAGTGCCTCCTTGTATTCCTTTTCCCCCACGATCCGAACGATATCGTCAAAAGGACGCGCTACCGGTGCCCACAGAATCAGCGAGTGTATTCGTTTATCCTGGCTCGCAGTCAGTATACTGACTGCTCCACCCAAGCTATGCCCTAACAGGCACACCCGCTCCTGATCTACCTGTTCCAGCGTGAAAACATGGTCGAGAACATCACGTGTTTGTTCAAGCAGGACGTCCAAACCACCTGCCCCATAATTGCCGTCGCTTTCCCCGCAGCCTCCGTAATCAAAGCGCAATACGCCAAAACCGTGTGAAGCCAGTTCTCTGGCAGCTTTTACAAACAAGCGGTTCACTCCAATCCGACTGCCGATAAAGCCATGGCAAATGACAACCAACGGGTATTTCACTCTGGTCTTGCCTGTTGTGCATGTAGGTTCATGCAAGGTAGCCGTCAACGAAATCGTGTCGCTAGGTATTTGCAAAATCTGTTCCAAAGAACTCACCTCTTTTATTTTTAGTATTCCGAGTTGTTTACTTAGTTATTGTGCTTATTATCTTCATTTTCATGAACGCTGTCAAGATGAACCGGAAAACTCAATGAAAAATCATCCCGCACCGTTTATGATGGAAGAGAACGAGGCGCAACATAAGAATGCTTGCTTTGCTAGAGCGGTTGCACCGAAGATAGGATTGTGAGGAGAAAAACTATGTCCGACTTGCGGAAAGAAACCTTGGAAAAAATAAAAAACGGTGATTTCACCTGTTCCAAGGAGCTGACCTTGTCTATGTTCAGCGGAAAATGGAAAGTCGTGATCCTGTGGCATTTAGGGGTAGAAGGCCCGCATCGCTTCAGCGAGCTGCAACGGCTGTTCCCAAAAATCACACACAAAATGCTGACGAATCAGTTAAAAGAGCTAATCGAAGACGGGATTGTTCACCGAGAAGTATACCCTGAGGTCCCCCCGCGCGTGGAGTATTCCATGACGGAGTTGGGGATGACTTTATTGCCTATAGTAGAAATGATGTATGAGTGGGGCGAAATGCGGATGGGGCAATTGAAGCTGGCGTTGGGGGAGAACTCTGTATAGCTGTTGTGGTGGGGAGGAAACAGGAGAAAACGCTCAGATTCTTGGAACACCTGCAGGGAAGTTGGGGGTGCCCGGCTCCGTAAAAAAAAGAGAAACCGCGTCCAAAGTAGTTCATCAGGATGTACCTCAGAGGTGGACGCTAAAGGCAGTTTCTCTTTTTTTCACTGCGCCTCGGTAGGTGTGTCCAAAGATCTTCGCTGTTTTCTCCTGTTTCCTCTGCGAACTTTTGTGATTCCACCCGCTTTTTAAAAAGAAAAATAGACCCCATGAATGCTGCTTTCAAAGATGTAAACAATAGCCGCTTGGGAAGAAGCACATTTCCAGTCCTAGCGCCTCTGGAGCCCTACTTAGCTCTGAAATAAATGGCGGGGGTTTTCAGCTTCAACCTCTGCGAATACATCCTCGAAACTCTACTTTTGAAGCGCTCCCGCTATTTATTTCGGAGCGGACAGTCTAACCCCTTGTGGGGCGTAGGCCGAAGCGTAGACTGGAAATGGGCTTCTTCCCCTCCACTACAGCTACTATATATAAACAAAAACAAAAAAGGATAGCCTCCCGAGGAAGCTATCCTTTTTGTTATTACGGATTCACAGTATTTTTCGGAGGAGAAGCCAGATCACGCAGGATCGCTACCTCTACCCGTCTGTTTTTTGCTCTGCCTTCTGCCGTCGTATTCGGCGCTACCGGATGGTATTCTCCCAAGCCTGTTGCGCTGAACTTCGTCGGGTCTAGGTTCTTGTTTTCCAGAAGCACCTTCAAGAAGTTAACTGAACGTTTGGCACTGAGATCCCAGTTGGACGGGAACTCTGCACGGCGAATCGGCACATTGTCCGTATGACCAGTTACGGTCACTTTTTTCGGGTGAGGCACCAGCATCGCTGCCATTTCAGACGCAAGCTTTCTCGCTTCCGGTTTCAGATCAGCTTTACCGGAGTCAAACAGCGCATTGTCCAAAATGGTGATCAGCAGTCCTTCTTCAGTCAGCTTGGTCTGGAGCTTGTCCTGCAGTTTGTTTTGCTGAATGTATCCGTCCAGCTTTGTCTGCAGCTTTTTCAAGTCCTCTGTCTCTTTGCGGACTGCTTCTTCCAGGCGCTTCTCTTCTTCTGTCTTCTGTTTTTCTGCTTCCTGTGCGCCTTTGTGCAAGGTTTGCTGCTGAAGTTCCGGGTCTAGCGGTACCGGACTCGGGTAGTTCATAACACCCACACCGCCGTTCATTGCAACGTTGAAGGACCGAACCATTTGGTCGAACTTCTTCGCATCCATCTCGCTAGAGGCGAACAACACGATAAACAAAGCAAGCAGAAGGGTGAGCAAGTCCGCGTATGGAATTAGCCAAGACTCGTCCATATGCTCTTCATGATGAGCATGTCTCTTTGGTCGCTTAGCCATTTACCGCAGCTCCTTCCTCCCTCTTCTCTTCCTTCATTTCTTCTTTCATTTCTGCACGCTCTTGGTACGGGATGTAAACCAGCAGCTTTTGTTCAATCGCAGTCGGGGATACACCCGCTTGAATGGAGAGCAATCCTTCGACCATGATTTTTTTGATTTCGATTTCTGCCTTTGATTTCCGTTTGAGCTTGGTTGCGAATGGATGCCACAGTACGTAACCCGTGAAAATACCGAGCAATGTCGCTACGAACGCCGCCGCAATGGATACACCCAATGCATCAATGTCACTCAAGTTACCCAGAGCCGCAATCAGACCGACAACCGCACCCAATACCCCGAGTGTCGGAGCGTAGCTTCCCGCTTGGCTAAAGACGAGCGCACCCGCCTGATGGCGCTCTTCAATGGCGTGAATTTCTTCGTTCAGAACATCGCGAACAAAATCCGGTTCCCCACCATCAATGATCATCTTCATGCCGTTACGCAGAAATGGGTCTTCAATCTCATCGGAAGTGTTTTCCAGTGCAAGCAATCCTTCGCGACGAGCGATGGAAGCCCAGTTCATAAACTGACCGATCAATTCTCTTTTTTCAGGGAGCTTTTCCTCTTTAAAAATTATCTTGAAAAGAGCAGGAATACGTTTGATTTCCGACATAGGAAATGCGTTAAAGATAGCAGCAACCGTACCTACGATGATGATCATAAATGCTGCTGGATTCAGTAATGCCATCGGACTCGCATGCTTCAAGATCATCCCGACCACTACTGCAACAATACCTAAAACTATACCTATCAAGGTAGACTTTTCCATCGTGACACTCCCTACTTCCATTATCGAAATCTATCTATATATGGTTTCGGAATTTTTGCTCTCACTTGTGAGGCTTTTCGAAAAAAACCGCTCATCCGAACGACTGAACTAGTCCAATCATGACCAAAAGTCCTAGGATGAATGAAAAAGTCGCGGAACGAGCATGACCATCTCCATGGCTTTCGGGGATGAGCTCCTTGTAAACGATAAACAACATCGCGCCTGCGGCAAAGGAGAGCCCGTATGGCACCAGCCCTTGAACCACAGAGGTCAGGTAATAGCCACAGATCCCAGAGACGATTTCGACTGCTCCGGTCATTGTAGCCAATATAAAGGCCTTTAAGCGACTGACCCTTTGATTGATCAGGAAGAGAGCCACCAGGAATCCTTCAGGTGCATTTTGCAGACCAATTGCAAAAGAAATCAGGCCACCCAAGCCAGACTGTTCACTCGAATAGCTCACGCCAACGGACAAGCCCTCTGGAATATTGTGCAAGGTAATCGCGGACAAGATCAGCAGCGATTGCGAATCCATGGAAATGTTGATTCTCGTATGCTCCAGATCGATATGCGGAACGATGCTTTCCAACACTGTAAGCATCAATGTTCCGGTAAGCACTCCCAAACAAACGATAATAAATGGCGCGCTCTGAAGTGCCTGTGGGATCAGACTGAATGTCGAGGCAGCCACCATAATTCCAGCCGTAAACGCCAGCAATATATCCCGCCATCGATGTGATACCGACTTAAAAAAAAGGATAGGCAAGGCGCCCACACCAGTAGCCATGGCAGAAAGAAAGCTACCTATCAGTAGTTGTTCCATGTATGTTCCTCCACGTAATAATGCCGCTCTTCAGATGATACCATTTAGGTTCACGTAAAAGATATCCGGAACAAACGGCCTTCTACTATCATATTTCCCTAATGGAGACGGTACGCCTTTTTGTTAGGCCTTTTTTGTTAAGCGGATCACATCCAGCAAATCGATTTTTTGCCTTGTTTTTTCATGATACAGCCATTTTTCCTGAACATGATCCACAAATAAAATTCCGTCTAAATGATCGATTTCATGCTGCATACAAACAGCAAGGAATCCGTCTCCCTCAAGGATCACTTCCTCGCCTTGTCTGTTCAACGTCTTTACCTTTACATGCTCGGCTCTCTTTACATTGCCATAGTAACCCGGAAAGGATAGGCAAGCTTCCATTCCGATTTGTTCGCCACTCCTTTCTATAATTTCCGGATTAATGAGCTCAATTAATCCATCTCCGCAATCCATGACAACCACTCTGCGAAGAATGCCTACTTGCGGTGCGGCAAGGCCAGCACGGCCGTCCGTGGCATATAAGGTTTCAGCCATCTCATCCAGTAGCTTGAACGTTTTGGCATTGAGCTCATCCACTGGCTTGGCTACTTTGCGCAAGATCGGGTCTCCAAAAGGCAAAATCTGTTTCACTGCCATATGATTATGCTCCCTTCACTCGATTAGGCGGTGTATATGCCCACAAGTCATTTGGTGTACACTCCAGAGCTGTACAGAGTGCATCTAGTGTCTCGGCTTTCATTTGTTTGGGTTGACTGGTTAGTAAAGCACTGATGGAGGCTGGAGACAGACTGTAATTTGCTTTCTCTTTCAACAGCCTTGCTAAAGCGGCTCCCGTCCAAACTCCTCTTTCTGCCATTACTTTTCGCAACATCCAGACAAGCATCTTTTCACCCCTCAAAATTTCGGCATTAACTTATTTTATTAGGCAATACCTAATATACCATATTTTAGGCATTGAAATCAGGTAAAATGACCTTCTCAGTCCTCTGTAGATTCACTCTATTACAACTACTATCCTTGCCACTCGGAACTTTAGCCTAAAAATAATGCCCATGCTTCTCAAATATAAAAAAGCAGGGAACATCCCTGCCTTTTCATACCAGAAAGTATAGTGAAAATAAATTTCAGATGTAGTCTGACATAAACTCTCCCTCTGTCAGACGAAAGCAAACTGCGACTCATACGATTACTGCACCACTACTTAATGGCATTTAGAAGTTCTTCTTCGTGAATGGAAGGAATTGCATCTGACTCAAAAACATTTTTATATTCTACCTTTGACGAATTCGTTGATGTTATACCTTTTGATGAGCTTGCCATAAAAAGCTGATTAGGCGTATTAGGTACTAAGATCTCTTTCCCAAGTGTTTCAACATAACCGCCATTTAAAAATAAGAGGTAATCACCTTTATCAATATCCTGATTTTTTTGTTCGACTATATTTACTATGTCCTTACCTTTCCCCATATCAATTCCTATCAGACGGTATAATTCTATGGTATCTCCATCTTCAATCTTTTGATTAGTAAGATTATTGTAGACTTTATTTACTTTTACCTGATAGACGAAGTATTTGAGCTCTCCAACCATTTCTTCCTTATATTCATTTGGAATTGTAGCATTGACAATTAGTTTAGAGTCATTGGCAATGTCCTCAGCAGATTTAAAAATTTTAGCCAAAGCAAAACTCTTGGAAGAAGGACGATCTCCTTCTTGATATATCCAAGCTGAACCGATACCTACAACTAATGCAGCTACGGTTACAATACCATATATTTTTTTCATGAGTTTTCACACCTCATTATAAAGTTTAGTTTCTATATAAGTATTGTAAGTTGTCTTTATCATATTTCGTTGGCCCATCCATATCCCAATCAAAAACGTCATCCTCATCCATAATCGAATCAGTACCACTTTTTGTGGTATGCGCAAGGCCAAGTATATGACCGAATTCATGAGCAATGGTGTTGATTGTGTCGTCATCATCTAAATCATCACATAAATAACGAACATTAATTACGTCTGCTGTTGCGTAAGGATTTACATCTACTTCACCATCACTATTATAAGGAATACCCAACCCATATGTTCCTTGCCAGCCAAGTTGATTATCTACATCTCTAGAAGGATGCTTTACTGTAACATGAACATCATCTCCAGAGTCTGCTGGATATAAATCAATGTTCGGCGATATGCCATTCCATTTATCAACAGACGTTCAAAGAAGGTTGGAATACTTTATTTCTAAATTATAATCTTCATAGTAGACGGTACTTATGTCCCACCTACCATTTAAATACTCTGCAAATGAACTTGTAGCAAAAAATGACAGGGATGTCATTACAGAAAATAAACAGACTGCGAATTTTTTAGATTTTCTTGACATGATGACTTAGTCCATCTTACATCATTTTACTGTAATTTAAATATAAGTAAATTTCAAATAATTTTAAACTTTCATTTTCCAAATTATTGTATTTAATTCATATGATACAAACGAATCCAACGCAAGCCAAACAAGTTGACATAGATAATGTATCGATGTCAACTTGTTTCTAAGAAGATTTTCAATTCTCGATTAAATGAAGTCTTGACGATAGAGAAATAAGATGGGTCTACGTTTCCGATCGATATGTTTTTCCCAACTGATCACCCAGACCAAAATAATGGCGGAAGTTGTAGATCAGCGGATTCCATGCTTGAGGGTTCACGTGATGAGCACTTTGGACAATCTGTTTGTCTGCATGGACGTGACGCACTTCTGTCTCCACGATTGCAAACATGTCGGCATATTCTGGAAAACGGATTGTGCGGACGACTGCTTCGAGTTGAAGCGGGCATTCTCCTACTCGCTTTGGACGAACGATAGCAGAGTCAACAGAAGTCAGCTTGGCGGCCTGAAACTTATCCGCTTCATAGCAGAAGCCCAGCTCCTTTTTGTAGTCGGGTACAGGATTGCGGCCTGTTAGCGGTGCTAATGCTTCTACCTGCTGCCACATGGAAGCATCCGGCAAATTGATGACACACTCCGGCCGCTGACGCAAATTTTCCAATCCTTGCGAGCCAAACCCGAGTCCCAGAATGACATAATTTCCTAACGCCCATGACGATGAAATGGGACTGATATTCGTTGTCCCATCTTCATTTTCAGTCGTCAACAGGACGACGGGAGTTCCGTAATACAAAATCTTCGGTTGGATGGTAGTATGGCTTGTCATGAACACAGCCTCCTTTGACTAGAATCACTCTTGCTACGACTCATTCTAGTCGAGGATTATTTCCATCGCGCTCGAAGTGTGATTGTATGCTTACCTCCGCAAATTAGCGTGCTCCTGCTTTTTGCAGGATTTGTACAATCTCGTGATAACCTCGTTCTTTTGCACGATACAGAGGGGTTTTTCCTTCGCTATCCGGGATGTTCACATCAGCACCGTGGTCGATTAACAGTTGAACCATCTCTTGTTGTTTTTTTCCCCCATCGTTCAATACGATTGCTTCCATCAATGCTGTCCAGCCCGGATTGTTCACATGGTTGACGTCTACATCCGTCCGGGTAAGAAGTTCCTTTGCTACTTCCACATACCCATGCTCTGCCGCTGGAATCAAAGGTGTTCCTCCGAAGCGGTTGTAAATCTTCGTATCTGGGCCAGCATCGATAACCAGCTTCAAGATTTCTAGGTATCCTTCTGCTCCCGCATACAAGAACGGATTATCTTGCCGGTCGTCCTGAATATTGATGTCAGCTCCTGCTTCAATGAGTACTTTCACTGTTTCCACATGATTGCCGTGTGTAGCCGCCATCGCCGCTGTTCTTCCACGATCATCCTGTGCATTTATCTCAGCCCCTGCTGCCAAGCTCACCTTGACTTCGTCGGTTTTGCCCTCGGCTGCGGCAGAGAGCAGTTTTTTGTTCAGTTCTTTCACTTCTTCTTGAGAGAGTGGGGTTTTTTTCCCTGGTTGAGTCTGTTGCTGCTGCGGTGGCTGTGGTGTTGCTGGTTGTTGTTGCTGCTGATGTGCAGTCGTTACAGCCGGTGCTGTTGTGGACGGTTCATCCATGCAACCAGTCAACAGCATTCCGAATGGGATTGCAGTGAGAATGAGTTTGTACATTTGGGCACCTTCCTCCTTGGTATGTCATTGAGATATAAGCCCGGTTGCGTACCGAGCTTAGATTGAATGTTAAGAGGTTTCGTTCGTGATTATTTTGTCGTGAAGGTCAGTCCTGCCCATTGCCCTACAGGAGTAACGGAATACATGGTGTTTGGTTCTAATTTGCCGCCGTTCATGATCTCAAAGATTCCCGTAGCGCCTTTGCGTGTTGTGACCTTGTATTGGGCAACAAGCTCTGCCCCGTCTGGTGCGGTAAGCGTTATTTGGCGGAATGCAAACAGTTCATCACGCGGATCCGTGCTCACTCTTACCTCCAGCGTGGTTTCGTTTACTTCTTTTACAGAGCGAATCGTAAGCGGGTTGATCGCTTTTGCCGTGAACGTGGCATCCTTAATATCGGCCCAATCAGATGTAACGTTGTATTCTACACCTGGAATCAGCGTCTCCCCTGCTGGCAAACGGAATTTTGGCTCCTGAAGGCCATCTGTGGCTTGTGTAAATGGAACGTACGTCGCTACGATTGGCTCGCCACCCTCTGGTGTGATGTATACTTGTGCTGTTCTCAGAGATGGAATGATCTCATAGCTCTTTCCACGGTAGCGATTGTTTTCATCCAATATAAAGTCCAGACCATTTCGTTTTCCGGCATAAGACGCAATCACATTTTCATAGTCCGTTACGCCAGCGCGCAGGCTTGATTCGATCTCAATCGTATCATACGCTACCTGACGGGCTTCGACCATGTCCAGCCTATCGCTGTTTGTTTCAAACGTGCCTGCCTCGTCGTCTTTGTATGTCAACGTGTAAGTCATGTCGGAAGCCTGAGGTGTCGTTGGAACAAAGTAGGTAGCTGTTGTCCCTGTTTTTAACTGCGGGATATTGCGAATCGTCAAACCATTATCAAATTGAAAATTTTCCTGTGCTTGCGCAAGCGCCAAATCTTCTGTTACGAGTGGAGCAGAGAAGGTAACTTCCAATGTAATCGGATTGAGCGACTTGATGCTCTGTACTTCTGCATTTTCATCTGGTTGGGCATCCGTTGTAACAGACACGTTTCTCGCTATAGCCCATTCGCCTACTGGTTCCACCTGATAGGTGACATTTGAAGCCAGCTCTTCGCCGTTCATGATTTCAAACGTACCCGTTGCTCCATTGCGCGTCGTGAATTTGTATTGGGCAACCAGCTCTGTTCCATCTGGAGCTGTCAACGTGATACGGCGGAGTGGAAAAATCTCTTCGCGCGGGTCGCGTCGCAGTGTGACATCGAGTGTTGTTTCACTTGTTGCTTCTACAGACTGGATGGTAAGTGGGTCGATATCTTTCGCCGTAAAGGTAGCGTCACGGAAATCAGCCCAATCAGCGGTAACCGTGTAAGTGACACCCGGCTCAAGCTGCTCTCCCTCTGGCAGACGGAATTTCGGTTCTTGACGACCATCCGTATTCTGGGTGAACGGAACGTAAGTAGCCATGATCGGCTCACCGTTTCTTGGTGTCAGAGTTACTTGTGTACCGCGCAAGGAAGAGATGATTTGGTATTCCTTTCCTTTGTAACGGTTGTCCTCATCCAGTTCAAAGTCTAGACCGCCTCGTTTGCCTGCGTACGCTTCGATTACATTCCCGTAATCCGTTACGCGGTCACTCAGGCGCGACTCTAGCTCAATCGTATCATTGTCTACTTGACGTGCCTCTCTCATATTGATTTGTTCTGTGTTGGCTGTGAAATTGCCTACTTCCTCGCCTTTGTAACGGAAGGTATACGTTGTTCCTTCCTCTTGCGGGGTAGTAGGTACGATGTAGGTAGATTTGAATCCAGTTTTTAGCTGTGGAACATTTCGAATGGTTAGGTCGTTATCAAATTTGAAGTTTTTCTGTGCGTTATTGAGTGCCACTTCTTCTGAGCTGAGCGGCTCTGCAAAGGTGATCTCTAGTGTAATGGAATTCAGAGACTTGATGCTCGATACCTCAACAGCTTCGCTTTCGTCCTGCTTATCATGAGAGGCTGCTCTCGCTACTGTATCCATGTTCAGAACGTTGAAAGGAACCGCTACCCCTGTTCCGAGCATCGACGCGAGTAAAAGTAGTGAGAGGTGCTTTTTCGTTTTCTTCATACGATCATCTCCTTGTCTACGATGGGGGATCAACCCTCTGAATCTATCGTAGTCGGTAGAGATAAACTCCTACTAAACCTGTTCTTAATGAACTATTTCCTAAAGATTAACTTTTTCTAAAAAAATGACAGTGGAAAAAAGAAAAAACAAAAACGCCAATCACGTTGGCGTTTTTGCGTTCGTTTGTACGGTATATGCCTACACCTTAAATCGGCGAATCATGTGCTGCAGCTCTTCTGCCATATTGGAAAGAGCTGTCGCTGACGAAGCGATTTCCTCCATAGAAGCGAGCTGCTGCTGTGTTGCAGCCGAAACGTTTTGCGTGCCATCAGCAGTCAAGTCGGAAACTTCGCTGACCAGCTCCATCGCTTGTACGACCTGTTCGGAATGGGCAGACACTTCCTGGGCAGATGCAGACACGTCGTGCATCTGGTCGGCTACTGTACCAATCGAGTTCTGAATTTGACCGAAAGTTTCGCCTGCACGATGAACGACGCGAATTCCTTCCTGTACTTCCCGGGTGCCTGTTTCCATCGATTCCACCGCGACTTTTGTATCTGTCTGGATCGTACTGATCAACTGCGCAATTTTTTGGGCGGACTGTGCTGACTGCTCTGCCAGCTTCCGTACTTCATCTGCAACAACCGCGAATCCACGACCGTGCTCTCCTGCACGTGCTGCTTCAATCGCTGCATTGAGGGCAAGCAGATTGGTCTGATCCGCAATACCTGTAATGACTTCGATGATCTCCCCAATTGCTTGAGAATGATTGCCCAAACCGTCTACCACGGATGCGAGCTCACGCATGGAATCGTGGATCGCATTCATTTGCTGAACGGCTGCCTGAATCGACTGGTTCCCTTCTCCTGCCATGTTGGCGACTTCGCTCACCATATTGGATGTTTGCTGTGCATTATTTGCAATTTGACGAATTCCTCGTGACATATCATCAATGGATTTCGCCCCATTCTCTACACTCGCTACCTGTCGATCAACGCCTGCTGCCACTTCTTGAACAGTAACAGCAATCTGTTCGGTGGCCCTGCTCGTCTGATCTGCACTTGCCGTCAATTGCTCAGCTGATGCGGCTACCTGCTCGGAAGTCCCGCCTACCTGACGAATGACAGTAGTTAAACTGCTGGTCATCTCATTGAACGAATTCGCCAGATCCAAAATCTCGTCACGACTTTTGACAACCACTGGCTCCACTCGCAAATCACCATCAGCGACTTTCTTCATCTCTTCCATCAAAAGCAAGATCGGTCGACGGATGCTCGCAGTCAGTACGACAGCCAGCGCTACACATGCGATGACAGAGATAACCATGACAATAATCAGGTCCCGCTTGACTGACTCATACAGTTGGGCACTTTCCGTGCCAGCGCGTTGTGCTCCCTCACTGTTGTACGTCATCATGGCATCCAAATATTTCTTGCGTTCTAAAAACAATTCACTGCCTTTTTTCTTTATGCGTTCCAGCTCGGCCATGTCTGCATCGGTAGCTGGCCTTCTGATATCGACCTTTTTGGCGATTGCCACGTATTGCGGATTGAATTCCTCGTATTTTTTCAGCGCCTGCTTCAATCCTTCAAAATTATTACGGTCCTCTTCACCAAAAGCCGTTTTTTCGTAGCTGGCCAATAAGCCGTCCATATAGGCAAATTGGTCTTCAATTTGCTGTGCGTACTTGTTCTTGTCCTCCATGCTCTCAGAAGTAAGCATGGTTTGCGTAACGCCGTAAACGGTTTCCAGTGTCATGTTGATCTTCAAAATATCTTCCAAACCTGGGCGCCAATTCGTATTCATTTCCACCATCTTCTGATTCATCTGCTGCATCTTGGTAATCGTCGTAATCCCCATAAACAGCATGATAACCAGGATCAGCGCGTACGCACTAGCCAATTTTTTTCCGATCGTCCATTTCATTTCGTAAACACCACTTTTCTTGACTTATGATGATAGCGTAATCACCTTTTCCCTCCCAACTGATGGAATAAACCTTATTGCGCACAAAAAAATGGATCTTAACACAAAAATTAAAATCCACAATTCAGAAAACTCCTGTAAGATAAATGAAAATAAAACGGAATGGAGGACTGATGATGCAAAACTACGACGTCATTATTGTTGGAGCAGGATCGATGGGAATGGCAGCCGGCTACTATCTGGCGAAGCAGGGCGTGCGTATACTCATGATCGATGCCTTTGATCCCCCACACACGCTGGGTAGCCACCATGGGGATACCCGTATCATTCGCCATGCGTACGGAGAAGGAAAACAATACGTCCCGCTTGCGTTGCGGGCGCAACAGTTGTGGTCAGAATTGGAACAGGCATCTGGTATACCGGTCTTCGCCAAAACAGGCGTTTTGAACGCTGGACCCCTGAATTGTACTTTCCTGAATGAAATTCGGGAGAGCGCCGAGCAGTACACCCTTCCCTTGGAGGTACTCAGTGCCGATGAGATCATGCAACGCTGGCCAGGAATAAACCTGCCTGCTGATTACTACGGTTGCCTGGAGCCTACTTCGGGTGTACTTTATTCCGAAAACGGCATTCGCACCTATCGAGACCTCGCCCTTGCCTTTGGAGCTACGCTGCTGACGAACACGCCAGTCACGCAGTTGGAGCCAACAGGAAATGGGTTCATTGTGCATACGGAATCTGCCAGCTACCGCGGCGATAAAGTCCTTCTATCCGCCGGTGCTTGGAATGGTTCACTCCTTGACTCATTGGGCTTGTCCATCCCGCTCACGCCTACACGCAAAACGGTCGCCTGGTTTGGTGCAGATGAGAGCAAGTACAGTGCGGATAGCTTTCCTGCCTTCATCTTTCGCCTCGATGACTCCATGTTCTACGGATTTCCCAGCTTTGATGGCAGCGGTGTAAAAATCGGACGCCATGACGGAGGACTAGCCACCGATCCCGATAAACTGGAACGTACCTTTGGCACCTATTTGTCAGACGAAGGAGATGTTCGTTCCTTTTTGGAAGCGTATATGCCTGGGGCAGCCGGACCATTGCGACAAGGCAAGGTATGCATCTACACCATGACACCGGATGAGCATTTCGTCATTGATCGTCATCCTGAACATCCACAGCTTGTATTTGCAGCAGGCTTTTCCGGACACGGTTATAAATTCGCCAGTGCGATCGGGGAAGCGACCAGCCAACTGCTGGTAGAGGGAGCATCTTCCCTTGACCTGTCTATGTTTTCTTGGAAGCGATTCTCCTGTCCATCATAGCGGTTGTTCAAAAAACCGCCTTTTTGAACTCGCACTTATGAGTGAAAAAAGCCTCTCGCCGCATTTATGGCAGGAGGCTTTCGTTCGTTTTACCACTCCCAAGACAAAGAACCGATCTGCGCTGTAATTCGACTGCTCACTTGTATGGGGTGGCCGGAAACTCGCATGATAGAACGACCGTTGTCGTAGGGAAACAGGTAGGCGAAACCAGGCCGAGTCGCCTGATTGACCAGATAGGCAGACCTCATTGCTCCCTGTCTTCGTTGTTCATTCAAAAAGGCAACCATCTCATTTGCTCGTTTGATCCCCGCACCATGCCCGTAATACAAGCCATTGCCGAGCACTACTGCATTTTCCCCTTGCCACTGCGGTGTCGCGCGATCGTAATCAGGATTGGCAAAATAGATTACATCACCAGGCAAGAAGGTATTTGTCCGTAATGTTTGCAAGTCCAGATCCTGATCGTACCGCCAGTCATAGAGCAAGATGTCCGCAAACATTCTCTCAAAGTCGGGTAAACGAATGGACTGTAGGACTGCATGATAAATAATAATGACCATCGCCGTAGCGCACTCCGTGGCGTATTTTTGGCCCTCACGAAAAATATTGATAATCCCGCTGGATGGCAGCACTCCCGGTCGCAAGCGGAATCCGCCCTGGTCTGTTCGAATCCAGTAAGCTGGATTGGCGCGAGATTCTTCAAAAGTAGAAAAGGCCAGGCCGCTTTCGTGCAGTGCCAAGGCAGACCTCACCAGATGATCGCGCATTTTCAGTTCAAATTGCAGAAGCTCCGGAGTCGGATATTCAAATACTTCATCACTTCGCGCCATACTCGCTACCGTTTCACGCTGTACCGGATTTAATCCCCATTCCGTTGCCAACGAGGCGGGATGAACCGGTCTCCCCGCTATGACGATCATATACAACCTCCCCTTCACACACTGTCCTTCTTATTTGTATGCGAATGCCTATGTCCACGTGATCGACTAAAAACCATGAGTCAACATAGTGGTGGAGAAGAAAAAGCACAGTTCTCTTCGACTCTGACACGCCAGCAGGGGGGATTCACTGGACGTCTCCACTTCAAAAAGGGGACCGTCGAGCCAAAGCCACCCTACGGGCGGAAGATTCTCAGGGGAGAAGTGTTCGACAAGCGTGGTCCCCTTTTTGTAGTGGAGACTGGGTAGGCGTTGTCAAGGTCTGCGAGCCCTGTGCTTTTTCTTCTCACTAGCCTTGTGCGGTAATCGGTACCTTTTAACTTAGAAATCCCCCGCCTGTTTAACCAGACGAGGGATTTCCTTTTTAGCCTTGTGCTTGCTTGACTGTATGTGGTGTCGGGGTCGGGACGTGCTTTAAACGTGAGAACATATAGCAGCCGACAATGACGATCACACTGCCGAGCAATTGGATGATGGTCATACGCTCCCCGAGCAATAGAAATGCGAGAATGGCCGTAAAAATAGGGTTGAAATTGAGGAACATACCAGCTGAGGTTGCGCCAACCTTTTGTACACCGATATTCCACAACACCATGCTGACGACAGTCGCCATTACACCAACGTAGAACAGCGATAGCCAGAACGTCCAGTCTGTGTTGCTGATCGTAAATGTGGTGACATTAAAGGGCAGCATCAGTGCAACACCGAAAATCCCCGAGTACAGTGTGGACATCATCGGCGAGACCGTCTTCATTGCCCAACGCGCGCATACGGAGTAAATCCCCCACATGGCGACAGCGGCGAGCATCCACAAATCGCCCGTGTTGAAATGCAACTGGGACAAGTGTGCGAAGTCTCCTTTGGTCATCACCACAAGCACGCCAGTAAACGAGACCAGCATCGCGACAATCTGCAACGGTCGAATTTTATCGCCCATGAGCAAAAAGGAAAAAATCGCGATCGAAACCGGATTCAGCGTGGACAATAGCCCGACATTGGTCGCGTCTGTCCGTTCGAGTGCCCAGAACATAAATAAATTAAAGAGGGCTACCCCAGTTACTCCCATTACTATCAAAGGAAGGAGTGCTTCTCGCGTTGGAAAAATCCGCTTTTCACGTATCCAAACAACTGGCAACAAGCAAACAACAGCAATAAGCCAGCGCAAATTGGTCAACGTCAAGGAAGACGCGTGCCCAACAAGAAATTTACCGACAACAAAATTTCCTCCCCAAAGGAAGCTGGTACAGAGTAATAGGACGATATATAGCGGTCTCATGTTGCCTCCTGCCAAGTTGAAAGAGTGTGGAGCTTTTATTTGCCCTCTATCATACACCTTTCGCCAGCATTTGGGCGGTCATGTTACACTTCCATTTTTATCCTTTTGCAATCCATGCCTTCCTTCACACAGCCAGCCACGACATAATCACCGGCAGCAAAGTAAATGCCCACACTACTGTGATCATCGCTCCTGCGATTACAGCCAAAGTCGCACTGCTTCCTTCTGTTTCCCCACGCTCAAACGCTTTTACCATCCCCAACGCATGTGCGCCCATTCCGTACATCAAACCGATGGAGACAGGATGACGGAGCCTCATCCTCTTGATGATTTTGGGTGCCAGAAAAACACCAGCAAAGCTGGTCAGCATGCCGAATACTGCCGTCATCGTAGGCATTCCGCCAATCGCCTCGGTTACGCTTACCGCAATCGGCAGGGTAATCGAGCGAGGAATAACGCTAATCGCCGCTTCTTTTCCCAACCCGACTAACATCGTCGTGGAGACACCTGCAATGATGGCAATGAGAGAACCTGTAGCAAGACTCGTCAAAATCATCCGGCGATGCGCCATTAACACCGACCAATTTCGGTACAGCGGAATCGCAAACGCCACTGTGACTACGCTCATCATCTCACTAATGAGCGACGTCGCTTCACTGTACACCTGATAAGGAATGCCTGCGAAAAGCAAAAACAGAATCAAACCAATTGGCGCCAGTATGGCAGGAGAAAACAGCAGAGACGGTCTTTTCTTGTTGAACCGTTTGGCTGCGTAGAAGAAAACGAGTGTCAGGAGCACGCTAGACGTTTTCCACAGGATCATGCTGTTTCACCTCTCCACGTTTGAACATGCGCTCAGCAACAACACCTGTCGAAATCATCACAAGCGCACAACCGCTCACGACGACCACAAGCACCAGCAATCCTTTTATACCTAATAACCATGGATACTGCATCATCCCGACCAACGATGGTACGAAAAACAGGATCATCTGCGAGAATAACAGAGTCGCTCCTGCTTCCACCCACTGTAGGCGAATCAAGCCAGTATATAGACAAATGAACAAAAGCGCGAGTCCGATCAGACTGCCGGGAACAGGAAGGTGAAAAAACGAGCTCACCCATTTCCCAAGCCAGGTGAAGCCGAACAATAGCAAAACTTGTGCTAGGATGGAGAACCATCTTTTCATCGAGACCACCTCGGTTCTTCTACAAAGGTTGTTCAAAAAGTCACTGTTTGAACGAGTTACCTTCATTCTAAGCTGTCTCGATTCCATTCGTACAATACATAAAAATCATCATTTCTATTCCATTTGGTTATGGCTGTACATTTTCTCTACAAACGATATGAATGCCTTTGTCGCATGCGATAAATACCCTTCTTTTCGATAAATCAAGGCATACTGCCAGTCAATCACCGGGTAGGAAATGTTGACGGTGTGCAATTGTCCGTTATTCAAGCGTCTCACGATGGAGCGTGGAATGAGTGATATCCCCAGTTGAGTAGCCACCATTTCTCCGACAAAATCCCATAAAGAGCTCATGTAAGCGACTTTCGGTTCAAAACCGGACAGCTTGCACGCTTGGCGCACCACATCATGCATCGCGTACTCTTCGGTAAACAAAATGAAAGCCTCGTCCTTGAGCTGTTCCAAGCTCACCTCATCGACTCCCGCGAGCCAATGCTCCCGATGAACGATCGCGACGAGGTCCTCTGCGAGCAAGGGGACTGCTACAAATTTCTCCTGATCTGTTGGAAGAACGGTTAATGCCACATCGATGCTTCCTTGCTCCATTTGGATTTCAAGCAGCTTGGCGCTGTATTCCTTCATCTCGATATCAATGCCTGGATACTGCTTTTTAAACAAGGCAATCACATTCGGCAAGAGAAAAGAACCCACGGTGGGCATCATGCCCAGCTTGACCCGACCACGCTCGATATTTCGCAATTCTGCAATCGACGACGACATGCCTTCCATCAGCTGCAACACTTTGGTCGCATAGCTGTAGACCATTTCCCCTGCGTCTGTCAGATCCATTTTCCGCTCCGTCCGATCCAGCAGAACTACCTCAAGCTCTTCTTCCAATGCCTTGATCATTTTGCTGATAGAAGGCTGAGAGACGTGAAGGGATTGCGCGGCCTTCGTAAAGTTTTTATGTTTGACTACTTCCACAAAGTAATGCAGCTGTCGAATATCCATGATGCCCTCCGTCTTCGTCCAATCAAAAGAGTTAGCTACAGATTACCACAGGCGAGAGTATGCGAAAAAGCCAGGTGCGCAGTCGCGCCCTGGCTTTTCCTCCAGCGTGAGTTACTTCACGGTTACCTGTATTTTTACGACTTTTCCATTATACGTAGCCGCAATCGTCGCACCACCTGCTTTTACAGCCGTGATCTTGCCATCCGCTACAGTCACAACGGAACTGTTCGTGGAGATCCAGTCTGCATCGGTTGTGACATCGACCTTGGTTTTGTCGGTATAGACAGCAGATACCTTCAAGTCTTTTGATTCGCCGACTTTGAGTGTAGCCTTCTTCGTGTCAAATTCCAGCTTGGAGATGACAGCAGATTCTACAGGGATTGAGACCGTCTTTCCACCGTACGTTGCTTTGATTCTCGTTTTGCCAGAGCCTACAGTTTTCACAACTCCGTTTTCAACTGTAGCGACCTTTTCATCGTCGGATGTCCACTTGGCTTTGCTTGTTACATCTACTTTTTCTTTGGTAGACAAGGTAGCCAACAGCGTTATCGACTGGGTAGTGTCTGGACGCAGATACAGCTTTTTCTTATCACTGTCCAGCTTGGAGACGACATCCACCTCTACTGGAATGGATACGCTTCTATCACCGTATTTCACTTTGAGCTTTGCTTTGCCCGAGCCTACTGCCGTAACCAAACCATTTGCTACCGTTACGATTTCCGTATCATCGCTTTCCCACTCTGCATGAGCCGTTACATCAGCGGTAGACTTGTCTGAGAAGGTTGCTGTTGCGTTTACCTGTTTCGTGCCTCCCACGCTGAGAGCCAGTTTCTTCTGGTCAGCAGCGAGCTTGGAAATCACATCGATCTCAACAGGGACATTCACACTTTTGCCCCCGAAGCTTGCTTTCACTCTTGTTTTACCGGAACTAACTGCTGTTACCAAGCCTTTTTCAACGCTAGCGATGTCACTGTCTGAGGAAGTCCACTCTGCTTGCTGTGTGACGTCTTCCGTTGTTTTATCCGTGTATTGCACGCGGACGTTCAATTGCTGCGTCCCCGCTTTTTTCAATTTTACTGTCTTTGTATCAACCACAAGCTTGGAAATCTTCTTCTGCGTACTTGTTGTCGCAGAATTTGCCAATGCCGGTACTTGGCCGACACTGGAAAAGATCAGCCCAACAGTAACAGCCGTAGCGAGCATACCTTTTTGCCAATTTTTCATGCTCACATCCCTCTCCTCTCTACTTTTCCACCATTTTCTATATCGGCTAAACAGCCGTACTTGTGAATACAAAATGGCAAAGAAAGTCATGATTCTTCTGCCCATGTCCCTGCCAAGGGAGCAAAGTGCTGCATCGCCAAAGCTCCTGCTCCCATCACGATTGCCTCCCCCTTCAATTCGGAAGGAATGACGCGAAATTTCCCCTTGAATGGCTCCCAGATCACTTGATCGCTATGCTCCTCGACCAAGTCAATGATTTCGCGGTAATTCTCTACCAAATCACCGCTTACAATCACCGTATCTGGATTGTACATGCATACAATATTGTTAATCGTGATTCCGAGGTACAACGCAGTACGAGAGACGATTTCCTTCGCCCAGCGCTCTTCGTTTCTCGCTGCCGCGAACACCTGACGGACATCACTGACATCCTTCACTCGACGCGCTTCTATGATCAAAGAATTTTCGTCTATGTATGTTTGCAGGCATCCGCGCTTTCCACATTCGCACAGATTCCCATTCGGATCGAGCGTCGTATGCCCCAGCTCTCCTGCGCTATTGGAGCCCCCGCGAAACACTTCGCCATTGATAATCAACGCAGAACCGATACCCGTGCCAATGCCGATCAAGGCTGTCTTGTTCGAGCCTTTAGCCGAGCCGTACAAGTACTCCGAGAGAATTTTCACCTTCAAATCGTTGTCGATAACGGTTTTGATTTTCAGCCTTTTTTCAATCAGGCTGGCAAACGCTACGTCCTTCCATTCCAGCGTAGTGGAAAGCTGAACAATCCCTTGCTCATAATTGATCACCCCTGGCATCCCAATACCGATCCCGACCACTTTTTCTATCGGAATGCCTGTCTGGTTGAGCATCCCTTCAATCTCGTTACAAATCAGTTCAGCCGTCTCTTCCGGTGTAGAATCCTGCGTCTTATGATCCATCCGGTGCTGTGCAATAATCGCTTCGCTAAAGTCCATGATTCCAAAGCTGATGCGCTTTTTTGCCATGTCCACGCCGATCGTATAAATGGCTCCCGGCTCGATGTCGAGCATGATTGCCTTCCTGCCCACACCTGATGAGGTAAGCTCTGTCTCTCGAATCAGTCCTTCTTCGCACAGCTCGCTGACAAATCTGCCAATCGAGGTAGCACTCATCCGGGTAATTTTGGCGATTTCTGCACGCGATATCGGTCTCTGCTTTTTGATAATGTCGAGGATCATTTGCTTGTTATGCTGCTTGGTGACGTCCTGATCTTGCTTCATGATTTTTTTCATCCTACAAAACTCCCATCTTGCTTGAATTCCCGGTAGTATTCCTGCGCGATTATTCTCACACTACCTGTCGCCATTTATTACGTCAACTGGGCCAAACAAAAACCATCCGAATCACCTCGGATGGTTGCTACGATGCTATCGCTTGTTGTTGTTCAAATCATACGGAGTCTCTTGGTAAACGTAATAGTTTAACCAGTTGGAAAACATCAAATTCGCATGTGCACGCCAAGTGACAATAGGCTCGCGACTTGGATCGTCCTTTGGATAGTAATTGCGCGGAACAGCAATGTCCAAGCCTTTGTTCACATCCCGCTGGTACTCATCTTGCAAGGTAGTCGGATCATACTCGGAATGTCCTGTCACAAAAATTTGTCTGCCATCCCTCGTCGCTACGATGTAAACCCCTGCTTCATCAGACTCGGACAAAATCTCCAGCTCTGACACTTGCTCGATGTCTTCCCTGCGATTTTCGGTATGCCTGGAATGCGGAATGTGGAAATAGTTGTCAAATCCGCGGAACAGCTTCACATTTTGCTTATTGAGTGTATGAGGGAAGATTCCGAACATTTTTTCTGGCAAAGGATGCTTCGGAACGCCAAAGTGGTGGTAAAGACCCGCTTGTGCTCCCCAACAAATATGCAGGGTCGAAGTGACGTTCTCCATTTTCCAATCGAGGATTTCTGTCAACTCCCGCCAGTACGTGACGTCTGTGAACTCGAGCTGTTCCACAGGCGCTCCGGTGATGATCATGCCATCAAATCGCTGGTCACGGATCTCCTCAAACGTTTTATAAAACATCGATAAATGTTCTTCCGACGTATTTTTGGACGTATGGCTGGACATGTGCAAAAGCACGATTTCCACCTGTAGCGGCGTATTCCCCAGGAGGCGGAGTAACTGTGTTTCCGTTGTTTCCTTCACTGGCATGAGGTTGAGAATGACGATCCTGAGCGGTCGTATGTCCTGTGTGAAGGCACGGCTATCCTTCATCACAAAAATATTTTCTTGGGCGAGTATTTCCGTTGCAGGCAATTCGTCGGGCAATTTGATTGGCATAAAGATCCCCCTTTCCATCCTTTGAACACAGGTAGAAAAACATTAATCCGACAAATTCGACAAAAATACTAGCCTTCCTGCTAATCACACAGGGGAAAACGAAAAAATCCCCTTGCAAGCAAGTTGCAAGAGGTCTCTTCCCTTAAATCCAGCCGCGCGCTTCCATCGCCTCGGTAATTCGCAAAAGCGAGATCATATAGGCTCCCGTGCGCAAGTCCACCTTGTATTGATCAGAGAGTTCTTTCACGGCGCGATAGGCGTTAATCATTGTCGTTTGCAGCTTTTCGTTTACCTCCTGCTCGGACCAATAGTAATTCATCAGGTTTTGCACCCATTCAAAATAAGAAACCGTCACGCCGCCTGCATTGGCGAGAATATCGGGAATAACGATAATTCCTTTTTCTCGCAAAATGGCGTCAGCATCCGGTGTAGTAGGTCCGTTTGCTGCTTCTGCAATCCACTTGGCTTGAATACTGTGGGCATTCGCTGCTGTGATGACATTTTCCAACGCGGCCGGGATTAGAATATCCACTTCGAGCTTCAACAGCTGTTCATTAGAGATGACCGTACCACCTACATACTCCAAAATGGTAGCATTGTCTTTTAACTGTCCTACCTTTTCTATGTCCAAGCCAGCAGCATCATAAATGCCTCCGCGTGAGTCACTGACCGCCACGATTTTGAAGCCCAGCTCCGTCAAAAGTCTGGCAGCAATTCTTCCCGCGTTGCCAAAGCCTTGAATCGCAACGGTTGTTTGTTCCGGCTTTCGTCCAGAATCTTTTAATGCCTCGAGTATGGTAAAGACACATCCGCGGGCAGTTGCTTCGTTTCTTCCTTTGGAACCGCCGACACTCAGCGGTTTTCCCGTGATGACTCCCGGAGAATAGGTGCCTCTTAATCGACTGTACGTATCCATCATCCAGCCCATGATCTGCGGGGTCGTATACACATCGGGTGCAGGTATGTCTGTCTCAGGTCCGACAATATCAGCGATGGCTTCCATGAAGCCGCGGCTGACTCGTTCCAGCTCGCTTTTGCTGAATTCGTGGGGATCACATATGACGCCGCCTTTTCGACCAACCACGCCACATTTGAATGACATCCACATGGAGAGCGCCTTGACTTCATCCATCGTTACATCCGGATGAAAGCGAATCCCTCCCTTGGTCGGTCCTACCGCATCATTATGCTGAGATCGGTAGCCTTCAAAGACACGCACGCTGCCATCGTCCATCTTGACAGGAAAGCTGACAGCCAATACTCGTTTGGGTCGCTTTAAAATTTCTACAGCATCGGTCCGCAATCCCAACAATGCCGCTGCAGCGTCAATCTGTTTCTGCACAATTTCGTATGGATTCAGGTTTTCTTTCTCTACAGTATGTAGCATCTCTCTTCCTCCCCAATACTTTTCACATGCGTTTTCTACATCACCTTGGCGCAGAGCTAAAGGATGAATGGAGTAATTATATACGATTCAAGTAAATTCAGACAATTTATTTTCGTTGTTTTCACATTATTGTGTTATTTTTGGTAAACAAATAAAAAACGCCCGATGCATCCTCACGACACATCAGACGTTTTTCTCTTATTTTTTCAAATACGCCTTCATCAGCTTCGTTTTTGTCTCCCACATCTCTTCGCTGATGTGCAGACGGTAATGCTCCGGATTCAGCATGCGCAAGTATTCAGGCCAGAACAGCTTGAGTTGCTCACGATGGTAGTTGCGAATCTCTTGGAGAGTCGGCAATTCATAAACCAGTTCCCCATCCACAAAAACCGGAACGAGCAGCGACTCTGCCTGGTAGTTCTCCAAATGCTTGCTCAAATACGTATGGCTCGGATGGAACAAATGGAGAGGTGCTCCCTCTTCGACTGTTGTCTCATGCGGGAAGCACATGTAGTCAGCAATCGCTTTGCCTGTTTCCGGATCAATCAATCGGTACATGTCTTTGATGCCCGGCGTCGTGACTTTTTCGGGATTCCCGGAGATTTTGATGGTCGGCTGATATTTTCCGTCGGCGCCTTCGCGCGCTACCAGCTTGTATACGCCACCGAGCGTCGGCTGATCCGCTGCCGTGATGAGCTGCGTTCCTACTCCCCAGCTGTCCACGCGTGCTCCCTGTACTTTCAGGTTCATAATCGTGTGCTCATCGAGATCGTTGGAAGCAACAATTTTCACATCGGGCAGCCCGGCCTTATCAAGCATTTCACGCGTTTTGATGGACAAATAGGCCAAGTCGCCACTGTCCAGTCTGACGGCAGCCAGCTTCTTGCCTTCCTTCTCCATTTGCTTTCCTAGCTTAATCGCATTCGGCACGCCGCTTTTCAGCGTATCGTAGGTGTCTACCAACAGAGTGACCTGCCCTGGGAGTGCTTTTGCAAACCGCTCAAAAGCCTCCGCTTCGCTCTCGAAGCTCTGTACCCAAGCGTGGGCGTGCGTGCCTTTGGTCGGAATACCAAACATTTTCCCTGCCAGCATGTTCGAGGTCGCATCGAAGCCTGCCAAATAAGCTGCCCGCGTCCCCCACAGCGCAGCATCTGCCTCCTGCGCCCTTCTTGTTCCGAATTCCATGAGAACATCATTGCCTGCTACGTTTTTAATCCGCGAAGCTTTGGTCGCAATCAGCGTCTGGTAGTTCATGTAGTTCAACAGGGCCGTCTCAACCAGCTGTGCCTCCATGACACGCCCCTCTACGCGAATCAGCGGCTCGTTCGGGAAAACCACGGTTCCTTCCTTCACAGAGTAGAGCGAGCCCTTAAAACGAAGCTGGCGCAGCTCTTCCAAAAACTTTGGATCGTAGTTCTCCTCTTGCTCACTCAAATACTTGAGATCGCTTTCTTCAAAGCGCAAATTTTTTATATAGGAAATAATTCGTTCCAATCCGGCAGATACAGCGTATCCGTTTCCAAAAGGCAGCTTGCGGAAAAATGCTTCAAAAACGACCTTCTGATTGTGTGTTCCGTTCACCCAATGGGCGTACATCATGTTTATTTGATATTTATCTGTGTGTAGTGCCACACCAAATGATTGCATGTCACTGAGGCCTCCTGTGTTTTCCTTTCCATCATCATACCAGAAGCTACGGCTGGTGCCCATCCGCTGTGGAGGATATTAGGGAATGTGGTATAGTATGGGGATAAAAAGAGAAGCAATCGTACAGGCTGGGAGTGAGCATTAGTTGAACAGAAAAATCGTTACGATTAGTAAAGGATTGCCTAAAAGTAATATGTACAACGGCAAAGAATATCTCTCCGGCATTTGGAAGGAGGAAGCAGGCGAGCTCGTTGTCCGTTCCGAGAAAATTGATGAAGACGATATTGCGAATCCAGAGTACCACGGCGGCCCAGACCGCGTCGTCTGTGCGTATCCTTTTGAACATTATGCCCATTGGGAGAAGTTATTCGGCCAACCTCTGACCAATGCAGCATTCGGAGAAAATCTCACGCTCGTTGGCATGACTGAAGAGCAGGTCTGCATCGGGGATGTGTATCAATTCGGTGATACCATCCTGCAAGTGACCCAGGGCAGATATCCTTGCGCGACCATCAACAAGCGCAACAACAATAACCAGCTGCTCAAAGCGGTGGTGGAAATGGGCTATACGGGCTATTTCTTCCGTGTCTTGCAGGAAGGGACGATTAAGCCAGACTCGAAGATTACCCTCGTCACTGCGCATCCAAAACAAGTAACGGTAGCGTCAATTCACCACTTATACTTCCACGACAAGTCACCATCCCAAGAGACGATACAGCGTATGCTCGAGGTAGAGGAATTGGCCCAGCCTTGGCGAAAAAAACTACTGGAAAAACTGGAAAAGCAGCAGCAATAGCGAAAGGAACGTCTCATGAGAATTAATAAGTTCATCAGTGAAACCGGCATTTGCTCGCGAAGAGAAGCCGATAAATTAATCGAGGCCAAGCGCGTGACGATCAATGGTCAACTCGCGGAATTGGGAAGTACGGCTGCGCCAGGAGATGATGTGCGCATCGATGGACAGCCGCTCGGCGCCAAAAAGAAAGATGTCTACATCGCCTTGAACAAGCCTGTCGGAATTACGTGTACAACTGAACTGCACATCAAAGGCAACATCATCGATTTCGTGAATCACCCGGAGCGGATTTTTCCTATCGGGCGTCTGGATAAGGATTCGCAAGGCCTCATCCTGTTGACAAATGACGGGGATATCGTAAACAAAATTTTGCGTGCCGAGAACAATCATGACAAAGAGTACATCGTCACCGTAGATAAGCCCATCACGGCGAATTTCTTGCACGGAATGGCAAACGGCGTACGTATTCTCGGAACGACCACAAAGCCTTGCAAAGTAACCAAAGTCAGCGACCGTGTCTTCAATATCGTGCTGACGCAAGGACTGAATCGGCAAATCAGACGGATGTGTCAGGCTTTTGGTTATCAGGTGCGAAAGCTTGAACGGGTACGCATCATGAACATCACACTAGGGAATTTGAAATTAGGGCAATGGCGCAATCTGACGGCCAAGGAATTGACTGATCTGAATAAAAGCTTGTGAAATAAGGACAGATTGGAGTTAGGATAGTGGCTCCTCTGTATTTTCTTTCGTCAACATACGTGAATCATTTGCTATCCGTTCAATATCCTGTTATGCTAGTAAAGAATTATTTTTGTTCGAAGCAACGGATAGCGTAGATAACAAATTATCGTCTTGATGATCCTGAGAGCAAGGATAGTAATATATGTGTGCTACACACTAGGAGGCAACAACAATGGAACAAGGTACAGTAAAATGGTTTAACGCAGAAAAAGGTTTTGGTTTTATTGAGCGCGAAGGTAAAGAAGACGTATTTGTTCACTTCTCTGCTATCCAAGGCGAAGGTTTCAAATCCCTTGACGAAGGTCAAAAAGTTACTTTTGACGTAGAACAAGGCCAACGCGGACCACAAGCTACTAACGTTCAAAAAGTTTAATATAGCCATACACAAAAAACAGACTCCTGTAAGGGGTCTGTTTTTTGGTTTTCTGAAACACAAATAAAAAACCCTACTCGCGTAAATGGAGTAGGGAATGCTACAGGAACAGTAAATGGTAGACTCAGTATAACACAGTACTTATCTCTTCCTACAAATTTTTGTATTTTCAAATACGGATTATTCAACCGTAGGTAGTTTAGAACGTTGAATATGCGTAATTTGCCGCACAAGCAGAGGCTTCATACACCGTTTCTCCCAAAATGCTAGACGCGATGAGTGGGCAGCACTCGCCAGCCGATAGCCTGTACAATGTAACCTCTCTCCCATCGCTGCTCAGTTTGAAAATGCGAACCAGCCCATCCAAGATCAATGGCGCATTCTCAAAAAACTCGCCTTCATCAATCGTAAAGTTGGCTGGAACCGTAGAGCTGGTGAATCATCTCGATCAAGTAAGCAAATCGAAATAAGTTCGTGGTAATATCCCCTTACAGTAGACAACGTAAAAAAGACATCGGCTGAAGATGGATTTACACGTTGTGATCGGAGGGGGATTTTTTCATGGGGAAAACGAAACGACCGCTCCCCAGTGAAATATCGGGAAATGGTCGCTGCGTAATTGATGTCTGTTTACGTGTGCTTCAGCTCCTTCCTATACGTACAAATGTCCGGTTAACGTATTGGGTAAACGATAGGGCCCAACAGGTACTTGTATTAAACAGCTTTGGTTTACATTCGTGATTTTGTAGATTTTATCGCATGTTTTTGCATCATAATCGAGAAGCGGATGGCCTGCCAATCCGATCGAAGAAGCTACCAACAGTAATTTTTGTACAAGTATACCCGCTTCCATTTGTTGAATACGATATCCTCTGTATCCGAGTTTATGTCTGTAGTAATGATAGTCCCCTACCACATGCAGGCAGATCGGAACATCGAAGTCGCTCATAGTCATTGCCTGTTTTAATATGGGGCGATGGTCTCCAAGACGAATGAGCCTTAATTTATGAGAAAGATAATCATAATAATAGGCGCCAGCGGGAATACCCTCCACAGAATAGAGACAGCAGTACAACGAAACTCGAGACCTCGGTTGTTCTTGGATTTCGGGGATATCTATTCGATCCAGATCATTTCGGTAGAAGAAAGCATTTGTCGCCTCACGCAAAAGAGTGGCTAATTGCTGTTGACTCACTTCGCGTAAAATGAAGCGCTCACCAGGTGAAAACCTCTTTCGGCTCGCCTCCATAAGATCCCAGTTTAAAGGTTTTACGTTTGGTAATGCCAGAGAAGGACCTCCAAAGACAGGCTTTTTTTCTCCCCGTACCCGATGAAAGCAGTCCGTTGATTCGAACTTTGATGCCTCATTCAACTTTATCAGCATGGGATATTTTCTAATCCTTCGAGAACGGATATAGGAATGATGCTGAACAGCGGGTAACTTCTGATACAATTCTTTATCCCAGACAATTGCCATTCCTTCACGCTTATGGGCAAACCAATTGATATCTGATTTTATCGAGAGAGGAATCACTGCATATACGCTTTCTTCCCATTGGTTCAGCCCCAGCAGATGATTGACGGCTCGATCGAGAAATTGATAGTAAACACCTGTTGTAAAACCAAACCTTTTCGCTGCTTCAAGCAGCTGGCCAATCAGTACCCCTGCATCCAAACCTTGGAGGCGGTACGATAAATTATGATACTTAAAGAAATTTTTCCAAAACATTGTCGATACAAATACGGCAGCAAAACACTCTGACATGTCGCAATAGCCACCCAGAGCCATTGCCAGATATGAATCGCAATTTCCTTTGCGCAGCAACACCAAACGATGATGGGCAGCGTCGTAATGGTACACTCCCTCGGGCAAGTCATCTATGTTTACATACACGTATAATTCGCTTGGATACAAAGCCCCTCCAGACGGAACAAATCTTCGGAATAACTCCTCTGATCTTTGGTCGAAGAAATCCCAGTCATTACCTGGATCAGACACTCGGGTAAGACCAAATGTGACCCAGAGAAAATGGCCAATATCACGAATGGTTGGCTTCGATGATTGTTTATTTCTGCCGTGTTCAAGAGACAGCGGAACTTCTAACGAAAGCGGCACGACAGGCAGTTCGCGATAGATCTTATAAACCAGAGGGGAATCTTCCCAATCTACTGTCCAGTCGGCGGGGATAATTTTTTCGATGTCATACAGCAGATTGTGCAAAAATACATCCCTGCGCATACTTTTTCCTCCTACTTCAAGACCTATGGAAATGGATGCGGATGCGGATTCAGTTGTTCATATGTCAGGGGATGTTTGGTATAGCCAAGCTGCATGGGTACGTTCAAGACACGATCCAGTCCTGTTACGCGGGTTAAGTGATAGCCAAACGTCATCGGCAGCATCCCAGGGATCAGAACTTTCACGCTGTACAGTTCATTCCTGATCATTTCTGGTGTCGTCTGGTTAACGACTATCACTTCGAGGTTTAATTGCTTAAAAATCTGCAGAATGCCTTTCAAATCATCCGTCAGGTCATGATGACCTGCCTGCAGCTTAAACTCCTCGTCAAATGTTCGCATGGGCCGATCATCATGAAGCAAAAAGTGCAGTCGCTCTTCCGCTTCAGGCAGACTGTACAGCATACCATGGTCTTCCATGCTTTGCACCCGGAAGGGATCGTGCAGCATTTGCAGAAACTCTTCCCGATGCGTTTCATATTTTTCATCCAGTGTTAACAGCATGTCGGCCAGTTCATGCACCGCAGTTTTTACAGCTCGCAACGGATCCGGATGAGACCCGGCGGCACAGACGAGATTGACTCCCTTCTGTTTCCTGTTTTTCGTAATGGCCCAAACACTTGGTATCCCATTCTCCATTGTCGCGTTATACAAATACAAATCGTAACCTGCCACTGCTTTTATTCGCTCTATCATCAAGAGCAATTCTTTGTCTTTCGCAGATTCAGGATCAAGCCGCGGTAAAGGCAGTTGTGCATACCATGTCAAAAGAAATGCGTCTCGTTCCACCACTTCCAATATACCGTAGAAAATGGCCTCCTCTAGACACCTGCCTAACGCGCAGCCATTGGAGTTTTCATAGACGAAGTCATCTTTCAGGTCGTAGTAGGCAATCGATTCTGGTACCAAGATTGGCTTCTCCTTAAAAAATGAATAACCCCATACCCAATTCATGGGCCGTTTTGGATCAAATCTTTGGAAAGGATAATCAGGACTTGCATATTGCTCCTCCGAATGCAGCCCGATCTTCAGCGGGTTGAGCGCGTGGTCTTTCACCTTCTCATAACTGTCGCAGATGACCGTTCTTTTGCCTCGTGGATGCAGACCTGCGTATCGCTCCAATGCCTCCAGGATGGCTGTCAGTTCACTCTGCTCATAAGAAAGAGTTCGCCCGGCTGCTCCTTCATTAGACGTTATCATCGGTAGATTCACGCTCATGACGGCAAATGGGGTCAGGTGGTCTTTGGTTTTTTGGTTGATCATGCCAGTTCGAAAATCGAGATACTCCTGAATGAGGACTTCCTTAAAAACATCTAGCGAACAGATTCGATAACTGTTGGGATTTGCCTTTGGTCTTGGTTGAAGAGTAATACGTGCGGCCTCAGGTGTATCCTCAGGCAATTCCCCACATACCTCACATATTGGATTTGGCAAAAAGAAGTGCTCTGAGGTCGCCAGAGTTTGCAAGTTTACCAAATGGATTCTTGTTCTTTGTTCTGTATATGGGCGACTGCCCTGTAACACTCTTTGCGCTTCCGCTGTGATCATGTTCGCCAATTGGTACATTCCCGTATTTGATGCCCATGCATCACGCTGTCGTTTCTTTTGATTTTTTATCTGGAGTTGAATTTCTCTCAGATCTCTCCGGTTTTTGCGGGTCATCAGTCTTCGGAAGTCGGCACACTGCGGACATCCTTGCATACGTGGTCCCACGAGTGGTCCTACTACGCCCTCTCCAAATGAAACAAAGCCCCTTAACCAAGGAATGCCAGCCTTCTTGAACACCTCTTCAGCCTGCAGATGAATGGAAGGATGCCAGAAATCATGCAGTACTAAAGCCAATTCCACCTCTTTGGGTATATCAGCCTTACAATCAGGCTGCTGCACGACACTGTATTGACTGGACAGGTTTCGATATACGAAATCCGCTAACAATCCCTCTCCGACAATCATCAGGACTGTGCTCATCAGGATTCATCCTTTCGCAACAGCACACCAAATACCCCTGCCAATTCCTCTTTAAAGACTTGCTCCAATTCCAATTCACAAACGAACAGCTCTTTATTGTTTCGTCGCAAAGAGGACAAGGCGGCTTGCAACATTTCGGAGTGTGCTGCCTCTTCAACTGTGGGGATGACCAAACTGTGTGGAAGCTTTTCTTTTACTACAATGGAGGACGGATTAATCCCATATGTCGTTGTTTGGCTAAGAGATGGGTTATGGTTTACCCATAACGCCTGCTGCAATACGGTGCGCAATCCCATAGTCAGATGTAAGCATACGCTGTAATACCAGCGATCATTTGTGCCTATCCAGACTACCGGGAATCCTGATATTTCCTCCCCCAGGCATACCGTCGGTGGGCCGTTCATGATTGTCAGAGCCTGCAAGTAAAAAAGAGAATGTTTATCTTCTATTGAGCTCAGCTCAACTGGATAAACAGCAGTTTGGTGGTTTTCGAGCTGTTTACGCAGCTCTGCTGTCAAACTCTTTTGCAATCCTCGGGTAACGGCTTCCGGAACTGTCTCACCCGCGCCTATTCCAATAAATTCCTCAGTCCCAAATAGCGGTTTAGCCATTCTCGATGCATACGTTTCAATTCCCGCCAATCCCGCTTCACGCCTAGCTCCATCATGCGTCAAAGCTGAACAAACGATGTCTGCAAGTAACTCTACCGGACCTTCGGATAAGGGATCAACTACTACCACTCGGCATTGCGCCAATGGGAGTTGTTCCAAATCCCCCTCGTCCCAAGTATGAAAAATTCCTGTTTGCTCCGATGTTAACGAACCAAAGAATGCTGGCAAATCATATGAGCCATTTTGAGGAAGACGTTGTTCAAAAAGTAGATTCGTGTCCTTCACCCATTTCACACGTGCACCACCAGTCACCAGAGGGTGAGGGGTAAACGGATGCCACTCTCCTTCCATCGTCTCCAAATTCATGAGAAAGATTTTATTTTCCTGCCCAGATGTCCCTGTAATGGTCTTCAGCAATTCAAACACAACGATGTTTGCTAACATGGCAGCGGAAATGGGGGAATAAGCACTGAAACAAGAGCCGTTCTTGAATGAAGATCGGTGGATTCGGCGCCTGGCCGATTCAAAACATCCATCTGCATCTGGACGTAAAACTGGCCCCGCAATTCCCACTTGGTCGTGGTAAATAGCTGGAATAAAGATTTTGTTTTGTTCCTTGCAAATCGAATAAAGCACCCGCAATTCCTCAAGGTCGCCTTCTTGTTGTACATATAAGACAACTTGAAAAGTCTGCACAGCCTTCTGCCAACCATCCCGATCATTTTTTTGCAGGTAAATTTCCTCCAGCTTTACCTCGGAGTCCTCTTTTCGAGCATGTGCTGCCAATTCCCACAAACGTTCCCGATTGGTCTCCATGGAATGGGTAGTGGCTATGTATATGGCAGGCAATCCTGATTCCAACAATGCTGCAACCAAAGCAGAAAGTAGGGGACCAGAGCCTACGGCCAGCACTTTGGTTTGACGGTACAACTGAAAACGATAAGCAGCGGAATCAGTGAAGCTGTTCAAAAATTCTATCTGAGGAGCGTATTTCTCCATAATTTCCTTAGATAACTGGTGTGAAAGCTGACTGCTCCAATCGTGGACAAAGCCGTTTTGGTACAGCATGTCTGCAATGTGATATATGTGATTTCTACGCTGGTCAGACAGCCCAGTTGTCAATTCTTCCAATGTATGTTCCCCGTTAAACAAGGGCATCAGTTTTTCAATCCACTTGTCAATTCCCTTCCCTTCCATCTGAAATGATCCTAGATTGTTTTGAAAATACACACGGCCGTCTGGATCTGGAACGTAATACGTATCCCCTTTTACTTTTAGTCGCATGGATGGGTTGACAGACGTCATTTTATGCCTCCTCCCGTGCCCTGATTTCGGAAATATGTCTTTCACAACTATTTTGATCTTATGCTCTGCAATTTGTCCTTCTTGTCAAAAAATGATGGGGAAGAAAAAAAGCCATAACCCACGATAATCATGGATTATGGCCCTTCTATCAGCATTTCTATATCTTACCCTTTAGACGCCTATCGCAACATCAGTCCCAACATCTGGATCTGCATCTATCATAACATCTGCATCTGTCATAACATCTGCATCTGTCATAACATCTACATCTGTCATAACATCTGCATCTGTCTCTACAACCGCATCTGTCTCTGCAACCGCATCTGTCTCTACAACCGCATCTGTCTCTACAACCGCATCTATCTCCACATCGATATTGGTATAAATCCCCAGAATCACTACTATTATAAAACATGCTGCTTGCATCGATCCTGCTTACTTCCATACTTTCAAAATCTCTCCTGAAATCACTGCTCACTTGTTTTCCTCCCTTTTTCATGTCCTAGGACATGACTTAATAACCCTAACTCTCCCAACGTATGATCAACAAAACCTACTACCAGGGGAGTTAGAGTACTTCAATTCGTCTTGCTGCAAGATATTCTCGACACAACTTGTTCGTCACTTCATTTCCTCAATTTGGGTATTTGCCAAGCGCACAAAAAAGTCCAGGAAGAAAAGAGTGATCAACAATGTCTAACTCTCTAACGAGGAGAAAAACCGCACATTTCTCATTAAATGTTATTGTACAGAAAGGTGCATTTGAGGATATGGAAATAGCCAAGTCTACGGTGAAACAAAACGTTGTCTATGCGCAACGTTATTTTGATAGGAACGCTGAAGTGAATGGTTTTCCATGGATGAATCTCGTGTTCCATGAAGAAAATGATATCTTCGAAAATGACAGGCTTCAGCATAGCTTCAACTCATCCCACGACTTGCGGGATTTTTTTATTGAAACCGCTCGTGCAGGAGGTTGGAGAAAAACAAAACAACGACTACCTTGTATTAACATCTACTACCTTACTTCAATCCCTCCTGATGGTATATCTGCTGGCGTTCATATACCCGGTGCTGCAACATTCTGCAATCAACGGACAGTCGAAAAACTATCTTTGCTGCTGCGGAAATGGAAGAGGGCCAGCCCTTCAGAACACCTTGCCTTGTACGGGATTATTAAGCATCGCCCTTCCGTTTTTCTTAATGCAAATGCTATTGCGCCATCTACATTGGCCCATGAGATAGGTCACATCTTGGGGTTAGGCCACAGTTCAGAACCGAGTAACCTTATGTACCCCATAGCTAATCAACGAATTCGATGTGAACTAACCTATGAACAGAGCATTTGTTTGAGAGATGGAATATGGAAGTACAGCCACGGGTATTTTCCGTTCCTATGACAATCACAAAACAAGAAAAAAGCCCACCCGTTATACGAGTGGGCTACAGGCTGTCGACCATCATGTCAGCAGCCTTTCTTCATTCCTTTATATCCAACTGGCGAACCGTACTAACGAGCCTTTGCAAACCATCCCGCAGCTGTTGTTCATTCAAATAAGAATAACTGAGGCGTATCCAAGAGCTCAGCTCTCGCAGCGGGTCACAGATCGCACCGGGAACAAACGTAATGGATTGCTCTATGCATTTGCCCAGAAGACTTTCCATTGGGACGGAATCAGGCAGCTTTACCCATAAATTAAAGCCTCCTGGTGGGCTGGACCACTCCCAGTCGGTCACTGACAGCTCATCCTCCATGATATCCCGGCGAATAGCCAATGCAATCCGCAACTTTGCCAAATGCTGCTGCATCCGTTCGGAGAAGAAATAATGCAAAAAAATCTTTTGATTCAACAGGGGTGCTCCGCTGTCTGACAGTGATTTCGCTTGAATCAAATAGTTCATCATAGATGGACGACATGCCACAGTGGCAATACTGAGCCCCGGCGCGATGTACTTGCTAAAGCTGCGCAAATAAATGACATACCCCTCCGTATCGTAAGAAAAAAACGGCAGTGGAGGTTCATCGCCAAAGTACATATCGCGGCACGGATCATCCTCTACGATCAGACACTGATATTTCGCAGCCAGCTCTACCAGTCTCTTCCGTTGTTCGGCGGGAACGGTATAGCCCGTTGGATTATGAAAGGTCGGATTGAGATAAAACAGGCGCGGTTTTTCTTTTTGCAGCAACCGTTCAACCTGCTCCAAATCATAACCATGCGGATGAATCTCAACCGGAATTATTTTGGCGCCCTGTCTTCTGAATACATCGATGGCAGGACTGTAAGTGGGTCTCTCCAGCAACACGACATCACGTGGCTTTACGAGGACTCTGGCAACCAAATCAATCGCTTCCTGCGAACCGGATGTGATCATCAGCTCATCGGGTGACAGGTGGAAATGATAACGGCTGATATAATAGCTGCACAGTGCTTCCCGCAGCTCCTGATCTCCTTGTGTGGTTGAATAGGTACCTAGCACTTTTGGATACAGATCAAACACTTTCTTCACGTACTCGGAAAAGTAATGATTTGGCAATAAATTCGGCTCGATCAATGCTTTGGAAAATTGATAGGTCGCCTGCACCTGATGAATTTCAGAAAGGTGACTCTTATGCACATAGGCAGAAACGATTGGATCATCCATCGACTCTACTGGCAGCAGGCTGCTCGGTTGTACATAATACCCCGACTTATCCTTCACATACACATGGCGGTTTTGTTTTAATAATTGAAATGCTTTAAAAACCGTCAGGCGATGCACATTCAATTCCAACGCCAACGTTCGAACAGAAGGAAGCTTCTCGTGTGCCCTCCACTCTTCGCGTCTGATCCGGTCCAGAAGATATTCATACACTTGCTCGAACAGCTTATCAGAATGACTATTTGAAAGAGCCTCCCTTTTCATGCAAGCTCCCCCCTTTCCCCCATGATAAATCACTGACCTTCACATCTGTTCTATTCCATATTATCTGTTCTATTCCCTTCCCTTTATGATGAGGAAAAGGGAGGAATCATAATGGTACTGCTTAATTATGTGATCATGTGCTTGATATTCGGAACGACTTTTCTGGCAATCAAAGTCGGGATTGATGCGGGGGCGCCGCCGTTTTTCTCAGGAGGACTTCGGTTCTTTCTGGCAGGTGTCATTTTGTTTTCGTTTATGCTCTGGAAAAAACAGGCGCGACTATCGCTGCTGCTTCATAAAGAAATGTTCCTTACTGGTATCGGTTTGACATTTGGGACATTTGCCACCTTGTATTGGGCGGAGCAGCATATAAGCTCAGGAATCGCCGCGATTTTATCGGCAACAGCACCGCTTATGGTCATGCTGCTTCAAACAGGCATTTCTCGGCAAAAGCTCCCCAGTATTTCGTGGGCGGGTTGCTTGGTTGCCTTTGTTGGTGTCTTTTTGCTGATTTTACCCGGTGTGACCATCTCATTCAGTCTGCTTTGGCTTACAGGGTGCATGGCAGTCATATTCGGGCAAATCTTTTATTCTGCTGGTACCGTTTACTCCCGTAGCGTCATCCAACGGTTTCAAGATACTTCACCCATCGCTTTGAATGCAGCACAGATGATGTATGGAGGAGCCATGCTGCTTGTATTATCTCTGTTCACCGAACAAGTGCATGTCGAATCGATGCTCACGGCAAATGCGATCCTCTCGCTCCTGTACTTGATCGTCGTGGGTTCCATGATGGGGCACACCATATTCTATTGGCTCGTTGCCAAAACCAACCCTGTGTTTCCATCCACGTGGCTCTATATCTCTCCGTTGATTGCCTTAAGCTTGGGCGTCATCCTGTACAATGAGCCGCTTTATCTCCTGTCGTTCGTAGGGGGAATCACGATTATTGTCGGGATTATCCTGATTAATATGGATGGGTTGAAGCAGTTGATGGGAAAAAAGGCAAACAAGCTACGTGACATAAGCAATTAGAGATAGAAAAGGAGTACCACAAGCCAAACTGGCGCTTTGTGGTACTCCTCTTTTGGGAATATGGTTATTTCGTATCGTTGATCTGCTCGGCGATTTTGATCAACTCGTCTTTGGATGCCACTTTCTCGGTAGCACGCACAGAGTACTTCAGTTTTGTTCCATTTTTCACCCAGGTGATCCAATTCAGATTATCGCTATTTTTTGAAGCGTGCGTCGTGAGAACCGCTTCATTGTTGCCAATCATGATTTTTTCCAGTGCCTCTGCGTTTGTTCCTGTTTTGCCTTCATGAGCTATTCGTACCTCTACCCTTACACTACCTTTCTCAGACTTATAGGCGACACTGGTAAAATCGTACTTGTTGCTTGACGGAATTTCTGTGAAGGCGTATTCTTTGTTTTCTTTGATGGCTTTTGCCTTAAGTGCTTCGAGGTCCACCATGTACTCGTAGTTTTCTTCATAGTGTACGTCACCTTCATCGAAACGGAAGCCTCCAGCAAGCTCGGCTGGAAGCGTGAACATCTTCCCTACAGCCGCCTCCATTTCCTTCCAAGTTTTATAAGTCATCGGCTTAGATACCATTGTGATATACGGTTGTTTATATATTGACCAGGTTATGTTCTTTTGGATTTCTTCCTCTTCTTTTGTCGGCTTCCAGTATATAGCGACTGAGGTTCCAGGCTTCAAGCCATTAATAATTTCATTATTGACCTCATCCCGATGCTCATACATTTTCCCCCTCGCCTCCATTTTCGCCTGTTCCTCTGGAGGCATTTGCTGAATCAATCGCTGTTGTTCTTGATCGGTATGCTGCCTTATCTCGTAAACTACTTCGCCCTTCTCATTTTTCAACTGGATCATTTCTACTCCCGCCCATACGGAAGACGCTCCTACCAGCATACCTACAGTGACTAGCAAGCCAATTTTCTTTTTCACGACTTTTTCCTCCTTGTTTTCCTTGGCACGAATCGCTGCCATGACTTTATGTTTGACATCGACTTTCGGGACTGGCTTCGCTCTCAGCATGTCTTGCATGCGATTAAACGGATTTTTGTCCATTAGCGGCCACCCCTTCCATCGTTGGCAAATAACGTTTGCACTTTTTTAAGATACGTTCGAATTGTTTGTGCAGGGCCTCAGGTGGTTTATCCAGCAGCTCTGCGATTTCCTCGTACGCTTTTTCCTCCAGCACCCTCCAAAAAACGAGTGACCGTTCCTCAGCAGACAGCCGATTCCAGATACGCTCCACAACCTCTTCTCTATTAGGGAGATCGATATGCTCTTTTACACTTCCACCGTGATCCTGTTTGTACAGAAAGGGGAACCAACGGCTTAGCTTTCTGCGCTTTAACACATTCACACAATAGTTGTGAGCAATTCGACAGATCCATGTCGAGAAGGATACGGCGGTCGTATATTGTTCCAGATGCTCGTAAGCGTGAAGCAGAACTTCCTGTACAGCCACTTCCGCTTCTTGGTGATGGGAGAGCATATGGTAGCAGTATGTAAAGATCGGTTGCTGATAGTGATCAATGATGATTTCGAACTGTTCGAGAGAGCCGTTTTTTATTGCTTGCAGCAAGGGCTCTATCTCTTTTTTTTCCACGTTTTGCCCTCCTTTCACTGTGAATAACAATCGGGATTCCCTGAATGTGACATATATTTCAAAACCCCCATCATGGCATAGCACCCACGATGAGGGAATTTCCATTATTTCGCTTGATTGATTTGTTCCGCCATTTTCAGCAGCTCTTCTTTCGTGCTTACACTCATCTTGGCTCTCAGGCTATAGTTTACATTTGTCCCATTTTTCACCCATTCCAAAGAGTGAACGGTGTCCCCATTTTCAGGTGCGAAAGTGGAGTACACGGCTTCATTGTCGCCAATCATGACTTTCTCCAAATTCTCCGCAAGTGTACCTCCACTTTTATTCTTGTCACCCAGGATGGAAACTTGTAAGAAAGCACTCCCTTTTTGGCCCTTGTACTCAATCTCTGCATCACGAAGCTTGTCTGATAATGGAATTGTTTGTACCACGTATTCTTTTTTCGTTCTTTCTTGTTCCTCTTTCATCGCTTTCTCATCATACTTGTCACTTGGAAGATAGATCGCTTCACCTGCTACAAACTTGAAATCGGTCCCCATCTCTGTCGGCACCTTGAACAGATGGCCAACCTTTTGTTCCATGTCCTTCCACGTTGTATAGGTAAAAGGCTTGGATCGTACATCTACGAACGGAGTACTGTTTGGATTTGATTCCAACTGAAGTTTTGTCAGCTGCCAATAAATGGCAACCGCTTCGCCAGGTTTTAATCCATTGACGATTTGTTCCCCCGTATCCAACTGTTTAAAAATCTCTGCATTTCGATTTTTGATCTGATCCTTTATGTCAGGGGGTAGCTGTTGCATCTTTTGTTGCTGTTCTTGCATACTCATTTGTTTAAGCTTTAGCACTACTTCGCCCTTCTCATTTTTCAACTGAATCATTTCCATCCCCGCCCATACGGAAGACGCTCCTACCAGCATACCTACGGTGACTAGCAAGCCAATTTTCTTTTTCACGACTTTTTCCTCCTTGTTTTCCTTGGCACGAATTGCTGCCATGACTTTATGTTTGACATCGACCTTCGGGACTGGCTTCGCTACCAGCATATCTCGCATGTGCTTAAACGGATTTTTGTCCATCATTCAGCACCCCTCCCGTCGTTGGCAGATAACGTTTGCACTTTTTTAAGATGCGTTCGAATTGCTTACGCAGCGCCGCAGGCTTTTTGTCCAGCAGCTCCGCGATTTCCTCGTACTCTCTTTCCTCTAGCACACGTAGGAACATGAGTGTTCGTTCCTCGGCAGACAGCCGTTTCCAAATACGCTCGAGCGGCTCCCCGAAATAATTGCTGTCGATGCTCTCCTCGACATAATTGCGTCCATCCTGATCACGGTTGTACAAAAAGGGCAATACGCGGCTTAATTTCCTGCGCTTTAGCACATTCGCACAATGGTTGTAAGCGATCCGGTACAGCCATGCAGAAAATGACAGTGAGTACGTATACTGGTCAAGATGCTCGTAGGCACGAAACAGGACTTCCTGGACAGCGTCTTCCGCATCTTGGCGATGACCGAGCATGTGATAGCAGTATGTAAAGATCGGTTGTTGATAGTGATCGATAATGAGTTCGTATTGCTCAAGAGAACCTGCTTTTATCTCAATCAGCAGGCGCTCTATCTCTGTTTTTTCCACTGTTTGCCCTCCTCTCACTATGAATAACAACTGGCATCTTTTGTTTGTGACACCTATTTTAGAAATTTTTGGCTATACAAATAAAAAGGGTGTTCCACCCGTTTCGTACGAAAAATCTCGTACTTCTGGAAGGAACACCCTTATTCCATGCTTGCATTCATTTGTTTGTTCGTACTCTTGTCGAATGTCTTGATTCTTTCCCGGGAAATCGACAGCACCTGTCGGCTTCGCTTTAGAAATGCTCTCCGTTGGCATAATAGCTTTCTTTTTGATAAGCGACAAATGCCATCTCTACTTCTGGAATGCCAAGAGATAGGACATGCTTCGTTACAATCTGGGCAAACTGGTCACGAACTTCTTGCCCACGCTCGAACCACGCTACTTCGATAAAAGGAAACGACTCCACGATTTTCCCGCCAAAAACGCCTGTCGTCTGTAAGCATTCGATCGTGAAATTGTCCGTGCCGCATTGGCATAGTGCAGCAAGCTCCACTGCAAGCGGTTCGCTAATCGTTGCCATTTGTTCGGCTTGAATGCCTCGAACGATAAGATGTGGCATGATGATCCCTCCTGAAAAGTCCATATGCTCTATCTTACCGTTCAGCAGGCAAAAAGAGTAGAAAAAACTAGGTCAGAGCTGGGGCGTTTCCGTGCTTTCCTACTGCCTCTTGCACCCGCGCTTCTTTGTTCCCTTGCTGCAATTGATACATCTGATAGTACCTGCCTTGCTTCTCCATCAAGTCCTCATGCTTTCCACGCTCTACAATTCTGCCTCGATCCAGTACGAGAATTTGATCTGCATTTTTGATCGTAGACAGGCGATGAGCAATGATGAAGGTCGTTCTCCCTTTTTTCAACACCTCAAGTGCATTTTGAATAATGCCCTCTGTTTCCGTGTCGATGCTGGCAGTCGCTTCATCCAGAATGAGGATAGCCGGATCAAACGCGAGAGCACGCGCAAACGAAATTAACTGACGCTGTCCGAGTGAAAGCGTGCTGCCCTTCTCGATAACAGGTTCATCAAATCCTTGCGGAAGACTGCGGAACAGTTGGTCTGCCCCTACATCACACAAGGCTTTCTCCACTTTTTCCGGTGAAATCGACGGATCATCCAGACTGACATTGGAACGAATCGTTCCTGTAAACAAAAACGGGTCCTGCAAAACAATAGCCATATGCTGACGAAGCTGCTGTTTGGAAAACTCCTGCACATTGCGCCCATCAATCATAATCGCTCCATTGTTTACATCATAGAAACGGAGTAACAGATTGATAATCGAGCTTTTTCCCGAGCCTGTGTGACCAACCAGTGCCACTGTCTCTCCAGGCCAAGCTTCAAACGAAATGTTTTTCAGCACGTATTGGTCGTCTTTGTAGGCAAAAGAAACATCATCAAAGCGGACATTCCCCTGATAGCAAGGAACCTTTGCAGGATCAACGTCAACACCCTCTTCATCAAGCAGCTCAAACACACGCGACGCCGCGACGAGCGATTGCTCCAGGTTCGCCAATTGGTTGACGATCTGCGTCATCGGCTGGAATAAGCGATTGAGATAATCGACGAATGCGTAGAGGACACCAAGGGAGAGCAGTGTACCTATCCCGAGGGAGGCACCGCCGAAATACCAGATGAACAACACAAACGCGATATTGCGGATGAACTGAACCAGGTTAAACGAAGCGGTCGCATTGAGCCGCAGCATTTTATTTTGATAGGTGAACAGCTCTTCGTTCAGTTCGCCGAATTCCCGCATCGTCTCCTTTTCTCTGCGAAATGCCTGAATGATCGGCATCCCTTGGATCGACTCGTTAATCATCCCGTTGATGTCGCTAATGCGTGCCCGAATCACATGGTTGAATGCAGAAGCGTACTTGCGGTACAAGTAAATCCACACGACCATGATTGGCAAAATGACCAGACAAACGAGCGCGAGTCGTACATCAAGCAAGAACAGCGCCGCGAAAATACCGATTAAATAAATCCCGCTCGTAATGAAGTTGCCGAGCACATTCGTAAACAGCTCACGGATTGCCTCTGTATCGTTTGTGACACGAGCAACCACCTTCCCGGCAGGGAGATGATCGAAATATTGGATGGGCAATCGCTGAATATGCGCGAACACATCAATACGCAGTCTCTCGATGACCTGATTCGCTGATTTTTGCCATAAAAACTTTTGTCCATAGTGGAAAAGCGAAGCAACTACCAATAATCCGAAATAAAGAGCAGCCAGCGTGAACAAGCCCCTTGTCTCTGGCCGGAAAAATTCGAATATCTCCTGATTGCTTAAGAGAGTGACCTGATACTCTGCTCGATCCGCACCTTTGACAATGACGAGCTTTCCATTCTCAATGGAGCGCTGCCCATCATACGAAATCGCCTGATTCAAGAAATAATAGTCGCGTCCCACCTGCAAAACACGAACTTCCCCACCTGTGCTCTCCCCTGCTGCCAAGTGGTCCTGTCTCGTGTAATACTTCCCTTTGTACAGCACGGAATTCTCATGCTGTGCCGTTTCATACCAAGGGAATTCAATACCCAATATGTGCGTATCGATCATTTTTTTTGCCAAAAACGGACCCGTCAGCTCTGCCCCAACGGATATGGAGAGCATCAGGATCGCCAGAAGAATCGTCTTTTTAAAAATGGCTGCATAGTGGACTAGCCTTTTCCCCGTCGTCATTCATTCACCCGCTTTCTGTCAGCGTCGCTTCAATCTGCTGTTTCTCGAATTGTTCTTTATACCATCCGCCCAGCTCCAATAGCTGAGCATGTGTACCTTCCTCAACGATTCGTCCTTCGTCTATGACGAGAATCCACTCTGCATGCTGGACGGCCGATAAGCGATGTGTGGTGATCAGTGTTGTTTTGCCTGCACGCTCCCGGCGAATATTCGCGATCATCTCCGCTTCGGTTTTGCCATCCACCGCTGACATGGCATCATCGAGAATCAAGATTTCCGGATTGACCAAAAGAGCTCGGGCAATCGACACCCGCTGTTTTTGTCCGCCTGAAAGGGCTACGCCTTTTTCACCAACGAGTGTTTGCAAGCCTTCGGGCAATAATTGCACATCCCGAGCAAATGCTGCCTGCTTCAACACTTCCTGTAATTGTTCTTCTGTTGCCTCGTTGTTCCCGAACAAGATGTTTTCGCGGACTGTCTTCGAGAACAGAATCTGCTCCTGCGGTACATAGCCGATCCAGCTCTTGATGTTATCCAGACTGATCTGTTCTAACGCCTCTCCCGAAACACTGATGGCTCCCCGTCCTACCGGATATTCGCGAAGCAGCTGCCGCACCAGCGTGGATTTCCCGCTTCCCGTACGCCCGACGATTCCTAGCGTCTGACCCCGCCCAAGAGTAAAGGAGACATCCACTAGCTGGTCAACCTGCGCAGATGGATAGCGGAATGTCACGGAATCAAACCGAATGACTTCTGGTACCGCCACATGAACCGGTCTGTCGTGATCCGTCACATCGGCTTCGTAAGCCAAGGTTTCATTGACCCGATCCAGCGAGGCACTTCCTCTTTGCATCACATTGATCAATTCACCAATCGCAAACATCGGCCAAATGAGCATCCCGAGATAGACGTTGAACGAGACCAGCTCTCCCAAGGTCAGTTCTCTTTGGAACACGAGGTATCCACCGTAGATCAAGCCGATCATATAACTGATTCCAACCAATATTTTGACGGTCGGCTCAATCAACGAATCGATTCTCGCCACATCGATATTTTTTTGATACACTTCATGTGTTTTTTGGCGAAAGCGTTCCTGATCCGCCATCTCCTGTACGTAAGCTCGAATCACGCGAACCCCAGAGACGGATTCCAGCACGCGGTCGTTCAGCTCGCCGAACGATGTTTGTGCGGTAGAAAAACGCTCGTGAATTTTTTTCCCATATTGCTTGATGATATAGGCCATGAACGGCAACGGAAGAATTGCCGCTAAGGTCAGCTTCCAACTGATCAAAAAGCCCATCGTCAGGACGATTGCCCCTGTAAAGGATAACGAGTCCACCATCGTCAAAATCCCGAAGCCTGTCGTCATCGAGACAGCCTTGAGGTCATTTGTCGCCCGCGCCATCAGATCACCGGTGCGATTGCGCTGATAAAAGGTTGGCGTCATCCGCAAAAAATGCGTCATGAGCTTCGACCGTAACGTCCGCTCCGCCAGAAAAGCTCCCCCAAACAGCTTGCGAATCCAGATAAAATTGACCCAGTAAATAGCGACAGACAATACACCGAAAAACAGCAAAATGGATACCAGCCGCTCGCCAGTCAGCGTCCCCAGGTGAATCTCATCAATAGCCACCCCAATGATTTTTGGAGGGATAATCTCCAATAAGCCGCCCAGAATCAATAGCAGAATAGCGACCGTATAACGTTTCCAATGCTCCTTGAAAAACCAATCAAGCTTTGCCAAAACCGAGAACATCCGTGTTTCTCCCCTCTCTTTAGCTGGGTGGGTGACCTTATAAAGAGGCCAAAAAAAGACATATCGCCCGTAAGCAACATGCCTTTTCCTTAACAAAAATAGAAAAAGCGCAAGTTACGAAAAATGTAACCTACGCCATGTTAACGAGATCAAAAAAACGATACTACGCTCGTATCAATGGTGGGGTTACGTCATGTATGCCGTTGTATGAATGACCCATGCGTACAATTCTTTTCATGACTAGCCCACCTTTCCATTAATATTTTGAATTTCCAATAAATACATTCTGAACTTTACCATTCTTGCGGATACATTGTCAACTAATCTTTTCGCTAGCCCTTTTTGTACATGCTCAATCCGCGTTGGACAAACGTACAAGCCATGTATGAGCAATAAAAATATTGTAGAAAGTAGGAGGTGATTACTATGACATTGAGGTTTCGAGCTTTTTTGCGAGGCTCTGAAGAGGTTCCGCCAGTCCGAACAAATGCAACAGGTACTACTAGCTTTCGATTAAGTCAGAATAAACAACGACTCGATTTTCGATTGGTCGTAAACAATTTGCGGAATTTCACGGAAGCTCATATTCATGTTGGGGCCAGAGGAGTAAATGGACCTGTTGTTGTATTCTTGTTTGGTCCTGTAACGCGTGGTATCAGTGTGAATCGGGGTGTTGTGACTGGTTCCATTACTCAAGCTGATCTGGTTGGTCCTTTGCAAGGCAGACCCCTGTCAGAATTGATTCGGCTCATGAAGAACGGGCAAACGTATGTAAACGTGCACACAACGCAAAATCCGGATGGAGAGATTCGCGGTCAAATCAGACGTGCCCTCCGTCGCAATAAGAAGTAGATGAACGAACACCCCTTGTCTTTGGTGCTACACGCAGGCAAGGGGTGTTTTCTTAGTGTTTTTGCTTGCGAACTTTTTTTGGTATGATTATCCTCATGAAGCTCATTCAGGAGGCCATTTATTTTGTTATCATCCAATCAAAAGCGTCGATTGACATCTGTTCAAATCATCGTGTTCGCCTACGTTGGGCTCATCCTGATCTCAGCGTTTCTTCTGTCATTGCCGTTTTTTCACTTGCCGGGAGTCTCTCTTTCTTTTATTGACTCTTTGTTTACCGCGGCGAGTGCCATCAGCGTTACCGGGCTTACTGTCATTACCATTCATGAGGTTTTCAACCAGTGGGGAATCTTGTTTCTTACGTTGCTCTTCCAGGTTGGCGGGGTCGGAATCATGACACTCGGAACGTTCATCTGGATCCTCATGGGTCAAAAAATCGGACTGGAACAGCGCATCTGGATCGCGACGGACCACAACCGGTCCACTTTGTCCGGTCTGGTCGACCTGATGCGCAATATTCTCGTGATTGCGCTCATGATTGAGCTGGTGGGAACCATCCTGTTAGGCAGTCATTTTATTTACGCCGGCTACTACGATGACTGGTACACCGCGTTCTACCACGGTTACTTTGCCTCTGTCAGTGCTTTTACCAATGCCGGGTTTGACCTGCACGGAAATTCCATGCTCGACTTTACCCACGATTACGTGTTTCAGACCATCGTGATGATCTTGATTATTTGTGGGGCGATCGGGTTTCCCGTACTCGTGGAGCTGAGAACGTATTTTTCCTATCGCCGTGCAAAAGTGCGTTTCACCTTTTCACTTTTCACCAAGATTACGACACTGACGTTCTTTTCCTTGATCGTCATTGGAGCCCTGCTCATTTTCGTTTTTGAACGGAATCAGTTTTTGGCCGATAAGACCTGGCATGAAATGCTGTTCTATTCGTTGTTCCACTCCGTCTCTTCGCGAAGCGGCGGCTTGGCTACGATGGATATCAGCCTCTTGTCGACCACAACACTCATCATGCTCTCCGGGATGATGTTCATTGGCGCCTCCCCGAGCAGCGTGGGCGGGGGGATACGGACCACGACGTTCTTCGTCCTGATTGCCTCGGTTTTTGCCAACATGCGTGGCTACAAGGAAGTAAAGGTGTTCGGGAGAGAGCTGGTTGATGAGGACATTCAGCGCTCCTTCATCGTCTTTTTCATCGCGATTATCCTGGTGTTCACGTCGGTCATGCTGCTCGTCTGGCTGGAGGATTTACCTTTCCAGCACGTCTTGTTCGAGGTCTGCTCTGCTTTTGGTACGACCGGATTGTCTACCGGGATTACGGCTCAGATGGGCATAGGCGGCAAGCTCATCCTGATTATTACGATGATGATCGGACGTATCGGGATTATCAATTTGCTCCTTTTCTTGAAGCGCAATGACCGAATCGTACGCTACCATTATCCGAAAGAACGCATCATCATTGGTCAATAAAGGAAAGGAAATCCCCCACAGCTATGTAGCCGTTGGGGGATTTTTTTCGAGAATCAAAAAGCTGGCAGAGGACAGGTCTGGATATTTCTGCTCAACGGTTCGTGTTATGGTGAAATCACTGTACTTTTTCAAGTAACGCAAGATGTCGCGATCTTTGATCATGTCGACGACCTGGGGTTCTGTCCCATCCGTTACCTTCGTGTAGAGAATGACATGCTTTTTAGCACAAGAGAAGATGTCATCCAATGTTTTTTCAAAGTCTTCCTCATCATCCTCCCAGTATTTCCGGTAATCAAAAGCGACTTGATTTTCCGTACTCATGGTGAGCTTCCCCACTTTCTACCTGCGAAAATGATGTGTCGCTGCACAGTTTATGCGCGTGAAGGATTTTGATGAAAAAAGCTCCGCCAAGTCATGTTGGCGAAGCCTTTCTTATTATCGAATGTTGGATTAATAAGGGCCCCAGTTAATCAAGACCCCGATCACGATAAACACAATGGAGAGAGCTGTCCATACCGCTGTGAGCGGAAGCATGAACTTCAGCCACTTGCCGTAGGAGATGCCACTCATCGCCAAAATACTCATCAGAACACCTGAGGTCGGGTTAATGCAGTTGACCACACCTTCTCCGAGCATCAGCGCCTCTACTGCTACCTGACGAGTAATGCCCATCAGGTCAGCCAATGGTGCCAACAACGGCATCAGCATAACGGCTTCACCTGAACCGGACGAAATCAAGAAATGCAGCCCGGCGCTTCCCAGGAACATCCCAATCGCGCCTGCCATCGGTGAGAGCGGCTCCAGAATGGTAGCAAGCCCGTACACGATAGTATCGAGGAACTTCCCATCTTCCAAAATGACCGTGACCGCACGTGCCATACCCACAATCAAAGCCCCATAAATCAGCCCCTGACAGCCTTTTAAAAACGTTTTGGCGATATCGTTGCCGCTCATCTTGTTGAGCAAGCCTACTCCAATCGCAATGAAAATAAAGATTCCGGACATCTCGTTTACGTCCCATTTGAACAAGATCGTGCAGACGATAAAACCAATCAGAACGATTCCCGTAAACGCCAGGATCAATTTGTGACGAGTAGTAAAATCAACATTTTTCGTGTCTACTTCCATCGTAGTTGAACCACTATCAGAAGGAAAGAGCTCGTCCCCCAAGATACTCTTGTTTTGACGAACCTTGCGCGCGTAACGCCCGATGTACAAAATGGTGACGATCACAAACGTAACATAAATGATGGTACGGTAGCCGATACCTGAAAACAGTGGCAGCTCCGCAATTTCTTGGGACAAGCCCAGCGTTCCCGGAAAAGCAATGGTCGTATTGAATCCAGCATACACACCCAGATAAATCAGAGCCACGCCGAAGATCGCATCCATTTTCATCGCTCTCGCTATCATGATGCCCAGCGGAACGAAAGCAATGACGGAGTTGACGATGACACCCAACGTACCCAGTACAGAAAAAACGGAAGTGATCAAAATAACCAGCAGCCACTCTCTATTTCCTAATTTTCGGACCATGGTTAGAATCGCTGCGTTGAGTGCACCTGTCTTATCCAAAACAGCCAAAGCACCGCCTGTGAACAGAACGAGGAAGATGATCGGCGCGCCTTTGACCATCCCTGTCTGGATCGCGGTAAAAAACTCGATAAAGCCCGTAGGATTCGGCTCCACCGCATGATAGCTACCCGGGACAACCGTCGTCACATTGCCGTTTTTTACACGGTCAAATTCTCCTGTGGGGACCACATAGGTAGCCAGCGCACATAGAAGTAAGATGCAAAACAAAAGGACGTAGGCGTCTAACCGAAATAAGCTTTTCTTTTTTAGTTGCTTGCTCTCTGTCATAAGGTAACCCCCTGCGTATGTAGCGGTTCTCTAAGAATGTTGGGCTGCTTCATAAATCGCAGCTGTCATGATTTTTGCCCCATAAATCAGGGCATCTGTCTGAAAAGTCATCTGTGGATGATGCAGAACAGGTGTGAGCCCACATCCCAAACCAATCATCGTGGTAGCCAGCTCAGGGCGGTGAATCGCGTAAAAATGGAAGTCCTCTCCGCCTGGTGTCACACATATATCGGCAATTTTGTCCTCACCCAACACTTGCCCAATTGCCTTTTTGGCTACTTGGATCATGTTCGCATTGGCGACCGCTGCCGGTGTGACTCCCGACCATTCCCACTCCACATCCATGCCCGTCAAAGCCCCTGTCTGACTCATGGCATGCTCGGTTTTTCTCCGCAATTCTGCCATGCCTTCATTGGACTGTGCACGTACATCGAGGCTAAAGGTCGCTCGATCAGGGATAACGTTTACCGTTTCTCCCCCTGCTTGCAATTGAGTCATCTTCACAGAAAAAGAGCATCCGTCTTGCAGGCGAATGTTTTGCAACGCAAAAACCAAAAACGAAGCGGCTTCGATAACATTTTTTCCGAGCGCCGGACGTGCTCCGTGTGCTTGCAGGCCTGTAATCGTCCCTCTGATGGAGCTCGATGATCCATGCAAAATCGCGGGAGCAGCACTACCATACGGCACTTCCATTTCCGGGCGTAGATGAACGCCGATCAGCTTTGTCACGCCTTCCAGGGCGCCATCCTTCATCATCTGCAAGGCTCCGCCCATCTTCTCTTCAGCAGGCTGGAAAAGAAAGCGCATCGTTTTCGGCGGCACCACTCCGCTTGCTTGAATAGCAAGGGCGCTGTAGAGAGCCAGTGTCGAGTGAGCATCGTGTCCGCATGAATGATTCGGTCTCACCACGCCGTCCACTTCCTGTACGAGTGCATCCATATCCGCGCGCAAAGCCACGATTTCAGCACTCTCTCCAGGAATCTCAGCATAAAAGCCGTGGTGCCCCTCGAAGCGTGTGACGGCAATACCTGCCGCCTCCAAGCGTTCCTGCAAATATCTCGCCGTTTTCTCCTCATGCCAGCTCGGCTCCGCCAATTGATGCAAATCTTTGTATGTTTGCACTATTTCGTCGCGATGCTCGTCCATGTATACGAACGGATTCATCCGATTCATCATCCTCCCTGATGTCTATCTCTAGTATCTCGTTTTGCTCTACCGGATGTATAGCAAGAATTGTGCCAATACTGTATTGTTATAAAAGTTAAGCATTTCTGAACAATTATAGATTTTTTAGGTTATAATATAGGTTGTTTTTTGTTGATAATCCCTCCAATATTTCCACCCAAATCAAAAAGCTATTCGGCAGATATAAAGGAGTCGCATCATGATAAAACAGAACCCATGCATCTTATTGATGACCCGGCTGGAGACGATCAGTCTGCTGTTTGCAAACACGCTCACGTCTTTTTTCGGCGACCGCTTGGACATCATTCGAAACCACATGCAAGAACGGCTTCACCCGAGTGTGTACGATGAAGTTGATCTCATCCTCGTTTCGGACACGAGTCTCTTGCACGATCAGCCAGTACCTCCGTCAGACATCCCCGTGCTGCTAGCAAGGCGCACGATTGACATTAACAAACTGGATCAACTCATGGACTTGCCGCCAGGAACACGCTGTCTATTTGTTTCCAACTCCATCGAAATGGTAGAAGGCGCGATTGAGCTCTTGTTTCATCTCGGATTCTCTCATCTTGCATTTGTGCCGTACGTACCCGATACCGAGACTCCGCTTCCTGAAAAAGATCAAATAGATGTCGCAGTCTGTCATGGGCTCAGGGAGCTGATTCCTGCTCATTTTGAAAACGTCATTGAGTTGGGGCACCGCCCTTTGGATTTGACGACGATCTTTGATATTTCGCGCCTGCTTGATCTGTCTCCGGATAAGGCAAACCTGTACACGGCTGATTTCATCAGTGATTTCGTCCATATCGGGCGCAAGCTGACCAACTCGGTACACAATGAACGGAAGCTGAATGAAAAGCTGAGCTCCATTTTAAATGCCGTTCATGAAGGCATCATTGGCACAGATGCCACAGGGCATATCACTGTGCTGAACAAAGAAGCCGAGAAAATTTTGCATATGACTGAAGCAACTTGTATCGGGCGAAATGTAGCGGAGGTCATTCCCGAATTTCTCATTTTGGAAGTAGTCGAGTCACACACGGAAGTAACGAAGCAAGTATTGGAATTCCGCGATTTGTACCTCTTGGTTACCAAGATTCCCACGTTCTTGGATGATCAGTTTCTTGGCGCGGTCATTACCTTTCAGGACGTGACGAAGGTACAGCAGATCGAACAGGAAATACGGACGAAAAGTGCCAATCTCGGACTGATGACCAAGTATTCGTTTGACAATATCATCGGCAAAAGCCCGTCCATTCAGACCAACAAGCGAGTGGCGACCAAGCTGGCCGAAAGCGACTTTACGATTCTCATCACAGGGGAAAACGGAACCGGGAAGGAAGTTTTCGCCCAAGCCATCCATCAACACTCGACGCGCCGTGACGGTCCGTTCGTCCCCGTCAATTTTGCAGGACTGACCGAGAGCTTGGTTGAGAGCGAATTGTTCGGATACGAGGAAGGTTCTTTTACCGGAGCACGAAAAGGCGGAAAGATGGGACTATTCGAGCTGGCTCACAACGGGACCATTTTTCTGGACGAGATTGGGGATGCCCCACTCAGCATCCAGGCGTCACTGCTTCGTGTTCTCCAGGAAAAGCAGGTCATGCGCGTAGGGGGCTATCGTGTCATTCCAGTCAATGTCCGCGTCATCGCCGCTACCAATTGCAACCTGATGGAAATGGTCAAAAAAGGGACGTTTCGCGAGGATTTGTACTACAGACTGAACGTCCTGCCGTTGCACATCCAGCCACTGCGTGATCGTCCAGAGGATATTTTGGTGCTGATCGATTATTTTTTGCAGAAAAAAAAGCAGCGTCTGTCCTTCTCACGGGAAGTGACGGAACAGCTGCTCCGTTACGATTGGCCAGGCAATATTCGCGAGCTGGAAAATTTCATTCACTATGCAGTCGTCATCGCAGAGGGGAATCAGGTGGAGCTGGCTCATTTGCCGGAGCGTTTTTTTGCGGGGCATGTCTCTACTCAGCCACTTCTCTCTCACCGAGATGATACGCTGGAAGATACAATCCGGTATTTGTCCAGGCAAGGCTCCTTGGTAGATTACGCAGCGATCCTGCAAGTGCTGTCCGATTGCTACAAGCGTCAGGAACGTATTGGACGCAGTGCCCTGCTCGCGAGAATGGAGAGTCCTACCCGCTTGACTGAAGCCCAAATCAGGCACAAGCTGACCGTGCTGGAACGCGCTGGATGTGTCTCGATTGGAGTTAAGAAGCAAGGAACTCAGATTACTGCGTTTGGGCAGCAGGTGTTGGCGGCTGTGTTGATTAAGGACAAGGGATAATTATGGTTGTCTTCCAACAGATGTGGAGTCCGAAGCCCTGCCACATGTTTTCCAGTCGCCTATATCCTCTCTTCGTTCGGGCGGTCTCCTTCCAAACATATGGCAGTACTTCTTTACAGCAATGTTATCATTCGTTTTTTAAACCGTTTTATCAGCTAGAACAGAGAAGCTTGCTTGCTTGCTACACTTCTTGAATCACTCTCAAGGTGTTCACCAAAGCCACATAGGAAGAAGTGCATTTCCAGTCCAAGCGCCTCTGGAGCCCTATCCAGCTTCGGAATAAATGGCGGGGAATTTCAGCTTTTATCACATACAAAAACGCATTTGCGTTTTCTGGTTTGAAGCGCTCCCGCTATTCATTTCGGAGCGGACAGTCAATCCCCTTTGCGGGGCGTAGGCCGAAGCGTAGACTGGAAATGCACTTCTTCCCCACTACAGCATCGGTACCAACCAATGAAAAAAAGCGGCAGGCTTTAGCTCCTCCGCTTTAGTTATTCCACCTAGGTAGTCACGATGGACGACTCTATTTTTTCTGGTTGAATGATAGGCAAAATAGGCAGCTCCATCAAATTGCGATGCTTGCCCGGCCCGTAGTAATCCTGCTCAGCATGAGCCAGACGGAAGCCATAGGCAGACAAGGCGCGAATAGAGGATTCGTTCGTTTCACTCACCGTAACCTGCACGGTGCGAAGTGTCGGGAACTGGCGCAGGGCTTGCAGTCTGGCTTCGATTAGTCGCTTGCCGATGCCTTGGCCTTGAAACTCCTTGCGCACATTGCTGAACAGAAGCCAGCCAGTCGTCTGATACATATCAATGCCGGCGCAGCTAAAACCGATGAGCTGGCCGTTATAGGTCGCCTTGAAAATCAGCTCAGGAAACAGCTCCATATACTTTTTCAGCTCATGCAAGTTCATTCGATCGGGTAATGTCATATCCGCCAACGTGATCATTTCCGCAAAATCATCTCTTACGACGCGCTCAATCCGCACTTCCACCCTACCCGCCTCCTGTACATTCGCTCTTACATGTACACTGTAGCAAACGGGTATAAAGCTGGAATGGATGGCGTGTGAAGGTCATGTAAAATTCGCGAGCCAGTGGCTATTTTAGCGGAATATAGATGCTCATCTTTATTGCATCTGGGAAACGAGAGCCCCACACATCTGTCACTTCAAAATCGGGTCCCTCTGTTCTCTCGTAATTCGAATTCGGCAACCACGTCCCGTAAATGTACCTGCGTGTGTTTTGCACGAGATCGACGTCCCCGTTCACCTTGAACTCCGCATATTTCCCCGCAGGCAGAGCAAGTGAAATGAAGCCCTCAGGCAGTTCTTCCGGAAAGCCATGCACAGCCTCCCCTACAACAAAGGAAAAGCTACCGTCATCCGCAAATTCGCAGGAGATTCCGTACGACATGTCTGCCGCCGCTTTATTCGGAATCCGCAGAAAATCTTGATTGCTGCCAAACGCTTGATAGAAGCCCGGGATGTCCGTGAAATACTTTTCATCCTGCAAGCTCGTCCGGAACCTGCGTCCAATGATTAAAATTTCGTCCAATGTCGTGATCGTCGGTTTGTTCATCGTGATCTCTCCTTTGATCGTTTGGCGAAAGGTCAAGAAGTCCATTTTGGCTTGGTAGGGCAGCGATCGATTTTCTTTGCGATATTTTCCAGGTGTAATGCCGAACTGCTTCTCAAAAGCGCGTGTCAGTGCTTCCTGCGACTGGTATTGATAGGCCACAGCAATTTCGAGCACATTGTCACTTGTCTGTTTTAGCGCACGTGCAGCTTCCGACAATCTGCGCTTGCGAATGTACTCCTGTACACTGAAGCCTGAGATTGCCTGAAACAGCCGTTGAAAATGAAACGCAGAGAAATGCGCCCTGGAAGCAATTTCTGAGATGTTCATTTCTTCCTGAAGATGCTCTTCTACATAATCAATCGCGTCCTGAATCCGCTTGTACGTGTCCATCTTTGACTTCCTTCACCTATTTTTTCTTTAGTATGCGGGAGATCACTGGCATTTTTTTGATCAACTGTGCTATCTTTCAAGCTTTACGTCGTCAGTCGCTCTACCAATACGGGCGACAGTTCCTTCTCTTCCTTTTTCCCATCCAATTGCTGAGTCCAAATCCGCTCATGCAGCATCTCAAATGCATATTTTCCCATCAACGTACTGGAGCTGGAGACGGTGGTGATCTCTAGCAGTTCTCCGATCGGCTGATCATCGCAACCGACTACGGCTAAGTCTTCCGGTACACTAATCCCGAATCTGCTGGCTTCTTTGATGATCCCTGCCGCTATATGATTGCACGATACGATCATTGCTGTCGGCCGCTCTTCTGTTTGCAGCAATTTTCCCATGACATCCTTGCCGTCTTGGATCGTTAAACACTCTTCAAATGACCACTCAGGAGAGGGTGTCACGTCAATCGAACGCAGCTTTTCGTAATAGGCACGCTTGCGATGCTGACTGTTAAAGCTGTTTTTTCTGCCGATGCAATACCCGATCCGGCGATGCCCCTTCTTCATCAGATACTCCATCCCGATCCGAAACGTTTGATAATGGTCGATATGAACACTTGAAACAGATGTGGTATCATTTGCTTCACAAGTGATGATAGGTCCGTATCCTGCGTATTCATTGAGCGTTTCGCAAGAGCTGGACCTGGAGCACATGATTAGCCCATCGATTTTTTTATTTTTGAGCAAGTGTAAAACGCTGCGTTCTTGCTCGGGGTTGTTATTTGTTTGGCACACCATCAGCTTGTAATGATGCTGAGCCGCTTCTGCTGCAATCCCTTCGATAATGGAGCTGTAGTACTGATTGTTGACGAGAGGCAATGTCACACCGATTACCATCGTTTTTCCGGTAGAGAGGTGGACCGCATTACTGTTTTGAACATAATTTTGTTCTTCAATAATCTTGAGAATCTCCGCGCGTTTTTTCTCGTTCACGTACGGATGATTGTTAAGCACACGGGAAACGGTTGAAACGGATACACCTGCCAATTTCGCGATTTCTCTTATATTAGCCACTCAGATTGCTCCTCTAAGTCGAATCAGTAATTATTACATACATCAAAACACATTCCGCTTGCTCTGAAAAGCGTTCCACATATTATGCTCTCCTTATGTAGAAGGAAAGGAGTCGAGTTTTGTGATTCGCTTAAAATTTGAATATCTCTTGTTTATCGTAGGCTTATTGATTTTGGCACTCGGGATCAACATGATGACGACCATTACATCTTTTGGTCTTAGCCCGTATGATTCTCTGTTTATTGCCCTGTATCAAAACTTCGGGATATCGATTGGCTTCTGGATGTTTGCCATTAACCTGACCTTTGTCATCATCGTCCTTTTCATGGATCGCAGCTATATTACTGTCGGTGCCATTTTGGTCATGGTGCTGATCTCCATCTTTGTCGATTTAATCGGGTCCATCGATGCGCTCATGGCTGCTATCCGTTCATTGCCGCCGCTTCTGACCATGGCACTCGGAAACATTTGCATCGGCAGCGGTATCGGGCTGTATGTGTGTACGCAAGTGTGCACAGCCCCCCAAGAGGCATTTGTACTGGTCATGTCGAAAAGATTAAAGTGGACATTCAGACGGACAGAAATTTTGCTGGCGTGCATGTTTCTTAGCGCAAGCTTCCTGTTAGATGGCCCGATTTATTACGGAACAGTCGTGCTGTCGTTTACGACTGGCTACATTATCCAAGCAGCAATCAACATCGGGAATAAGATGCTTCGTCTCGTCAATCAAACGAAGGGGGCGGAGGCATAATAGGAGGAAAGACTTGAGAAATTTTCGACCAAAAGTTGTGTGTTTCCTTGCAGTGAGCCTGTTTCTATTGCTTGTCGGTTGCTCCTCTTCCACTGGTCTCGTAAAAGCTGGCGGAGATGTTTTTGCCCAGAGCGAAATTCACAGACTGACCCAAGATCCTGAAAACGTGACGCATTACCGGCCGATGAGTATTCAGGAAATGACACCGCTATTGCCTTCGTCTCTCCAAAGCAGAATCAAGCTAGTGGATAGAACGAAGCTGCCTTTTCCTGTCGAAAAAGAGTTGGCCTATCTCGTCTCATTCTCCTCAGGCTCCGAAAAAGAAACACGACACCAGCTACAGCTGACATACGAGCAGGCTAACGAAGTCCCTATTACGGAAAACTTCTTCATCGTTCGTATGACAGAGACAGATGAAAACCCCTTGGCCCATGTGAAGCCATCTGCTTCTGGACTGGATTCATTTGGGAACGTCATGCGCGTTGAGCCACTGACTGACGATATCACTTTCTATCATCATATCATCACGACAAACAGCTCTTATGTGTATAACTTTTACAAGTACGATGATAAAAATCACGCAGTAAATCTGATCGTCACAAACGCCCATGAGATGGAGTTCTATGATCAAGGAATCTTGTATCATCTCGCGTACCACACGGGAAGCAATCAACTAGACCCTACCCTTCATGATCAGATGGTAGCGCTGGCGAAGAATTTAATTTCTGTCCGTTCTTAAATGAAAAAGAAGAAGGATTCCCCTGTAGCTCATACGACTGCGAGGCGGAATCCTTTTTTCTATCTCTTGACCTTCACGTGGCGTGAAGCTTTACGATATTTTCCAGTACGATCAAGTAACTGGAGGGTGAACGATGCCAAACCACGAACAAATTTATAAAAATCAAGCGGAACAGTACGATTTGATGATTTCCAGACAACCAAGTCTGCTCGCTGTCATCGAAGAAATCACCCCCATCAAAGGACGGGACGTGATCGATCTGGGAGCTGGCTCAGGTAGACTTACCTCTGTGCTTGCCCCTCATGCCAAGTCCATTCTTGCTCTCGATGCTTCCGCTGCCATGCTAGAAGTGAATGCACTACAGCTGACGCAAGCCGGTCTTTCCAATTGGAAAACAAACGTAGCGGATCATCGAGAAATTCCCGCAGACGCTAATAGTGCAGATGTCATCGTAGCGGGATGGACGGTTTGTTACCTCACCAGTTCTGAAGTTCCCAACAACGAGCTCAATCTTGAAAAGATCATTCAGGAGATGAAACGCGTGCTTCGTCCTGGTGGCACGATCGTCATCATGGAGACGATGGGGACCGGATATGAAACACCTCATCCGCCCGAATTTCTTACACAGTACTATTCCTTGTTGGAAAACAAATACGGCTTCTCTCACAAATGGATTCGTTTGGACTACCGATTTGCAGACTTGGAAGAAGCAGAACGGCAAGCAAGATTTTTCTTTGGGGATGAACTTGCAGACAGAGTCGTTGTGGAAAAGCTGGTGACTTTGCCGGAATGCGCAGGGGTTTGGTGGCTGGCGGTTTGATTGCAAAAAGGCCAATCGGAATTTTTCCGACTGGCCTCACCTCTGCTACACCATTGTTTTTAGCATATCCTTAGTTGTACTAACACAAAAAAACCATCCTGCTCGGATGGCTTTCTCATTCCTTGAAAACTGGATCTGCATGATCATTTGCTAAATGTGTGGATAAGTCCTCGACCGATTAGTATTCGTCAGCTCCACGCGTTACCGCGCTTCCACACCGAACCTATCAACCTCATCGTCTATGAGGGGT